>CAVZOC010000009.1:0-207415 GCA_963776855.1 uncultured Actinomycetota bacterium | reverse complement strand
TGAATCGCGGGCTCGGTCAGGGCAGGACGACGACCTGGGCGGCCCAGCTCAGGCCGGCTCCGAAGCCCGCCAGCAGCGCGAGCTGGCCTCGCCGCCGAAGGCCGCGGGCGTCCAGATCGGCCAGGGCGATCGGGATCGATGCGGCGGAGGTGTTCCCGCAGGTGGCGACGCTGTGGGCCACGACGGCGTGCTGCAACCCCAGGCGCTCGGCCACGGCGTCGACGATGCGCAGGTTCGCCTGGTGCGGGACGAACACCTCCACGTCCTCGAGCCGCACCCCGGCGCGGGCGCAGGCTTCTCGCGCCAGTCGCGGGACGGTCTCGACCGCCCACCGGAACACCTGCCGGCCTGCCATGGACAGGCGCCCGCCCGGCACGTTCCCGCAGTCGATCAACCCCGCCTGCCCGCCGTCGCTGCCCCACACGACGGGGCCGACGCCGGTGCTGCCGTCCGTGGCGGTGACCACGGCCGCGCCCGCGCCGTCGGCGAAGATGATGGAGGTGCCCAGGTCGGCGGGGTCGATGAGGTCGCTCATGCGCTCCGCCGCCAGTATCAGCACCGTGCCCGCCGCGCCGGTGCGGATGGAGCCAAGTCCGCGGTCGACAGGGCGTAGCTGAACCCGCTGCAGGCGGCGTTGAGGTGCAGCCGGGGCGCCGCCGGGGCCACCTGACGCCCGAGGGTGTCGTTGCCCTCCGTCCCCGGGACGGCGCTGCAGCTGGTGGTGATCACCAGGTCGACGTCGGCGGTGGACCGGTCGGCCGCGGCGAGGGCCTCGGTGGCGGCCGCGGCGACGAGCGCGTCGAGCTCGTCCGGGCCGGTGACGCGGTGGAGCCGCTCGATCCCGGTGCGGGTCTGGACCCAGTCGCCGGAGCGCGCGAACGGCGAGCCGAGCTCGCTCGCGCTCAGCGACCGCTCGGGCAGGGCGGCGCCGAGGCCCAGCAGCCGCGATCCGGTGCGCGCGGGGGCACGGTGCAGGCCGGCTCGTGCCGCGATCGGGGCCGGCACGGTCGAGGTGTCGGCGGCGCCAGTGAGCAACGAGCCTCCGAGGGGGCAGTGACGCCTGCACTTGGTAGGACGTCCGACTAACGACGGGCGCTTTCCACTATCGGGGTTACCGAGGGGTACACCAAACCGGTCAGTGGGAACGCGCTGGCCTGCGAGGGTGATCTCGCGGGCCGAGTCCGGCGACGGGGACCGTGACCCGGCCGGACTCTAGGGTGGACTCATGCGCTTCGGAATCTTCGTTCCTCAGGGCTGGCGCCTCGACCTCGCCGGCATCGCCCCCGCCGACCAGTGGCCGGTGATGAAGGACCTCGCCCTCGCCGCCGACCGCGGCCCGTGGGAGAGCATCTGGGTCTACGACCACTTCCACACCGTGCCGGTGCCGACGGACGAGGCGACCCACGAGGCGTGGACGCTGATGTCCGCCTTCGGTGCCGTCACCGAGCGGGTGCGGTTGGGCCAGATGTGCACCTGCATGGGTTATCCCAACCCGGCGTATCTCGCGAAGGTCGCGGCCACCTGCGACCACGTGTCCGGTGGCCGGGTCGAGATGGGGATCGGCGGCGGCTGGTACGAGCACGAGTGGGAGGCCTACGGCTACGGGTTCCCGACGGCGGGCGCCCGTCTCGCGATGCTGGACGAGGGCGTCCAGATCATGCGCCAAGCCTGGGCCGAGGGCACCGCGACCCTGGCCGGTAAGCACTACCAGGTGGACGGCGCCATCGTCCGCCCGCGACCGCTGCAGGACGGCGGGATCCCGCTCTGGATCGCCGGCGGCGGCGAGCGGAAGACTTTGCGCATTGCCGCTAAATATGCGCAGTACACCAACTTCGACGCCACACCGGACGTGTTCCGGCACAAGTCGGAGGTCCTCGAGCAGCACTGCAAGGAGGTGGGGACGGACTTCGGTGCGATCACCCGCTCCGGCAACTACAACGTCGTCATCGGCGAGACCGAGAAGGACGTCGCGGAGCGGCTCGACTGGATCGAGTCGCACTACCGTCCACTGATCCCGGCCGACGCCCTGGAGCGCTACTCGACCATGTTCCGCAACGGTCCGCTGGTCGGGACCCCGGAGCAGCTCGTCGAGAAGCTGCGGGAGGCCGAAGGCCTCGGGCTGACCTACGCCATCGTCAACTTTGCCGAGGCCGCCTACGACCGTGCCGGCATCGAGCTGTTCGAACGCCAGGTCGTTCCCGAGCTCGTCTGACGCATCGAACCCGTGGTGACGACGACCTCGACCTGGCGTGCGGGCGGTGCGGCCGCTGTGGCTGCGGTGGCCGCTGTGGCCGCAGTGGCGCTGGGCCTGACCGGGTGCAGCGGCGGGGGCCCAGGTGGGTCGGTCACCGGCAGCAACCCGGCGACCGCGAGCGATGGCGCGCCGTCGCCGTCCCTGCCGGCGGGCACGCCGTCGGCGTCGAGTCTCACTGCTCTCCGTGCCCGGCTACCGCCGGGCGACGGAGGTCGCGCGGGTGAAGGTGCTGCCGTTACCCGCCCGCTACCGGGGCAGCAACGGGGTGCAGTTCGCCGGGCTCGGCGTCCCGCGGCGGCTGATCCGGCACCGGCCGAGCCGCTTCACCGCCACCGTGTACCGCGGGAACGTGTCCTCCGACCCGATCGGCGTACAGGTCTCCGCTCCCGGCGCCAGCGTGTTGCGCTGCGGCGAGGCTTTCCTGGCCTTCGCCGGCCACGGCTACCGCGTCACCTGCCGGATCCGGGTCGACAAGCAGAGACCCGTGCCGATCGCGCTCAGCCAGCACGACGCGCTGACGGCCCTGGCTGCTGCGCTCCACGACCCTTGAGGGTGCCGGTCCGGGCGCCCGGGCGGAGACGCTGAAGGCGACACCTCCTGTTCAGCGACCTGATTCCGGGACGGCGACGGCATCGTGGTCGCACCGAGCGGGGAGGACTACCGCAGCCGCTGCGGCCGTACGGTCGAGGTGGTGACGGTGCCCGCGGTGTCGCTGCCCGGGTACCGCGGCCTCGACGTCGCTCGGCCTGGAGCCGACCTGCTGCCGGTGCTGCGCCGGGTCGATCCGGATGTCGTACACCTGGCCTCGCCGGCCGTGCTCGGCGCCCAGGCCGTGCTGGCCGCGAGCCGCCTCGGCCTGCCGAGCGTGGCGGTCTGGCAGACGGATCTGTCGGCATTCGCTCGCCGGTACCACGTCGGGGTCAGCACCCGGCTGGTCTGGAAGCGGCTGCGGCGAATCCACAACGCCGCGGACCTCACCCTGGTGCCGTCGAGCGCCTCGGCCTACCAGTTGCGCGGCCAGGACATCGGTCCGTTGGCGCTCTGGCAGCGGGGCGTCGATCGTGACCTGTTCGACCCGGGCCGTCGCGACCAGGGGCTGCGCGCGGAGCTGGCGCCGGCCGGCGAGCTCCTGGTCGGTTTCGTCGGGCGGCTCGCCCCCGAGAAGCGGGCGCACCTGCTCGAACCGATCAGCACGCTGCCCGGGGTCCGACTCGTGGTCGTCGGTGACGGGCCTCGACGCAGACAGCTCGAGAAGCTGATGCCCGCGGCGGTGTTCACCGGGCAGGTGACCGGCACCGAGCTGGGCCGCACGGTCGCCTCACTGGACACGCTGGTGCACCCCGGTGCCGACGAGACGTTTGCCGACGAGACGTTCTGCCAGGTCGTGCAGGAGGCCCTCTGGACCGGGCGGGACTCGCCGAACTTGCGCAGCAGGCGCGCCCGTCCGTCGCCCACCGCACGTGGGCCCGCGTCACCGACGAGCTGCTCACGCACTATCGCCGCGTCATCGCCACCAGCCGCGGGTGGGGCCACCCCGCGACCAGTCGCCGGGCCGGCTGATCCGGTGCGGTGCGATCACACCGCCGTGGCCGGCGACGCCGCGGCCGCGTCCACCTCGTCATCGACGAAGCGGGCAGCGGTCGCGGGTCGGGCGGCGGCGGCGAGCGCAGCGAGTGCCACGAACAGCACCGTCATCGGCAGCGCCCACGATCCGGTGAGCCCGAACAGGGCGCCGAACAGCAGCGGACCGAGCCCGGAGACGACGTAGCCGAACCCTTGCACGAACGCCGAGAGCGAGGCCGTGCTCTCCGGGGTGCGGGCGCGCAGCCCGATCAGCGTCAGGGCCAGCGGGAAGGCCCCGCCGCCGATGCCGGCCAGCACCATCCAGGCCCACGCGCCGCCCGCCGGTGCGAGCGCCATACCGGTGTAGGCCGCCAGCAGGCACAGCAGGAAGAAGCTCACCAGCGCGCGGTGGAGCCGCGACGGCACCCGCGGCGCGATCAGCGAGGCCGGGATGCCGATGCCGGACAGCGTCGCCACCATCGCTCCGGCCGTCGCGTGGTCGATGCCGTGGTCGGTGAGGAAGCGGGCGAACCAGCCGAAGGCGATGTAGGCCTGTGTCGACTGGGCCCCGAAGAACAGCACCAGCGCCCAGGCCGTCCGGCTGCGCAGCAGCACCGCGGCCGGGAGCGCCCCGGTGCGCGTCGGCGTGGGGGCGAGCCGGTCGGCGCCGGCGGCGGGCGGGTCCGACCGCCTCATGTGCCGGTCGTCCGCCAGGTTCGGCAGCCAGGGCAGGATCGCCAGGCCGCACAGCACGGCCCAGGCGGCGAGACCCTGCCGCCAGCCGCCGAGTGCGTCGCCGACGGGAACGGTGACGCCGGCGGCCGCGGTGGCGCCGACGGCGAGCGCGGTGGTGTAGACGGCCGTCATCGTGCCGAACCGGTCGGGAAAGTGCTGCTTGACGAGGCTGGGCATCAGCACGTTGCTCGCCGCCGCCGCGCCCAGGGCCGGGACGGTGACGAGCGCGAACAGCGGCCCGGTGGGGACGAACGGCCGCAGCGCGAGCCCGGCCGTCGCCACGGCGAGCGCGATCACCACCAGCCGGTGTGCCCCGAATCGGAGGGCGATCCGGGGCGTGACCGCTCCGAAGCCGGCGAAGCAGATCACCGGCAGCGTCGTGATCAACCCGGCCAGGCTGCCCGACACGTGCAGCCCCGCCTGCAGCTGGTCGAGCACGCTGCCGACGCTCGTCACGGCCGTCCGCATCGACAGACCGGTCAGCAGCAGCGCCGCGACGAGACTGGCGCGCTGCCGGAGGGGCGGGGTGCTCACGACCGTCGATCCTGCCCGGTGCGCGACGCCCACGGCCGCGGCGGGCGGGTCAGCTCAGCTCGGCGGGCCGACGGGTGAGGTTCGCAGGGCGCACACCCGTAGCGGCGAGATCGGGCGATCCACCGTGCCTCCGTGCGACCCTCCGAGGCTCGGCAGGCTCACCCGGATGTCGTGGGCCAGCGGCGCGTTGCAGCTGGAGAAGTCGCGCAGCAGGCTCTGCGCGGTGTCGCCCGGTTGCAGCGTCATGGTCCGGACGCGGCTGTCGTCGGGCTGCGAGCGCGTTCCCGCGGGGGTGCCGTTGACCAACAGCCGGGCGCTCGGGATGCCGGAGATGGTGCACGCGGCGGCGCCGTTGTTCACGTACTGCAGGGCGGCGATCTCCGTCCCCCGTTCCGCGCCGCCTTTGAAGACACGCACGTCCAGCGCGTGACAGGTGGTGGTGAACCGCGCGGCGGCGGGAGGCGCCGACGTGCTCGAACTCGCCCGGGTCGGCGCCGGGGTGCTCGGCGCCGTCGAACTCGCAGGCGCGCTCGACGTCGCCGGCCTCGACGGAGCGGGCGCGGGGCTGCTGGAGGTGACCGGGGCGCCGGTCGATGCCGGGGCAGACGACACCGCGGCCGGCGTCGTCGGAATCCGTGGATCACCGACCTCGGCCGAGCCCGAGGTGCAGCCGACGAGCGCTGCCACGGTGGTCAGAGCGAGCGCGAGGGGAACCGACCGGGCGACCACGGCCCGGGTGGCGGTCAACTGTCGATCCGCAGATCGGTCGAGAACGGCAGGCTGCCGACCCGGAGACTCGGTTGCGAATGCAGGTTGGCCCACATCCGCTGCCAGGCCTGGTTGCCGGTGATGCTGCCGCACGAGTGGGCCTGCGCGCAGGCGGTGTACTCGGTGAGCGGGCCGCCGAAGGCGATCCGCGGCTGGCCGAGTCCGAGGCCGGTCAGTGAGATGTACTTCCACTGATCGGCCATCGTGTAGTTGTAGACCTGCGGCAGGTTGGTGATCCGGCTCGGCGCGGCTCCGGCGGCCAGGTTGTACAGGCCGGACATCGTCCAGCCGTTGTTGCAGCCGTGGCTCGTGGCCGTGGACGAGCAGCCGTCCGCCGAGCCGTTGAACACGAACCGGGCCTTCGTCGAGGCGAGGTACGCCTTCAGCCACGCCGCCGCACTGCCGTAGTTGCCGCTGAAGCCGGGCTCGATGTCGTTCGCCCCGGCCACCTGGATCCCGGCGTACTTACGGGCGTAGCTGACGAGCGGGTTGACCACCTGGCCGCCCCACTGCGTCCCGGTCGCGGCGGTGACGTCCATGTCGTTGTTCGTGCCCACCGCGACCAGGATCGGCGCGGTCGCTCGCTGCCGGCTGGCGTAGCCGTCGAGGTAGGCCCGGACGTCCTTCACCAGATCGGCGTAGGAGACGAAGCGGGTGGTGGCGCTGAGCACGACGCCGCCGTTGTACTGACTCTGCCCGCCGATGTCCAGCAGGATCAGGTAACGGTGACCGGACGGGTTCGCCGCGGCGTCGGCGGCACCCTCGGCCCGCATGGTGGCCAGGTCCGAGGCCGAGGCGCCGCGGATGTTGCGGATGTAGCGGCTCGTCGAGATCGGCGCCGGCGTGGTCTGCGGGGCCGGGCCGGACAGCGGCACGACGGCCCCCGTGGTCGCCGCGGCGGAGCTCCCGGCCGCGTTCACCGCCTGGACGGTGAAGGTGTAGCTGCTGCCGGGCTTGAGGCCCGGGACGGTGGCGGTGGTGGCGGACGGGCCGACGGTGACCGTCTTGCCGCCCGGTCGGGCGGTGACGACGAACTTCGTCCACGGGGCGCCGCCGTCCGACTGCGGTGCCGTCCAGGTGACGATGCCGGCGCTGTAGCCGGCCGAGGCCGTGGCGTTCAGCGGGGTGGCCGGTGGCAGCGGGTTGGTCGCCGCGATCGTCCGGCATCCCAGGTCCTTGTCGCCGCCCCCGCCCGAGTTCGTTGCGGTGAGGCAGACGGTGTGCTCGCCCGCGTCGGCGGCCAGCGCCTTCGAGATGCCGTGACGGGCGCCGAAGCGAGGGTGGCCCCGGCCGAAGCCGGTGTTCACCGCGTTGGCCGGGAAGCCGGCGACGGGCCGGCCGTCGACGGTGGCCTGGACGGAGATCGGGGCGGTGTTGTCCGGGTCCCACGCCAGTCCGGTCAGCTGCAGGTTCGTGCTGCCGGCTTGCCGCGTCAGCGAGTCGAACGAGCCGATCGGGTCGAGCGCGAGGTCGATGCTGCGGCAGGCCGGGGTGGAGTCGCCGACGCCGTAGAGGACGTTGACCGCGACGACGCAGACCCGGTGACGGCCCGAGCCGCTCGGCAACCAGACGTTGAAGTTGTGGCCGTTCTGCACCCGGCCCCGCCGGTTCGCGGCGGCGGTCCGGCGCAGGTGGCCGTCCACGGTGACCTTCACGTTGATCGCCGAGGAGGTGTCCGGGTCGGTGGCCCAGCCCGTGGCCCGCAGACCGGCGAGGGTGCCGGTGACGGCTGCCACCTTCGCCGTGGGGCGCAGCTGCAGGGTGGCGTGGTAGCAGCCGAGCCCGCGGTTGTGCCCGTAGCCGATGTTGACGGCCCACACGCAGACGCGGTGCGAACCCTCGGTCAGCGGGAGCAGCGCCCGGAAACCGTGGTTGCCGGTCGAGGCGTAGGCCCGTGGGACACCGTTGCGTCTGCGGTTGGCGATGATCGTCGCGTCCCGGTGGCCGTCGACGCCGACCGCGACCTTGACGGCGCCGGAGGCGCTGTCGTCGTCGAAGGCCCAGCCGCTGACCAGCATCTTGCCGTTGACCTGGCGCCACGCGTCGCGGTGCGCGACCGGGTTGTCGTTGACGGTGATGTTCCGGCAGCCCAGCGAGTTGTTCTTGCCCGGACCCATGTTGAGGGCGAGCAGGCAGATCCGGTGACGCCCCTGCGAGACCGGAAGGGTGGCGTTGATGCCGTGGCGCGGTCCGGCGCCGGCGCGCACGCGAGCCTTGTCCGGCCGCCAGGCGTTCGCGACCACCCGCTGTCCCTTGCCGTCGACGTGGGCGATGACCGTGACCGGCGAGTGAAGCTTGTTGTAGTCCATGACCCAACCGCGCACGGTGACGTGCCCGGGGGTCGTGGTGAGGTCCTCGAACGCGCCGAAGGGACCGACGACGTGCTTGCCGATGCAGTACAGCGTCTTGTCGGCGCCGCGGCCCACGTTGCGCACGACGAAACAGACCCTGTGGGTGCGGAAGTTGACCGGCACGTAGATCGAGAAGCCGTGGTCGGGGCCGACGTAGGGGTGCAGGGCGCCCAGGTCGGGGCGGTAGCCGTTGGCCGTGACGGCCCGGGTCGGCTTGCCGTCCACGGTCGCGACGACGCGCAGCTTCCGGGCGCGGTTGTCCGGATCGAAGGTGTAGCCGACGGCGCGGTAGCCGCCGGGGGCGGCGAAGGTGCCGTCGATGTTCGCGACCGGGGCCCGGTCGGCGAAGGTCGCGGCCGCCGTCGGCGGGTGGACGAGTGCGGCGAGAGCGGCCACCATGGCGGTGATCACGATCGCGACCAGCAGTCGTCGGGGGATGCGCCGGGAGGAGGTCCGGACAGTGTTCATGACGTATCCCGTCAGGCTGGCGGTCGGGTAGGCCGCGAGTCGTCGGGGCGGCAGGCTCGGTGAAGCAGGCGCCCGCCTTCACGCGGGGGATGTGAAGGCCCCGTCATGAAACCACCAAGGTTACGGTTGTGACAAGTGGGACTTGTGTTGCGACACGCGGAGCCGGGGGAATCTCTCAGGCTGTCGGCAGTTCGTAGTGCGCGAACTTGTCCCGAAGCGTTTTCTTGGAGAACTTCCCGACGCTGGTCTTGGGGACCTCGTCTATGAAGACCACATCGTCCGGCACCTGCCACTTGTTGAGCTTCTCGCGCAGGAATTCGAGAATCTCCTCCTTGCCGGCGTCCTCGCCGTCCTTGAGCACGACGCAGGCCAGCGGACGTTCCATCCACTTCGGGTGGGCCACGGCGATGACCGCGGCCTCGCTGACTTTCGGGTGGCTCATGATGGCGTTCTCGAGCTCCACCGAGCTGATCCACTCGCCGCCGGACTTGACCAGGTCCTTCGTGCGGTCGACCAGCCGGACGTAGCCGCGCGGGGAGATCGTGGCGACGTCGCCGGTCCGCAGCCAGCCGTCGGGGGAGAACTGGTCGCCGGGCTCGTCGGTGCGGAAGTACTGCTTGGCGATCCAGGGGCCGCGGGCCTCGAGCTCGCCGGAGGCCTCGCCGTCCCACGGCAGCGGCTCCCGGGTGCCGGCGTCGACGATGCGCAGTTCCACGCCGGCGGGGGCCACGCCGGCGGTGGCGCGCAGGTCGGCCTTCTCGTCCTCGGTGGCCTCGGCGTACTCGCCCCGGATGATGCCGACCGAGGCGATCGGCGAGGTTTCGGTCATGCCCCAGGCCTGCAGGATCGGGATGCCGATCTGCTCCCGGAACGTCTCGGACAGCGAGCGGGGCACGGCCGAGCCGCCGCAGACGATCTGCCGGAGGTGGGACAGGTCGTAGTCGCCGAGCTTCGGGGTCAGGCCCATCCAGATGGTCGGGACGCCGGCGGTGAGGGTTACCTTCTCGTCCTGCAGCAGGCCGAGGATGCCGTCGGGCGTGAGGTCCGGGCCGGGCATGACCATGGCGGCGCCGGCCATCATGCAGCCGTAGGGCAGCCCCCAGGCGTTGGCGTGGAACATCGGGACGACGGGAAGCACCCGATCGGAGTCGGAGAGGGCGAAGGTGGAGGCCATGGCGCAGGCGTTGGAGTGCAGCCACGCCGAGCGGTGGGAGTACAGGACGCCCTTGGGATTGCCGGTGGTGCCGGTGGTGTAGCAGAGCGCCGCGGCCCGGCGCTCGTCCTGCACCCGGTCATCGAGCTCGGCCGGCTCGGCGCGGCCGACAGCGGTGTCGAAGTCCACGATGCGCTCGTCGGCCGGGATCTCGACGTCCGCGCCGTCGTCCATCACCACCACGTGCCGCACCGTCTCGAGCTTGGGCAGGTACTCGGCGAGCAGCGGCAGCAGCGACTTGTCGACGAAGACGGCCTCGTCCTCGGCGTGGCCGACGGTGTAGATCAGCTGTTCGGGGAAGTAGCGGATGTTCATCGTGTGCATGACCCGCCCGCTACCCGGGATGCCGAAGTACAGGGCCAGGTGCCGGGCAGTGTTCCACCCGAAGGTGCCGACCCGTCCCTCCGTGGAGATCCCGACCGAGTCCAGCCAGCCGGCGATCCGCCGTGCCTCGTCCACCACGTCCGCGACCGTCGAGCGAGCCAGGCCGGTCTTGGTGCGGGTGACGATCTCCTTGTCGGGGAAGTACTGCTCCGCGCGGCGAAGGATCCAGTTGATCGTCAGTGGCAGGTCCTGCATCGATCCGAGCATGGCTTGATCGTGGCGGAGGTTACAGGCGAGGGCAACCCACGTGGGCGCGTTCCTGGCCGGGTCACGGCGGCCTCTCGGTGCGCAGCACCTGGAAGCGCTGGGCGGCCGCGGACTCGCCGCGGAAGTACCCGCGTGCGGTGTGCAGGAAGTCGCGCACCGAGCGCCGCCCCGAGGCCGCCGCGTCCCGGGCGATGGGCTGGTAGGCCGCGGCGATGGAGTGGTCGCCGGACACCGTGTGGTCGCCCTCGGGCTCGACGACCGTCGTGACGTTCGGCAGGTCGGGGTTCGGCCGACCGTCGGCGTGGGGCACGACGTCCTGGCTGTTCTCCAGGGCCAGCACGCGCACCGAACGAGGCAGTGACCCGACCGACAACCCGATGGGCGAGCCGGCGGTGACCACGTGGGTGACGTGGAAGCGGCCGCTCGCGACCGCGTCGCGGGCGGCGTCCACCGCCACCATCCCACCCTGACTGTGCCCGACCAGCATGACGTCGTCGTCCGGGCTGACGCCGGCGCGCTGCAGCGCATCGAGGACACCCCGCTCGTAGGCGGTCGGCCGACCGGTCAACGCCCGCTCGTTCGTGTAGAGATCGGCGACCTCCGCGCCACCGGAGCCCCAGGTCCGCGTACCCGTGAGGTCGACGATGGCCCGCTGCCGCCCGTCGGCCCCGGTCAGGACGTGGACGTCGATGCCGCCCGGCGGGGCCTCGGCATCGGTGCGCCCCAGTGCCGCGACCAGATCCGGCAGGCTGCGGGGCGGCGTCACCGCGAGCCGGACACCCGGCACCGCCACCCCGGCGCCGTCGTCCGTGGCGGCCAGCACCCGGGTCAGGCCGGCCACGTCGAGGTCGTTCACGGCGTGGTCCAGCAGGCCCGGCTCGTGGGTGACCGCGTCGCTCAGGCCGGCCATCGGGTCGAACGGATGGTCTGCGACGCGAGCCAGCGCGTCGAACAGCACTCCGGGAGACGGCCCCAGGGCCGTGGTGAGGACCTCCGAGCCCCACGGATAGGTCGACGCCGCCCGGGCCAGTGACGCGCCGAGGTCGTCGAGGTGCTGCGCGGCCTGGGCCAGCAACGTCTCCGCGCGGCCGGACGAGCCCGCCTCGGCCAGGAAGGCCGTGTGGTGGAACAGGTAGGCGGTGTCCAGCGGCGGCCCCTGCTGCAACCAGGCGCCGCAGCCGCGCAGCTGCTCGGCCTGCGCGGCGAACTCACGCCCCAGCCGGACGATCGACTCCCGGTTGGCCGTGATCCCGCCGGCGCCGCCGAAGACCTGGACGCGGCCGCCGGCGCCGTTGCCGGGGCCGGCGGGCGGCGCCGAAGTCACGGCGAGTGCCCCGCCGCGAGCCGCCGTGCCGCCTCGGCGGCGTCCTCCAGTGCGGTGACCGCGGCCAGCAGCGTCTGCAGGGCCCGGTCGGCCGCGACCCGGAAGGCGCGGGCGCCCTCACCGTCCCACTCGCAGCCGGCCACACCGAAGGTGAGCGCCGACATCCGGCGGCGGGTCTCGACGGCGGCGAGCTCCAGTCGCCGGGCGCGTTCCAGCAGCGGCCAGGTGGTGAAGCTGGCGGTCATGGCAGCAGCGTGGCGGTCCGGGCGGGCCGATCGCTCCCCTCCGGCCATCCTGTGGACGACGCGCGGCGCGGTCCACAGCGCGGCGAACCGCTTGACCGGCGGCGCCCATGATTGAATGAGACCAGGAATTACACGGGTGGAATTCACCTCGGCGGAGGAGTCAGCCAGCATGCAGTCCGCGCACGCCAGCCCCGGTCGCGACGGCGACGCCGACGGATCCGACGACGGCCTGTCCCGCCGGGACCACGAGATCTTGGCCTTCGAACGGCAGTGGTGGAAGTATGCCGGCGCCAAGGAGCAGGCGATCCGCGAACTGTTCGACATGTCGGCCACGCGGTACTACCAGGTGCTCAACGCCTTGATCGATACTCCGGCTGCGCTGAGTGCCGATCCGATGCTCGTCAAGCGCCTGCGTAGATTACGGGCGAGCCGGCAGCGCCAGCGGTCGGCACGTCGTCTGGGTATCGAGGTCTAGGAACTGAACGCACCGAACGGCCGTCTGGCCCGGCAGGAAGCCCGGCGCCGCCGGCGCGAACGAACGACCGGAATCGCGATCGCGATTCTGGGTGTCGCTGTCGCCGTCATCGCGGTCGTGGCTCTCGCACAACCGAGCAAGTCGAAAGGCCAGCAGGCCGCCGGCTCCACCATCACCGTCACCCCCTCGCCGACACCCTCGTCGTCCCCGTCCACGACCACCCACCCCGCGACGCACACGAGCACCGGCCCCGGCCCGAGCACCGGCGGGCTGACCCTGGGCAGCTCGGCGGCGAACCCGAAGTCCGTCCCGCTGGTCGTGCTGAACAACACCACCGTCCAGGGCCTGGCTGCGAGCGCCGCGACCCAGTTCCGGCAGGGTGGCTGGACGGTCAACGACGTCGGCAACCTGCAGAACGACATCCTGTCGACCTGCGCCTACTTCGACCCCGGCGACTCCGACGCCGAGGGGGCCGCCCAGGCCCTCCAGCAGCAGTTCCCCGGTATTAAACGGGTTCGTCCCAAATTCTCCGGTCTGCCGTCCGGTCCGGTCGTGGTCGTGCTCACGCCTGACTGGTCTTCGCAGTAACGCCCGAGGCGCCCGTGGCATAGTGGGCGCCGTCCGCCCGACACAGGCGACGCACAACAACCGAACATGCACGTGCTCATCCAGAGGGGCAGAGGGACCGGCCCGACGAAGCCCCGGCAACCGCGCACGAAACCCAACCCGGTCGATCGAGGCCGTCGTGCGCAGGTGCCAACTCCGGCTCGCGCGACCTTCGGGCGAGAAAGATGAGGAGAAAGGCCTCGTTCATGACTGCTGTGATCGACCGTCCGACCGTCCCCTCGCCCGCCTCGGGCCTCGTCTGCCGCAACTGCGGGGCGCAGTTCCCGCTCGGCGCGCAGCACGCCTGCCTGGAGTGCTGGGGCCCGCTGGAGATCGACTACGACCCGGACGCGCTCGCCCGCGTCACCCATGAGCAGATCCGCTCCGGGCCGTACTCGCTGTGGCGCTACGCCGGCCTGCTGCCGGTGGGGCAGTCCGCCGACACCCGCGTCGACTCCCACACCGGGATGACGCCGCTGATCCGGGCCGACCGGCTGGCCGAGGAGCTCGGCTTCAGTGCCCCGGTCTGGGTCAAGGACGACTCGGCCAACCCGACGCACTCGTTCAAGGACCGCGTGGTCTCGGTGGCGATCACCGCCGCCCGCGAACTGGGCTTCACCCGGATCGCCTGTGCCTCCACCGGCAACCTGGCGAACTCGGTGGCGGCCCACGCCGCCCGGATCGGCATGCCCTCGATCGTCTTCGTCCCGGCCGACCTGGAGCCGGCGAAGATCACGCAGACCGCGATCTACGGCGGCACGCTGGTGGGGATCGAGGGCTCGTACGACGACGTCAACCGGCTCTGCTCCGAACTCGGCGAGACCGACGAGTTCGAGGACACCGGCTTCGTCAACGTCAACGTCCGCCCCTACTACGCGGAGGGGTCGAAGACGCTCGGCTACGAGGTCGCCGAACAGCTCGGCTGGCGCCTGCCGCAGCAGTACGTGGCGCCGATGGCGTCCGGCTCGATGCTCACGAAGATCCACAAGGCGTTCGGGGAGCTCGTCGGCACCGGTCTGGTCCCGGAGTCGTCCTGGACGGTCTTCGGGGCCCAGTCCGCGGGTTGCTCGCCCATCGCCACCGCCTTCGTCGACGGCTCCGACACCGTCGTCCCGGTCAGGCCGACCGGAATCGCGAAGTCGCTCAATATCGGCAGCCCGGCCGACGGCCCCTACGCACTGAACGCCGTCCGCTCCACCGGCGGGGCGATGGCCTCTGTCGACGACGACGAGATCCGTGACGGCATCCGGCTGCTCGCCCGCACCACCGGCGTCTTCGCCGAGACCGCCGGCGGCGTCACGGTGGCGACGTTGAAGAAGCTCGTCGAGCAGGGCGCGATCGACACCTCCAAGGAGACCGTCGTCTACAACACCGGCGACGGCCTCAAGACCGTCGACGCCGTCAGCGGCGGCGCCCACCCCACGGCCGTCATCAGCCCGACGCTGAAGGGGATGCGCGAGGCCGGCCTGTTGTAGTCGGTCCGTCGATCAGGTTTGCGCACGAGATGGTCGGCCTACGGCGCCCGAACCGACCATCTCCGGCGAAAACCTGATCGGTCCCGGAGCCGGCCGCGCTCCATGGCGCCCTCGACCTTCGCCCGGAGTGCGAGGCCTCGACGGCCCGTGTCAGGTACCCCTGCCGGACCTGCCGCAGCCGGCCTGCGCGCAGCGCCCGCGTCAGCGCCGCGTCACCCCAGCCGAGGCCGCGGGCGTCAGCACGGGTGAAGACGCCCATCGGAAGCTCGCCGCGGTCGATGTCGACCAGGTCTGCGCCCGAGATGGTCGGACGAGGCCCCGCCGGCCGAGCATCCGGTGCGAAAACGTGCTCCGGTTCGAGTGACCTGCCGCCATCGCAACCGCTCACCGCCCCCGCAGCGCCGCCTCGACGCGAACTGTGGACGCCGCGCCGGGCTGTGGACGGCGGACATCCGGATTCCCCTGCGCAGGCGACCACCGTGGACGGTCTGCTGCTCGGGTCGACGGTGCTGCGGCACGTCGAGGACGGCCGGCTCCCGGCGCCGCCGAAGGATCTCCCGGAATGCTTGTCGCGGTTCACAGAATCGGTTAGCGTCCGCCCCGGTCGAGGTGACGAGAAACCGCTGCCTGGACCCCGACAGCCCCGCATCCGGCGGGCTCGGACAGGCCCCGAGGGGATTGCAGGGAGCGCACGTGGCACAGGGCACCGTGAAGTGGTTCAACAACGAGAAGGGCTACGGCTTCATCGCCGTGGACGACGGCCAGGACGTCTTCGTCCACTACTCGGCGATCCAGGCCGACGGCTACAAGACCCTCGACGAGAACCAGCGGGTGGAGTTCGAGGTCGTGCAGGGCCCCAAGGGCCCGCAGGCAGACGCCGTCCGGCTGGTCGGCTGAACACCGGAACATCACCACCGGCACCGGCCCGCACCCGATCAGGGGCGGGCCGGTGTCGTCTTCGGGTGGGTGTCGCACCGTGCCGGACGGTGCCGCGGATCAGCCCGTCGCCTCGCCCCGCCACGCCCGAAGCAGCGAGACGCGCGAACCGCTGTGCAGGACCGAGGCCCGGTAGATGCGGGCCGCGAGGGCGGTGACACCGGCGGCCGCCGCGACCAGTAGCACCACCGCGAGCACCACGTCGAACACCGGGACGCCGCCGCCGGCGATCCGGCTGGGCATCGCGATCGCCGAGACCGGCGGGACGATCGACAGCACCCGCGCCGCCACCCCGTCCGGGCTGCCGGCGGTCGCGAAGGCCGCGAGGTAGCAGACGGTGAGGCTGAGGGTGACCGGCGCGATCACCCCCGAGACCTCCTCCTGCCGCGAGACCGTCGAGGCGAGCGCCGCGGCCAGCGCCCCGAAGAACGCGAAGCCGAGCACGAAGCCGACGAACGCGGTGGCGACCGTCGCCAGGGCCGAGACCGGCAGCGAGATCGTTCCCACGGCGGTGCCCGCCGCCAGGGCCACCACCCCGATCGACAGCACCTGCGCCGCGGCCAGCGTGCCGATACCCAGCAGCTTGCCGGCGAGCAGCTGCAGCGGGCGGATCGAGGCCAGGATCAGCTCCACCACCCGGCTCGCCTTCTCCTCCACCACGCCCGTCGCCACCCAGGTGCAGAAGGTGGCCAGCTGGGTGAACAGCACCACCACCGCGATGATCGCGATCGCCTGGCGCTGGGCGTGCTCGCCGCTGCTGGACCCGACGCCGCGGACGGTGAGCGGGTGGGCCCGCAGCGCCTGGGCGACCTGCGTCCGGGTCAGGCCGTCGTCGCGCAGCGCGCGCGCCAGGGTGAGGTCCCGGTAGGCCTGCTGCAGCAGCGGGACGACGCCGCTGCCGGTGTCGTGGACGACGAGCGTCCCGCCCGGCAGCAGCGCGGCATCCCAGTGGCCGTCGGCGACCTCGCTGCGGGCCCGGCCCGCGGCGGCGACGTGCACGGTGACGGTGGTCGGGCCGGAGGAGGGCAGCATCGAGCGCAGGTCGCGGGTCTGCCGGGTGACACCGACGTCGTAGGACGCGTGCCCGCTGCCGCCACCGAAGAAGCTCGGCACGATCACTCCGAGGAGCACGATCAGCAGCACGACTCCGAAGCCGATCCGGAAGCCGCGTTGCTGCATCCGGCTGCGGACCTCGCGCCAGGCCACCAAGCGGACGGCGCCGTTCATGCCCTGGCCTCCGCGGGCTCCGGTTCCCGGACGGCGTCGCGGTAGAGCTCGGCCAGCGACGGGCGGCGCCAGCCGAACTGCTCGACCCGCCCGGCCGCCATGGCGGCGGCGAGGATCCGCTGGTCGTCGTCGGGAGCGGCCGGTGAGAGCACCACCGTGTCGCCGTCGCGTTCACGGACGGTGACGCCGGGGACGGCGTCCGTCCAGCCGGGCGGTGCGCCCGCCACCGTGAGCTCCAGGTGTTCGCGGGGGGCGGCGTCGCGCAGCTCGGCCAGGGTGCCGTCCGCGACGATCTGACCGCCGCGGATGACCACGACCCGGTCGCAGAGCCGCTCCACGAGCTCCAGCTGGTGGCTGGAGAACAGCACCCCGACGCCGGCCGCCCGCCGGTCGGCGAGCACCTCGGCCATGGTGTCGACGCCGATGGGGTCGAGGCCGGAGAACGGCTCGTCCAGGATCAGCAGCTGCGGCTGGTGCACCAGCGCCGAGGCCAGCTGCACCCGCTGCTGGTTGCCGAGCGACAGCGCCTGCACGGCGTCGCGTGGCCCGGCGACGACCCCCATCCGCTCGACCAGCTGCTCGGCCTCCTCCGCGGCCGCGGAGGCCGGCATGCCGTGCAGCCGGCCGAAGTAGGCGATCTGCTCGGCGACCCGCATCTTCGGGTAGAGCCCGCGCTCCTCGGGCATGTAGCCGAAGCGCTGCCGGGTGGCGAAGTCTACCGGCGCGCCGTGCCACCGGACCGTTCCGGAGTCGGCGGCCTGCAGGCCCATGGCGATGCGCATCGTCGTCGACTTCCCGGCGCCGTTCGAGCCGACGAACCCGACCATCTCGCCGGGGCCGACGCGCAGCGAGACGCCCGCGAGCGCGACGGTGTCTCCGTACCGTTTGGTCAGCCGTTCGATCGTCAGCACGCGGACACGGTATCCACCGGTTCCGACGTGTTTCGGGTGGCTGGGAACCGGCCCCGGAGACGTGCTTGCACTCGCCTCACCCGAGTGCCAAACTCGAGTTGGCACTCGACTAAGGTGAGTGCCAACCGGTGATCGGTGAGGCCCGCCCTGAGCGGGTCGTCCGTCGCGGGCACTGCAGCCGGTACCCGAACACGTGTCTCTACAGTGAGGACAACACCGAAATGGCTAAGTTGATCGCGTTCGACGAAGAGGCCCGCCGTGGTCTCGAGCGCGGCATGAACCAGCTCGCCGATGCAGTAAAGGTGACGCTCGGCCCCAAGGGCCGGAATGTCGTGCTGGAGAAGAAGTGGGGCGCCCCCACCATCACCAACGACGGTGTCTCCATCGCCAAGGAGATCGAGCTGGAGGAGCCGTACGAGAAGATCGGCGCCGAGCTCGTCAAGGAGGTCGCCAAGAAGACCGACGACGTCGCGGGTGACGGCACCACCACTGCCACCGTGCTCGCTCAGGCGCTCGTCAAGGAGGGCCTGCGCAACGTCGCCGCGGGCGCGAACCCGATGGCGCTGAAGCGTGGCATCGAGGCCGCCACCGCGGCCGTGTCCGAGGTGCTGGGCAAGCAGGCCAAGGACGTCGAGACCAAGGAGCAGATCGCCGCCACCGCGTCGATCTCCGCCGCCGACAAGACCGTCGGCGACATCATCGCCGAGGCGATGGACAAGGTCGGCAAGGAAGGCGTCATCACCGTCGAGGAGAGCAACACCTTCGGGCTCGAGCTCGAGCTCACCGAGGGTATGCGCTTCGACAAGGGGCACCTGTCCGCGTACTTCGTCACCGACGCCGACCGCATGGAGACCGAGCTCGAGGATGCCTACATCCTCATCCACGAGGGCAAGATCTCCAACGTCAAGGACATGCTGCCGCTGCTCGAGAAGGTCATGCAGACCGGCAAGGCGCTCATGATCATCGCCGAGGACGTCGAGGGTGAGGCCCTCGCGACCCTCGTCGTCAACAAGATCCGCGGCACCTTCAAGTCCGTCGCCGTCAAGGCCCCGGGCTTCGGCGACCGCCGCAAGGCCATGCTGGCCGACATCGCCATCCTCACCGGTGGCCAGGTCATCACCGAGACCGTGGGGCTCAAGCTGGAGAACGCCGGGCTCGAGCTGCTCGGCCGCGCCCGCAAGGTCACCACGACCAAGGACGAGACCACCATCGTCGAGGGTGCCGGCGAGGCCGACCAGATCCAGGGCCGGGTCAACCAGATCCGCACCGAGATCGAGAACTCGGACTCCGACTACGACCGCGAGAAGCTGCAGGAGCGGCTGGCCAAGCTGGCCGGCGGCGTTGCGGTCATCAAGGTCGGCGCGGCCACCGAGGTCGAGCTCAAGGAGCGCAAGCACCGCATCGAGGACGCCGTTCGCAACGCGAAGGCGGCCGTCGAGGAGGGCCTGCTCCCCGGTGGTGGCGTGGCGCTGGCCAACGCGAGCGTCTCGGCCTTCGACAAGCTGGACCTGGTCGGCGACGAGGCCACGGGTGCGCAGATCGTCAAGACCGCGCTGCTCGCCCCGCTGAAGCAGATCGCGATCAACGCCGGCCTCGAGGGCGGTGTCGTGTCGGAGAAGGTTCTCGGCCTCCAGCCGGGTCACGGCCTCAACGCCGCGACCGGTGAGTACGTGGACATGTTCAAGGAGGGCATCGTCGAGCCGACCAAGGTCACCCGCTCGGCGCTCCAGAACGCCGCGTCGATCGCCGCGCTGTTCCTCACCACCGAGGCCGTTGTGGCCGACAAGCCGGAGAAGGCCGGTGCCGCGGCCGGCGGCGCCCCCGGCGGCATGGGGGACATGGACTTCTGAGTCCACCCGCACCACCTCGAAGGGGCGGTCCCCGGTTCGCCGGGGCCGCCCCTTTCGTGTTGTCCGGTCGGTCGGTCGGCGGCGGTGTCCGTCCGGTCGCAACCACCCCTCGCTTCGCTCGGGGGGGGCCAGGCCCATCCACGCTCCCGGACGGACACCGCCCCCGCCCGCCCTCGCTGCGCTCGTCGGGCTGCCCCGGCGGGATGGGTCTCGCCCGCGTGGTGGTGGGTCGCCCTTGGTTTGCTGGCTGGGGGCTGACGTCAGCCGCGCTTGATCTCCTGCAGGGACCACCCGTTGCCGTCGGGGTCGGTGAAGAAGGCGAAACGACTGCCGGGTGTGCCCTCCGGGCCGAGCTGCTGCACTTCCGAGATCGCGAGGCCGCGCTCGGCGAGGGTGCTGCGGGTGGCGGCGATGTCGTCGACGACCAGCTGCAGACCCTTTGTGGTGCCCGGGTCGCCGAGTGGCATGCCGGCTCCGAACACGACCGACGTCGGGGATCCAGGCGGGGTCACCTGCACGACCCGGATGCCGGGGACGTGCTCGACGTCGTGGTCGAGGTGGAAGCCGAGGACCTCGGTGTAGAACCGGGCCGAGGCCTCGACGTCGCTGACCGGGATTGCGATGACTTCGAGCCGCATGTCCATGACGACCTCCCTGCCGGGAGTGTAGGGCCCTACCGGCTATCCGAGCAGGTCGTCGACGTAGCACCAGCGCCAGGCCTCGCCCGGCTCGATCGAGCGCATGACCGGGTGCCCGGTCTCGCGGTAGTGCAGGTCGGCGTGCATGCCGATCGAGGAGTCGCAGCAGCCGACGTGGCCGCAGCTCAGGCACATGCGCAGGTGGACCCAGCGGGTGCCGTCGCGCAGACACTCCTCGCAGGCGCCCGGGGTGCGGGCCTGCATGACGCGCGGGGCGTCCTGCAGATGGTCGCAGTCGCCGGCCTGCTGCGTGGGTGTGGTGAGTTCGTCGTCCACGCGGGAGGCGGCGTCGTCGATGCGGTCGAGCAGGGACTCCTCGAGGTCGATCGATCGCAGCGCCGCCTGCAGCACCTCTTCGTCGTAGACGCCGCGGTCGCGGGCCTCGAGGATCGAGCCGCGCTCAGCGGCCAGCATCGCCAGCCGGAGCCGGCGATAGGCGGCGGCCGGTGGCTCCAGCTCGGTCTGGGTGCGGCCGAGCTGCTCCCAGATCCGGTTGCTGCGGGTCATGGCCCGCTCGCGCAGTTGCTCGAGGATCTCGGGCGGGTCGTCGCCGGTGCTGATCTCGTCGAGCCGGGTGAGGCCGGCCTGGGCGGCGGCGTTGACCAGTCCGGCGCTCTGCAGCGCGTCCTCGGCGGGGTCCGGGCCCGGCATGTCCAGCCGCCGCACCAGGGCGGGCAGTGTCAGGCCCTGGATCAGCAGCGTCCCCGCCACCACGGTGAACGCGGCGAGAGCCAACAGCGAGCGCCGCGGGGTGGCGGCGGGCAGCAGGAACACCGCCGCCAGCGTGACCACGCCGCGCATCCCGGCCCAGGAGACGACGGTGACGGCTCGCCACGGCCACGGGTTCGACTTCAGCACCCGGAACAGCGACGTCACCGAGAACAGGAACACGATGCGAGCGAGGATCGTCGCGACGAGCGTCGCCCCGCAGACCAACGCGATCCGGGTCCAGGGCAGGTGCTCGTCCGAGGCGGCGTTGAGCAGTCCGCGCAGCTGCAGACCGATGAGCAGGAAGACAACGTTCTCGAGGACGAACTGCACCGTCCGCCAGTTGCTGTTCTCGGCGATGCGGGAGCTGGCGGTCTGCAGCTTGGGGGAGTTGTGCCCGAGCAGCAGCCCACAGACGACGACCGCGAGCACGCCCGAGGCGTGGATCTCCTCCGCCGGCAGGAAGGCGACGTAGGGGGCGGCGAACGACAGTGTGGTGTCCAGGACGACGTCGTCCAGATGCTTGCGCACGAGGCCCAGCACGAGCGCGGCGGCGACGCCGATCAGCAGGCCGCCCCCGACAGCGCGGAAGAAGTCCCAGCCGACCTGCCACGGCGAGACGGTGGCGGTGATGGCCGCGATCGTGGTGTTCAGGGCGACCAGGGCGGTGGCGTCGTTGAGCAGGCTCTCGCCCTCGAGGATGTTGACGATCCGGCGTGGCATGCCGACCCGTCGGGCGATGGTGGTGGCGGCGACGGCGTCCGGCGGCGCCACCACCGCGCCGAGAGCGAGACCGACCGCGATCGTCGCTCCGGGGATGACCCACCAGGCCACCGCGCCGACGGTGACGGTCGTGAACACCACCAGCAGCACCGACAGCATCAAGATGGCGCGCCGGTTGGCCCGGAAGTCGATCAGGGAGGTGCGGATCGCCGCCGAGTACAGCAGCGGCGGCAGCAGGCCGAACAGTACGAGATCAGGGGTGAGCCGGATGTCCAGGAAGCCGGGGACGAACGACAGCACCACGCCGATCGCGGTGAGCAGCAGCGGTTCCGACCATCCGAACCGACGCGCGGTGCCTGCTGCGAAGCCGACGATGGCGACCAGGGCAAGGACGTCGAGCGCGGTGTGCACCTTCGTATTCTGCCGCGAACGCCCCGGCCGGTGGCTGGGGTCGGCCGCGTCAGCCCGACACCTTCCCCGCGGGAGGCGGCTGGATGGTCACGGGTTGCCCGAACTTGCTGAATGTGACCGTGGTGTCGGTGCCCTGCCCGCCGATGGTCAAGCTGACGTGGACGCGAATCGGACGATCGCTCTTGTCGAGGTAGATGTCGGCCGGGATCGGCTTGCTGCCGAGATCGGCGGTCTTGGTAAGCGAGGAGGGCAGCCTTGCCGGGGCGATCGTCAGCGTGTAGTGCGTGGTGGTGGTCCCGGCGATCTTCGTAGTGCCCTCCTTCGTCACCGACGAGCCGGCGGTGACCACGTCCGGCAGCGTGCCGAGCCCGGCGGCGGCGAGCGCGGCGTCGACGAAGCCGGCCAGTTGGGCGACGACGGGGTTGCTGCTGTCGGCGGAGAGCTTCTGCCACGGCTTGTTGCCGCTTCGCAGCGACGCCGGCAGCTCGGCGTAGGTGACACCGTCGGCGACGACGATCTTGGCCGCGCCGAGCCCGCCGGGGAGGTGGGCCGATGCCTGCAGCGCGGTGAGCTTGCCGCCGGCCAGTGTCTCGTCGCCGGATGCCGTGAGCGGCTGCCCGCCGAACGAGGCGTCGACGACGAAATGGGCCGACGAGATGCCGTGCACGCCACTTCGCAGGCTGCTGCTCAGGTCCGCGGCCGGGCCGGTGCTCTGCTGCGGCGTCGAGCCCCCGCCGCTCGACGAGCAGGCTGACAGGGTGACCGCCAGGGTGCAGGCGGCGGCGAGAGACACACGACCGATGCGCATGACGTCATAGCTACCACCCGCGGCTGACAATCGCCCCATCCCGCTCACGGTGCCCGCTGCGCTGTGGACAACGGGTGCATGTGCGGGAATTGCGTGCGAAGATCTTCGCGTGCGTTTGTGGCGGGGCGCGACGTATGTCGTTTTGGGGGTGACGGTGGTGTCCCTTGCTGCCTGCTCCCACGACCCGGCCCCTGCTCCCACGCCGACATCGACCCCGTCAACGCCCATAGCGACCAAGTCGTCTTCGGCGATGTCGACATCGACGGTGCTTTCTGCTCAGGACCGAGCAGCGAACGCGGCGCTGACCGTCTACCTGAGCTATCGGCGGCTTAGTCATATGGCCGAGAAGTCGCCCAATCATGACTTCCATAAACGAACCACGGCGCTCGCCGTAGATTCAGAACTGCAGCGGCTCGAGAAAGAGCTCTCAAGTTTCGCCATATCGCGGCTATCGCGTTCGCTGGGCAAGCTCCCAAGTCCCGGCCAACTGTGCGGTCAGTCGACTCGGGCTCGTCGCCGCTGCCATCACGTAAAGATTCGTCGATTGTCCTACTGCGGGCAGTAAACTGGCGCATCGTGAATGCGTACACCGGTAAGCCCGTGAAATTGGTCAAGGCACCTGCGCCGCCACCACACGAAATTACGGCGACGGTGGTTCAAGCGGGGGGCCCGCTGGTATGTCTCATCGTAGCAGTGTCGATCGCGCAAAGACCTGCAAGCCATGAGCAAGCGAGTACTGATAACTGTCGTGTTCGCACTTCTCATCTGCTCGCGCCAATGCCTCGGCCGATCCGACCGTAACGTGCAGCCTCCGACGGCTGTATGCACCACGACAGGGACTCGTGCGACACCGGCGAGCGGGCTCCGGACCGACGCAGACTGGCGACGCTAGATACATGTTCCTGGAAGGGCAACACCGTCCCCTGCGAGACGAACGACGGCTGGTTCAACGCGAACGACGGGTGCTACTACCGGGTCACCGAGAACGCGCCGACGACGGGTCCGGTCGCGGTCTCGCAGAAGCAGGCCGGCGGAACCATCTACTGGGCGACCTGCCCGTACGGAGGTTCGGGCGGCTACGTGTGGCTGCCGCCCGGGCAACAACCCGGCCGGCCCCAGGTCACCCCGCAGCTCGTGCGCCAACAGGTGGTGCGTCTGGTTCCGACGGCAGCGGTCGGCCTGGCGCCGCACGGGACGACGCTGGTGAACATCGAGACGGTGATGTGGGCGGATGCGCCGCATCAACAGAATCTGGCCCCGGTGACGATCCTGGGGCAGCGCGTGGTGATCAGCCTGACGCTGGACCACGTGGCGTGGTCGTTCGGCGACGGCGCGAGTGCGACGTCAGGCCCGGGAAGGGCCTACAGCGATTCGGATCCGTGCCGCGCGCGCACCTGCCCGCAGTACTTCGGGCACGTGTACGACGTCACCGGCTCAAGGACGGTGAGCGCGACGGCCTATTGGCAGGCCTCCTTCACCGTCGACGGCGGCGCCTCGCAGGACGTGCCAGGCGCCGTGCCCGGCCCGGCGGCGAGTGCGGACGTCGCAGTGAAGCAGGCCCGCGGTGTCCTCGTCCCCAACCCCGACGGCAAGTAGGTTGCACCGGTGCAGTCCACCTCCACCTTCCCGCCGCCGACCTGGGGCCTCGTCCTGGGTGGTGGGGCGGCGCTCGCCGCGGCTCACGTCGGGGTCGTCGAGGTGCTCGAACGCCTCGACCTCGACATCAAGATCGTCGTCGGTACGAGCGCCGGTGCCCTCATGGCCGCGAGCTACGCCGCCGGCTGCACCGCGGCCCGGATGCGCGAGCGCCTCGGCGCCGCGTCCTGGCGCGACTTCGGCGTCTTCACGCCGAACCGCAGGCTCGGGCTGCTCGACAGTGGGCCCCAACACCGCCAGATCGAGGCGATCTTCGACGGCCGCCGGATCGAGGACCTGCCGACCACCTTCGCCGCCGTCGCCAGCGACGCCCGGGCGCGGCGGCCCGTCGTCCTGCAGACCGGGCCGCTCACCACGGCCCTGATGGGCTCCATGGCGGTGCCGGGACTCTTCCCGCCCGTCGAGCGGGAGGGCGCATTGCTGATCGACGGCACCTTCACCTCCAACGTCCCGATCTGGGCCGCCCGCGAACTCGGCGCCACGCGCATCATCGCCGTCGAACTGCGCGAGACCTGGAACCGCACCCGGCTGGGGCGCCGCATCACCGCCTCTCTCGGCGTGGTGGTGGACGAGGAGCCGCCGGACGTCCTCATCCGCCCGGACACCGACGACGCCCGCAAGTGGTCCGACGGCGACATCCCCCGCCTCATCGAGGTCGGCCGGGTCGCCGCGTTCGAGGCGCTCGGCGACCTCGAGACGGCGGCGCTACTCGCAGGCGGCTGACCGGCGGACGGGCCTCACTCGTCCTCGGTCGACTCCGGCTCCTCGACCCGTCCCTCGTCACTGAAGCGGGGAAGCGTCCGGCCGAGCACGTCGTCGGCGTCCAGGATCGTGTACGCGTAACCCTGCTCGGCGAGGAACCGCTGCCGGTGCGCGGCGTACTCGGCGTCGAGGGTGTCGCGGGCGACGACGGTGTAGAAGTGCGCCTGCCGGTGGTCGGCCTTGGGGCGCAGCACCCGCCCGAGCCGCTGGGCCTCCTCCTGCCGCGAGCCGAAGGTGCCGGAGATCTGCACCGCCACCGCGGCCTCCGGCAGGTCGATGGAGAAGTTCGCGACCTTCGAGACCACGAGCACCCGGGACTCGCCGCGGCGGAACTCGTCGTAGAGCCGCTCCCGCTCCTTCGTCGTGGTCGAGCCCTGGATCACCGGGGCACCGTCCAGCTCGGCCGACACGTCGTCCAGCTGGTCCAGGTACGCGCCGATCACCAGGACCTGGTCCTCGGGGTGCCGGTCCACGATCTGCTTGATCACCGGCAGCTTCGTCCGCGCCGTCGCGGCCAGCTTGTAGCGGTCCTCCGGCTCGGCGGTCGCGTAGGCCATCCGCTCGGCGTCGGTCAGCGTCACCCGCACCTCGGTGCACTCGGCCGGGGCGATCCAGCCCTGCTGCTCGATGTCGCGCCACGGCGCGTCGTAGCGCTTCGGGCCGATGAGGGAGAACACGTCACCCTCGCGGCCGTCCTCACGAATCAACGTCGCGGTGAGGCCGAGCCGGCGGCGGGACTGCAGGTCCGCGGTCAGCCGGAAGATCGGCGCGGGCAGCAGGTGCACCTCGTCGTAGATGATCAGACCCCAGTCGCGGGAGTCGAACAGTTCCAGGTGCCGGTACTCGCCCTTCCGGCGGTTCGTCATCACCTGGTAGGTGGCGATCGTGACGGGGCGGATCTCCTTCTTCTCGCCGCTGTACTCGCCGATCTCCTCCTCGGTCAGCGACGTGCGTGCCAGCAGCTCGCGCTTCCACTGCCGGCCCGCGACGGTGTTGGTGACCAGGATGAGGGTGGTGGCACCCGCCTTGGCCATCGCCGCCGCGCCCACCATCGTCTTGCCGGCGCCGCACGGCAGCACGACGACTCCGGACCCGCCCTCCCAGAACATGTCGGTGGCCTGCTGCTGGTAACCCCGCAGCGTCCAGTCCGACTCGTCGAGGTCGATCGGATGCGCCTCGCCGTCCACGTACCCGGCCAAGTCTTCCGCCGGCCAGCCGACCTTCAACAGCGCCTGCTTGAGCCGGCCCCGCTCGGACGGGTGGACGAGCACGGTGTCGTCGTCGACGCGCTCGCCGAGCATCGGCGCGATCTTCTTCTGGCGCAGCACCTCTTCGAGCACCGCCCGATCCAGCGAGACGAGCGACAGCCCGTGGGTCGGGTGCTTCACCAGCTGCAACCGGCCGTAGCGGTCCATGGTGTCGGCGACGTCGACCAGCAGCGCGTGCGGCACGGGGTAGCGGGCGAAGCGCACCAGCGCATCGACGACCTGCTCCGCGTCATGTCCCGCGGCGCGCGCGTTCCACAACCCCAGCGGCGTCAGCCGATAGGTGTGCACGTGCTCCGGCGAGCGTTCCAGCTCGGCGAACGGGGCGATCGACGCGCGGCAGTCGGCGGCCTGCGGATGATCGACTTCGAGTAGCAGGGTCTTGTCGGACTGAACGATGAGTGGTCCGTCGGTCACGCAATTTCCTTCCGTCGACGGCGACCGTCCATTCTCGCAAACATCGGGTCGACGCGCCCTGTTCCGTCGCGGACAGGGTCGCGTTCAGCGCTCTTCGGCATCGGGCCGCCCGCGGTCCGAGTCGGGATCCTCGGCGTCCTCGAGCACCCGGATCGACGTGATTCGGTGGACGGGATAGGACGCCAGCCCCTGCCGCCCGCGTTCGTAGCCGCGCAGCGTGCCGGCCGCCAACGAGATCGGCTGCAGGGTGTGCGAGCTGGTGGTGCCGTCGGCCTCAGCGCAGCCGAACCAGACCAGGCGCGCCTCGCGCACCGCCGTCCGCAACTGCTCCATGGTGGCGGCCGAGGTGACGCCGGGAACCTGGGCGCTGACGGCCCGGGCGCGCTGGTCGCTCGTGGTGAGCGCCTCGCCGGCCCGGATCCGCCGCACCAATTCGGCGACCGCGGCGCCCGGCGCGGCGGCGCCGCGGCCGGCCACCGCCCGAGCCGGCGGACGCGGCGGGGCGCGCGGTGGCTCGACACCGAGGGTGATCAGGTCGCCGCCGGCGGACTCGGCCGCGGGGGCGTACCCGGCCTCGCGCAGCGCCTCCAGCAGCTCCGAGACGCCGGCGTCGGCGACGACGACGGTGGGGGCGAGCTGCCGCAGGCCGAGCGGCGCGGTGGACCGGTCGGCGACGACCCGGGCCAGCAGGCTCTCGTCGTCACAGCGCAGGTACGACCCGGCCGTGCCGGCCCGCAGGACGCCGTGGCGCCGGGCCGCGTCGTCGATGAGGTACCTCAGTCCCTGTGGCACCGGCGTCCGGGAGCGGGCCGTGACGAAGGCGGCGAGATCCTGGCCGGAACGGCCGGCGTCCAGGGCGCGACGCACCGACCGCTCGGTGATCCGGTAGACGCTGGCGCCGCCGGTGGATTCCAGATCGGCGATCAGGGCCAGCTCGGTGCCGAGCGCGGGCTCGGGCGGTCCGGGCACGACGACGGTGAGATCGGGCTGGACGAGGAAGTGGTCGACCGGCTCGGGCAGCGCGTGCCGCAGGGCGTCCCGCGCCGCCCCGATCGTCGACGCCGCTCCGGGGGTCGAGGCGGCGAGCAGCGTGCGGCTGTAGCCGGTGAGCCCGCCGGCGGCGGTGACGCCGAGCAGATCCGCCTCCGCCAGCACCGCCTCCGCGAGGGGACGGCGCCCGGCGGCCCGACGCGGCTGCTGCCAGGCGAGCCGGTCGAGCACCTGCTCGCGGCGGGTGGGGGCGCTGCCGGGTGGCAACTCGGCCAGCAGGTCGAGCACGTCACGCCGCAGCGCCGGAGCCGTGCCGCGTTCGGCGTCCGGGCCGAGGGCGTTGACGACGCGGTCCCGGTCGCCGCGGCTGCCGACCAGGCCGGGTTGCCGCGTCATGCCCAGCCAGGCCTGCGCGACCACCGTCCACCGGTGCGGTACATCTCGCTCGCGCCAGGCGTCGAACTCCTCGGTGGGAAGGAAGCTCGGCTCCATGCCGGTCGTGGCGTTGACGAGACCGGCCGCGAACGCGATCTCGATCAGCGCGGCGGCGGCGGGTTCGTCGAGGTCGAGCTCCTTGGCCAGCCGGCGCAGCTCGCGCACCCCGAGGCCGCCGGAGCGCAGCATCGCGGGCGAGTGCGCGCTCCAGTGATCAGCCGCGGCCTCGACGAGGCGCAGGAACTCCAGCACCGTGGTGGCGCCCAGCTGGTCGAGCTCGTCCGCGGCCCGCTCCGCGACGGCGAGCTCGGGGGGCTCGGGCGCCGGCCCGGCCACCGATCCGCGCACGGCGATGCCGACCTCGCGCGGCAGTTCGATGCGCTGCCCGTCGAGGGGGATCAGTAGCCCTCGGGCCAGCAGCCGATGCGGCGCGGAGGACTGGGCTGCCTCGGGGGACAGTCGGGTCGCGCGTACCGAGCCGACGGGGGGACCGGCGGCCAGGCGTCGCAGCACCTCCTGCTCCTCGTCGTCCACCTCGGCGAGTTCGCCGGCGAGCCGCTGCGGATCGCGCAGCACCGCAGCCGCCGCGGTACCGCCGTGCGGCTGGGCCGCGGGGGAGAGGTCGAAGTGGCGCAGCACCGGCGCGAGCAGGGCGTCCGGGACCTGCGGAAACAGCAGCGCCGCCGGCCGACCCAGCCCGGCGGGGTAGATGCCGACCGCCTCCCGCACGCCCGGCACGAGGTGGACGAGCGACGCGTCGCCCCAGACGAGCGTCCGATCGAGCAGGTCGGCCAGGCCGGCTTCGGGTGGCTCGGAGATCGCGCCCTCGGCGTCGGCCGCGACGACCAGGTTCTCCAGCGCCCGCAGGGTGTAGGCATCCAAGCCGTCGACGGCCCGCTGCACGGAGGTGCGGACCGCGAGACGCGCGGCCAGGGCACCGAGGTCGGCCGGTGCCGGAAGCGCCAGGTCGGGGCGCAGGGTCAGCAGCGTCGTGAGTTCGCGATCACTACGACCGCGCATCCACTGGACGAGACTGCTTGCCCGCTGCGACGTCGGGGACCCGTCGGCGGCCGGATCGGGCGCTGCGACCACAGGCCGGCGGTCAGAGCCCGCCGGCGAGGCGCGGACGGTCCTCCCGGCGGGGATGAACGTAGAACAGCTGCGAGACCGGCATCGGGAACTCGGTCTCGCCGAACGGCGAGTGCGCGCCGGAGGCCTCGGAGACCAGTTCCGAGACGGTGAAGTTGTTCTCGTTCCCTTCGCCGCTGCGGAACTGTTCGGGGAGCCGGGGTGACGTGGCCGCCATGTCAGCAGAGCCCTTCTCGCGGAGAGTCGAAAGCCTGGCCTATCAGTTTATCCAGGACGCGCGGACAACCGCCGTCCCGGTCGGCTCGGGAGGGGGCGGGTCGAACGGCCCGTCACCCGGAGAGTCGGAGACTAGTAGGAAAGAAGCCTTCCGCCGAGCAGTAACCTGGGCACGAGGCGCCGCCGTCGGCGGTGCCTCCAGCGCTGTCTGGAGCACCACGAGCCACCGAGGAGTATCCGTGCCGACCGGCAAGGTGAAGTTCTTCAACGCCGAGAAGGGGTTCGGCTTCCTCTCGAACGACGAGGGCGACGACGTCTTCTTCCACAAGGACGCGCTGCCCGAAGGTATGCAGGAGATCCGGTCCGGGACGCGGGTGGAATACGGGATCGTCTCCGGACGCCGGGGCAACCAGGCCATGCAGGTCCGGCTGCTCGACCCGGTGCCGTCGGTGGTGCGCAACGCTCGCAAGCCGGCCGAGGAGATGGCCCCGCTGCTCGAGGACCTCATCAAGCTGCTCGACCACACCTCGAACACGCTGCGTCGCGGCCGTTACCCCGAACGGGCGGAGGCCCGCAAGATCGCCGGCCTGCTGCGCGCGTTCGCCGACAACCTCGAGGGGTAGGGAAGGCCACTCCCGCCGGCGGGCGGGCCGTACCGTCTCGTCATGACGACGGGACGGATGGAGGCGTTCAGCGACGGCGTCATCGCCATCCTGATCACCATCATGGTGCTGGAGCTGCACACCCCCGGCGGGCGCGGCTGGTCGGACCTGAGCGATCTGGTGCCGACGCTGCTGGCATACCTGCTCAGCTTCGTCTACCTGGGCATCTACTGGAGCAACCACCACCACATGCTCCAGGCGACCCGGAACGTCACCGGGGTCATCCTGTGGGCGAACCTGCACCTGCTCTTCTGGCTGTCTTTGGTCCCCTTCACCACCGCGTGGACCAGCAGCACAGACTTCGCCGAGGTGCCGTCGGCGGTGTACGGGATCGTGCTGCTGGCGGCGGCGCTCGCGTACTACCTGCTGCAGCTGTCGATCATTCGCGACCAGGGGCCGGATTCGGTGCTGCGGCGGGCGGTGGGTGGCGACCTCAAGGGCAAGGTGTCACCGGCGCTCTACGTTCTCGGCATCGGCATGGCCTTCGTGCAGCACTGGCTGGCCATCGCGATCTACCCGCTCGTGGCGATGCTCTGGCTGGTGCCCGATCGTCGGGTGGAGCGCACCCTGACCGCGTCCCGGTCGGACCTTCCGGACTCGTAGATTCGGATCGTGCCTGTGTCGATCCGACCCCGTCGGGATGCCGGCCTCCCCGTACTCGTCGAGATGCGGTGGCCGTGGCCTGGCGAGCTCGAGCACTTTCTGCGGCGGCCCGAAGAACTGGAAGCGTGGGTCGCCGAGATCGACGACACGGTCGTGGGGCACCTGTACCGGAGCAGGGGTTGGATCGAGGTCGGGCGCTTCAGGCCGGAGTAGCTACCCGAGTCCGCGGAGCCGGTCTGCGTGATGATCCTTCCGACGTGGGATTCGGTCTCACGACGATGAACGTGGGCGCGCCGAACGGCTTGACAAATCGAATATATGTACTAAGGTTTGTACATGGCGTCGGGAGGAGTTCTCACCACCGACGAATTGCGCTGCCTGCGGGACCGGCTCGCGATCGACGACGACTCGCTCGATGCCGCTGAGGCTATCGAGCGGGTCCGACTGTTCGAGGAGATCAAGGCAGCCACTGTGGCCGCGCAGGCAAAGACGGCGGTCCACTTCGAGGTGGCCGAACGGGCCCGGCTGGCCGGCGAGGGCGTCCCGGCGAAACGGCAGGGCCGGGGGGTCGCCTCCCAGGTGGCGCTGGCGCGGCGGGTCGGGCCGGCACAGGCCCAGCACTGGCTGGGCAACGCCCGCATCCTGATCCGGGAACTACCGCGAACGTTCGCCGAACTTGCCGCAGGGCGGACCAGCGAGAAACGGGCCTGGGCCGTCGCCCGCGAGACCGGTTTCCTCAGCCGCGACCAGCGCGGGGACGTCGACCGCGAGCTCGCGCTCCACCTGGAGGGGTGGGGCGACCGGCGGGTCGAGGCCGAGGCTCGCAAGGCGGCCTACCGGGCCGATCCGGCCGGGCTGGTGGAGCGCCGTCGCCGGGCCGAGGCCGACCGGTTCGTGTCCGTGCGTCCGGCGCCGGACGCGATGGTCCGGCTCACCGCGTTGCTGCCGGTGGCCCAGGGCGTGGCCTGCTACGCCGCCCTGAAGCGCGAGGTGGATGTTCACCCGAACCCCGAGCGGCTGGGGCAGGGGCAGTTGACGGCCGACCTACTGGTCGAGCGCCTCACCGGCCAGACCGCCGCCAGCGCGGTGCCGGTGGAGATCAACCTCGTCATGGCAGCGCAGACCCTGCTGGCCCGCCCCGGCGACGAGGGTCACGACGAGCCGGCCCATCTCGACGGCTACGGCCCCGTTCCCGCCTCGCTGGCCCGGGACCTCGCCTACCGCGGCACCGCGCAGGCACGTCGGTGGATCCGCCGCCTCTACACCAAAGCCGGCAGCGGCGAGCTGGTGGCGATGGAGACCCGGCGGAGGGTCTTCACCGATGGCCAGCAGCGCTTCCTACGGCTCCGCGACCAGACGTGCCGAACCCCCTGGTGCGACGCCCCGATCCGGCACGCCGATCACATCCACCCCTGGTACGAGCACGGCCCCACCGCGATCGCCAATGGCCAAGGCCTCTGCCAGACCTGCAACCTGGCCAAGGAGGCTCCTGGGTGGCGGGCGAGACCCGGGGCCGGCGGGCTCATCGTCACCCGCACCCCGACCGGGCACCGCTACCGGAGCCGGGCGCCGTCACTGCCCGGCGGCCGGGCCGACCCGCAGCTGGTCTGGACCGACGAGCCCGCGGTGCAACGCCGCCTGCAGCTGTACTTCGACCTCGCCGCCTAGAGCCGCCTAGAGCCGCCTAGAGCCGCCTAGAGCCGCCTAGAGCGCCGGATCGACCGGCGTCAGGCCGGCGGCGTGAGCGCGGGTGAGCAGCGTGCGCGCCGCGGCCAGACCCTCCGCGCCCAGGTCGCGAGTGAACTCGTTGACGTAGAGCGCGATGTGGCGGGCCTGCACGTCGGGTGACATCTCGGCGGCGTGTTCGGCCACGTAATCGGCGGACGCGTCCGGGTCGGCCCAGGCTCGCTCAACCGATTCGCGGATCACCCCGTCGACGTGCGCGGCGTCGACGCCGCGGCGCGCCAGGATCGCCCCCAGCGGGATCGGCAGGCCGGTGTCGGTCTCCCACCACTCGCCGAGATCGGCCAGCGAGACCAGGCCGAAGTCCTGGTAGACGAACCGGGCCTCGTGGATGACCAGGCCCGCGTCGTAGCGCCCCGCCGCCACCGCCGGCATGATCTCGACGAACGGGACCACGTCCACCCGGGCCGGGCTCTGCCCCGCCGCCCACAGCCGGAACAGCAGGTAGGCGGTGGAGCGCTCGCTGGGCACGGCGACCGTCCGGCCGTCGAGGTCCGGCGCGTCCCCGCGGGTGAGGACGAGCGGTCCGCAGCCGCGGCCCAGCGCGCCGCCGCTGCGCAGCAGCGTGTGGCTGTCGAGCAGCCAGGGCAGCGCGGCGTAGGACACCTTCACCACGTCGAACTCGCCGCGTTCGGCCGCGCCGTTGGTGACGTCGATGTCGGCGAAGGTCAGCTCGACCGGGGGCGCGCCGTCGACCAGCCCGTGCGTCCAGGCGTGGAAGACGAAGGTGTCGTTCGGGCAGGGGGAGTGGGCGAGCCTCACGACACCGCCTCGGCGACGGCGCGGCCGAGGGCAGCCAGCGCCTCCGGGATACGCCACAGGTCGCGGTCTCGCGGGCCGACGGCGTTGCTGATCGCCCGGATCTCGCCGCACGGCACCCCCCGGCGGGCGGCGGCCGCGGCGACGCCGGCGCCCTCCATCCCCTCGGCCACGGCGTCGGGGTAGCGGGCGGTCAGGTCGGTGGCCCGGCTGCAGCTGCCGGTGACGGTTGCGACGGTCAGGATCGTGCCGAGCCGGCCGCCGGTCCGGTCGGCGAGCTCGACGGCCAGCTTCGGGGCGACGTCGTAGCGCTCGGACGCGCCGAGACCCAGGGCCGACACCGGCCGGAAGCCGGTGTCGGTCTCGGCGCCGAGATCGGCGAAGACCACCGAGGAGGCGACGGCGATCTGCCCGGTGGCCAGCGGGGCGAAGCCGCCGCCGACCCCCGCGCAGAGCACGAGTTCGGCCGGGTCGCCGAGTGCGACCGCGGCCGCGACCGCCGACTCGGCCGGGCCCACGCCGCCGGTGACGACGCGGACGCGGGATGGCTCGGGCACGCCGGCGAGCGCGGCCTGAACCGCGTCGCGTTCGGCCTCGACCGCAGTCACGACGAGGACGTGCGGCCGGGCGGGGGAGGAGGGCACCAGCAGCTCCGTGTCACGGGGATCGTTACCGCGAGCCGACGCTACCCGCCCGGCTCCATCGGCAGCCCGGCCGGCCGGTGGCGGCGGGCGGCGAGCCGGCTGGTGGCCCGGTGCCGCAGGAGCGTGACCACGGCGACGATCGCGGTGATGACGGTGGCGACGACGAAGGCGATCGCGCCGTCACCGGTGTTGGAGCTGGGCAGCACCACACCGATGGCGGCGCCGACCACCCAGGCCAGCTGCAGGAAGGTCTCGGAGCGGGCAAACGCGCTGGAGCGCAGCGTCTCGACGACGTCGTGCTGGATCAGCGAGTCCAGCGCGATCTTGGACAGGGCGTTGCCGACGGCCGCGACGTACATCGCGATCACCGCGATCAGCACCGAGAACATCGTCGCGCACAGCAGACAGACGAGTGCCGCGGCCACGGTGGAGGCGAGGATGGTCAGCTCCGGCCGGGTCTGCTTCAGCCGGGTGCCGATCGCGGTGCCGGTGAAGTTGCCGAAGCCCGCGGCGCCGATGACGGCACCGAGTTGGACCACGCCACCCAGGCCGTGCGACGTCGACTCGACGTAGAAGGCGAGGTAGATGGTGAGCATCCCGGACAGCAGTCGCAGCACCGACTCGCCCTGCAGCGCCACGACGAGATGCGGCTCGAAGCCCTTGCGCGCCCACGCGACGATGCGTCCCATCGTCGGGACCCGCAGCTGCCGGCGGGGGCGCAGCGGCTCCTGCGGGTGGCGCGGGGCGGCGGCGGCCGAGTCGACCTGCTTCGGCAGCCGGAAGGCGAAGTAGGCACACGCCGCGAACCCGAACGCCGTGACCACGAGTCCGGTCGTGTACGAGTTGCCGGTGACCTTGATGACGGCCCCGACGAAGCCGCCCAGCACCAGCGTGGACGCGAGGCCGAAGATCGTCAGCCGGCCGTTGGCCTCGGTGAGCGTCATGCCCGGCGGCACGAGCCGCGGCGCCGCGGCCGCGCGGATCACGCCGTAGGCCTTCGAGAGCACCAGCGACCCGAGGGCGCACGGGTAGAGCACCAGCAGTTCGGTGGAGTGCGCCGCCATGATCAGCGCCAACACCGCCCGCCCCGCCGCGGTGCCGGCCATCGCCCAGCGGCGACCGTGCTGCAGCCGGTCGAGCGCCGGACCGATGACCGGGGCGACGAGCGCGAACGGCGCCATCGTGATCAGCAGGTACAGCAGGACGTTGCCGCGCTGGGCGTGCGGGGAGGCGCCGAAGAAGACCGTGCCGGCGAGGGCGACGGTGACCATCGCGTCGGTGCCGTAGCTGAGGACCTGGTTCCAGATCAGCGCGGTCAGCCCCGACTCGGCGGCGCCGTCGGACTTGCTGGCCGAGATCACCCGGTTGGTGACGCCGCGGGCGGCCCGGTGGGTCGCCGACACCGTGGCGCGACCCAGGCGGGTGGGCGAGCGCCGGGTCGTCGTGCCCGGCATGGCCGTCGTGGGCTGCTCCGCGGCGCGCAGCGGGGCGGTGGCGGGGGCGCCGCGGTGGTAGGTCGGGGAACCGTAGTGGTGCGGTGCGGGTTCGCGGTCCGGATCGCCGGCCACGGTCTCGGCCTCGGTGTCGGCGACGGTGTCGGCCTCGGTGTCGGGACCGGCGGGCAGGCGGTCGGTCCACGCCTCGCTGCGGTCACGCCGGCCGGGGGGGCCGTCCCAGTAGGGCCCGTCGTAGCGACGGTCGACGGTGGGGTCGAGGTTCGGGTCGTAGCGGTCGGTGGCGTCGTCCGCCGGCGGCCCCGGCTGCCACTGGGGCTGGTGGGGCGTGTGCCCCGACCGCGAGAAGCGGCCGCGACCTCGCCGGTCGTCTCGCCTCGCCACGAACCCCATCCTGCCTCACCCGATGCCGGGGCGACCGGGGCGCGCGAGCGAGAACGGCGCGCGTCGGCGACAATGGGAGACGTGATCGAGGCGAACGACACCTCCCGGGCCGGAGCAGACGACTCGCGCCGCGTCTTCGCGCTGCCGGGCCGCCCGGACGCGACTCTCGCCGGTGCCGAGGCCGTCGCACTCGCCCGCGAGGCCGCTACGGCGGCCTGCGGCGAGCCCGTCGGCGAGTACCTGGGGGCACGCGGGGAGGCCGAACGCGTCGTCACGCACGCCTTCGCCGCCGAGCTGCCCGGCTACACCGGCTGGTACTGGGCGGTGTCGGTGGCGCGCGCCTCGCGCAGCCGCACCGTCACCGTCGACGAGATCGTCCTGCTGCCGGGTGACGGTGCCCTGCTGGCCCCCACCTGGGTGCCGTGGAGCGAGCGGGTCCGGCCCGGCGACCTGTCGCCCGGGGATCTGCTGCCCGCCACCGAGGACGACGTCCGGCTGGTGCCCGCGTACGCCGAGTCCGACGACCCGCAGGCCGAGGCGGTCGGCTTGGAGCTGGGCCTCGGCCGCGAGCTGGTCATGTCCCGCGACGGGCGGGAACTGGCGGCGGAGCGCTGGTACGAGGGTGACCACGGCCCCGACACCCCGATGGCGAAGCAGGCGCCCGGGCCGTGCGGAACCTGTGGTTTCCTGCTGCCGCTGGCCGGCTCCCTGGCCGCGGGGTTCGGTGTCTGCGGCAACGACCAGGTCGAGGCCGACGGCACCGTCGTCAGCGTGGAGTACGGCTGCGGCGCCCACACCGGCGTCAAGACCCCGGGCAACGCCCTCGCCGAGATCGGTGACGTCGTCTTCGACGACGGCGAGGAGTTCTCGGCTCGCGGCTAGACCGGGCGGCCCATCCGGCGGTGCCGCTGCATGATCAGCCAGCCGGCCAGCCCGAGCAGCCCGCCCGCGAGCGCGGTCCAGAGCCAGATGCGGTGGTCGTGCCGTCCCAGCCAGCCCCAGAACGGCAGCAGGACGAGGAAGGCCGCGAACCACAGCGCCGTGCCCACCGCGACGATCCGGTCGGCGTTGAGCCGGGCCGGAGGCGGGACCACCAGCGGACGGTCGGACGGCACGGTCCGAGACTACGCGGTCGGAAGTAGCCGGTCGGGGTTTCGTTAGATAGACTAACGAACATGACGACGGCGACCCGCACTCCGGCCGCCGCCCTCGCTGCGCAGCTGCGCCCGGCACTGCTGCGGCTGACCCGGCTGGTTCGCAATCAGCGGGTCGACACCCGGGTCACGCTGACCCAGCTCTCGGCGCTCTACACGCTGAACCTGCGCGGCCCGATCAGCGCCGGGGAGCTCGCTGCCCTGGAGAAGGTGCAGCCGCCGTCGATGACGAAGGTCATCGCCTCCCTCGAGAGCGCGGGCCTCGCGAGCCGGAAACCGCACCCCACCGACGGTCGACAGATCATCGTCGCGATCACGAGCGCCGGCGAGGAGCTGCTCGAAGCAGAACGGCAGACACGGGACGCCTGGCTGGCCCGCCGGCTCACCTCGCTCACGCCCGACGAGCGTGCCCTGCTGCTCCGCGTCGTCCCGATCCTGGACAAGCTGGCCGAGCAGTGACGGCGCTCGCGCCCCGAGGCGCGACGCCGGAACCGGACAACGTCGAGCGTCCCGCCGGGATGTTCCGTTCCCTGCGCGTCCGCAACTACCGCCTCTACGCCGGGGGACAGCTGGTCTCGCTCACCGGGACGTGGATGCAGCGCGTGGCGCAGGACTGGCTGGTGCTGCAGTTGACGAACTCCGGCACCGCGCTCGGCATCGTCACCGCGCTGCAATTCACCCCCTCGGTGCTGTTGGGGGCCTGGGGCGGCGTGATCGCGGACCGCAGCGACAAGCGGCGGCTCCTGTTCGCCACCCAGGCCGGGCTCGCCGGCGTCGCGGCCCTGCTCGGGCTGCTGGACGTCACCGGCGTCGTCGCTTACTGGCACGTCCTCATCCTGGCCACCGCGCTCGGGCTCATCACCGCGGTCGACACCCCGGTACGGCAGTCGTTCGTCATCGAGATGGTCGGCAAGGACGACCTGACCAACGCCGTCGCCATCAACTCCACGACCTTCAACTCCGGACGCATCCTCGGCCCGGTGGTCGCCGGCGCCGTCATCGGCGCGATCGGCACGGGATGGGCCTTCGTCGGCAACGCCGCCTCCAGCATCGCCGTACTGGCGGCGCTGGCGATGATGCGCCCCGCCGAGCTGTACCCCTCGCCCCCGGTCGCGCGGGCCCGCGGGCAGCTGCGGGAGGGCCTGGCCTACGTGCGCGGCCGCCGAGACCTGCAGCTGACCCTGCTGCTGATCTTCGTCGTCGGCACCTTCGGGCTGAACTTCGCCATCACCTGCGCCCTCATGGCCAAGCAGGTGTTCGACCGCGGCGCGAGCGGCTACGGGCTGCTGTCGACCGCGCTGGCCGTCGGGGCCTTCCTCGGGGCCGTCCTGGCCACCCGTCGCCGCGCCCGGCCGACGGCGATGTTCCTGCTGGCCGCGGCGGGGGTGTTCAGCGTGGCCGAGATCGCGGCCGGGCTGATGCCGTCGTTCTGGTGGACGGCCGCCGCGCTCGTGCCCACCGGGTTCGCCATGCTCACCGTGACCACGGCCGCCAACTCCAGCGTGCAGCTCGGCGTCCGCCCCACGATGCGGGGACGGGTGATGGCGCTGTACCTGGTCGCGTTCCTCGGGGGCACGCCGCTCGGCGCCCCTGTCGTCGGCTGGCTCGCAGAGGTGGCCGGACCCCGCTCCGGGCTGGTCGGGGGCGGAGCGGTCTGCCTGGTCGGCGCGGTCGCCCTGTCGGTCTTCCTCGCGCGGCACCGCCGGCTCGGACGGGCCGAGCTCGCCGCACTGGTGCGCGGGCGGGTCCACCCGGCCGTGCCATCATCGGCCCATCGAGACGCTGACTGACGCCGCGGACCCGCGGCTCGACGACTTCCGGAACCTCACCGACGCCGACGTCCGACCGGACCGGCGGGGCGTCGTCATCGCCGAAGGCGTCAATGTGGTCGAGCGGCTCGTCCGCTCGCCCTACCCCGTGCGCGCGGTCGTGGGCGTGCCCTCGCGGCTGGCGGCGCTGGCGCCGGCCCTGGCCTCGATCGACACCCCGGTGCTCGCCGTCGACAAATGGCTGCTGTCCGAGGTCGTGGGGTTCCGCGTCACCCGGGGCGTGTTGGCCGCGGCCGACCGGCTGCCCGCCGCGGAGCCCTCGGTACTGCTGCGTGGCGCCCGGCGGGTGGTGGTCCTCGAGGGCCTGAACGACTTCGAGAACCTCGGCGCGCTGTTCCGCAACGCCGCCGCCTTCGGCCTCGACGGCGTTCTGCTCGACCCCACCTGCGCCGATCCCCTGTACCGGCGCAGCGTCCGCGTCTCGATGGGGCATGTGCTGCAGCTACCGTTCGCGGTGCTGCCCGGCCCCTGGCCCGCTGCGCTCGGGGTGCTGCGTGACCACGGGTTCACGACCCTGGCCCTGACCCCGGGTGCGGACGAGACGCTGCGCGACGTCGTCCCACCGCAGCGGTGGGCGGTGCTGCTCGGGGCCGAGGGGCCGGGGCTGCCGGCGCAGACGCTCGACGCCGCCGACCACCGGGTGCGGATCCCGATGGCCGACGGCGTCGACTCGCTCAACGTGGCGACCGCGGGCGCGGTCGCCTTCGCCACCCTGGGGTGACGATCCGCCGGTCAGCTGCCGGTGGCGCGGACGATCGCGGTGCCGATCTTGGTGCCGTTCGGCACCCCGCCCTTCAGCGCCGAGACACCGAAGGTCTGGTTGAGCAGGTCGGCCGCCCCGCTCGAGAGGTAGATGGTGGTGCCCTTCAGCGTGGCCACACCGTTCTTGATGGTCGGCTTCTGCAGGGTGGAGCCGTCCAGGTCGAACAGCTTGATGCCGGTCTTGACCGACTTGCCGTTCAGGGCCACGTCACCGGTGAGCTTGGAGTTGCTGCCCGGGTCGATGACGAAGTTGGTGAGGTTCACCGTCTTGCTGCCGGCGGTCAGCGAGATGCCGCTGCCCTGGTGGTCGATGGTGCCCTGGACGTAGCCGCCGGAGACGTTCGACTTGTAGGGGTAGATGGTGGCGTTGCCCCCGGTGATCGGGAACGCCACGCCCTCGCTGGTCATCATGGCGTTGCCGACCAGCCCGAGCTTGACCTTCAGCGACGCGAGCGCCGAGGTGAAGCCGGAGTCGGGGACGACGGTCGTGGTCTTGCCTGTGAGGGTCTTGAACGAACCCACGGGCTTCGGGCTGGCGTCGCTGCTGCCGCAAGCGGCGAGCGAGGTCGCGAGGCCGAGTGCCGCGGTACCGGCGAGAACCCTATTCACTGCGCGCATGGCTGGATTTCCTCCTGAGGTGGTCGGTCTCTTCCCGCTCGTTCGTGTCCCCCACCGGCACCGGTTCCACCGCGGAGAGATCGGATCGTGATGCGGTCGCGCCGCCTCGGTGCGGCCCGACCGGCAGACTCTGCAGGTATGCGCCGCCGCCTCATCACTGTCGTGATCGCCGGGTGGGCGGGGCTGGCGGTGCTGTCGGGGTGTGGCGACGGCGGCTCGGGGCGACCCGGAGCGGCCGAGCCCGCCACCGCCCCTGTGACGCAGGTGACACCGGCCGGTTCGGTGGTCCGGGTGGGCACGTCCCCGGAGGGCATCGTCGAGGACGCGATGACCGGGCTGCTCGCCGTCGCCGTGCAGAAACCCAACCGGCTGCTGCTGCTCGACCCCACGACGCTCTCGCGGAAGGGCTCGGTCCGGCTGCCGGGGTCGGTGCGGCACCTGCAGCTCGGCGGTCCCGGCGGGCCGGTCCTGGTCCCGGTGGAGAGCGCGAACCGCCTGGTGGAGGTCACACTGCCGGACGGCCAGACGAGCTCCACCCGGGTCCGCAAGCAGCCGCACGACGCCGCCGAGACAGTCGACGGGGACATCGCCGTCGGCGACGAATTCGGCCAGGCACTGTCGGTCATCCGCAACGGCAGCGTCGTGCACACCTTCACCGACCTGACCCAGCCCGGTGGCGTGACCGCCTCCGGCAACACGGTGGCCGTCGTCGATGTCGGCGCGTTCACGCTGAGTACCTACGACCTGAAGGCCATGAAGCGCACCGGTCGAGTGCCGGCCGGGGCCGGGCCGACGCACCTGGACCTGCTGTCCCGCGATCGCGTCGTGGTCGCCGACACGCGCGGCAACCGGATGCTGGTCTACACGCTCCACCCGCTGCGGCGGGTCGGTTCGCTCCGGCTGCCCGGCACGCCGTACGGCATGGCGGTGGATTCGAAGACCGACACCGAGTGGGTGACCCTCACCGCCCGAAACGAGGTGGTGGGGCTCGACGTCACCCACGACACCCCGAAGGTGATCGCCCGCTACCCGACCGTGCGGCAGCCCAACACCGTCGCCGTCGATCCGGGCAGCAAGCACCTCTGGATCACCGGCACCGACGCGGGTGTGGTCGAGCGCATCACCCGCTGAGGCTCACACGAGCGAGTCGCGCCACGACTCGTGCAGCTCGGCGAAGTGGCCCGTCCCGCCGCGGACGAGCGCCTCGGGGCTGCCGTCCTCGATGACCCGGCCGTCGGCGAGGACGAGGACCCGGTCGGCGATCTCCACGGTGGACAGCCGGTGGGCGATGATCAGCGCGGTGCGCGAGGCCAGCACGGTGCGTAACGCCCGCTGCACCGCCCGTTCGGAGGGCACGTCGAGCGACGAGGTCGCCTCGTCCAGGATGAGGACCGCGGGGTCGGCCAGGAAGGCGCGGGCGAAGGCCACCAGCTGCCGCTGTCCGGCCGAGAGCCGACCGCCCCGCTTGCGGACGTCGGTGTCGTAGCCGTCGGGGAGCGCGTCGATGAACTCGTGCGCCCCGACCGCCCGCGCGGCCGCCACGATCTCGTCCCGGCCGGCGCCGAGCCGGCCGAAACCGATGTTGTCGGCCACCGAGCCCGAGAACAGGAAGCCGTCCTGGGTGATCATCACGACCGCGCGGCGCAGGTCGGCGTCGGCGACCCGCCGCAAGTCGACGCCGTCCAACTCGACCACGCCGCCGGTCGGGTCGTAGAAGCGTGAGATGAGCTTGGCGATGGTGGTCTTGCCCGCGCCGGTCGCGCCGACGAGCGCCACCGTCTGCCCCGCCGGCACCGCCAGGTCGAGCTCCGGCAGTACGGGCCGGTCCGCCCGGTAGGCGAAGCTCACCCCGCGCAGCGCCACCGCGCCGCGGGCCGGCAGCGGCAGGGGGTCCGGCGTGGCGGGCTCGGGCACGTCGGGTGGCTCGGCCAGCAGCGCCGCAATTTTCGACAGCGCGGCGGTGGCCGACTGCAGCGAGTTGTAGAAGACGCCGACGTCCTCGATCGGGTCGTAGAACTGCCGCAGGTAGAGCAGGAACGAGGTCAGCACGCCGAGCTCGAGCCCGCCGTCGGCGACGCGGAATCCGCCGACCAGCAGGATCGCCACGGTGGCGACGTTGCCGATCAGGGCCGTGCCGGGGATGAACCAGGCCTGCAGCCGGAAGGTGGCGCGGTTGGCGAGCCGGTAGCTGTCGTTCAGCTCGGCGAAGACGGCGTCGTTGCCGGCCTCCCGGCGGAACGCCTGCACCGCCCGGATGCCGTTGAACGTCTCGACGATGGTGACGATCAGCGTGGCCACGCGCTCCCGCGTGGCGCGGAAGGCCACGGCCGCGCGGGGGGCGAACCAGCGGTAGAGCAGGACCAGCGGGATCAGCGCGGACAGCGCGATGAGCGCCAGCGGAACGTCCAGGAAGAACAGCAGCACCGCGATGGCGAGGCTGTTGAACACCGCGGTCAGCAGCCCGTCCAGGCCGCTGTCGAGCAACTCGGTCAGGGTGTCGACGTCGGAGGTGAGCCGCGAGATCACCCGGCCGGAGGTGTACTGCTCGTGGAAGGCCACCGACAGCGCCTGGGCGTGGTCGAAGCCCTTCCGCCGCAGGTCGAAGAGAATCGCCTGCCCGACCTCGCCGCTGCGCATGACGAAGACCGAGCGCAGCCAGCCGGACAGCAGCGCGGCGACGACGAGGCCGGTCCCCAGCGCCGCCAGCGGCAGGTAGTCCCCCCGTTCGGCGGCGGGCAGCGCGGTGTCGATGGCGACCCCGATCAGCCAGGGCGGCGCCATGGTGGCCGACACCTGCGCCAGCACGATCAGCAGCACGCCGGCGATCCGGCGCCGGTAGGGACGCACGAGTTCTCGCAACAGCGCGCCGCCCGTCCCGGGCCGGACGGCGCCGCTGCTCACGACGCGCCCTCGAGTTCGGCGCCCTGCGCGAGCAGCCGGCGGTAGGCCGGGACCCGCTGCAGCAGCTCGGAGTGGGTGCCGACGGCGGCGACGCGGCCGTCGTCGAGCAGCGCCACCCGGTCGGCGAGCAGCACCGTCGAGGCCCGGTGAGCCACCACCAGCGCCGTGGTGCTGGCCAGCACCCGGCGCAGCGCGGCCTCGACCCGAGCCTCGGTGTGGACGTCGAGCGCCGAGAGCGGGTCGTCGAGCACCAGCACCCGCGGGCGTCCCAGCACCGCGCGCGCCAGCGCCAGCCGCTGGCGCTGCCCACCGGACAGCGACAGCCCCTGCTCGCCGATGCGGGTGTCGATCCCGTGGGGGAGCTCGTCGACGAAGTCGGCCTGCGCCACCTCGAGCGCCTCCTGCACGTCCTCCTCGGTGATCCCGGCCCGACCGAGGGTCAGGTTCTCGCGGACGCTGGCCGAGAACAGCGTCGCGTCCTCGAAGGCGGTGGTGACCGCGTGCCGCAACTGGTCCAGCCGCAGGTCTCGCACGTCGACCCCGCCGAGCAGGATCCGGCCGCCGGTGACGTCGTACAGGCGCGGAACGAGGGCGGTGAGGGTCGTCTTGCCGCAGCCGACGCTGCCGACGAGCGCCATCGTCTCGCCGGGGGCGACCTCCAGATCGACGCCGCGGAGCACCTCGCCGCCGGCGCCGTCGTACCGGAACCGGACGCCCTCGAAGCGCAGCATCGTCCCGTGCTCGGCCGCCACCGGATGCGACGGGTCGACGATCGTCGGCGAGGTGTCGAGGACCTCGAAGATGCGGCGGCAGGCGCTGCCGGCCTCCTCGGTCAGCGCGAGCAGCCAGCCCAGCATGATGATCGGCCACACCAGCTGCAGGAACAGCGCCACGAAGGCGACGAGATCGCCCTTGCTCATCGCGCCGTGGGCCGTGGCGTAGACGGCGCCGACGGTGACGAGGGCGAGCACGAGCTGCGGCAGCCCCTCGAGCAGGGCCCAGAACCGGCCCAGCGTGCCGATCTTCGTCAGCTCGGCGCGCTGCAGGCGCCGCACGCCGCCGGTGAAGGTCTCGAGCATGTGCGGCCGCCGGCCGAAGGACTTGATGACGCGGACGCCCAGCGCGGATTCCTCGACCGCGGTCGCCACGTCACCGGTGAGGTCCTGCGCCTGTCGCGCCTCCCGGGCGTAGCGCAGCTCGAAGCGCCGGGTCGCGATCAGCAGCGGCGCCATGGCGGCCAGCACGATCAGCCCCAGCCAGACCTGGATGTGCAGCATCAGGCCGATCATCACCGTGATGGTCACGGCGTCGGCGACCATGAACACCGCGGCCAGCCCGACGAAGCGCCGCAGCGTGGCCAGGTCGGTCGTCAGCCGGGAGAGCAGCTGGCCGCTGGGCCAGCGGTCGTGGAAGGACGCCGGCAGCCGCTGCAGGTGCGCGAACAGGTCACGGCGCAGGTCGGTCTCGACGCCGAGCGCGGCCCGGGCCATGGCCCGCCGGCGGGCGAAGAACAGCGCGGCCTCGGCCAGCCCGAACAGCAGCGCCAGGGCCGAGAGCGCCCACAGCCCGGCGGTGTCCCCGGTGCTGATGGGGCCGTCGACCACGGCGCCGATCACCAGCGGGATGACCGCCTGGGAGAGCATCGCTCCGGTGGCGGCGGCCAGCATGAGGGCGAAGGCGCGGCGGTGGGGGCCGGCCCAGCGGCGCAGCCGGAGCAGCACGCGCACGGTGCTGTGCGTCGTCCGCTCGGGTCCGGATTCGAGCGGCGATGTCACGACAAAGCACGCTACGGTCAGCCACCGACAACGGTCGAGCGGGTTTCGCTGCGGGCACAGCACGCCGGGGCGGCTCAGTCCTTGCGGCGGACCCCGAGCAGGATGTCGTCCCAGGCGGGGATGCGGGCGCGCGTCGCGCGATCCTCGTCGCTCTCGCCGCGGCCGCGAGAACCCGACCGGTCCCGGCGCGGTCCCGGCGGCAGCGGCAGCGAGTCCTCGCCGGCGCCCTCGAGCGGCAGCGGCGGCTCGGCGATCTCGAGGTCCTGCGCCGCCGCGGCGTCGGAGGCCTCCTGGTCGAAGACCTCCTCGAAGCGGGGCAACGGCCCGGTGTGCGCGTCCGGCATCGGCGGGAAGGCCACGACGCCCGGCGACAGCGGCGGCGCCGCGTGCAGGTGCCGCGGCTCCTCGGCGGGCACGACGGGACGGATCGGCCGGTCGCTGAGCAGGTCGGTGGCGGCGGAGTCCAGCGGGGCGACGCTACGCGAGGAGCGGTGGAAGACCCAGTCGGCGGTGTGCCGGCCCGAGCCGCCCGTCCACTCCGCCCGCACGATCCACGCGCCGTCCTCGCGGCGGTGGGAGTCCCAGCTGACATCCACCGGGGAGATGCCGTGGGCGGCGAAACGGGCGTCGACCGACTCCCCGAACTCCACCGGAGTGTCCGCGTTCTCCCGGTGGGCGCGGGCCCGCCGCGCCTCGTCGGTGATGCGGAGCCGCTCGTCGAGCACCGGCCCGGCGAAGCGCATGACGCGATCGACCGGGACCCCGTAGGAGGCGGCGAGCTCCTGCGGCGTCTCCCCGGAGCGGATCCGGGTCTGGATCTCGCGCGGGCTGATCTCGACCTCGGAGCGTTGGGCTGCGGCGGGCTGGGGCTCCGGCGCGGCGTGCGCGCCCCGGGAGCCGGCCGGTGGGGGCGTGGGGAGGGCGCGCACGGCGGCACGAAGCGTGTCGTCGACCGTCACGGCGAACTGCTCGAGTCCGTCGGCGCTCTCGAGAAGGAGGTCGCCGGAGTCCTCGGCGAGCCGGACCAGGCGGAGCTGTCGCATGGCTGCGACGATAAGCGCCCTTCCGCCGGAATCCGGGGAGCACACGCCGCTTACAGCCGCTCGACGATCCAGTCGATGCAGGCGGTGAGGGCGCTGATGTCGTCCGGGTCGATCGCCGGGTACATGGCGATGCGCAGCTGGTTGCGGCCGAGCGCCCGGTAGGGCTCGGTGTCGACGATGCCGTTGGCGCGCAGCGTGGCCGCGACCGCGGCGGCGTCGACCTCGGGCACGAAGTCGATCGTGCCGACGACGGGGCTGCGCAGCGACGGGTCGGCGACGAACGGGGTGGTGTAGGCGGTCTTCTCGGCCCACGCGTAGAGGCGCTGCGACGACTCCGTGCTCCGGGCGGCGGCCCAGGGCAGCCCGCCGTCGGCGAGCAGCCGCTCGATCTGCTCGGCGAGCAGCCAGAGCGTGGCGATTCCCGGCGTGTTGTAGGTCTGGTCCTTGCGGGAGTTCTCCAGCGCGACGGCGAGGTCCAGCGACGGCGGCACCCAGCGCTCGGCGCGGATCTCGGCGATGCGGTTCAGGGCGGCGGGGGAGCAGACCGCGAGCCACAGCCCGCCGTCGCCGGCGAACACCTTCTGCGGCGCGAAGTAGTAGGCGTCGGTGTCGGCGAGGTCGACCGGCACCGCGCCCGCGGCAGAGGTGGCATCGACGAGCATGAGGGCGTCGTCGGCGGCGCCGGCCACCCGATGCACCGGCATCACCACGCCGGTCGAGGTCTCGTTCTGCGGCCACGCGTAGACGTCCGAGCCCTCGTCGGGCCGCAGTTCGGGGGCGTCGCCGTACTCGGACCGGTGCACCCGCGGCTCGGCGAGGAACGGCGCCCCGGCCGTCACCTTGCCGAACTTCGCGGAGAACTCGCCGCAGACGAAGTGGCTGGCGCGGTCGCGGACCAGCCCGAACGCCGCCGCGTCCCAGAAGGCGGTGGAGCCGCCGTTGCCCAGCAGCGTCTCGTAGCCGGCCGGCAGGGACAGCAGCTCGGAGATGCCGGCGCGCACGCGGGCGACCAGGTTCCTCACAGGTGCCTGCCGGTGACTGGTGCCGAGCAGCCTCCCCCCGGTGGCCCCCAGTGCCGCCACCGTCTCCGCCGGCACCTTCGAGGGCCCGGAGCCGAAGCGACCGTCGGCGGGCTTGAGGGCGTCGGGCAGGGTCAGCTGTTGGTCGCGCACGGTCCTCATGGTCCCATGGGTTCCATGCCAGCCAAGGAGACCATCAACCGGGCCCTCGGGCGTGCCTTCGGTTACCACCTGACCAAGGGCCGCCCGGGAGAGGTGGACGACGAACTGGGCCAGCTGCGCCGGCAGGTGCGCGAGCTGCGGACCACGGCACCGGGCCGGCCCGGAAAGCGTCCCGCGCGGCGCGAGTTCCCCCGGGACTTCGACGAGCAGTTCCAGGACATCATCCGGCAGGTCCGGCCCTACACGATGACCGACATCAACAAGCTGCACGTGCTGCTCAGCGCGACCCAGTACGTGGTCCGGAACGGCATCGCGGGTGACGTCGTGGAGTGCGGCGTCTGGCGAGGCGGCAGCATGCACGCCGTGGCCCGCATGCTGGACTCGTTGGGGGACCGCGAGCGGGACCTGTACCTGTTCGACACCTACGACGGCATGCCGCCGCCGACCGAGGCCGACGCGCGGGGCGGCCGGTCGGCGGCCGAGCTGCTGGCCTCGTCGGCGAAGGACACCCGGATGTGGGCGATCGCGTCGCTGGAGGACGTGAAGGCCGGCTTCGAGAGCGTTCCCTACCCGCCCGAGCGCGTGCACTTCGTCCCGGGCAAGGTCGAGGACACCATCCCGGCGCAGCTGCCCGACCGGATCGCGCTGCTGCGCCTGGACACCGACTGGTACGAGTCGACGGCCCACGAGTTGGTCCACGCCTACGAGCGGCTGGTGCCCGGCGGCGTTCTGCTGCTGGACGACTACGGTGACTGGGAGGGGGCCAAGCTGGCCACCGACGAGTTCCTGGAGCGCACCGGGGAGCCGCTGCTGCTCGTGCGGATGTCCACCGGGCGGGCCGCGGTCAAGCCGTTCCGCTGAACCGCCGCAGGCGCTCGCGCAGCGCCCAGTAAGCCTGCAGGAACGGACGCAGCCGCTCGTGACGCTCGGCGGCCTCCCGTGCCCTCCGGCGCAGCCGTCGGATACGCGTGTCCTCCCGCTGCCCGCTCAGCGCACGGCGGGCCGCCTCGAGATCGGTACGCGTCGTGGCCAGCATGGCCGACTCGTCGGCCAGTTGGCGGGCCAGCACGGCCATGCCGGCGATCGCCGCGTCGGCCACCTCGGCCGGGTCGGCCGAGTCCGGTTCCACGCCGGAGCGCTGCGGAGCGGCGAGCAGCTCGTCGACGTCGCCGACCACGTGGTAGCCGGACTCCCCGACGAACTCGGCGTCCCGGCGCGACCACTCCACCGCCCACTCGTAGTACTCGGGGGGCAGCGTGATCGCCGGTCCCTTGCGGGTCGCGAGCTCCGGTGCGAGGCGGTGCTTGACGAAGTAGTCGTAGACCGGCCAGGGGTACTGCTCGCCACCGACGGCGTTGTTGAAGCGGTGCAGCACTGCGGCCTCGGCGGCGGCCAGGGAGGTGTTCGCCGAGGCGCCGGCGAGCTCGCGGTGCCGCCCGTCCAGCCCGATCACGCTCGCGAAGCGGTCCCACAGGAGGTTCGGTGGGGCGCCCGACTGCGGCACCGTGATGACGTGGACCCGCTCGGGCGGCAGGGTGGCCGACCAGCGGGTGAGGATCGCCTCGGTGTCGTGCAGGCCCCAGAACAGCCGGGCCACTCGACCGGCCGACGAGAGATCGGGCAGCACGTCGACGGCCTCGCGGACCAGGCCGAGGTACTCGTGGAAGGACTCCACCTCGCGGTTCTTGGCCCACTCCTGCCAGGCGGCCGGGAGTACGCGGGCCATGTCGCGCAGCGTGTACACGACGTGGACGTCGGCGAAGTCGAGCATCGCCATGCCTCGCGCGATCTGCTTCGGCCCGGCGGGAGAGAACAGCTCCTGGTCGATCACCGCGGCGGGGCCGTCCCAGTCACGGATGTGCGCGACCAGCCGCGCCCACGACCCGGGGACGTCCGGGTTGACGTGGCCCTTCATCGTCACGTTGCGCAGGCTCAGGGCCGCGTACACGTGATCGTGCCACTCTGGTCCCGGATAAAGTACGCCCGAGTCACGCAGCGCTTCCCGGTTGTTCCACAACAGTTCTTGCAGGTAGGTCGTCCCGGATTTCGGTGCGCCGATGTGCCAGAAGACCTGCATCCGGCCTGTCCGAGTCATCGACCTCTGCGCTGCTCTCGAGGCATGAGGAGAGGCTAGCAACGCACTGAGATGTTTCAGCGGAGCGCGTCAGCGTTCGGTCAGGCAGTGGTCGTTATATTCGGGTTTGCCGGTCATCATCATCAACCTTGCCAGGAGGAACAGGTGGGTCGCTTCGGTCCGAAGCGGGGTGCCGCCACGGCGCCCGCGAGCACGCGGATCCGCGCGATCGCGCGCCGGGGCGCGACCCGGATCCCGCCCGCCGCGGCCTACCTCGAGCGCCGCGCGGACCGGGAACAGCGGGTGAACCGGCTCGTGGCCTTCTTCGAGTCCGCTCGCGCCGAGTTGCTGCCGGGGCAGGCCTCCCCGCTCGACCGGCTGCCCGCCGTGGAGGAGGTCGACCAGCTGCAGGTCGAGTTGGCGACCGACCGCGCCTCGGCCGAGTTCGTCCGCGACGTGATAGCCGACGGCGACCTCGATCGCGCGGTGATCACCACGGTGAAGCGGCTGTCCGCCGCCGGGATGCACAGCCGGGCGCGCAGCTTCGCGCAGGCGATGCAGCACTACGAGGGGGCCCGCGCGGCCGCGGACCTCGGCCTGGCCCTGTGTGCCCTGCACGAGCCGATCCTCGAGACGGCGTGGACGCTGTTCGAGCGGGCCGGTCGCGGCCGCGCGGTCGTCTGGGCCCCCGTGGAGTACTTCGGCTTCGCCTTCGAACACCACCCGGCCGAGGCGGCGGAGACGCTGCGTCAGGTCATCGACGGCGGCCTCGAGGTGCACTGGGGTCCGGGGGTCTGGACCGACGTCACCGCCCACAGCCTCGCCGGCGGGTCGCTGGAGCTCACGCGCGCCGCACTCGAGCGGGCCGAGGCGAAGACCGGCCCCGACGTGCGCCGCCGGCGCCCGCGGCTGCCGGCGCGGCAGGCGGCGTTGCGCGAGTGGCTGGACCAGGCTCGCTCCGTCCAGGCCGGCTCGGCCGAGGCTCACGCCTGCGGGCAGTCCGAGATTCCGGTCGCGCTGATCGGGTACGGCCACCCGGATCTCGCCGCCCGCTCCACCGACATCGACGACCCGACCGAGACGCTCGCCGCGCTCGGCCATGTGCTGCGCCACGGTGTCCGGATCACCGGGCGGGACGACCTGATCGCGGCCGCCGAGGCATTGGGCAGCGGCGTCCCGACCCGCCACCGGGTCGACGCTCCGGCCGCGACCGTGCGGTTCGTCGAGCTGCAGCGCGATCTCAGCCGGTGGTCGGAAGTGCCCGACGGCACCTGGGCGATCGTCTCCGACTGGTTCGCCCACCCGCTGTCGGCCGAGCGGCCCGACATTCCACTCGATCCGCGGATCCGACCGATCTTCGTCTCCTTCGCCATCTCGCCGCGGGCGCTGGCCGCACCCGGCGTGATCGACTACCTGCGCCGGCACGCCCCCATCGGGTGCCGCGACCGCGAGACGACATACCTGCTGCACTCCGCCGGCGTCCCGGCCTTCTTCTCCGGCGCGCTCGCCAGCACCCTCGACCTGATCGTCCCGCCCGCCGCGCCGCACGGCGGGGAGACCCGATCGGTGCCCCTCGACCGCCTCTCGGACGAGATCGCGACGCGTCCGCTCGGTGACAACCTGCTGGCCGCCGCCGCGTTCTGGCGCGGCCTGCGTGACCAGGCGGGCGAGGTGGTCACCGGCGACCTACGGGCCCACCTGGCGGCGCGCGCCGTCGGCTGCCGGTCGCGCTACGAACCGGACGACCGCTTCGAGCGTCGCGTCGTCGACTACCTGGCTCTGGGGGATGGCGAGTTCGAGGCCATGCGCCGTGGGCTGTGCGACAAGCTGGCCGCCGTCCTCGGGGCCGTCCTCGGCGGCAGGGACCCCGACGAGGTGTACGCCGCCTGGCGCTCGGCCTGCGAGGCCGACGTCCGGGCGGTCGAGGCGGAGCTGGGTAGCGTCACGGGCAGTCCGACGCTGACGTTCGACCTGGACGAGGCCTGCCGCGAGATCCGGTCGACGGCGGTCGTCATGGAGCGCAGCGAGGAACACGGGCAGGGCGCCGAGATCGCCGTCGAGTTCTCCATGGACGGGAACTACACCCACCAGTTCGACATCGTGCTGGACTCGATCGTCGAGCGGACGTCCCGGCCGGTCCGGGCCTACGTGCTCTGCCGTGGGCTGGACCGCGGTCACTTCGAGCGGACGGCGCGGCTGTTCCCGACCGTCTCGTTCGTCTGGCTGCCTACCGACAACGTCGTCTACGGCCGGATCCCGGGCAAGATCAAATGGGCCACCATCGCCACGATGGACCGCACGATCATGCCGGTGCTGCTGGACGACGTCGACCGGATCATCCACTTCGACCTGGACGCGCTGTGCCTCGCCGATCTCGGCGAGTTGTACGACGTCGACCTGGCCGGGATGCCGATCGCCGCGACCGTCGATGCGCAGCCGCGCTACCAGTCGGGCTTCGAGACAGTGCGCCGCGCGGCCAAGCTGCTGCGGCGCGAGGGCAAGCCGGACGAGGCCCACGAGTTTCTGCTGCGGATGCACTCCCAGCACGCCTTCGACTTCGAGATCTTCAACGCGGGGATCATGGTCCTCGATCTGGCCCGGATGCGGGAGGACGACTTCTGCGGCCGGTACCTTGCCTACGTCCAGCGCTTCGGCATCAACGGGCAGAACGTGCTGAACGTCTACGCCGGCCGGCGGCGCACTCCGATCGATCCGGACTGGAACCGGCTGGTCCGCCTCGAGGTCGTCGACCATCCACGCGTAGTGCACTGGGCCGGGCCGTTCAAGCCGTGGCAGCAGACCTACGTCGCGGGCCGCGAGCTGTGGGGGGCACAGGAGCGCCGGTTCGCCGAACGGACCACCGCCCCGGCGTTGCTAGGCTGACCTGTCAAATCGAAACGCACGTTACGCGTGGGCTCGCAGCGTGCTCGGAGGAGTGTGCACGATGAAGGTTCTGGTTCTCGGCGGCGACGGTTTCTGCGGGTGGCCGACCACGCTGCATCTTTCCCAGCACGGCCATGACGTGGCCGTGGTGGACAACCTGTCGCGCCGCAACATCGACAACGAGCTCGAGGTCACGTCGCTCACCCCGATCCGTCCGATGAGCGAGCGGCTCGCGGCGTGGAACGAGGTCAGCGGGAAGGCGGTGGAGTTCCACCGGTACGACGTGGCCGAGAACTACCACCGGCTGCTGACCCATCTGCGGGAGTGGCGCCCCGACGTCGTCGTTCACTTCGCCGAGCAGCGGGCCGCGCCGTATTCGATGAAGAGCTCGGCGCACAAGCGGTACACGGTCTCGAACAACCTGAACGCTACGAACAACCTGCTGGCGGCGATCGTCGAGTCGGGCCTGGACATCCACGTCGTCCACCTGGGGACCATGGGCGTCTACGGCTACGGGACGGCCGGCATGAAGATCCCCGAGGGGTACCTGCGGGTCAAGCTGGACACCGACGAGGGCCAGGTGGAGCAGGAGATCCTCTACCCGGCGAATCCCGGCAGCATCTACCACCTGACCAAGACCCAGGATCAGCTGCTGTTCGCCTACTACGCCAAGAACGACGCGGTGCGGGTCACCGACCTGCACCAGGGCATCGTCTGGGGGACGCAGACCGAGGAGACCAAGCAGGACGAGCGGCTGATCAACCGCTTCGACTACGACGGGGACTACGGCACGGTGCTGAACCGGTTCCTGATGCAGGCGGCGGTCGAGTACCCGTTGACGGTGCACGGCACCGGCGGTCAGACCCGCGCGTTCATCAACATCCAGGACACGGTGCGCTGCATCGAGCTGGCGGTGGCCAACCCGCCGGCCCGTGGTGACCGGGTCCGGATCCTGAACCAGATGACCGAGACGCACCGCGTCAACGACCTGGCCAAGATGGTCTCGGTGATGACCGGTTCGGGGATCGACTACGTGGACAACCCGCGCAAGGAGGACGCCGAGAACGACCTGCACGTCGAGAACCGGCAGTTCCTCGACCTCGGGCTGGAGCCGATCACGCTGGCCGAGGGCCTCCTGCAGGAGGTCACCGAGATCGCGAAGCGCTACGCCGATCGGTGTGACCGCAGCAAGATCCCGTGCCGGTCGCTGTGGCGCAGTGCCCCGCTCACCGAGACCTCCGGGGTGTGAGCGGCCGGATCCTGGTGACCGGCGGCGCCGGCTTCATCGGCGCCAACCTGGTTCGCCTGCTGCGCCCGGAGGCCGACGAGATCGTCGTCCTCGACGACCTGCGCACCGGGCGCGCGGACTACCTCGACGGGCTCGACGTGCAGCTCGTGCAGGGCCCGATCAACGACCGTGATCTGGTGGTGCGACACGCTCGCGGCGTCGACGCGGTCGTTCACCTGGCCGCGGCGGGATCGGTGGTCGATTCCGTGGCCGAACCGGCGGCGAACTTCGAGGCGAACGTCCACGGAACCTTCACGGTGCTGGACGCCGCGCGCGAGGCCGGCGTCGGTCGCCTGGTCTTCTCCTCCACCGGCGGGGCCCTGATCGGCAACGCCGTCCCGCCGGTGAACGAGCAGTCGCTGCCCAAGCCGATCTCGCCCTACGGTGCCGGCAAGCTGGCCGCGGAGGCCTACTGCCACGCCTTCGCGAAGTCGTTCGACATGACCACGATCGCGCTGCGCTTCGCCAACGTCTACGGCCCCTACAGCGGCCACAAGAAGGGGGCGGTCACCGTCTTCCTCAAGGCGCTGCACGAGGACCGTCCGCTGCAGATCTACGGTGACGGTTCGGCCTCCCGCGACTTCATGTACGTCGACGACATCTGCCGCGGCATCCGGCTGGCCCTGGGCGCGGAGCTGCCCGGCGGCACGGTCGCCCACCTGGCCACGGGGGTCGAGACCACCGTCGCCGGCCTCGCCGACGCCTGCCGCCAGGCGGTGGGCCGGCCGGAGCACCCCATCGAGTTCTTGCCGCGCCGCCCCGGAGAGGTCGACCGGAACTTCGCGACCTTCGACTTCGCCCGCTCGGCGCTGGGCTTCGAGCCGCAGGTCCCGCTCGCCGACGGCCTACGGCGCACCTACGACTGGTACCGCGATCATGTCTTCTGAGTCCTCGGATACAGTCCGTAGGGTGCCTTTCAAGAAGGATGCCGCCACCCTGTTCCGGATCTTGGCTCGCCGGCTCGACCCGCCGGCACCCGCTGCGGCGCAGCAGCAGCCGCTGTCCCGGCCCAAAGCAGGCCGCAAGGGTCCAGGCCGCCCCAGCACCGTGGCGACGGTGCCGTCGGCTCCCGGCGAGCGCACCGCCTCTAACTTCTTCGACGCCTACCCGCGCTTCTACGAGGGCGAGTCCGAAGCGTGGGTGCGCCGCTCGAACCTCCGCTACCAGGCGATGTTCGGGGAGTTCCGCGAGATCTTCGACGGCGCCAAGGTCCTCGACATCGGCTGCCACGACGGGCGCTGGTGCCTGGCGGCACTCGCCAACGGCGCGGAGTCGGCCCTCGGCATCGAGGCGCGGCCGGAGTTCGTCGAGGCTGCCCGCACCAAGGTCGCCGACTACGGCTTCGGTGAGGATCGCGCCAGGTTCATGACCGGCAGCGTGTACGACGTCCTGGCCGACGGCTCGCACGAGTTCGACGTGGTGCTGTGCCTCGGCTACCTGTACCACACCCTCCGCTACAACGAGCTGTTCTCCCGCATCCGAGCCACGAACCCGACCTACGTCGTCATCGACAGCCGCGCGGCGGCCATCGACGGCGAGCGGGCGCTGATCTACCCCGTGCTGGAGGGCGAGGAGTTCCAGGGCAACGCCGTGCTGGAGCCCTACAGCTACGGCGACGTCACCCTCACCGGGCGGCCCAACCTCAAGGCGATGCAGATGATCATGCAGGCCTACGGGTACGAGCTGCAGCGGCAGTCGGACTGGACGGGCATCCTGCGCGACAACGGGACGTTCGGCGCCAAGGACTACGCGGGCGGGCAGCGGACCACCGTACTGTTCGCCGACCCGACCCGGGCACGCTAGCCCGCGTCAGTCTAGGTGCAGCCCGCACTCGGTCTTGCGGCTGCCCGACCAGCGCCCGGCGCGGGTGTCCTCCCCGGGCTGGACCTTCCGGGTGCAGGGGGCGCAGCCGATCGACGGGTAGCCGTCGTAGATCAGCGGATTCACCTCGACGTCGTTCGCGATGACGTACTCGTCGACCTGGGCCTGCGTCCAGTTCGCCAGCGGGTTCACCTTGACCATGCTCCGCTTGCGGTCCCACTCGACCACGCCGACGTGCCGGCGGGACTCGGACTCGTCCCGACGGAGGCCCGAGGCCCACGCCGAGTAGGGCTGCAGCGCGCGGCGTAACGGCTCCACCTTGCGCAGCGAGCAGCAGGCGTCCGGGTCGCGGCCGTGCAGCCCCGGGCCGAAGGTGGCGTCCTGCTGGGCGACCGACTGCTGCGGCAGCACGGTGTGCAGCTGGACGGGGTAACGCTTCTCGACCCGGTCACGGGTCTCGATCGTCTCGGCGAAGTGGTACCCGGTGTCCAGGAAGACGACGTGGATGCCGGGCAACGTCCGCGAGGCGAGGTCGATGAGCAGGGCGTCGGCCATCGAGGCCGCGATGCACAGCCCGGTGCCGAAGGTTTCGGCGGCCCACTCCAGCACCTCGGCGGGATCCGCCCGGTCCAGCCGTTGCCCGGCCTCGAGGGCCAGGCTCTCAAGATGTCCGGCGTCGTCCGCCGCAGAAAGGACCACATTTCTACGGTACGTGGCGATCCGGTCAGCCGCCGAGAACCCGGGCCAGATAGTCGTTGCCGAACACCCGGTCGGGATCGAGCCGGTCGCGGACGGCGAGGAAGTCGGCGAAGCGGGGGTAGGCGGCGCGGAGGTCCTCGGCGGCCAGGTGGTGCAGCTTGCCCCAGTGCGGACGGCCGTCGTGGTCGCGCGCGAGGGCCTCGACGGCGCGGAAGTACCGCTCGTGGTCGCGCCGGTGGTACTGGTGCACCGCGACGTACCCGCTCTCGCGCCCGTGGGCCGTCGACAGCCAGACGTCGTCGGGCGCGGCGAAGCGAACCTCGACCGGAAAGCCGATGTTCTCCCCGCTGCGCTCGAGGTAGCGCCGGATGCCGGCCAGGAAGTCCGGGACGGCCGCGCGGGGCACCGCGTACTCCATCTCCTTGAACCGGACGCGCCGCGGGGAGGCGAACACCCGGTAGGACCGGTCGATGTAGTCGCGGGCGCTCAGGGCCGAGGACGCGACCCGGTTGCTGCGCGGGATCAGGCCCGGCCGCCGGGTGGTGATGCGGTTGAGCCGCTCGAAGACGGTGTTCGACAGGAACTCGTCGTCCAGCCAGGCCCGGAGCGGGCGCAGCGGCCGGAGGGCGGTGTCGGGCAGCACCCGGTTGTTCCGCTTGGTGAGCACCCGACGGGTGTGCGGGAACCAGTAGAACTCGAAGTGGTCGTTGCCGAGCACCTGCTCGTCCAGGTCGGCCAGCGTCTCGTCCAGCGACGCCGGCGCCTCCGCCGCTGCCAGGGCGAAGGCCGGTTCGGTCTGCAGGGTGACGGTGGCGAGCACGCCGACCGCGCCCAGGCCGAGCCGGGCCGCCTCGAAGACCTCCGGGTTCTCCTCGGCCGAACACGCCAGCAGGCTGCCGTCGGGGCGTATCACGTCGAGGGCCCGGACCTGCGTCGCGAGGCCGCCGAAGCGCAGCCCGGTTCCGTGCGTCCCGGTCGAGATCGCCCCGGCCACGGTCTGGACGTCGATGTCGCCGAGGTTGGTCATCGACAGGCCGAGCTGCCACAGCGCCGCGTTGAGCGCGTACAGCCGGCTACCCGCCTGCACCGTGACCAGTCCGCTCGCCCGGTCGGCGTGCACGATGCCGGCGAGCCGGTCGAGCCGCAGCTGCACCCCGTCGGTGGCGGCGGCACCGGTGAACGAGTGGCCGGCCCCCACCGGCTTCACCCGGCGTCCCTGCGCCGCCGCGGCCGCCACCACCTTCTGCAGCTCGCCGACCGTGCCCGGCGTCGCCACGTCCACCTCGGACCGGACCGTGCCCGCCCAGTTCGACCACGTCGTCATGCGCCGATTCTCCACGAATACCCTGCAGCGCATGGTGGACGTGGACGCGCTGGGCCGGGCGACGGCCGACCTCGACCCGCCGCTGGCGGCGCTCGACGTCGCCGCGCTGGACGCGAACGCCGCGGACCTGGTGCGACGAGCCGGGGGCACCCCGGTCCGGGTCGCGGCGAAGTCGGTGCGCTGCCGATGGGTACTCGACCGGGCCCTGGCGCTCGACGGGGTCCAGGGCGTGATGGCGTTCTCTCTGGCCGAGGCGATCTGGCTGGCACGTGGCGGCGTGACCGACGTGCTGGTCGGCTACCCGAGCGTCGATCGCGCAGCATTGCGCGAACTGGCGGCCGACCCCGCGCTGGTCGAGGCGGTGACCCTCATGGTCGACGGGCCGGAGCACCTCGGGCTGCTGCGCGCCGAGGCGCCCGGCGTGCCGCTGCGGCTGTGCCTGGACGTGGACGCGTCACTGCGCATCGGGCCGCTGCACCTGGGGGTGCGCCGCTCGCCGCTGCGCACCCCCACCGACGCCGCGGTGCTGGCCACCACCGCCCACGCGCAGGGTTTCCGGGTGAGCGGCGTGATGTTCTACGAGGCTCAGATCGCGGGCCTGCCGGACTCGTCGCCGGCGGTCCGCCTCGTCAAGCGCCGTTCGGCCGCCGAGCTCGCCCGCCGGCGCGGTGAGGTCGTCCGGGCCGTGGAAGCGGCGGTCGGCCCGCTCCCGATCGTCAACTCCGGCGGTACCGGCAGTCTCGAGGTCAGCAGCGCCGACGCCACGGTCACCGAGGTCACCGCCGGGTCGGGGCTGTACGCCTCGACGCTGTTCGACGGCTACCGGGCCTTCACCGCCCGCCCGGCGCTGCTGTTCGCGCTGCCGGTGGTCCGGCGCCCGGCGCCCGGCATCGCCACCCTGTTCGGGGGCGGCTACGTCGCCTCGGGGCCGGCGTCGAAGAGCCGGCTGCCCACCCCCGCCACCCGCGGGCTGGCGCTGCTCGGCACCGAGGGCGCGGGCGAGGTGCAGACGCCCGTGCGCGGCCCGGCGGCGGAGACGCTGCGCGTCGGCGACCGGGTCTGGTTCCGCGCCGCCAAGGCCGGCGAGCCGCTGGAGCGGTTCGACACCGTGCACGTCGTCGACGGCGACCGGGTGGTCGACTCGGTGCCCACCTACCGCGGCGAGGGGCGCTGCTTAGGCTGAGCAGTCGCGAGGGTTACGGGTGGTCGATGTCGCCCCAGCCGTCGACCTCCTCGGGCTTGCGTGGCTCGGGGCCGATGTACCGGGCAGAGGGCCGCACCAGCCGACCGGTCTTCTTCTGCTCCATGATGTGCGCCGACCAGCCCGCCGTGCGCGCGCAGGTGAACATCGCGGGCATCATGTGCGGCGGCACCTGGGCGAAGTCGAGGATCACCGCGGCCCAGAACTCGACGTTCGTCTCGATCGGCCGGTCCGGCCGCCGCTCGCGCAGCTCGGCCAGCGCCGCCTGCTCGAGGGCCTCGGCCGCCTCGTACTTCTCGGCCCCGAGCTCCTTGCAGGTGCGGCGCAGCACGCGGGCGCGTGGGTCCTCGGCCCGGTAGACGCGGTGCCCGAAGCCCATCAACCGCTCGTGCCGGTCGAGCACGCCCTTGACGTAGCCGCGGGCGTCGCCGGTCTTCTCGACCTCCTGGATCATCGGGAGCACCCGGGCGGGAGCGCCGCCGTGCAGCGGGCCGCTCATGGCGCCGATCGCTCCGGACATCGCGGCCGCGACGTCGGCGCCGGTGGAGGCGATGACGCGGGCGGTGAAGGTGGAGGCGTTCATGCCGTGCTCGGCGGCCGAGACGAAGTAGGCGTCGACGGCCTTGATGTGGGCCGGGTCGGGCTCGCCGCGCCAGCGGGTCATGAACCGCTCGATGATGGTCGCGCTCTGGTCGATGCGTGACTGCGGAACGGCCGGGTTGGACAGGCCGCGGGCCGACTGGGCGGCGTACGACAGCGCCATGACGGCCGCCCGCGCGAGCTGCTCGCGGGCCTCCTCGTCGCTGATGTCCAGCAGCGGCCGGTACCCCCACACCGGGGCGAGCATCGCGAGGGCGGCCTGGACGTCGACGCGGACGTCGCCGGTGTGGACCGGGATCGGGAACGGTTCGGCCGGCGGCAGGCCGGGTCCGAACTTGCCGTCGACGAGGAGCGCCCACACGTTGCCGAACGTCACCACGCCGGCGAGGTCCTCGATGTCGACGCCGCGGTAGCGCAGTGCGCCGCCGTCCTTGTCCGGTTCCGCGATCTCGGTCTCGAAGGCGATGACACCCTCGAGCCCCGGGCTGTAGTCGGCTGCCATGAACGCCTCTTTCCGCTCGGTTCGGATGCTGCCTCCATTCTGCTCACACTGCCGCTCGGGGTCCGCGGGTAGGTGCGAGGATGTTGACGATGCCCGAACCTGCCGACCTGCGACGCGGCTACCGCCGCGACCAGCTGGACGAGGCCGACCTCGCACCGAGCTGGCTGGCGCAGTTGCGGCTGTGGTTCGACGCCGCCGCCGAGGATCCCGCGGTGCTGGAGCCCAACGCCGTCCAGCTCGCCACCGCGGGCACCGACGGTCACCCGGACGTGCGCACCGTGCTGGCCAAGCGCATCGACGAGCGCGGGATCGTCTTCTACACCAACTACGAGTCGAGCAAGGGACGGGCGCTGAGCGTCAACCCGTGGGCGGCGATGGTGTTCGTGTGGTTGCCGCACGAGCGGCAGGTTCGGCTGTCCGGGCCGGTCACCCGCGTCGAGCGCGCCGAGACCGAACGCTACTTCGCCACCCGGCCGCGGGAATCGCAGCTGGGGGCGTGGGCCTCGCCGCAGTCGCAGGTCGTCGCCTCCCGTGAGGCCCTCGACGCCGCGGAGGCCGAGGCCGCCCGCCGCTTCGAGGGCCAGGACGTCCCGCCGCCCCCGCACTGGGGCGGGTACCTGCTCGCCCCCGCGTCGATCGAGTTCTGGCAGGGACGCGGCGGGCGGCTCCACGACCGGCTGCGCTTCCGGCGCGACGGCGAGGCCTGGGTCGTCGAGCGGCTGGGGCCGTGACAGCAGCTCGCTCGCTGCTGCGGCGTCACGCCGTCGACACCCGGCCGCTGTCGAACGCCCCGTTCCGGCGGCTGGTGGTCGGGCAGGGCACGTCGTTCATCGGCTCCCAGCTGACGCAGGTCGCCGTCCCGGTGCAGATCTACGCCATCTCCGGCTCCTCGCTCTACGTCGGCTTCGTCGGACTGGCCGGGCTGGTTCCGATCGTGCTCTTCGGCCTCTACGGCGGGGCGATCGCCGACGCGATCGACCGGCGCACCCTCTACATCTGGTCCTCGCTGCTGTCCTGGCTGGTCACTCTGGCGCTGCTGGCGCAGACCCTGACCGGGGCATCGCACGTCGGCGTCATCCTCGGGCTGGTCGTGGTGCAGTCGGCGGCCTTCGCCATGGCCTCGTCCGCCCGAGGGGCGATCGTGCCGCGGCTCGTCCCCACCGACCTCGTCCCGGCGGCGAACACGCTGAACTTCACCGTCGCCAACGTCGGCCAGGTGCTCGGCCCGCTGCTGGCCGGCGTGCTGGTGACCCTGCCGCACGGCTTCGCGCTCGCCTACGGCACCGACGCTCTGCTGTTCACCGCCGCCCTCTACTCGGTGCTGCGGCTCCCGTCGATCCCGCCGGACGGCACCGGCCGGCGGCTCGGGCTGCGGTCGGTGGCCGAGGGGCTCGCCTTCATCGGCACCCGCCCGGTCCTGCTGATGTCCTTCCTGATCGACATCGCGGCGATGGTGCTGGCGATGCCCCGGGCGCTGTTCCCCGCCGTCGCCGACGCGCGCTTCGGCGGGCAGGTCGGCCCGCTGTACGCCGCCATCGCCATCGGCGCCGTCCTGGCCGGGATGTCCAGCGGTTGGATCGGACGGGTCCGGCGCCAGGGTGCCGTGCTGACCTTCGCGATCGTGGGATGGGGCGCGGCGGTCGCGCTGGCCGGGCTCGCCCGCTCGCTGCTGCTGGTGGTGGCCCTGCTCGCGGTGGCCGGGGCCGCGGACCTCGTCAGCGCCGTCTACCGGCAGACGATCCTGCAGACCTACGCCCCGGACGGGATGCGGGGCCGGATGCAGGGCGTCTTCATCGCGGTCGTGGCCGGCGGACCGCGGCTGGGGGACCTGCGCGCGGGCGGCGTCGCGGCCGCCACCTCCCCGGCCGTGTCCTGGGTGGGCGGGGGCCTCGTCTGCATGGTGGTCGTCGGTATCGCCGGTGTGGCCGTCCGACCCTTCTGGCGCTACGACGGCCGCGCCCCCACGCCGGCGGTCGCGGCGGCCGACTAGCGTCGGCGGGATGGGACTCAGCGGGACGGAATGGACACTCGCCGCCGGCGACCACCACCTCACGGTCGCCGAGGTCGGAGCGTCGCTGCGGCACTACACCCACGGGGGGCAGGACGTCACCTGCACCTGGGACCCGCACGTGCTCGCCCCCAAGGGCTGCGGCGGGACGCTCGTCCCGTGGCCCAACCGGATCCGGGACGGCCGGTACGACGTCGACGGCGCGGAGCAGCAGCTCGCGCTCACCGAGCCGGCGCACGGCAACGCCATCCACGGTCTCGGCCGCTGGGCGCGATGGGCGCCGGTGCGGCAGGAGCCGGAGCGGCTCCTCCTCGGGCTCGACATCGTCCCGCAGAAGGGCTATCCGTTCGAGGTCCGGGCCGAGGTCACCTACGCACTGGACGCCGACACCGGGCTGACCGTCACCCTGGCGGCACGCAACGTCGGCAGCACGCCGGCACCGTTCGGGGCCGGCTCGCACCCCTACCTCAGCACCCGCGGGCACCGGCTGGACGACGTGACCCTCCAGCTGCCGGCCCGGGAGATTCTGGAGGTCGACGACCAGCAGATCCCGGTCGGGCGCCGCCGGCTCGCCGACGACGAGGACTACCGCGCCGGCCGACAGCTGGGGTCGGTGCGGTTCGACTCCGGCTTCACCGATCTCGAGCGGGGCGCCGGCGGGTGCGCCGAGGCCGCGATCCGCACGCCGGCCGGCGGCGCCCGGGTCTGGTTCGAGCCCGACTTCGGGTTCCTGCAGGTCTACACGCTCGACGAGCTCACGCCGGGCCAGTCGGGTGTCGCGATCGAGCCGATGACCTGCGCGCCGGACGCCTTCAACAGCGGCGACGGGCTGCGGGTGCTCGAGCCCGGTGGCGCCTGGTCGGCCCGCTGGGGGATCGTCCCCACCTGACGTGGGCAGGCCTGCCCCGGCTCAGCCCCGTCGAGTCAGCCCCGTCGGGCGGTGACACGTTCCTGCCCGACGCGCCGCTCGAGCGTCTCGTCGTCGGCGTGCCGGACGACGACGAGCGAGCCGCCCACGGCCAGGGGCGCGAGCAGGTCGCGCAGCCAGTCGTCCGGGCCCGCCCAGTCGCCGGCGGTCAGCAGCCGGCCGCCCTCGGCGAGGCCGTCGGCGGCCGCCTGCTCCGCCGCGGCGGCGAGCGCCCGCTGCCGGGTCAGCCCGGGCAGGCAGGCGTCGCCCGGACCGGCCGGCAGCTGCACTCCGGCCCAGGCGTCGGCCTGCGGGCGCACCGCGGCCACGTAGTCGGCGGCGCCCGCAGGCACCGCCTCGCCGAGGCCGGAGGCGGCGTGCCCGGGGTCGGCCACGTAGTGGTCCAGCGCCCCGCCGGCGTCGGCGTCGTCGGGCAGCGTGAACGCGACGTCGGCGTCGCCGTCGGCGGTCAGCGCCAGGCCGGCCGTCAGGCAGCCGAGCAGGATCGGGACCGTCAGCCAATGGGCCGGCAGCCGCACCAGGGCGGTGTCCCCGACGCCCAGGCCCAGCTCGTCGCCGAGCAGGTGATGGGTCTTGGCGACCCAGTTGGCCAGCGACTTGCGCGACAGCTCCGATCGCTCCCCGCTGCGCTCGTCGTAGTAGGTGACGAACGGGCGCGACGCGTCGGCCGCGAGCAGTTCGGCGAACCTGGCTTCCGGGGTTACCGCCGCCACGTCAGTTGATGCACTTCGCGTCGGGCGGCTTCGGCGCGGACGACCCGGTCGAGGGGGCGCCGGAGTGAGGCGTCGAGGCGGACGACGAGGGTGCCGTCGAGGAGGAAGACGACGAGGAGCTGCTGCCCTGCCCGATGAGCTTCTCGACGAAGCTCTGCACCCGCTTCGGGTTGGCCTGGACGCTGCCGTTGGAGTCGGTGTAGGTGGGGATGGTCCGTCCGATGATGTGGTCGGCCGACAGGCCCTGCAGCTGTTTGGCCAGGTCGACGAGGTTGAGGCTGGGGTCCAGGTACAGCGAGCGCTTCAGGGCGTCGCCGATGGCGTTGAGCTTGGTGAAGATGCCGACCGAGGCGACCTTGCGGAACGCGGCGGTGAGGAAGTACTGCTGCCGCTTGACCCGGTCGAAGTCGCCGCGGGGCAGGTTGTGCCGCTGCCGGACGAACTCCAGCGACTGGACGGCATTGAGGGTGTGGTGGCCCTTGGACAGGTGCAAGCCGGAGCCGCCGGTCTCGCCGTGGGCCCGGTTGTAGGCGACGGTGTCGTTGACGTTGTGGCAGAGGGTGACCGGGATGCCGCCGATGGCCTGCGCGATCCGGTAGAAGCCGAGCAGGTCGACCTGCACGTAGTGGTTGATGGTCAGCCCGGTGAGGTTGGTGACCGTCTTGACCAGCAGGTTCGCGCCGGCGGTGCGGGCCTGGTCGTCGGTCGCGCCGTGCTGCTTGGCGTCGACGTAGGCGCTGGCGTAGGGGGAATTGAGCTTGTTCGGGCTCTGGTAGCCGTCCGGGATCGCGACCTCGGTGTCACGCGGCAGCGAGATCAGCGCCGCCTGCGACCCGTCGGCCGGGATGTGCACGATCATCATGGTGTCGGTGGCCAGGCTGCCGCCGTCGCGGCCGACCTTCAGCTCCCGGACCTCGGCGCTGGTCATGTTGGTTCGGTCGTCGTTGCCGACGACCAGGATGTTCTGGTCCTGACCGTCGATGTCGTGCTTGCTCTTGGTCGGTGCCTGCCCGACGGTCACCCCGAGCCGGGTGACGCCCTTGTTGAGGTTCTGGAAGCTGTACCAGAGGTAGCCGGCCACCACCAGCAGCACGATCGACAGGATCGAGCCCACCACCCGGCCGATCGGACGGACGGCGTGCAGCCGGGAGCCCGCCCCGCCGCGGTGGCGCCCGCGGGGGTCGAGATGGGGCGGAAGTGGGGGTTCGGACACGACGCCGAGGGTACAAGCGGCGGCCGTGTGAGGCCGCTGAGCAGCTCACCTGTCACGCGGATCGACCCGAGTGACGGGTGGGGTCGAAGTTTTTGTTGATCCTCGGGTGTCGCAGGGGGCGTATGTGACGTAGCCTGTGATCTGCGCGCGGGGGCGTGTCGCTGAACGAGTCACGCTTCGAAAGTGGTATAGCCCATGCGTTTCGCCCCTGTGTCCCCTGTCCGCTGCCCTCGAAGCGTCGCCGTACTGGCGGCGGCCGGCCTCGTCGGCTCCAGCCTGCTGGCCGCGGCCCCGACGGCCGACGCGGCCGCCGTGCCGGTCTCGCCGACCGGCACGCTGGTGGTCCATTCCCGTGGCAACGGCCACGGCCACGGCATGAGCCAGTACGGTGCGCAGGGCGCGGCCCTGGCCGGGCTCACCTACCCGGCCATCCTGCGGCACTACTACCGCGGCGCCCGGCTGCGGAAGCTGCCCTCGGGCCGGGCGATCCGCGTCCACCTGTCGGGCTACGGGAAGGTGGCGCGGGTCGGCGCCAGCGGCCGGCTGAGCCTGACCCACGTCGGGCGGCTGCGCTCGGCCGGGGTCAACTCCTACCGGCTGATCGCCGGGCACGGCTCCACGCTGACCCTGCAGCGGCTGGTCGCGCACCCCGGTGCCCGGTGGACGACCGTGCGGACCGGGCTGCCCGACGGCTCCGCCTTCCGCCGCCCCCACGGCTGGTCGATCCGGCTCTACCGGCCGAACCGGTCCAGCACCTGGTACCAGGGCACGCTGCGGGTCCATCGCCACGACCGGACCGCGCAGGGCCTCTACGTGGTCAACCGGCTCAGCCTCGATCGGTACACCGCCGGCGTCGTCTCCAGCGAGATCCCCACCTCCTGGGCCCGGGCCGCCGTGCGGGCCCAGGCGATCGCGGCCCGCACCTACGCGCTCTACGAGATGCAGCACCACTCCGGCGGAACCTCGGACATCTGCGACACCACGTCCTGCCAGGTCTACGGCGGGCGGGCCGAACTCGACCGCGCCGGGCACGTGATCGACCGGAACTACTGGCCCGCGGCCGCCGCGACCGCTCGCAAGGTGCTGCTGTACCGCGGCCGGGCCATCTTCGCCCAGTTCTCCGCCTCGAACGGCGGCTGGATGAGCTCCGGCGGCCAGCCCTACCTGGCCCCCGGCGTCGACCGGTACGACGCCGCCGCGTCCGGGGACCCGTACCTCGACCGGGTCGACCGGGTGAGGGTGTCGAGCATCGCCCACTACTTCGGGCTGGCGCGGGTGTCCACGGTCGCGATCACCCGCCGCGACCACGTCGGGGTGTGGGGCGGCCGGGTCGTCTCCGGCTGGGTCCAAGGCACCGACCTCGCCGGCAAGACGAAACGCGTCGCCGCGACCGGCGACGCCCTGCAGGCCTCTTTCGGCTGGCTCGGCACCACGCTGTTCCGGATCTCCGCCGGGTGAGGCGCCGCGCGGTGTGACACACTCGCGCCGCGCGGGCGACGGGAGGCGCATGCAGAGCGGAACGGACGCGGACGCCGTGATCCTGGTCGGTGGCCTCGGTACCCGGCTGCGACCGCTGACGCTGTCGGCGCCGAAGCCGATGCTGCCCACCGCCGGGGTGCCGTTCCTCACCCATCTGGTCACCCGGCTGCGGGACGCCGGCATGCACCACATCGTCCTTGGGACCTCGTACCGGGCCGAGGTGTTCGAGCAGCACTTCGGTGACGGCTCGGCCCACGGTGTCGAGCTCGAGTACGTCGTCGAGACCGAGCCGCTCGGCACCGGCGGCGGGATCCGCAACGTCGCCGGGAAGCTGCGGGCCGGAACGGTCATGGTGCTCAACGGCGACAATCTTGTCGGCGTCGACCTGGCGGACCTGCTGGCCCGGCACCACGAGCGGGCCGCCGACGTCACCCTCGCCCTCACCCGGGTCGCGGATCCGCGGGCCTACGGCTGCGTCCCCACCGACGAGGCCGGTCGGGTCACGGCCTTCCTGGAGAAGAGCCCGGACCCGGTGACCGACCAGATCAACGCCGGGCTCTACGTCTTCCGCCGCGAGGTGATCGAGGGCATCCCGGAGGGGGTTCCGGTCTCGGTCGAGCGGGACACCTTCCCCGGCCTGCTGCACGCGGGCGCGCGGATCGAGGGCTACGTCCACCACGGCTACTGGCGCGACTTCGGGACCCCCGCCGACTTCGTCGCCGGGTCGTGCGACCTCGTGCGCGGCCTGGCCCCGTCCCCGGCCGTGCCCGCGGCCGGGGAGCGGCTGCTGCTCGAGGGCGCCGAGGTGGGGGCGGGAGCGAGCATCCACGGCGGCACGACGGTGGGGCGCGGCAGCGTTATCGGGCGCGATGCGACCGTCGCCTCGTCGGTGGTCTTCGACCAGGCGCGCATCGGGTCCGGGGCGATCGTGCGCCGCTCCGTGATCGGAGCCGGCGCCGTGCTGGCGCCCGGCGTGGTGGTCGAGGAGGCGGTCATCGGCGACCGCGTGCGCGTCGGGGCCGGGGTCGAGCTGCGCCACGGGGTGCGGGTCTGGCCCGACACCGTGATCGCCGACGGCTCGATCCGTTTCTCGGCCGACGTGTAGCCCGGCTCAGGCGCGGCCGGCGAGGTCCAGCGCCACGTCGACGATCATGTCCTCCTGGCCGCCGACGAGCCCGCGGCGGCCGACCTCGACCAGGATGTCGCGGGTGTCGAGCCCGTAGGTCGTGGCCGCGCGTTCGGCGTGGCGCAGGAACGAGGAGTACACCCCGGCGTAGCCGAGGGTGAGGGTCTCCCGGTCCACCTGCACCGGCCGGTCCTGCAGCGGCCGGACGAGGTCGTCGGCCGCGTCCTGCAGCGCGAACAGGTCGCAGCGGTGCTGCCAGCCCTGGATGGTGGCCACGGCCACGAGCGGTTCGATGGGGCAGTTGCCGGCCCCGGCGCCCATCCCGGCCAGCGACGCGTCGACCCGGGTGACGCCGTTCTCGACGGCCACCACGGAGTTCGCGACCGCCAGCGACAGGTTCTGGTGGGCGTGGATGCCGAGCTGCGTCTCCGGCGCCAGGACGTCGCGGTAGGCCCGCACCCGGTCGCGGACGCCGTCCATGGTCAGCCGCCCGCCGGAGTCGGTCACGTAGACGCAGTGCGCGCCGTAGGACTCCATCAGCCGGGCCTGCTCGGACAGCGCTCCGGGCGGAGCCATGTGGCTCATCATCAAGAAGCCCGAGACGTCCATGCCGAGTTCGCGGGCCTTGCCGATGTGCTGGGCGGCGATGTCGGCCTCGGTCGCGTGGGTGGCGACCCGGACGGAGGTGATGCCGAGGTCGTGGGCGCGGACGAGGTCGTCCATGGTGCCGATGCCGGGTAGCAGCAGGGTGGTGAGGCGGGCGTTCTTCACGACGGCGGCCACGGCGCCGATCCACTCCGCGTCGGTGTGCGCCCCGGCGCCGTAGGTGAGGCTGGAGCCGGACAGCCCGTCGCCGTGGGCGATCTCGATGGCGTCGACGCCGGCGGCGTCGAGGGCGGCGGCGATGGCGGTGACGTCGTCGAGGCCGTACTGGTGCCGGATGGCGTGCATGCCGTCGCGCAGTGTCACGTCCTGGATGTAGACGGCGGGTCCCTCGGTGCTCATGCGACGGCCCCCGCGGCGGTCCGGGTCGCCAGGGCCTCGGCGACCCGCAGTGCCGCCGAGGTCATGATGTCGAGGTTGCCGGCGTAGGCGGGCAGGTAGTGGCCGGCGCCCTCGACCTCGAGGAACACGCTCACCCGGGTGCGGTGGCCGGGGCGCAGCGCCGGATTGAGGGTGCGGACGGCGTCGCGCTCGTCCAGCTCGGTGAACTGCACCTGCTGCTTGAGCCGGTAGCCGGGAACGTAGGCGGCGACGTCGGCCACCATCCGCTCGACCGAGGCCGTCACCTGCTCGCGCGCTGCCGGGTCCAGCCGGTCGGTCAGGCACAGCACGGTGTCGCGCATGATCAGCGGCGGCTCGGCCGGATTGAGCACGATGATGGCCTTGCCGTGCGCCGCGCCGCCGACCTGCTCGATGGCGGCCTTGGTGGTCTCGGTGAACTCGTCGATGTTCGCCCGGGTGCCCGGCCCGGCGGACCGGGAGGCGATGGAGGCGACGATCTCGCCGTAGTGCACCGGCGTGACCCGGTTGACCGCGGCCACGATCGGGATCGTGGCCTGGCCGCCGCAGGTCACCATGTTGACGTCCGGCGCGTCCAGGTGCTGGTCGAGGTTGACCGCCGGGATCGTGTACGGACCGATCGCGGCGGGCGTGAGGTCGATGAGCTGCTTGCCGTACGGGGCCAGGCGCGCCGCGTTGGCGATGTGCGCCTGGGCCGAGGTGGCGTCCAGGACGAGCGAGATGTCCTCGAAGCCCGGCATCGCGATCAGCCCGTCGACCCCGTCGGCGGTGACCGGCACCCCCAGTCGGCGGGCCCGGGCCAGGCCGTCGGAGGCCGGGTCGATGCCCACCATCGCGGCCATCTCCAGCTGGGTGGCGAGGCGCATCACCTTGATCATCAGGTCGGTGCCGATGTTGCCCGAGCCGATGACGGCGACCTTCGCCCTTCTCGTGTCCGGTGCCGGGGGTGTCGTCACGCTCCCCGTTCTAGACCCCGGCGGACGCGGCTGCGACAGTTGGTCTCATGGCGCGAGACCAGCGGGCGAGCATGCTCGAGCGGGGCGTGCTCCTGTTGCAGGCCTTCCGGCCGGCGGGCGACACGTTGACGCTCACCGCGCTCGTGCAGCGCACGGGCCTGCCGAAACCGACCGTCCACCGGCTGGCCGAGGAGCTGGTGCGGCTCGGCCTGCTGGAGCATCGCCCCGTCGGCTACCGGCCGGCTCTCGGGCTGTTCGAGCTCGGCGAGCTGGCGCCGGCGAAGCGCGACCTGCGGGAGACGGCGCTGCCGTTCATGCAGGATCTCTACGAGGCCACCCACGAGACCGTCCACCTCGGTGTGCGCGACGAGCTCGACGTCGTCTACGCCGAGAAGATCCGCGGGCACACCGGCGTCGACGCGCCCTCGCGGGTCGGCGGGCGGCTCCCGCTGTCCAGCACCGGCATCGGCAAGGCCCTGCTCGCCTTCGCCGACCCGGAGGTGCTCGAGGCCGTGCTGGCGCGGCCGCTGCGCCGGCTGACGCCGCACTCGCTCGCCGACGCCGCTCGCCTGACCCGGGAGCTGGCAGAGGTGCGCCGCACCGGCCTGGCCTTCGACCGGCAGGAGGCGGCTCTGGGGGTGAGCTGCGTGGCCTCGCCGGTCGTCTCCGGCGGTGTCGTGGTCGCGGCGCTGTCGGTCACTTTTCCCGCCGGGCGGGCGACGCCGGCCGGGTTCGCCCCGGCCGTGCGGGCGGTCAGCCTGGCCCTCGCCCGGGAACTCGCCGCGCGCGCGGACGCCTCGGAGGGCCGGGTCAGACGGTGATGCCGGCGCGGTCGTCGCGCACGACCACGCCGCCTTTCATCACCCACCGCACGCCCCGAAGGGCCGAGACGCCGCGAGTCGGGTCGTCGGTCATGGCGACCAGGTCCGCGTACTTGCCGGGCTCGACCGATCCCAGGTCGTCGTCGGCGCCGAGCCACCGGGCGGGCACGATGGTGGCCGCGCGGAGGGCGTCGACGGTCGGCAGCCCGAAGCCCTCCAGGTGTTCCAGCTCTCGCACGGTCGCGGTCGTACCGTCGGTGGGCTGGAACGGCGGCATGTCGGCGCCGAGCATGATCTGCACGCCTGCCTCGAGGGCGAGCCGGTAGCTCTCGACGTGCCGTGGGCCGGCGCCGAGCGAGCGCTGCTGCATCCAGTCCGGGACGCCGATCGAGTCGAAGAAGTCCTTGCAGCGCGTGACGATCAGCGTGGGCACCAGCGCCGTTCCGCGCTCGGCCATCAGCTCGGCCACCTCGCGGGTGAGCTGGTAGCCGTGCTCCACGCAGTCCAGTCCGAGCCGCACCGCGTCTCCGATGATCGGCGCCGGGCCGGCGTGGGCGGTGACCTTGCGACCCCACGCGTGGGCGGTCTCGAGCACGGCCGCCATCTCGGCCTCGGTCAGTTGGGGAGTGGAGATCTGCTCGTGCTCGCCGGCGATACCGCCGGAGATCATCACCTTGATCAGATCGGCACCGGCGCGGATCTGAGCGCGGGTGCCGCGCCGGAAGTCGTCGGCGCCGTCGCACTCGACGGTGTCGGTGCTCGCGTGCCCGTGGCCCCCGGTGCACACCAAGGCCTGCCCGGCGGTGAAGATCCGCGGGCCGCGGACCTGCCCGGAGTCGATGGCCGCGCGCAGCGCGAAGTCGGCGTGGTCCTTCTCCGCGACGCAGCGCACCGTCGTCACTCCCGACTGCAGCGTGCGGCGGGCCCCGTGGGCCATGTAGAGCACGAGCTCGTGCGGCGTCAGGGCCCCCACCGCGTCGCCGGTGGGCCCCGGCAACGACAGCGACAGATGTGTGTGCATGTCGAACAGCCCGGCCATCACGTGCGCGCCCTCGAGATCGACCTCTCGACGCTGCGACCCGCCACCTTTGCGCAACGAAGCCGCAGTTCCGACGCTCGCGATCCGCTCGCCTCGAATCAGCACCGCCGCGTCGGCGCGCGGCTTCGGCGATACGCCGTCGAACACCGTGCAGTTGTGCAGGAGCAGTTCCTCGGGCGCGGGCATAGGGGCCTCCATCAGCGGGGCGTTTATGGTAGGCAAATCACGTTCAGTGTGACTATACGAGGAGTCGGCGAGCATGCACGAGTACGTGAAGCGGCTGTTCGCCTTCGACCCGGTCCTGGGTTCCGAGGCGGGCGACACGCGCGAGGACGGGCTGCTCGGTGACGTCAGCGTGGACGCCGTCGCCCACTACCGCGAGGGCGTGTCCCGGGCACTTCGCGAGGCGGATGCGGCCGCCCCCGGCGGTCACGACTCCGTCGACTCCGCTGCTCGGCTCGAGTGGCTGGAGCACGCCGTGCTGCGTACCGAACTGGCCACGGCGCTGCTCGTGCTCGAACAGCAGCGGCCACACGAGCGCGCACCTTACTGGTACGTCGAGCGTCTGGGTACGGCGTTCGGCGTCCTGCTGGGCGCCGACCGTGACCCGATCGCCGGCGGCGAGGCGCTGGCGCAACGGCTGCGGGCAGTCCCCGACCACCTGGCGACGGCGGCCCGCACCCTGACCGACGAGACGCCGCAGCTCTGGCTGGAGAGGGGGCTGTCCGGGTTGCGGGGGCTGACCCGCTTCGTCACTGGCGTGATCCCCGCGCACGCCCGAACCCTGCCGCCCACGCTGGCCGCCGATCTCGCCGAGGCGGTTCCGGCTGCCGCCGCGGCGCTGGACGGCTTCGCGGCCTCGCTGCAGGGGCTCGGCGCCTCTGCAAGCGGCCGATGGGCCGCCGGCACGGATTACCTCGACGCCATGCTGCGCGACCACCATCATGTCTCGCTGGACGCGGCGGCCTTGGCCGACTTCGGTGCCGAGCTGGTGGACACCGAACGGCGGAGGCTCGAGCAGCTGGCCGGCGACATCGATCCGACGAGCAGCTGGCGGGAGCAGATCGACGGCCTCAAGGAGTGGCACCCGCGGCCCGAGGACTTCCTGCGCACCTACACCGGGGCGATGCTCCGCGTCCGGGAGCACGCGCTGGCACACGACCTGGTTGCGCTGCCGGACGGCGAGGAGTGCCGCACCGACTGGGTCCCCGACTACCGGCGGGAGGGGCTGCCGCTCGGCGAGATGTCCCCGTCGCCGCCCTACGCGCCCGGCCTGCGCAGCCACTTCCTCATTACGCCTGCGGACCCGGAGGGCACGGAGGAGGTCCGGCGCCAGCACATGCGCGACAACTGCTACCTGTTCGCGACCTCCATCGCCGGCCACGAGACCTATCCGGGCCACCACGTCCAGTACGTCCATCACAAGATGGGCACGCCGGTCGGGTCCGTCCGTCGCTACGTCCGCTCGCCGCAGTTCGTCGAGGGGTGGGGGTTGTACGTCGAGGACCTTCTCGTCGAGACGGGCTTCCTCGCCGACGAGCGGCTGGTGCTGCTCAAGCAGCGCAACGCGCTGTGGCGCGCGCTGCGGATTGTGATCGACACCGGGCTGCACGCCGGAACTCTCTCGCCGGCGCAGGCGACCGCCCTGTTGCAGCGCGAGGCCGGCATGGATGAGCACATGGCGGCCGGAGAGGTGCGCCGCTACACCCGCCACGACAACCCGACCTACCCGTCGTCCTACGTGCTGGGACGTGACCTCATCCATCGCCTCCGGGACGCGCGCCGCGCAGCCGACGGCGACGCCTACCGCCACCGGGACTTCCACGACTGGCTGCTCTCGTTCGGATCGCCGCCGGTGGCGCTGCTGGAGCGCCCGACATCGCCGGCGCGTCGCGAGGGTTGACGCCGGGCAAGGAGCTGTTTACTGTGCCTGAAACTTGTTCGATGTAGTCGAACGCGTCCCAGCCCCAGGAGTGAAAATGGCCCTCTCGCTGTCGTTGTCCGGTAGAGCAGCCACCTGCGTCGCCGGCGCGCTCGTCCTCGGCGCCGCCGGCCTGAGTGCGTGTGGCCAAGCCAGCAGCTCGGCTGCTTCGGGCGGCAAGACCCTCACGGTCGACACCTCCTTCGTGGTCAAGTCGCTCGACCCCGGGCAGGTCTACGAGGAGACCGGCAACGTCACGGTCCACGCGCTCTACGACACCCTGGTGACGTTCGACGGCTCGGACATCTCCAAGCCGGTCCCTGACCTGGCGAAGTCGTTCACCCGCTCGAGCGACGGCAAGACCTTCACCTTCACGCTGCGCAGCGATGCCGTGTTCTCCGACGGCTCCTCGGTGACCTCCGCCGACGTGGTCTTCAGCCTGAAGCGGCTGCAGAACCTCAAGGGCAGCCCGGCCGCGATCGTGACCGGGTTGAGCTTCTCCGCGCCCGACCCGAAGACGGTGGTGGTGACCAGCGCGACCGTCAACCCGGACGTGCCGACGATCCTCGCCGAGCCCTACGCCGCGGTGATCGAGAAAAAGGTCGCCCTCGCCCACGGCGGTACCGATGCCCCCGATGCCTCGAAGACGGACACGCTCTCGTCCTACTTGGACAAGACCTCGGCCGGCAGCGGGCCCTACGTGCTCTCGTCGTTCGACGCGTCCTCGCAGATCGTGCTGACGGCCAATCCGAAGTACTGGGGCCCGGCCCCGGCGTTCAGCCGCGTCGTGTTCCAGAACATGGACGTCCAGAACCAGAAGCTCACGATGTCCAAGCAGCCGAAGAACCAGATCGCGCTGGACCTGACTGGTGATGCGCTGACCGGTCTGCCGAGCCAGTTGCAGGTCAGCGGCAGTGCCGACACGTACTACCAGCTGCGCCTTGACGCTGACCCTTCGGTAAGCAAGGTCACTTCCAACCGCGACTACGTGAATGCGCTGCAGGCCGCGATCGACTACCAGGGCCTCGCCAAGCTGTTCGGACCTTCGGGGCAACCGGCCGCCGGAGTGGTGCCCAGTGCCTACGCCGGGGCGCTGCCGCAGTCCGCGGCACAGACGCAGAACCTGTCCAAGGCCAAGCAGCTGCTCGCCCGATCCGGTGTCGGCGGCCAGACCGTGAAGTTGCTCTACCCGGCGCTGACCTACAGCGGCGTGGACCTCGGCACGATCGCGGCCAAGGTGCAGAGTGACGCGGCGAAGGCCGGCATCAAGATCCAGCTGGATCCGGCGCCGATCGCGTCGTTCCTCGACCAGCGACGCGGCGCCAAGGTCGCGATGAGCTTCAGCCCGCAGTCATTGAACTACCCGGTCGCGGCCTCGATCGTGGCCGACCTGATGCCCGGCGGCGCGACCGCCGCGGCGGCGGGCTGGACGGCGAAGGAGGCCGATCCGGCCACTGTTGCGGCCGCGAAGAAGGTGCTCGCCGACACCGATCCGACGCAGCAGGTCGCCGACCTGCAGGCCTGGCAGCGGCTGATGATCCACAACTCGCCGTACGTCACGTTGGCGTACAGCCGCGGCACCGCGGTGGCCAGCCCCAACCTAAGCGGTGCGCAGTACACCGCTGCCGGCTGGGTCGTCGACGTGGCCGACGTCGGCACCAAGTGAGCGTCACCGCCGACCCTGCACCGGCGGAGTCGGCGCTCCCGCAGCGCGCCACGGGCACCGGCTCGCTGCGGGGGCTGCTCCGCTTCGCCGTACGCAAGGTCGTGGTCACAGCGGCCCTGCTGCTCGGCGTCACCGTCATCACCTTCGCCCTGGTGCAGTTGGTTCCCGGTGACCCGTCGTCGGCGAACCTGTCCGAGACCGCGCAGCAGGACCCGAGCATCGTGGCCGCGTACCGGGCGAAGTGGGGCCTGGACAAGCCGTTGCCGGTGCAGTACGTCACCTACCTCGGCCACGTTCTCCACGGCGACCTCGGGACCTCGCAGAGCACGGGCAATCCGGTGCTCTCGGACCTCGAGAAGTACGTGCCGGCCACGCTCGAGCTGGCGATCCCGGCGATGATCCTCTCCCTGCTCATCAGCGTGGCGCTGGGGCTGTGGGCGGCGGTGCGTAAGGACCGGGCGGCCGACCACGGCATCCGGGGCGCGGCGCTGGTCGGCCTGTCGACCCCGGCATTCTGGCTGGCCATCGTGGTGCTCTACATCTTCTTCTACCTGCTCGGGGTCGCGCCGAACGGCGGCCGGCTCAGCACGCTGTTCACGCCCCCGCCGGACATCACCGGGATGTACACCGTCGACGCGGCACTCGCCGGCGAACCGATCGTGTTACGCGACGCGCTGTGGCACCTGATGCTGCCGGTGCTGGTGCTGACGGCGCTCACCGTCTCGATCCTGATCCGCTTCGTCCGGTCGGCCATGCTCGAGGTCCTGGACCAGGACTTCATCCGACTGGCGTACTCGAAGGGCCTGCCACGCCGCACCATCCTGCGCCGCCACGTGCTGCGAGCGGGACTCGTGCAGGTGATCACCGTCGGCGGGCTAGCCTTCGCCTCGCTGCTGTCGGGGACCGTGCTCATCGAGCAGATTTACAGCTGGCCCGGCCTGGGGCAGTACGCCTACACCGCGGCGCTCAACCTCGACCTTCCCGCCATCACCGGCGTCGGTCTGTTCGTCGCGCTGGTGTACACCGTGGTCAACCTGGTCATCGACATCCTCTACGGCGTCATCGACCCCCGGATCCGGCTGTCATGAGCGCGCCGACGGTGCTGCCGGCGCGGCGATGGTTGGGGCTGCGCCCCGGCCCGCCCCGGCCCGAACGCTCCCGCCGCTCGCGGCGGATGCGACCGCTGACGTGGGTCGCCGTGGGGGTGTTGCTCGCCTGGGCGGTGGTCGCGGCCGCCGCGCCCCTGCTCGCGCCCGACGACCCGCTCGCGCAGTCCGGCCGGTACTACCAGCCGCCGGGGGCCGCGCACTGGCTCGGTACCGACCAGTTGGGCCGCGACATCCTGAGCCGGATCGTCTACGGCGCGCGACTTTCGTTGCCGCTGGCCGTCGTCATCGTCGTCCTGGCGCTGGCGATCGGCGGGCTGTTGGGTCTGGTCGCCGGCTACGTCGGTGGCTGGGTGGACGAAGCGTTGATGCGGTTGACCGATCTGGTGTTCGCCTTCCCGCCGATCATCCTGGCGATGGTGGTGACCGCGGCCTTCGGGCCGAGCGCCCGGGACGCCGTGATCGCGCTGGTGCTCGTGTCCTGGCCGACGTACGCCCGGGTGGTGCGCAGCGCTGTGCTGTCCATCCGCAGTTCGGACTTCCTGCACTCCTCGCGGCTGCTCGGCGTCGGACCGTGGCAGGCGCTGCGCCGCGACGTGCTGCCGAACAGCGTCGGCCCGTCGGTGGTGCTGGCCAGTCTCGAGGCGGGCAACGCGGTCCTGATGCTGGCCGCACTGTCCTTCCTCGGGCTCGGACCACGGCCGCCGGCTCCGGAGTGGGGCGCGATGATCGCCGCCGGTTCGAACGACCTGTCCAAGTGGTGGGTCAGCATCGTTCCCGGCGTCGCGATCCTGACCGCCGTGCTCGCCTTCAACCTGCTCGGTGATGCCGTCCGCGACTGGCTCGACCCGCGAAGCAGGTCCCCACGATGAGCGCCGCCAGCCCGCTGCTGCAGCTCGACCGGCTGTCGGTGACCCTTCCCGGGCCGGCCGGACCCGTCCCCGTCCTGAAGGAGCTGAGCCTCACCGTCGAGCAGAACGAGATCGTCGGGATCGCCGGCGAGAGCGGGTCGGGCAAGAGCCTCACCGCGCTGACCCTGCTCGATCTGTTGCCGCCCGGAGCCCGGGTGTCCGGGTCGATGCGATTCGCCGGCCGGGAACTGAACGGCCTCGACCGCCGCGGGTGGGAAGACGTACGAGGTTCCGGGATCGCGCTGGTGTTCCAGGACTCGACCGCGGCGCTGCATCCGATGCTCACGGTCGGCAAGCAGCTCACCGAGCACATGCGTGCCGGTCTCGGCCTGAGCCGCGCAGCGGCGAAGCAGCGGGCGATCGAGTTGCTCGATCGGGTCCGGATCCCGCAGCCCGAGCGCTCGCTGCACAGCTACCCGCACCAGTTCTCCGGAGGAATGCGGCAGCGGGTGGCCATCGCGATCGCGTTGGCCTGTCGACCCCGGCTGCTGATCGCCGACGAACCCACGACGGCACTGGACGTCACCGTGCAGGCGGGGATCCTGGCGCTCCTGGACGAGCTTCGACGCTCGGGGGATCTGGCGGTGCTGTTCATCACGCACGATCTCGGGGTGCTGTCGACGCTGACCCAGCGATCCTACGTCTTCTACGGCGGCCGTGTCATGGAATCCGGGCGGACGAGCGACATGCTCACGGCACCGAGCCACCCGTACACCGCGGCCCTGCTCGACGCCCGCCCGCACGGCCTCAATTCGGGACGGACCCTGCGGGCCATCCCGGGGGTGCCTGTCGTGCCAGGGCAGGAACCGCCGGGGTGCCCCTTCGCGCCGCGCTGCGGTTACGCGCAGCCCGTGTGCGTGGAGGCCGTGCCGAAGCCGGAACCGCTCACCTCGGACCGCGCGCTGGCCTGCGTCGTCCGCCCTGATCTCACGGGAGCCCGCACGTGAGCGACCTGCTGGAGCTGGAAGATGTCCACGTCACCTATCGCTCGCGCGAGCGGGGCTCGGTGCACGCGGTCGCCGGCGTCGACCTCGTCGTCGAACCCGGCGAGGTCGTCGGGCTGGTCGGGGAGTCCGGGTGCGGGAAGTCTTCGCTGGCGCGCGTAGTTGCGGGCCTGGCGGCGCCGTCCGGCGGCCGGGTGCTGTTCGGGGGTGACGAGGTGACTCCCGTGCGCTGGCGGCGACGCCCCGGCGCGCAGACGCGACTCCAGATGATCTTCCAGGACCCGGGCGGCTCGTTGAATCCCCGCCGCACCGTCGGCGCCCAACTGCTGGACGGTGTTCCGGCCGAGGCGTCCAGTGCCGAGCGCCGGGCCGCCGTCGAACAATTGCTGGAACGGGTCGGCATGCCCTCCGACGCGCAGGTGCGGTACCCGCACGAGTTCTCCGGCGGCCAGCGGCAACGGCTGGCGATCGCACGCGCCCTGGGGGCGCAACCGTCGATGATCATCGCCGACGAGCCGGTGACGGCGCTCGACGCCTCCGCGCAGGCGCAGGTGGTGTCGCTGCTGCTGTCCTTGGTGAGTGACCTGAACGTCGGTTTGCTGTTCATCTCCCACGACCTCGCCCTCGTCCACGAGATCGCGGACCGGACCGCCGTGATGTACCTGGGCAAGCTGGTCGAGACCGCGCCGACTCGGGAACTGATGAGCACGCCGCGCCATCCGTACACCCAGGGACTCATCCGCGCCATACCCCAGGTGTCGGCGACGCCGACGCTGCCCGGCCAGCTGGCCGGCGAGGTGCCCGATCCGGGCCGCGTCCCTGCCGGCTGCCGGTTCCGGCCGCGTTGCGCGCACGCGCGCGAAATCTGCGGCCGCGAACCCGAGCTGCGCGTCCTCGGCGCGGACCGCGCCGTCGCCTGCCACCGGGCCGAAGAGCTCGGCCCCCCACCCGTGGAGACCACATGACCGAGCGAGTCCGCGAGGCCGACGGGGCCGTCGCCGAGGCGGTGCGCGCCATGTACGCCGCCTACCCCGACTCGGCCCGCTTCGACGAGCACCTGCACCCCGACATCACCATCTGGGAGAGCGACCAGCCGGGAGCGGTGCTCGGCCTGCCCGAGCTGCGGGAGCTGCGCGACCGGCGACGTGCCGGCGCGCCGCCGGCGGACGTCACCCTCACGGTGGAGCAGCTGGTGGTCGACCGCTGGGGCGACCAGGCCGCGGTGAGCCGCTACGTCCTGCGCGCCGGCGCGACCGAGAGCTACCGCGTCACCGATGTGTGGGCCTCGGACGGAACCCGGTGGAAGATCGTGCATCATCACGCGGAACGCGTGTCCGCGGGCAAGGACTGACGGCACGTCATGGGAGGAGGTGCTCACTACATGCTCGGGGACCGGCTGCGCGAACTGCGCCAACGGCACGGACTCACGCTGCGCGAACTCGCCGTGCAGGCCGAGGTCTCACCGGCGCTGCTCAGCCAACTCGAGAACGGCGTCACCGACCCGAGCCTGGCTACGCTGCGCAAGCTCGCGACGGTCTTCGAGTCGGAGGTGGCGACGCTGTTCACCGAACCCAATGCGCCGATGATCCACCTGTCGAAGCCGGGCGAGCGGATGATGTTGACCGCGCCCCAGGGCGAGCTCGGTTACGAGCGGCTGACCCCCGGCCGCGGCGACCTCGAGGTCCTGCGCGCCACCATGAAGCCCGGCGACGTCAGCTCCTCGGAGCGTCGAGGGCACGAGTCGACCGAATGCGTCGTCGTGCTGTCGGGCGAGGTCGTCGTCGAGATCGAGGAGGAACGCTACGTGCTCGGCGAGCACATGGCCCTGACCTTCGACTCCCGGCTGCGGCATCGGTTCTGCAACGAGAGCGTGGACACCGCCGAGTACTTGCTCGCCGTCACCCCGCCGGTGCCGTGAGCACGGCACCCACGCGCAGGAGCGGACGCGTCACCATCGCGCTCCAGACCGACAAGTCGCCCGGCAGCTACGGTCGGCTCGCCGCCCAGGCCGAGAGCCTCGGCTTCGACGGGGTCTCGGTCTTCCACGACCTCGGGTTCCAGCCGGCGCTGCCGGCGTTGCTGGAGATGGCTGCGGCCACCAGCCGGGTTCGGCTGGGGGCGGCCTGCCTCAACCCGTTCCTGTTGCAGCCGGTCGAGATCGCCGGTGAGGTCGCCGCACTCGATCTGGCGTCGGGCGGGCGGGCGTACCTCGGCCTGGCGCGGGGCGCGTGGCTGAACCGGGTCGGCGTGGAGGTCCGGCGGCCGCTGACCCGGCTGACGGAGACGATCGAAGTGGTCGGCCGGCTGCTGCGCGGTGACGACTCCGGGTACACCGGGTCGATCTTCGGGCTCGAACCAGGGTTCCGGCTGACATACCCGCGCGCCCGTCACCGGGTGGAGCTGCTGCTGGGCACGTGGGGCCCGCGAGGGCTCGCGCTCGCAGCCCGATACGCCGACGAGGTCAAGCTCGGCGGGTGCGCGAACCCCGACATGGTGCGGCGGGTGCGGGCCACGCTCGACGCCGAGTGCGCCGCACTCGGGCGGGACGCGGCGGAGGTGAGCATTGTCGTCGGCGCCGTCACCGTTGCCGACCAGGACGCGGCCGCGGCGCGGCAACACGCCCGCACCGAGGTCGCCATGTACCTCGACGTCGTCGCCCAGCTCGACACCACCGTGACGGTGCCGGACTCGGTTCTGCTCCCGCTGCGCGCGGCCCTGGCGGCCGGGGACGTCGTGGCGGCCGGGCGCCTGGTGCCCGACGAGCTGCTCGATCGCTTCGCCTTCGCCGGCGCGCCCACCACGATCGCCGAGCACGCCGCCGAGCTGTTCGCCGCCGGCGCCGGCCGGGTCGAGTTCGGCACCCCCCACGGTCGGGTGCCCGAACACGGCATCGCACTGCTCGGCGAGCACGTGCTGCCGGCGCTGAAGGAGGCGGTGGGATGACCGCCGCCGAGGTCGCCGACCGGTACCTGCAGGAACTGGCACCCCTCGACGTCGCGGCGGGAGAGGCACTGGGGCTCCGGCCCGACGACATCATGCCGCGCCTCGCGCCCGCCGACTTCGCCGCTCGCCGCGACCTCACGGCGCGCACCCGCGCCGCACTGCCCGCCCCGGCGACCAGCGCCGGCCGGCGGGGCAGCGGGGACAACGCCGACCGGGTGCTCGGCGTGGCGCTGGCCGAGCGCCTCGACGCCGACCTGGCCCTCGACGAGGCGGGCTTCACCCGCGCGCTGTTGGCGCCGCTGGCGACGCCCGTCCACGCGGTACGAGAAGTGTTCGACGCGCTCCCGCGCGAGACGGCCGCGGACTGGGAACGGGTGGCCGAGCATCTGCACCGGGTTCCGGACGCGCTGGCCGACTACGCGGCCACGCTGCGTGCCTCGGCGCGCGAGGGGCAGGTCGTGGCGGCACGCCAGGTGCGGGCGGTGGCCGCGCAGTGCGAACGGTGGCTCGGGCCGGACGACTTCTACCCCCGACTGGTCGCGGGCGCCCCGGCCGACCGGCGGGCCCGGCTCGACGACGCGGCGGCGGCTGCGGTCGCCGGCACGGCCGAGTTCGTGGGGTTCCTGCAGGGGGACCTGCTGCCGCAGGCGCCCGAGCGCGATGGCGTCGGGCGCGACCGCTACGGCACGACGGCGCGGGCCTTCCTGGGCGACGACGTCGACCTCGACGAGACCTACGCCTTCGGGTGGGACGAACTGGCGCGGCTGACGGCCGAGATGCAGTCTGCGGCGCGCGACCTCGGCGCCGCCACGATCGCCGACGCGGCCGCGATCCTGGACGCCGACCCGCAGCGTCGCGTCGCCGACCCGCAGCAGCTGGTCCGCTGGCTGCAACAGCGGGTCGACGCCGTCACCGACGCGGTCGACGGGGTGCACTTCGACCTGCCGGAGCAGGCGCGCCGCCCCGAGTGCCGCCTGTCGACGGCGTCGGCCGGCGTCATGTACTACGCCGCGCCCGACGCCGCGTTCACCCGGCCCGGCCGGGTCTGGTGGTCCCCGCCGGCCGAAGGTGTGTCGCACACCTGGCGGGAGGTCACGACCGTCCACCACGAGGGGGTCCCGGGCCACCACCTGCAGATCGCGGTGGCGATGTCCGAACCGACGCTGCACCCGTGGCAGCGCTCGATGGCGCACGTGCACGGCTACGTCGAGGGCTGGGCCCACTACGCCGAGCGCGTCGCCGACGAACTGGGCCTGCTGCGCGATCCGGGGGAGCGGCTCGGCATGCTGTTCGGGCAGCGCTGGCGGGCGGCCCGGATCGTGATCGACATGGGGCTGCACCTGGATCTGCCCATCCCGCCCGGCAACGGGTTCACCGATGCCGAGCGGTGGACGCCCGAGGTTGGCGTCGCGGTGCTGCGCCAGGCGGCGGGGGCCGACGCCGCGGCGGCCCGCTTCGAGGTCGACCGCTATCTCGGCTGGCCCGCGCAGGCCCTGGCCTTCCGCATCGGGGCGCGGCTCTGGCGTCAGCTGCGCTCCGCGGCCGAACGCCGCCCGAACTTCGACCTGCGGGAATTCCACATGCGGGCGCTGCGGCTGGGGCCGATGGGGCTCGGACCGCTGCGAGAGCTGACCGGAGGCGAGTTGTGACGGCATCGGGAACCGCGGACATGGAGCTCTGGGACCTACGCGTCACCGTCGAGCGCATCGAGGGCCGCTCGGTCTGCGGCCTCGCGGTGGGCGACAGCTTCGAGGTCGTGAACAGCAGCGAGCTTCGGCTACCGGACGGGCGGCACTTCTGCATGTTCGCCCTGGCTGCGGTGCTGCCGCTGTTGCCGGCCAAGCAGCGGCAGTTGCCGGCGAACGACTGGCTCGAACGGGACTCGCTGGTGTGCTGCCCGGACCCCGAGGAGAGGGTGGTCATGCGCATCGAGCGCACCCGGCGGCGGCAGTTGGACTCCGGTGCACTGACCTGACGCCTCAGCGCACGGCGGTGCGCATGTCGGCGGCGACGGCGTCCAGCTGAGCGAGCAGCGCCCGGGCGGCGGGGCCGGGCGGGCGGTCCGACGGCTGCGTCACCCCCACGGTGTGGCTCATCGGCTCCAGCGACACGGGCAGCAGCTCCAGCCGCTTGTCGTCTCCCGCGATCAGCATCGGCAGAGCGGCGATCACGTCGGTCTCGGCGAGCAGGTTGCCGAGCGTGAGGATGGACGTGCACTCGATGCGATTGGCCGGCAGCTGCAGCTCGTGCCGGACGAAGACCCGCTCGAGCTCGCCGCGCAGCGCCGTCTCGGTGCCGGGCACCACCCAGGGGTAGTCCACGAGATCGTTCAGCGTCGGGTGCGGCAGCCGCTGCGCCGGGTGCCCGCGGCGGGTGACGAGGCGGATCGGCTCGTCGTAGAGGCTGCGCTGCTGCACCCGCCGGTCGTCGGCGCCGGTGACGCGCCCGACGACGAAGTCCACCCGGCCGGCCGCCAGCTCCGCGAGCAGCGAGTCGGGCGTCCCCTCCCGGATGACGACGGTGACGTGCGGCCGCTCGGCCTTCAGCCGGGCGATCGCGCGCGGGAGCAGCAGGTTCGACCCGGCCAGGTGCGTGCCGACCGAGACCGTGCCGAGCCCGGCCTCGGCCAGCTCGGCCACGTGCCGGCCCGCCTCGGTCAACCGCGCGAGCACGGCGCGGGCGTGCTCGGTGAACGCCGCGCCGTAGAGCGTCGGGGTCAGCCCGCGCGGTCCGCGCTCGAACAACGGCACGCCGAGGATCTCCTCCAGCTCGCGCAGCGCCCGGGTCAGCACGGGCTGGGTGACGTGCAGGTGCGCCGCGGCGCCGACCAGGGTGCCGTGCTCGCCCACCGCGTCGACCAGGACGAGGTGGCGCAGCTTCAGCCGGCCGTCCAGCAGGCGGGGCAGGTCCACCAGCACATGGTATGCCCGTTAGGTATAGCGGATGGAGGTTTCGGTATTTGCTCGGCATGAGCGGCTGCGCCAGCCTGTGGAGGCGCACCGCACGCCATCAGCCAGCGCTCCGCATCAGGAGGGGGATCACCGTGACGACGATTCCGCCGACGGTCAACTTCCGGCAGTGGATCGAGCAGAACCGCCACCTGCTCAAGCCCCCGGTCGGCAACAAGACGCTCAGCGTGGGCCAGGACTTCATCGTCCAGGTCGTCGGCGGGCCCAACCAGCGCACCGACTTCCACGTCGACCCCTACGAGGAGTGGTTCTACCAGCTCGAGGGCAACATCCACGTCGACCTGATGGTGGACGGGCAGCCGCAGACGGTGCACATCCGCGAGGGCGAGACCTGGCTGCTGCCGGGCAACGTCCCGCACTCGCCCCAGCGGCCCGAGACCGGGTCGGTCGGTCTGGTGATCGAGCGCATCCGCGAGGAGGGCACCCTGGAGAAGTTCCAGTGGTACTGCCCGAACTGCCACGCCCTGGTGCACGAGGTCGAGCTGCAGGTCCGCGACATCGTCGAGGACCTGCCGCCGGTGTTCAGCGCCTTCTACGCCGACGAGGCCGCCCGGACCTGCGGCCAGTGCGGCACCGTGCATCCGGGCCAGGGCTGAGGCTGCTCGATGCAGCGCGCGATCGACGTCCACACCCACTACGTGCCACGCGGCTGGCCGGACCTGCGGGCCGCGGACGGCGCCGGACCGGACGTCCCGTGGCTGCGGTGCGAGACCGAGTCCGAGGCGATGATCATGCTGGGCTCGCAGGAGTTCCGGCGCATCGGTGCCGGCTGCTGGGACGCCGGGGTGCGGCTCGCCGACATGGACGCCGACGGCGTCGAGACGCAGGTCGTCTCCCCGACCCCGGTGTTCTTCTCCTACGCGCACGACCCCGTGCAGGCGACGCGCATCGCCCGCATCGTCAACGACCTGGCCCTGGAGATCTGCGCGCCCGCGCCCGACCGGCTGCTGCCGTTCTGCCAGGTGCCGTTGCAGGACCCGGACGCCGCCTGCCGCGAGCTGGAACGGAGCCTGGCCGCCGGCCACGTGGGCGTCGAGATCGGCAACCACGTCGGCGACCGCGACCTGGACGACGCCGGTGTGGTCACGTTCCTGCAGCACGCGGCGTCGCTGGACGCGCCGGTGTTCGTCCACCCGTGGGACATGCCGACCTCGCCGCGCCTGAACCGGTGGATGGCCCGGTGGCTGGCCGGAATGCCGGCCGAGACGCACCTGTCGTTGCTGGCGATGATCCTCGGGGGTGTCTTCGACGCCGTCGACGAGCGGCTGCGGATCTGCTTCGCCCACGGCGGCGGCTCGTTCGCGTTCTGGGTGGGGCGGATGGACAACGCCTGGCGCAACCGCAACGACGTGGTCGGCACCTCCGAACACGCGCCCTCGCACTACCTCGGTCGCTTCTACGTCGACTCGGTGGTGTTCGACGAGCACGCCCTGCGGCTGCTGGTCGATGTCGTCGGCGCCGACCGGGTTATGGTGGGCAGCGACTACCCCTACCCCCTCGGCGAGCGTCCCGCCGCCGGTCTGGTGCGCCGCGCGGCCGGCCTGGACGAGCGCACCCGGGGCTGGGTGCTGCGTGACAACGCCGAGAGCTTCCTGGGCATCGACCGGGGCATCGACGCCGCCGGATGGAAGGAGCAGGCGTGGGCGTGAGCGAGCAGGAGGCGCACCGCCTCGACGGTGCCGACCCGCTGGCCACCCGGCGCGCCGAGTTCCATCTGCCGCCGGACCCCTCCGGCCGCTACGCCGAGGCGGCGTACTTCGCCGGCAACTCGCTCGGCCTGCAGCCGAAGCGGCTCCGCGACGACCTGGGGGTCGAGCTCGACGACTGGGCCCGCCTCGCGGTCGAGGGCCACACCGAGGCGCGCCACCCGTGGGTCTCGTTCCACGAACTGCTGCGTGATCCGGCGGCCCGGCTGGTCGGCGCGCAGCCCCGCGAGGTCGTGGTGATGAATTCGCTGACCGTCAACCTGCACCTGATGATGGCCAGCTTCTACCGCCCCACCTCGCAACGGCACGCGATCGTCATCGAGGACAGCGCGTTCCCGTCCGACAGCTACGCCGTCCGCAGCCAGGCGGTCTGGCACGGCTACGACCCGGACGAGAGCGTGCTGCGGCTGCGGCCGCGCGACGGCGAGTCGTGCCTGCGCACCGAGGACGTCGTCGGCTTCCTGGCCGAGCACGGCCACCGGATCGCCCTGGTGCTGCTCGGTGCGGTCAACTACTACAGCGGCGAGTTCCTGGACATCCCGGCGATCACCGCGGCCGGCCGCGCGGCCGGGGCGGTGGTGGGCTGGGACCTCGCGCACGCCGCGGGCAACCTGCCGCTGCAGCTGCACGACTGGGACGTCGACTGGGCCGCCTGGTGCTCCTACAAGTACCTCAACAGCGGGCCGGGCTCGCTGGCCGGCGTCTTCGTCCACGACCGGCACCTCGCCGACCGGACACTGCCGCGGCTGGCCGGATGGTGGTCGACGGACCCGGCCGTCCGCTTCCGGATGGACCCGACGGTCACGCCCGTGGAGACCGCCGACGCGTGGCAGGTGTCCAACCCCCCGATCTTCGCCATGGCGCCGGTCCTGACCTCGCTGCAGATGTTCGACGGCAGCGGCATGGACGCGCTGCGGGCCCGCAGCCTCCGGCTGACCGCCTACCTCGAGGAGCGGCTCGACAAGGTGTGCGTCGAGCACCCGGCCGAGATCATCACCCCACGCGACCCGCAGCGGCGCGGCGCGCAGCTGTCGGTGCGTCTCGGGACGTCCTCGGCCGGCGCGGTAAGCGCGGATCTGCGCGAACAGCACGGCGTGTTCGCCGACGCCCGCAATCCGGACGTCATCCGGCTGGCCCCGACCCCGATGTACAACACCTTCCACGACTGCTGGCGGGCCGCGACCGCGCTGGCCGAGGTTCTCGACGCCCATGGCTGACCACCACCGCATCGCCATCGTCGGCGCCGGACTCTCCGGCTGCCTGCTCGCCACCCTGCTGGCCCGGTCGGGCACCGCGGTGGATCTCTACGAGCGGCGCGACGACCCCCGCGTAGCCGGCCCGGAACGCGGCCGCTCCATCAACCTGGCCGTCTCGGCCCGCGGGCTGGACGCCCTCGAGCGCGTCGGCCTGCGCGAGGCGTTGCTGGAGCGGGCGCTGCCCATGCACGGGCGCATGATCCACCCGCCCACGGGCTCCGGGCAGAGCTTCCGGCCCTACAGCGCGGACGGCAAGCGCGCGATCAACTCGGTGAGCCGGACCGAGCTCAACCACGTGCTGCTGGACGTCGCGGAGAAGACCCCGGGTGTGCAGCTGCACTTCGGCCACCGGTTGCGGGAGCTCGACCTGACGGCCGGGCGGCTGAGCTTCGAGACCGATGCCGGTGCTCGGGACGTGACCGCGGACATCGTGCTGGCCACCGACGGCTCCTACAGCGCCGCGCGGCGCGCGGTGACGTTCCGGCCCGGTTTCACCTTCAGCCAGGACTACCTGGACGCCGGCTACAAGGAGCTCACCATCCCGCCGCGCGACGGGGACTTCGCGCTGGACCCGGATGCCTTGCACATCTGGCCGCGCGGCGAGTCGATGATGATCGCGCTGCCGAACCTCGACCGGTCGTTCACCTGTACGCTGTTCTGGCCGATGCGGGACTTCGCGGAAGTCGAGTCCGACGCGGAGATCGTCGACCACTTCCGCCGCCACTACCCCGACGCGGTCGAGCTCATCCCCGACCTCGTCGAGGACTACCGGACCAACCCGGTCGGCTCGCTCGTGACCATCACCTGCTCGCCGTGGGTGCACACCGGAGAGGGCGCCACGCTGGCCCTGGTCGGGGACGCCGCCCACGCCATCGTCCCCTTCTTCGGGCAGGGCGCGAACTGTGCGCTCGAGGACTGCGTCGAGATCGCCCGCTGCCTCGAGGAGCGCGACGGCGACTGGACAGCCGCGCTCGAGGACTACCAGCGTCGGCGCAAGGACAACTGCGACGCCATCGCTGAGATGGCACTGGACAACTTCGTCGAGATGCGCGACAAGGTGAACTCGCCGCTGTTCCGCGCCGCCACGGCGGCGCAGCACGCGCTGGAGCGGCGGCTGCCCGGACGCTACGTCTCCCGCTACGAATTGGTGTCGTTCACGACGATGCCCTACGCCGAGATTCCCGCGCGCATGCGCACCCAGAACCGGGCGACAGTCGCCACGGGCGCCCTCGGGCTCGCGGGGGTGGCCGGGCTGGCCGGGCTGGCGCGTCGTTACGCCCGCGAGCGGATCTCCCACAGCTCCGGGAACACCGGGCGGAACAGCGTCGAACGCAGGTAGTCGGCCCCCGCCGACCCGCCGGTGCCGCGCTGGGTGCCGATGACCCGCTCGACCATCTTCACGTGCCGGTAGCGCCACTCCTGCAGGCCCTCGTCGATGTCGACCAGCGCTTCGCAGACCTCCGCCGCCGGGTTGCTGTCGTCCTCGTAGACCTCGACGAGCAGCGCGCGCACCGCGTCGTCCCCCTGCCAGGCCGTGAGCGGGTCGCGATTCAGCGTCTCGGCGGGCACCGGGCGGCCGGTGGCGGCGAGAAAGCGCAGCAACGAGTCGAACACGGTGCGCCGGCCGAGTACCTCGTCGAGGTCGGCATCGCCGGTCGGTGCGGCGAGGTCCCGGCGGCCGTACACGGCCTCGATCTGCCGGAACTGGGAGGACTGGAACCCGCTCGAGGTGCCCAGCTTCTCGCGGAAGGCGGCGAACTGCCGCGGCGTCATCGTCTCGAGCACGTCCAGCTGCCCGACGACGGTCTTCAGGATGGTGGCGATACGGCCGGCGGTGTGCAGCGAGCCGGCCGCGTTTCCCGCCTCGAGGCGCTGTTGCAGCAGGTCGGTCTCGTGCAGGATCTGCTTGAACCACAGCTCGTAGACCTGGTGGATGACGACGAACAGCATCTCGTCGTGCGCGTCGCTCAACGGCTGCTGGCAGGCCAGCAGCTCGTCCAGGCGCAGGTACGAGCCGTAGGTCGGCCCGGGCTCAGCCTCGGGGCACATGGGCGACCGCCTGGATCTCGAGCAGCAGGTGCGGATGCGGCAGCTGGTGCACCGCCACGGTGGTACGGGTCGGGCCGGTCTCGTCGAAGTACTCGGCCCACACCTCGTTGTAGCCGCCGAAGTCGTTCATGGAGGTCAGGTAGGTCGTGACCTGCGCCAGGTCGGTGAGCGCGGCGCCCTCGTCGGCGAGCAGCGAGCGGAGGTTCTCGAGGACCGCCCGCGTCTGGAGCCGGATGTCGAGCCGGGTGGTGCCGAACTCGTCCGCCTCGGCGCCGGCGACGGTGTTGTCGGGTCGCCGCGCCGACGTCCCCGACACGTACACCAGATCGCCGACGCGCTTGGTGTGCGGGAACCGGCCGCGCGGCGTGACCCGCTGCGGCGCGCTCACGGCACGCACCGCACGCCCGCGCTGCCGAGCTGCGCGACGTGGACCTCGTAGCGTCCCGCCCCGAACGGGATCGCCTCGGTGGCGGCGCCGGCGAGGATGACGTCGCCGGCGCGCAGTGGGAACGCGTGGCGCCCGGCCAACGTGGCCAGGGCGCGCAGCGCCTCGAAGGGGTGGCCGAGGATCGCCGCGGTCGAGCCGGTGGTGCGGACTTCCCCGTCCTGCTCCAGCCGGACCTCCAGGTCGGCGAGGTCACCGACCGCTCCGAGGGGCCGCCAGGAGCCGATGACGTACCCGGCGGCCGAGGTGTTGTCGGCGACGACGTCGCCGAGGCTGAAGGAGAAGTCCCGGTAGCGCGAGTCGATGATCTCCATGGCCGGCGCCACCTCGGTGACGGCCTCCACCAGGTCGGCGCCCTCGGTCCGCGGGTCGACGTCGCGGCCCAGGCGGAAGGCGATCTCCGGCTCGATGCGGGGATGGATGTAGCCGTCGAGGTGGGCGGTGCCGCCGTCGGCGAGGGCCATGGCGTCGGTGAGCTGCCCGGCGATCACCTCCGAGACGCCCATCTGCGCCATCTTGGCCTTGCTGGTGAAGCCGAGCTTCGTCCCGACGAGGCGCTCGCCGCGCTCCCGCCGCAGCTGCAGCAGCGCGTGCTGCACCCGGTAGGCGTCGGCCAGCTCGATCGGGTGGTCCAGCTGGGCGACGGCCTCGCGCTGCCGGACCGCGCCGTCGAGGCGGGCGGCGATGTCGGTGACGGCGTCGGTGGTGACCGGTTCGGGCAACGGTTCCTCGCTTCTCGCGGTGGGCGGGTGACTCAGAGCTGGAGACAGACGTTGGTGGTCTGGGTGTAGAACTCGAGCGAGTGCTGCCCGCCCTCGCGGCCGATGCCGGACAGGCCGACGCCGCCGAAGGGGGAGCGCAGGTCGCGCAGGAACCAGGTGTTGATCCACGACATCCCGACCTGCATGCGCTGCGCCACGCGGTGCGCCCGGGTGAGGTCGCTGGTCCACACCGAGGCGGCCAGACCGTAGTCGGTGTCGTTGGCGAGCGTGACCGCCTCCTCCTCGGTGTCGAAGGGGATCAGCGCCGCCGCCGGGCCGAAGATCTCCTCGCGGACGGGTCTGGTGCTGTTGTCGAGGCCGGTCCAGAGCGTCGGCTGCACCCAGGCCCCGCCGGCGAGCTCGTCGGCGAGGTCGGGGACGCCGCCGCCGGTCAGCGTCTTGGCGCCGGCCTGCTCGGCGAGGCGGTAGTAGCCGAGCACCTTCTCGCGGTGCTCGCGGGAGATCAGCGGACCGTGGGTGGTGGCCGGGTCGTCCGGCCGGCCGAGGCGCAGCGCCTCGGCGCGCTCGACCAGCCCGGCCGCCAGCTCGTCGAAGAACGGCCGCTCGACGTACACCCGTTCGGTGCACAGGCAGACCTGGCCGGTGTTGGCGAACACCGAGCGGGTGAGCCCGTCCAGCGTCGCCTCGGGGTCGGCGTCGGCGAACACGACGGCCGCGTTCTTGCCGCCGAGTTCGAAGGACACCGGGCGCACCCGCGGCGCGACCGCGGCCATGATGCCGGCGCCGGTGGCCGACGAGCCGGTGAAGGTGACGCCGTCGATGCCCGGGTGCTCCACCAGGAACTGGCCCGCCGAGTCCGGTCCGAGGCCGTGCACGACGTTGTAGGCGCCGGCGGGGACGCCCGCGGCGTCCATCACCTCGGCGAGCAGCGCGGCGCTCGACGGCGTCTCCTCGCTGGGCTTGACCACGACGGCGTTGCCGCACGCGAGCGCCGGGGCGACCTTCCAGGTCAGCAGCAGCAGCGGCAGGTTCCACGGCACAATCACCGCCACCACGCCGAGCGGCTGGCGCACGGTGTAGTTCAGCGCCTGCCGGCCGCCGGCGAGGTCGGTGAAGAAGGCCTCCTGCCCGGCCGCCGCGACGGTGTCGGCGAAGGAGCGGAAGTTGGCGACCGCGCGGGCGACGTCCAGGGTGCGGGCCTGCGCGTAGGGCTTGCCGGTGTCGGCGCACTCGGCGACCACGAAGTCCTCGAACCGAGCCTCGATCTCGTCGGCGACCCGGCGCAGCAGCCGCACCCGCTCGCTGACGCTGGTGCGCCCCCACGCCCCGTCCAGCGCGCCGCGGGCGGCGCGGACGGCGCGGTCGACGAGCTCCCTGTCGGCCTCGTGGACGCGGGCGCCGATGGAGCCGTCGACCGGGTTGATCTTGTCCCACAGGGTGCCGTCGGCCTCGACGAACTCACCGGCGACGAAGTTGCGGACGATGCGGTGGGTCATGCGATCGCCTACCTCGGTCAAGTCCTGAATATAGGCAGCGTACTGCCTATCAGGGGGGTGTCAACGCGTCAGCCGGGGACCTCCCGCTGCGTCACCGCGTCGCTGCCGTTGGTCGTCATCAGCTGCAGGAGGGTCATGAACGACGCGCGGTGCTCCGCCGGCAGCGCCGCCAGGATCTCCGTCTCCACCGCGGCGTCGAGCGGCATCACCTCCCGCAGCAGCCCGCTGCCGGCCTCGGTGAGCCACAACGCGTAGGCACGCCGGTCGTGATCGCTGCGTCGCCGTTCCAGCAGGCCGCGCGAGACGAGCCTGGTGGTGATGTCCGCGGTCGTCTGCCGGTCGAGCACCACGTGGTCGGCGATCTCGTTCAGCGCCGCCCCCGGGTGCTGGTGCACGACGATCAGCACCGCCTTCTGCCGCGGGGTGAGGCCGAAGGGGGCCAGCCGCGCCGCGAACAGGTTCTCGGCCCGGAAGTGGGCCCGGCGCAGCAGGTGCGACGCGCTGTCCTCGAGTCGGAAGGCGTCCAGGGCAGCGGCGACGTCGTCGGTCTCGGTGCGGGGAGCCTGCGGCACGTCCTCGACAATAGGCGGGTGCCCACGACTCCGACGCGTACCCGAACGTGGGATGCGGGGTGGGAGGTCGACCTGCGCGCCACGCTGCAGCCGCTGCGCCGGGGCACCGGCGACCCCGCGCACCGCTTCGACGCCGCGGGCCGGTTCTGGCGGGCCTGCCTGACCGCCGACGGCCCCGGAACGATCGCGGTCGCGGCGTCCGGGCCGAGCGTTTCCGCCCAGGCCTGGGGCCCGGGTGCGGCGGCGCTGCTCGACGGGCTGCCCGCGCTCGTCGGCGAGGGCGACGACTGGTCCGGCCTGGACGTCTCGTCCGTGCCCGTCCTGCACGAGACGCGGCGTCGGCGCCCCGGCCTGCGGCTGCCACGGACGGGGCTGGTGCTCGACGCCCTCGTGCCCGCGGTACTGGAGCAGAAGGTCACCGGCGACGAGGCGCGCCGGGCCTGGCGGCTGTTGCTGCACCGGTTCGGCTCGCCCGCGCCCGGCCCCGCGCCGAGCATGCGGGTACCGCCCTCGCCGCGGGAGCTGCTGGATCTGCCGACCTGGGAGTGGCACCGGCTCGGCGTCGACCACAAGCGGCAACGGGCGGTGCGGGCGGCGGCGTCGGTAGCCGGCCGGCTCGAGGAGTGCGCCGGCCTGTCGCACACCGCCGCCGCCGCGCGGCTGCGCCTCGTCCCCGGGATCGGGGAGTGGACGGCGGCCGAGACGACGCAACGGGCCCTGGCCGACCCCGACGCGGTCAGCGTCGGGGACTACCACCTGAAGAACATGGTCGTGCACCTGCTCACCGGCCGCGCCCGCGGGACCGACGAGGAGATGCTGGAGTTGCTCGCCGCCTGGCCCGGGCAGCGGCAGCGGGTGATGCGGTTGATCGAGGCGACCGGCGTGCCCGCTCCCCGCTTCGGCCCGCGGTTCCGGTACACCGACATCCGCCGGCTCTGAGGGTGGGCCCGCCCTGCGCATTCGCGGGCCGGATGCGGGGGCGTGCAGCAGCCGGTCAGGTCGCGTAGGTGTCGAGCACGACGTCGGACAGGTCCGGCCACGCCTGCCGCGCCCAGTCACCGAACGGCTCGTCGGCGAGCGCCACCAGCCCGAGCCGGGCGTGCGGGTCGAGCCAGAGCATGGTCCCGCTCTGCCCGAAGTGGCCGTAGGTGGCGGGGGAGTTGCGCGTGCCGGTCCAGTGCGGCGACTTGTGGTCGCGGATCTCGACGCCGAGCCCCCAGTCGTTGTGTTCCTGGCCGCCGTAGCCCGGCAGCACACCGCGCAGGCCCGGGAACTGCACCGTCCGCAGCTCCTCCAGGGTGGGGGCGCCCAGCAGCCCGCTGGGAGAGAGCAGCTCGTGCAGCACGCGGGCGAGATCGGCCGTGGTCGAGACGCCGTCCTTGGCCGGCGACCCCGGCAGGGTGGTGTCACTCAACCGCAGCGGCGCCACGACCGCCTCGTGCAGGTAGGTCGGGAAGTCCAGACCGGTCGCGGTCGCCACCAGCTGCCCGGCCAGCTCGAACCCGGCGTTGGAGTACACCCGCCGCTGCCCGGGCTCGTACTGGCGGCGGCGCTCGTCGGCGGCCGTGCCGGAGGCATGGGCGAGCAGGTGCCGCAGGGTCGCGCCCGGAAGCAGCTGCGGATCGGCCGGGTCGTCGAGCGAGACCGCCTCCTCCTCGACCGCCACCAGCACCGCCAGCGCCGCCAGCGGTTTGGTGACCGAGGCCAGGGCGAAGCTGCGATCCTGCGGGCCGTGCGTGGCGAGGACGCCGCCCGGCCCCACCACGGCCGCGGCGGCCGCACCGACCGGCCAGCCGTCGAGCCGCTCCAACGGGCCGCTCACTCCATTACCCGGGCCCGGGCCTGCTCGACCAGCAGCGGGAGCTCGGGGGAGGCGCCCGAGGGCAGGTCGTCCCAGGGGAACCAGCGCAGGTCGACCGACTCCTCGCTGATCACCGGCTCGGCGCCGGGTGCCGCCATGGCCAGGTAACGCACGTCGAAGTGTCGGGTGGGCACGCCGAGCGAGCAGGTGATGGGGTGGACGTCCAGGTCGATCGGCGCGGGGTCGAACGAGAGCGAGCCGATGCCGCTCTCCTCGCGGGCCTCGCGCACGGCGGCGTCGAGCAGGGTGCGGTCGCCCGGCTCGCAGTGGCCACCGAGCTGCACCCACATCCCGGCCCGCGGGTGGAGGGTCAGCAGCACCGCCCGGTGCGTGGGATCCACCACGAGGGTGCTCGCGGTGAGGTGGCCGGCCACGCAGGAGCGCCACATGGCATCCGGCCGCGCCGCGAGGAACCCCAGGAAGGCCTGCTGCACGGCGCTGCAGGCCAGGTCGTCGGGCGACATCGCCGCGATGACCTCCACGGCGTCCGCGTGCAGGGTCGGCGCCGCGCCCGCGCTGCGCTCGGCGTCGGCCCGGCCGGCGGCGATCGCCTCGGCGGTGCCCAGGCGGAACAGATCGGTGTCGGCCCCGCGCAGCAGCGCGGCGCTCCCGCGGCCGTCGTCGGGCAGCTGCCCGTCCGGTGCGAGCCCGCGCACCACGGCCATCGGCACGCCGCCCAGCTTGCCCTTGACCAGGTCGGCGGCGGCCGCGACCTCGTCCGCGAGCGCCACCTCGGTGGCGACCAGCCGGTTGCCGTAGGCGTCGATCCCGCCGCGCGCGTCCGCGATCGCGGCCAGGCCGGCGACCCCGATGGCCTGGTCGATGACGCCTTCGCGCCACGGCCGGCCCATCGTATCGCTGATGATGACGCCGACCCGGACGCCGCAGCGCTCGGCGATCGCGTCCCGCAGCAGCCCCGCGGACGCGTCGGGATCGGCCGGCAGCAGCGCGAGCTCGTGACGTCCCACGTTCGAGGCGTCGACCCCCGCCGCGGCGACGACCAGCCCCTGCTTGTTCTCCACGATGCGGAACTCGCCGCGACGCGCGACGACCCGGACGGTCTCGGCGTCGATGGCGGCCTGCCGCGCCGTCTCCCGGGCCTCGGGGTCGTCGGAGTCGAGGACGATCACCCGGCCCTCGGCCTTGGAGACGATCTTGGAGGTGACGACGAGGACGTCGCCGTCGCGCAGCTCGACCTGCCGGATCGCCAGTTCGGCGAGGTCGGCCCCGGCCTCGATCTGCCCGATGCCGGTCACCGGGAGCACCTCGAGGTGCGGGACCGCGTGGTCGGTGGGGCTCATGCCGCCACCCCCGCGACCGCGGCGGCGGCCGACACCATCGCCGCGGTGGCGGTGTCGTCGGACATCAGCAGCGGGACGGCGCGCACGGCCACGCCGGGAACGGTGGCGGTGTCGGTTTCGTGGATCAGCCAGGCGTCGAGCACGCCGCCGTCGGGGCGGGCACCGTAGTGCCGTCCGACGCCCTCGGCGCTGACCTCGACGCCGATGGCCGGCAGGCAGGCGTCGGCCATGCCGCGCACCGGTGCGGACCCGATGATGGGGGAGAGCCCCACGACAGGTCCCGGCGCGTCGGACAGCAGGTCCCGCAGGCCGGGCACGCCGAGGATCGTGCCGATCGACACCACCGGGTTGCTCGGGGCCAGAAGGATCAGGTCGGCGCCGGTGAGCGCCGCGTCCACGCCGGGGGCGGGGGCCGCGTCCTCGACGCCGATCTGAACGAACTCCCGCGGCGGCAGCGCGGCCCGGTGCCGCACCCACCACTCCTGGAAATGGACGGCGGCGCGCCGCGGCCCGGCGCCGTCGGTGTCCGCAGTGTCGGCGAGGTCGACGACGACGTGGGTCTCGCACCGCTCGTCGGTCATGGGCAGCACGGTGACGTCGAGGTCCCAGCGACGGCAGAGGGCGGCGGTGACGTCGGACAGCGGGTAGCCGGCGTCCAGCATGCGGGTGCGGACGAGGTGGGTGGCGATGTCGAGGTCGCCGAGCCCGAACCAGGACGGCTCGGCCCCGTAGGCGGCGAGTTCGTCCTTGATCCGCCACGTCTCGCCCGCGCGTCCCCACCCCCGCTCGTGGTCGTGGGCGCCGCCGAGGGTGTACATGACGCTGTCGAGGTCGGGGCAGATGCGAAGCCCGTGCAGCGTGACGTCGTCCCCGGTGTTGACGATCGCGGTGATCTCGGCGTCGGGATAGGCAGCCCGGACGCCGCGGAGGAACCGGGCGCCGCCGATGCCGCCGGCCAGTACTGCGATACGCACTCGGACGACCCTAACCGATGCCGAGTTCGGCGCGGCGGCGTCGCAGCATCGCCCCGATCTCGTGCATCGTCACCTCGAGCGCGCCGTGGGCCACCGCCAGCGGTCGCAGCGGCCCCGGCAGGTCGTAGTGCCAGCGCCACGGATGGTCCTGGAAGGCGACGCGGGGCATGCCTACGCGCCCGGCCATCGCGTGCAGTTCCTCGCGGGTGTCGGCCAGCAGGTGGCAGTACTCGGTGAAGCGCAGCCCGGCCTCGGGATACGAGCGGACGGTGTCGACGTAACAGGTCACCGGCGGCGAGCCTCGTCCCGGCCGTCAGCGGCGGGCCGCCACCAGCAGCCCGTCACCGACGGGCAGCAGCGCCGAGATCAGCCGTTCGTCGTCGCGCACGGCCCGGCCGAGGTCGCGCAGAACGGTCGTCTCGTGGTCGCGGCGAGCCGGGTCCGCCACGCGGTCGTGCCACAGGGCGTTGTCGAACGCGACGATCCCGCCCGGCCGCAGCAGCCGCAGCGCCTGCTCGTGATAGACGCCGTAGGCGGCCTTGTCGGCATCGACCAGCACCAGGTCGTAGGCGGCGTCCCGCAGCCGCGGCAGCACCTCGGTGGCCGATCCGTTGATCATCCGGAAGCGGGCCTGCGGGACGCCGGCCTCGGTGAAGGCCTCCCGGGCCGCCCGCTGGTGCTCGCTCTCGACGTCGATGGTCGTCAGGACGCCGTCGGCGGCCATGCCGGCGAGCAGGTACAGCCCGCTCACCCCCGCGCCCGTGCCGACCTCGACCACCGTCCGGGCGGTGGTGGCGACCGCCAGCAGCCGGAGCGCGGCGCCGCCGGCGGGGCCGATGGGCACGCAGCCGAACTCGGCGGCCCGCTCCCGGGCCCGCACGGTCACCTCGTCCTCGGCCGGGAAAGACTCGGCGTAAGAGAGGCTGGCCTCGGAGAGCATCGCGTCCGCCATGACCGACAGGTTAGTGCCGCGGCGGCGCATCCGGCCGCTGTCACTCCATCGAGTCGAGCAGCAGTTCCAGATCTGCCACGGTGGTCTGCGGGTTGACGATGGCGAAACGGGTGCAGACCTGCCCCCGGTGCCGGGTGGGGGTGACGAACCCGAGCTGGTCGTCGAGGATGCTGCTGCTCCAGCGGGCGTAGTGGTCGGCGTCCCAGCCGATCCGCTCGAAGATCAGGATCGACAGCTCCGGTTCGAGCAGCAGCCGGACGTGGTCGCGCGCGGCGATGAGCTCGGCGCCGGCCCGGGTGACCTCGAGGGTGCGCTCGATCGCCGCGGTGTAGGCGTCGGTGCCGTGCACGGCGAGCGAGAACCAGAACGGCAGGCCGCGGGCGCGCCGGGTGAGCTGGATGGCGAAGTCCGACGGGTTCCACTCGCCCTCGATGTTGACCGGGTCGAGGTAGCTGGCGTGCTGCGTGTGCGCGGCGCGGGCCTGCACCGGGTCGCGGTAGATCAGCGCGCAGGCGTCGAACGGCGCGAACAGCCACTTGTGCGGATCGATGATGAACGAGTCGGCGTGCTCGATGCCGGCGAACAGGTGACGCACGCTCGGCGCCGCCAGCCCCGCTCCGCCGTAGGCGGCGTCCACGTGCAGCCACCAGTTGTTTTCCCGGGCGACGGCGGCCACGCCGTCGATGTCGTCGACGATGCCGAGGTTCGTGGTGCCGGCGGTGGCCACCACGGCGAAGATCCCGTCCCGCCGCTCCGGCGGCAGCGCCGCCACCGTGTCCCGCAGCGTCGCCCCGGTCAGCCGGCCCCGCTCGTCGCCGGGCACGACGATCATGTCGACGTCCATGACGACGCCCAGCGCGTGCTCCACCGAGGAGTGCGTCTGGTCGGTGACGCAGACCGCCCAACGCGCCGGCCGCGTCCCCCGGCGATGCAACGCGGCCTCGCGCGCCGCGACGAGGGCCGAGAGGTTGCCGATCGTCCCGCCCTGGACGAAGACACCACCGGCAGCGGCGGGCAGCCCGGCGAGGTCGGCCAGCCACCGCAGCGCCTGGTTCTCCGCGTACACGGCCCCCGAGCCCTCCAGCCAGGACCCGGCGTAGGCGCTGGTGGCGCCGACGAGCATGTCGAAGGCCGCGGCGGCCTTCGTCGGGGCGCTGGGGATGAACGCGAGGTAGCGCGGGTGGTCGACCGAGAGGCAGGCGAGGCGGAGAACGTCCTGCCAGACCCGGACGGCCTCCGCCGAGCCGAGCCCGGGCGCGGTGATGGTCGCGCCGACCTCGGCCGCGAGCTCCTCGGGGGTGCGGGGGCGGTCGAGCTGCGGTGGGTCGCCCAGTCGAGCGATACACAGGTCGGCCAACGTGTGCGCGAGGCGCTCGTCGTCCTCGGTGAAGCCGTGCACGGCAAGTCAGCGTAGACCCGGCCGGCGGGTCGACCCGCACGCCTGCCCGGCGCCACTCACCCGCTGCGGGAACGCTGAGAGCCGGAAAGGCGTTTGAGCTGACGTACAGGTTCAGCTGCTTGTCTCGAGTTGGGTCGGGGACTGTCGACCGCCGTGGCGAGCGTGAGGAGCACAGATGAAGGGTGACCCGGCGACCGGCGACGCCGTCGCTACCTGGGTACCGCCGAGCTGGGACGAGATCGTGCGCGAGCACGCCGATCGCGTGTACCGGTTGGCGTACCGGCTCTCGGGCAACCGCGCGGACGCCGAGGACCTGACCCAGGAGACGTTCGTCCGGGTGTTCCGCTCGCTGTCCGGCTACCGGCCGGGCACGTTCGAGGGGTGGCTGCACCGGATCACCACCAACCTGTTCCTCGACCTGGTGCGCCGTCGGCAGCGGATCCGCTTCGATGCGCTGCCCGAGGACGCCGGAGACCGGCTGCCCGGCCGCGACCCCGGACCCGAGCAGGCCTACGACAGCACGCACCTCGACCCCGAGATCCAGGCCGCGCTCGACGAGCTGCCGCCCGACTTCCGCGTGGCGGTCGTGCTCTGCGATCTGGAGCAGTTGTCCTACGAGGAGATCGCGGCCACGCTGGACGTCAAGGTCGGCACCGTTCGCTCGCGCATCCACCGGGGCCGGGTGCTGCTGCGCGAGGCGCTCGCGCATCGGGCGCCGGGGGTCCGACCGGCCGAGGAGGGGGCGGGCGTGCAATGACCTCCTCCTCGCAGCACCTGGCCGACGAGGCGGTCGCGGCCTTCGCCGACGGCGTGCTCGGCGGGCCTGCCCGGCGCCGTGCCGCCGAGCACGTCGCCCGCTGCCCGGAGTGCGCCGACGCCGTCCGGGTGCAGCACGAGGCCGCGCTCACGCTGCGCGCCGCCTCGGCCCCCTGCCTGCCGAGCGGCCTCGTCGACCGGCTGCGCGGCCTGCCCGCGACCACCGCCGTGCCGTCGGTGCCGGTCGTGACCGGGCCCGACGGCACCCCGATGATCTCGACGCTGCCCCCGGGCGCCGCGGGAATGACGTCGCTCGGCCCGGAACCCGCATCCCGCCGCGCGCACCCCCACCGAAACCGGTCGCTGTTCGCGGGTGCCGCCCTGGTGCTCGTCGCCGGTGCGGTCGCCGCCGGGGCCGGGTTGGCGGCCGCCGAGGGCTCCACCCCGACGACCGCCACGCTCGTCCGGAAGGCCCAGCCGGCCCCCGCCGACCCCGGAGGCTCGGCGCCGGCCCGGACGCTCCACCACGTCTCGGTGCTACGGCCCGACGGCCCGTGAGCGGCCGATGAGGCCTTCCGCGGCGTCCCGGCCGGTTCGCCGCGGTCCCGATCCCTGAGGCAGACTCGCGAGAGGACGCAGGGCGCGACACGAGGGAGAGACGTGTGACCGAGGGCAGCGGCGGCCGCCACTCGGCCCCGGACGGGGCCGAGGGCCCCGACGCCGAGTTCACGCGCCCCGAGGGCGTGGACGGCGGCTTCGCGCCGCACATCCCGTCCGCGCCGTCCCGGCCCCGGCCCACACCGCCGGCAGTGTCCCCCGAGGAGCGGGCCGTCTTCGGGCGCCCGGCCGGTGCGAGCGGGTTCGACGCTCCCGCGGGCGAGCGGCTGCAACCGCGACACGAGCGCCCCGGACCCACGCCACCGGCATTCGCCGAGGCCTTCGGCGCCGGCACCGGTGCCCGGGACGGCTTCGAACCGGCGCCCGGTGATCGGCTGCGCAGCGGTCCGGCGCCGCAGTCGCCCTGGTGGAAGCCCGATGCCGCGCGGGACCCGTGGCGTGACCCGTCCTCGCCGTTCTGGCTGGGCGGCGGTGCCATCTTCGCCGGCGGCCGCCCGGAGCAGCTCGCCCCGGAGCAGGACGCCGAGGCCACCGACGACGAACCCGGCCCGGCCGGCGAGGACGAGGACCTCGAGCCGGGCGGCGACAACGTCCGCCGGGTGCGCTTCGGGCTGCGCACGGTGCTGCTGCTGCTCGTGGCCGTCCTGCTGGCCGGCGGTGTAGGCGGCGTCGTGGGGTTCCTGGGCACCAAGACGGTGCAGGACCAGCTGCACCGCCCCGACGTGAGCATCGCCCAGCTCGGAACCCCCACGAAGCGACCGCCCGGCTCGGTCGCGGGCATCGCCAAGCGCGTCGGCCCGGCCGTGGTGTCGATCTCGGTCCGCACGTCCGACGAGTTCGACATCGGTTCCGGCGTCGTGATCGATTCCGACGGCGACGTGCTGACCAACAATCACGTGATCGCCGGCGCCGCGCAGGCCGGCTCGAACGCGACGATCATCGTCACCTTCAACAACGAGGCCACCGCCGAGGCGCAGATCGTCGGACGCGACCCGCAGAGCGACCTCGCCGTCATCAAGGTGCCCAACGACGCCCTCACCGTCGCGACGCTCGGCAAGTCCTCGCAGCTGGCGGTCGGGGACCAGGTGATCGCCATCGGCTCGCCGCTCGGGCTGCAGGGCACGGTCACCGAGGGGATCGTCTCGGCCCTCGACCGGCCCGTGCACGTCCCGTCCCCCGACGGCGGCAACGGCGCCTACCTCAACGCCATCCAGACCGACGCCGCCATCAACCCCGGCAACAGCGGCGGCGCGCTCGTCAACAGCAGCGGCGCCGTGATCGGCATCAACTCCGCGGCCTCGCTCGGGACGGTCGGTCCGGGCGGGAGCGGCACCGCCATCACCGGCATCGGTTACGCGATCCCGATCGACTACGCCCGCTCCATCGCGCTGCAGCTGATCCACACCGGGTCGGCCGAACACGGGACACTCGGGGCGCAGGGCCGCACCGTCGTGTCCTCGGATCCCGGCAAGCAGGTCGGCGGCTACATCGTGCAGATCGTGCCCGGCGGCCCGGCCGACAAGGCGGGGCTGCGACGCGGCGACATCGTCGTCGTCGCCGACGGTGAGGTCATCCAGACCTTCGACCAGCTGACCGTCATCGTGCAGGAGCATCGCCCCGGCGACCGGATATCGCTGACGTACTACCCTCGGGGATCGACGGACAAGAAGACCGTCACCGTCACCCTCGGCAAGGACTGACCATGTTCAACCTCGGCCCGATGGAGCTGGTGGTCCTCGCCCTCGTCGGGCTGATCGTCATCGGGCCGGAGAAGTTGCCCGGCTACGCCAAGCAGGCCGCCCAGATGCTGCGCACCCTGCGGGAGCTGGCCACCGGCGCGCGGGAGCAGCTGCGCGACGAGCTCGGGCCGGAGTTCGACGACCTCGACCTGCGCAATTTCAACCCGCGCACCGCCGTGCAGCAGGCCGTGTTCGGCGAGAACGTCGACTTCTCCAAGTACACCTCGCGCGGCATGATGCGCGACTTCGTCTTCGGCGGGGCCGACGGCGACGACCCGCTCGACGGTCAAGCACCGAACGGCCATTCGGCCAACGGGCGCTCGCCCCACGGCTCGGGGGTCTCGTTCGACAAGCCCGCGAGCCGTCCGCCGACGGGGCCGGAGCGTCCCCGGCCCCGTCCTCGCCCGCGACCGACCTACGGCGACGAGGTCACCTGAGCCCATGCGCGTCGTCATCGCCGGAGGCCACGGCCAGATTGCGCTGCTGCTCATCCGCAGGCTGACCCAGGCCGGACACCACAGCGTCGGGCTGATCCGCAACCCCGACCACGAGTCGGACGTCGTCGCCGCCGGCGGCGAGGCCACGGAGTTCGACCTCGAACTCCACGGCGCCGACGATCTCGTCCCGGTGCTCGAGGGGGCCGATGCGGTGGTGTTCGCCGCCGGAGCGGGCCCCAAGAGCGGCCCCGAGCGCAAGTGGACGCTCGACCGCGACGGCGCCGGGAAGCTGGCCGACGCGGCCGTCCAGGCCCGCGTCCGCCGTTACCTGATGGTCTCGGCCATCGGGGCGGACTCCTTCGACGCGGAGTCCCAGGAGGTCTTCCAGATCTACCTGCGGGCCAAGAGCGAGGCCGACGCCGCCGTGCGCGACCGCGACCTCGACTGGACGATCGTCCGGCCGGGCGGGTTGACCGACGACCCCGGCACCGGCCGGGTGCGCATCGCGGCATCGACCGGGCGGGGTCAGGTCCCCCGGGCCGACGTCGCGGCCGTGCTCGCCGCCTGTCTCGGGGAGCCGGCCACCATCGGCGCCCAGTTCGAGCTGGTGAGCGGCGACACCCCGATCGCCGAGGCGCTCGCCGCGCTGCGTCACGCCTGACGCCCGCCCGTCACTGGGCCGGCGTGAGCCCCAGCGACCGACCGACGATGCTGCGCGACCGGGCGGCCAACGCGTCGGCCACCGACCGCAGCGCCACCGCGGCAGAGGAGTCGGGGTCGGTCAGCACGACCGGCTGACCGGCGTCCCCGCCCTCGCGCACCTTCTGGTCGATCGGGACCTGACCGAGCAGGGGGACGCGGGTGCCGGTGGAGGCCGCGAGCGAGTCGGCCACGGCCTGGCCGCCACCTTCGCCGAACAACTCCATGCGGGTGCCGTCCGGCATCTCCAGCCAGCTCATGTTCTCCACGACGCCCACGATCTGCTGGTGGGTCTGCAGGGCGATCGAGCCCGCCCGCTCGGCGACCTCGCGGGCCGCGAGCTGCGGTGTCGTGACGACCAGCAACTCGGCCGAGGGCACAAGCTGGGCGACCGAGATCGCGATGTCGCCGGTGCCCGGCGGCAGGTCCATGAGCAGCACGTCCAGCTCGCCCCAGAACACGTCGGCCAGGAACTGCTGCAGCGCGCGGTGCAGCATCGGCCCGCGCCACACGACCGCCGCGTTGCCGGGCGTGAACATGCCGATCGAGATGACCTTCACGTCGTGCGCCACCGGCGGCATGATCATCTGTTCGACCTGCGTCGGCTTCGTCGTGACGCCGAGCATGCGCGGCACCGAGAAACCGTAGATGTCGGCGTCGACCACCCCGACCGACAGGCCCTGCTGGGCCAGTGCGACCGCGAGGTTCGTGGTCACCGACGACTTGCCGACGCCGCCCTTGCCGGAGGCCACGGCGTACACGCGGGTACGCGAGCCCGGCTGGGCGAACGGGATCTCGTTGGCCGGGGCGTCACCCTTGAGCTGCTCCCGCAGTGCGGTGCGCTGCTGGTCGGTCATCACCCCGAGTTCGACGTCGACGCCGCTGACCCCCTCGACCGCCGAGACGGCGGTGGTGACCTCCCGGGTGAGCGTCTCCTTCATCGGGCAGCCCGGGACGGTCAGCAGGACGCGGACGGCTACCCGCCCGTCCTCGGACACGGCGACGTCGTCGACCATCCCGAGTTCGGTGATCGGCTTGCGGATCTCGGGATCATCGACACCGGCGAGGGCGTCACGGACGGCGGCTTCGATCTGCTGTGGCACGCCCTCGATGGTACGTAGGATGCGCCGTGTGACTCCCGCCGCCCGCCCCGCGCCGGCGCTGCGGCCCACGGACTGGCGGGTCGCGGCCTGGCGGACGTTCCTGCGCTCCCACACCGCCGTCGTCCGGAAGCTGGAGCGGGAGCTGGCCGCGGCCGGCATGCCGCTCGGCTGGTACGACGTCCTGCTGCAGCTGGCCGAGGCGCCCGGCGGCCGGCTGCGGATGGCCGAGCTGGCCGACCGCGTGCTGCTGTCCCGCTCCGGGCTGACCCGCCTCGTCGACCGGCTGCAGGCCGAGGAGTACGTCCGGCGCGAGCCCGCCCGGGACGACGCCCGCGGCACGTTCACCGTGATCACCGCGGGGGGACGGGCGGCGCTGCGGCGCGCGGCCCCGGTCCACCTGAACGGGGTCTGGGAGCACTGGGTGTCGCACTACAGCAACGAGGAGCTGCAGGTGCTCGCGGACCTGCTCGGCCGCACCGTCGGGGAGTGACGCGCCCCCGCCGCGGTGACCGCGGCGCTGCTACGACTGCTCGGATGAGTCGTGCTCCCGGCGGCGGCGCTCCTTCTTCGAGGCCTTCGCCTCCGGCTTCAACTCCTCGAAGCGCTCCTCGACCCGCTGCAGCTCCGAGCGCAGGAAGTCGCGGGTGGCGACCTCGCCGAGCGCCATCCGCAGCGCGGCGATCTCGCGGGCCAGGTAGTCCAGGTCCGCCTTCGACTGCCGGGCCTCGTCCCGGTCGGCCTCGTACTGGACACGGTCGCGGTCGTCCTGCCGGTTCTGGGCCAGCAGGATGAGCGGGGCCGCGTAGGCGGCCTGGGTGGAGAACGCCAGGTTCAGCAGGATGAACGGGTACGGGTCGAAGCGCAGCGCCACCGCGGCGATGTTGAAGCTGATCCACACGATCACGAAGATCGTCTGGATCGCCAGGTACCGGCCGGTGCCCAGAAAGCGCGCGATCTTCTCGGTGACCTGCCCGAACGTCTCGGGGTCGACGTGCAGCTCCGGCCGGCGCCGCGCCGAGCGGGGCTGGTCCAGGCGGGAACGGGGCTCAGCCATGGCTCACCGGGGGCGAATCCCGCTCGTCGCGCCAGTTCTCGGGCAGCAGGTGGTCGAGGACGTCGTCGACCGACACCGCGCCGAGCAACCGCTCGTGCTCGTCGACGACCGGGACCGCCACCAGGTTGTAGGTGGCCAGGTGCTTGGTGACGTCCTCGATCGACGCGTCCGGGCGCAGCGCCCCGGTGTCCTTCACGCAGACGCCGCTGACCAGCTCCGACGGCGGCTCCCGCAGCAGCCGCTGCACGTGCGCGGTGCCGAGGAAGCGGCCGGTCGGCGTGGCCTGCGGCGGGCGGACGACGTAGACCTGGGCGGCCACGGCGGGCGACAGCTCGGGGTTGCGGATGCTGGCGAGCGCCTCGGCGACGGTGGCGTCCGGCGGCATGATCACCGGCTCGGTGGTCATCAGGCCGCCGGCGGTGTAGTCGGCGTAGGTCATCAGCCGCCGCACCGGTTCCGCCTCGGCCGGCTCCATCAGCTCCAGCAGCCGCTGCTGGTCGGCGGTCGGCATGTCCCCGAGCAGGTCGGCGGCGTCGTCGTCGTCCATGGCGCCGAGCACGTCGGCGGCCCGCTCGTCGGCCAGCTGCCGGACCAGCTCCACCTGCTCGTCCTCGGACATCTCCTGCAGCACGTCGGCCAGCCGCTCGTCGTCGAGCGCGGTCGCGATCTCCAGCCGCCGCTTGGCCGGCATGTCGGCCAAGGCGGACGCCACGTCCGCCGGCCGCAGCTCCGACAGCATCGCCAGCACCGCGTCGGTGCCCTGCTGCGACTCGGTGAGGGCCAGGCCGTCGACCTCGTCCCAGTCGACCTGCAGCAGCTGGCCGCGGCGCCGGGTGAAGCCGGTGGGGACGGTCCGGATCGCCAGCCGCGCGATCACCCAGTCCCGCGATCGGGTGCGCTCCATCCCGGCGTCGGCCAACGTGGCCCGGCGGCCGTCCTCGCGGACGGTGACGGTGCGGTCCAGCAGCTCGGCCAGCACCAGGATCTCGTTGCGGCGGCGCTCGAAGCGGCGCATGTTCACCGTGCCCGAGGCCAGCACCACCTGGCGCGGCTCGATCCGGGTCACCCGACCCATGGGCACGAAGATGCGGTGCCGCTGCGCCACCTCGACCACCAGGCCGAGCAGCCGGGGCGGCTGCCGGTCGGGACGCAGCATGGTGACGGCGTCCCGGACCCGGCCGAGCAGGTCGCCGGACGGGTCGAAGACCTGCATTCCGGCGAGCCGGGCCACGAACACCCGATCCCCTGTGCTCATCGCCGCCTCCCGTTCGTGGTCACCGGCTCACCCCAGCGCGGCGATGGCCTCGGCGATGGCGAGGGTACGGCGGGCGGACTCGACGTGCAGGTTCTCGACCATGCGGCCGTTGTAGGTGACGACCCCGGAGCCGTCGGCGGCCTCCCACGCCTGCAGGATCCCGCGGGCGTCCTCGATCGCCTGCTCGGAGGGCGAGAACGCCTCGTTCGCGGCCTCGACCTGGCCCGGGTGGATGACCGTCTTGCCGTCGAAGCCGAACTCCCGCCCCTGCCGGCACTCGGCGGCGAAGCCCTCGGCGTCCTTGACGTTGTTGTAGACGCCGTCGAGGATCGCGACCCCGGCGGCGCGGGCGGCGAGCAGCGCGAGCGACAGGCTGGTCAGCACCGGCGCGCGCCCGGGCACGTGCTCGGCGTAGAGCTCCTTGACCAGGTCGTTGGTGCCCATGACGAAGCAGGCCAGCCGGTCGGAGGCGGCGGCGATCTCGTGGGCCCGCAGGATCGCCACGGGGGTCTCGATCATCGCCCAGAGCTTCGTGCGTTCCGGCGCCCCGGCCTTCTCCAGCGCCGCGACGAGGGCGTGCACCTCGTCGGCGCTGTTGACCTTCGGCACCACGACGCCGTCGGGGCCTGCCTGCGCGGCGGCGACGAGGTCGTCGTCGTGCCACTCGGTGCCGATCGCGTTGACCCGGATGGTCAGCTCGCGCCGGCCGTACTCGCCGCTCGCGGCCGCGGCGGCCGCGGCTTCCCGCGCGCTCGGCTTGGCATCCGGCGCCACGGCGTCCTCGAGGTCGAAGATGATGGCGTCGGCCGGGAGGCCCTTCGCCTTCTCCAGCGCCTTCGGGTTCGAGCTCGGCATGTAGAGCACCGAGCGGCGGGGGCGGAAGGTGGCGCTGTTGTCGCTCACGAGACCTCGATCGCGTCGTACTGGGCCTTGAGCTCCGGGTCGACGGCCGCCAGCTGCTCGGCCAGCTCGACCATCACCAGGCACTGCTTGGTCGAGGCGTCGTCCTCCATCTTGCCGTCGAGCATGACCGCGCCGGTGCCGTCGCCCATGGCGGCGACGACGCGGCGGGCGTGCTTGACGTCCTCGACGCTGGGGCTGAACACCTTCTTGGCGATCGCGATCTGCTTGGGGTGCAGGCTCCACGCGCCGACACAGCCGAGCAGGTAGGCGTTGCGGAACTGGTCCTCGCAGGCGACCACGTCAGCGATGTCGCCGAACGGCCCGTAGTGCGGGTAGATGCCGTGCATCGCGCAGGCGTCGACCATGCGGGCAATGGTGTAGTGCCAGAGATCCTGCTGGTAGGTCGGCCGCTGCGCTTCGACGTCACCGTCGGGCGGGTCCTGGCGGACCAGGTAGCCGGGGTGGCCGCCACCTACCCGGGTCGTCTTCATCCGGCGGTCGGCGGCGAGGTCGGCGGGGCCGAGCGAGAGACCCTGCATGCGCGGGGAGGACCCGCAGATCTCCTCGATGTTCGCCACGCCGCGGGCCGTCTCGAGGATCGCGTGCAGCAGGATCGGCCGCTCGAGCTTCGCGCGGGCCTCGAGCTGCGCGACGAGCCGGTCGACGTAGTGGATGTCCTCGGCGCCCTGCACCTTCGGCACCATGATCACGTCGAGCTTGTGGCCGATCTCGGTGACCAGCGTGGTGAGGTCGTCCAGCACCCAGGGAGAGTCCAGGGCGTTGACGCGGGTCCACAGCTGGGTCGGGCCGAAGTCGGTCGCCTTCGCGACGTCCACCAGGCCCTGCCGGGCGGCGTCCTTGTTCTCGGCCTTGACCGCGTCCTCGAGGTTGCCCAGCAGCACGTCGACGGTGCCGACCATGTCCGGCACCTTGCCGGCCATCTTCTGATTGCTCGGGTCGAAGAAGTGGATCGCGCGGGACGGACGCGGCGGGATTTCCCGCAGCGGCGCGGGGGCGCCGACGGCCAGCGGGGTGAAGAAGTCCTTCGCGGTGCGCATCGATCTCCCTCTCTGGCGCCGGGGTGTCCGGCGGCCGGGTGGTGGCGTGGCGGACGCTAGCAGCCGCCCACCGTCGTCGAGGCCGCGGCGCTAGAGGCAGGTGAGGACGGCCTCGATCAACGCGTCGGATCGCGGGTCGGACGGCGTGCCGGGGCCCATCCGGTTGACGGTGTACCCGAAGGCGAACTCGAAGGCACGGTCGGCGAAGCCGACCGATCCGCCGAGCCCGTAGTGGCCGAACGAGCTGCGACCGGCCATCGGCCGGAACGGCGCCGACAGTTGGAAACCCAGCCCGAAGCGGGTCTCGTAGCCCAGGACGGCGTCGTCGCCGCCGGACTGCTCGACGACGGCGTCGGCCACCGTCTCCGGCTCCAGCAGTCGCACCCCGTCGACGGCGCCCAGGCAGGCGGCGTACATCCGGGCGATCGCGTGCGCGGTCGCCACGCCGTTGACCGACGGCAGCTCGGCCGCGAGCAGCCGTGGCTCGTTGACCCACCCCATCAGCCCGTCCGCGACGAGGAAGGCCCGCGCCGCCAGGCTGTTCGGGTCGCGCAGCCGCGCGGTGAGCTCGTCGAGCCGGGCCCCCTCGGGCGGCGGCGGCAGGGGGTACAGCGGGCTGAGCCGGCCCCGCTCGGAGTCCGGCAGCCCGCAGTAGAGGTCGAGCCCCAGCGGGGCGGCGAGTTCGTCGGCGATCAGCCGGCCCGGCCGGGAGCCGGTGACCCGCCGCAGCACCTCGCCGACCAGCCAGCCGTAGGTCACCGCGTGGTAGCCGTGGGCGGAGCCCGGCGGCCAGGCCGGCGCCGAGGCCGCCACCTTCGCGACCGCGGGGTCCCAGGCGACGACGTCGTCGAGGGTCACGGGGGTGTCGACGGCGGGCAGGCCGGCGCGGTGGGACAGCAGCCACCGGACCGGCAGGTCGTCCTTGCCGGCGCCGCCGAATTCCGGCCAGTAGTGCGCGACCGGGGCGTCCAGGTCCAGCTCGCCGCGCTGCACCAGCCGCAGGGCACAGATCGCCAGCGCTCCCTTGGTCACCGAGGCGACCAGCTGCAGCGTCTCCGGGCCGTACTCGGCGGTGCCGGCCTCATCGACGCTGCCGGCCTGCAGGTCGACGACCGCTCGCCCGCCGGTGTAGACGCAGCACGCGGCGCCGAGCTCGCGGCGCTCGGCGAAGTTGCGCTCGAAGGCGTCCTGGACGCGTTCGAAGCCGGGCGCCACGCTGCCGCGCACCTGCATGTCAGCCGCCGGCGTCGTTCGGCGTGGTGGCCTCGATGGTGGCCCGCCAGCTCGCCGAGGACGTGAACTCCGGCGCGGCGGCGCGGTACTGCTGCGCCAGCTGGTTCCACTCCCGCCACAGCCGGCCGAACACCTGGGCGCTGCGCACGGACATGCCTCGGAACTGCTCGCTGTCGCGCTGGTACCAGGCCGTGCCGGTGCCGTCGGGGCTGGACACGAGCGCGCTGTCGACGTTGGCCAGCGCCCACCACTCGGCGTCCTGGCTCGGTACCGCGATCTCGGGGTGGTGCCGGCCGTGCTCGTGCGTCGGCCGGACCTGGCGTACGGCGCCGAGCGCCGCGCGCACCATGAGGTCGAGCTTGTTCGCCGGCGAGGTGGGCTCCTTGCCCCGCTTCGGCGGCTTGCGCCGCTTCACGGTCGGGAACTGTTCGGGGTCCGGGCGCATCGTGGAGTCGCTGTACTCGCTGCGCATCGCCCGCAGCTCGCCCAGCTTGCCCGGCAGCTCCCGGTGCAGGTGATCCGGCCCCGAGAGCACGTCCTCGGACCGCCATGAGCCGCAGCTCCGCGGTGGAGTACTGCATCGAGAGCAGGTGACGCAGCTGGAACTGGAGGTTCTCCGTGACGATGCTGCCGCCGTGCGGGTACGGCGAGTGCAGCAGCGCGGCCACGAGCCGGTTCCGGAGATGGAAGTAGGCCTGCCAGTCGAGCGCGTCGTTCTTGTCCTGCCACGGCACGTGCCAGACGGCCACGCCCGGCATCGAGACGGTGGGGTAGCCGGCCTCGGAGGCCCGCAGCCCGTACTCGGCGTCGTCCCACTTGATGAACACCGGCAGCGACAGCCCGAGTTCCCGGACGACCGACACCGGCAGCAGGCACATCCACCAGCCGTTGTAGTCGACGTCGACCCGCCGGTGCAGCCAGGGCGTGTGCCGCAGGCTCTGCCGGCCGAAGTCGTGCTCGGACCGGGTGTTCGGCGCCGAGCCCCACCACCAGTTGTAGCGCGCGACGCTTTCGCCGAAGGCGTGCAGCACCGAGCGGTCGTAGAGGCTGAACATGTGACCGCCGACGATGGTCGGCCGTCGGGCGAGGTCGGCGAACGTCGCCGCGCGCAGCGATGCTCTCCGGCTCGGTGACCACGTCGTCGTCGAGCAGCAGGACGTAGTCGCTCGTCCCCGCCGCCACCGTCTCGTCCATCGCGCGACTGAAGCCGCCGGAGCCGCCGAGGTTGCCCTGGACGATGACCTGCAGCTTGTCCGTCGAGGCCCTTGATGGCCTCGGCGTACTCGGGGTGGTCGGCGACGCGCTGCGTGCCCTGGTCGACGACGTAGATCGTGTCGACGATGTCGAGGACGTCGGGGGACGAGCCCAGCACCCGCAGGCCGTCGACGCAGAAGTCGGGCCGGTTGAAGGTGGTGATGCCGATGCTGAGCATGCCCTGGCGCCGGCGCTCGGTCTGCGCCGCCCACTCGGCCGCGACCAGCTCGACGTCGCGGGCGGCGGCGGCGATGTCGAACCAGTACCAGCCGCCGTCGATGAACTGGTTGAGCGGCAGCGTCAGCTCGACCTCGCCGGGCTCCCCGGCCTCGACGCGGACCGACTGGACGGGATGGCTGCGGCCGCGGGCGGTGGAGCGGTACACCAGCACGGTGCACTCGCCCTCGACCTTGAGCCGCAGCATCACCGACTCGATCTCGGTCCAGCGCTTCCAGTAGCTGGCGGGAAAGGCGTTGAAGTAGGTCCCGAACGACACCCGCTTGCCGCCGGCGATCGTGGCGCTGCGGCGGGACGCGATGTCACCCGGGCCGTTCGACCGGCCGAACCGGATCGCGGTCTGGGTCTCGCCCGCCGCGGCGTTGACGACGCGTCTCGTCGGTCTTCTCCTTGTCGTCCTCCCGGCGGCCGGCGCCGCGATCGAGGTCGGTCTCGACGTAGAGCGGGACGACGTCGAGGTCGCTGCGGTCGGGGAAGACGACCCGCTGCAGGACGCGCAGGTCGCTCATCGGGTCATCCCCGCGAGCTGCTCGCCGTCGCGGAAGTGGGGAAGGAGTTGGTTGTCGAACATCGAGAGCGCCGATCCGATAGCCATGTGCATGTCCAGGTACTGGTAGGTGCCGAGGCGGCCGCCGAACAGCACACCACGCTCGCGGCCGGCGAGCTCGCGGTACTTCAGCAACCGCTCACGGTCCTCGGTGGAGTTGATCGGGTAGTACGGCTCGTCTCCGCGCTCCGCGAAGCGGGAGAACTCCCGCATGATCACCGTCCGGTCGGACGGGTAGTGCGTCCGCTCGGGGTGGAAGTGGCGGAACTCGTGGATCCGGGTGAACGGCACGTCCTCGTCCGGGTAGTTCATCACCGGCGTGCCCTGGAAGTCCCCGGTGCCGACGACCTCCATCTCGAAGTCGAGTGTCCGCCAGCCCAGCGCGCCCTCGACGTTGTCGAAGTAGGCGTCGAGGGGCCCGGTGTAGACGACCGGGACCTGGCCCACCACGTTGTCGCGGATCTGCTCGAAGTCGGTCGACAGTTCGACGGTGATGTTCGGGTGGTCGGCCATTCGCTGCAGCCAGGCGGTGTAGCCGTCGGTGGGCAGGCCCTCGTAGGTGTCGTTGAAGTACCGGTTGTCGTAGGTGTACCGGACCGGCAGCCGGCTGATGATGTCGGCGGAGAGCTTCTCGGGATCGGTCTGCCACTGCTTGGCCGTGTAGTGGGCGATGAACGCCTCGTACAGCGGCCGCCCGATGAGCGAGATGCCCTTCTCGACGAAATTCTCCGGCTCCTTGTCGCCCAGCTCGGCGGCCTGCTGCCGGATCAGCTCGCGGGCCTCGTCCGGGCTGTAGGCCGCGTCGAAGAACTGGTTGATGGTGCCGAGGTTGATCGGCAGCGGATAGACCTGGCCGGCGTGGTTGCTGTAGACGCGGTGCTGGTAGCCGGTGAAGGTCGTGAACTGCTTGGCGTACTCCCAGACGCGGGCGTTCGAGGTGTGGAACAGGTGCGCGCCGTAGCGGTGGACCTCGATCCCGGTGGTGGGCTCCGGCTCGCTGTAGGCGTTGCCGCCGATGTGGTCGCGGCGGTCGATGACCCGGACGGTGAGCCCGAGCTGGGTGGCGCAGCGCTCGGCGACGGTGAGGCCGAAGAAGCCGGAGCCGACGACGACGAGGTCGGGGCTCATGCCGCGCCCTGACCGGGGGCGGTGGTGCGGCGGCTGGGGGTGGTGTCGCGGTGTGGCATGTCGTCCTCGGTCGGAGGTGGGTGGGGGCTCGTCGGGCGGGGGGCACGGGAGGAGGGGCGCCGGTCGAAGCGGGTCGCCACGACGGCGCGGTAGAGCGCGCGGCGCAGCCACCAGGGCACCAGGCGGTAGCCGCCGCGCACGGCCACGTTGCGCAGGTACTGCGTCCGGGTGGTGAACCCGCGGGCCCGCAGTCGTCGTTGCAGCTCCAGCTCGGAGCGCAGCAGGCCGGTGCCGCCGCGCCGCTGGTAGGCGCCCGAGCCCACGCGGTAGTAGACGAGCGGCTCGGCCACGTTGACCGGCTCGGCGCCGCCGTCGAGCATCCGGGCGAACAGCCAGTAGTCCTCCATCAGCGGGAGGTCGCCGTAGCCGCCGGCTGCCAGCACCGCCTGACGGCGGTAGACCACCGTCGGGTGGTTGAACGGGTCGTGCAGCCGGGCGTAACGGCGGATCTCGGCCGGCTCGACCGGCGGGACGCGGCGGCCGACGATCTCGTCGGTCGAGGCGCCGAACTCCAGCAGCCCGGCGCCGACGATGTCGGCGCCCTCGATGAGCGGCAGCTGCGTCGCGAACCGGTGCGGCATGGCGATGTCGTCGGCGTCCTGCCGGGCGACGACGTCGTAGCGGCTGGCGGCCAGCCCCGCGTCCAGGGCCGGTCCCAGCCCGCCGTTGCGCTCCAGCGGCACCAGCGTGACCGGCACCGGACTGTCGGCCTGCAGCCGGTCGAGGACGTCGGCCAGCTCGGGGCGCACCGGGCCGTCGCGCACGATGACGACCTGGTCCGGGCGCAGGGTCTGCTCGTCCACCGCACTGCGGAAGGACTCGACCAGCTGACCGGCGTCGGCGCCGTCGAACACGGGCAGGAGGAGCGCGAACGGCTCGGGCACCGCGTCCTCCGTCTCGGTTCCGCGTCGAGGTGGTGTCCTCGCAGGACCGCACCCTTGCTGGCGAGACCCCAGGTTAACAGAGGCACGCGGGTGGTCCGGGCCCACAGCCGGCCGCGTTAGGGTGCCTCGGCGGCGCTCCGCGCCGGCCGGGCCGGGCTGCGAGGGAGGTGTGTGGTGGAACGACGGTCACGGGTCTTCCTGCACATCGGCGAGCCGAAGACCGGCACGACCTACCTGCAGGACATCCTGTGGGCCCACCGTCACACCCTGGAGCAGGACGGCCTCGTGCTGCCCGGCGCGGCCCGGATCGACCATTGGCGCGCCGCCCAGGACCTGCGTGAGGTCCCCCAGGACCCCAACGACCCGGCCGGCCCGAACGCGGGCAGCTGGCGCCGGCTCGCGGCGCTGGCCTCCCGGGCGCCGCGCGCGGCCGTGCTGTCCCACGAACTGCTCTGCGCCGCGTCCCCGGAACAGGTGCGCCGCGCGGCCGAGAGCCTGGCCGGGGCCGAGCTGCACGTGGTGCTGACCGTCCGCGACATGGGCTCGCTGCTCCCGGCCGAATGGCAGGAGACGGTCAAGCACCGCAACGGCCGGGGCTGGGACGGCTGGCTCGGCGACGTCATCGACCATGAGTACCCGTCGCCCGAGCGGCGCGCGTGGTGGTTCTGGCAGGTGCACGACACCGCCGCGATCCTCGAGAGCTGGCGGCAGCACGTGCCGCCGGAGCGCATTCACGTCATCACCGTGCCGCCGAGCGGCGGGCCCCGGGACCTGCTGTGGCGGCGCTTCGCCGGCGTCCTAGGTGTCGAGGCGGGCGAGCTCGGCGCCGCGGTGCCGCCGTCCAACACGTCGCTCGGCCTGGCCGAGACCGAGGTGCTGCGCAAGGTGAACCACGCGCTCCCGGACGGCGTGCCGGACTGGTTCTACCAGCGCCACGTCAAGGCCTTCGTGGCGCACGACGCCCTCGCCACCCGCGCCGGCTCGGGCCGGCTCCAGCTGCCCGCCGCCCGCGACGAATGGGCCGCCGGGTACGCCGAGGGGCTGGTCGCGACGCTGGCCGCGTCCGGGTACGACGTCGTCGGCGACCTGGCCGAACTGCACCGGCGCCCGCCGGCCGCGGACCAGCGGGGGCACCCGGACGACTCCGGCCTCGAGCGGCAGCTGGACGCCGCCGTCGCCAGCATCGTGACGCTGCTGCGCCGGGCGGCCGAGCGGGAGGGGGTGCCGATGGCGGTCACGGCCCCGGCCGGCGAGGCCCCGGCGGACGGCAGCGGCGCCGCCGTGCCCCCGGGGGAGGAGCCGGTGGGCGCCCTCAAGCGGGCCGTGATCCGGGCCAGCCAGTCGAGCATGACCGTGCACCGCGCCCGGCAGGTGTACTGGGACGCCGTCAACCGCTGGCGCCGGTCCCGGTCCGGCCGCGGGTCCCGGTGAGCGGCGAGCACACGGTGGCGGTGGTCGTCACCTACAACCGCCGTGAGCTGTTGCTGGAGTCGCTGACGGCCCTGCTGGGGCAGTCCCGGCCGCCGGACGCGGTGGTCGTCGTCGACAACGCCTCCACCGACGGCAGCGGCGACGCGGTCCGCGAGGCGTTCCCCGCCGTCCGGCTGCTGGCCCTCACCGTCAACACCGGCGGCGCCGGCGGTTTCGCGGCCGGGATCCGCGCCGCCCAGGAACTGGACGCCGACGCGATCTGGCTCATGGACGACGACACCGTGCCCGAGCCCGGGGCCCTGGCGGCGCTGCTCGCGGCGCGGGCGGCGTCCACGCGCACTCCCGCGGTGGTGGCCAGCCGCGTCGTCTGGACCGACGGGCGGGACCACCCGATGAACACGCCGCGGCCCAAACCGTTCTGCCGGGCCGCGGAGCGGCGCGCGGCCGAGCGGGCCGGGTGCATACCGATCCGCTCGGCGTCGTTCGTGTCGATCCTCGTCGACGCGGCGCGCGCCCGGGGGCAGGCGCTGCCGGTCGCCGAGTACTTCCTGTGGAACGACGACTTCGAGTACACGACCCGACTGCTGCGCGAGGCCCCGGGGCTGCTGTGCCCCGACAGCCTGGTGGTGCACAAGACCAAGACCTTCGGGGGGACGACCGTCGACCCGGGTGAGCGGTTCTTCTTCGAGGTCCGCAACAAGGTGTGGACGCTGACCCGCAGCCGGTCGCTCGCGCCGTGGGAGCGGGTCCTCTACACCGGGGCGACCGCCGTGCGGTGGGGGCGCACCGTCGCGGCGTCCCGGCAGCGGCGGGTGCTGTTGCGCGGGCTGCGGCGGGGCCTGGTCGCCGGGCTGCGGCGGGGGCCGCGACCCACCTCGGAGGTGCTCGCCGCCGCCCGCTGATGCGGTGCTGCGGTGCGGCGCGGCAGTGCTAGCTACGTCACGTCCGGGGCCGTCCGGCTGCCGCCGCGGAGGCCCCGGGAGATACTGGCGCGACACTCTGCCGACACGGGCCGCCGCGAGGGCGGCTCGCTCGCGAAGGGATCGCCCATGGCCCGTCTCGCCCAGACCGCCGGCCTCACCGACGTCCAGACCGAGATCCTCTCGGCGGTGAAGACGTTCGTCGACAAGGAGATCCTGCCGCACGCCACGGACCTCGAGCACAAGGACGAGTTCCCCGAGGCGATCGTCGAGGGCATGAAGGAGATGGGCCTGTTCGGCCTGATGATCTCCGAGGAGTACGGCGGGCTCGGTGAGTCGTTGCTGACCTACGCGCTCGTGGTCGAGCAGATCGCGCGGGGCTGGATGTCGGTGTCCGGCGTCATCAACACCCACTTCATCGTGGCCTACATGCTGCAGCAGCACGGCACCGAGGAGCAGAAGCAGCGGCTGCTGCCGAAGATGGCGACCGGCGAGGTGCGCGGGGCGTTCTCGATGAGCGAGCCCGATCTCGGCTCCGACGTCTCGGCCATCAAGACTCGCGCCACGCCCGACGGTGACGACTACATCCTCGACGGCTCGAAGATGTGGCTGACCAACGGCGCCGGCTCCAGCGTGGTCGCCACCCTCGTCAAGGACGGCGGCGTTCCCAGTGGCGAGGAGGCCCCTCCCCACAAGAACATGACGACCTTCCTGGTGGAGAAGGAGCCGGGCTTCGGGGAGACCCGGCCGGGCCTCACCATCCCCGGCAAGATCGACAAGATGGGCTACAAGGGCGTCGAGACCACCGAGATGATCCTCGACGGCGTCCGGGTGCCCAGGGACGCGATCCTCGGCGGCGAGGAGAACGGCCGCGGCAAGGGCTTCTACCAGATGATGGACGGCGTCGAGGTCGGCCGCGTCAACGTCGCCGCCCGGGCCTGCGGCATCTCGATCCGGGCCTTCGAACTCGCCGCCGCCTACGCCCAGCAGCGCAAGACCTTCGGCAAGCAGATCGCCGACCACCAGGCCATCGCCTTCAAGCTGGCCGAGATGGGCACCAAGGTCGAGGCGTCCCACCTGATGATGGTCAACGCCGCCCGGCTCAAGGACCGCGGCGAGCGCAACGACGTCGAGGCGGGCATGGCCAAGCTGCTGGCCAGCGAGTACTGCGCCGAGGTCACCCAGGAGTCCTTCCGCATCCACGGCGGCTACGGCTACTCCAAGGAGTACGAGATCGAGCGGCTGATGCGCGAGGCGCCGTTCCTGCTGATCGGCGAGGGCACCTCGGAGATCCAGAAGACGATCATCAGCCGGGGCCTGCTGCGGGAGTACCGCGAGGCGCAGTGACCACCGTCCCGGTCCTCGAGCTCGGCGGCACCCACGTCGCCGCGGCCCTCGTGGAGACCGACGGGTGGAGCGTGCCGACCTCGCGCCGCCGACCGCTGGACGCCGACGCCGGGGCCGAGCACCTGCTGGGCACGATGCTCGCCGCCGCCCGCGAGGTGAACGCCCCCGCCGGCACCACCTGGGGCGTGGCCGTGCCCGACCCCTTCGACTACGAGGCCGGGGTGGCGCTGTTCGACGCGTCGGTGGGCAAGTTCGCCGCCCTGCACGGCGTGGACGTCGGCGCCGCGTTGCGCTCCGGCCTGGAGGCCGGGGTGGCCTTCGTCAACGATGCGGACGCCTTCGCGCTGGGCGAGTGGCGCGCCGGGGCCGGGCAGCGCGTGCCCCGGCTGGCCGCCATCACCCTCGGCACCGGGGTGGGCTCCGGGTGGCTGAGCGACGGCCGCGTCGCCGACCCGGGCTTCCCCCGCGGCGGACGCATCCACCACGCCACCGTCGGCGGCCGGCCGCTGGAGGACGTGATGTCCCGCCGCGCGATCCGGCGGGCGTTCGCGCGGGCCGGCGGCGATCCGGGCGCGGACGTGCGGGAGATCAGCGAGGCGGCCGGCTCCGGCGACCCGCTCGCCGCCTCGGTGCTGCGGGAGGCGCTGACCGGGCTCGGGTCGGTGGTGGCCCGGGCGACCGCGGGGTTCGGGGCCGACCTGCTCGTCGTCGGCGGTTCGATGGCGGCCTCGTGGGAGCTGTTCGCGCCGTGGTTCGACGACGGCGCCCGCGTCGCCGGCGCCGAGCTGCCGCCGATCCGGGTCTCCGCCGACGCAGAGCGCAGCGGGGTCGTGGGGGCGGCGCTCTGCGCTCAGCGGGTGGCGACCGAGCAGTAGTCCCAGAGCCGTTCGGCGTCGGCGTCGCTGCTGCGGGTGAACGGCAGGTAGGAGGTCGGCCGGGGGCGGCGGTCGTGCCAGAACAGGCCGGTGCTCCGCCCCGCGGCCTCGGCCGCGAGCAGCCATACCACGGTGTCGGCGCCCTGCTCCGCGCTGCGCAGGATCGGCGCGGTGAGGGTGGCGAACCGCGGCAGCGAGTCGGTGACGCCCGGGGTCGCCGCCCACCCGGGATGCATGGCATGCACGGCCACGCCGTCGTCCACCAGCCGCTTCGCCCACAGCTGCGCCAGCACGACCTGCATCCGCTTGGTGCGGGCGTAGGCGGCGGTGCCGTCGAACTCGCCCTCGTGGAACTCCGGGTCGTCGATGCGCAGCCGCTGCGCGTACATCCCGCCGGAGGAGACGAACGCGACCCGCGCATCCGTCGCGGCCGCGAGCAGCGGGCGCAGCTGCTCGGTCAGCAGGTGCGGCCCGAGCACGTGGGTGGCCACGGTGAGCTCGTGCCCGTCACCGGTCTCGGTGCGCTCCGCCGGCAGCACCCCGGCGTTGTGCACCAGCCCGCGCAGCGCCGGCAGCTCGGCGCGGAGCCGGTCGGCCGCCGCCCGGACGGACGCGAGATCGCTGAGATCGCACCGGTCGACGCGCACGTCGGCCGCGGGGACGGCGGCCAGGATCTCCGCCCGGGCGGCCTCGCCCCGCTGCTCGTCACGGCACAGCATCCGGACGGCCGCGCCGAGCCGGGCTGCCCCGACGGCGGCGGCCCGGCCCAGCCCGGAGTTGGCGCCGGTGATCGCGACCGTGTGGCCGGCGAGCGCGTCGGGCCGCGGATCCTCGGCCCACCAGCCGCGGCGCAACCGGAAGCCGATCCGCGAGTAGCCGGGGACGATCGCGCGGTCGAGCGCGGTGTCCAGCAACGGCGTCAGCGATCGCAGCACCCGGCCCGCCGTCACGGCGCCCCCGCCGGAACCTCGTCGTCGGCCGGCCGGTGCGAGGTGATGACGTTGTGGGCGAAGCGCAGCTTGTCCAGCACGGCCGGGGTGAGCACGAACGGGTACAGGTCGTCCTTGCCCATGCTGCGGTTGAGCTGGTTGAGCACCAGCTTCAGCGCCAGCCACGAGCGGGCGAGGTCGTCGAAGGTGTGCACGTCCTCGACGGGGTCGACGTCCAGGGCGGCGTCCCACGCCAGGGAGAGGTCCAGGTCCGGGCCGGTGGCCCGGATGCCCCAGGCCGCGGCCGTCTGCGTCGTGTCCCGGATGTGCAGGTAGTGCGCGAAGGTCTCGGCCCAGTCCTCCCACGGGTGGGCGGCGGCGTAGTGGCTGACGTGGGTGCCCACCCAGTCGTGGTTCTCGGTGCCCCGCGCGTAGTGCGCCTCCAGCGCCGCGGCATAGTCGGCCCGCTCGTCGCCGAACAGGTCCCGGAACCGGTCCAGGTAGGGAGAGCCGTCGACCATGAGCAGCCAGTACCAGTGCCCGATCTCGTGGCGCAGGTGACCGAGCATGGTCCGGTAGGGCTCCCCGAGCATCACCCGCATCGCCTCCCGGTGGGGGTCGTGCCCCTCGGCGAGGTCGATCGTGATGACACCGTTCGCGTGGCCGGTGACGACGTGCTCGCCCGCGCTGGAGAGCAGGTCGAAGGCCAGGCCGCGCTCCGGGTCGTCGGCGCGCGGCGTGGTCGGCAGGCCGAGGTGGTCCAGCTGGAAGATCAGCCGCCGTTTCGCGGCCTCGGTGCGCGCGAACGCCGCCAGCGCCTCGGTGTCGTCGTCGGGGGGTCGGGTGCGGGTCAGCCTGCAGCTGTGGCACAGGCCGTCGGCCGCACCGGGCTCGGCCAGCCAGTTGCAGCAGGCCACGCCGGCGTTGGCGCAGCGGGGCCGGTCCCCGACCTCGACCAGTTCCCCGGCATCGCGGTCGAAGCCGACCGAGGTGTCGCAGGTCAGGCAGGTGTCGTTCTGGAAGAACAGCAGGCTACGGCAGTGGGGGCACGCGAAAGCGCGCAACGATGACTCCTACAGAACGAGCGCGTCAACCGCGCGGGACCGGTTGGGGGTGCTGGTCGGCCTTGGCCGCCGTCCGGTCACCCTCACTGCGTTTCTCTACCATCTCGCCGGTGCTGGCGGCGGCGTCGTCCGGGATGTCGGTGGCGTGGACCGCGTTGCGACCGACCCGCTGCTGCGCGGTGCTGGTGCGTTCGCTGCGCCCCCGGCCCAGGAAGCTGACCGCCCAGTGCAGCACGGTCGTGAGCCGGTTCTTGAACCCGACGAGGTAGAAGACGTGGATGAACAGCCACAGCAACCAGGCCAGCAGCCCGCCGAAGCGCAGCCTGCCGACGTTCGCCACCGCCTTGAAGCGGCTGATGGTGGCCATGCTGCCCTTGTCAAAGTAGTCGAACTCCGTCTGGCGGGCCTTGCCCTGCACGCCGCGGCTGATCTGGCGGGCGGCGAAGCGTCCTTGCTGCATCGCCACCTGGGCGACGCCTGGGCAGCCCTCCAGCGACATCATGTCGCCGATGACGAACGCCTCCGGGTGGCCCGGCAGGGTGCAGTCCGGCTGCACCTTGACCCGGTTGCCCTTGTCCATCTCGGCGCCGGACTGCTGGGCGAGCGAGTTGGCCAGCGGTGACCCCTGTACCCCGGCGGCCCAGACGACGGTGCGGGCGGGGACGACGGTGCGGCGACCGCTCTTGTCCTCCACGGTGATGCCCTGCGAGTCGACGTCGACGACCATCTCGCCGAGCCAGACCTCGACCCCCAGTCGCTTGAGCTGCTCGGCGGCGCCGTGCGAGAGTCGATCGCCGAACGATCCCAGCACGCTGTCGAGGGCGTCGACCAGGATGATGCGCGTCTTGGTCGGGTCGATGGCCCGAAAGTCGTGTTTGAGGGTGCGCCGCGACAGTTCGGAGATCTGGCCGGCCATCTCGACGCCGGTGGCGCCGGCGCCGACCACCACGAAGGTCTGCCACGCCTCGCGGGAGGTCTCGGCGCGCTCCAGCTCGGCGAACTCGAACGCCGAGAAGATGCGACTGCGCAGCTCCAGCGCGTCGTCGATGGACTTCAGGCCGGGGGCGTAGGTGGCGAACTCGTCGTGCCCGAAGTAACCGGTGGTCGCCCCCGCCGCGACGATGACCGAGTCGTAGGAGGTGGTGGTGTACATGCCGCCGGCGAACGAGGTGACGGTGCGGGCCCGCAGGTCGATGTCCGTGACCTCGCCGAGCAGCGTGCGGACGTTGTCCTGGCGCTTGAGGATCGCCCGGGTCGTGGGGGCGATCTCGCCCTCGGAGAGGATCCCGGTGGCCACCTGGTAGAGCAGCGGCTGGAACAGGTGGTGCGGCGTGCGCGAGATCAACGTGACGTCGACGTTCGCCCGCTTGAGCTTCTTGGCCGCGAACAGCCCGCCGAAACCCGAGCCGATCACCACGACGTGGTGGCGGTGGGAGATCGTGTCGGTCATACCTGGGCCTGCCCTCTCTTCGACGACGCGTCGTACCCGAAAGGGTTACCCGGCTGACACCCGCCTGAACGGCCGGTGTGAGCGACGTTGCCTGGGTTGCCCGGGTCAGTCGACCTCGGCGACGAACATTCGGGAGCCGGGAGGCGCGATCCGCTCGTAGTCGGCCTTGGTCGCCTTGCCCTCCTCGCTGCCGAACGCGGCGCCGAGGGCGGCCTGGTCGGCGAAGTACACCTCCGCCATACGGTAGTAGGTCTGCTCACCACCGTCGGCGGCGGCGACCAGCCGGGCACTGTCCCAGCGCTCCACGCCGGGCATGGCGTCCACGAGGGGGCCGTGCACCCCGAGGTAGTGCTCGTCGAACGCCGCCGGGTCGTCGGGCTGGGTGTACAGGACCACGAGTTTGACCGTCATGGACGGACCGTAGCGCCCACGACGGATCCGGGGAACCGCTCGAAGGTCCGTCCCGCTCGTTGGCACCGACGTACGCGTGTCTATTCCTGATAATCACGCCCCGTGCGGCCGCACCCACCCCCGCCGGGCGTGCCCGGACCGCTACGACTGGCAGCGGTTCCTGGAACGGCGGCACGAGGCAGTCGTCGGCCGGCTGGGCCGTTCCGCCTCCGCGGACGCCCTCAGTTGCCGCACAGAAGCGCCGGTCCGTTGATCCCGTAGCTCGACAACCGCAGGACGTACCGGCCGTGCAGGACGCGGAGGAGATTCCCGCGGTTCGGGTTGTAGTACAGGGCGATCCCGCGGGTGGCGCCGCGCAGGCTCACGACCTTCACGAGTCCGCCCGCGATCCGGATCCTGGCGCCGGGCCCCACGGTGACGACGGACCCGTCGGCCTCGCGACAACTACGGCCCGGATGCGTCGCCGAGGTCTGGTAGAGCGACAGCCGCAGCCGGTCCGCGCGTCTCTGGCGCGGCATGAGCCGCGGGATCGGAGGCAGCTCGTGATCGCGCTGCGCCCGCCGCAGGTAGCCGATGGTGGCCAGGGGGGCCACGGTGGACTCGGGGAACGGGCGCATATCGGCCGGCGCGGTGCGGCTGGCCGGGAGCCGCAGGGCGCCGAGGACGACGGCCTCTGCCTGTTCGGTGCGAGCCGCCCGGTCGGTCACCGAGGACAGCTCGGCGATGCCGTGGGGCACGCCGAGCAGCACGATGACCAGCGCGAGGAGCCCGGCGGGCCAGGCCGTCGACCAGAGCGCGTCCACCGCGATCGCAGCGACCGGCATGAGTAGGGCCGCGACCACACCGACGTAATGGGGCGCGGTCGCGGAGCTCACGCCGAAGACCGCCGCCCGCTGGCTGCCCGCCAGCAGCAGGAACACGAGCGTGCCCAGCAGGAGGCCGCTGCCGATCCCCAGGCGCGTCCGGTCGTGGTGCGAGCTCGCCGCGCCGAGGCCCACGATGAGAACGGCGACCAGTAGCAGAACGCCGAGCGCGCCGAGCCCGCTCACCTGCTCGCCGGTGGCCCGCAGACCGGCGCCCACCCAGGGGAGGGTTTCGCCGAGATCGGTCCGTCCCGTCGTCCCCTCGGAGAGCCACCACACGAGGAAGGCCCCCGCCGGCACGACGGTGAGGCGCGCCGCCGCCCACCAGCCGCGATCGACCAGCAGTACCGCCGCCACCACGACCGCGGTGACGACGCCCAGGTCGGAACACATCAGCGCGAGCACGCCCAGCACCACGCACCAGATGTCGTGAGCCCGGGTACGCCGCGGGGAGGTGACCAGCAGCACCTGCAGGAGGCCGAACAGGATCGAACCCATGTAGGTCAGCTGCGCGGCGAAGACGACGTTCTCCGACGCGTAGCCGAAGAACACCAACGGCACGACCGCCGCGGCGGCCAGCCACGGGCGGACTCCGGCGCGGAGGGCCACGCGGTAGAGCAGGTAGCAGACGGCGAGGTAGACCAGCACGATCGCGGCGAGGTAGGGCAGGTACGTCCGCAACCCCGTGACGCGGAGGAGGAGCCGGTAGAAGATGATCGGCACCGTCTGCCACTGGCCGTTGTGCGCCCGGAACAGGCCCGCGGGGTCCGAGAGGTGGCGGGCGTCGATGTAATCCCACTCGTCGCTGTAGAACCAGAGGTTGCGGCCCAGGACGAGGTAGACGACAGCGCCGGCGACCAGGACCACAAGCAGGGCTGCGGTGGCGGCGCGCCGGCCGGTCAGGCGCTCACCGCTCGGCGGCCCGGCCCGCCGAACCGGTGCCCGGGAGTGCCGGCTGGTCGACGAGGCGGACATGACCGGCCAAGTCTGCCAGACCCCCGCGGCAGGTCAGGCCGGCCCGCCCCGGCCGCTCAGCAACTCCGCCGCCGCGGCGAGCAGCCCCGGGGTGACGCCGCGGGTGCGTACCAGCGGAGCGTCCGGTTGCTGGAGCGGCCACCCGACGTCGACCACGACCGTCTCCGGGCGGCCCGCGACGGCGTCCAACATGGGCTGTTGCCAGTCGCGGCGTTGCGGGTCGCTGACCACGAGCACCACCGGGCGCCCGTCCGCGGGCAGCGGGACCGTGCGCTCCGTCCGGAGAACCTCGGTGCCGGGCAGCAGCTCGGCGAGCCGGCCGCCGAGGTCCCAGCGGAGCCGGCCGGTGGCGAGCGTGCCGGGCGTCCGGCACTCGATCACCAGCGGGGCGCGGAGCTGAGGGAGGGCCCCGAGCACCTCGAGGCAACGGCGTGAGACGGTGTCGGGCTCCTCGGCCTCGGCGGGTCCGGCGGGCACCGGGGGTGGAGTCGCCAGTGCGGCGGTGCGGCGCGAGGCGTCGGTGAGCCGCTGGCGGGTGAGTCGCCTGTCGGCCACGGCCGTCACCACAGCGTCGGGTACGTCGGTGACGAGCTCCGGGCGGGCCGCGGCGCCGGTCTCGATGCAGTCGGCGCCGGCGGCGAGGGCGGCGACGACGCCGGGCACGATGCCCACGGTGTCGGCGAGCGCGGCCATCTCGAGTGCGTCGGTGACCACCGTGCCGCCGAAGCCCAGCTCGCCGCGCAGCAGCTCCTGGGTGATGCGCGGGCTCACCGTCGCCTGGCGGTCCGGATCGAGTGCCGGGGCGTGCAGGTGGCCGGTCATCACCGCCCGCGCGCCCGCCTCGATCCCGGCCCGGAACGGCCCGAACTCGACCGCATCGAGCTCACGGCGGGAGCGGTCGAGCACGGCCGTCGCCAAGTGCGAGTCGCTGCAGGTGGCGCCGTGGCCGGGGAAGTGCTTCAGACAGGCGGCGACCCCGGTGCCCTGGATGCCGCGGACCGCCGCGGCCACGTGCCGTCCCGCCACGGCCGGGTCGGCGGAGAAGGCGCGCAGCCCGATCACCGGGTTGCGCGGGTCGACGGCGACGTCGGCCACCGGGGCCAGGTTCAGGGTCACCCCCGCCGCCGCGCAGCGCAGCGCAAGGTCCCGATGGACCGCCTGCGTCACCTCCACGTCGTCGAGGTGGCCGAGCGCGGCCGCGCCGGGCGAGCGGCTGCCGCGGGCGGCGTCGAGCCGGGTGACCAGGCCGCCCTCCTCGTCGATCGCGACGACGGCGTCCCGCCCCGCCGCCGCCCGGGCCGCGGCGGTGACCTCGGGCGCCGCCCCGTCGGTGACGTTGCCGGCGAACAGCACCACGCCGCCCAGACCCGCCTCCAGCGCTCGGGCGAGCCAGTCCGGCAGTCGCGGCCCGTCCCAGGCCAGCAGCAGGCACGACAGCGCCAGGCGCCGGAGCTCCACCTCGTCCCGCGATCGCATGTTCGGAAGTCTGCCACTCTCCTGGAAGTTATTGCCGAATCTGGCCATTTGATCGTAAAGTTTTTCCACCGACCGGCCTGCCGAGGAGGAGAACTTCCATGACCCGAAGCCCGAACCCGCACCGCCGTCGCCTCCGGCGCGGTGTTGCGGTCGTCGCCACCGCCACCGCCGCCGCGGTCGTCATGACCGTGGCGCTGACCGGCGTCGGCAGCAGCGGCGCGCAGCCATCGGCCACCCCGCTGTCGAGCGAACTCGACTCGATCCTCGGCGCCTCCGTCATGTCGGGGACGTCCTACGGGCTCACCGTCCGGGACGCCGCCACGGGCCGGACCCTCTACGACGCGCAGGGCGCGCAACGGCTCATCCCGGCGTCGAACGCCAAGCTGTTCACCTCGACCGCGGCGCTGGACACCCTGGGGCCGGACTTCCGCTTCCGCACCACCGTCGCCGAGCGGGGACGGCGGCACGGCAAGGTCCTCGACGGCAACATCTACCTCAAGGGCTACGGCGACCCGATGGCCACCGCGTCGGTGTACAAGAAGTTGGCCGCGCAGCTCGCCGCCACCGGCGTCCGGGTCGTCCGCGGCGCGCTCGTCGCAGACGACACCTACTTCGACTCCGCGCGCCTGGCCCCCTTCTGGTCGTGGGACGACGAGCCGTACTACTACTCCGCGCAGACCTCGGCGCTGAACGTCGCGCCCGACCGCATCGGCGACACCGGCACCGTCCTGGTCGACGTGTTCCCGGCCGACCATGTGGGCGGCCGGCCACGGGTGACGATGACCCCGCGCAACAGCTACGTCCACATCCGCAACGACGCCACCACCGGTGCCGTCGACTCGGCCCGAACCATCCGCGGGGTGCGCGAGTACGGCCGCAACGTCGTCCACCTCACCGGATCGATTCCGCTGGGAGCGAGCAACTACGCGACCCAGCCGACGGTGAACGAGCCGACCCGGCTGGTGGCCTCGCTGTTCCGGAAGTACCTCGGCCAGCACGGAATCACCGTGCGGCGCCCGACCCGCTACCGGGCCACACCGAGCACGGCGCAGGTCGTCGCGACGCACAAGTCGCAGCCGCTGTCGCAGATCCTGACGCCGTTCCTCAAGCTCAGCAACAACATGATCGCCGAGGCGCTGACCAAGGCGATGGGCGCGAAGACCACCGGCACCGGCAGCTGGGCGGCCGGCACCGCCGCCATCATGGACGCCGCCGCCGCCGACGGCCTCGACACCAGCACGCTGCAGCTGTTCGACGGCTCCGGGCTCGGCCGGGCCGACTACCTGACCACCGACCAGATCACCACGCTGCTCGAGGCCGTCCGCGACAAGCCGTGGTTCCGGACGTGGTACGACGCGCTGCCGATCGCCGGTGAGCCCGCGAGCCTCGTCGGCGGGACGCTGCGTCACCGCCTCGCCGGCACCGCCGCCGCCGACAACCTGCACGGCAAGACCGGCTCGGAGACCGGCGTCAACTCGCTGTCGGGCTACGTCACCGACGCCGCCGGCGAGAAGCTGGTGTTCTCCTTCCTCAACAACAACTACGTCGAGGGCGGGATCACCGCCGTCGAGGACCAGGTGGCGCTGGCGCTCGCGCACTACGGCTCGGGTAGCGGGTCGTCGAGCAGGACGATGACACCGCAGGTGCGCCGCGCTGCGACACCGGCCGGTGGCCGCCGGGCTCAGCTCGAGTGCTCCTGGACGCGAAGCTGCTGAGCGGCCTCGCCCCGCGACGGGCCGGCCGGGCGCCTACTTCCAGCGGAAGTGGACGAACACCCGTCCGAAGTTCTTCGAGTCCTTCTCGACGCGGTGGTAGAGCGGCTTGACGTCCTTGCGGTCGAGGAAGCGCAGGACCCGCTTCTTCAACTGGCCCGATCCCTTGCCGGGGATGATCTCGACCAGCGGCGCCTTGGTGGCGATCGCCTCGTCGATGATGTCGCGCAGGGCGCGCTCGATCTGGTCGCCGCGGTTGTAGATGTCGTGCAGGTCGAGCTTCAGCTTCACCCCGCCAGCATGCTCCCCCGGGGCGTCGGGTTACCCGCGCGCCGACGGGCCGGAGGCGGAGTTCGATGCGCCGCGGGGGCCACTGCGCGGCTTGCGCCGGCGCTGACCGCGCGGGTGACCGGGCTGCGCGCCGTGGTGCTGCTTGCCCTGCGGCCGCGGCGAACGGGCAGGTCGCGCGGCGGCGGGCCGCTCGGCCACCGGAACCCCGCTCGGAGCCTGCGCCCCCACCAGCTCGCCCAGCACGGCGTCGCCGACGCGCACGTCGCGCTGGTCGGCGCTCACGTCCGCGGTGGTGAGCATGCGGCGCACCGAGCGCTCGTCGTTCGGCGTCGCCAGCAGGACGACCACGCCGCTCTCGCCGGCGCGGGCGGTCCGGCCGGATCGGTGCAGGTAGTCCTTGGCGTCGTGCGGCGGGTCGACGTGCAGCACGAGCGAGACGTCATCGACGTGGATGCCGCGGGCGGCCACGTCGGTGGCCACCAGAACCGGGCGGGAGCCGTCGCGGAAGGCCGTGAGCGCGCGGGTGCGCTGCGACTGCGTCAGCCCGCCGTGCAACGACCCCGCCGGGACGCCGACCCGCTTGAGCGACTTGGCGACGCGGTCGGCGCCGTGCTTGGTGCGCACGAACAGGATGGACCGTCCCTCGCGCGAGGCGATGGAGGCGGTCATGTCGAACTTCTCCTCCTGGCGGACGCGGAAGACGTGGTGGGTCATGGTGTCGACGGACGCCGTGGCGGTCGACAGCGCGTAGACCGCCGGGTCGGTGAGGTAGTTGTCGACGAGGGTGCCGACGTCGCCGTCGAGCGTGGCGGAGAACAGCAGCCGCTGCCCGTCGGCGGGCGTCTGGTCGAGCAGGCCCCGGACGACCGGCAGGAAGCCGAGGTCGGCCATGTGGTCGGCCTCGTCCAGGACGGTCAACTCGATGGCGTCGAGGCGGCAGGCGCCGCGCTCGATCAGGTCGACGAGCCGGCCGGGCGTCGCGACGAGGATGTCGGTGCCGCGTTCGAGGGCGTTGATCTGCTTGTTGATCGGCAGGCCGCCGGCGACCAGACGCACGGACAGGCCGCTGCCCTGGGCGAGCGGCGCGAGTGCGTCGACGACCTGCATCGCGAGTTCGCGCGTCGGCACGAGAACCAGCCCGCGCGGGCGCTTCGCGGCCGCCTTGCCGTCCTGCAGCCGCGCGATCAGCGGCAGCCCGAAGGCGAGGGTCTTGCCGGAGCCGGTGGCGGCGCGGCCGAGAATGTCCCGACCGCCCAACGCCGACGGGACCGTCGCGGCCTGGATCGGGAACGGCGTCGTGACGCCGCTCCGGACGAGTGCGTCGGCCAGCCGCTGCGGCAGCCCGAGCTCGCGGAAGGACGGCAGGTTCTCGGTGGGGACGGACTGGACGGGCATATCGTCGAACCGCGACCGGGCGCGCGCCGGGGGGCGGCCGTTGCCCGCGGGGCGGGTGGCGGTGTGACGGTTGCCGGAACGGGTGTGTCGGGGGCGTGCGGGCGTGGTGGCGCGACGAGGCGCAGCAGAGCGAGACAAGAATAATTCCTTCGGGACTTCGGCACGTCCCGATCGCCGCGCTGCTGCGCAGTCTGTCTGGCACGAGCCCGACGCGGGGTCATCACGTCGAATGAGGCGGCGGCATTTTCACCAGCCGATGCCCCCAGTCTACCGGCCCGCGAACGGTGCTACCGACCACCGGGTGGGGCAGCAGGTGTCTCCCGGGTCACGTTCTGGCTACCCAGGCTCCACCAGAGCGGCGTGGAACCGGCGCCGCGCGACGAGCACGTCGGGCCGGCCGCGGCCGAAGTGCACGGCGTTGGTCAGCAGCACCGCCCAGCGGCCGGTGCGGGGGTCGAAGGCCAGGCTGGTGCCGGTGAAGCCGGTGTGGCTGACCGCGACGTCGCCCCAGGCGTCGGTGACGGACAGGATGTCGTGGGCATCGCCGCGGCAGGTCCACCCCAGCCCGCGGTGCCCGCCGAGGCCGGCGGTGTGATCGCGCAGCGCCTCGGCCCGGAGCCAGGGTTCGAGCACGCCGCCGGCCGCCGGCCGGCGCGGCGAGGGCAGCCACACCGGCAGGTAGCGCAGCACGTCGTCGAGGGTGGCGAACAGCCCGGCGTGGCCCACCGGCCCCCCGGCCGCGGCGGCGTTCTCGTCGTGGACCCGCCCGTGTACCGGCCGGCCGTCGACGATCTCGGTGCTGGCGACACGGGGCAGCCATTCGGGAGGTGGCGAGTAGGTGGCGCGCATCCCGGCCGGCTCGAAGACCTCCCGGCGGGCGACGCTGCCGAGATCGTCGCCGGCGACCGCCTCGACCAGCGCGCCCAGCAGGATGAAGCCGAGGTCGGAGTAGGCCACCGTCGTGTCCGGCGGCTGGTCGAGCGGCTCGCCGGCGGCCGCGGCCACCAGCTCGGCGACGCCGTGCACCCGCTCCGAGAGCGGCCGGTGGGCCGGCAGCCCGGAGGTGTGGGTGAGCAGGTGCCGTACCCGCACGCGGGGGTCCACGGCGGGCAGGTACTCGGCGGCCGGCGTCTCGAGCCCCAGCCGGCCGCGCCCGACCAGCGTCAGCACCGCGGGCAGCGTCGCCATCACCTTGGTCAGCGACGCGACGTCGAAGACGGTGTCGCGTGTCATCGGCCGCTCGCCGCCGGCCCACTTCTCGGCGTGCCCGAGCACCCACTCGCCCTGCAGCTCGTCCCCGGTGCCGACGGCGGCCACGACGCCGGGCCACACCCCGGTCGCGACGCCCTCGGTGAGGATGCGATCGGCGGCGGCCACGCCGGCCGCGGGGAACCCGCTCATCGCGCGGTCGCCGGGATGGGGGTGAGCAGCAGCTGCCGCAGCAGCCGCGCTCGGGCCGGCAGCGAGGCCAGCTCCAGCGCCTCGTCGGGGGCGTGGGCGCCGTGCCCGCGGGGGCCGAGGCCGTCCACGGTCGGGACGCCCGCCGCGCCGGTGAGGTTGGCGTCGCCGCCGCCGGGGGAGACGCCGGCGTCGAGGTCCTCGCCGAGCGCGCGGGCCACCGCCAGGACGTGCTCGCCCAGCCGCTGCGAGTGGTGCGGCTCCCAGGCCGGCCGGTGCGACAGCGACTCGATCTCGAGGCGGGCGCCGTCGCGGCGAGGGGTGAGCCCGGCCAGCGCCTGGTGCAGCTGCTGCTCGGCGGCCGCGGTCGCGAACCGCAGCCCGAGCTCGGCCTGCGCCCGCCCGGCGATGACGTTGGCCCGGGAACCGCCGGCGACCGTGCCGACGTTCACCGACAACTCCGGGGTCGCGGGCACCGCGCTCCGTAGTGCGAGGAGCTGGTCGGCCAGCTCGTCGATCGCCGAGACCCCGGCCGCGGCGTCGAGCCCCGCGTGGGCTTCGCGACCGGTCACCACCAGCCGGCTGCGGGCCACGCCGCGCCGTCCGACCTTGAGCCGGCCGTGCGGCAACGGCGGTTCCAGGGCGAAGACGGCGACGGCGCCGGCGCCGGCGTCCAGCACGACCTCGCGCCCGGAGGGGCTGCCGACCTCCTCGTCGGCGGTGAGCACGATGCGCAGCGGGTGCGCCGGCTCCGCGGCCAGGTTCCGCAGCGCCCACAGCAGCGCCACCAGCCCGCCCTTCATGTCGAACACGCCCGGTCCGGTCACGATCCCGTCGGCGAGGGCGAACGGCGCGTCGGCCAGCCGCCCGACCGGCCAGACGGTGTCGTAGTGGCCCAGCAGCACGACGTGGGGGCCCGGGCCGCCGCCGAGCGTCGCGTCCAGGTGGTCGCCGGCCGGTCCCCGCCGCATCCGCACGTCCGCCCCGGTGTCGCGCAGCCGCGCGGCCAGGTCGTCGCGCAGCACGTCGAGGTGGGCGACGTCGCCCGAGGGTGACTCCATCGCCACCAGCGTGCCGAGCTCGTGCAGCAGCTGCTGCTCGTTCGGGGCGGGGGCGACGTCAGCCATAGTTCTTCTCGACCCCGCCGTCGGCGAGCACGGTGACGGCCCGGAAGCAGCGGATCGCGAGCCTCATCGTCGGCAGTTCGAAGGCGACCCGGCGGGTGCCGATCTGCTCGACCTCGGGGACGGCGGTGGTGAGCGCGACCGGGTGGGTGGCGTCGAACTCGATCTCGTATCGGAACGGTCCGGACGCCTCCGGCACCGCCGGCAGCGGGTCGAGCGCGCCGGCCGCGGCGGCGTGGATCAGCTCGGCGGTCCGCGCCGGCGGCAGGCAGATCGCGGTGTAGCGGTCGACGCACTCCTTCACCGCCACCGCGGCGGCGTCGGGGGCGTAGCTGCGGGCGTCCTCGACGGCGCGGTCGTCGCCGGTGACCAGCACGACCGGGACGCCGAACTCGCGGGCCAGCGCGGCGTTCATGTAGCCCTCGCTGCACGGCGCGCCGTTGAGCCACACGCCCGTGATGGTGTTGGGCAGGTACGTGTGCGACAGCACGCCCTGCTGCCCGGCGCCGGCGTGGTAGCCGACGAAGGCCACGGCGTCGTAGCCGCGGTCGATGCCCTCCATCATCGACCACGGCTTGTGCGTGCCGATGAGCACGCGGGCGCGCGGATCGATCGCGTCCAGCAGCAGGTTGCGCTTGTCGGCGTGGGCCTCGTTGACCAGCACCTCCTCGGCGCCGGCGTCGAAGAACCCCGCAACCGCGGCGTTGACGTCGCCGGTGAACAGCGGCCGGTGATAGCTCCAGCGGGACGAGCCCGGCTCGACGTCGTCGGGGAAGGTCACGCCGGTGACGCCCTCCATGTCGGCGGAGATCAGAACCCGCACGTGAGGCTCCCTTCGCTGCTGGCCGCGCTCACGGCGCGGCGTGGACGGTCTCGGTCTGCCGGCAGTGGTCGGCGACGACGTCGGCGAGCGTGTCGTGACCCAGCCCGGGGCGGTCGTAGGGGACGGCGACCCGGCCCGCCGAGGCGGTGATCACCGGCGCGACGACGTCGCGCTCGTAGTACTTGTCCGAGCCGCTGACGTCACTGGGCAGGACGAAGCCGGGCAGCGCGGCGACCGCCACGTTGGCGGCGCGGCCGACCCCGAACTCGTGCATGCCGCCGCACCACACCGGGACGCCGCGGCCGAGGCACAGATCGTGGACCTCGCGGGCCGGCACGATGCCCCCGAGCCGGGAGACCTTGATGTTCACCACGCGGGCCGCGTCGAGCCGCAGCGCGGTCTCGACGCCGGCTGCGGACTCGAGCGACTCGTCCAAGCAGATCGGGGTCCGCAGCCGGGCCTGCAGCGCCGCGTGGGCGAGCAGGTCGTCCGGCGCGAAGGGCTGTTCGATCATGACCAGTCCGAAACGGTCGAGCTCGGTGAGCGCGTCCGCCGCGCCCCGCGGGTATCCGCCGTTGGCGTCCACCTGCAGCGGCACGTCGCCGAAGCGCTCGCGCACCGCGGCCACGGGGCCGAGGTCCCAGCCCGGCGCGATCTTGAGCTTGATCCGGAGGTACCCCTCGTCGAGGAAGCGCCCGACCTGGTCCAGCAGCGCCTCGGGGGACTCCTCGATGCCCAGGCTCACGCCGGCGCCGATCGTGTCGGCCGAGGCGCCGATCGCCTTCGCGAGCGACAGCTCCTGCCGCCGGGTCCACAGGTCCCAGCAGGCGATGTCCAGGCCGGCGCGGGCGAAGCGGTTGCCGCGGACGCGGCCGCCGAGCCGGTACGCCTCCTCGGGGGTGTCCCAGGCCGAGCCCACCAGGGCCGGTGCGAGGTAGTCCCGCAAGATCGCCCAGCACGTGGTCACGTTCTCCGGGCCGTAGTACGGGTCGGACGGGCTGGCGCACTCACCCCACCCGGTGGCGCCGTCGGCGTCGGTGACGCGGATCAGGACGTGCTCGAGTTGCTGTTTGGCGTGCGAACTGGTGCGGAAGCCGTGCCGCAGCGGCAGCCGGACGCGGAACAGCTCGACGCGCTCGATGGTGACGCTCACGCCTTCCCTCCCCGCGCCAGCAGGTACACGGCGGTGGCCGCGTCGATGCGACGGCAGGACACAACCGTCCCACCCCGCTGCAGCTCCGCCTCCAGGGCGTCGACGACCCGGGCGCGCAGGGACGCCGCCTCCGCCGGGCCCAGCTCGATCCGCAGCCCCCGCCAGTCGGCCGGCACGCCGACCGCGACGTGGTGGCCGAGATCGCGCGACTCGCCGGGCCGCAGCGGTGGCAGCGCGAGCTCCGGCGCCGGGGTGCCGGGGGCCGCCGGCGCGCCGAGTTCCCAGTCGACGACCAGCCGGTCGGTCGGTTCGCCGGCGTCGCGTCCGGGGGCGTTGTGGCCGTAGAGGCTGCGCTGCAGGGTGCGGACCCGGCCGCCGAGGACGTCGAGGTTGAAGTGGCCGTTGCGGGCGTGCATCGGGTCGAACACCCAGCGCAGCAGGTCCAGGCCGTCGCCGAGCGCGGCCTCCCGTTGGGCCTGTTTCAGCCGGCGTCCGACGCCGCGGGTCTGCGCCTCCGGGGCCACGGCGACGGTCTGCGAGTACTGGTACAGCCGGCCGCGCGGCTCGCGGGCCAGGAAGCTCAGCCCGAAGCCGACGAGCCCGTCCCGCTCGTAGGCGCCGACCACGTACCCGGAGCTGCCGGTGAGCGCGCAGAGCAGCCGGGTGTTCAGGCCGGTGTCGTCACCGCGGATCGCGAACACGCGCCGGTAGAGGGCGTCCACCGCGGCCAGCTCGTCGGGGTCGGTCAGCCGGCGGACGTGGAGGGCGGTGTCGATCACAGGCCGGCGGGCAGGGGCTCGGCGGCGGGGGAGGTCTCGTCGGCGGCGAAATGACAGGCCACGCGCTGCTCGCCGGCGGCCGGCAGCACCGCCGGGTCGCGCTCGGTGCAGGCCGAGGTGTCGACGCCGGCCTCGGCGAGCCGCTGGCGTCGCGGGCAGCGCGGGTGGAATCGGCACCCGGGCGGTACCCGGGTCGGGTCCGGTGGCTCGCCGGGGATCAGCGAGGGCAGGTGGTCGCGGCGGGCGTCGGGGACGACGCTCAGCAGCGCCTGGGTGTAGGGGTGCTGCGGGTGGACGAGAACCTCCTCGACCGGCCCCTGCTCGACGATCCGCCCGAGGTACATGACCGCGACCCGGTCGGCGACGTTCCAGGCCAGCCCGAGATCGTGACTGACCACCAGCGCGGACAGCCCCAGGTCCCGGCGCAGCTGCAGGATCAGCGCCAGGATCTCGCCGCGGACCGAGGCGTCCAGCGAGGCGACCGGCTCGTCGGCGACGAGCACCTCCGGCTCGAGTGCCAACGCGCCGGCGATCACGACCCGCTGCTGCTGCCCGCCGGACAGCTCGTACGGGTAGCGCCCCACGAACTGCTCGGGCGGACGGAGCCCGGCGCGCGACAGCGCCCCGTGCACCCGCTCGGCGAGCCCGTCGCGCATGCCGTGCAGCCGCGGTCCCTCGGCGACGGCGTCGAAGACGTTCTGCCGCGGGTTGAGCGCCCCGCCCGGGTCCTGCAGCACCAGCTGCACCGAGCGGCGGTAGGCCTTCAGCGCCCGGGCCGAGTAGCGCAGCCGCTCGCCGTTGCTGCGGATCTCGCCGCCGGTGGGCCGGGCCAGCCCGACGAACGCCCGCGACAGCGTCGTCTTGCCGCAGCCGGACTCGCCGACCAGCGCGACGATCTCGCCGGGGGCCACCTGCAGGTTGACGCCGTCGACGGCGCGCGCGGGCGGCCGGCCGCGGCGACCGGGATAGACGACCGAGAGGTCTCGCGCCTCGAGCCGCGCGCTCACGACGCCCGCCTCTCCGCGGCGGCGTGTTCGGGCAGCACCCGCAGGCAGGCCGACTCCCGCGCCGGCCCGGCGGGCCAGAGCTGCACCGGGTGGTCCCGGCAGGCGTCGAACGCGACCGGGCAGCGCGGCTCGAACGGGCAGCCCGCCCCGAGGGAGGACGGGTCGGGTGGGTCGCCGGGCAGGCCCGCCGGGGCCAGCCGCGACGCCGGGTCGCCGATGCGCGGGAAGGCCGAGGCCAGCGCCCGCGTGTACGGGTGCTGCGGCTGGTCGATCAGCGGGCGGGACGCCCCGATCTCGACGACCCGCCCGGCGTACATGACCGCCATCCGTTCGCAGGTCTCGGCCAGCACCGAGAGGTCGTGACTGATCATGATCAGCCCGATGCCGGTGTCCTGCACGAGATCGGTGAGCAGGCTGAGGATCTGCGCCTGGACGATGACATCCAGCGCCGTGGTGGGCTCGTCGGCGATGATCAGGCTGGGCCGGCAGGCCAGCGCCATCGCGATCATGACCCGCTGCCGTTGCCCGCCGGACAGCTCGTGCGGGTAGGCGTTGCGACGTCGGGAGGGGACGCCGACGCTGTCGAGCAGCTCGGCCACCCGGGGCCGGGCGGCGCGCTCCTTGACCCGGTCGTGCAGCATGATCGGCTCGGCGATCTGCTCGCCGACGCTGCGGACCGGGTTGAGCGCGCTCATGGCGCCCTGGAACACCATGGAGGCCTCGGCCCACCGGACGGCGCGCAGCCGCCCCCAGTTGGCCTGGGTCAGGTCCTCGCCCTGGAAGCGGACGCTGCCCTCGACGCGCGCGCCGACCGGCAGCAACCGCAGCAGCGAGAGCGCCATCGTGGACTTGCCCGACCCGGACTCGCCGGCCACGCCGAGCGTCTGGCCGGCGTCGAGGTCGAAGTCGACGCCGCGGACGGCACGCACGTCGGCGGCGCTCGTGCGGTAGGTGACCGAGAGGTCACGGACCTCGAGCAGCATCAGCTCCTCCGTCCGGCGCGGGGGTTCAGCACGGCCTCCACGGCGCGGCCGGTGAGGGTGAACCCGAGCACCACGATGAGAATGGCGACACCGGGTGGCAACAGGTACCACCAGGCTCCGGCGGTGACGGCGCCCTGCCCGAAGGCCTGGTTGAGCATGCCACCCCACGAGACCTCGCTGGGGTCGCCGAGGCCGAGGAAGGTCAGCGTCGTCGCGGACAGGATCGCACTGGCCACGGTCAGCGTCGCCGAGACCAGGATCAGCGGCGTGACGTTGGGCAGCACCTGTCGGGTCATGATCTGCACGTTGCCGGCGCCGAGCGCGCGGGCCCGCTCGACGAACGGCCGTGCCTCCACCGCGAGGGTCTGCGCGCGGACCAGCCGCGCCGTCGGCGGCCAGGCCGAGACCGCGATCGCAATGGTGATCGACGCGTCGCCCTGCCCGATCACCGCCGACAGCGAGATCGCCAGCGGCAGCGCGGGCAGCACGATGAACCAGTCGGTGAGGGTCATCAGCGCCCGGCCGGCGACACCCTGGTAGTGCCCGGCCGACCAGCCCGACGACGCTGCCGAACAGCATCGTCAGGGCGGTGGCGATGACGCCGACCAGCAGTGACGGCCGGGCGCCCCAGATGACCAGCAGCAGCACCGAGCGGCCGGCCTGGTCGGTGCCGAGCGGGAAGGCGCCGCTCGGGGCCGCCAGCGACGGTCCGGTGACCTCGGTGACGTCGAGGTCGGAGGCGTGGATGAACAGCGGGGCGCAGACCGCGAGCCCCGCGAAGATCACGAGAATGGCGATGCCGCCGATGGCGGTGGGCATGGTGAACAGCTGCCGGGCGAACCGCCGCGCCCCGGCCAGCCGCGGCGGCGCGGCCCCCGGCGCGAAGGTGGTGTCGGTGGGGACGGTGGCGGTCACTGGGCACGCACCCGCGGGTCGAGGAAGCGGTAGAGGACGTCGGCGAACAGGTTCATCACGATGACCGCGGCGCTGAAGATGATGAAGGTTCCCTCCAGCAGCTGGATGTCCGGGATCTGCAGCGCCTGGAAGGTCAGGAAGCCCAGGCCGGGCCACGAGAACACGGTCTCGACGGTGATGGCGCCGCCGACCACGAACCCGAGCTGCAGGAAGATCACCGTCACCGACGGCAGCAGCGCGTTCGGCACCGCGTGGCGCCGCCGCACGGTGTCGTCGCGCAGCCCCTTCGCCCGGGCGGTGAGCAGGTACGGGTTCCCCAGCTCGTCGATCACCGAGGAGCGCATGATCGTCACGTACTGCGCGAACACCACGAGCACGAGCGTCAACGCGGGCAGGATGAGGTGCTTGACGGTGTCCCAGAAGTGGGCGAGCCAGCCGCCGGCCAGGCCGGGGGTGCTCATGCCCCCGGCCGGCAGCAGCGCCGGGATCGGGCCGAGGCCGACGGAGAAGACCACCAGCAGGATCAGCCCGAGCCAGAACGTCGGCACCGACCACAGCGTGAGCGACACCCCGGACGACAGCCGGTCGAAGACCGTCCCGTGGCGCCAGCCGCTGCGCGCCCCGAGCCACAGCCCCAGCGCCACCGAGATGAGCGTCGCGGTGCCGGTGAGCATCACCGTCGGCCAGATCCGGGCGCCGATCAGCGACGACACCGACTGCTGGAACTGGTAGGAGTAGCCCAGCCGCAGGTGGACGATGTTCGAGATGTAGTGGCCGAAGCGCACCCAGATCGGCTGGCCCACGCCGAACTGTTGGCGCAGGTGCGCCAGCTGGGCCGCGCTGACCGGGCGGCCCTTGGTCACGGTCGCCACCGGGTCGGACGGGATCAGGTTGAACAGGACGAACCCGATGACGAGCGTCACCAGGAAACTCACCAGCGCCGACAGGGCCTTGAGGCCCAGGTAGCGGGCGAACTCCCCCCGCCTCCCCGACCGGGCGGTGCGGGCCGGGGCTGCGGGGCCGCGCTCCCCCAGGGGGGTGGGGAGCGAGGTCTCGGGGGTGTCCGATGCGGTCACGGTGTTACTCGCGCTCCGCGGAGGTCGACCGGCGGCGCAGGGCGAACCCGCCGCCGACGAGCAGCACGACCACGACGGCGACGACGATGCCGACGATCAGGCCGGTGTTGCTCGAGCCGGACGGGTCCGACGCCGCCGGCTTCGCGCCGAGCCAGTTCCGCAGCGGGACCTGGAAGGGGTAGTAGCCCTGCGAGTCCGGCTGCCCGTACACGAAGTCCTGGACGGTGTCGGTCCGCGTGGCCGCCAGGTCGGTGGCGTAGTACAGCATCACGTCCACGTCGGCGTTGTAGAGGATCTTCTGCATCTGCACGATCGTCTGCCGGCGGGCGGACTGGTCGAACTGCTGCTGCTGCTTGGCGTAGAGCGAGTCGTACTGCTTGTTGCAGAAGAACGAGTCGGTGTTGCCCGCCGAGCCGTCCTCCTGCGGCAGCACGCCGCAGGTCTGGATCGACAGCAGGTAGACCGGGTCCGGGCCGGTGCCCCAGCTGTCCATGAGCAGGTCCCAGTCGCCCTTGGCCAGGTTCTCGTTCAGCGCGGTGCTGCTCATCGACTGGATGGTCAGCTTGATGCCGAGGTCCTTCATCCAGCCGACCAGGTAGTTCGCGATCTGCGCGTCGGTGGTCCTGTCGGAGTGGATGCCCAGCCGGAAGCTCATCGGCTTGCCGGTCTTGGGGTCGACCCGGATGCCGTTCGAACCGCGCGTGTAGCCGGCGTCGTCGAGCATCGAGTTGGCCTTGGTCGGGTCGTAGGAGACCAGGGCGCTCTCGGACGGCGTCCAGAACCACTGCTGGAAGGCCGGCGGCAGGTAGCCGTGGCCGACCTGCCCGTAACCGTCGAGGACGCGCTTGACGAGTGTCTTGCGGTCGATGCCGTAGGACATGGCCTTGCGGACGGTGGCGTCGGTCAGGATCGGGTTGCCGGTACCGATCTTCTTGCCGTTGACGGTGCGGGCTCCGGGGTTGATCTCGACGCCGGTCCAGCGGTTGCCGACGTACTGGTAGGTCTTGAGCTTCTTGTCGTGCTGCAGCGCCTTGAACTCCGTGGCCGTCAGGGCGTCGACCTGGTCGACCTGACCGCTGCGCAGCGCGGCGACGGCGGCGTCGGTGTTCTTGAAGTACTGCATGATCATGGTGTCGAAGTGGGGGGCACCCTGGAAGAAGTCCTTGTTCGCCTTGAGCGTCGTGTACTGGTCGGTCTTGTAGTTCTCGAACGTGAACGGGCCGTAGCCGACGATAGGGCCACTGGTGTTCTTGAAGTTCGCGAGGTCGCCGACCTTCGACTTCCAGATGTGCTCGGGCACGATCGGCAGGCCGACGACGTAGAGCATGTCGGCCTGGGCCTGCTTCGTGGTCACGACGACGGTGTTGTCGTCCGGCGCCGTCACCGACTTGAAGTTCTCGACCAGCGAGCCGTTGGCCGTGGCCGCGTCCTTGTTGTGCATGATCAGGTTCAGCGTCCACGCCACGTCGTGGGCGGTGATCGGCTGGCCGTCGGACCACTTCAGCCCCTTGTGCAGGTGGAAGGTCCAGGTCAGCTTGTCCGACGAGGTCGTCCACGAGTCGGCCAGGTACTTCGTCGGGGTGTCCTTCTTGCCCGGCCAGACCAGGGTCGGGTAGATCAGCTGGATGACGTCCAGCTCGGACTGGAAGTAGGCCAGGAACGGGTTGAAGGTCGAGACGTCGGACGAGATCGCGACGGTCAACTTGCTGTTCGACGCGGCCGAGGCCGACGCCGGGGCACCGACGAGCGCCGCGGTGCACGCCAGGGCCAGGGCGACGAGCGCGGCGGTGAGCCTCCGGCCGAGGCGCCGAACGGGGGGGAATCTCATGCTTCTCCTCATCGAACTGGTGTGAGCGGGGTCGGTCACGCGTCGCGGTGGCCGCGACGCGTGCTGGTCAGGCCGGGCCACCCCGGCGCCGACCGCAGGTAGGTGTCGAGCACCCGCACGCCGAAGTGCAGGCTGTCGACCGGCACCTGCTCGTCCACGCCGTGGACGTACAGGTGCGCCGGGAACTGCTCCGGCAGCCGCCCGGGGGCGAAGCCGTAGCAGTCGATGCCGAGCCGTGCGAACGCCTTGGCGTCCGTGCCGCCGCCCATGACGAACGGCAGCACGAGCGCGTCGGGGTCGTGCGCACGCAGGGCCGCCGCCATGAGCGCGAACTCCGCGCTGTCGTGACTCGAGCCGACCGGCGCCGCGAAGCTGTCGAAGCTGCGGGTCACGGAGTCGGGCAGCAGCGCATCGACGGTCTCGAAGAACTCGTCCTCCCGGCCGGGAAGCAGGCGGCCGTCGACGTGCGCGACCGCCTCGGACGGGATGACGTTCACCTTGTAGCCGGCCGACAGCATCGTCGGGTTCAGCGAGTTCGACAGCGTGGCCTCGACCAGCCGGCGGGCGGCGCCCAGCTGGTCGAGGCTCGCCGGGTCGGCGGGATCGATGGTGACGCCGAGGTGGTCGGCGACGCCGTCGAGGAAGGCCTGCACGGTCGGGATGGGCCGGACCGGCCAGTCGATGGCGGCGAGCGCGGCGACGGTCCGCACGAGCGTGGTCACGGCGTTGTCGGGGTTCGCCCGGGAGCCGTGACCGGCGCGGCCGCGGGCGGTGAGCGTCATCCACGCACTGCCTCGCTCGCCGGTCGCGACCGGGTAGAGCCGGCCGCCGTCGGGCAGGCGGGTCAGCCCGCCGCCCGACTCCCCGATCGCCGAGGTGACGCCCTCGAACAGCTCGGGATGCTTCTCGACGAGGAAGCCCGCGCCGAGTGCGCCGGTGTCCTCCTCGTCCGCAACGAAGGCCAGCACCAGGTCGCGGCGCGGCCGCTCGCCCGTGCGGGCGAGGTGGCGCGCGACGGCCAGCATCATCGCGTCCATGTCCTTCATGTCCAGGGCGCCGCGTCCGAGGACGACGCCGTCGCGCAGCTCGCCGCCGAACGGGTCGAAGCTCCAGTCCGCCGCGGCGACCGGGACGACGTCGAGGTGCCCGTGGACCAGCAGCGCCGGGGCGCCCGGGTCACTGCCGGGGATGCGGACGACGGTGGACGCCCGGCCCGGCTCGGACTCGAGCACCTGCGGCCGGTAGCCGCAGTCGGACAGCTGCTCGGCGACCCACTCGGCGGCGGGGCGCTCGCCGCGGGACTCGCCGCCGCCGAAGTTGGAGGTGTCGAAGCGGATCAGGGAGGCGCAGTCGTCGACGACGTCCTGCTCGAGCGTCCGGGTCGCTGCCGCGGTCATTGCGCACCGTCCATTCCGACGGCCGGCTCGCGGTCCGCCTCGATTTCGTACCAGTCCATCTCGGCCGCCAGTTCCCGCTTGCCGGCGGCCCGCCGTGCAGCGCCCTTGGCGCCGGCGCTGGCCAGCGCGGCCAGGGCGTGACCGATGGCGGTGACGGCGGTGGGCGAGTGGGCGGTGGTGTCGCTGCGGGTGACCACCTGCAGCACGTGGTCGGCGTGTTCGACGACCGGGCTGTCCGCGCTGTCGGTGACGGCGACGACCTGCGCACCGAGCGCGGCGAAGCGTTGGGCGAGGCGGACGGTCAGCCGGCTGTAGCGGCGGAAGCAGAAGACGATGAGCGAGTCGCGACGGTGGGCGTCGCCGAGCGCGGCGAGGACGGCGTCCGCGGTCGGCTCGAGCAGGGCGACGTGGCGGAACGAACTGCTCAGGTCGGCTGCCAGCAATTGCGCGTATCCGCGCGATTTGAGGTCACCGAACACCCATCGGCGCCGGCTGCCGAGTACGGCGCGGGCGGCCAGCTCGAGCGACCCCGAGGCCTGCATGGCGCGCACCGTCTCGGTGAGATTGCGCTGCTCGCGGTCCAGCGTCTGCTCGAGGTAGGGGCGTTCGGCGTCCCCCGCGTCGTCCCGGCGGGTGAAGCGGAGGTCGGGCGCGGCGAGGCGGACGCCCTGCTCGTGGGACGCCTGGCGCCGCAGGTCGTCGAGGTCGGCGAACCCGGCGGCGGCCAGCAGCCGGTGGAGGTCGCTCGGGGCCGCACCCGCCGCGCGCAGCAGCTGCGCCGGGCGGCGTTCCAGGGAGCGCGGGTACCCGCGGGTGAGCACGTCGGCCAGCGCGGTGAGTCGGGGCTCGGCCAGCCGCGCGGCGGCGTCGTGCAGCAGCGGGTGCGGCGGGCTCGGCGGGTAGGGTCGTCGGATTGCCGACTCGGTGGTCGCGGCGGGGGGGTGCGCGGTGATGGCGTGCTCCTCCTCTCGAGGCCTTCGGTACGGGTAAATATTTTTCGCCAGATCCCCTGGCCTATGTGGATGTCGGCGAATACTCTCACCGCATGCGGTCGGCTACAACCCCCAATTCGGAAAAAAGTTTCAACCAAGATCCGGTCCCGGTGGACCGCGAGTTCGACCGGGTCACGGCGGCGGTCGCGCGGGCACGGCAACGCTCCGGCCTGACCCTGGCCGACGTCGCGCGCCGCAACGGGATGTCCCCGGCCTACGTCAGCCAAATCGCCTCCGGGGCGGCCAACCCGACCCTGCGGGCGTTGATACAGCTGGCCCGGGCGCTGGACACCGACGTCGTCAGCCTGCTCGGTGACCGCACGGCGAGCGAGCCGGACTTCCCCGCGTACTACTCACCCGCTCCGCTGGCGGCCTCGGCCGACGACGGCGCCGCCGTCTGGGACCTCACCGCCCCGGGCAGCCGCAGCCTCGCCGCCCGCATGGTCCACGGCACCCCCGAGGACCATGCAGCACCGACGAGTCACGCCGGTGAGGAACTGGTCGTCGTGCTCCGCGGAAGCTGCGTGCTGCACGTCGACGGGATGACCCGGCCGTTGCGGGCCGGCGACGCCTGCCACTTCAGCGCCGCGCAGCAGCATCACCTCGCCGACGCCTCGGCCGACCTGACGCTGTCGGTCGTGCTCAGCGAACAGTGACCGCCCCGAGCCCCCCGTCGGCCCGAGTCCGCCCCGCGGCCGGACCCGAGCAGGCTCCCGAACTCTGGCCGCTCACCGCCCGCACCCGCGACGGCCTGCTTGAGATCGGCGGCGTCGGGGTCGACGCGCTGGTGGCCCGGCTCGGCACGCCGCTCTACGTCCTCGACGAGCAGGACGTCCGCACCCGGGCCCGGACCTGGCGCGCCCAGGCCGACCGGGTGCACTACGCCGCCAAGGCCTTCTGTTGCGTGGACCTCGTCCGCTGGATCCACGAGGAGGGGCTGCACCTCGACATCTGCAGCGGCGGCGAACTGGCGGTCGCACTGGCGGCCGGGATGCCGGCGGGCCGGATCGTGTTCCACGGCAACAACAAGTCCTCGGACGAGCTGCGCGCCGCCGTCGCCGCCGGGGTCGGCATCGTCGTGGTCGACTGCCGCGAGGAGATCGAGCGGCTGGCCCGCATCGCCGCCCGGGCCGGGACGGTGCAGGACGTCTTCCTGCGCGTCACGCCCGGCATCGTCGCCGAGACCCACGCCTTCATCGCCACCGGCGGCGACGACGTCAAGTTCGGCTTCCCGATCGCCGGTGGCTACGCCGAGCGAGCCGCGGCGCGGGTGATCGGGGCGGGCGCGCTGCGGCTCCGGGGCATCCACTCCCACCTCGGCTCGCAGATCCTCGACCTCGACGGCCCGTGGGAGGGCGCGCGCCGGGTCGGTGCCTTCGTCGCGGGCCTGCGCCGGCAGGGCGCCGAGATCGCCGAGGTCGACCTCGGCGGCGGTGCGGGCATCGCCTACCTGCCCGGCCAGCAACGTCTGGACCCCGCGGCGTTCGTGACCGTGCTGCGCGACGGGGTGCACGCCGGGCTGCGGGACGGCCTCGCGCCCGGCGCGCAGCCCGACCCGGTGCGGCTGGCCGTCGAACCCGGCCGCGCGATCGTCGGCGCCGCGGGTGTCACCATCTACCAGGTGGGAGTCGTGAAGGACCGCGCCCGCCGCCGGTTCGTCGCCGTCGACGGCGGCATGAGCGACGCCCCGCGCCCGTCGCTGTACGGCGCGGACTACACCGCGATCATCGCCTCCCGCGAGACCGGGCCGGACACCGTCGCCGCCACCGTCACCGGCAAGCACTGCGAATCCGGCGACGTCGTCGTGCGGTCGGTGGAGCTGCCGGCCGACGTCAGCGCCGGCGACCTGCTCGCCGTGCCCGCCACCGGCGCGTACCACGCCGCGATGGCCAGCAACTACAACCACGTGCCGCGCCCGGCCGTCGTCGCTGTCCGCGACGGGCGGGCGCGGCTGCTGGTGCGGCGCGAGACCGAGCAGGACCTGCTCGCCCGCGACGTGGGCGGGCTCCCGGTCGAGTTCGGGCAGCGATCATGACGACCCGGCCCCACGGCGAGTGGCCCTCCCCGATCGGCGTCGCGGACGCCGCCGCGGCCTCGGGCTCGTTCACCTGGCCCGCCGTCGCCGGCGACCGCACCTGGTGGTGCCGCACCGACCCGGCGACCGGCGACGTCCGGCTGTGGTGCCGGGAGGCCGACGGCAGCGTCCGGCCCGCCCTGCCCGCCGGCTGGTCGGTCCGCAACCGGGTCATCGGTTACGGGGGCCGGCCCTTCGCGGTCGACGGGGACAGGCTGGTCGTCACCTCGCTCGCCGACGGCCGGCTGTACCTGATCGCCGGCCACGCCGACCCCGTACCCCTCACGCCGCCGGACGCCGCCGGCCGGCACACCTGGTACGCCGACCTGCAGCTGCCGCCCGGTGCCGACCGGGTCTGGTGCGTGCGGGAGCTGACCCGCGACCCCCAGGGTCCCGACGACGGCGACCCGGCGCCCCGGACCACCCGCGACCTCGTCGCGGTCCCGCTGTCGGGCGCCGGCGCCGACGACCCCGCGGCGGTGGTCCCGGTCGCGGCGTCGCACCACTTCTTGACCAACGTGCGGGTGCGCCCGGACGGGCGCGCGCTGCTCTGGATCGGCTGGGACCACCCGGCGATGCCGTGGGAGGGCACCGAGCTGTGCGTCGCCGAGCTGCGTGACGACGGCCGCGCCGGAGCGCCTCGCGTCGTGCTCGGGGGGCCGACCGTCTCGGTGCCGCAGGCGGAGTGGGCCGACGACGGCACCGTCTACGCGATGGCGGACCCGGAGGGCTGGTGGAACCTGCACCGCGTCGATCCGACGGCCGGCGACGGCGACGGCGCCTCGTGCGTCCTGCCGCTGGCCGAGGACTGCGCGGGTGCGGTGTGGCGGGTCGGCGCGACCTGGTTCGTGCTCGCGGGCGACGAGGTGGTCTTCGTCCGGACCCATGGGCAGCAGACGCTCACGGCCTGGCACCGGCGTACCGGGGCGCTGCGCCCGCTCGCCGCGGAGTGGACCGATCTCGGCTCCTCGGTCGCCACGGACGGGCGGACGGTCGTCGCGATCGCCGGCTCGGCCACCGCGCCGCACACCGTCATCCGGGTGGACGTCGCCTCCGGGGACGTCGTCGACTGCGCCGCGGGCGAGCGGGACCCGAAGCTCGCGTCGTGGTTCTCGGTCCCGCGGCGCCGCACGGCCCACGACGACCTCGGTCAGGAGGTCCACTTCGTCTGGTACCCGGCCACGAACCCCGCCGTCGACGGGCCACCCGGTGAGCTGCCGCCGCTGCTGGTCCACGTCCACGGCGGGCCGACCAGCCGCACCGGCGCCGTCCCCGACGCGGAGTTCTCGCTGTTCACCAGCCGCGGCTTCGCCGTCGCGAGCGTCGACTACGGCGGCTCGACCGGCTACGGCCGCGCCTACCGGGACCGGCTCAAGCACAGCTGGGGCATCACCGATGTCGCCGACGCCGTGACCGTGGCGCGGGCGCTCGCCGCGGCGGGAGAGGTCGACGGTGACCGGATGGCGGTCCGCGGCGGGTCGGCCGGCGGTTGGACCAGTCTGGCCTGCCTCGCCTTCACCGACGACTTCCGCGCCGGTGCGGTCTACTACCCGATCAGCGACCCGCTGCGGTGGTCGGGCGAGCACACCCACGACTTCGAGTCGCGCTACGTCGAGTACCTGATCGGGCGGCTGCCGCAGCAGCGGGAGCGCTTCGAGCGGGTCTCCCCGCTGCTGCACGCCGACCGGATCGCTGCCCCGCTGGTGATGCTGCAGGGTGAGGACGACACCATCTGCCCGCCGGTCCAGGCGCGGGCGATCGTGGCCGCCGTGGCCGAGCGCGGCCTGTGGCACCGGCTGGAGCTGTTCGCCGGCGAGGGTCACGGCTTCCGCCAGGCCTCGTCGGTGGAGCGGTCGCTGCGTCTCGAGCTCGAGCTCTACGCGCACGCGCTCGGCTGCGCGACCGATCCCGACGCCGCCGCGTCGCCCCCCGAAGGAGCCCGATGACCGACCGTCCCGCCTCGCTCACCCGCCCACCGGCACTGCGGCCGGGCGACCGGGTCGCGGTGCTGAGCGTGAGCAGCCCGGCGCCGGCGGACGATCTGGCGGCGGGGTTGGACGGGCTGCGGTTCGCCGGGCTGGAGCCGGTCGTCTATCCCTCCGCGCAGGACACCGGCAGCTTCCGCCGCTACCTCGCGGGTGACGACGACCTGCGGGCGGGGGATCTCGTCCGGGCCCTCACCGACCCCGAGATCGCCGGGGTGGTCTTCGCCCGGGGCGGCTCCGGCTCGCAGCGGACGCTCGCCGCGATCGACTGGGAGGTGTTGCGGGGCGTGCCGCCGAAGGTGCTGGCCGGCTACTCCGACGTCACGGCCGTGCTGGAGGCGGTGGCGACGAAGCTGGGCTGGGCCTCGCTGCACAGTCCGATGGTCGCGACCGACGACCGGTTCGGCCACTACAGCTGGGGCTCGCTGGTGCGGTCGCTGACCGCGCCCGAGCGGTCGACGCGGCTGGAGTTCCCGGAGGCCGTCACCGTCGTCGGCGGCACCGCCCGGGGCGTCACGCTCGGCGGCAACCTCTGCCTGCTCAACGACTCCGTCGGCACCGACACCTGCCGGCCGGCCGCCGGCGGCATCCTGCTGGTGGAGGAGGTCGAGGAGGAGGACTACCGCATCGACCGGATGCTGACCCACCTGCGCCGCGCCGGCTACCTCGACGGCGTCGCCGGCATCGTCGCCGGCACCTTCCACGGCTGCGGAAGCCGGGAGGAGATCGCCCCGGTCCTCGCCGAGCGGCTCGGCAGCCTCGGCGTGCCGATGCTGAGCGGGGCCAACGTCGGGCACGGCGGACGCGCCCAGACCTTCCCGATCGGGGTGGCCGCCGAGCTCGACGCCGACGCGGGCACGCTGCGGCTGCTCGACCCGCCGCTGGTCCCGGCCGCGCCGGCGGTCGGGTGACGGCGCGGAAAGGCGGGGCCGGGAGGCGCGGCTGGGATAGCGTGACCGCTGTGACCGATTCCGGCCGCGACGACGCGGAGCGGCCCGACCGCGCCGCGAGCTCCCACCCCGACGTGCTGATCCGGGTACGGGCCGCGCTGCCCCGCACGACCCCGGCGGAGCGGCGGGTGGCGGAGCTGACCCTGGCCGATCCGGCCGGCAGCGCCGCGCTCACGGTCACCGCGCTGGCCGAGGCCGCGACCACCTCGCAGGCCACCGTCGTCCGCTTCGCGCAGCGGCTGGGCTACGACGGCTACCCGGAGCTGCGACTCGCGCTCGCCGCGGCCGGCGCCGACGAGCGGGCCCGGCAGCGCGACACCGTGCCGGGCACCGACATCGCCGCGGGCGACGACGTCGCCACCGTCATCGCCAAGGTGGGCCACCTCGACGCCAACGCCGTGCGCGACACCGCCGCGCAGCTCGACCCGACCGCCCTGGCCGCGGTGGCCGACGCGCTCGCCGGGGCGCGCCGCATCGACCTCTACGGCGTCGGCGCCAGCGCGGTCGTCGCCACCGACCTGCACATGAAGCTGTTCCGCATCGGCCGGTTCAGCCAGGTGTGGTCGGACTACCACCAGGCGCTGGTCTCCGCGGCGCTGCTGGGGCCCGGCGACGTCGCGCTCGGCGTCTCGCACAGCGGCACGCTGCCCGAGACCGTCGGGGCGCTGCAGGAGGCGAAGGCGCGCGGGGCGAGCACGGTGGCGGTGACGAACTACCCCGACTCCGACCTCGCCGCGACCGCGGATCTCGTCCTGACCACCGCGGTGCGCGAGACCGCGCTGCGCTCCGGCGCGCTGGCCAGCCGCATCGCCGCGCTCACGGTCGTGGACTGCCTGTTCGAGGTGCTGGCCCTGCGCGACCTGCCCGTCACCCGCGAGGTGCTGCAGCGCACGCACGACGTCGTCGCCACGCGCGGGCGACGGAAGCCGAACGGCTGAGCCGGTCCGGGCTCAGGCCTGGCCGATGGGGTGCGCGGCGGCCTCGCGGGCGCGCCCGCCGGCGGCCCGCAGCCGGTCGCGGGCCTCGTCGGGCCCGCAGCCGGCGAGCAGGCACACCAGCGCCGTCTTCAACTCGCCTCCGGCCGCGGCCAGCGACGTGGCGCACTCGTGCTCCGGGTGCCCGGTGGCCTCCTCGAGGATCGCCAGCGATCGGCCGCGCAGCTTGGCGTTGCCGGCGGCCATGTCGACCATGAGGTTCGAGAACGTCCGGCCCAGCCGGACCGCCAGGGCGGTCGAGAAGGCGGTGAGGATCAGCTTCTGGGCCGTCGCGGCCTTCATCCGGGTGGAGCCGGCGATGACCTCCGGGCCGGTGTCGGCGCAGACGTGCACGTCGGCGAGCGCGGCCAGCGGGGCGGCCGGGTTGGCCGACACCAGCGCGGTGACCGCTCCGGCCTCCCGCGCGCGGCGCAGCGCGCCGGCGACGTAGGGGGTGCGGCCGCTCGCGGCCACGCCGACGACGACGTCGCGGTCGGTGACCTCGCCGAGGTCCCGGGCGCCGTCGCCTTCGCTGTCCTCGACGTTCTCGTGCGCCCGGTCGAGCGCGGCGCTGCCGCCGGCGTGATGGGCCACGACCATCCGCTCGTCGAGGCCGAAGGTGGGGGCGAGCTCGGCGGCGTCGCCGGCGGCCACCCGTCCGCTCGTCCCGGCGCCGACGTAGTGGATGCGGCCGCCGTGGGTCACCCGCTCGGCGGCGAGGTCGACGAGCCGGGCGAGCTGCGGCAGCCCGGCGGCGACCGCCTCGGGGACCGTCGCGTCCTCGGCGTTGATCCGCCGGAGCAGCTCGAGGGTGGGCAGGGTGTCGATGTCGAGCGTGCGCGGGTTGCGCTGTTCGGTCGGCGAGTCCACCCGCTCGTGCGGGGACGCGCCGTCCTGCCCTCGCGTCATGCCAATTGTTTACCACCGGCGAGCCGAATTGCGAAACTTTCTTACTGAAGCTACCGGCGCCGGAGGCGGCCGAGACGGGAAAAGGGTCGGACGGCGACGCTGTCCCTCCCCCCCAGGTGGAACACGCCGCCGTCCGCCGTGGGCCCAAGTCTGAGGGTGACTCCAACTGGAGTCAACTAAAAGGCACATCTTCCGCTGCTAGGTTCGGCAGCCGTGCCTCACACGCGCAACACGGACGGTCGGAAGTTGGCGGCGCGCGCCCGGCGGGAGCGCAGCCGGGCCCGGCTGCTGGACGCCGCGACCGCGCTGTTCACCGAACGGGGCTGGACCGCGACGCGCATGGAGGACATCGCCGAGGCGGCCGGCGTCAGCACCGCCACCGCGTACAACCACTTCCGGACCAAGACGGCCCTGATCGGCGCGGTCTACGGGCCGCGCATCCTCGAGGCAGTCGCGGTGGCCGACGCGGCGCTCGCGGCCGGCGACGACCTCGTCGAGGTCCTGATCCGGCATGTGCACGACCTCGTCGACCGCACCCGGCAGGAGCCGCTGCTCACGCTGGCCTTCATCGGTGGCGTCCTCGACGCCTCGATGCGGATCCACGGGCCGGTCGACCCGGACGATCCGGACGACCCGCGCGCCCTGGCGCCGATGCACGAGGGGCTGACGCGCCTGATCGCCGTCGGCCAGCGGGACGGCAGGTTCCGCAGCTACCCCACGGCCGAGGAGATGGCCGCCCAGGTCGCCAACGTGCTGCTGCTCCGGGTGCTCTCCCGGCCGGACGAGTCACCCGAGGAGTCCGCGGAGCTCGCCCTCACCCTGCTGTTCGGTGCGCTGCGCCCGCAGGTGCTTGTCGATGCCGGCACGCAGCGGCGGCCGTTCGCGGCCTCGCCGGAGCGACCCGGCTCCCGCCGGCCCGCCTGACCCCGAGCCGCCGCTCGACCACGGCGCCGCTTCCTCAGGTGTCGGTGCTGCTGTCACCACGAAGGCGTGAGTACCGGCGTCGGGACGTGATCGCGCAGAGCACGCCTTGCCCGGTATCGAGATTGCGCACGTCCGGGAGATCTTGACGGCCGCTGAGTTCGCCATGAAGATGCCTTTCACGAGCGATCAGCCTGATTGCTCCCTTTTCCTCGAAGGAGCCTCATGTCCACCTTCGTCTCGAGCCGCAGGCGCGCCGTCGCCGGCCTGCTTGCGGTCGGTGTCGCGGCGGCGTTCTGCGCCGCCGCCACCGCGCACGCGTCACCCGCGAGCGCGGTGTCCTACCCCGCGTTGCAGCCGAACCTGCCCGCGAAGGCGACCTACCTCTCCTCGGCCGACGCGGCCCCCGGGCCCGGCTACTCCGCCACCGCCCGGCGCTTCGTGCCGAACGGGATCCAGAACTCGTACAACCTGAAGCCGCTGTACGGGGCCGGCTACGCCGGTCAGGGCAAGACGATCGCGATCGTCGACTCCTTCGGTTACCCGCAGGCGGCGAGCGACCTGAAGACCTTCAGCGACGCGTACGGGCTCCCCGAGATGTGTGGCATGCCGGGCGTCGCCTGCCAGCCGGGCATGCCGACGTTCTCGACGCTGCAGTTCGGCAACCACCAGGTCAAGGCGCCGCCGCCCAACTCCTCGCCCGGGCAGGAGGACAGCAACGCCTGGTCGGTCGAGGTGGCGCTCGACATCGAGTACGCGCACACCACCGCCCCGCAGGCGAACATCCTGCTGGTCAGCACGCCGACCGCGGAGACACTGGGTGTGCAGGGCTTCCCGAACCTGATGAACGCCGAGCAGTACGTCGTCGACCATCACCTCGCCGACGTCGTCACGCAGAGCTTCGGCGCGGCCGAGGACTCGTTCGGCTCCTACCAGTCGCTGAAGAATCTGCGGCACGCGTTCGTCTCGGGCACCGGGCAGGGGATGACCTTCCTGGCCAGCTCCGGTGACTACGGCAGTACCGGGACCAGCAAGCAGCCCGTCGGCAAGGGCGGCGCGCTGCTGCCCGACACGCAGGTCGGCTGGCCCGCGTCCGACCCGCTCGTCACCGCCGTCGGGGGGACCAACCTCTGCACCGATGCGCCGACCGGCCAGACCGTCGACTCGACCCACCCGCCGACGGCCTGCAGCGACTACCCGGGGGAGCGCGAGACCGCGTGGAACGGCTCCGGTGGCGGCTACAGCCGCGTCTTCTCCCGGCCGTCCTACCAGGACAGCCTGCCGGCGGGCTCCGCGGCGATCCCGGCGTCGGCTCGCGGCGTGCCGGACATCTCGATGGACGCCTCCTGCCGGACCTACGTGATCGTGCTCGACACCGCGCCGGGCTACAACGGGTACTACGGCGTGTGCGGCACGTCCGCGGCGTCGCCGATGTTCGCCGGGATCGTGGCCATCGCCGACCAGTACGCAGGTCACGACCTCGGGCAGATCAACGGCCCCCTGTACACGTTGGCGAACTCGTCGAGCAGCGATTCGTCGATCTTCGATGTCACCAAGGGTGACAACATCCAATCCGGTACCGGGATCCCCGGCTACTCGGCCGGCCCGGGGTGGGATGCCGTGACCGGCGTCGGCACCCCGTACGACGGAGCGAACTTCGTTCCGGCGCTGGTGAGTGCCGCGACGTCCTAGGACGAGCGGACCGACGGCCGACGCCGGCGGGTGGGGGACCGCGCCCTACCCGCCGGCGTTGTCGTGTCCTGGGGACCTGGTGGTGCTCGTGCGACTGGTGTAGCGGGTGTGGCGCCGGAAGCCGATCTCCGTCCACAACCTGTTGATCTCGGCTGTCGTGTCGGATGAATCGGACATAGGCTCTCAGCCGTTCGCCAGTCCACCGGGGGGAGGGGCAGCCGAGTGGTGTCGTCCGCGCTGAGCATCCTCGAGTCCGAGGTGCGGGAGCTCGTGCGCCGGCGGGGGATCGACCCCGTCGCCGCCGCAGAGACGACCGCGCAGCTGGTGGACGAGGTGGTGGCCGACTACCAGGACCGCACCATCACCTCGACGCTTCCCCCGCTGGGCGACCCGGTCGTGGCGGGGCGGGCGGTGATGGACGCGGTCTCCGGGTTCGGGCCGCTGCAGCCGCTGCTCGATGATCCCTCGGTCGAGGAGATCTGGATCAACGAGCCGGGGCGGGTGTTCGTCGCCCGGCACGGCCGATCCGAGCTGACGACCGTGATCCTGAACTCCGAGCAGGTCGCGGAGCTGGTGGAGCGGATGCTGCGCAGCAGCGGCCGGCGGATCGATCTGAGCACCCCGTTCGTGGACGCGACGCTGCCCGACGGGTCGAGGCTGCACGTGGTCATCCCCAACATCACCCGCCGGCACATGGCGGTGAACATCCGCAAGTTCGCCGTCGGGCTGCGGTCGCTGGAGGACCTGGTGGCCGCCGGCTCGCTCACTGAGCAGGCGGCCCGGTTCCTGGACGCGTCGGTGGCGGCGGGTTTGAACATCTTGATCGCCGGGGGCACGCAGGCGGGCAAGACGACCGTGCTCAACGCGCTGTGCGGCGCGATCCCGGCGCGCGAGCGGGTGGTGAGCGTCGAGGAGGTCTTCGAGCTTTCACTGCGCCTGCCCGACGTCGTGGCGATGCAGACGCGGCAGGCCAACCTGGAGGGCAGCGGTGAGATCCCGCTTCGCCGCCTGGTCAAGGAGGCCCTGCGGATGCGGCCGTCCCGGCTGATCGTCGGCGAGGTGCGGCAGGAGGAGTGCCTCGACCTGCTGATCGCGTTGAACTCCGGCCTGCCGGGGATGTGCACGCTGCACGCGAACTCGGCCCGCGAGGCGCTGGTGAAGATGTGCACGCTGCCGCTGCTGGCCGGCGAGAACGTCTCGGCGGCCTTCGTCGTGCCCACGGTCGCGGCGAGCGTCGACCTGGTGGTGCACCTCGGGCTCGAGGCCTCGGGGGCGCGGCGGGTACGCGAGATCGTGGGCGTCACCGGCCGCGTCGAGAGCGAGGTCATCGAGACCAGCGAGCTGTTCGCGCTGCGCCGCGGCCGCCTGGAACGGGCCGACGGCTACCCGCCGCACCTCGAACGGTACGAGGCCGCGGGCCTCGACCTCGCCGCGGTGCTGGAGCACCGGTTCGACCGCGTCGCGTCCGGCGGGACCCGCGCGGGGGAGCGGTGACGTGGGCGCGCTGATCGGTCTCGTCGGCGGTCTGGGCCTGCTCCTGATCTGGCGCAGCGGGCCGCGGGCGCCGCGGTCCGGCGGCTCGGGGACGGCGTCGTGGACGGCGCGGCGGCGGGACCTGCTGCGGCAGGCCGGGATCGAGGGCGTCGGACCGAACCAGCTCGCCGGAGCCCAGGTGCTGACGGCACTGATCGCGTTCGTCCTCGTCGTGGCCCTCACCCGCACGGTCGCGGTCGCCACCTGCTTCGGGGTCTTCGGCTTCTTCCTGCCGGTGCTGCTGGTGCGCCGGCTGCGCAAGCGGCGGCAGGGGGTGTTGCGCGAGCTGTGGCCGGAGGCGATCGACAACCTCTCCTCCGCGGTCCGGGCGGGGATGTCGCTGCCCGAGGGGCTCGCCGCGCTGTCCGAGCGCGGCCCGGCCGAGCTGCGGCCGCCGTTCGCGCGCTTCGCCTCCGCCTACCGCGCCACCGGCCGGTTCAACGATTGTCTCGACGCGTTGAAGGACGACCTGAGCGACCCTGTCGGCGACCGGATCTGCGAGACGATGCGGGTGGCGCGGGAGGTCGGCGGCAGCGACCTCGGCACGGTGCTGCGGACGCTGTCCGAGCTTTTGCGCGCTGACGCGCGAACCCGCGCCGAGCTGGAGACGCGGCAGGGCTGGGTGGTCAACGCGGCCCGGCTGGCGGTCGCGGCACCCTGGGTGGTGCTGCTGCTGTTGGGGACGCAGTCGACGACGCTCCAGGCCTACGACTCGCCCGGCGGGACGCTGCTGCTGGCGATCGGGGCCGGCGTCTGCCTGGTGGCCTACCGGGTCATGCTGCACATCGGGAAGCTGCCCGAGGAACAGCGGGTGCTGCGGTGACGGCGGGGTGGCTGGTCGGCGCCGGCATCGGGCTGCTGGCCGCGGTCGGGCTGGTGGTGGCCGTGCGCGCCGCCCCGCCGATGCGGCCGGTGCGGCTGACCGACCGCATCGCGCCCTACCTGGGCGACACCGCACCGCCGTCCCGGCTGCTGGCGCCACCGGCGGCGACCTCGGCCCCGTTCGTGGTGATGCGGCGGCTGTTCGGCCCGGTGCTCGGAGACGCCGTCTCGCTGCTCGACCGGACGCTCGGCGGCTCGGGGTCGGTGCGGCGGCGGCTGGCCGGGCTCGGCGCGCCGATGTCGCCCGAGGAGTTCCGGATCGAGCAGGTGGTCTGGGGCGCGGCCACGATGGTCTCGGCCGGCGTGCTCGTCCTCCTCGCCGGCCTCGCCCGGGGCGGCGTCCAGCCGTTCCTCGTGATCCTCGTCGCCCTCGCCGGGCTGCTCGGCGGCGTGCTCGGGCGGGACTGGTGGCTGTCGCGACAGCTGGAGCGGCGCGAGCAGGCCATGCTCTCGGAGTTCCCCGTCGTCGCCGACCTGCTGGCGCTGTCCGTCGTGGCCGGGGAGTCCCCGATCGACGCCCTGGAGCGGGTGTGCCGGCTCACGGGGGGCGAGCTCGCCGCGGATCTCGGCCGGGGCCTCGCCCGGGCCCGCTCGGGCACCCCGGTCACCGCCGCGCTCACCGAACTGGCCGAGCAGACCACGTTGGAGTCGTTCGCCCGCTTCCTGCAGGGCCTGGTCGTCGCCGTCGAACGCGGCACCCCGCTCGCCGAGGTGCTGCGTGCCCAGGCCGTCGACGTCCGCGAGGTGGGCAAGCGGGCGTTGCTCGAGGCCGGTGGCCGCAAGGAGATCTCGATGATGGCGCCGGTCGTCTTCCTGATCCTGCCGGTGACCGTGCTGTTCGCGTTGTTCCCCGGACTGCTGACCCTCACCTCGCTGGCGCGGTGACGGTGCACCGGACAACGAGAGGGAGGAAGCGATGAGGTCACTGCGACTGGTGGTGGCGTGGCTGCTGACGGCAGGCGCGCGGGCGCGGGAGGATCGGGATCGGGGTGACGTGCCCGGCTGGGTCATGGTCACCGTGATGACGGCCATTCTGGTCGTCGCCATCCTGGGGATCTTCGAACCGCAGATCAAATCCGCGCTCTCGGGGATCATCGACTCGGTCAGCGGTAGCGGCAAGTAGGTGGCCGTTCCCGCCCGGCTCCGCGGTCGGGTGCGAGACGACGGCGGCGCGGCCGCCGTCGAATTCGTCATGATCTCGGTGCTGCTGGTGCTGCTGCTCCTCGCGGTGCTGCAGGTCGCGGTCTACTTCTACGCCCGCAACGTCACCTCCGCCTCGGCCGCCGACGCCGCCCGCTACGCCGCCGCGGCCGGGGTCGAACCCGCGCTGGGAGCCGGAAGGGCGGAGTCGCTCATCGCCCAGGGCCTCGACGACGCCGACGCCGCGGGCATCACCTGCCGCAGCGCCGCGGGCACCGACGCCGCGAGCGGGCTGCGGACGGTGACGGTGCACTGCCGGGGCCGGCTGCGGCTGCTGTTCAGCCCGCTGGGCTCGCCGCTGGCGATCGACAGCACCGCCTCGGTGCTGCGGGAGCGGACCCCGTGAGCGTTCTCGCCCGCCTGCGCGCGCGCTGGACCGACGTCCGCACCGGCGCGGCCCGGCCGGTCGACGCGGGCTCGGCGATCATCGAGTTCGTCTTCGTCGCGGTGATCGTGATGGTGCCGATGGTGTACCTCGTCGCCGCCGTGGCGGTGGCCCAGCGCACCGAGGTCGCGGTCACCGAGGCCGCGCGGGACGCCGGCCGTGCCTACGCCACCAGCGACACCGGCGCCGAGGCCGCCGTCCGGGTGCGGGCGGCCGTGCGGCTCGCGCTCGCCAACCAGGGTCTGCCCGACGACGCCGACGTCCGCTTCGTGGCCTCCGGCGCCGGCTGCGACGCCGACCCGCTCACCCCGGTGTTCGCGCCCGGGGCCGAGTTCACCGTCTGCGTCACCCGCCGCGTCGACCTGCCCGGCGTGCCCTCCGTGCTCGCCGGTCGCGGCATCCGGATGACCGGTGAGTATCTGGTCCACGTGGACGACTTTCGCGCGGTCGGCCATGACTGAATCGCTGGAACGCGACGACCGGGGCTCGACGATCCCGCTGATCCTCGGCTTCTTCCTGCTCGCGATGACGATGGTGGCGGCCTCGATCGCGCTCGGCCAGGCGTTCGTGCAGCAGCGCAACCTGCAGTCGCTGTGCGACGGCGCGGCAGCCGCCGCCGCGGCCAGCGCCGGCGACATCGACCGCGGCGGCGACCTCGCCACCGGCGGGTCGCTGCAATTCACGAACGTCGCCCAGCAGGTGGACACCTACCTCGCCCGCGACCCCGCCCGGCGTGACGTGCACGTGCGGGTCGCCCTCTCGCCCGACCGCACCCGCCTCACGCTGCGCTGCGCGCAGACCATGCCGCTGGTCTTCGGCCGGTTCGTGGGCAAGCCGCGCGTCCGGCACGTCACCGAGTCCACCGCCCGCTCCGCCGTCCTCGGCTGAGGCCGCCTCCCGCTCTGCTCGGGGAGCCCCGCCGCCGCATCCGGTGAGTGGTGCGCTTTCGGATCAGTGGCGCGCTAAAACGCGCCACTCAGCCCGAATCGCCCCACTCACCAAGTCACGGGGAGCGAGGGTGTCGGGCAAGATGAACGCGTGCAGCCCGGAGACGTGGTCGAGGTCGCCGCCGACGTCTTCCTCGCCCGCGGGACGGACGTCAACTGGGTGCTGCTGCGCGACGGGCGGGAGCTCACCCTCGTCGACACCGGCTGGGCCGGCGACCTGCCGCGGCTGCTGGCCTCGATCGAGCAGGTCGGCTGCCGCCCCGAGGACGTGCGCGCCGTGCTGCTCACCCACGCCCACATCGACCACCTGGGCGGCGTCAACCACCTCAACACCCGCTACGGCACCCCCGCCTACCTCGACGAGACCGAGGTGGCGCACGCCCGCCGCGAGTACCTCGAGCAGGCCGGCCCGACCGACATCGCCAAGAACCTGCTCCGCCCGGGTGTGCTGCCCTGGACGCTGCGGGTGGCGCGGGTCGGGGCGCTGCAGGACATCACCGTCGCCCACGCCCGCCGCTTCCCGAACGACTCGCCCGATGCCGGCGGCCCGCTGGACCTTCCCGGCCGGCCGGTGCCGGTCGCCACCCACGGCCACACCTCGGGCCACTCGGCGTTCCACCTGCCCCAGGTCGGCGCCGTGATCACCGGCGACGGGCTGGTCACGGGCCACCCGACCACCCGGTACCAGGGCCCGCAGCTGCTCGGGCCGATGTTCAACCACTCGCAGCTCGGGGCCCGCGCGGCGCTGGCCGCACTCGAGCAGCTCGAGGCGGACCTGCTGCTACCCGGGCACGGCCCGGCCTTCCGCGGGCCGATCGGCGAGGCGGTGGCGCAGGCCCGCCTCCGCGCCGGTGGCTGACGTCCGCGGCGGCTCAGCCGGTCTCGGTGAGGTCGACGACGACGGGGGCGTGGTCGGACGGCGCCGGCGTCCCCTTCACCCCGGTCTTGCGGGCCTCCCGGTCGACGTAGGCGTCGCTCACCCCGCCGGCGAGCGCCGCCGAGGCCAGCACCAGGTCGATCCGCATGCCGATGTTCTTGTGGAAGGCACCGCCCCGGTAATCCCAGTACGTGAAGGGCGTGTCGTACTTCAGCGCCCGCGGCAGCACGTCGGTCAGGCCGAGGGCGAGCAGGTCGCCGACGGCCTGCCGCTCCGGCGGCGTGACATGCGTGCTGGTCGCGAACACCGCCGGGTCCCACACGTCGGCGTCGGTGGGGGCGATGTTGAAGTCGCCCAGCACCGCGAACCGGCCGTGGGCGGTGAGCTCGGCGCGGACGGTCTCGTGCAGCGCCGCCAGCCACTGCAGCTTGTACTCGTAGTGGGGGTGGCCGACCTCGCGGCCGTTGGGGACGTAGACCGACCAGACCCGGATCCCGCCGCAGGTGGCACCGACGGCGCGCGGCTCGAGCGCCGGCAGCAGGGCGTCCTCGGGCTGGTAGCCCGGCTCGTCGCGGAGTCCGAGCCGCACGTCCTCGAGGCCGACGCGGGAAAGCACCGCGACGCCGTTCCAGCGGCCGGTGCCGTGGATCGCCGCCTCGTAGCCCAGGTCGGCGATCTCGTCGGTCGGGAAGCCGGCCTCGTCGGTCTTGAGCTCCTGCAGGCACAGGACGTCAGGTTCGGCGGTGCCGAGCCAGTCCAGCAGCCGCGGCAGCCGGGCGGCGACGGAGTTGACGTTCCAGGTGGCGATGCGCACGAGGCCAAGCCTCGCAGCAGTCAGGCCGCCTCGGAGACCGGGGCGCCGGCCGGCGTCGCGACGGAGGCCAGCAGGCCGGGCTCGGCCTGTCGCTGCTCGGCGGCGGAGAGCCTGGCCTCGGCCACGGAGATGGTGAGCTGGTTCGCGCAGAACCGCCGCACGGCCTCGGCGGCCCCGATGGCGATCAGCACCGTCACCATCGCGAAGATCATCGTCAGCACGAGCAGGGATTACCCCGCCCTGACGTCGGTCAAACCGGACGAGTGCCACACCACAACCCGGTGGGCCGGAGCGTTGGCGGACGAGGGTGCCGCCCTGACCGCGTAACCTGGGGCGCCGTGGACGTCCCGGCCGAGCTGAGAGAACTGTCCGCGACCCTCGCCAGCGTCGAGTCGGTCGTGGACGTCGACGCGCTGCAGCGCGAGATCACCGAGCTGGAGGCCGAGGCCGCCCGGCCCGACCTGTGGGACGACGTCGAGTACGCCCAGAAGATCACCTCCCGGCTCTCGAACGCTCAGAACGAGATCCGCCGCGTCACGGCCTTGCGGCAGCGGCTGGACGACGCGCAGACGCTGTGGGACCTCGCCGAGGAGATGGACGACGCCGACTCCCGCGCCGAGGCCGAGTCCGAGGCCGTCGCGCTGCGCCGCGCCGTCGACGAGCTCGAGGTCCGCACGCTGCTGTCCGGCGAGTACGACAAGCGCGAGGCGCTGGTGACGATCCGGTCGGAGTCCGGCGGGGTCGACGCCGCCGACTTCGCCGAGATGCTGATGCGGATGTATCTGCGCTGGGCCGAGCGGCACAACTACGCCGTCGAGGTGCTCGACACCTCCTACGCCGAGGAGGCCGGCATCAAGTCGGCCACCTTCCAGGTCAAGGCGCCGTTCGCCTACGGCACGCTGTCGGTCGAGCAGGGCACCCACCGGCTGGTGCGGATCAGCCCCTTCGACAACCAGGGCCGCCGGCAGACCTCCTTCGCCGGCGTCGAGGTGCTTCCGGTCGTCGAGCAGTCCGACCACGTCGAGATCCCGGACGAGGACATCCGCGTCGACGTCTACCGCTCCTCCGGCCCCGGCGGGCAGGGCGTGAACACCACCGACTCCGCGGTACGGATCACCCACCTGCCCACCAACATCGTCGTCAGCTGCCAGAACGAGCGCTCGCAGATCCAGAACCGCGCCTCGGCCATGAACGTGCTGCAGGCCAAGCTGCTCGAGCGGCGCCGGCAGGAGGAGCAGGCCGCCCTGGACGCGCTGAAGGACGCCGGCAACAGCTGGGGCAACCAGATGCGCAGCTACGTGCTGCACCCGTACCAGATGGTCAAGGACCTGCGCACCGAGCACGAGGTCGGCAACCCGCAGGCTGTCCTCGACGGCGACATCGACGGCTTCATCGAGGCCGGGATCCGGTGGCGGCGCGGCGCCGAACCGGCTCCCGCCTGACGCCGGTCACCGCAGCAGCAGCACCCGCAGCCGCCGTGAGGTGGCGATCAGACCGGCGGCGGCCAGCACGGCCAGGTAGGCCGCGTGCCCCAGCAGGGCCCAGTCCAGCACCCCGGCGTCCAGCGCCCGCATCATCGCGATGCCCTGGTACAGCGGCAATGCCTCGACGATCGCGCGCAGCCAGGCCGGATACACCGACAGGCTGTAGAAGGTGCCGCTGAACAGGAACATCGGCAGCAGCCCCACCTGGATCAGGTCCAGGTCCTGCCAGGTCTTCAGGAACGAGGTCACCGCCATGCCCAGGGCGGCGAACGCGAAGGCCACCAGCAGCGCGGCGGGCAGCATCAGCACCACCCAGGCCGAGCCGACCAGCCCCAGCGCCGCCATCACCACCAGGAACCCGCCGGCGTACATCCCGCCCCGCAGCAGCGCCCAGGCGATCTCGCCGAGGGCCACGTCCAGCGGGCCGAGGGAGGTGGCCAGCATCGCCTCGTACAGCTTGTCGACCTTGATCTTGTGGAAGACGTTCATCGTCGAGTCGTAGACCGCCCCGTTCATCGCCGAGGAGGCCAGCAGCGCCGGCGCGATGAACGCCGCGTAGCTGACCGGCCGCCCGGCGGCGTCGCTCACCGGCCCCACCAGCCGGTGCAGCCCGGTGCCCAGCGCGACCAGGTAGAACAGCGGCTCGAAGAAGCCGGAGAAGATGATCAGCCACCCGCGCCGGTAGACGCGGAACGAGCGCTCCAGCACGACGTGCCCGCGGCGGGCGTACATGCCCGGTGGCAGGATCCGCAGCGCCGCGCTCGCCCGGGGCCTTCCGGTCGTCCCGATGGTCACGAGCGCAGCCTCACCCGGAACCGCCGGCGGGCCAGCAGCCCACCGGCCACCAGCCAGACCAGCAGGTAGGCCAGGTGGCCGGCCACCGCGGCGGCCGAGAGCCCGCCACCCAGCCCGGCGTCCCGGGCCAGCACGGTGCCGTGCCACAGCGGCGAGACCCAGGCCAGCACCTGGCCCCAGCGCGGCAGCTCGCTGATCGGGAAGAAGGTGCCGCTGAACAGGAACATCGGGGTGACGACGAACCGGAACACGACGTTGAACAGGGCGCCGTCGCTGGTGACCGTGGCGCCCAGGGCCAGCAGCGGGGCGGCGAACGCGCCCCCGGTGAGGGTCGCGACCGGCACCGTCAGCAGGATCCACCACGTCCGGGCGCCCCCGAACGCGGTCACCACCGCCAGGTAGACGGCGGAGTTCACCGCCAGCCGGATGCCGATCCAGAGCAGTTCGGCGTCGCTGAGCTGCTCCGGGCGCAGCGGGGTGGCGGCCATGCCGAAGTAGGTCAACTGCCACTTGAAGCCGGACAGCACCGGGAAGGTCGCGTCGGCGGCGGCGATCTGCAGCGCCGCCGCGGTGAGGAACGCGGGCGCGACGAACACCAGGTACGGCACCCCGAGCCGCTCGCCGTGCTGGTCGACCACCACCCCCAGCCCGACGCCGAGGGCCAGGATGTAGAACATCGGGGTCAGCAGGCCGCCGACCAGGGCGCTGCGCCAGTACCGGCGGGCCGAGCGGGCCTTGTACCCCAGCAGCGCCCGGTACCCGGCGAGGGTGCCGGGCGCGGCCGCGCCGCCGCGCGGGGGGCCGAGCGCGGTCGCCATCAGTCCACCAGGCTGCGGCCGGTGAGGCTGAGGAAGACGTCTTCCAGGGTGGAGCGGCGCACCAGGCTGGAGACCGGCTCCACCCCCACCTGCCGCACCCGCCCGAGCGCCGCGTCCCCGTCGGCGACGTAGAGCAGTACCCGGTCCGGCAGCGTCTCGACGCGCCCGTCGTGGCCGGCGAGGGCGGCGGCGAGCTTCTCGCCGGCCACCGCGTTCTCCCCGGGGCTGAAGCGCAGCTCGGCGACCTCCCGGGTGGAGTGCTGGGCGATCAGCGATCCCGGTGAGCCCTCGGCCACGATCCGCCCGCCGTCCATCACCACCAGCCGGTCGCAGAGCTGTTCGGCCTCGTCCATGTAGTGGGTGGTCAGCACCAGCGTGACCCCCTGCTGCTTGAGCCGGTAGAGCCGGTCCCACAGCACGTGGCGGGCCTGCGGGTCCAGGCCGGTGGTCGGCTCGTCCAGCAGCAGCAGCTCCGGGTCGTTGACCAGCGACCGGGCGATGGTCAGCCGCCGTTTCATGCCCCCGGACAGCGGCTCCACCCGGGAATCGGCCCGCTCGGTGAGCTGCGCGAACGCCACCAGCTCCTCGACCTTGTCGCGCAGCCGGGGGCGCGGCAGCCCGAAGTACCGGCCGTAGACGTAGAGGTTCTCCCGCACCGTCAACTCCAGGTCCAGGGTGTCCTGCTGCGGTACGACTCCCAGCCGCGCCCGGATGGCCGGACCGTCGGTCGCCGGGTCCATCCCCAGGATGCGCAACGAGCCGGAGGTGACCGGCGAGACGCAGCCGATCATCCGCATGGTCGAGCTCTTGCCGGCGCCGTTGGGGCCCAGGAAGCCGAAGGCCTCGCCGCGAGAGACCGTGACGTCGATTCCGTCGACCGCGACGAACTCGCCGAAGCGTTTCGTCAGCCGCTCGGCGACGACCAGCGGCTCCTCCGATGTACCGGCCACCCCGTCGACGCTAGCAACGACCGCCGACCGGGCCGGGCTTGAACCGAAGCTGTGACCGGGCCGCTCGGCTTCCCGGCATCCAGATAACGGATGAGTAAACTTCCCACCCGTGATTTCCGGCAGTGGTGGTGCGGCGTGATCCGTCTGGAACAAGTGTCGAAGGTGTACCCCGCGGGTGCCCGACCGGCCCTCGAGGAGGTGTCGCTCGAGGTCGGCAAGGGGGAGTTCGTGTTCCTCATAGGCGCCTCCGGCTCCGGCAAGTCGACGGTGCTGCGGCTGCTGCTGCGCGAGGAGCTGGCCACCCGGGGCAAGGTCTCGGTCGAGAACCGGGACGTGGGCAAGCTGGCCGCCCGCAAGGTGCCGGAGCTGCGGCGGCGGATGGGCTGCGTGTTCCAGGACTTCCGGCTGCTGCCGAAGAAGAACGTCTACGACAACGTGGCCTTCGCCCTGGAGGTCATCAACCGGTCCCCGAAGTCGATCAAGCGCACGGTGCCCGAGGTCCTCGACCTGGTCGGGCTGACCGGCAAGGCGCGGCGCATGCCCACCGAGCTGTCCGGCGGTGAGCAGCAGCGCGTCGCCATCGCCCGGGCGTTCGTCAACCGGCCGCTGGTCCTGCTGGCCGACGAGCCCACCGGCAACCTCGACCCCGACACCAGCCAGGGCATCATGAGCCTGCTGGAGCGCATCAACCGCACCGGCACCACCGTCCTGATGGCCACTCACGACAACAACATCGTCGACGCGATGCGCCGCCGCGTCATCGAGCTCGAGAACGGTCGGGTCGTCCGAGACCAGAACCGCGGCGTGTACGGGGTCGGCCGTTAGCCGCAGCCGACCGAGTTCCACCGGCGCCCACCCCCGTCCGGGCGCCAACCCCCAAGCAGTGAGGAATCCATGCGTCCGAACTTCGTGCTGTCCGGTGTCTGGGAGGGCATCCGACGCAACCTGTCGATGACGATGGCGCTGGTGCTCAACACGGCGATCCTGCTGACGTTCATCGGTGCCGCCATCCTGGCCAACCGCCTCATCACCGAGTTCCAGAAGGACTACGAGGGCAAGCTGAACGTCTCGGTCTACGCCTGCGGCAAGTTCAGCCAGGCCCCCTGCGACGGCCGGACGTCGCCGGCGCAGCTGCAACAGCTGGGGCAGGAGCTGCGCAGCTACCCGGGCGTCACCAGCGTCACCCTCGTCACCGAGCAGCAGAACTTCAACCGGGCCCAGGCGACGCAGCCCAAGAACGTCCGCAACCTGCTGCAGCCGGGCACCTTCCCGGCCTCGTACACCGTCAAGCTCAGCAACCTGAGCAAGCAGTTCAACGCGTTCAACAAGAAGTTCTCCGGCAACCCCGAGGTCTCAGGGGTCACCAACCAGATCGGCGCCATCCGCAAGCTGCTCGACGCCATCCAGAACTCCCGCACCTTCTCGCTCGGCATCGCGTTCGTGGTGCTGGTGGCGTCCATCCTGCTGATCGCCAACACGGTGCAGGTCGCGGCGGCCCAGCGACGCAACGAGACCAGCATCATGCGGCTGGTCGGGGCCTCGAGATGGATGACCGAATTACCGTTCCTGCTCGAGACGCTGCTGGCCACCCTGGTCGGTGGCCTGCTGGCCTTCGGGCTGGTCTCGGTGGGCAAGTTCATCTTCTTGAACCGCATCTTCGAGGTGCAGGTCGCCAACGGCGTGCTCCCGCGTCTCGGGATGAACGACGTGCTCATCGCCAGCGGCGCCAGCCTCATCGGCGGGCTGGTGCTCGCGGCGTTGACGGCGTTCGCGACGTTGCGCCTGTACGTCAAGCTGTAGGTATGCCCTCGGCCACCGCAGCGTCCAGCAACCGCCAGACCGGTCGCAAGCTCATCGCCCAGAACCGCAAGGCGCGTCACGACTACACCGTCCTCGACACCATGGAGTGCGGGATCGTGCTCACCGGCACCGAAGTGAAGTCGCTGCGGCAGGGGCGCGCGTCCTTGGTCGACGGCTTCGCCAGCATCGACGACGGCGAGGTGTACCTGCGCAACGTGCACATCCCGGAGTATGAGCAGGGCAGCTGGACCAACCACGAGCCGCGGCGGGTGCGCAAGCTGCTGCTGCACCGCACCGAGATCGAGCGGCTGATCGGCCGGACGAAGCAGAGCGGGCTGACGCTGGTGCCGCTGTCGCTGTACTTCAGCAGCGGCAAGGCGAAGGTCGAGCTGGCGCTCGCGCGCGGCAAGCGCTCCTACGACAAGCGGCAGGACCTCGCCGAGCGGGACGCCAACCGCGAGGTCGCCCGGGCCCTCGGCCGGCGCATCAAGGGCATGGAGTGACCGCGGCGCTCGACGAACCGGCAGGACCCCGCACCGACGCCGACGTCCCGGGCTGGTGGAGACGCCTCGGGCTGCCGGGCCTGGTCGACATCCACACCCACTTCATGCCCGACCGGGTGCACGAGGCGGTGTGGAGGTACTTCGACGAGGTCGAGCCGCGCTTCGGCCGGGCCTGGCCGATCCACTACCGGCAGCCGGCCGCGCGCCGGGTGGAGCTGCTGGCCGAACTCGGCGTCCGGCACTTCACCGCGCTGCTCTACCCGCACAAGCCGGACATGGCCGAGTCGCTGTGCCGGTGGGGGCGGGAGTTCGCCGCCGCGACACCGGGCTGCGCGCCCACCGGCACCTTCTACCCGGAGCCGTCCGCCGCCGGCTACGTCGCCGAGGCTCTCGAGGCCGGCACGGCGGTGTTCAAGGCACACGTACAGGTGGGCGGGTACGACCCGCGGGATCCGTTGCTGGACCCGGTGTGGGGGCAGCTGGCCGAGGCCGGCGTGCCGGTCGTGGTCCACTGCGGCAGCGGCCCGATGTCCGGCCGGTTCACCGGCCCGACCCCGTTCGGCGAGGTGCTGGCCCGGCACCCGCGGCTGACGGCCGTCATCGCCCACTGCGGCTTCCCGGAGTACGAGGCGCACCTCGACTTCGTCGACCGCTACCCCAACGTGCACGTCGACACCACGATGGTCGGCACCCGGTACTTCGACGAGGTCGCGGAGCTGCCGCCCGAGGTGATCGCCCGGCTGGGGGCGCTCGGCGACCGGGTCGTGCTGGGCACCGATTTCCCGAACATCCCCTACCCCTACGCCGAGCAGCTCGCCGCGCTCGAGTCGTGGGGGCACGGCGACGACTGGCTACGCGCCGTCTGCTGGGACAACGGCGCCCGGCTGCTTGGCCTGCCGCCGCGGCGCTGACCGCCGCCGCTCAGCTCGGGCCGGCCGTGACGTCGACCAGCCAGGAGACGCCGAAGCGGTCGTTGCACATGCCGAACAGGTCACCCCACGGCGCCTTCTCCAACGGTTGCTGCACCGTGCCGCCCTCGCTGAGGCCGTCCCAGTAGCGGCGCAGGGTGTCCTCGTCGTCGCCGCTGAGCGAGACGGCGACCCGGCCGTTCGGTGCCGGCTCCGGGACGCCCGGTGGCAGGTCCGAGGCCATCAGCACCATGCCGTGCGGGGCGTCCAGGTAGCTGTGCATGACCTTGTCGGCCTGGTCCGGTTGGTGCGGCATGCCGCCCTCGGCGAAGGTCACCACGGTGAGCTCGCCGCCTAGGATGGAGTGGTAGAACTCGATCGCCTCGCGGGCGTTGCCGCTGAAGGCGAGGTACGGGTTGAGCGTCATCGTCGGCATGGCCGTCCCCTTGGATCGGATACGGCTCGCAAGCTAGCGCCCCGGGGTGACATCCTCCTGTGCGCCCGGCGCGGGATGTGTGCCTCGCGGCGCGCGGTGTTTGGTGCCGGCCGATATGATCGGACGCAGTCACACCGAGGGGGTGAATGGTCTCGACTCCGGTCGTCGAGACAGGGGAAGCGGGCCGAGGACCGCATTGCTGACCTCGTAAAAAAAGCGATGCACACAAAATAAGCGCCGATTCTCATCGCGCTGACTTCGCCCTCGCTGCCTGACAGCGACGGCAAGTCTGTCGGCCCGGGTTCGTCACCGACCCGGTCGCCGGCATCAGCTAGGTGACTCACCGTCCTTCCCGGCCGCGGGGGAGGACGGGACAACACGCAGCGGCTGGGCCTGTCACTGACGTCTCGTGTGCGTGATCGTCGGGGCCGAGTAGAGGCAGAGCACACTGCGCCCGGAGAAGCCCTGTTGAAGCGGCGGAGGACGCGGGTTCGATTCCCGCCACCTCCACCAGTGGGTGTTCGCGAAATCCGCGGCACCCTCGTCGCGGAATTCGGGGCCGGCAGAGAGTGCTGTCGGCCCCGTCGCGTCTGCGTGGGGAGCGCGTGCGCGCCCGAGGCGCAGCTCCAATACGAGATGCCACAATGATGCCGTCCGCGAGCGGGCGGAACGACGGGTCGATCACGACCCGATCGGTGGGTCAGGCATCGCCGCAATGATGCCGCCCGCGAGCGGGCGGAACGACGGCGCTCCTCCGCGCGCACCGTCACGAGGCTGCACTCGCCGCAATGACGCCGCCCGCGAACGGGCGGAACCACCCCCTGCATATGGCGACTGCTGCACTGGCTGAGGTGGCCGCAATGATGCCGCACGCGAGCGGGCGGCACGACGGCGTCCCAGTCAGTTTCGTCGACGCGCTCAGCGGTGCCGCAACGATGCCGCCCGCAAACGGGCGGAACGACCCGAGAACACGCACCCGGACCCGCACCGTCGCCTTGCCGCAATGATGCCGCCCGCGAACACGCAGAACGACCTTCTGCCCGGTGATCGCCTTGTAGCCGTCGCAGTAGCCGCAATGATGCCGCCCGCGAACGGGCGGAACGACCGGGTGCTTGGTCAGCCACGCCGACGCCAGCGGAACAACCACAGGGCGCAGCCGTATCGGGAGCGGAGCCGGTTGCCGCAATGATGCCGCCCGCGAATGTCAGTACCGGGGCACGTAGTCGTCGAACAGGCTTAGCAAGGGCCAGTCGGCGGGGCCGTTGCACATGATCGGGTGGGTGCGTAGACGCAGCAGGGTCGCGGCGGCCGGCGACGCCCGAAGGCAGCGTGCCGAACAACTGTGCTTCGTGAGCGTCGAGGACTAGCCTGCGTGCCCGCTACGTCGCGGAGGGCCGCGGACTCGGATCGAACGCGCGCGAGCTGGGCGCCTCGCACCGGATGGTGCCTCGGAAGTGATTGACAGTCAATGAACCGTACGTTGTACTGTACAACACACGTAATGGGGCGGGGGCAGAGACGCCCAGAGATCTCTCATGGCACGGAGGCGCCGTGTATTGGAACGACATGCGCGAGTTTCTCGATTACCTCCGCGAGCGGGGCGACCTTGTCGACGTCAACAAGGCGGTCAGCACCGAGTTCGAGGTCGCGGCCTACATCCGCAAATCTTCCGACACCGGCGGGCCGTGCTTCCTATTCAATGAGGTCACTGGCCACAACGGCTGGCGTGTCGTGGGTTCGATGTACTCCGACCGCCGCCGCATCCTCGCCGCGCTCGGCGTCGGGGTCGAACAGGCGACTACGCGCTACCTGGACGCGATCCGCAACCCGATCCCGTGGGAGGTCGTCGACGGCGGGCCCTGCAAGGACGTTGTGCTTACCGGCGACGACGTTGACCTGGCCGCGGTCCCGGTCGTGCGACACTCCGAGAAGGACGGCGTGTACATCACCGCGGGTGTCGAGGTGGTGCGCGATCCGGACACCGGTGTTCACGGGCTGGGCATGCATCGCATGGAGGTCTTCGGCCGCAACCGATTGGGCCTCTGGGCGCCCGGGGAGCGTCGCATCGGACGTGCGCGAGTCAAGCAGGAGGAACGCGGCCAGCGGACCGAGATCGCCGTCGTGATCAGTCCCGACCCGTCGACAGTCCTGGGCTCGTGTGCGCGGGTCCCCACGACCAGGAGAAGTACGCGATCGCCGGCGCGCTGCTCGGCGAGCCGCTGAAGCTCACCAAGTGCGAGACGATCGACGTGCTCGTGCCCGCCACCGCAGAGTGTGTCATCGAGGGATACATCGAGCCGCACGACGTGGCGCAGGAGAGTCCGTTCGGTGAGTTCCCGGGATGCTACGGCGGCCGCATGGAGGTGCCAGTCATGACGGTCACCGCCATCACCCATCGCCGCGACCCGATCTACCAAACCGTGCTTACTGGCTTCCCGGTGACCGAGGACCACCTGCTGAACTGGATCCCGATGAACGCGGTCGTTTACGAGGACGCCAAGCGGGTCTCTCCCGGTGTCATCGATGTGACCGTGCGCGGAAACTACGTCTACGAGGCGGTCGTCAAGATGCGCAAGCGGCACGAGACCGAGCCGTGGAACGTCATCTCGGCCGTCCTCGCGGGGAACGCGCAGGCGAAGTTCTGCATCGTCGTCGACGAGGACGTGAACATCTTCGACGATCGCGAGGTTGGCTGGGCCGTCTCGACCCGGATCCAGCCGGCGACGGACGTGCACATCTTCCCGGTCATGGTCGGGGCGCCGCTCGACCCTTCGGCGCCGATCGTCCGCCAGACCTCGAAGATGGGCATTGACGCGACCCGGCCGCTCGCCGCGGACCTCTCCGCTACGAGAAGGTGACGTGCCCGGCGCCGACTAGGTTACCTGGTAATTCGTGGCATCGACGCCACGCCTGGTCGTCGGGCTCACTGGGGCGACCGGTGCGATCTACGGAATCCGGCTCCTCGAGGCGCTGCGCGGCGCGCCTGTGGAGACGCACCTGGTCGTGTCCGACTGGGCGCTGAAGACAATCGCAATCGAGACGGAATACCGCACCGCGGATGTGCTGGCGCTCGCCGACCGGACCTACCGCCCGGACAACCAGGCCGCCGCCATCGCCAGCGGCTCGTTCCTGACCGAGGGCATGGTCATCGCGCCGTGCAGCGTAAAGACGATGGCTGCGATCGCGAACGGCTACGCCGACAACCTCGTTGCTCGCGCGGCCGACGTGACCATGAAGGAACAGCGCAAGTTAGTGCTGCTTGTGTGCGAGTCGCCGCTGAACGCTGTGCATTTGGAGAACATGCTGAAGCTCGCGCGTCTCGGCGTGGTCGTTGCGCCGCCTGCGCCGGCCTTCTACGGCAGCCTGCGCACGTTGGAGGAGATGGTCGACCACAGCGTCGGCCGACTGCTCGACCAGTTCCAGATCCAGCACGGGTTGGTGCAGCGATGGGGGGACGGTGCTTCGCGCGACAGCTGTCGACGTGCGGCGCAACTTGACTGACGTGCAATGCACGGTACATAGTACGGACATGACCTCGCTCTGCCCCGATCTAGTGACCGAAGCCGACGAGGACGACGGGGTTCTGGACCTGCAGGTCGTGCAGCTGCGCCGCGAGGCCGACGATGTTCTCTCGCTCGAGCTGAGTGACCCGGAGGGTGGCGTGCTGCCCGGCTGGGCGCCTGGGGCGCACATCGACCTACGGATCGGCGACGCGATTCGTCAGTTCTCGCTGTGCGGCAACCCGCGTGATCCGTTCACCTATCGGGTCGCGGTGCTGCGCGAGACCCTGTCTCGCGGCGGTTCGCGCTTCGTGCACGAGCAACTGCGCCCTGGTGACCTGGTTGAGGTCGGCGGGCCGCGCAATCACTTCCAGCTCGACGAGCACGCCTCATACAGGTTCATCACCGGCGGAATCGGCATCACGCCGATCTTGACGATGGTGCGCGAGGTCGCCGACCGCGGCCTGCCGTGGCGGCTGGTGTACGGCGGCCGCCGGCTTTCGGCGATGGCCTTCCGCGAGGAGCTCGCCAGCCACGGCGGTGCGGTGCATCTGGTGCCCGAGGACCGCGTCGGGCGCATCGACCTCCCGACTGCGCTCGGACCGGTCCGCGACGACACCGGGATCTACTGCTGTGGCCCCGAGGGGCTGATCGCCGCGGTGGAGGAGCAGTCCACGCACTGGCCGCAGGGTGCGCTGCACGTGGAGCGTTTCCGGGCTCGGCCGCAATCCGGGCAGCGCGCGGACCGGACGTTCACGGTTGAGTGCAGCCGCAGCGGGCTCGAGGTCACGGTGGCGCCCGGAGAGTCGCTGCTCGACCGCTTGGAGGCCAATGGCGTCGCGGTGGCAACCGCGTGCCGCGAGGGTATTTGCGGCAGCTGCGAACTGCCCGTGCTCGCCGGCGCCATCGAACACCGGGACTCGGTGCTGTCCGCCGCCGAGCGGTCGCGGGGTGATCGGGTGATGGCGTGCGTGTCGCGCGCGGGCGGTGACCGCCTCGTGCTCGACCTCTAATCCGCGCCCGTCGCCGAGAAAAGCAACGAACGGTACGCTGTACGGATCTAAGTATTTTGACCAGAGACGCCTTCCGAGCCGGAGCAGGACATGAGTGATACCGAAGATAGGCCGGACGCTCTCGCTCCGGCGGTAGCGCCACGAGCGGCACGACGACGGCCCGCGAGCCGGCCGGGTACGGCGGTGCGCGACTCGGACGAGCATGCCCCCGGGCCCCCGCAGCAGACCGGCCAGGACTGGGCGAACTGGCCGCGGTACGAGGCGGCCGAGTTGGGTTTCCGCAACTATTGGTACCCGGTGCTGTGGTCGGGACAGGTCACTGAGAAACCGCGCCCGGTCACCGTCCTCGGTGAACGGGTTGTGCTCGTGCGCGACGCAGGCACGGTCTACGCGTTGCAGGACCGCTGCCCCCATCGCGGCGTGCCACTGTCCTACGGACGACGCGAGTTTCCCGGCACCCTCAGCTGCCCTTACCACGGGTGGACGTACGGCCTCGCCGACGGCCGGCTGTGCGCCGTGATCACTGACGGACCGGAGTCACCGATCAACGGACGGGTCAAGGTGGCGACCTACCCCGTGCGGGAGCGTCTCGGTTTGGTCTTCATCTGGATCGGCGACGATGAGCCGCACCCGCTCGAGGACGACCTGCCCGAGGAGCTGGTCGACAATCCGTTTGTCATGGGCGGGCGAAGCGACCTCCGCGAGGGCAACTGGCGCTTCGCCGCGGAGAACGGCTTTGACGAGGGGCACGCGAAGTACCTGCACAACACCGCGCTCTGGCGTCTGTTCAAGGTGATGCCCACCTGGAACAAGACGCGCGTGATCGAGCAGGGCAAGTGGCTGGTCCGGGTACAGGACGAGGTGCATTGGGAAGCTGACTTCCCGGGCGTGGGCAGGTTCAGCAACAAGCGCTGGTGGAAGCGGATGCCGCTGCCCGACGCGCCAGGCAAGGCCGGCAAGGTCAACCCGGTGATCCGGTCGATGGAGCTGCCAGGCTTCGTCTCCATCCGTTTGCCGGGGATCCTGCGCGTCGCCTATCCCCACTTCATCCACTACGAGTGGTACGTGCCGGTGGACGCCGACCACGTCCGCTACGTGCAGATCATGGCGCGGTTCGAGAAAGGCTGGAAGGCCCGCCTGTTCCAGCTGAAGTACTTGGCGGCGATCAGGTGGCTGTTCCACGGCCAGTTCACTGCGCAGGACGCCTGGATGGTCGACGTCATGGACGCCCCACCCGAGCGCCTGTACCGCCCCGACCTGTCGCTAACCGCCTGGCGACGGCACGTCGAGAAGGTCGAGCCAACCGTCCAGCCGAGCACGACGGGACGCAATGGCTACCACTGAGAGCGGCACCGCCCGGACCGTGCAGGCGCACGGACACCAGCTGGCTGTGCGCGCGATCGGTGGCGGTCACCCGACGCTCGTGCTGCACGGCGGCGGCCCGGGGTGCTCGAGCACCAGCGACTTCGCCGCCGCGGCACCGTTGCTGGCCCGCGGCCGCGAACTGTTCCTCGTCGACCTGGTCCAGTACGGCGATTCGGAGGCGACCCGCATCGAGGGCCCGATGTTCGACTTCCATGCGGCGACGATCGCCGCGCTGCTGGAGCAGCTCCGGCTGAGTCGGGTCGACGTGATCGCGCAGTCTTTAGGCGGCTCGGTCGCGCTCCGGCTCGCCGCGCAGCGCCCCGACCTGGTCCGCCGGATTGTCGCGACGGGCTGTCAGCCGACGCCCTTCGCGACCGCGGACGACCCCCGCGTCGGTCTGGGCGCCCGTGCCCGGGAGCGCTACTACGGGGGCGGCGGACCAACCCAGGACAAGATGCGCGAGCTCATCACGACGCTGGAGTGGCACGACGGATCACAGGTGCCCGACCGGCTGGTGGCCGAGCGGTTCGCCGCCAGCGTCGGCGACGCGGGGCGTCGATTCGGCCCCGATCCGACCGCCCGCGGCAACCCGCAGGATCTGGCCGAGGTGATGGGTGCAGTACAGGCGCCGGTGCTGCTGGTGTGGGGCGCGCACGACCCCTTCTCCGACGCCGAATACGCGGCGGGCCTCGTGCGGTGGCTGCCGCGAGCGCACCTGCGGGTCATCGACGATGCCGCGCATCACGCGCAGAGCGAGCGGCCCGAACAGTACGCCGGGCTCGTGACGGCGTTCCTGGACGACGATGAGGAGACAGCCGAATGATCAGACGAATCGCCATCGCCGCGTCGCTCGGCGCAGCGGTCGCGGCGGTGCGTTGGTCGCCGCTGGGCCGGATGCTGCGGGAACAGATCGCGACCGTCGTCCGCACGGAGCGCCCGCGATGAGCGCGCTGGACGGCATCGACGACCGTACGCCGGACCAGCAGCAGCGAACCTGGATCGAGGCGGCGCGCGCCGCGATCGATACCGAGCTGCTGCGCGACACCGTGGCCGGCATGGTCGACATCCCGAGCCCGACCGGGGAAGAGGCCCCCTTGGCGCGCTGGCTGACCGAGGCCATGACCGGCCTCGGCATGGAGGCGCGCTACCAGCCGATCGACGACCTGCAGGGTAACGCCACCGCCCGCGTCGCCGGTGACGGCTCCGGCGCGCGGCTGCTGCTGTACGCGCCGATAGATACGCTGACCGTCGGCGACCCTGCCGAGGACGTGCCGTGGATCGGCCCGGAGCTACGTCCGGACATGCGGGCCTCGGCGGTGCGTGATGGCAACTTCGTCATCGGTCTGGGCGCCAGCAACCCGAAGGGGCACGGAGCCTGCCTCATCGCGGCGGCGGAGGCTGTCCGCCGCGCGCGCGTGCCGCTGCGCGGAGACTTGCTGCTCGGCCTCGGTTCGGGCGGCATGCCGACGAATCGGCGGGACGTCGATCAGGTGCGGCGCTACAACACCGGACAGGGCAGCGGCTGCTCGTTTCTGCTCGAACAGGGCCGCTGGCCCGACTACGCCCTGATCGCCAAGCCCGGCTGGGCGGTGGCCTGGGAGGAGGTCGGCCTGTGCTGGTTCGTCATCACCGTCCGGGGGACGTTCAGCTACGTCGGCAGCCGGCACCGGATGCCATACTCGAACCCGATCATCAGCGCCGGGGTAGTCGTAGACGCGTTGGAGCGCTGGTTCCCCGACTACACCTCCCGGCACACCGACGGGCTGGTCGCGCCGCAGGGCAACATCGGCGCGATCGAGGGCGGCTGGCCCCGGATGGCCTCGGTCTCGCCGGCAGCCTGCCAGATCACCGTCGACCTGCGGATCAGCCCCCGCACGAGCCCGGCCGAGGCACACGCCGAGTTCGCCGCCTTCATGGGCCGACTGGGCGCGGAGCACCCCGAGCTCGACCTCAGCTGGGAGATGTCGCTGTCGATACCCGGCACCGCCACCGACCAGTCCAGCTGGATCGTCGACGCGTCAGTCTCGGCGTGGGAGGACGTCACGGGAGCCAGCCACCAGCCGATCGTCGAGAACAGCGGCGCCACCGACGCGAACATCTTGCGCTCTCGAGGCGTCCCGACCGCCCGAATCGGGATGGACCGCATCGGTTCCGATGCACCGATCGCGCTGGACTTCCCGGCGGGAATGAACGTCGTCGACGTCCGGGAGATGGAGCGGCTCACCCGCCATCTCATCCACGTCATCGTCAACACGTGTACGCGCTCGGCGCAGAATCGGGGGACAGCATGAGCGAGCTGGTACTGGGGATCGGTGCGTCGCACAGCACTCTGATGAACACGCACTGGGAGGAGGTGGACCACCTCCCGGAGGCGCACCACTTTCGCGAGGGCCTGGGCCGAGCCGCCGAGCGGCTCGCCGCCGCCCGGCCGGACGCGATCATCGTGATCGGGTCAAACCACTTCCGCGGGCTCTTCCTCGACCTCATGCCCGCCGTGACGATCGGCGTCGGCGAGTGCATCGGCGCCGGCGAGGCCGGAACGCCTGGCGGCCCGCTGCCGGTGGACACCGAGCTCGCCCGCGAGATCACCTTCGGCCTGGTCGAGCGTGGTTTCGACCCGGCGTTTTCGCTGCGCCTGAACGTGGATCACGGGATCACGCACGGTCTGCAGCATCTGACCCCGGCGCTGGACATCCCGATCGTGCCGGTCGTCGTCAACATGTTCGCGCCGCCGCTGCCGGGACTGCGCCGCGTGCACGAGCTCGGCATGGCGGTCGGGGACATCGTGCGGTCGGCGACCGGCGGCAAGCGGGTCGCGGTGATCGCCTCTGGCGGCCTGTCGCACCAGCTGCCCTGGCCGAAGTGGTTCGCCGCGATGAGCGAGGACGACCGCTTTCTCGTCGACGCCTGGCTCAACGGCCGCGACTCCTGGTCGGAGTTCGAGGTCCGGCGCCGCCAGATCGTGCGGGCGGCCGCGCCGCGCATCAATGCCGAGTTCGACCGCGAGTTCCTCGGCATGCTCGAAGTCGGCGAGCTGGAGCCCGTCCTGGCCCTCAGTAGCGCCGAGCTCGAGGAAAGGGCCGGCAACGGCGCGCAGGAGATCCGCTCGTGGATCGCGATGGCGGCCGCGTTGGGCGACTTCCGCGCCAGCACGCTCGCGTACGCGCCGATCGGCGCCTGGCTCACCGGCATGGGCGTCGTCGTCGCCGAGCCCGCAGCACAGTCTCAGCCACAACAGCATAGGAGCGCACAGTGAGCATTTGGACCGAGCTTGCCGGAACCGAGTTCGCCGTCGAGTACACCGACGCGGGCGGGCTGGGCACGCGGTCGCTGACCGCCGGATCCGGCGACGCGCTGGTGATGTTGCACGGCACCAGCGGCCATCTCGAGGCGTTCGTGCGCAACATCCCGGCCCTCTCGGCGGCCTACCGGTGCCACGCGATCGACATGATGGGTCACGGCTACACCGACAGCCCCGGGGTGCCCTACCGCATCCCAGCCTACGTCGACCACGTTCTCGCCTACCTCGATGCGCAGGGGATCGGGCGGGCGCACTTCATCGGCGAGTCGCTGGGCGGCTGGGTCGCCGGTCGGCTGGCCGCGGACCACCCCGACCGGGTCGGAAAGCTGATCCTCGTCGCACCCGGGGGGACAGTTGCCAACCCGGAGGTCATGGAGCGGATCAAGACGTCCACCCGAGCGGCAGTAGCCAGCGACGACATCGGCCTCACCCGCCGCCGCCTCGAGCTGCTGATGCATGACGCGGTAAACGTCAGCGACGAGCTAGTCGAGGTGCGCCACACCATCTACCACCGACCGGAGTTCGCGGCCCAGGTCGACAACTTGCTGTGCCTGCAGGAGATGGACAACCGGGTAGACGACCTACTCACCGAGGAGCAGTTGGGCGCAATCAAGGCCCAGACACTGATCGTCTGGGGTGCACAGAACCCCTTCGGTGAGGTGCCGGAGGCGCACCGCATGAACGAGAACATTCCCGGCTCCCGGCTGGAGATCTTCGCTGAGTGCGGGCACTGGCCTCAGCACGAGCACCCCGCTCGGTTCAACGAGCTCGCCGGCGCGTTCTTGGCGGGCTGAGCGATGCCTTACGAGCGTCTCCGGATCGGCCTGCGGGTGCCGCCGTTCCAGCGTGTCGACCGGTTAGTCGACACCGTGGCCGAGGCGGACCGGCTCGGCTTCGACGAGGTGTGGTTCCCGGACTCGCAGCTGCTGTGGCGGGACGTGTTCTGCACGCTAACCGCCGCTGCTCTGCGGACCGAGCGGATCACTCTCGGTACCGCTGTGACCAACGTCGTCACCCGGCATCCGACCGTGATCGCCTCGGCGGCACGCAGCATCGCCGAACTCGCCCCCGGCCGGTTTCGGCTGGGCCTAGGCGTTGGCAACAGCTCGCTGGCCCCAATCGGTCTGTCGCCCAGCGCTCAGCGGCAAATGCGCGCGGCCGTGAGAGTCATCCGCGGGCTGTTGCGCGGCGACGACATGGACTTCAGCGGACTCACGGCCAGGCTGCGTGACCCGGCGCCGGGCGTTCCGATCAACATGGCTGCCACCGGGCCGCGCAATCTCCGGCTGGCCGGCGAGATCGCCGACGGCGTCATCCTGCTCAGCGGTGTCGCGCCGACTGCCCTGGAACGGGCCACGAGGCTGGTCGCCGAGGGTGTGGCGGCATCTGGACGCCAGCCCGAGGAAGTGTCGCTGACTGTTTCGGCGTACTGCCACGTGACCGACGACGTCGAACGCGACGCGCAGCGGCTCAAGCCGATCTGTGCCGCGATCGCCCAAAACGGCGGGGGCGAGTTCCTCCGCACGGCCGGCATCGACATCGACGTCCCGGCCCGGGTCGACGGGGTGTACCCCGACCTTGTGCACGCCGAGGACTGGGCGCGGGCAGTCGAGCTCTGCGGCCGATGGGTCAGCGACGCTGACGCGGTGCGCTTCGCCGAGTCATTCTGCTTGTTCGGCAGCGGTGAGCACATCGCGACGCGCCTGGCGGAGACGCAGCGGGCGGGCGCGACCAGCGTGTTTCTGCAGCACGTCGGCTCCTACGACGCCCCCACTGAACTGATGCGCGGTGTTGGCAGGGAGGTGCTCCCGCGGCTGGCCCACGAGGTCGCGTCGTGAGTGTGCTCGCCGAGCTGGCGCAGCGCGGTCGGCTCGCCGCCGAGCGAGCAACACCGGCCGAGCGGGGCCGCGCCGCAGCGTACGTGCTGGACACCGCCGGCTGCGTCGTCGCCGCGATGGATCACCCACTGGCCGGCGCAATGGACGAGCTGTTCCGACCGCGTGACGAGGCTGCGCGGGTGTTTGCCGATTCGGTGCTCGCGCACGTCGACGAGATGGACGCGATCCACGTGCCCGCGGCTGTGCTGCCGTGCGCGACCGTCGTGCCGGTAGCGCTGGAGGTGGCCGCGGTGGTCGGGGCCCAGGGAGCACGCCTGCTCGACGCGGTGATTGCTGGGAGCGAGGTCGCCGTCGACGCTGGCCTGCGCTTCGGGGGAGCCGAGCTGTACGCGGCCGGCTGGTGGCCTTCGGCGCTATTCGGCGGTCTCGGTGCCGCGGCGGCGGCGTCGGTGCTGCTCGGGCTCGACGACTGGCACACGGTAAATGCGCTCTCGCTGGTGAGTAGCGGCCTTGGCGGCCTGCTCAGCGCCGACGTCCTCGGCGGCGGCCACTACCTGCTGGTGGGTCGTGCGGCGCGCGACGGGCTCTTCGCCGCTCGTGCTGCGTACGCCGGGATGACTGGCAGCGAGACCTTGCTCGACGAGCCAGCGGCGGCCGCACTGGGCCGCTGCGCGCGGCCACCGGATCACTATCGCTCACCGCACCTGCTCGACGCGGCGTTCAAGTCCTACCCGTGTGCCCGCCCGTTACACGCGATGATCGAGGCGCTGCGCGCGTGCGAGGAGGCGGGTGCCGACCTGGCTGGCGCGCAGGCGGTCCGCGTCCGCTTGCCCTCCGGCGTGCTGCGATTCGTCACTGCCGACCCGCGCCCTCCAGGCCCGACCGAAGCGGCGGCGAGCGCCGTGTGCGCGCTCGCCGCGGAGCTACGAGGACGCGCCGACGACCCCGCGTTCTTCCGCGACTACCGCCCTACCGGGAGGATCCCGCCGGTCGAGCTCGGCGCGTCAGCCGAGCTCGACGCGGCCTTCCCAGACAAGTGGGGGGCCGAGGTCGACGTGGTCGACGCGGCCGGCAACGCCGTCGGCGGCCGCGCTGCGGACGCCTCCGGCGGGGCGGGCGCGCCCCTGCGCATCGATCAGCTCGAACGGAAATTCCTGCGCCTGGTCGCGCGTCGATGGCACAGTGAGGAGGCGCGCAGGTGGGCCGAGCAGTGCCGCGACATCGAGGCCCTCGATGCCGCTTCGCTGGGCGCGTGGCTGGCCCAGCGACCGCGCCTGGCGGGAGTTTCCTAACGCTGTACCGGTCGTTGTACGTGGGGCCTGGGGACGATATGGTCATCGGCGATCGCGCACTAGGGAGGAGAGGGTCGTGCCGCAGCGCGCTAAGAAGGCTCCGGCTGCCGGCAAGACCCGCGGCGCCAATCTGGTGACGCCTGAGCAGATCGTGTCCGCCGCGGTGCGTATCTGCGACCGCGATGGCATCGAGACGCTTACCATCAGGCGACTGGCTGCCGATCTCGACATCGGCACGATGACGCTCTACGGGTACTTCCGGGGCAAGGAAGAGATCTTGGACGGCGTGGCGGACCACGTCTTGGGCAAGCTCGAGATCCACCCGCCGAAGCGGCGGACACCGGACGCGGTCGCCCGCGCGGTTGCCGTCGCGATCTTCGCGATGATGCACGAGCACCCGAGCGTCGTCTACCTGCTCGCCAGCCGCACCACGATGAGCGAGCAGTCCCTGAAGATGGCGATGGATGCGGTGCTCGGTGCGCTGCGGGAGGCGGGGTTCACCGACGAGGGTGCGGTGCGCGCCTATGCGTTGATCATGACCTACTGCCTCGGCTTCGCCAGCTACCAGCTGCCGCGGCCGTGGGGCCCCGCGGACGTCGAGAACGTGGAAGAACTCCGTCGCCAGCGCAAGCACTTCTTCTCCTCGCTGCCGCTGCCGAGCTTCCGAAACCTCGTCGAGCTGAGTGAATTGGTCACGATGATGCCCTCGGACGAGCAGTTCACCTTCGGGCTCGACTGCATGATCGACGGCCTGATCCAGCAGCCGGGCATTGTCGCCGGTTCCGCGAATCGCGCCGGAAAGAACGGCCGGCAGCCTCAATAGCTGCCTGACCTTGGCGGTATCCCGACGCGGGACCCCCTGACCCGGCTCCCGGGCGCCTGTGCGTGGATCGTGGCGCGCCGCGTGCGGACAGTTCGGATTCAACCGTTGACGCTCGCCGTGCACAGGTCTTACTCTCTGTCCCGTACGTTGTACTGTACTTAGATGGGGGTGGATCGGAGCCGGAGCGAAATGACTTCGGGCTCGCCGACCTAGCGCCGGGCAACGTAACCGGGACGCGATGAGGCTCCCGACTGATGAAGAGCAATCGTGTGACGCATCAACCGAGGAGAGGTATATGCACAAGCGCGTTCTGGGAACGGGGGCGGCAGTCCTGGCGGTCCTGACCGCAGCCGCCTGCAGCTCTGGGGGTGGCGGCTCGAACGCCGGTGGCAACACCGACGCCAGTAGCCCGATCAAGATCGAGGTGATTGCGCCGTTCTCCGGCCCCGAAGGCTACCTGGGCCAGCCGACGATGAATGGCCTGAACATGGCGTTGAAGGCGGTGGGGGGCAGCATCGACGGCCGCAAGGTCGAACTGGTCAAGGCCGACGACAAGTGCACGCCGGCGAACGCGGTGCAACTCGTCCGCAAGATCGCGACCGACTCGTCGGTCTCGGCGGTATTCGGGCCGATCTGCAGTGGATCGATGGCGGCGGTGCAGAAGACGATGGCCCAGGACAAGATCGTGCACGTCACCAACGGCTACGGCGCGACCCTGACCACCGTGGGTGACAACTACATCTACGTCGGCGTTGCCAACAACGAGCAACAGATCCAGGCGTTGAAGCCGTTCGTGCAGAAGCAGAACGTAACCAAGGCTGCGATCATTCAGGGCAGCGACGGCTTCAGCCAGCAGCTCGCCAACTCGGAGAAGGGTCTGCTGAAGTCGATGGGCATCGACCTCGCTTACGACGGCACGTTCGATGATTCGGCGACCGACTACAGCGGGCAGATCTCAGGCTTCAAGAACTCCGGTGCGCAGCTGCTGATGATCGCGGGGTACGAGGCCAACAGCGGTGCGCTGATCAAGCAGATGCGTCAGGAGGGCATCCAGGCGCCGATCGCCTCGCCAAACGGCTGCGACCCGGCCGTGACCAGCGTCGCCGGCAAGTACGGGACCCGTGTGGGGTTCGCCCTGAACTTCTGCCCCAACTACCCGAAGTTCTCCAACTTCGTCTCGGCCTACAAGTCGCAGTACAACGAAGGGCCGGACGACGCGGTGGCGGGCGCCTACACGGGCGGCACGGCGCTGCTGCAGGGTCTGAAGGCCTCGAAGGGCAATGGCGGCGAGGCGCTGAAGCGGGCGATGTCCTCGCTGGACTACCGGTCCAAGCTGGGCGAGTTGAGCTACGCCAGCAACGGTGCACTCAAGAATCCCGAGATCGTGACAGGTGAACTGAAGGACGGAACGCCGATGTTCAGCACGCCGCAGAAATAGCAGCGCGACCGCGCGATGGTGGACCAGTGCGACATGGCCGGAGGGCGCAGCGGAATGCGAAGTGATCGGTAATGGAGACAGTTCTCGCCGCTGCGCTTATCGGACTCGCTTCCGGGGCGGTCTACGCGCTCATAGCCGTGGGCATGAGCCTCGGCTTCCGGAGCGGTGGACTGATCAACGTCGCGCAGGGCGACCTGGCCGTACTTGCGGCCTACGTGGGCGCGACGCTGATAGGGGCAGGTCTGTCGTACTGGGTGGCGCTGGTGATCGTTAGCCTGGGGGCTGGCGCGGCGCTCGTCGGGCTCGACCGATTCGTGCTGCGCAGCCTGTACGGCTGCAATTCGGTCTACCTGATCACGATTACGGTTGGGCTCAGCGCCATAATTGAAGCAGCAATTACCTGGCACTGGGGCGGCAACCCGCTGGTGTATAAGCCGGCCCTCGGCGACGGCGCGATCCACGTCGGCGGACTGCACTTCTTCGTTCAGGACTTGGTGGCGCTCGGAATTTGCCTCGCTGCGGCGGGGCTGCTTGGGGCGGCGATGCGGTACACCTCGGTGGGGCGCAACGTCAGGGCTGGGGCGAGCGACGCGGTCGCGGCGGAACTTTGCGGCATCTCGGTCTCACGGGCCCGCGCAATCAGCCTCGGCGCGAGCGGCGTCCTGGCCGGACTCGGCGGCATGATCCTGGCCGCGCTGGTGTCGCTGTACCCGACAACGGGACTGGATATCACGCTGGCGGCATTCGTCGGCGCGGTGATCGGCGGGTTCGGCAGCATGTGGGGCGCGGTTCTCGGATCACTCGTCGTAGGCCTCGTCAGCGGGGTCGTCGGGACGTACGTGCCGTCGGTTTTCCACTCGGTCTACGTCTACATCCTCTTGGCGCTGATCTTGGCCGTCCGCCCCGCGGGTCTGTTCGGTGAGGAAGGGGTCGGGCTTCGTGAAGTCTGAAGACACCGGGTCGCGGCGCCGGGGACTGTCCCGCCCCACTGCCTCCCGCCCCGGCCGCATCCTCGGCTACGTGGCATGGGTGCTCGCGATCGGTTGTGTGCTGCTTACACTGCGCGCGCAGGGCTTCCAGATGACGGTGTTGGGCAGTGCGATGATCTTCGCGATCGCCAGTACCGGAGTTGGTCTGCAGCTGAAGACGCTGCGGCTGCTCTCCCTGGGACAGGGTGCGATGATGGCGGTCGGGGCCTACTCGCAGCTGATCCTCGCCGGGGCCTATCACTGGAGCTTCCTAGCCGCGCTTGTGGTCTCAATGGCCATCGCCGCCGTGGTTGGCGCGGTGTTAGGCCTGGCCAGCTCCCGCGTGCGCAGCCACTACTACATCCTGCTGACCGCAGCGGTCCAGGCAATCGGCGCGGCCTGCGTTACCGGCCTGACCAGCCTGACCGGCGGTGCGCAGGGTGCCACGACGCCGACCTCCATCGACCTGTTCGGCGCGCAGATTGGCACGATCAAGAACCTGTCGGTGGTCGCCGCGTGTATCGCGCTCGCCGTCGCTGCACTGGCCGACCTTGTCTACCGCAGTGCGCTCGGTCGCCGGATGATCGCGGCGGGTGCGTCCCCGGCGCTTGCCCGCGGGTCGGGTGTCTCGCTCATGGCCGCCAACATCACTGGAAACGTGCTGCTCGGCCTGGTCGGCGCGCTCGCCGGTGCCTTCTACGCCCCGCTCATTGGGTACCTGGGCCCGGAAGAATTCGCGCTGTCGATGTCGATCACGTGCGTGCTGGTCGGCGTCGTGGCCACCCAATGGTCGTTCTCGATGGCGATCGTCGCCGCCGTAGCCCTGCAGGAACTCACCCAGCAGTTGTCCAGCGTCGGCTCGCTGTCAGGCGTGGTCTACGGCGCGATCATCGTTGTCGTCGGGATTGCGCTCGCGCTCGGCGGACGCGGCTTCGGGCTGTGGCTGCGTTCGGTGACATCCCGCCTGGCGTCGCGCCGAGCTGCCACGCCGGGAACGACGGTGTCGTCATGACCATCGAGGCTGACACAGTGACCATCAGGCGGTCGTCGGCCGAACCGGTCGTTGAGATCAGCGATGTCGTCGTCCGCTTCGGCGGCGTGACCGTACTCGACGGCGTATCGCTGGGCGTCCGGGCGGGGGAGATCGTCGGCGTCCTCGGGCCGAACGGTTCTGGCAAGACCACGTTGCTGAACGTGGCATCGGGTTTCGTGCGCCCGGCCGCGGGCGGTGTCTACTGGGGTGCCGAGCGTAAGAGGGTCCGCAACGCGGCGGCGCTGAGCCGCCGCGGCGTCGGGCGCACCTTCCAGCAGCCCAACCTGGTCGACGAGCTCTCCGCGGTCGACAACGTGCGACTGGCGCTGGACCGTCCGTGGCGGGCCGGCTCGGTGCGCGATGCCCGCCGGCTACTGGCCCGGGTGACGCTATCCGCGCGGATGGGCGACATCCCCGCAGGCGGCCTGTCCTACGGTCAGCGCCGACTCGTGGACCTTGCCCGCGCGCTGGCGACGGGCACCGGCGTACTGCTGCTCGACGAACCGACGGCCGGGGTCGGGCCGGACGACTGGGAGCTGATCCGAGACCTCGTGCTAGCGCTGAAGGACGAGGGCGTCGTGACCGTCGTCACTGACCACAACCTGTCGTTCATGGGCGGCCTGTGTGAACGGGGTGTGTTCCTGCACCACGGCAAGGTCCTTGCGCAAAACACTATGAAGGAGCTTCTCGCGGACCCCATCGTCGTCGAGGCCTACGTCGGCCGTGGCGAGACGGCTGGCGTGCGGTCAGCAGCCGGAGCGGACCGGCCGGACGACGCGGGCAGGGCCGCGGCCGGTGCGACCGTCGCGGCTCGCGATCTCGTGGCCGGCTACCGCGGAGCGGCGGTTCTGCACAACGCGAGCGTCAACGCTAGCTCCGGCGAGTGGGTCGGCATCGTCGGCCCTAACGGAGCCGGCAAGACGACGCTCCTCAGCTGCCTGTCCGGGCTGGTGGCACCGCGTTCCGGATCGGTCGCCCTCGAGGGGGCCGAGTTGACCGGCACGTCGCCGCGGCAGCGGGTCGGGCTCGGGATGGCGCACGTCCAGGAGGGGCGCCGGATCTTCCGCGGCCTGTCCGTCGAGGACAACCTGCGCGCGGGCGCACCTGGCGCGGCCACGGCACGCGAGCGCCTGGACGAGGTGTTCGACCTGTTTCCCGCGCTCGGGGAACGGCGGTCCAGCAAGGCCGCGAGTCTGTCGGGCGGGCAGCAGCAGATGCTTGTGATCGGGCGTGCACTGATGTCGGCGCCCAAGGTGCTGCTTCTCGACGAGCCGACGCTTGGGCTCGCTCCGATCATCGTGGAGAAGCTGCTCGAATCCATCGCGCACATCGTCGAACGCGGCATCACGGTCATCATGACGGACGAGGACGCCCGGCGCGTGGTCGACGTCGTCGACCACGGATACGTGTTGGTGGACGGGCGGATCCAGATGGGCGCGAGCGCGGCTGAACTGCGAGGCAGAATTGACGAGATCGAACACGCCTACCTGGGTGGGATGTGACCGCACACCACTATGAGTAGTAGCACCAAGCGGACAATGCAGTTCACCGTCAACGGTGAGCAGGTCGGCGTCGACGCCGACGCCGACGCCTCACTGGCGACCGTCCTGCGGGAACAGCTGGGGCTGACGGCTCTGAAGGTTGCCTGCGGCCGCGGGGAGTGCGGGGCGTGCACGGTCCTCATCGACGGCCGTCCGCGGATGAGCTGCATAACTCTGGCCGCCCTTGCCGGGGACGTCGTCACGCTGGAGGGGCTGGCCGACGAAAGCGCCGAGCTGCGGGCTGAGTTCGCTGAACGCGGCGCCTTCCAGTGCGGCTTCTGCACACCGGGGCAGGTGGTGCACGCGGTCGCGGTGCTCCGCGACGAGCTGCCGGCTGCCCCGGATGAGCGGCGCGCCGTCATCCGGCGCCGGATGACCGGCAACATCTGTCGCTGCACTGGCTATCAGGCGATCATCGATTCCGTGTGCGCCGTGGCCGACCGCAACGGCGACGAGGGCGACGCTGCATGAGCGTCGGGGCCCGCGTCCGGCCGATCGACTGGGAGGACCGCTCGAGTGGGCGAATCCTCTACACCGCCGACCTGGAACAGCCTGAGCATCTGTTCGGCGCCATCCTTCGCTCACCGCATCCGCACGCGCGCATCGTCGCGATCGACACCAGCCGCGCAGAGCGGATCCCGGGTGTACACGCGGTGATCACGATGGCGGATTTCCGGCCCGGTGTGCGCTATCAGCACCGGGGTGGCAATCTGATCGACCGTCCGCCGCTGGCCGACGGCGTGGTGCGTTACGTCGGCCAGGAGGTGGCGGCGGTCGCCGCCGAAACACAGGAGCTGGCCGAGGCAGCGTGCCGGGCGATCCGGGTCAGCTACCGGCGACTCGGTGCCCCCCTGAGACCGAGGGAGTCGCTGCGTGGCGGCGCCGAAAGGCTGCACATCCGGTGCACCGACGAGCCCAACGTCGCGGTGCGGTGGAACTCGACCTGGGGCGACGTGGCGGCCGGCCGCCGTGCCGCGGCGGTCTCGGTGTCGGGCCGCTTCGTGTACCCCAGCGTGTCGCATGCCTGCATGGAGCCGAACACGACGCTGGCGTCCTGGGATGAACGGACCGGCCGAGTCGCGCTGTGGACATCGACGCAGGCGCCGTGGTTCATCGCCAAGGAGGTCTCGCACCTGCTCGGCATCGCACACCAGGACGTCGTGTGCCGCGAGGTCACTGTCGGCGGCGGGTTCGGGTCGAAGTCGAAGGCATCTGAGCACGAGGTGCTCGCGGCCGCGCTGTCCCGCAAGGCGCGCACGCCCGTGCTGGTCGCGTTGAGCCGCGCCGAGGAATTCGGCTCGAACAAGCCGCGGCACCGCTTCGAGACCTCGCTAACGACCTACGCGGATGAGACGGGACGCATCTGCCTGTTCGACGCCGACATCCTCGTGGACAACGGCGCGTACAACCACATGGGCTCGTCGGTGCTGCGGGTCGGCGTCATCACGCTCGGCTCGATGTACCGTCCCGACGGCGTGCGCTACGACGCGCGGCTGGTGGATACAGCCACCCAGCCCGGCGGCCAGTTCCGCGGCTACGGAACGCCGCAGGTGTCGCTGGCGGCCGAGAGCCAGGTGGACGAGGTCGCGGCGCTGCTGGGGCAGGACCCCATCGAGCTGCGGCTGCACAACCTCGCGCAGCCCTACACCACGACACTATGCGGATACCGCACTACCACCTCGCGGCTGGCCGACTGCCTGATCGCGGTGCGGGACGGCCTCGCGTGGGACGCCCGTGAGCGGCGTCGGCAGCCCGGGCGCGGCTGGGGGGTCTCGGTCGGCACGCACGGCAGCGGCGCCTACGCCTACGAGCACGCGAACCGCAGCGACGCGGCGATCGACGTCTTCGAGGACGGACACGTGCGAGTACGTTTCGGCGGTGCCGACGCCGGGACCGGACAGCGCACGATCCTCGCGCAGGTGGCGGCCGAGGAGCTCGGGGTGAGCCTCGACCGGGTCGAGGTGCTATCTATGGATAGCGACAAGACCCCCTTCGAGCTAGGCGCCTGGTCTTCGCGCGGGACCCACATGACCGGACAGTCCGTCGGCAAGGCCGCCGGCGAGATGGCAGAGCGACTCAGGGGGCTCGCCGCAGACAAGCTCGGTTCCGCTGTTATCGAGTTGCGCGGCGGAGCCGCGCACGCGGCGGCGGAGTCCGTCTCGTTCGGGGATCTGGTGCGTCTCGCTCCCGAAACCGCTGACGGTGTGCTCAGCCACGAGACGACGTACCTGCTCGAGGGCACCGAGCCGATCACGCCGGGTGTCGACACCGCGAACCTGTCCCCGACGTACGCCTTCGCCGCGCACGGCGCCGAGGTCGACGTCGACGCGCGGACTGGCAAGGTTCGGGTCACGGACTACATCGCGGCGCACGACGTCGGCCGAGCGATCAACCCGACGATGGTCGAGGGGCAGATCGTGGGCGGCGCCGTGATGGGTATCGGCGCGGCGCTCGGCGAGGAACTCGTGCGCGAGAACGGGCGGGTCGTCAACGCCGGCGTATGTCAACTACGCGTTACCGCGCGCCGCCGACGTGCCATCGATCCGCCCGGTGATCGTCAACGGCTACGACGAGTCCGGCCCGTACGGCGCCAAGAGCGTCGGTGAAATGTCGATCATTCCGCCGGGTGCAGCGGTCGCCAATGCCGTCTACGACGCGGTCGGGGTCCGCATCCGCGAGCTGCCAATCACCCCGGACAAGGTGCTCACCGCGCTTGCCGAGAAGGCAGGCCGCACCCGCAAATTCCGGATCTGGCGCCGGCCGTCCCGCTGGTGGGTAGCCCTCGTCCGCGCCCTATACCCGCTCGGATTGCACCTGCTGCTGCACCGATTCGGCACGAAGCTGGGCCGCCGGGTGGGCCCGGCGCCCGGGGTCGTACCGGAGACCAGCCTGGTCCGGGCCGACGACCTGCCGGCTGCGACGCGGGCTGTGGCGAACGGGGGCCTGCTCGTCGGCGGCGGGACGGACGTGCTGACCGAGTCGCGGTTACATCCAACCCCGCCCAAGACGCTGGTGAGCGTCGGCGCGATCGCGCGCCTGCGCGGCATCCGGGGGAGCGACGGCGACCTGCGGATCGGCGCCGCCACGACGCTCGCCGAACTCGCCGAATGGCTCACCGCCGAGCGGCGACTGCCAGCGGTCGTCGAGGCGATCGAGACGATAGCCTCTCCGCAGATCCGCAACGCCGCGACGGTCGCTGGCAACCTGGTCCAGGTCAAGCGCTGCTGGTTCTTCCGTAACGGCTTCGCCTGTTATAAGCGGAGTGGGCCAACCAACCCGTGTTATGCCGTGCTCGGCGACCACCGGTTCCAGCACGCTGCCGTCGACGCTCACCGCTGCCAGGCAGTCACACCATCTGACTTGGCAACCGTGCTGACGGCGCTGGATGCGGTGGTCGTGATATCCGATGGTCGCGCCGAGCGGCGGGTCGCAATCGCCGACTTCTACACCGGTCCGGGGGAGACGGTCCTTCGCGACGGCGAGCTGGTCACCGAGGTGGTCATCGACCGGTCCGCTGCTGCCCGTGAGGCGGTCTTCGAGAAGTTGGCGCTTACCCAGGGTGACTTCGCGATCGTGTCGGTCGCCGTCTCCGCCCGCCCCGCCGGAGCGCGCGACACGCGGGTCGTGGTCGGCGCGCTGGCGCCGACACCTCTGCGGCTGCGGCGCATCGAGAAGCTGCTCGACGGAGGTCAGCTGTCGACGGGCCGGCTGCGCGCGGCCGTCGACGTGGAGTTCGACCGCATTGCCCACCCGCTGCCGAACAACGGCTGGAAGCTCGATGCGGCGGCCGGGCTGATGCAAACCGCACACGAGCGGATGACCGGCACCTGACCCGGCTACCTGTACTGACCACGGACGTTGGTGACGCTGTTCGGCGAGTCGTCGTGACACGAGGAAGACCTCCGAGTGAGGTGTGGAGCTGTCTAGGAACCGCCCCTCAACCCGGACGTCTTCGTGTCACACGCTAACGCCCGTCTCGCTCCTCGTGGCCGGTTGGAGCTGGCCCGCTGCATCGTCGATGACCGGTGGCCGCTGCGGTGCGGCGTGCTGCTGAGCGTTTCCAGGTCTCGCCGACGACAGCGAAGCGGTGGGCCGATCGCTACCGGCAGCTCGACGGCTCGACGACGGAACTCAGGACTCTTCGGTGCCGGCATACGGCCGCCTCTCGGGCGACCATCGTCGCCTCACTCAAGGTGTCCGGGCCATTGGGGCCACTTCAAGTCGTGCGTGCGCCAGCCTGGTAAGCGACGACCAAGGCACGAGTCTGGTCGGGGGAAAGCCGCGCCGACGCCTTACGGTCGTCCTCCGGTTCCGCCCGCGATAGCGCGGAGGACCATGCCATTTTCGTCAAACGGACGAACTTCGCGCGGCGGTTCGAACTTACTCCTGTCAGGACCACCATCGAGACCGAAGGCCCGGCAGCGGACGTCGCTGCCGGGCCTTCGTCGTGCAGCGTGCGAACGCTCACACTGCGGAACGCGGACGGGGTGCGACGCCTTGTGTGAGGGACAACCTCACTCGCACCACCGAAGGACGACTCCACCATGACCAGCCTCCACGAGCCCGTGACCGTCGGCTCGATGTCCCTCGCCAACCGCATCGTCATGGCCCCGTTGACCCGTAACCGCGCCGGCGCCGGCGGCGTCCCGCAGGACATCGCCGTCGAGTACTACCGGCAGCGCGCCGGCCTCGGCCTGATCGTCACCGAGGGCACCCAGCCCAGCGCCGTCGGGCAGGGCTACCTGAACACTCCCGGCATCCACACCGACGAGCAGGTCGCCGGCTGGCGCGCGGTCGCCGACGCCGTGCACGAGCGCGGCGGGCACATCGTCGCCCAGTTGATGCACGCCGGCCGCATCGGGCACCCGGACAACAAGACCACGCCGGAGATCGTGGCGCCGAGCGCGATCGCCGCGCCGGGCGCGATGGTGACCGCCGACGGGCAGAAGCCGCACCCGACCCCGCGCGCCCTCGAGACCGACGAGATTCCCGGCGTCGTCGGCGGGTACGTCCACGCCGCGCGGCAGGCGATCGCCGCGGGCCTCGACGGTGTCGAGATCCACGCCGCGAACGGCTACCTGATCCACCAGTTCCTCGCGCCGTCGTCCAACACCCGCACCGACGGCTACGGCGGCACGCCGGAGAACCGGGCCCGGTTCGCGATCGAGGTCGTCACCGCGGTCGCCGAGGCGATCGGGGCTGAGCGGGTCGGCATCCGCATCTCGCCGGCCCACAACATCCAGGGCGTGCTGGAGCAGGACGCGGCCGACACCGCGCTGACCTACGGCACCCTCATCGACGCGATCGCGCCGTTCGGGCTGGCCTACCTGTCCTACCTGGCCGACCCGCGCGACGAGCTCACCTTGAACCTGCGGGCCCGCTTCGGCGGCACCGTGATCGGCAACGACGGCTTCGGCTCGATCACCACCCGCGAGGCCGCGCAGGCCATGCTCGACGAGGGCGTGGCCGACCTCGTCGCCGTGGGCCGCCTCGCGCTGGCCAACCCGGACCTGGCGGAGCGGTGGCGGCGCGACACCGAGCTCAACGAGCCGGACCAGGCCACCTTCTACGGCGGCGGCGCCGAGGGCTACACCGACTACCCGACGCTCGCCGCCTGAGCGCACCGCGGCGGCGCCGGTCGAGCAAACCCGACCGGCGCCGCCGCGGTCCGACGACGCGGCTCAGCGGACGGCGGTGCCCTCCTCAGGGGCCTCGTCAGGGGTCTCGTCAGGGTTCCGGTCCGGCGTCTCGTCGTCCTTGCGGTGCCGCGACACTGCGGGGTCGATCTCGTCGGCGCGGCGGGTGTGCTGCTCCTGCTCGTCCCGGACCGCGCGGGCGGCCTCGTTGCGCTCGGCGGCCTCGGCCTCGGATCGCTCCGCCCTCGCGGCCTGCTCGTCCGCCTCCGCCCGCGCCTTGCGGGCCTGGGCCTCGACCTCGGCGGCACCGGCCTCGTGCTTGCGGGCCTCGGTCTCCCGCGCCGCGGCCCGGGAGCGCAGCTCTTCTGCCTTCGTGTGCTGCTCCCGCTTGCGCTTCGTGGCGGCCGCCCGTGCGACCACCGCCACGACGATCAGGACAACGACGACGGCGATGATGATTCCGACCACGGCTCCGGTGCCCATGGTGTCTCCTCTCGTCGGGGTCCGGGCACCGGCATGCGACCGACTCCTCCGGCCCACGCCGGCACCCAAACCTCTCAGAACACGCGAACCGCTCAGATTCGCATGCGAGAGGGCCTACCCAGGAGCGCGTTGCGATATTCCGCTGCCGTCCGCCGCCAGCAGATCCGCGATGTGCGCCGGGTCGAAGAAGGCCGGGACCGGCAGCGCGCCGGCGAACACGCCGGCGAACTCGTCCATCGCCTGCTGGTTCCCGGCGATCGCCCCGAGCAACTGCAGCATCTCGGGCGGCGGCGGGGCCGCGAGGTCGGCCAGCTGCAGGGTGAACTCGTACATCGGCAGCACCCGGTCGTCCCGGGCCTGCTGATACCCCCGCAGCGCGTCGGCGCCGTCGCGCCACACGGCGTCGAGCGCGTCGGCGCACAGCTCGGCGTCGTGGAAGGCGTCGCTGATCCCCTGCGCCGTCACCGGGTCCCGGGCGTACCCGGCGTCCCCGACCAGCGCCCATCCGTCCCCGTAGGGCTTTCGGAACCGGTTCGGCACCCCCTCGCCCACGACACGCGTCTCCTGCCGCCCGCCGGAGAGGTGATCGCCGAGCCCGGCGTGGACCTCGCGCAGGTAGTGGGCCTGCAGGTCCTGCTTGACCCCCGCGACCTCGGACTGCGGCCACGCGGCGAGCACCAGCGTCATGCCGTCGTTGGTCGGGATCAACCCGAGACCGCGGCGCGGGCGCATGGCCCAGCGCGCGCCGGTCACCGACAGCCCGGACCAGTAGGCGTAGTAGGCCGTCGCCAGTACCGGCCGCTCGCGGTAGCGCGCCGCCTCCACCGCGTCCGCCACCCGGGAACGGACCCCGTCCGCGCCGACGACGACTCGCGCGTACTCCGCGATCTCCTCCCCACCGCGCGCGTGCCCGCGGACGCCCACGACCCGGTCGTCGTCGGTGATCAGCCCGGTCACGCCGAATCCCTCCCGCAGCTCGGCGCCGGCCTTCTCGGCGGCCCGCACCAGCAGCGCGTCCAGGACGACCCGGCGGGGTGCGTAGGCCCCCGGAGCCCCGTCGGCGCCGCGCGGGGTGCCGGTGAGCACCAGCGGTCCGAAGTCGAACGTGTAGGACGGCAACCACGGGCAGCCGGTGGCGACGAGATCGTCGAGCAGACCCCAGCGGCGCAGCTGACCCAGCGCCGGCGGGTGGAGCACGTGCGTCGAGACGGTGTCGGAGGGGAAGGTCGCCCGGTCGACCAGCAACACCTCGTATCCCTTGCGCGCCAGCAGCAGCGCCGTCGCGGCACCCGCGCAGCGGGCGCCGACGACGATCGCGTCGTAACGGTGGGTCGGCCTCGGGCCTGGCTCCGCCGCGGTGGTCGGGTTCATAGCGTCCTCCTCGATGCTGGGGACCGCGACGCTGCCCGACGGCTCTTTCGCGGCGCTGTCACCGGCGCGACAATTCCTCGGTGCGGAGGGCGCCGCCGTTCCGGGTGCTCGGGACGCTGCAGGTGGCCCGAGACGGCTCGCCCGTGGCGTTGCCCAGCCGCCGGCAGCGGGCCGTGCTCGCCGCGCTGCTGATCGCCGCCGGCGCCCCGACCGCGCCCGACGTGCTCGTGGAGGCGGCGTGGGGGACGCGGCTGCCCGAGCACCCGCGGGCCGCGCTGCACACCGTGGTGTCGCGGCTGCGCGCGGCCCTCGGCGCGGAGCTGCTCCGGGCCGACGTGCCCGGGTACCGGTTGGCCGTCGGCGTCGACGACGTCGACGCGCAGCGGTTCGAGGCGCTGCGCGACCGGGCCGCGCACGCTGCCGACGATGCCGCCGCGGAGCTGCTCGACGAGGCGCTCGCGCTCTGGCGGGGCCCCGCCTACGCCGAGTTCGCCGATCGCGACTTCGCGGCCGCGGAGGCCGCCAGGCTCAACGAACTGCGCGCGGCCGCCGTGGAGGACTTCGCGCAGCACTCGCTGCGGTCGCCGCGGGTGGTCGACGCGATCACCCGCCTGCAGGCGCTGCTCGGCGACGAGCCGTGGCGGGCCCGCGCGGTCGAACTGCTCATGCGGGCGCTGGCCGCCACCGGGCGGGCCACCGAGGCCCTCGACGTCTACGACCGGCACCGGCGCGGCCTCGCCGCGGAGCTCGGGCTCGACCCGCCGCCGGAGCTGCGGGAACTGCACCTGCGGATGCTGCGCCGCGAACCGTTGCCCAAGCCCCCCGCGCGCCGCGGGCCGGACCGCCGGCCCGCCGAGACCGACCCGCTCGTCGGCCGGGACGGGGAACTCGCCACGTTGCTCGACGCCGTCCACCGCCACCGGCAGGTCACGGTCACCGGGGTCGGAGGCGTCGGCAAGACGCGCCTGGTTGTCGGGGCCCTCGACCGGCTTGCCCGGTCCGGCACGCCGAGCACCCTCGCCGAACTCGGTACGACCGCACCGGGGGACGTCGACGGGGCCGTCGCGCTCGCGCTCGGGCTCGAGCGGCGCGACGGCACGGCCCGGGACGCCGTCCTCGACTACCTGACCGCGGAGACGCGGCTGCTCGTACTCGACAACTGCGAGCAGGTGCTCGCCGACGTCCGTGACCTGGTGCGGGCGGTGCTGCCGGGCTGCCCCGGCGTGCGGGTCCTCGCCACCAGTCGCCGCCGCCTGGGGACCCCGCGGGAGCAGGTGCTGCCGCTGGCGCCGCTGGCGATCCCGCCGGCCGATGCTCCGGAGGGCGACCTGCGCGGCAGCGCCGCCGTCCGGCTGTTCCTCGACCGGATGCGGCGGGTCCGGCCCGGCGCCGCGGAGACGGCCGAGACCGTGGCGCTCGGTGCGGAGGTGTGCCGCCGGGTCGACGGGGTGCCGCTCGCGATCGAACTCGCGGCGGCGCAGGTCGCGGCCGTGGGCCTGTCCGGTGTGGTGGGGCGCCTCGACGACCTCGCCGTCCTCGCCGGCGCCGACGGCGGCCTGCGGGCGGTGCTCGACCAGTCTTGGTCGCTGCTGACCGGCCGCGAGCAGCAGCTGCTGGCGCGACTGTCCGTCTTCGCCGCCGGGTTCGATATCGAGGCCGTGGAACAGCTGGACGGGCCGGACGCGGCGCGCCCGCTGGCGCGGCTGGCCGAGAGCTCGCTGCTGGACATGCGGCACGACCACGGCCGGGTCCGCTACCGCCTGCTGGCGATGGTGCGGGCATTCGCCGCCGAGCGGCTGCGCGCGGCGGGCGCGACGGCGGCGGCCGAGGCCGCGCACGCCCGCTGGATCCGCGACCTCGCCGAGGCCGCGGCGGCGGACATCCGCGCCGGCGGCGAGGCCGAACCGTTGCGTCGCCTGCTGGAACACCGGGCCGACCTGGTGGCCGTCCTGCGCCGGGCGCTCGGCTCGGGCGAGATCGAACTCGCCGGCACGATCATCGCGGCGCTCGGCTGGTGCACGCACTGGGTACTGGACCGGGAGGTGCTGACCCTGGCCCGGCAGGTGGCCCACGACGGGCGGCTGGACGGCACGCCGGTCAGCTCGCTCGCGCGGTCGTCCGGTGCGCTGCACGCGGCGCAGCTCGGGGAACTGGACGACGCCTGCGATCTCGGCGGCACCGCGTTGCGCCTGGCGTCGACGCCGCAGGAGCAGGCCATGGCCCTGCACGCGCTCGGTGTGGTGTCGGTCTACCGGGGTGCGCACCAGGAATCGGCGCAGCACTGGCGCCGGCTGCTCGACCTCCCCGAGGTGCCCGCCCCGCTGCAGGTCGACGCCCACGCCTCCCTGGCCCTGCTCGGCTGCTTCGGGTCGGATCCGGCCGCGGCGCCCGGGCACGCGGAGCGGGCCCTGGCCGCCGCCCGCCGGGCCGGCCCGGTCGGCGCGTTCGCGACCTACGCGATGGCCGAGGTACGCCTGCTCGAGGATCCCGCCGCTGCCGTCGAGCTGCTCGACACCGCCGTCGCGCAGGCGGAGGCGGCGCGCACGGCGCAGATCGCCGAGGTCGCCCGCATCGCCCTGGTCTCCGCCCTTGTCCGGCTCGGGCGGCACGACCAGGCCGGGCGAGTGTTCCCCGACCTGCTGGAGCAGTTGCGGCGGCGCGGCGGGTGGCCGCAGCTGTGGACGTGCCTGCGGATCCTGGCCGAACTGCTGGCGGCCTGCCACCGTCCGCGCGACGCCGCGTTCCTGCTCGCCGCCGCCCGCCCGGACCCCGCCGCCCCGCCGCCGACCGGCGACGACGTGGCGCGGTACCGCGACCTCGAGGCTCGGCTGCTCGCCGACCTCGGTGCGGCGGAGCAGCGACGCGTCGCCGACCAGGCGGTGGTCAGCACCCGGGCCGAGGTACTGACGCGTGCCGTCGCCGCGCTCGCCGACCTCGGCGGCGAACTCAGGCCGCCGCGCCCGCCTTCAGCCGCCCGGCCACCGTGACGGCCCGCTGCGCCAGGTGATCCAGCGCGTCGTTCTCGGGGTCGCCGAGCGGAGCGTCGTTGTCGGCCCCGGTGGCGTGGGCGACGCCGTAGGGGTTGCCGTCGACGAACTTCAGCGCGGCGGTGTAGCCGGGGCTGGCGATGATGCCGCCGAAGTGGTGGATCGAGTTGTAGAGCGCCAGCAGCGTCGACTCCAGCCCGCCGTGCATGGTCTGGGCCGAGGTGAACCCGGCGTAGACCTTGTCGGCCAGCTGGCCCTGCTGCCACTGCGGGCCGAGCGTGTCCAGGAACTGCTTGAGCTGCGCGGCCACGTTGCCGTAGCGCGTGGGGCTGCCGAACAGCACGGCGTCGGCCCACACCACGTCGTCCGGGGTCGCGGCGGGCTCGTTCTCCGTCGCCTCGACGTGGCGCTGCCAGTCGGGGTTGGCCGCAATCGCGTCGGCCGGCGCCAGCTCGGCGACGTGCCGGCGGCGGACGGTGGCGCCGGCGGCCTCGCCGGCCTTTGCCAGCCGCTCGGCCATCGACTGCAGGGTGCCGGTGGCGGAGTAGTAGATGATCGACAGGTTGACGTCGGACACGGGATCTCCTCGCAGGACGGGTTCGGTGTTCCGTTCTCGCCAGCCAGGTACCCGTCGAGCGGCCATTAGTTGCAGTGGCAACGACCTTGTCGGGGCATCAGGCCGGCGGGTCGACGTAGAGGTCGTAGACGACGTCGTCGCCGCCGCCGTACTTCGACAGGTCGGTGATGCCGGCCTGGGCGAGCACGTCGACGTCGATCCAGGTGTGACCGGTCATCTCCCGCGACGGCGCGGTGACGATCTGCGAAGCGGCGTCGGCCATGATCTCCGGCGACCGGGACTTGGACATCGAGTCCTCACCGCCGAGCAGGTTCTGCACCGCCGCAGTGGCGATCATCGTCTGCGGCCAGAGCGTGTTGGACGCGACGCCGGCCTCGGCGTACTCGGCGGCCCAGCCCAGCGCGAGCAGCGTCATGCCGTACTTGGCCAGCGTGTAGGCCGGGTGCGGGCCCATCCACTTCGGGTCCAGGTTGATCGGCGGGGAGAGCGTCAGCACGTGCGGGTTCTCGGACTTGCGCAGGTGCGGCAGGGAGGCCTTGGTCAGCAGGAACGTCCCGCGCAGCTGGATCTGCTGCATCAGGTCGAATCGCTTGACCGGCAGCTCCTCGGTGCCCTGCAGAGCGAGTGCGGAGGCGTTGTTGAGGCAGATGTCGATGCCGCCGTACAGCTCGACGGTCCGGTCGACGGCGTCCTGGACGCTGTGCTCGTCGCGCACGTCGCCCACGATCGGCAGCGCGTTGCCGCCGGCCTGCTCGATCTCCTCGGCGGCGGTGTGGATCGTCCCCGGCAGCCGCGGGTCGGGCTTGTCGGTCTTGGCCAGCAGCGCGACGTTCGCGCCGAGCCGGCCGGCGGCGACGCCGATCGCGAGCCCGATGCCCCGGCTGCCCCCGGAGATGATCACCGTCCTCCCGGACAGGGAACCGGACAGGGAACCTGGCTGCGCACCCGGGGTCGTCATGGGTCCGGACCCTAACCGACCACCGGATGCGCTGCCCGGGGGCGATCGTTCAGATCGCCAGCCCGCCGGGCTGGTTCTGCTGCTGAATGCTCGCCAGCGCCTGGCGGGCGCGTTCGGCGAAGCCGTTGCGGGCGACGAGGTCGTAGCGGGCCGCGACCATGGTGCGGACGGTACCGATGCTTCCGGCGCGTCCGCGCATCGCGTTCGGCGCGAACAGCGCCAGCGCGGCGCCCGTCGCGGCACCGATGGCGACGCCGGCGAGCACGGCGACGCCGAAGCCGGCCCCGCCGGAGAAGATGCCGACCAGCAGCCCGATGAACAGGCCGGTCCACACGCCCTGCGCGGCGCCGGCGAGTGCGGCGCGGCCGCGGGTGATGCGGCCGGTGACGCGGTCGACGAGGCGGACGTCGGAGCCGACGATGTCGAGGTGCTCGACGGGGAATCCCGCCTCGGCCATGCCCTCGACGGTGCGGCGGGCGTCATCCTGGTCGTCGAAGCTCGCCACGGTGTTCCACGCCAGGTAGGTGGAGTCGTAACGGGGAGTCGTCAGACCGGACATGGTGGTGCCACTTCCTTCGCTCGAAGAGAGGTCGACGGTCGTTTCGTCGACACCTGCCATCAGACCCTGCCGGCCGAAGCTGTTCGTGGGGGCAGGCCAGGCGGAAGCTGTGAGCGTCAGCGTGGGGCGGCGCCGGCCTCGGCCACGACGTGCGCCTCCAAGTCGTCCAGCAGCCGGGACAGTTCCCGCCGACGCACCGGCGAGCGCCACAGCTGCTGGCCCACCAGCAGCGACATCCCGTGCGCGGCGAGCTGGTCAGCGCGGCGGCCGCTGCCGACGATCGCGGCCACGGCGGCGCGGACGGTCTCGAACCGCTGGCGATCGACGCGGGTCACCACCTCCGCCACCCGCGGGGCGGAGTGCGCCCACACCCGCAGCGCCGCTTCCGTCGCATGCGGCAGGTCGAGTGCGTACCGCTTCAGTGCCGGCACCCGCCGGTCCGACGCCAGTCCGGCGACGGCGTCGGCCAGCCGTTGCGTCCGGTCGCGCTCCCAGCCGGCGAGCAGCTCGGTGACGAAGCCGTCCCAGCTGCCGAAGTAGTGGTAGAAGCTCCCGGCGGTGACGCCCACGGCGCGGCACAGCGCCCCGATCGTCAACGTCGCGTGGCTCTTCGCGGTCAGGATCGTGAAGGCGGCCTCGACGTAGTCCTCGCGCGTCACCCGCACTCGCACAATGGGTCCTCCTCCTGGCCGCCGTTCCGAGCGCCCTCAACCGAACGCCCTAGACCGAACGCCCTAGAACAGGGCGCGCATCACTTTCTCCTTGATCTTGTTGAACGGCGGGTAGGCGATCGACGGGTCGGGACGGGTCGGCTTGCGCAGCACCGCCTTGCGGTGGCTGAAGGTCTGGAAGCCCCACTGGCCGTGGTACGCGCCGGTGCCGCTGGTGCCCACGCCGCCGAACGGCAGGTCCGGCACCAGCAGGTGGTACATCAGGTGGTTGATGACGGTGCCGCCGTTGCTGATCTCGGCCAGCACTCGCTCCTCGTTTGCGCGGTTCTCGCTGAACAGGTAGACCGCGAGCGGCTTCGGGCCCTGCTGGACGTGCGCGATGGCGTCATCCAGGGAGTCGACGGTGACGATCGGCAGCACGGGGCCGAAGATCTCCTCCCGCATGACGGGGGAGTCGGCGTCCGGATCGACGACGACGGTGAGCTCGGCCCGATGCCCGTCGACCTCGACCGACCCGCCGTGCACCGTCTCGCCACCGGCGGCGTCGACCAGACCGGAGAGCCGATCGGCGTGCCGGGAGTTGATCACCGGCAGCGTGTCCCGCTCCGAGAAGGCCTTGATCGCCTTGGTGAGTTCGGCGACGAAGCGGTCGCGGATGCTGCGCTCGACGAGGAGGTAGTCGGGAGCCACGCAGGTCTGGCCGGAGTTCAGCAGCTTGGCCCAGGCGACGCGCTTCGCGGCGACCTCGACGCGGGCGTCGCCGGCCACGATCACCGGGCTCTTGCCGCCGAGCTCGAGCGTCACCGGGGTGAGGTGCTTCGCCGCGGCGGCCATGACCTTCTTGCCGACCTCCGGGCTGCCGGTGAACAGGCAGTGGTCGAAGGCCTGGTCCAGCAGCTCCTGCGTCTCGTCCGCGGCCCCCTCGACGACCGCGACGGCCTCGGGGTCGAGGTACTTGGGCACGATCCGGGCCAGCGCCTTGGAGCAGGCGGGCGTCTGCTCGGAGGGCTTGATGACCGCGCAGTTGCCGGCGGCGACGGCGGCCACCAGCGGTGCCAGCGCCAGGTGGATCGGATAGTTCCACGGCGCGATGATCAGCACGGTGCCCAGCGGCTCGTACTGGTACCAGGCCCGGGCCGGCTGAACGGCCACCGGCACCGGCACCCGGGACGGGCGCATCCAGGAGCGCAGCCGCTTGGCGGCGTGCTTGGCCTCGGAGGCGACCGGGGCCAGGTCGGCCAGCCAACCGTCGAAGCCGGGCCGACCGAGGTCCATGCGCAGCGCCTCGATGAACTCCGACTCCCGCTCGGTCATCATCCGCTGGATGGCGGCGAGCTGCTTGAGGCGCCACTCGGCGGGGCGGGTCCGGCCGCTGCGGAAGGTCGCCCGGAGCCGGGCGACGGTCTCCGGGATGCTCGTGGTGGACGAGACGCGGGAGGCGGAGGTGGTCATGTCGCGGAGGCTACGCCCTCCGATCCGGGGCCGCAGCGCGCCGCAGAACGTACCGTCCTCTATGTTATGTTCCCCGCTGTGACCCGGTCTGTGGCGGTCGTGGGGGCCTCGCTGGCCGGGTTGCGGGCGGCCGAGGCCGCCCGCCGCGTCGACCGCGATCTCGCGCTCACCCTCGTCGGCGCCGAGCGCCACGCGCCCTACGACCGGCCGCCGCTGTCCAAGGGGCTGCTGGCGCCCGGCTCCGGCGACACGGACTCGCAGCTGCGCTCGCTGGAGTCGCTGGCCGACCAGCTGGACGTCGACGTGCGGCTCGGGAAGGCGGCCACCGGCCTCGACCCCGCCGCCCGCACCGTCTCCCTCGGCGACGAGGCGATCGGCTACGACGCGCTCGTCATCGCCACCGGATCCGTGCCGCGCCCGCTGCCGGGCACCGAGGGGCTCCGCGGTGTGCACCAACTACGGACCCTCGAGGACTCCCGCGCCATTCGCGACGCCCTCGACGCCGGCGCCCGCACCGTCGTGATCGGCGGCGGATTCATCGGCTCCGAGATCGCCTCGGCCGCCCGCGCCCGCGGTCTGGATGCGACCGTCGTCGAGGCGCTGCCCGCCCCGCTCGTCCGGGCGGTCGGCCCGCAGCTCGGACGGGTGCTCGGCGCCCTGCACGAGCGCCACGGCACCATCCTCCGGCTCGGCGCCGCGGTCGAGGCCGTCGAGGGGGACGGCCGGGTCGAGCGGGTCTGGCTGGCCGACGGCACCGTCCTCGACGCCGACCTCGTCGTCGTGGGCGTCGGGGTGCGCCCCGCCACCGACTGGCTGGCCGGCAGTGGCATCGCCGTCGACGACGGCGTGGTCTGCGACGAGTACCTGCGCAGCAGCGCGCCGGAGGTCTTCGCCGCCGGGGACGTCGCGCGCTGGCACAACCCGCAGTTCGACCGGGTGATGCGCATCGAGCACTGGACGAACGCCGCCGAGCAGGGCATGCGCGCAGGGCAGAACGCGGCGGCGCCCGATCGGGCCGAGCCCTACTCGTCGGTCCCCTACGTCTGGTCCGACTGGTACGGCTCGCGCATCCAGCTCGTCGGCCTGGCCGAGGGCGACGCCGAGTTCGTCATCGGCGACCGGGACGCGGAGCGGTTCGTCGCCGTCTTCGGCGACGGCGACCGGCTGACCGGTGCGGTGGCCCTCGACGGGCAGCGCTGGGTGATGCGGTTCCGCCGATTGATCGCCGAGCGGGCCTCGGTCGCCGACGCCCACCGGCTCGCCCGCACGCTCACGGCGCCGAGCAGCTGACCCGCGGGACCCGCCGGTACCTCGGCCGGCGCGGCGGATGCAACGATGACGACCATGCCCGACGCCATGGCACGTGAACAGGTCGAGTCGTGAGCGCGCCGGTCACCGCCGGCCGGGAGGGCGAGGTTCACGTCATCCGGCTGACCCGCGCCGACCGCCGCAACGCGCTCGACCCGAATCTCGCCGACGCGCTCGCCACCGCGCTCGAGGACGCCGGCGACGCCGGCGCGGTGACCCTGCTGGCCGACGGGGAGCACTTCTGCGTCGGCGGCGACGTTCGTGCCATGGCCGGCGCGCACGACCGGGAGGCGTTCGTCGGGGACCTCGCGACGACGTTCCACCGGGCGATCCGGGCGATGCGGTCGGGGCCGCCGGTCGTCGTCGCCGCGCGCGGCTCGGCCGCCGGGGCGGGCATGAGCCTGCTGCTGGCCGCCGACCTCGTCGTCGCCGGGGAATCGCTGACGATGCGCCCGGCCTACCCCGCCATCGGGCTCACCCCCGACGGCGGCATGACCTGGACGCTCGCCCGCGCCGTCGGCGAGCGGCGAGCCCGGGCCATCCTGCTGCGCAACGACGCGCTCGGCGCCGAGGAGGCGACCTGGCTGGGGCTGGTCGACCAGGTGGTGCCGGACGCCGAGGTCGAGGACACCGCCCTGGCGCTGGCCGCCCGGCTGGCGGCCGGGCCGCGGCAGGCGCTGGCCGGCGCCAAGCGCCTCGTCATGGACGGGCTGTCCCGGACCCTGGACCAGCAGCTCGACGCCGAGGCCAGCCACATCGCCGCCCACGCCGCGATGCCCGACGGCCGGGAGGGTGTCGACGCCTTCAGCGAGCGGCGGGCACCGACCTTCGGTCGCTGACGCCGGGCCGGGCGCGGAGCCGCCGCGCGACCACCACGACCGCGGCCAGCGCCGCCACCCCGGTGAACGCCGCGGTCAGTGGCCCCGGCGCGCCCGGGACCGAGGAGAACGTCAGCACCACGCTGAGCGCCACCAGTACCGTCCGGGCCCGCGCGCCGGCGACCGGAAGCAGGCAGCTCATCCCCCAGAGCGCGTACCAGGGATAGGTGACGGGCGCGAGGAACGCGACCGCGAGCAGCGCCCAGCCCACCGTCGCCGGCAGCGGGCGGGTGGTGAGGCCGGCGGCCAGCCACAGCAGGACCACCGCCGCGGCGAGCGCGCCGGTCGCCACCACGACTCCGGACGCGGGCCCGGCGAGCTCGGCCAGGTTCCCGATCGGCGAGAAGGTCGGGTCGCCGCCGCCCGGGGTACGGACGTTGCGCAGCCACCCCCAGCCGTGTGGCACCAGCAGCGACGGCAGCAGCAGCGCCGCCGCCGCGACGACCAGGTCCCGCCCGAGCGCCACCGCGCGGGCCCGGCCCTGGACGGTGCAGGCGTGCGCTGCCAGCACCGCGGGCAACGCGAGCAGCGCCGGGGCCTTGACCAGCCCGGCCACCGCGACGAGCGCGACCGCCGCGCCCCATCGGCCCCGGCCGGCCGCGGCCAGCCCGGCCACCAGCAACGCGCCCATGAGCGCCTCGACGTGCGCGTCGGCCAGGCCGTGGACGAGCAGCAGCGGGTTGAGCAGCACCAGCGCGAGTGCGCGGTCGCGGTGCCGGTCCGGCACCAGCGCCGCCACGGCCAGGCCGAGACCGATCACCGACAGCACGGCCACCACCCGCAGCAGCACGGCCGTCGCGACCGGATCGCCGCCGCCCAGCGCCCCGCCGAGCCGCTCCAGCAGTGTCGTCACCGGTCCGTAGGGGCTGGGGGAGCCCCGCCAGCGCGGGTCGACGGCGGCCAGGGCGCGCGCCGCGTCGTGTCCCGGCAGGGTGGCCAGCGCCTGCGGACCGCGCCGGTAGACGTCGAGGCCGAGCTCGGTCATCGTGCCCTGCGCGGCGTAGGCCCAGATGTCCTTGCTCACCAGCGGCGGGCCGAGCGCCAGCGGCGCCGCCCACGCCGCGGCCAGCCCCCAGACGCGCCGTCGGTCGAGCCGGCCCCGGGCCTGCAGCCGCAGCGCCGCCAGCCAGCAGCCGGTCAGTCCGGCGAGCGCGAGCCACAGCAGCACCCCGAACCAGGGGGAATCGCCGGGGCGGTAGCCGCTCGGGGCCAGCAGCCCGAGCCAGCTCGTCGGCGGGGTCGTCGTGCCGGTGTAGGCGTGCCCGGCCGTCGCGACGGCGAGAACCGCGGCGGCGAGGCCGGTGACGCCGAGCGTCCCCGTCGCGGCGCGGCCGCCCGGGCGTGCCGGTGCGGCTGCCGGTTCGCTCGGCGCTGCCATCGACCGGAACCCTAACGGCGGCGGCGCTGCCCGGCCCCGCTGCGCGCGGTCAGCGCACGCCGCGGGGCCGGAACTGCACGCTGATCCGCGGCCCCACCGGCTTCGCGGTCTTGGGCACGCAGTGCTCCCAGGTGCGCTGGCAGGACCCGCCCATGACCACGAGGTCACCGTGCCCGAGCTCGTAGCGCTGCGACGGCCCGCCCCGCGCGGGCCGGAAGGCCAGCGTCCGCGGCGCGCCCAGCACCACGATCGCGACCATGGTGTCGTGCGTGCTGCCGCGGCCGATCCGGTCGCCGTGCCAGGCCACGCTGTCGCGGCCGTCGCGGTAGAGGCACAGCCCGGCGGTGACGAACCGCTCGCCCAGCTCGGCGGCGTAGTGGGCGTCCAGCGCGTCGCGGGCGATCGTCAGGGCGGGGTCGGGCAGCGGCTCGTCCTCGCCCACGAAGTGCAGCAGCCGGGGGACGTCGACCACCCGGTCGTACATCGGGCGGCGCTCGGCGCGCCAGCGGACGCCGGTGCGCAGCCGGTCGAACAGGGCGTCGGCGCCGGTGACCCAGCGTGGCCGCAGGTCGAGCCAGGCGCCGTCGCCCAGCGCCACGCGGCGGACGCTGCCGGCAAGCGGGCCGGGCTCGACGTGGTCGTCCGCGTCGAGCAGCGAGGCCTGGAACGCCGTCACACCACCAGGTTATCAAACAGGTGTTCGGCACGGGGATGGTTCGGTGCGGCGCCGTCTCATCCGCACTGTCGTACCGTGGAGCCCGTGCTGCGCCGGTATCGCTTCGCACTCCGCCCGGGGTGGGTGGCGCTGCACCTGCTGGCCGTCGCGATGGTGGTCACGATGATCCTGCTGGGACGCTGGCAGTTGATCGTCTCCAACGAGAAGCACTTCAACATCCGCAACTTCGGCTACGCCCTGCAGTGGTGGGCGTTCTCGGCCTTCACGGCGGCCATGTGGGTCCGCGTCATGCGCGACCGGGTGCGGCGCGACCACGAGGCCGCGACCGGCGCACCCGCGACGCCCGCTGAGAAAGTGCGGGGCGACGTCGAGCCCCCGGTGGCCTACCGGAGGTACGTTCCGCCCAAGGTGTCGGACACCGCCGAGGCGGGGGACGAGACGCTGGCCGCCTACAACGACTACCTCGCGAGGCTGCACTCGCGCGACGGGAGCGTGGACGCGAGATGAGCGATACCGGACTGCCCGGCGGGGCCCAGGGCCTGCTGGGGGTGCGGCAGCCCCCGCTGCCGGCGCAGCGGGTCGAGACCGCTGCCGGGGCGCTGACCCGCTACCGCGTCATGGCCTTCGTCACCGGCGTCGTGCTGCTGGCCGGCACCATCGAGCTGATCGTGAAGTACGCCGCGAACGTGCAGCCGCCGGGCTACGCCATCGTCTGGATCGGCCACGGCTGGCTGTTCATGATCTACGTGATCATCACGGCGCTGCTGGGCTTCCGGCTGCGGTGGCCGCTGGCCCGCTACGCGCTGGTGATGCTCGCCGGCACCATCCCGACGATGTCGTTCGTGGCCGAGCACTACGTCACCCGCGCCGCCCGCACCGCGGCCGGCAGCTCCGCCGCCGAGCCGGGGCGGCCGGATCAGCCGGCCGACGTCCGCGACTGACCGTCCCCGCCCATCGCCGCCACCAGGTCGGCGCGCGCCCGCGCGACCCGGGAGCGGATCGTGCCGACCGGGCAGGAGCAGACCTCGGCGGCCTCGGCGTAGGACAGCCCCAGCACCTGGGTGAGCACGAAGGCCTCCCGGCGGTCCGGGTCCAGCTCGGCCACCAGCGCCCGCACCGCGACGGCGTCGCCGAGATCGGTGTGGTGCTCGGCCTCCGGCAGCGGCCGGCGCCGGGCCCGCTGCGCGGCCCGCACGTGGTCGGCGCAGACCCGCCGCGCGATCGACAGCAGCCAGGTGCGGGCGGACGAGCGGCCGAGGAAGCGGTGCAGCGAGGCGAAGGCCCGCGCGTAGGTGTCCTGGGTGAGGTCGTCGGCGTCACCGCGGCTGCCGAGGTGGGCGCAGAGCCGCCAGACGTCGGCCTGGGTGGCGCGGACGAACTCCGTCGCCGCGGTGGCATCGCCCCGGCGCGCCCGCAGCGCGGCCAGGGTCACCTCGTCCAGGTCGTCGGCCGTCATGACGCTTCTGTGCCTGTGATCCCACCGGCGGCGGGAACCGTTCGCCCCTCTCGCGCGACTGTTGCGACATGACCTGCGAACGGTTCCGCGTGGCGGCGTCTGCGCGCCTCGACGGCGAGCCGCTGGGGATGTCGGCGTCGGTCCTGGACGCCCACCTCGCGTCCTGCCCTCATTGTGCCGCATGGGCCGGGGACGCGGCGGCGCTGACCCGGCGGACGAGGTTGGACGTCACACCGGTGCCGGACCTGGCCGGGCGGATCGCCGCGTCGGTGGCGGAGCCGGCCCGGCGGGTGCTGCGTCGCCGGCACCTGCTGCGGGCGCTGCTGTTCCTGCTGGGGCTGGTGCAGCTCGGTATCGGGGTTCCCGCCCTCGCCGGCAACTGGCTGGGCATGGCGATGTCCGCGCACGGCGCGCACGAGGGCGCCGCCTGGAACCTGGCCATCGCGGTCGGCTTCCTCGCCGCCGCGTCGCTGCCGCGACGGGCGGCCGGGCTGATTCCGCTGCTGGCCACGTTCACCGTGGTGCTGACGGGCCTGTCGATCCACGACCTGGTGGTCGGCGAGGTCACGGTGGCGCGGCTGACCACCCACCTCGCCGTCGTGGCCGGGCTGCTGGTGCTGGTGGCGCTCGACCGGGCCGAGCGGGCACTGCCGCCGGGAACCGAGTCGTCGCGGCGTTCGTCGAACCGGCGACACGACGACGGCGACGGGCCGGCGGGCCTGCGCACCGTGGCGTGACTGCCCCACCCAGCCGGATCGAGCATCGAAGGACGGACCTCGTGACACTGACCTCGCGCGTGCGGGCGCTGCTGGCAGGGCTGCTGCTGGCGCTGGTGGCGGCCTGCTCGTCCGGCTCGCCGAGCAGCGGGCCCTCGGAGCTGATCGGCGGCGGGGGAGCCGACGGGGGCAAGTACGCCGCGTTCCCGCTGACCCCGCCGCGGCCGCGTCCGAACTTCACCCTCACCGACACCGCCGGCACGAAGTTCGCGTTCGGCCGGCAGACCGCCGGGCACCCGACGCTGCTGTACTTCGGCTACACCCACTGCCCGGACGTCTGCCCGACGACGATGGCGGCGATCTCGACGGCGCTGAAGGGGGTGCCGGCGCCGGTGCGCCAAGACACCTACGTGGTCTTCGTGACCACCGACGTGAAGCGGGACTCGCCGGCGGTGATCGGTCGGTGGCTCGCGAAGTTCTACCCCGGCCACGTCGGCGACCGTGTCGTCGGGCTGACCGGCAGCCAGAGCGACATCAACGCCGCGCAGGCGGCCGCGCACGTCTCCCTGGCCCAGGACGGCGGCGCCACCCACGCGGCCCAGGTGCTGCTGTTCGCCCCCGACGACTACGCCCATCTCTACTTCGCCCAGAGCGCGAGAATGGCCCAGCAGATCAAGCACGATCTTCCGCTCATCGCGGCCGGGTGAGGCTTTGGCACAATCAGGCGCCGTGACCTGGGATCGTGCCCGCCCCTGGCTCGGGGCCGTCGTCCGTCTGTTCCTCGGTGCCGTCTGGATCTGGGCGTCGCTGTCGAAGCTGTCCGACCCGCGAACGTTCGTGCAGGCGGTGCGGGCCTACGACGTCACCCCGGAGTGGCTGTCGAAGGCGATCGGCTACGGCCTGCCCGTCCTGGAGCTGTGCGTCGGCATCGTGCTGGTGGTCGGCATCCTGACCCGAATCGCGGCGGCGGTCTCCGGGGTGCTGTTCCTGGTATTCCTGATCGGGCTCGTGCAGGCGGCGGCGCGGGGCATCCAGCTGGAGTGCGGCTGCTTCGGCGGCGGCGGGCTGACCCAGTCCGGTTCGACCAACTACACCTGGGACATCCTGCGCGACCTCGGGTTGCTGCTGCTGGCGGCGTTCCTCGTGGTGTGGCCGATGACCCGGTTCTCGGTGGACGAGTACCTGACGCGGCACGATCAGGTCGAGCGTCCGTCGGCGAAGCGGATGCGCATCGACAAGGCCCGTCGCAAGTATGAGGCGCAGCTGGAGTCGCGGCGCCGGCAGGCGCAGGTGCGCAACCGCTGGCTGGTGGCCTCGATCTCGACCGTGGTGGTGCTGATCAGCGTCGTCGGCATCGGGGTGCAGTCCGACCGGGCCAAGATCCAGGGCTCGCTGGTGGCCAAGAACGCCACCCTCGACCACGGCGTGGTCTACGGCAAGAAGGCGGCGGCCACGGTGGATGTCTACGAGGACCCGCAGTGCCCGGTGTGCGAGGCGTTCGAGCAGCAGGTGGGGCCGACGCTGAAGAAGCTGGTGGACGCCAACAAGGCCCAGGCCCGCTACCACGTCATCGCGATCCTGGACCCGTCGTCGAACGGCAACCGGTACTCCTCCCGCGCCGCCAACGCCCTCTACTGCGCCTCGGACATCTCCGACAACGCTTTCTACGCGCTGCACCAGGTCATCTACGGCACCTACAAGGGCCAGAAGGTGCAGCCGGCGGAGAACGGCAACGGGCGGACGAATACCCAGCTGATCAACTACGGGCGCGGGGCCGGGTTCACGGGCAAGAAGCTGACGAACTACTCCACGTGTGTGACGAACGAGAAGCACAAGGCCTTCGTCGCGGCGATCACCGACCGCGCCAGCCGGAACCGCGTCAACGCCACCCCCACCGTTCTCGTCAACGGCCACAAGGTCACGGCCACGAAGCAGGCGCTGACGGCGGCGGTAACCAAGGCGCTGAAGAACGGCCCGGCGCCGAGCCCGTCGCCCTCGACCTCGTCGGCGTCGGCGTCGAAGAGCGGCAGCGCTACCGCAACGCCCACGCGTACCGCCAGCCGCTCCGGCTGAGCCGGCTCTGTCGGAGCACGTACGACGACGGCCCGCCTCCTCGCTGTAGCGCGAGGGGCGGGCCGTCGTCGTACGGCTGTCGTACGGCGGGGCGAACTACTTGTTCGCGGCCTCCTTGAGGCTGCTGCCGGCGGTGAGCTTGACCGTCTTGGCGGCGGGGATCTGGATGGTCTCGCCGGTGGACGGGTTGCGACCCTCGCGGGCGGCGCGCTCGCCGACGGCCAGCGCGAAGAAGCCAGGCACGCTGACCTTCTCACCCTTGGCGGCAGCGCCCTCGAGCGTGGACTGCAGCGAACGCAGCACGGCGTCGACGGTCTTCTGCTCCAGGTCGGCGTTGTCCGCGACGGCGGCCACCAGTTCCTTGCGGTTCACTAGGTCTCCCTTGATTGGCGGTAGGTGTGCTGGCCCCAGTATGTCCCCACACTCGAAAATCCCCGTAATCAGGGGGGTGCAGCGGGTCGGCGTGTCGTCCACAGGCTGATCGGCCCGGGTGGGGTGGCGATGCCGCCCTTGGTGGCAACGTGTAGTGTTTTCCAACGTCTCGCCGATGCGTTCGGCAGGCGATGCAAGGGGCTGTGGCGCAGCTGGTAGCGCACCACAC
>CAVZOC010000008.1:0-32491 GCA_963776855.1 uncultured Actinomycetota bacterium | reverse complement strand
TCAGCTGCAGCCGCTGGTGCTGCCGCAGCCCTCGCAGACGAAGCAGGAGCCGGCCGGCCGCATCTTGGTGCCGCAGTTCATGCACAGCGGGGCGTCGGCGGAGCTGCCGGTCATGGACTCCAGCAGCTCGGTCGAGCTGTGGGCCCGCTCGCCGGCCTCCTCCGACGCGTCCTCGTCGGTCTCCTCCTCGGCCGGGGCGACCGGCACGGACTGGGCCAGGGTCTCCAGCTGCGCCTCCCCCTCGTCGTCCTCCACCGGGGCGTACGAGCCGGTCTCCAGCTGGCGGGTCCGCTCGGTGGCGGTGTGGATGCCCAGCGCCGAGCGCTCGTCGAACGGCAGGTAGTCCAGCGCCAGCCGCCGGAAGACGTAGTCGAGGACCGACTGCGCCATCCGCACGTCCGGGTCGTCGGTCATGCCGGCCGGCTCGAAGCGCATGTTGGTGAACTTCTGGACGTAGGTCTCCAACGGCACGCCGTACTGCAGGGCGATGGAGATGGCGATCGAGAAGGCGTCCATGACTCCGGCCAGCGTGGAGCCCTGCTTACCGAGCTTGAGGAAGACCTCGCCGAGGTGACCGTCGTCGTAGGTGCCGGCGGTCATGTAACCCTCGGCGCCGCCCACGGTGAACGAGGTGGTGCGCGACGGCCGCGACTTCGGCAGCCGGGTGCGGGTCGGGCGGAACTCGACGACCTTCTCCGGCTCGGCCGGCGCGGCCGCCGACTTCGTGGCCTCGCCGGCGGACTTGCCCACCGACAGCGGCTGGCCGACCTTGCAGTTGTCGCGGTAGACCGCGAGCGCCTTCAGGCCGAGCTTCCAGCCCTGGAAGTAGACGTCCTCGATGTCCTCGACGGTCGCCGACTCGGGCAGGTTGACCGTCTTGGAGATCGCACCGGACAGGAACGGCTGGACCGCGGCCATCATCCGCACGTGCCCCATCGGCTTGATGGCCCGCGCGCCCATGGCGCAGTCGAACACCTCGTAGTGCTCGGTGCGCAGCCCCGGGGCGTCGATCACATGGCCGTGCTCGGCGATGTACTCGACGATCGCCTCGATCTGCTCCTGCTGGTAGCCCAGCACCCGCAGCGCGCGCGGCACCGTCTGGTTGACGATCTGCATCGACCCGCCGCCGACCAGCTTCTTGAACTTCACCAGGGCGAGGTCGGGCTCGACCCCGGTGGTGTCGCAGTCCATCATCAGCCCGATCGTGCCGGTGGGGGCCAGCACCGAGGCCTGCGCGTTGCGCCAGCCGTTCTTCTCGCCGATCTTGTTGCCCCGCGCCCACTCCTCGGTGGCCGTCGCCACCACGACGCGGTCGTTCTCGTGCAGCGTGCGAACGCTGTCGTTGGCGGCGGCGTGCTTGCGCATGACGCGGGCGTGCGCGGCGGCGTTGCGGGCGAACCCGGCGTAGGACCCGACGATGCCGGCGAGCTCGGCGGAGCGGCGGTAGGCGACACCGGTCATCAGCGAGGTGATGCCGGCCGCGAGCGCTCGGCCGCCCTCGGAGTCGTAGGCCCGGCCGGTCGCCATCAGCAGCGCGCCCAGGTTGGCGTAGCCGATGCCCAGCTGCCGGTAGTCGCGGGTGTTGGCGCCGATCGACTCGGTCGGGAAGTCGGCGAAGCAGATCGAGATGTCCATCGCGGTGATGACCAGCTCGACGGCCTTGACGAACCGCTCGGCGGCGAAGGTGTGGTCGTCCTCGAGGAAGGTCAGCAGGTTCAGCGAGGCCAGGTTGCAGGAGGTGTTGTCCAGGCTCATGTACTCCGAGCACGGGTTGGAGGCGGTGATGCGGCCGGTCTCGGGGTTGGTGTGCCAGTCGTTGATCGTGTCGTCGTACTGAATGCCGGGGTCGGCGCACTCCCACGCCGCCTGCGCGATCTGCCGGAACAGCCCCGTGGCCTCGACGGACTCGATGACCTCTCCGGTGGCGCGAGCGCGCAGCCCGAACTCGGTGTCCTCGTCGACCGCGCGCATGAACTCGTCGCTGACCCGGACGGAGTTGTTGGCGTTCTGGTACTGCACCGAGGTGATGTCCGAGCCGCCGAGATCCATGTCGAACCCGGCGTCGCGCAGGATGCGGATCTTGTCTTCCTCGCGCGCCTTGGTGGCGACGAACTCCTCGATGTCGGGGTGGTCGACGTCCAGCACGACCATCTTGGCGGCACGCCGGGTGGCGCCGCCGGACTTGATGGTGCCGGCGGAGGCGTCGGCGCCGCGCATGAACGACACCGGGCCCGAGGCGGTGCCACCCGAGGACAGCAGCTCCTTGGAGGACCGGATGCGGGAGAGGTTGAGCCCCGCGCCGGAGCCGCCCTTGAAGATCAGCCCCTCCTCGCGGTACCAGTTCAGGATCGAGTCCATCGTGTCGTCGACCGAGAGGATGAAGCAGGCGCTGACCTGCTGCGGCGAGGTCGTACCGACGTTGAACCAGACCGGCGAGTTGAAGCTGAACACCTGGTGCAGCAGCATCCAGGTCAGCTCGTGCTCGAAGATCTCCGCATCCGCGGGCGAGGCGAAGTAGCCGTTGAGCTCGCCGGCCTCACGGTAGGCGTGCACCACGCGGTCGATCAGCTGGCGCAGCGACCACTCCCGGGTGTCGCTGCCCAGCGCGCCACGGAAGTACTTGGTGGTGACGATGTTCGCGGCGTTCACCGACCAGAAGTCGGGGAATTCCACCCCGCGCTGCTCGAAGTTGATCGACCCGTCGCGCCAGTTGGTCATGACGACGTCGCGCCGCTCCCAGGTGACCTCCGCGTACGGGTGCACGCCCTCGGAGGTGTAGACCCGCTCCACCTTCAGGCCGCCGGGCGGGTAGACGGGGCTGCGCGGCGACTCCGCGACAGCGGTGCCGGCCACGCCGTCGGTCGTGCCGGCGGCGCCGGTCACTGCCTCGGAGGCGGAGTGGGTGGCGTGCTCGGTCATGAGCGAGGTCCTTCCTGGACGACGTAGCGGGGGCGGATGGGGGCGGATGGGTACTGCGACGGAGCCGGCCGGGCGACAAATGTGGTCAGGCGTCCGGCGGTTCGGTGGCGGACCGGTCGGTGCGGTCGGTGCGGTCGGTGCGGAGTTCCTCGATGGCCTTGGCGAAGTCGTCGACCGAGCTGAAGGCCTGGTAGACGCTGGCGAAGCGCAGGTAGGCGACCTCGTCGAGCTCGCGCAACGGGCCGAGGATGGCCAGCCCGACGTCGTCGCTGGGCACCTCGGCGGCCCCGGTGGCACGGATGGCCTCCTCGACCGTCTGCGCCAGCTGGGCCAGCGCGTCCTCGTCGACCGGCCGGCCCTGGCAGGCGCGACGGACCCCGCTGACGACCTTGGCCCGGCTGAACGGCTCGGTGACGCCGCTGCGCTTGATGACCGCCAGAGTCGCCTCCTCCACGGTGGTGAACCGGCGGCCGCACTCGGGGCAGGAGCGCCGGCGGCGGATCACCTGTCCCTCGTCCTGTTCCCGGGAGTCGACAACCCGCGAATCCGGGTGGCGGCAGTAGGGGCAGCGCACTCGAACTCACCTTCTCCCAGGCTCGTGGATGTGGACGATGTTGTCGAAAACTTGTCGAAAACCTGGGGACCGAACTGTGGACGACTGGGCCATCCTGTGGACTCCGGACCCCAACTTGTGGAGGAAGCACATCGTTGTAACTACTAGATGTAGGGGTAACCGTAGATCGCCGCCCGATGTTCCGCAAGAGCGAACCGCCGCGTGTCGTGCGCCGGGTCACGCCCGTCGCCCGGCACCGGTCGGAGCTCAGCGCGTGCGCAACTGCTGGCCCGGTTGCAGCACCGCACCGTCGAGGTGGTTGAGCTGCTGCAGCCGGTCGACGACGGCTCGAGGATCCTGGCCCGCCGCCACCCGGGAGGCGATCGCCCACAGGGTGTCGCCCTGGTGCACTGCCACCACGGCCGGCCCCGAGCGGACGGACCCGGCGTCGGACGGCGCGGAGGCCGCTGCCACCCACACCAGGCCCGCGCACAGCAGGACCAGCGCGAAGGCCAGCACTGCGACCCCACGACGCGTCAGCCGCAGCGGGACCCGGTCGGCGTCCGCCGGCGCCCGGAGCACCCGGACGTTCGCCCCGGCCGGCAGCGCCGCCGCGGCAGCCGCGGAAGGACACGTCGACCGAGCCGGCCGGCCACCGCGGCCCGGCGCAACCGCCGGCACGGCATAGAGCCTCGGTCGGCCGGCCGGAATCGGCGCGGCCTCCACCGCTGCGTCAGTACAGATGTCACTGTCGAAGCCACCGGCGACACCCAGGTCGAATGCGACCGTCATCTCGTTCCCCCTTCTCGGAACCCGCGTTCGAACTGATCGAACAGGCATTCGATAGAACGCCTGATCGAATGTCTACCAGGGGGGTCCGACAAAAACCATCGCGGCGTGTCGTTCGAACAGATGTTTGAGATTCCGATCGGTTGGGTCTAGCGTCGCCGGTGGCGAGGACACACGCCGGACATTCCGCCCTGGTGGCGGCTCGTGACAGGGAGGTTCAGGTGGCGCAGAAGGCGCGTCGGCCGAAGCAGGCCGAGCAGACCGAGCAGACGACGACGCGAGTGACCAGCAGTCCGGTGCCCCGGAGAACGCCGACGCCCCCAAGCGGGGGCCGGGTCGGCCGAAGGTCACCGAGATGCCGGATCCCGTCACCGGGCTGACCCGACGCCAACAGGCCATTCTCGACGTCATCCGCGACTCGGTCCAGCGCCGCGGCTATCCGCCGAGCATCCGGGAAATCTGCGAATCCGCCGGGCTGGCGTCGACCTCCAGCGTCGCCCACCAACTGGCCATGCTGGAACGCAAGGGCTTCCTGCGGCGCGACCCGAACCGGCCCCGCGCCGTCGACGTGCGCGATACCCGCCCGTCGGGAACCGGCCTGGGCCGCGGGAAGGCGGCGCGACGCGCCCTGGCGGTCACCGAGGACGCCCCGCGGGGCGAGACCCCGGTCTTCGTGCCGATGGTGGGCCGGATCGCCGCCGGCGGGCCCATCCTGGCCGAGCAGATGATCGACGACGTCCTGCCGCTGCCGAAGTCACTGGTCGGCGAGGGCACGCTGTTCATGCTGAAGGTGGTCGGCGATTCGATGATCGACGCCGCGATCGCCGACGGCGACTGGGTCGTGGTGCGGCAGCAGGACGACGCCGACAACGGCGACATCGTGGCGGCCATGATCGACGGCGAGGCCACGGTCAAGACGCTGCAGCGCCGCGACGGCCACGTCTGGCTGATGCCGCACAACGCCGCTTACTCCCCCATCGCGGGAGACGAGTCGACGGTGCTGGGCAAAGTGGTCTCGGTGCTCCGCAAGGTGTGAGCCGGCCGGCCGGCACGACCGGCCAGGGTCTACCTGCGGGTGGTCTGCGTCGTCGGGTGGTCTACGTGCGGGTGCGGCTCACCTGCTGGCGGCGGGCCCGTTCGGGGTGGGGCGCGGCCGGCTACCGGACGCGGGCGGCGGCACGGCGGCCTCGTTGCGGACCACCTGGGCCCGCGGGGCGGGGCGCTGCTGCTGCCCGGCCTCCTGCGCGGGGCGCGCCGACTCCTGCGCGGGGCGCGATTCGAGCTGTCGCGGGGCCTTGCCACGGGCCTCGTCGTGCGACTCGCGTGCCTTGTCGTCCTCGCCCATGCCCTTGATCTCGGTTTTGAACACGCGCATCGAGCGGCCCAGCGAGCGCGCCATGTCCGGCAGCTGCTTCCAACCGAAGAACAGAACGAGCGCCACGATGGCGATGACGAGCAGGTGCCAGATCGAGAACGGGCCCATGGTTGTTGCCTCCGACGTTGCGTGGCGATCCCGGCCAAGCCTACGCCCGGTGCCGGTCGTCCGCGGTTCTCAGGGCACCCCGGCGGAGGCGAACGGTTCGAGCAGCTGGGCGAGTGCGGCATCGACGCGGGCGTGCAGCAGCGTGCCGCCGCTGGTGTGCTCGGTGTCGAGCACCTCGCCGCGTTCGTGCACGCGGGCGACGAGCTCACCCCGGGTGTACGGGACCAGCACCGTGACCTCCACGTCGGGTCGCGGTAACCGCTCTGCCACCCGGTCGCGCAGCTCGTCGACGCCGGACTGCGTCCGGGCGGAGACGAATATCGCCTCGGGTGCGAGCGCCCGCAGCCGCACCAGCTGCTCCGGGGAGGCGGCGTCGCACTTGTTGAACACCAGCTGCTCCGGGACGTCGAGGGCACCGATGTCGGTGAGCACCTCGCGGACGGCACGGATCTGGGCCTCGGGGTCGGCATCGGCGGCGTCGACGACGTGCAGGACCAGGTCGGCGTCGGCCACCTCCTCCAACGTGCTGCGGAACGCCTCGACGAGCTGGGTGGGCAGGTGCCGCACGAACCCGACGGTGTCGGCGAGGGTGTACTCGCGGCCGTCGCCGGTCTCGGCGCGGCGCACCGTGGGATCCAGGGTCGCGAACAGCGCGTTCTCGACCAGCACGCCGGCGCCGGTGAGGCGGTTCAGCAGTGAGGACTTCCCCGCGTTGGTGTAACCGGCCAGGACCACGCTGGGAACGCGACGGGACTGTCGCCGCGACCGTTTGACGTCGCGCGCGGTCTTCATCTCCTTGATCTCGCGGGTGAGCCGTGCGATCCGGCGATTGATCCGGCGCCGATCGATCTCGATCTTCGTCTCGCCGGGGCCGCGACCCCCGATGCCGACGCCGTTCGCGGCGCGGCCGCCCACCTGCCGGGACAGCGACTCGCCCCACCCGCGCAGGCGCGGCAGCATGTACTGCATCTGGGCCAGCTCGACCTGCGCCTTGCCCTCCTTCGAGCGGGCGTGCTGGGCGAAGATGTCGAGGATCAGCGCGGTGCGGTCGACGACCTTGACCCGCACGACCCCCTCGAGCTGCTGCAGCTGTCCGGGGGCCAGCTCGCCGTCGCAGACGACGGTGTCGGCGCCGGTGGCCAGCACGATGTCGCGCAGTTCCTTGGCCTTGCCGGAGCCGAGGTAGGTGGCGGCGTCGGGCTTGTCGCGGCGCTGGATGACGCCGTCGAGCACGACCGAGCCGGCGGTCTCGGCGAGCCGGGCGAGTTCGGCCAGCGAGTTCTCCGCCTCGGTGACGGTCCCGGAGGTCCAGACGCCGCAGAGCACGACCCGTTCCAGTCGCAGCTGCCGGTACTCGACCTCGGTGATGTCCTGCAGCTCGGTCGAGAGCCCCTCGACCCGCCGCAGCGCCTGCCGCTCGGCGAGGTGGTGGTCGCCGGCGGGGTCGGTGCCGTCGAGGCCGGTGCCGTCGAGGTCGCGGGCCGGGCCGTCGAGCGCGTCCGCGCCCGGGTCGTGAACGTCTGCCATCGTCCGTCCATCGTGACACGCCGGCGGCGCGGGCGCCGGTGATTTTCCACCGGCTGCTCGCAGGACGGGCCTCAGCCGACGGCGGCGAGCCAGGCGGGATCGACCTCGACCGTGCCGATCAGGACGGCCGGGCCGGTCAGCTCGACCTCGCCGTCCTCCCGCCACCGCACGTGGCAGGTGCCGCCGGGGACGTCCACCCGCCAGGTGGCACCGTCGGCGCCTTCCGGGCCGGCGGTGGCCACGGCGGCGGCGCAGATGCCGGTGCCGCAGGAGCGGGTCTCCCCGACGCCCCGTTCGTGGACGCGCAGCCGCAGGTGCCGCGGCCCGAGCGCGGTCACGAACTCCACGTTCTGGCCCTGCGGCAGGGCGGGCTCAACCTGTGGCGGCCGGGTGAGATCGAGGGTGTCGAGCACTGCCTCGGCCACCGGCACGACGACGTGGGGGTTCGGCATCTCGAGCGCGATGCCCGGTTGCGCTGCTGACGGCCCGCCCGGCTGCGAAGGTGCGGCGGTGGCGATCGGCCGGTCGGCGAGGAACCGGGGCGAGCCCATTGAAACGGTGATGTCGCCATCGCCGTCGGCTCGCACGCGCCGGATCCCGCCGCGAGTCGCCACCGCCGCATCCTGCTCAACGAGGCAGGCCCGTTGGAGGTAGCGCAAAAACACCCGAATTCCGTTTCCGCACATTTCGGCCGCGCTGCCGTCGGCGTTGCGGTAGTCCATGAAGAACGGCGCCTCGGCCGCCACCGCCGCCGATTCGAGATGGTTCGCGCTGCGGACGACCCGCAGGATCCCGTCCGCGCCGAACCCGGAGCGGCGGTCGCAGAGCGCCCGTACGGCGGCGGTCGAAAGGTCCCGCTCGCCGCCGAGATCCGGCAGCACGAGGAAGTCGTTCTGCGTCCCGTGGCCCTTCCACAGCCGCACGCCCGGCGTCGTCACGCCTTCAGCGTACGGAGCGCGCGGGTGAGCAGGTCCGGGGCGGCCGCGTCCAGCCAGCTGATCCGCGGGTCGCGGCGGAACCAGGTCCGCTGGCGCTTCACGAACCGACGGGTGCCGCGGATCGTCGTCTTGACCGCCTCGTCGAGGTCGCCCACCAGCTGCCCGTCGTCTCCCAGGACCGCCAACAGCTGCTGGTAGCCGAGCGCCTTGCCCGCCGTGGGGCTGTCGCGCAGCCCCAGCGGCAGCAGGCCGCGGATCTCGTTTAGCAGCCCGGCCGCCATCATGCCGTGCACCCGGGTGCTGACCCGATCGCGCAGGTCGGCGCGATCGAGCCCGAGCTGGGTGCAGTCGTAGACCGACTCGAAGCCGGGCATGCGGGCGCTGAACGGCCGGCCGGTGAGGTCGATGACCTCGAGGGCCCGGACGATCCGGCGCCCGTTGGAGGGCAGGATGGCGGCGGCGGCGGCCGGGTCCCGTTCGGCGAGCCGGGCGTGCAGCGCCACCGGGCCCCGCTGCTCCAGCTCGGCGTAGAGCCGGGAGCGCAGCTCGGGTGACTCCCCCGGGAACTCGAGCCGGTCCAGGGCCCCCCGCAGGTAGAGCCCGGAGCCGCCGACGACGACCGGCAGCCGGCCGCGGGCGGCGATGGCGTCGATCGCCGCGCGGGCGCGGGTCTGGTACTCGGCGACGGCGGCGGACTTCGCCAGCGGCCAGATGTCGAGCAGGTGGTGCGGCACCCCGCCTCGCGCGGGCGGCGGCAGCTTGGCGGTGCCGATGTCCATGCCCGCGTAGAGCTGCATGGAGTCGGCGTTGACGATCTCACCGTCCAGCTGCTGGGCGAGCGCGACGGCGAGGTCGGACTTGCCGGTCGCGGTCGGCCCGACGACGGCCACGACGCGAGTGGCGGGGTCAGGCACGGGCGGGTTCCGATCGGGTCCAGGTCGCGACCAGGTAGCCGACGCCGAACGGCGCCCCCGTGTAGAGCAGCTGCGCCTCGTACCGGTCCCGCCGGAGTGCGTGCGCGACGGCCGTCCACGGTGCGGTCGCGGTGACCAGCAGCGCGTCGGCGAGCTCGGTGTCGCGCGTCGCCAGCTGCTCGGGCCGGCCGCTCGCCAGGGCGGCGGTCAGGGCGGCGTCGTAGGCCTCCGCTCGCTCGTCGAAGTGGCCCGGTGCCTTGTCGGTGCGGCGGGCGGTGCCGTCGCCGAGCACGACGAGCACGGCGCCGGCGGGCAGCGCGGGCGCCGTGCCGCCGGGGGGCACCGCGTAGCCGGTGGCGCCGGTCTCCGGCCCCAATGCGTCGTGGACGAGCCAGGTCCCGACGGTCAGCGACGGCGGGAGCGCTGCCCCGGGGGCGGCCGGAGCGCGCGAGCCGAGCGGGATCTCGAGGTCGAGGCCGTAGCCGGCGAGCGTGCCGCGGGCGGTCGGCCCGAAGGCCGCCGGCGAGGACGCGCCGCCCAGCAGAACCAGCGGGGCCCCCGGGGCCGCGACGCCGCGGATCGCCGTCCGGCACGCCTCCCGGACCGGGCCCAGTTCGGGCGTCAACCCCCGTCCGAGAGCGGGCACCAGCGCCGGCGCCTGCGGGCAGAACACGACTCCCGAGACCACGAGCGCAGGTTAGCGCCCGTGGGCCGGGTGGACCCGATCGTGTTCAATGCTTCGCATGAGCTCGGACCAGGACAACCAGGCCACCCCCGCGGCCGACCAGGGACCGGGCCCCGCTCAGGGACGCGCGGACTGGCACCACGAGTGGGGCCGTATCGACGAGGACGGCACCGTCTACGTGCGGACGGCGGACGGGGAACGCCCGATCGGGTCGTGGCAGGCGGGCGACACCGAGGCCGGGCTGGCGTTCTACCGACGCCGGTTCGAGGACCTCGCCGCCGAGGCGCACGTGCTCGAGAAGCGTCTCGAGTCCGGCGCGGGGGACCCCAAGACCGTCCGCGGGCAGGCCGCGACACTGCGGGAGCAGATCGCCTCGGCGGCCGCGATCGGCGACCTCGCCGCCCTCGACCGGCGGCTGCAGCAGCTCGAGTCCACCGCCGAGGCCAAGGCGGAGGCGGCCGGCGCCGCCAAGCAGCAGGCCCGCGCCGACGCGATCGCGGCCAAGGAGCGACTCGTCGCCGAGGCCGAGCAGATCGCCGAGTCGGCGACGTCGTGGAAGGCCGCCGGCGACCGGCTGCGCGCCATCGTCGACGAGTGGCGCCAGATCAAGGGGATCGATCGCCGCACCGACGACGCCCTGTGGAAGCGGTTCGCCGCCGCCCGGGATGCCTTCGGCCGGCGCCGGGGCCAGCACTTCGCCCAGCTCGACGCGGAGCGCGGCCAGTCGAAGGAGGTCAAGGAGCGCCTGATCGCCCGGGCCGAGGAGCTCTCCGACTCCACCGACTGGAAGGCCACCGCGGCCGCGATGCGCGACCTGATGTCGGAGTGGAAGGCAGCGGGACGGGCCGGCAAGGACGCCGAGGACTCGCTCTGGGCCCGCTTCCGGGCCGCACAGGACGCCTTCTTCGCCCGGCGCTCGGAGGTGTTCGCCGAGCGGGACGCCGAGCAGCGCGAGAACCAGCGCCAGAAGGAGGAGATCATCGCCCAGGCCGAGGCGATCGCCGTCTCCGACGTCCCCGCGGCCCAGAGCCGGCTGCGGGACCTGCAGTCACAGTTCGACGCGATCGGGCACGTGCCGCGCGATGCGATGCGCCCTCTCGACGACCGGATGCGGGCGGCGGAGCAGCGCGTTCGCGACGCCGCCGACGCCGAGTGGCGGCAGGCCGGCGCGGACTCCAACCCGTTCCTGGCCGCGCTGAAGGAGCGTCTCGCCGAGGCCGAGGCCAAGCTGGACCGCGCCCGCAAGTCCGGCGACCAGGCGCGGATCAAGAAGGCCGAGGACGAGGTGACGCAGCGCCGGGCGTTGCTGCCGGAATGACACTCTCCGCGACGCCCTGATCGCGGCTATGGTCGGGCGATGGCGAGGAGCGGAGTCGCGAGGCGTAGCGCAATGACCACCCCGACCGACCCTCGCGCGGTCGTCGAGGCATTCCTGGACGCGCTCGCGGACCCGGATCTGGAGCGGGCGGCGGAGCTGCTCGCCGACGACGTCGTGTACAGCAACATGGGTCTGCCGACCTTGCACGGCCGGGACCGGGTCGTGCGCGCGCTGTCGATCATGGACCGCCCCCGCGCCTCGTTCGAGGTCTACGTCCACGCCATCGCCGTGAACGACGGCACCGTCCTCACCGAGCGCACCGACGTTCTGGCCTACGGCCGGTTCCGGGCCCAGTTCTGGGTCAGCGGCCGGTTCGACGTGCAGGACGGCATGATCTCACTCTGGCGCGACGCGTTCGACTTCGTCGACATCAGCCGGGCCGCCGTACGCGGCCTGCTCGCGCTCGCCGTTCCGCGCGCCACACCGTCCCGTCCGGTGTGGCCCGGAGCGGTGCCGGGCCGGCACCGCTCCCCCGGCTCTGCCGAGCGTCGGGCGCTGGTCAGGTCTCGGGCGGCCGCGAACCGATCGTGAGCAGCTGCCCCGCCCCGGCCGGGGCGGCGGCGTCGCGGATGTCGCCGCCCGGCCGGCGGTGGGCGCGGATACCTGCGTCGGCGACCAGGTGGTGCGGCGCGGCCCGAGTCACGGTGGTGGTCACGAGGTCGCCGGGCCGAACCTCGGCCGGGCGGACCTCCTGGCCGGCCCCGTCGGCCGGGCGCAGCGCGAGGTGGACCAGCCGGCCGTCGCGCGCCCGGCCGGAGGCCCGCCCGGTGGCGGCGTCCTTGCGCCCGTCGCCGGTGCCGACCAGCACCTCGACCTCGCGGCCGACGAGGGCCTGCGCGAGCTCGGCCGCGACCGCTTCCTGCACCTCCAGCAGCCGGCCGTAGCGCTCGGTGACGACCGGCTGCGGCACCTGACCGGCGAGCGTCGCGGCCGGGGTACCGGGGCGCTGGGAGTACTGGAAGGTGAAGGCGTTGGCGAACCGGGCCTGCCGAACGAGATCGAGCGTCTGCTCGAAGTCCTGGTCGGTCTCGCCGGGGAAACCGACGATGATGTCGGTGCTGATCGCGGCCTCCGGCATCGCCGCCCGCACCCGCGCCAGGATGCCGAGGTAGCGGTCGCGCCGGTAGGAGCGGCGCATCGCCTTCAGCACGGCGTCCGATCCCGACTGCAGCGGCATGTGCAGCTGCGGCATGACGTTGGGGGTCTCGGCCATGGCGGCGATGACGTCGTCGGTGAAGTCGCGCGGGTGCGGGCTGGTGAACCGGACCCGCGCCAGCCCGTCGACCTCGCCGCAGGCGCGCAGCAGCTTGCCGAAGGCGTACCGGTCGCCGAACGAGCGGCCGTAGGAGTTGACGTTCTGGCCCAGCAGGGTCACCTCGACGACACCGGAGTCGACGAGCGCGCGGATCTCGGCCAGCACGTCGCCGGGTCGCCGGTCGGTCTCGCGGCCGCGCAGGCTCGGCACGATGCAGAAGGTGCAGGTGTTGTCGCAGCCGACCGAGATCGAGACCCAGGCGCTGTGGTCGGAGTCGCGCCGGGAGGGCAGCTCCGACGGGAACGCCTGCAGCGTCTCGGCGATCTCGACCTCGGCCTGCCGGTTGTGGCGGGCGCGGTCGAGCAGGGCCGGCAGCGAGCCGAGGTTGTGGGTGCCGAACACGACGTCCACCCACGGCGCGCGCTCGATCACGCGGCCGCGGTCCTTCTGGGCCAGGCAGCCGCCGACCGCGATCTGCATGTCGGGGTTCTCGGCCTTGGCCGGGTAGAGGTGGCCGAGGTTGCCGTAGAGCCGGTTGTCCGCGTTCTCCCGGACGGCGCAGGTGTTGAACACCACCAGGTCGGCCGGGCCGTCCCCGCCGTGGCGCACGTACCCCGCGTCCTCCAGCAGGCCAGCGAGCCGCTCGGAGTCGTGGACGTTCATCTGGCACCCGTAGGTGCGGATCTCGTAACTGCGCGACGTCATGGCGAGCTCCAGCCTACGTGCGCCTCCCCTCACCCCCGTTGAGTGGCGCGTTTCCCGTTCGGTGGCGCGCTGTAGCGCGCCACCGAACGGGTACCGCGCCACTCAACGAGACGGGGCGGGAGAATGGTCGGGTGACGATCCGGGACGGGGACGTGGCGCTGTTGGCGCGGCAGGCGGTCGATCTGCTCGACCCCGACCTCGACGTCCGGATCGAGCCGGACGCGATGTCCGATCCCTACCGGCTGGCGCGTTCGGGCTGGACGGTGCACCCGCTACTGGATGTGCGACCGACGTTCGGGATCCACCTGGTGGCCGGGATGACCCCGGCCGAGGCGCTCGCGAGGCTGATCGGCGGGTTGTCCGACGGCGTGACCGAGTCGTCGCTGTTCTGGGCGCGGGTCTTTCCCACCTGCCGGGACCACCCGCACCCGGCCGTGGCCGGTACCGAGGGCGACGAGGTCGTGATCCGGTGCCCGGACTCCGGCGAGGAACGGGCGCGGCTGAGCCCGGAGCGCCCGGGCGCCTGACGTGGTGAGATGGCGGGCGTGACGCGAACCGTGGCCCCGCTGGAGGACCGGCTGCGTGAGGTCACCTCCGCCCTGTCCGGTGTCGTCTCGGTGAGCCGGGGCGGACACGTCGAGTACGAGCGGGCTTTCGGGCTCGCCGACCGGGCGCACGGCGTGGTCAACACCACCGAGACCCGCTTCGGGATCGCCGCCGGGACCACGGGCTTCACCGCGGTGACGATCGTGGCGCTGATCGGTGAGGGCGTGCTGTCGATGGCGACGACGGCCCGCTCGCTGCTCGGCCAGGACCTGCCGCTGGTGCATCCCGAGGTGACGGTGGCGCACCTGCTCGGCCACGCCTCCGGTGTCGCGGACTACCTCGGCGGGGCGAGCGGGGGCGACGACTACGTGGTGCCGGTGCCGGTCCACACGCTCGCCGACACCGAGGGCTACCTGCCGGCGTTGGCCGAGCGGACGCAGCGCTTCGCCCCCGGCACCCGCTTCGAGTACAGCAACTCCGGCTACGTCCTGCTGGCGCTGCTGGCCGAGCGGGCTGCCGGCGACACCTTCCCGGCGCTCGTCGGGCGCACCGTGTTCGCGCCGGCGGAGATGCGGCAGACCGCGTTCCTGCGCTCCGACCGGTTACCCGGCTCGGCCGCGGTCGGGTACCTCGGCGACGGCCGCACCAACCTGTTGCACCTGCCGGTCCGGGGCAGCGGCGACAGCGGCGCGTACACGACCGCGGGCGATTTGCGGAAGTTCTGGTCGGCGCTGTTCGGCGAGCGCATCGTGCCTCGGCACCGGCTGGTCGAGCTGCTCCGTCCCCGGCAGGACGTGCCGGAGCGCGGCCTGCGCTCCGGGCTCGGGTTCTGGCTGCACCGGACCGGGCCGGCGGTGAGCCTCGAGGGCTGTGCCGCCGGAGTCTCGTTCCGGTCGGTGCACGACCCGAGCTCGGGGCAGACCCACACCGTGCTCGCCAACACCGGTGACGGCGCGTGGCCGGTCACCCGGCGGCTGGACGAACTCCTGCGCTGAGCAGCGGGGGTCGGTCCGGTGCTGTCAGTGCGCGATCTCGGTGGCGCGCGACTCCCGCACCACGGTGACCCGGATCTGACCGGGGTAGGTGAGCTCGTCCTCGATCTGCTTGGCGATCTCACGGGCCATGACCGACGCGGCGAGGTCGTCGACCTCCCCGGGCTGGACCATGACTCGGACCTCGCGGCCGGACTGCATGGCGAAGACCTTGTCGATGCCCTCGTGGGCGGCGGCGATCTCCTCGATGCGCGCGAGACGCTTGACGTAGTTCTCCAGTGATTCGCGCCGGGCGCCGGGACGTGCGGCCGAGCAGGTGTCCGAGGCCTGGGTCAGGACGGCCTCGACGGTGCGGGGCTGCACCTCGTTGTGATGGGCCTCGACGGCGTGCACGACCGCCTCGTCCTCGTCGTACTTGCGCAGCAGCTCGGCGCCGACCATGGCATGGCTGCCCTCGACCTCGTGGGTCAGCGCCTTGCCGATGTCGTGCAGGAAGGCGCACCGCTTGACCAGCACCGGGTCGACGCCCAGCTCGGCCGCCATCGTGCCCGCGATGTGGGCGGTCTCGATGAGGTGCCCGAGGACGTTCTGGCCGTAGCTGGTGCGATACCGCAGCCGGCCCAGGGTCGGCAGCAGCCGCTCGTCGACGGGGCCGATCCCCACCTCGGCCAGCGCGTCCCGGGCGGCGCGCAGACAGAGGTCGTCGACCTCGGCGACGCTCTGCTCGTAGGCGTCCTCGATGCGGTGCGGATGGATGCGGCCGTCGTCGACGAGCTTCTGCAGGGTCAACCGCCCGATCTCCCGGCGCACCGGGTCGAAACAGGAGAGCAGGACGGCCTCGGGGGTGTCGTCGATGAGCACGTTGACGCCGGTGACCGATTCGAAGGAGCGGATGTTGCGCCCCTCCCGGCCGATGATGCGGCCCTTCATGTCGTCGGCAGGCAGATGCAACACGCTGACGACCGATTCGGTGGTCTGCGAGCTCGCCACCCGTTGCACGGCGTCGGCGACGATGTTGCGGGCCCGCTCGCTGCCCTCGGCGCGGGCCTCGTTCTCGATCGTGCGGACGAGGACGGCGGCGTCCCGGCGGGCGACCGTCTCGGCGGCGGCGAGGACCTCGGAGCGGGCCTCGGCGGCGGTGAGCCCCGCGATCCGCTCCCGCTCGGCCTGCTGCTCGGCGGCGGTCGTGCGTACCGCTGCCTCGGCGGCCTGGAGCTCGCGGGCCCGCTCGTCGAGAGCCTGGCGGGTGGTGGCCAGATCGGTCGATTGCTGGTGCAGTTCGCGGGCGCGCTGGGCGAGCCGCTCCTCCTGCTGCTCCAGACGGGCCTCGGCGTCCCGGAGCCGCGCGGCCCACGACTCCTGCGCGATGCGCTGCCGGTCGAGTTCGGTCTGCGCCCCCTCGAGGCGTTCCGAGGCCTGCCGTCGGGCGTCGGCCAGCACCTCGTCGGCCTGGGACCGAGCCTGCGCGAGCACCGACGCGGACGGCTCGCGGGGGGTCTCGGGCGCGGCCTGACCCTCCTGGCGCACCGCACCGGCGTCGTCGGGGGCATCGTCGGCATCGTCAACGGCCGCGTTCCCGGCGGCGCCGTGACGGCCGGGAGAGATCTGGCCGCGACGCAGGTAGATCAACAGAAAGAGCAGACCCAGGACGAACAGCGCGCCGATTCCTGCGTACCAGACACCGTTCACAGCGCGCCTCCTGCTCGCCGGTCGGCACGGCGGTCGAGTCGACCCCGTGTGGCCACACCAGGCGGCAACGCGTCATCGACCGGCTCGCGAGGGAATTCGCGAACGCCGGTCCGGCAAGGAATCTCCTGACGGCCCCCGGTCACCCGTGCAGCCGGTACCGGGCCACATCTCCTCTCGCTTCGTCCGTTAGGTCGTCTATGTCGTGCCAACCGCTCGATTCCCGAGCTGTCACGCGTACTCCTGGTTGTCTGACGACATTAGGAACGCCGCCCCGCTGATGCAAGTATCGCCGGGCGCGGCGATGCGCGTGTCAGTCGAGTTCGGCGGCGTCGGGGGCGTCGGGGGCGTCGGGGGCGTCGGGGGCGTCGGCCACCGCGGTGCGCACCACGTCGTAGGCGAGCCCGGCCGGGTAGCCCTTCCGGGCCAGCAGCCCTACCAACCGGCGTGTCTGCACTTCCGGCGGGAGATCGGCCAGCGAGCGCTGCTTGCGGGTCACGAGCGCCGCCGCCCGCTCCCGCTCGGCGTCGCCGTCGATTCCGGACACCGCGTCGTCGACCACGTCGTCGCTGAAGCCGCGTTGCCGAAGCTTCACGGCCACCGCCTTGCGGGCGAGTCCGCGTTCCCGGTGGACGGCGCCGGCGTAGCCCTGCGCCACGGCGGCGTCGTCGATCAGACCCACCTCGGTGAAGCGGTCCAGCACCCGAGCGGCGGCGTCGTCGGGCACGTCGCGGCGCCGTAGCGCCGCGGCCAGCTCGGCCCGGCTGCGGGCGCGGTTGTCCAGCAGCCGAAGACAGACGATCCGGGCCACGGCCTCCGGGTCACCGGGCGGGTCCTGGTCCGGCTGCGCGGCGGCCGGTGTCAGGCCCGGGGTGGAGTCGGGCTGGTCGCTGCTCGTCACCGGATCAGAAGTCCACCGGGGTGGGCAGCGGCTCCACCGGTGCGCCCTCAGCCGCACCCTCGGCAGCCCCCTGGGCGGCCAGGTTGGCGCCGATACCCAGCTTCTCCTTGATCCGCTTCTCGATCTCGTCGGCGAGGTCGGGGTTGTCGCGCAGGAAGTTGCGGACGTTCTCCTTGCCCTGCCCGAGCTGGTCGGCCTCGTAGGTGTACCAGGCGCCCGACTTCTTGATCAGGCCCTGCTCGACCCCCACGTCGATGAGCGAGCCCTCACGACTGATGCCCTCGCCGTACACGATGTCGAACTCGGCCTGCTTGAACGGCGGCGCCACCTTGTTCTTCACGATCTTGGCGCGGGTTCGGTTGCCGACCGCCGCCGCGCCGTCCTTCAGCGTCTCGATGCGGCGGACGTCGATGCGGACCGAGGCGTAGAACTTCAGCGCCTTGCCGCCGGTGGTCGTCTCGGGCGAGCCGAACATCACGCCGATCTTCTCCCGCAGCTGGTTGATGAAGATCGCGGTGGTGCCGGAGGTGTTCAGGGCCCCGGTGACCTTGCGCAGGGCCTGGCTCATCAACCGGGCCTGCAGCCCGACGTGGCTGTCGCCCATCTCGCCCTCGATCTCGGCGCGCGGGACGAGGGCCGCGACCGAGTCCACGACCACGATGTCCAGGGCGCCGGAGCGGATCAGCATGTCCATGATCTCCAGCGCCTGCTCGCCGGTGTCCGGCTGGCTGACCAGCAGGGAGTCGGTGTCGACCCCGAGTGCCCGGGCGTATTCGGGGTCGAGTGCGTGCTCGGCGTCGATGAACGCCGCGATCCCGCCGGACGCCTGCGCGTTGGCGACGGCATGCAGGGCGACCGTGGTCTTTCCCGAGCTCTCCGGGCCGTAGATCTCGATGACCCGGCCGCGCGGCAGGCCGCCGATGCCGAGGGCGACGTCGAGCGCGATCGACCCGCTGGGGATGACCTCGATCGGCGCGGCGACGCGGTCGCCCAGGCGCATGACCGCGCCCTTGCCGTGCTGCTTGTCGATCTGCGCCAGGGCGACGTCCAGCGCCTTCTCCCGGTCGAAGCTCGTTGCCATGGTGGCCCTCTCGTTCGTGCTGTCCGTCGTGCTGTGGTCCGTGGGGATGACGGTAGGACGGGGCTCTGACAACATCGGGCCGGACGCGCCGGTTGTGGACAGCCGGCGGATTTCCGGGACTCGCTGTGGACAGTGCCAGCTCCCAGGCTAGCCGAACACCTGTTCGATCAGCGAGATTTCGGCGCGGCGACACGCCGGGTCGTGTCGCACGTTCGCGGGTGGCCCGCCCGTGCTCAGCGCAGCTGCGAAGGCACCTCGAACTCGGCGCAGACGGCGCGCCACACCTCTTTGGCCTCGACCCCGCTTCGCAGCGCCTCGTCGATCGTCGAGCCCAGCAGCGGCAGGCGGTAGTCCGCGGCGACACTCGCGGCGTACCCGGCGCCGAAGCGCTCCTCCATCCGTCGCCAGAACTCGGTCAGTCGCACCCGCCCAGGGTAAGCACCCCCCGAACCGGGCTTGACGGCTACCGTGGCCGACGATGCCACCTCCTCCGGACAGCGACGCGGCGCACGTCGGCGCGGCGCTCACGGCGTTGGGCCTACCACCCCCCGACCCCGGCGACCCTCCCCAGCGGCCCCGACACGCCTCCCTCCCCCGCCCGCAGACCGAGACCTGGCGGGTCCGCTGCGGCGAGCGGCTGCTGGCGCTGCGCATCACCGGCACGGCCGCCGAGGCCGAGCGGGAGGCCGGCCTGCTGCGCGCCGCGGCCGCGGCGACCCCGGTCCCGGTGCCGCAGGTCGTCGCGGCCGGCGAGCTGGGCGGTGCAGGCCTGCTCGCCACCACGTGGCTCCCGGGTCGCACGATCGGTGAGCTGCTCGGCCCCGGCGGCGACCCGGACGAGCTCGGCACGCTGTTCGGGCACACGCTGGCGGAGCTGCACGAACCGGCGGCGGACGGCAGCGTGCTGTGTCATCTCGACTACGAGCCGTTCAGCGTCCTCGTCGACGAGCATCGCGTCAGTGGCGTGCTCGACTGGTCGGACAGCCGCCGCGGGGACCCGCGGGAGGATCTCGCCACCGCCACCGTGCGGCTGGCGCTGGTCCCGGCGCTCAGGCCCGAGTCCGCGCTGCTGGCCGCCGCGCTCACCGCGGTTTGGCCGCGGGCCTACGCCGAGCGCCGGCCGATGCCGAGCAACAGCGAATTACGGCCCTTCCTGGCCGCGGCGGCTCGCGCCCAGGCCGACCGGTGGGAGCACCGTGCGCGCACGGCCCCGACCGAGATCCTCGCCCGGGCCCGGGAGCTCGCCGATACGCCCTGGTGACGGCTTGCGACGATGGGGCCGTGACCATCGACGAGGTGACCAGCGCCGACTGGTACGCCATGCCCGAGCTGCCCGGCCGGCTGATCCGGCTGGTGCCGCTGGCCGACGAGCACGCCGAGGGATACCTCGCCGCGGCCGCGGCCGGGGACGAGGCGAGCGCCCGGGAGACCTTCCGGTGGCTCAACACGCCCGGCTCGCGCTCCGGCGCACCCGGCAGCCTGGCCGACGCCCGCACCGACGTGCGCGCCGCGCTCGCCGCCCGCGCCCGCGGCGAGCGCCTCCCGTACGCGCAGGTCGAGGCCGCGACCGGCGAACTGGCCGGCACCACCTCCTACTACGAGATCTCCCCCGCTCTGCGCACGCTCGCGATCGGCCACACCTGGCTCGGCCCGCGCTGGTGGCGCACCGGCCACAACACCGAGGCGAAGCTGCTGCTGCTCGCCCACGCCTTCGACACTCTCGGCGCCGTACGCGTCGTGTGGCACACCGACGAGCGCAACGAACGCTCCCGCGCCGCCATCCTCCGGCTCGGCGCGACGTTCGAGGGCGAGCTGCGCAAGCACAAACGCCGCCGCGACGGCTCGTGGCGCACGACGGCGCAGTTCTCGATGACCGACGACGACTGGCCGGCCGCCCGCGACCGGCTCGCCGCCCGCCTCGGGTAGGGGTCGCCCGCTTCACCCCGAGCGCACGCCACTGCGCCCCCGACCCGGACGGGTCGGGGGCGCAGCACGACGGTCGGGTGGGCCTGCCTCACTCCTCCGCCGGTGCGGCGGCCGCCTTCTGCTGGATCAGATCCATCACCGCGGAGTCGGTGAGCGTGGTGACGTCGCCGAGTTCGCGATGGTCGGCCACGTCGCGCAGCAGCCGCCGCATGATCTTGCCGGAGCGCGTCTTCGGCAGCTCCTTGACCACCATGATCTGCCGCGGCTTGGCGATCTTCCCGATCTCGTCCGCCACGTGGTTGCGCAGCTCCTGCACGAAGTCGTCACCCTCGGTGCCCTCCCCCGTACCACGCGGGATGACGAAGGCGACGATGCCCTGCCCGGTGGTCGGGTCGGACGCGCCGACGACGGCGGCCTCGGCGACCTTCGGGTGCGACACCAGCGCCGACTCCACCTCGGTGGTGGAGATGCGGTGCCCGGAGACGTTCATGACGTCGTCGACGCGGCCGAGCAGCCAGTAGTCGCCGTCGTCGTCCTTCTTCGCACCGTCTCCTGCGAAGTAGAAGCCCTGCTGCGAGAACCGATCCCAGTAGGTCTCCTGGAACCGCTGCGGGTCGCCCCAGATCCCCCGCGTCATCGCCGGCCACGGCTCGGTCAGCACCAGCAGACCGCCCGAGCCGTTGCCGACCGGGTTGCCGTCGTTGTCGACCACCTCGGCCCCGACGCCGGGCAGCGGGCCGATCGCCGAGCCGGGCTTCAGCGTCGAGACACCGGGCAGCGGGCTGATCATGATCGCGCCGGTCTCGGTCTGCCACCAGGTGTCGACGACCGGCGTGCGGTCGCCGCCGAAGTTCTTGCGGTACCAGATCCAGGCCTCAGGATTGATCGGCTCCCCGACCGAGCCCAGCAGCCGGAGCGACGACAGATCGTGCCCGGCGGGCACGTCCTCGCCCCACTTCATGAAGGTCCGGATCGTCGTCGGCGCGGTGTAGAGGATCGTGATCTTGTACTTCTCGATCATCTGGAACCAGCGGTGCTCGTCCGGCGTGTTGGGCGTGCCCTCGTACATGAAGGAGCTGGCCCGGTTCGCCAGCGGCCCGTACACGATGTACGAGTGGCCGGTGATCCAGCCGATGTCCGCGCCGCACCAGTAGAGGTCGGAGTCCGGCTTCAGGTCGAACACCTGGTAGTGGGTGAACGCCGCCTGGGTCAGGTAGCCGCCGGAGGTGTGGAAGATGCCCTTCGGCTTGCCGGTGGTCCCGGAGGTGTACATGAGGAACAGCGGGTGCTCGGCGTCGAAGAACTCGCAGGTGTGCTCGGCCGAGGCCTTGTCGACGGTCTCGTGCCACCACAGGTCCCGGCCGTCGGTCCAGTCGACGTCCTGCCCGGTGCGCCGGACGACGAGGACGTTGCGCACTCCCGGGCACGACTTCAGCGCCTCGTCCACCGCCGGCTTCAGCGACGACGGGTCCCCGCGGCGGTAGCCCCCGTCGGAGGTGATGACGATCTGCGCGTCGCAGTCCTGGATCCGGCCGGACAGCGCGTGCGAGGAGAACCCGCCGAACACGACGGTGTGCGGGGCACCGAGGCGGGCGCAGGCCAGCATGGCCACGACCGTCTCCGGGATCATCGGCATGTAGATGGCGACCCGGTCGCCGGTCTTGACCCCGAGCTCCACCAGGGTGTTCGCGGCGCGGCACACGTCGTCCTTGAGCTGGCTGTAGGTGATCTCCCGGGTGTCGCCCGGCTCCCCCTCCCACTGGATGGCCAGCTGGTCGCCGTGGCCGGCCTCGACGTGGCGGTCGACGCAGTTGTAGGCCACGTTGAGCTTGCCGCCGACGAACCACTTCGCGAACGGCTTGTCGGACCAGTCGAGGACCTGGTCCCACTTCGTGTCCCACGTCAGCCGTTCCGCTGCCTTCGCCCAGAACGCGAGGCGGTCCTTGGCCGCGTCGTCGTAGAGCTCGGCCGTTCCGTTGGCCGAGGCGGCGAACTGGGCCGGTGGCTCGAAACGACGCTCCTCGGTGGACAGATTGGACAGGGTTTCGCTCATCGTTCTCCTCCGTCTGTGCGCGTCGCCGTTGTGTGTCGAACCTAGTTCGCCGACGACCAGGTCGAAACCGTCAACTTCAGCGAGCCAACGGCACGACGGGCAGGACGGTCTTCTTGAAGGTCGAGTTCGTGACGACGGCGAAGGAGGCGTACCAGGCGAGCACCGCGGTGATCAGGCCGAGCCAGCCGCCGGTCTTGCTCCATCCCGACGACGCCGCGTACTCGCCGATGCACAGGAACAGGAAGGTCAGCGCCAGCGCCAGGAAGACGGCTGCGATGGCCCCGGTGGTCCGCAGCGAGGCGATGAACATGTAGGTGGTGAAGATGGTCCACACCAGCAGGTAGGTGCCGATGCCGTTGCCCGCGTCGCCCGCACTCGCGCTGCCGAGATCGGTGTGCTCGTTCAGCCACCAGAACGACAGCCAGAAGGCGCCGTAGGAGGAGAACGCCGTCGCGCCGAAGGTGTTGCCCTTGGTGAACTCCCACATCCCGGCCAGCACCTGCCCGATTCCGCCGTAGAAGATCGCCAGCCCGAACACGACGCCGGTCACGGTGTCGGACAGCAGCCCCGCGTTCACCGCGGAGAGGAAGAAGGTCGTGCCGGCGAAGGCTGCAAGACCCAACGGACCCGGGTCGGAGATGGCCGAGCCGAAGGTCGGGGCAACGGCGGACCGCGGTTCGGGTGCCGGATTCTGGGACATGGCGACGTGCTCCCCTCATTCGGCCGCACCCGCAGGCGCGGCGTGTCGACCCGGGGCACCGGGCCTCGGTGTGCACATTGCCCGTGACGCGCGTCACTGCCAAAGAGATCCGCGGCGCGGTGCGACGGGTGGCTGATCGCGTCGCCGTGTGGCACCACGGCTGCGACGAACGGTCGTCGCGGCGCGACCACCGGTGGCCCGCGGCGGGGTGCGCTACTCCTGCAGCTGTTCCAGGACCGCCTCCGGGGCGTGCAGCCGCACCATGATCCTGCCGATATCGGCCGGAATCCGGCGGCGGGTCAGCAGCGAGACCGAGACGGTGACCGCCAGCGAGAGCGGGACCGCCCAGGCCGCCGGCTGGCCCAGCAGCGCACCGAGCCAGCCCCGCCCGATCGGGTGAACGATCGTGATCAGTACCGCTGCACCCGCGAGCAGGCCCCCGCTCAGCATCCCGGCGTACGCCCCGGGCGACGTGAGACGCGTCCACCAGATTCCCAGCACCAGCAGCGGGCAGAACGTCGCCGCCGCCACCGCGAACGCCAGCCCGACGGCCGCCGCCAGCTCCAGTTCCCGGCCCAGCAGGCTGAGCAGGTAGGGCAGGCCCACCGCGAGCACCGCCGCCAGCCGGAACCGGCGGATCCGCCCGACGCGCCCGACGGCGCCCACCGGCCCGCCGCGGCGGCGCAGCGCCGGGCCGAGCAGGTCCTGAGAGAGCACCCCCGCGATCGAGACCGTCAGGCCCGAGGCGGTCGACAGGAACGCGGCGAACGCCCCGGCGGTGACCAGAGCGGTTAGCGCCACGCCCGCCTCGCCCCCGACCACCGCGCCGGGAAGCGTGAGCACGGTGGCGTCGGTGTTGCCGCTCAGCAGCAGGTGCGGGACGTAATGGCGACCGAGCGCTCCGAAGACCGTCGGCAGCAGGTAGAACATGGACAGCATCGCCAGGACGACGAGCGTGGTCCGCCGCGAGTCCCGGCCGTCGGCGTTGGTGTAGAAGCGCACGAGCACGTGAGGCAACCCCATCGTGCCCAGGCAGATGGCGAGGATCAGCGACAGGCTGACGTAGAGCGGATGCCCCTCCCCCGATCCCAGCGGATGCAGCCAGGAGCTGTTGCGCAGCGCCGGCAGCGAGGTGACGACCGGGACGGTGTCGCCCGCCGCCAGCCGGACGGTGCTGCCGCGGCCCAGCCGGTGCTCACCGGCCGGCAGCCACACCCGCCCGTCGACCCGGCGGCCGTCGAGCTGCCCCGTGATCTCGAGCGTCTCGGCACGCGGCACCTCGACGGTGCGTGCCGCGGCGACCGTCACGGTCTGGGCCCGCGCCGCGACCGGGTGGCCGGCGTCGAGGGTCTCGTGTCGGTGCAGGAACACCGCGCTCACGGCGAGCGCCGGGATCAGCAGCGCGAGGAACTTCAGCCAGAATTGCAACGCCTGCGCGAAGGTGATCGAGCGCATGCCACCGAGGACCACGGCCACCACCACGACGACGGCGACCACCAGGCCCCCGGCCCACACGGGCGCGCCGGTCTGCGTGCGGAGGGTGAGCGCCGCGCCCTGCATCTGCGGCACCAGGTAGAGCACGCCGATCAGGCCGACGGCCACGCTCGCCAGCCGCCGCAACCGCAGCGAGCCGAGGCGCAGCTGCGCGAAGTCCGGTAGCGTGTAGGCGCCGGAGCGGCGCAGCGGCGCCGCCACCAGCACCAGCAGCACCAGGTAGCCGGCGGTGTAGCACACCGGGTACCAGAGCGCGTCGTAGCCGTAGGCCAGCACGAGCCCGGCGACGCCGAGGAAGGACGCCGCCGACAGGTACTCGCCGCTGATCGCCGCCGCGTTCCACCGCGGCGACACCGACCGCGAGGCCACGTAGAAGTCGCCGGTGGTGCGGGCCCGGCGCAGCCCCAGCGAGCCGGCGAGCAGCGTCGCGGCGACGACGAGCACCACCGCCGCCTGGGCGGCGACGCCTGCGCTCACCGGCGGTGCACGAGCTCGGCGAAGTCGCGCTCGTGCCGTTCGGCGGCGCGGACGGCGAACCAGCCGAGCGTAATGAGCACCGGGTACACCACCGCGCCGAGCAGCAGCCACGGCAGCGGGATCCCGAGCAGGTGGACGCGGGTCAGCCGGGGCGCGGCGAGCCCCGCGAGGGCGGTGCCACCGAGCGTGCCGGCGAGCAGGACGCAGACGGTCGCGGCCGTGCGCCGCTGGGTGCGGATCAGCGAGCGCATGTACACCGAGCCGAGCTCGGTCTGCTCGGCGATCTCGGCCAGCGGGGCCCGCGGCGGTACCCGGCGGCCGGCCCCGGTTCGGCTGTGGGTCACCCGCACCCGCCCGACGCGCGTCATCGCTCGACGAGCCGATCGCGCAGCTCCCGGGCGTGCCGGCGGCTCACCGGCAGCTCCTCGTCGCCGATCCGGACCGTCCAGTGGCCGTCGGCGCTGCGGACCTCGTCGATGTGCCGCAGCGCCACCAGGATGCTGCGGTGGATGCGGATCCACCCGGCGTGCCCCCAGCGCTGCTCGAGCTCCTGCAGCGTGGTGCGGACGAGGTGAGCCTCATCCGCGGTGTGCAGCCGCGCGTAGTCGCCCTGGGCCTCGACATACCGCAGCTGGGAACGGCGGACGAAGCGGGTCACGCCGGCGAGCTCGACGGTGATCGTCTCGTCCTCGTCCTCCTCCGGCGCGGGTGCGGCGGCGACCGCGCGGCGGACGGCCTCACCCAGCCGGTCGGATCGGACCGGCTTGACCACGTAGTCGACCGCCTGCAGGTCGAACGCCTCGACGGCGCGGTCCTCGTAGGCGGTGACGAAGACGATGCGGGGCGGGGCGGCGAAGCGGCTGAGCACCCTGGCCAGCTCGACGCCATCCAGGCCGGGCATCTTCACATCCAGGAAGACGACGTCGACCGCGGCGTCGGCCAGCAGGCGCAGCGCCTCGCCCGCGCTGCCCGCGGTGTGGACGGCGGCGACGCGGGGGTCGCGGTCGAGCAGGTAGGCCAGTTCGGCCCGCGCCGGCGCTTCGTCGTCGACCACCAGCGCGGTCACGGCGGGGCCACGGCCCGGGTCGGCGGCGAGCACGGCGCAGAGAGTACCTCCGCCATGGTGCGACGCGGGTCACACCCCGGCGCCACCGGCCACCGGCGCGTGCACGCCCGGGGCGAACTTGGGCACCCGGATACTCACCCGGGTCCCCGCCCCGGGCGCGGTCTCGACGACCAGTCCGAACGCATCGCCGAAGACCTGCCGCAGCCGGGCGTCGACGTTGCCGAGCCCGACCGAGCCCCCGTTGCCGGCGCCCTCGAGCGCCGTCCGGATCAGATCCGGGTCGGCGCCCGCCCCGTCGTCCTCCACCACCACCCGGGCGTCGGTCCCCTCATCCGTGACCGTGATCGACACCCGGACCGCCTCGGTGTGCCCCTCCAGACCGTGCCGCACCGCGTTCTCCACGATCGGCTGCACGATCAGGTACGGGACCGCGGTGCGCAGCACCTCGGGCGCCACCCGCAACGAGACACGCAGCCGATCGCCGAACCGGGCCTGCTCCAGCACCAGGTACCGCTCGGTGTTGCGCAGCTCGTCGGCGAGCGAGGCGTAGGGATCGGCGCGCCGCAAGGCGTAGCGGGTGAAGTCCGCGAACTCCAGCAGCAGCTCGCGGGCCCGGTCGGGATCGGTGCGGGTGAAGGAGGCGATCGCCGTGAGCGAGTTGTAGACGAAGTGCGGGCTGATCTGGGCCCGCAGGGCGTTCAGCTCGGCCTCGACCAGCCGGCTGCGCTGCGCATCCGCGCTGGCCAGTTCCAGCTGCCCGGAGACCCAGCGGGCGACCTCCTCGACGGCGCGGACCAGCACCGCCGTCGAGGCCCGGGCGTAGGCCACCAGCGCCCCGACCACGCTCTCGCCGTCCACCAGGGGCGCGACGACCGCGGCGCGCACCGGGCAGTCGGGGTCGCCGCACGAGACCGTGGACGCCGGCAGCACGGTCGTCCGGCCGCCGGCGAGCGTGGCGCCGGCGTGGGCGAGCGCGTCCCGGGCGTGGTCGTGGTCGTCACCGTGCGACGCCAGGACCGCCGTGGTGTCGGTGATGGCGAGGGCGGGGGCGCCGAGCAGTTCGTGGAGGTGGCGCGCGGCGCCGCGCGCGCCGTCCGCGTCGAGCCCGAGGCGCAGGCTCGGGGCGGCGAGGCTGGCCCGGTGCAGGGTGTCGAAGGTGCTGCGATCGGCGGCGGTGCCGAGGTCTCGGCGGCGGAACAGGACCAGGAACAGCACCGCGAGTGCCGCCGCGGCGACGGCCACCGAACCGACGATCACCACCGCGGCCGCCGCGCCTACTGCGGGTCGGGGTGGGTGGCCGCGAACAACTCGCGCAGCCGGCTCATCGTGCGGACGGCGTACTCCCCGTCCATCCGCTGGATCGCGTACAGGGCCAGCGTCTCCTCCCCCGGCAGCCGAAGCCGAGCGAAGCGGACGTTGCGGGGGAACTCCACGGCGACGACGGCCTCCCACGGGATGGTGCGCCAGTTGCCGAGGTAGCTGCGGGTGTAGACGGCTGTGGTGTCGGCCCGCAGCCGGGGCCGGGTCGGCAGCCGCAGGCCGCCGGCGACGATCAGCCCGATGACCACGGTGAACACCTGGTCGAGGTGCCCGAAGTAGGCGCCGGCGTTGTCGCGGCGCATGAGGAGCGCCACGACCACGAAGACGATCAGCGCGACGGCGGCGCTGGCGTTGGCGATCCGCGCGGTCTTGATCGGTCGTGCCTCGACCGGCGGGGGCGGCGCGTGGCGCGACATATCACCGGTGGGGCCGCGATCGGCGAGGCTGCTCACGGCATCCCATTGTGCTCCTACAACCGGCAGGCGGTGATCGGGGTGACGAGGATGCCCCGTGCGCCGAGCTCCCACAGCTGGTCCATCACGGCGTTGGTCTCGCGCCGCCGGACCATGGAACGGACCGCGTACCAGCCCTGCTCGTGCAGCGGCGACACGGTCGGGGACTCGATGCCGGGGGTGATCGCCACGGCCTGCGGCACCAGCGACTCGTGGATGTCGTAGTCCATGAGCACGTACTGCCGGGCGATGATCACGCCCTGCAGCCGGCGGATCAGCTGCTCGAGCGGCGCCCTCGTATCGGCGCCGCGGCGCCGCACCAGCACCGCCTGGCTGGTCAGCAGCGGCTCGCCGAAGGTCTCCAGGCCGGCGTTGCGCAGCGTGGTCCCGGTCGAGACGACGTCGGCGATGACGTCGGCGACGCCGAGCCGGACGGAGGTCTCGACCGCGCCGTCGAGGTGGATCACCTCGGCGTCGATGTCGCGCTCGGCGAGGTAGGAGGCGACGACCCCGGCGTAGGCGGTGGCGATCCGCTTGCCCGGCAGCTCGTCGACCGAGCCGATGGTGCCGGGGATCGCGGCCCATCGGAATGTCGAGCCGGCGAAGCCGAGCGGCAGCACCGACTCGGCGTTGGCCCCGGAGTCGAGTAGCAGGTCCTCGCCGGTGATCCCGACGTCGAGCTGCCCGGAGCCGACGTAGACGGCGATGTCGCGCGGGCGGAGGAAGAAGAACTCGGTGTCGTTGTCGGCGTCGAGCAGGACCAGCTCGCGGTGGTCGCTGCGCTGGCGGTAGCCGGCCTCGACGAGCATCTGGCTGGCGGGCTCGGCGAGCGAGCCCTTGTTGGGAACGGCGATGCGGAGCATGCGGCTGCGCCTTTTCGTGAGCAGGTGTGTGCGCCGGGTGGACGGGCCGAACAGCGGCCTACAGATGTCGGTAGACGTCCTCCAGCGCCACGCCCTTGCCCAGCATGATCACCTGGATGCGGTAGAGCAGCTGGCTGATCTCCTCGGCCGTCCGGTCGACGGACTCGTGCTCGGCGGCCATCCAGACCTCGGCGGCCTCCTCGACGACCTTCTTGCCCTGGGCGTGGACCCCGGCGTCGAGTGCGGCGACGGTGCCCGAACCGTCCGGCCGCTCACGCTGCCGGTCGGTGAGCTCCGTGAAGAGCTGGTCGAAGGTCTTCATCTCGGTCCGGGAGCCTACCGAGCCGTCCGACGGCTCACCGCGGCACGTGCCGGAGCCGCCAGGCCCGCAGGTGGTGATAGCCGCGCACCGACTCGCTGCGACGGGACTTCAGGGCGTAGCGGGGGTCGTCGACCAGCGCGTCGTGCATCGACCGGTCGACCAGCACCGTTCCCGGACGGGAGATCGAGGTGAGCCGGCTGGCGATGTTGACGGTGGAGCCGTAGACGTCGCCGAGCCGGCTGACGACCGGGCCGATCGCGACCCCCGCGCGCAGGTCGGGAAGCTCGCTCTCCTCGCCCGCGGTCTCGACCATCTCCAGGGCGATCTCGGCGGCGGCGACGGCGTCCTCGCTCTGGAACAGCACCTCGTCGCCGATCGTCTTCACGACCCGGCCGCCGTGCGAGCCGACGACCGTGGCCGCGAGCGACTCGAACCGCTCCAGCAGGTCGCGCAGCTCGGGCTCGCTGAGCCTGCGCGTGAGCGCGGTGAAGCCGGACATGTCGACGAAGCCGATCGCCAGATCGCTCGTCAGCGAGGTCGCGACGTCGTCGCTGGCGCGGGCAGCGGCGCGGGCGAAGAAGGCGACCAGCTGCCGCCTCCAGGCGTAGGTCTGCAACTGCTCCAGCAGCGGCCCGACCTCGTCGATCAGCTCGACCAGGGTCTCTTCGGAGGCCAGCAGCTCCGGGCGATCGGCGAGCATCTCGAGCATCAGCTGCCCCTGCCAGGAGGCGAGCCGGGAGAAGGTCTGCCCGAACAGCCGGCTCATCGCCGTGACCAGCTGGTCGTCCTCGAAGCCCGCGGCGCGCAGCTGCTCGACGAGCCCGACGGCCTCGACGTCGATGTCGGTGTAGACGGCGTCGTCGTCGGAGACGGTCGCGAAGCCGAGGGCGCGCCACAGCGCTCGGGTCTGGTCCCGCGAGACGCCGGCGCGCTCGGCCACCTGCTCCGGGGTCCACCGCCGCGGCCCGCCGAGCAGGGCCTGCTCGACCCGCGCGAACAGCCGCGCGACGTCGATGGCGGCCGTCTCGTCGACGACCTGCAGGACGTTCTCGACTCCGGCGCCGGTCGTCGACTCGTCGACGTCCCGTCCCCCCTCGTCGTCCAGTTGTTTTGAGCTCATCGGCCCCGGCGGCTCAGGTGGTGTGGACGACGAGGACGTCGACGGGCATGTGGCGCACGATGTCGAGCGGGACGGAGCCGATGATGCGCCCGGCGAGGGTGTTGAGGCCGCGATTGCCGACGACGCAGAGGTCGGCGCCGCGGTCCTGGACGACCTGGTTGAGCACCGCCGAGGGGCGTCCCTCGATCGCGGTCGTGTCGATCTTCGTCGCGCCGGCGACCGCGGCCCGGTCCCGGGCGCGGCTGACGGTGTCCTCGGCCGGCGCCGACCCGACGACCTGGTAGGCCTCCTCCGCGCCGAGCGCGTCCTGGGCCGAGGTGTCGGTCTTGCCCGGCTCGTAGGCGCAGGCGATCACGAGGGTGGCCCCGGCGTCGCGGGCGATCTGGGCCGCACGCTCGACCGCGCGGAATGACGTCTCGGAGCCGTCGGTGCCGACGACGACCGTCTGGTATCCACCCATGCGCTTCACCTCTGTTGTCCGGTTGCCTCACGGTCCCGGGTCGGCACGCTGCGCGGGCCGACCCGTCCCGAACCCTAGCGGGGCCGCGGGGTGCTCGCGCGCGCTACGGCCGCGGGTACGCCGCGAGGGTGATTGCGGTCGCCAGGGCCGACTGAGCGGCCTCGTAGCCCTTGTCCTCGACCGATCCCGCCAGCCCGGCCCGGTCCAGCGCCTGCTGCTCGGTGTCGCAGGTGAGCACGCCGAAGCCGACCGGCACGCCGGTACGGACCGCCAGGTCGGTGAGCCCGCTCGTCGCGGCGTCACAGACGTACTCGAAGTGCGGCGTGCCGCCGCGGATGACGACGCCCAGCGCGACGACCGCGTCGGCCCCTCCGGTGATCGCGCGCGCGGCGGCCACCGGCAGTTCGAACACGCCGGGCACCCGCAGCTCGGTGACGTCGGCGACGCCCGCCTCGCCCAGCGCCCGGCGGGCCCCGTCGAGCAGCCCGTCCATGACCGTCTCGTGCCACGACGCCGCCACCACGACGACCGAGAGCCCCTCGGCGCCCGCGACCGCCAGCGCCGGGGCTCCCTCCCCGCTCACGCTCGGGACCCGGTGGGTGGCGTCTCGTCGAAGTGCCGACGTCGTGGCCCATGCGGTCGCGCTTGGTGCGCAGGTAGCGCAGGTTCTCCGGGTTGGCGTGCACCGGCAGCGGCACGCGGCCGGTGACTGCAGCCCGTAGCCCTCCAGCCCGGCGCGCTTGGCCGGGTTGTTGGTCAGCAGCCGCATCGAGCGCACGCCGAGGTCGACCAGGATCTGCGCGCCGGTGCCGTAGTCGCGGGCGTCGGCGGGCAGGCCGAGCTCGAGGTTGGCGTCGACCGTGTCCGCGCCGGCGTCCTGCAGCTGGTAGGCCTGCAGCTTGTGCAGCAGGCCGATGCCGCGGCCCTCGTGGCCGCGGATGTAGAGCACCACGCCGCGCCCCTCGTGCGGCGACCGCGGCCAGCGCGGCGTCCAGCTGCGGGCCGCAGTCGCAGCGCAGCGAGCCGAAGACGTCGCCGGTCAGGCACTCGGAGTGCACGCGGACCAGGACGTCCTCGCCGTCGCCGATGTCGCCGAAGACGAACGCGACGTGCTCGCGGTCGTCGTAGCTGGAGCGAGTAGCCGACGGCGGTGAACTCGCCGTAGCGCAGCGGCACCCGCGCCGTCGGCGACCCGCTCGACCAGCTTCTCGGTGCGGCGCCGGTAGCGCGATCAGGTCGGCGATGGAGATCAGCGCCAGGCCGTGCTCGTCGGCGAAGACGCGCAGCTCGTCCGAGCGGGCCATGCCGGCCGGGTCCTTCTCGCTGACGATCTCGCAGAGCACGCCGGCCGGCCGCAGCCCGGCCAGCCGGCCAGGTCGACCGCGGCCTCGGTGTGGCCGGGGCGGCGCAGCACGCCGCCGTCCTTGGCGCGCAGCGGGACGACGTGGCCGGGCCGGGAGAAGTCGGCGGCTTTCGGGCTCGGGTCGGCCAGCATCCGGATGGTGTGGGCGCGGTCGGTGGCCGAGATGCCGGTGGCGATGCCCTCGCGGGCGTCGACGGTGACGGTGTAGGCGGTGCCGCGGCGGTCCTGGTTGGTGTGGTACATCGGCGGCAGGTCGAGCCGGTCGGCGTCGTCCTCGGTCAGCGGGACGCAGATGTAGCCCGACGTGTAGCGGACCATGAACGCCAGCAGCTCCGGCGTGGCGTGCTCCGCCGCGAAGACCAGGTCGCCCTCGTTCTCGCGGTCCTCGTCGTCGATGACCACCACGGGCTTGCCGGCCTGATGTCCGCGATCGCCCGCTCGATCGAGTCCAGCGGGATCATGTCGTCATCTCCATCAGCCGGGCCACGTATTTGGCCAGGACGTCGACCTCCAGGTTCACGGC
>CAVZOC010000007.1:0-27905 GCA_963776855.1 uncultured Actinomycetota bacterium | reverse complement strand
TCCGGGTGTTCAACGCCAACGATCGGTATCCGCCGGGTCCTGACCGCCGCACCGCTCGGCGTCCGACGGTTCGCCTGACACAGGGCGGGGTGGGTCCGGCGCAAGATCTCCGCTGGTGGTGGCCGCGGCCGGGAGGCGCTGCTGTCCTACGTGCGCGGCGATCGCCGGGCGACCCCCTGACCCGCGCGCGGCGTAAGGGTCCGGGCTCCTCCGTCGTCCAACAGTGCACTAGCTGCGAATGTACATCTAGTGCAAATATGGGTACCGTGACGGTATGACCGTGGACGCAGCGTCGGCACCGCCGGGCCGGCGAGAGCGCAAGAAGCTGGCGACGCGCCAGCGGATCAAGCTGGCGGCACTGGAGCTGGCCGACGCCCGTGGCGTGAGCCACGTGACGATCGAGCAGATCAGCGAGGCCGCCGACATCTCGCCCCGGACGTTCTTCAACTACTTCGACTGCAAGGAAGACGCCCTGGTCCTGGAGACCGGCGAGCTCAGCGCCGAGCTGCGCGAGGCCATCCTGAACCGGCCGGCCGAGGAGGGACCGGTGCAGACCCTGCGGGCCGCGATCGCCGGCAGCGGCCTGCTCCGGGAAACTCACGTGCACCGCGATCAGGCCTTGGCGCTCCAGCGGTCGGGCGCAACAACCCGTCGCTGCTTCCCCGGCAACTCGGCCAATTCGCCGCCCTTGAGCGCATGTTCGCCGAGGCGATGGCCGAGCGCCTCGGCGTCGACCCCGACGGCGACCTGCGCCCGGCCGCGCTCGCCTCGCTGGCCAGCAGCGTGGTGCGGGTCGCCCTGCGCAAGTGGGCCGCCGACGGCCTCCGGCGGCCGGACGAGATCGCCGCCGAGGCCTTCACGCTCCTGCAGGAACAGCTGTCGCAGCCCCCCGGGTGATCGTGGCCGCCCCCGTCCGACCCGCCGCCGAACCGGCCCGAGACCAGAAAGAGGATCCCTGACCGCACAGTCAGCCGTTCGCACCACGCCGTCCAGGCCCGAGGAGGAGGCGGACTCCGGTCTCCCCCGGGGCCGGCTCATCGCCATCTTCGTGGGGCTGATGCTGGGCATCCTCATGGCCGCGCTGGACCAGACCATCGTCGCGACCGCCCTTCCGACCATCGCCGGTGACCTGAACGGGCTGTCCCAGATCTCCTGGCTGATTACGGCCTACCTCTGTGCCAGACCATCGCGATGCCGGTCTACGGCAAGGTCGGCGACTTCATCGGCCGCCGCAACGCCTTCCAGCTGGCCATCGCGGTCTTCCTGGCGGGTTCGGTGGTGGCCGGTATCGCGCCCAACATGGGGGTGCTGATCTCCTGTCGCGCGATCCAGGGCATCGGCGCCGGTGGGCTGCTGATCGGCGCGCAGACGATCATGGCCGACATCGTCAGCGCCCGCGAGCGTGGCAAGTACATGGCGGTGATGGGGCCGATGATCGGCGTCGCCACCGTGCTCGGCCCGCTGTCGGCGGCTACCTGACCAGCACGCCACCTGGCGGTGGATCTTCTACATCAACGTCCCGATCGGCATCGCGGCCGCGACCGTCACGACCCTGACCCTGAAGCTGCCCAAGCCGCAGGTGAAGAAGAAGGTCGACTTCTTGGGGGCGCTGCTGATGGCCGGGGGCATCGCCTGTGTGGTCCTTGCCATGCCTGGGGCGGCCGGGAGCACGCCTGACTCCCCGACGATCCTTGGGCGATCGCGGGGGTGGTGATCCTCGTACCGGCGTGGCTGGTGGCCGAGACGCGCGCCGAGGAGCCGATCCTGCCGCTGCGACTGTTCCGGGACGAGGTCTTCCGCGTCAACACCATCCTGGCGTTGTTGGTCGGGGTGGCCATGTTCGGCGCAGTGAGCTACCTGCCGACCTACCTGCAGCTGTCGCTTCGGGCCAGCGCCACCTATTCGGGGGTGCTGATGCTGCCGCTGATGGGTGGGCTGATGGCCGCCGCCATCTGCACCGGCCAGATCATCAGCCGGACGGGGCGCTACAAGCCCTTCCCGATCGTCGGGACGGCCCTGGCCGCGATCGGGATGTACCTGCTGTCACAGATGGACGCGACCACCTCTCGCGGCGAGTCGAGCCTCTTCATGGTGGTGCTGGGCCTCGGCATCGGATTCGTGATGCCGGTGCTGGTGCTGACCGTGCAGAACTCGGTGGGTACCGCGACATGTCGACGGCCACCGCGGGAGTCAACTTCTTCCGGCAGATCGGCGCCTCGCTCGGCACCGCCCTCATCGGCTCGCTGTTCGTCGGGCGGCTCACCAGCCGGCTGAACGACGTCCTTCCGCCCGGCGCCGGCAAGAAGCTGGCTGGGCGCGCTACCCGCATCACCCCCGCCCAGCTGGCCAGCTGCCGGCAACCTGGCCCACGACTTCGTCGTCGCCTACGCCAACGCCCTGATCCCGCTCTACGGGTATCTGTGCCGTTGCTGGTCGCCGGCTTCCTGGTCGCCTGGTTCCTGAAGGAGAAGCCGCTCAGCTCGCTGCTGGCCCGGGGAGCAGCGGCCCAGCGTGCGCAGGAGCGCGCCGCGGCCCAGAGTCCGGCCGACGAGGAGCCGGTGGTGACGTCCCGATAGCGACGTTGCCGCCCGGCGCGGGCGCCGGCGCGAGTCAGTGCGCGGTGGGCTCGCTGGGGACCGGCGTCGCCGGGGAGCGGCGGCGCAGGTGGTGCGGGTAGGCGCCGACGAGCATGACCGGGCAGTGCACGCGCGGAAGGATCGACGCGGGCACCGGACCGAGCCGGGCGTCGAAATGCTCCGTGGAATGACGGACGAGTCGAGGACGAGCAGGTCGGCGTCCCCCGACGCCTCGATGAGCGCGCTGACCGGGTCGGCGTGGACGCGGTGCGCGTCCAGCGCGAGGTCCGGATGACGAGCCGCGATGTCGGCCGCCAGCGCGGCGACGCCGGGGCCGGCGCCGACCGGCGCGTCGGCGTGGACGAGCACGAGCGCCGCATGACGCAGGCCGTCCTCGCGGGTCGCCACCTCGGCCGCCGCGTGCCCGGACGGCGTGTCGAGCACGCCGGCCGCCGCCCGGCCACGCGGGTCGCGAGGGGGCTCGTCCCGGACCACGACCACCGGGCAGTCCGCGTGCGTGGCCAGCCGACTCGCGACGGAACCCATGGCGGCGTGGTCGACGTCGGCGCGCCCCGCCGAGCCAAGGACGAGCAGGTCGGCGCCCCGCGATTCGGCCACGAGCGCCTCCACCGTCGTTCCCACCAGCACCGACGCCCGGACCGGCACCTCCGGCGCCACCTCGGCGGCCAGGTCGCCGGAAGCACGCAGCAAGGCGTCCGGGGCCACGGCCCCGTCTCCGGGCGGGGCCGCGAGGGCCGTGGGGTGGACGTGCGCCAGCAGCAGCCCTGCCCCGCGACGCTCGGCCTCGTGGGCGGGCCAGCCCACGGCGCGGGCGGCGCCGTGGGAGTCGTCAACCCCGACGACGACCTGCGGTCGGCGGCCGGCCGGGGGAGGGCGCATGGTCATGCTCGTCTCACCACGTTCCGTCTCGGACGGGAACCGGGTGCAGCGGTCCCCGCAGCTGTCGCACCACCGGGTCGGGGTGGTGCGGCGGTGGGGCCACCCGGATGCGCGCGTCGAGGGTCACGACGAGCTCGCCGCGCGCGACCACCGGGTTCAGATCGAGTTCGGCGACCTCGGGGACGTCGGCCAGCAGCGCGCCGACGCGGACGATCAGGTCAGCCACGGCCGGCCGCGAGACGGGTGAGCGGCCTCGGAACCCGTCGAGCAGCCGCGAGCTGCGCAGCTCCTCCAGCATGGCCCCGGCCTCGTCGCGCGACACCGGGGCGATACGGAAGCTGGTGTCGTCGACGACGTCGGCGAGCACGCCGCCGGCGCCGACCATCAGCAACGGCCCGAACTGCGGCTCGTGCAGCCCGCCGACGATGAGTTCGGTACCGCCGGAGATCATCTGTTGGACGAGCAGCGGGGTCACCGGCCGCCCCCGGATCAGGGCGAGGTCGTCCGCGGCCTGTCGCACCTCGTCGGCGTCGCGCAGCTCCAGACGCACTCCACCGACGTCGCTCTTGTGCGTCCCGCCCTCGGCCAGCTTCAGCACCACCGGGTAGCCCAGCTCGTCGGCCGCCTGGGAGGCGGCGTCGGCACCGACGACGACCTTCCCGGGGCAGGTGGGAATGCCGTAGGCGCCGAGCAGCCGGTGAGACCTCATGAGGGCGGAGCCAGTCGGCCCCGCTCGAGCGCGCCGTGGCGATCAGGGTCCGGACCGTCGCGGCGTCGACGGCAGCAGGATCGCGACCGGTTCGCTGCCCGGACGCGACCCAGCGGGCGTGGCCGTAGGCCAGCCCGAGGGCAGCGGCGGCCGGCTCGGGGAAGCCGAACAGCGGCACCGTCCGCCCCCGGCAGGCGGCGAGCGGCTCGCACAGCCGGGACCTCCACCGCGACAACGGCTTGTCCGCCCCCGCGGCCGCCTCGATCACCGCCGAGCGCACCGCAACCGGGTCGGAGGTCGCCACCGTCGTGAACACCGTCAGCAGCATGTCGACCGACGGCGAGGCGAGCGCGGTATCGAATACCCGCCCGACTCGCTCCGGTGTGACGGTGGCGCCAATGAGGATAGGGTCCTGGGCCGGGGCCCCCAGCCGGCGCAGCTCCGCGGCGGTGGCGTCGTCGAGGCCGTTGAGCGAGCAGACCGGCCTCCGCGGCGGCGTCGGCCGCCAGGATCTCCGGGGCGAACAGGAGTTCCCGACGATCGCGAGGCGCGGCCCCGCCGGGCGGGGCTGCGAGTTCGAGCGCCCGAGCGGCGTCGCTCCCCTCCTGCATCGTGCGGACCCGCAGCACGCCGCAGCTGCGGAACAGGGCCACCACCGCCACCTCCGGCGACGCGGCAGCAGGGGTGGTGCGAGCGCGCCGGCGCCCAGTCCGGCGTCAGTAAGTCCGGCTTCACCGCGACGATCGGGGCGCGCCGTGTCACGTGGCGCGCGATGCGCCCGAAGCGGTCGGGTCACCGATCGACTCGAGGTAGAGGCCGATCACGCGGGCGTCGGGATCCTCGCCCCAGGCGAGCAGCGGTCGTTGCCGCCAGTCGGCCTTGTTGCCCATCGACACCAGGCGGGCGATCCGAGCCCGGCCGGTCGGCCGCGGCGGCGACGGCGGCGGCGAACGCGCCGGACTGGGCCAGCACGGCGAACCCGCCCGCGTCGTGCGGCATCACCCCGAACGTCGCGTCCAGCCGGACGGCGGGGTCGATGTTGAGCACCCCCAAGCAGTTGGGGCCCACCAGCCGCATCCCGTACTCGCGGGCCGTGCGCAGGACAGCATCCTGGCGGCCGACGCCCTCCTCGCCGGCCTCCCCGAACCCGGCACTGATGACGACGACCGCCCGCACGCCGCGCTCGCCGCAGTCCCCACCACCGGCTCGACCGCCGCCGCCGGGACGGCGACCACCGCGAGCTCCGACCCGCGTGGCAGGTCGAGTACCGACGGCACGGCCGGCACGCCGAGCACCTCCTCTGCGCTCGGTGGACGACGTCGACGCGGCCGGTGAATCCGGTCTCGAGCAGGTTGCGGACCACCGCGTGCCCGGCCCCGCCGGGACGCGGGCCGGCGCCCACGACCACCACGGATCGGGGTGACAGCAGCGGCCGCAGGCTGGCGATCTCCGCCTGCTGCTCCCGCGCGCTGATCGCCGCCACCACGGGCGCCGAGGCCTCGAGGGAGAACTCGACGCTCACCGTCTCGCCGGTGCGGCTGGTGGTGTGGACGAAGCCGAGGTCCCGGATGACCTCGATCATGAGCGAGTTCTCGCGAGGACCTCGGCGACGAAGTGGGTGACGCCCGCCGCCCGGGCCTCGGCGATCGCGTGCTCCAGCAGCAGCGTGCCGACCCCGGTGCGCTGGGCCTCGTCGGCCACCAGCAGCGCGAACTCCGCCCGCGTCCGGTCGACCCGCTCGAAGGAGACGACGCCGACGAGCCGCCGCCGCACGAACGCCCCGATCGCCCGGTGGTCCGAGTCGGCCCGCACCAGGTGCTCGGCGTAGCGGATCGCCCCCGGCAGGCCGGCGCCGAAAACCGCAGGTACAGCGAGCGTCCCGGGCCGCCTCGTGCAGCGCGACGACCGCATCGCGATCGGCCGGGCCGAGGTCGCGGAGGCGTGTCACCAGGCCGTCGGAGCGTACGGCGTCGAGGTCGTCGTCGTCGATGACAAAGACGCCCACCTCTCGATCGTGCGGCGGCGCCGAGTCCGGTAGCAGTGCCGAACGGCCCACCTGGGCGGGGTCGGGGCGGCGAGCGCGGCCTGACGGCGGCGAGGTCCCGAACGCCGAGTGTCGTTGGGCACTGGAAGCAGCGACGCGCGCGCGGTGGTATCGAAGGCATGCCGCCGGGCCAGGGCGCCGACGCCCCGCCGACCCGCCACGACCCGGTCGGGGCGCGCGAGTGGTCGCCTGCCGCTCGGCCGCTGGGCGGGGGTCGCGGTCTCGGTCCACTGGTCGGCACTGCTCGCGCTGGCCCTGTTCGCCTACCTGTTGGCGACCCAGGCGCTGCCCGTGGCCCGGCCCGGCTACTCGCAGGCCGGGTACTGGCTGACCGGGGTCCTGACCGCCGGCGTCTTCCTGGCCACGGTGCTGGTGCACGAGCTGGCGCACACCGTGGCCGCCCGACACTTCGGGCTGCGCGTCCGCTCGATCACCCTCTGGATGCTGGGCGGGTCACCGAGTTCGACGACGAGCCGACCAGCCCGGGCGCGGACGTCCTGATCGCGGCCGCGGGGCCACTGGCCAGCCTGATGCTCGGCCTGGTCGGCGGGGCGATCGCGTGGGCGGTGGCGCCGGCCGGGCTGGTGGGCGCGGCGATCGCCTGGCTCGCCGGTGTCAACGTGCTGCTGGGATCTTCAACCTGGCCCCCGCCGCCCCGCTGGACGGCGGCCGGGTGCTGCGCGGCGCGCTGTGGCGGCACTACCACGACCGGGCCCGCGCCAACGAGGTGGCGACGAGCTGGGGCCGGGTGTTCGGCTACGTCCTGGTCGCCTTCGGGCTCATCGAGGTGCTGGCCGGCGCGCCCGCGGGGCTGTGGCTCTCGCTGCTCGGCTGGTTCATCGTCGCCGGAGCCGCCGGCGAGCGTATGACCGGCCGGTATCGCCGGTTGGACAGCTGGACCGCCGAGCAGGTGATGTCACCCACGCCGGTGACGGTCAGCGACTGGTGGACGGTGCCGCAGTTCCTCGCCGGGCTCCACCCCGGGGCCGCCGCGCAGCCGGTCTATCCGGTGGCGGACTTCGGCGGCGAGATCACCGGGATGCTGGCGCTGCGCGACCTCCGCGGGCTGCCGCAGCAGCGGCGAGACGAGGCCCGCATCCGAGACCTCGTGCGCCGCCGCCCACCGTTGGTCGTGACCTGTGACACGACCCTCGCCGACATCGTGCCCAAGCTGCCTCGGCACGGCGGGGTCGCGGTCGTCGTCGACGAGGGCAGGCGCCCGGTCGGTGTGATCACCGCCAACGAACTCGAACGGGGCGCCCACCTCGCCGAACTGGGCTGGTCCGCGGCCCACCTGACCTCGGGAGCCGGCCGACCCGGGGCGTGACCGATCAGCGTCCGGTGACGCTCGCGGCGCGGGAGCCGACGTGCCGGAAGCCGTCGGAGGTGTCGAGGTCGAGTTCGACCCCGCGCTGGAACAGCAGGATGATGTCCGACCCGCCGAACTGGAAGTAGCCGAACTCGTCGCCCTTGGCCAGATCGACGCCCGGCCGGCCGGTCAGCACGACGGAGGCAACGTGCGACATGCCGACCGGCACGATGCCGACCAGGCCGAGGTCGCCCTCCGGGCTGTTCGCGGTGTCGACGACGACCACGCCACGGGTCTGGAAGAACTCGTACCCGGTGTCGGTGCGGTCCAGCGAGGCGAGGCGGCCGTCTTGCAGGTCGACCTGCATGTAGACCTGGCCGTGGGTGACGAACGACTCGAGCAGCCGCCCGGCGACCGGCAGGTGGAACCGGTGGTAGGCCGAGGGCGGCAGCATGTAGTGCACGAAGGTGCCCCCGGCGAAGGCGTCGGCGTGCTCGCTGCCTTCGAGCAGCGAGCGGACGTTGCCGTAGGTCTTCGTCTGCTTGACGCGGGTGGCCGGAATGGCCGAGTCGTCGTCGATGCCGAAGCCGTGCTCGTAGCTGCAGTCGGCCGGGCAGGCGATCACGGTGTTGTCGTCGCGGGCGGCGATCGGGCGCAGGCCCGGGTTGAGCTCGCGCGCGAAGAACTGGTTGAAGGTCTGCCAGCCGCTCGGGGAATTCGGCTTGCCGTCGACCAGCGACTCCTCGATCGAGTACTGCGGGGCGTACTGCTGGAAGGAGGCCAGGATGTCGTCGTCGAACGACTCCGGCGTGTCGAGGAAGGAGCCCCACCCTGAGGCGTACTCGGTCAGGAAGCGGCGGAAGGCGGGCGAGCCCTCGGCCACGTGCCCGGAGTCCTCACCGACGGGCTGGTCGACCAGCCAGAAGAAGTGAGCTAGACGGTCGCTCACCTCCTGCGCGAACTGGTGGCGCGGCGTCCCGTTCTTCCAGGCCGGGTTGTCGGACTCCTTCGGGATCCAGCGGCCGAACTCGACGAGGTAGTCGAGGTAGGTCTCGATGTCCCGGGGCCAGGACAGGGCGTCGCGCAGGGTGCCGTCGAGTTGCTGGCTGCGGCGAGCGGCCTGCTCCAGCGAGGCCTCGAGCAGGCCGCGGAGATCGGGGTCCTCGTCGAAGGTGCGCTGCAGGCGGGTGGTCAGTTGATCGCGGTCGGACGAGTTCACAGGCTCTCCTCGGGTGCAGGAAGATGCGGGTCGGCTCCACCTGTTGGGCTGCCCGGGACCGCGGCCGAGTTCACACGCCCGGGCGACCGCTCACGCGAGGGCCCGCTCGATAACGGCGGAGGCGCGGTCGGTCGTCGGGAACTATCCCCGGACCTCGACTGACTCTTGGAATGTACGCACACCGGGCCGCGAGGCCCCGGAAGCCGACGAAAGGGCAGGACCCGTGGGTTCGATGACGATGCACATGCCGCTGCTGCCGGACTGGCTGCGCTACGTGTGGGCCGCGGCGCTGGTGGTGGTGCTGGTGCTGCACCTGCGCCACGCGGAGTCCATGCGCGGGGAGGTGCGGCTCTGGCACGTCGGACACATCCTCATGGCCGCCGGCATGATCGCCATGTACCTGCTGCCGCAGGCCGATCACCCGCACCTGTACTGGGGCGGGGTCGCGCTCTACGGCGCCCTCACGCTCGCCGCCGGGGCGTACGCCGCCACCGCGTGGTCGGGGGCCGGCGCCCCGAGTTGGCCGTGGCTCGCCTCCACCGTCGACATGGCGGTGATGACCTACATGTCGCTGCCGCGGGACGACCGGCCGGCATGGATCACCTACGTCGCGATCGCGTACCTGCTCGTGGAGACCTTGCTCTGGCTCGTCGCCACCGCCCCGTCCGCGGCGCCGCCGAGCGACCTGCCCGAGGCGGCCGCCGACGAGCGCACCGACGGAGCGACCGCCACCGCCGTCCGGACGCGCCCCTCCGCGCTCGCCCGGCTCAACCGCCCCGAGTCCGACGTCACCCTGGGTGTGCGAACCACGCTCGCGATCATGTCGCTGTCGATGGCCTGGATGCTGTTGGCGATGCAGACGATGCACATGGCCGGCGGCGTGGCTCCGGGCATGCACATGTGAGCAACGGGACGCGGCTCACTCCGCGTGCAGGACGGCGACCGGGCAGCGGGCGTGGTGCAGGATGCCCTGGCTCACCGATCCGAGCAGCGGGGCCAGCCGGGACCGGCGGGAGCGGGCCCCGACGACGAGCAGGCTCTGGCCGTGCGACTCCGCGACCAGCCCGCGCACCGGGTGGTCGTCGAGGACGGCGCGCTGCACCCGCACGTCCGGGTACTTCTCCTGCCACCCGGCCAGCATCTCGGCCAACCACCGTTGCACCCGTCCGGCCTCCGGCGGCACGGCGTGCCCGCTCGGCCGCGCGGACGAGCGCCAGCAGAAGACGGCCCGCAGCCCGAGTCGGTGGCGGCTGGCATGGTCGAGGGCGAAGGCCAGCACGTCGACATCGCGGTCCGACCCGTCGAGACCGGCCACCACCTGCTGGTGTTCGGCCTTCAACCCGCCCGGCCCCTCGACGACGACGACCGGGCCGTGGCCCCGCGCGGCGACGACCGTGCTGACGGAGCCCAGCAGCACCCCGCCGGCGGTCGACAGGTGGCGCGAGCCGACCACGGTCACGGCGGCGGCCGCCGATCGCTCGACGAGCAGTTCGCCCGCCTCCCCCTCGAGGGCCGCCGGCACCACCTCGAGGGCCGGATACTTCCCGTGTACGTGCTCGAGCGCGTGGTCGAGCCGCGTGTCCGCGAGCTCGCGCAGGTCCCCGAGCAGCTGGCGGTCAAGCGCCGTCTCCCAGGGGGCGAGGCCGGCGGGTCGCCGGAAGGCCCGCACGATCTCCAGCGGTACACCGCGCGCAGCCGCCTCCGCCTCGGCCCAGTCGAGGGCCCAGTCGGTCGCGGAGTCGTCGCCGAGGCCGACGAGGACGGGGGCGGGGACGTCGGTCATGTCATGAAGCCGGCCGGGCCGACGTCAGCTGAGGGCGACGGCGGCCAGCGCCTGCGCGAGGGCGGACGGGACCTCGCCCGAGGTGTCCACCGGTCGCGCCTGCGGCCACGGGTCGCGGTGGCGGGCGAGCCGGGCCGCGATCGTTGCCCCCGCCTCCGAGGCGTCTGTGCCATTCACGTGCCGCGCCTCGGCCCGCTGGGCCGCGAGCTCGACCGGGGCGAGGCATTCAAGCATCACCAACCGGCTGGCGGTCCGCTCGCCGATCTCACGCGCCGCGTGCCGCCACGCCGCGTCGCCCCAGGTGGCGTCGGCGATCACCGACTCCCCCCGCTCCAGCGCCCGGGACGCCCGCTCCAGCAGTTCGCGGTAGGTCGCGTCCTTGGCGGCGGCGCTGTAGCGGGCTGCCGGGGCGATGCCCTGCTCGCGCCGGATCGTGTCGGTGGCAAGCAGGACCGAGCCGAGCCGGTCGGCCAGCGCCCCCGCGACGCTGCTCTTGCCGACCCCCGGCGCGCCGCCGATCAGCACCAGCCGCACCTGCCCCGCCGCCAGGTGCCACTCGGCGGATCGCGCCCACGAATCCGCCGCCGAGGCGGCGGTCGCGTCGCCCTGGGCCCCTCGGATCGCGAGCACCTTGGCGCGGACGAAGGCCCGGTAGGCCTGGTAGTGGTGGCGTAGGGACGCGGGCGCCGACGCCGAGGAGAACTCCTCGTGCCAGTCCAGGAACTGCTCCGCGAGGTCGGGCCGGCCGAGGTGCTCGAGGTCCACCGCGAGGAACGCGATGTCGTCGAGGACGTCCACCCAGCGCAGCTTCTCGTCGAAGTCGAGGCAGTCGATGATGCGGGGCCCGTCGGGTAGGCAGAACACGTCGTCGGCGGTGAGGTCACCGTGACCGTCGACCGCGAGCCCGGAGCGCGCCCGCTCCGACAGCAGGGTCCGGCGGCCGGCCACGTAGTCCAACGCCAGCGCCCGGACCCGATCGTGGACGGCGGGGTCGATCGACCGGCCGACGAAGCGTTCGGTCTCGGCGAGGTTGTCCCGCCAGCGGCGTAGCAAGCCGTCCGGCCCGCCGCACTCCGCGATCTCCGGGCTGCGCGCAGCCGTGGCGTGCATGCTCGCCATCCGCCGGGCCACCGCCCGCAGGTCGCCCGTCACGTCGACGCCGGCGGCGACGAGGGTGCTCAACCGGGCGGCGGCCGGCAGCCGCCGCATGACCACGACGGGCTCGGAGGCGTCGGACCCGGGGGCGGTGAACTCGCCGACCCCGAGATAGACGTCGGTGGTCAGCCGTCGATTCAGCTCCACCTCCCGCCGGCAGGCCACGGCCCGGACCCGCCGCTCGCGGAAGTCGAGGAAGCCGAGGTCCACCGGCTTCTTCACCTTGTAGGCGCGGTCGTGGACCAGGATCACCACCGCGCTGTGCGTCTCCACGATCGCCGGCGCCTCACCGGTCGCCGGGCCGGCGCGGCCCTCCGCGGCGGGAGCCGCGGTCCGACGCTCGGTCGTGACGGCGGGTAGGTCCTGCAGGTCCTGCAGATTCTCGGCAGCACCCATGGTGTTCCTCTCGACGGGAGGCAGGCGGCCTCGGTGAACACGACCTCTCCTCGGGGGAGTGTCGGACGTGGCCGCGGACGGCAGGAGCGCCGTTGGGCTCGCCGCTGTCGGGAGGGACGCCGGGATGATCCGGGACGGCGCGGCGTCCCGGACCGGTGCGCACGGTCCCGTCCCCGACGTGCCGTTGGACTCTGGGAGGTTCCCGGGCGCGGGGGGACGGTCGACTTCGACCCCCGCGCCACCCCACCCACGGATGTGGACATGACGAGTACCCAGGAACGACCCGACCTCGCGGTGACCGGCGATCCGGTTCTGCCCGCGGCCTCCAGGCCGGCAGGTCTGTTGACCGCCGTGGGCATCCGGGACGCCGAGCGGGACGCCGCGGCCCTGGCCTGGGCCGTGGACGACGCGGCGCCGGGGCTCGACACCCTGCACGTGGTGCACGCCTATGCCCCGCTCCCGCCGGAGGCCGTCGTCCCCACCCGCGAACTCACCGACCGGCACCGGGCCGCCCGGGAGGTGGCGGCGCGGGCGGTGCAGCTGGTCGGCGCCGACGGCAGCCTGCTGCGGGCGAGCGGCTCCGCGATCCCGGGCGCGGCCGTGGACGTCCTGGGGGAGATCGCGGCGATCGTCGACCTGCTCGTGATCGGCGACGACACCGCCACCGAGCCGGCCGGGACGTCCACCACCCGGGCCGTCCTGGGCCAGGCACGGTGCCCGGTCGTGGCCGTGCCGCCTGCCGGTCACCCCCCGGCGCCGCACCCGCCCGCCCGGGGTCCGGTCACCGTCGTGGTGGGCCCCGACGGCCTGGACGACAGTGTGATGCACCTGGCCCTCGACGCCGCGCGACGGCGGGGAGCGACACTGCAGGCCTCGCTGGCGTGGACGGCCCTGCACCGCGGGCCGGTCAGCCGCCCCGACGTCGCCGCCGTCCAGGAGCAGTTCGACATCCGGCTGGCCCGCTGGCGCGCGGCCTACCCCGACGTCCCGTTCGTGGGGCGGATCGAGTTGGGCGAGGACTGGCCGCAGCTGCTGCGCCGGCACAGCAGCCTGATCGTCGCCGGCCGAGGCGAGGCCGACCCGCTGTTCTCGACGTCGCCCGCCGGGCAGCAGCGCTGCCCGGTGCTGGTCGTCCCGATCCGCTAGCGCCCGCGTCGGCCAGGCGTCGTGATCAGGGGCGGGGCGGTCGGCTGGTGGCGACGTCGTCGGTGATGTCGATGATGTTGGCGAGATCGGAGATCAGTGCGCCGTAGACCGGCCACAGCAGGCTGGGCAGATCGGAGTCCGAGAGCGTGCGGCTGAGGTCGTCGGCGCGGTCGTGCAGCTCGGCGACGTCGGCCTCCGGATCGGCGATGCGGCCCCCGACCTCGGCCAGCAGCTCCAGCCACGGCTTGCGGAAGCGGGCGTCCCACTCCTGCTGGGACACGGTGGACTCGTGGATCGTGCGGGCGATGCTGCGCGCCTGCGCGATGCCGTCCTCCAGCCGCTTCAGCACCTCGTGGTAGCCGGCCGGGTCGTCGTCGACGCGCCGGCGGAACCGGAAGCGGGGGTTCCACCACTTGCTCTCGCTGGCGATGCGGACGACCCGCCAGGCCCGCTGCAGCCTCTCGTCCAGCCCGCGGCTGCGGTCGATCCAGCTCTGCACGTCCTCCTCGGTCCAGGACGAGCCCAGCTGGTCGGCCATGTCGATGAGCAGCTGCCCGAGCTCGCGGTTGATGCGGTCGACCTGCTGGGAGGCGCTGCGGCTGTTCAGCGGCGGCAGGACCAGCAGGTTCACCACCACCCCGACCGCCACGCCGATGGCGGTGTCGAGGACGCGTTCCAACAGCACCACCGGCTGGTGTTGGTAGCCGGTGGTGAGGACGAACAGGACCGTGGTGGCGATGGTGATGCCCTCGGTGCGCACGCCCGGGATACGGGCCAGCGCCAGGCCGACGCCGACGCCGACACCGAGCGCGACCGGCCCGGTCCCGACGGCCTCGGCCACGACGAACGACAGCAGCACCCCGCCCACGGTGGCGGCGACCGATTGCGCCCCTCGTAGGACGCTGCGGTAGACGGTGGCGTGGACGGTGAGCAGCGCGACCCAGGGCGCGAGGAAGGGTTGGTCGAGCGAGAACACCCGCACCGCGAGCAGCCACGCCCCCACCGCGGCCACCGCGGCCTTGAGGATCTGGATCGCCTGCGTCTGCGTCGCGGGCTCCCGGGCCTTCGCCACGGCCTCGCCCGCAAGCTGCGCCACCCGTGACACCGTGAACCTCCCGGTAGCGATCGATCGGGCCGCACGTCTCCCCGAGAAGCTCATTACCGCTCTGGGCCCCGGCCAAACACCTGATCGGGTCGGGTGTTATCGCCGGCCGCGGCTCGCGCGCAGCAACTCGGCGGTGGTGGCGAACTTGACGGCCGGGCGCCCGGCCGCGCGGCCTCGCGCCGCCTCGGCCTGCAGGATCCGCTCGAGCCCCTTGGCATCGACGGTGTCCGGGCAGGCGCGTCGGAGCGTGCGAGTGAGGCCGCCAGGGCGAGCCGGGCCCGGCAGCCGCCCGGCGACGGCGTCGTCCAGCAGCGTGCGGACGGTCTCATCGGCGTCGACCCGGTTGTCACCGATGCCGCCGGAAGAGCCCCGCTTGGCCCACCCCACGACGTAGGCGCCGGGCCGGTCGGTTACCCGGCCCCGCGTGTTCGGGAGGACACCCGCGGCCTCGTCGAACGGCAGCCCGGGCACCGGCCGGCCGGTGTAGCCGATGGAGGTGATGAACGGGGAGCAGCTCACCCTGGTGCCGTCGTCGAGCTCCACCCCCTCGACGGCGTCCTCGCCGAGCACGCGGGTGACGGTGCTGGCGAAGCGCAGCACGACGCGCCGTCCGGGCGGCGGGTCGGCGGTGTAGTCGGGCCGGACGCGCGGCAGCCCCTGCAGCAGGGCGGCGTGGTCGCGCGGGGCCGCCTCGTCGATGGTCCGACCGGTGGTGGGATCGGTGTCGTCGACCACCACCTCCACTCCGGGCAGCTCCCGCAGCGCGAGCAGTTCCGGCGTCGACCAGGCGGCGTGCTCCGGACCCCGGCGCCCGAGCAGCACGACCTCGCGCACGGGGGCGTCGCGCAGGGCGGTGAGGGCGTGGTCGGCGAGGTCGGTGGCGGCGAGGGTATCCGGGTCGGCCGTGAGCACGCGGGCGATGTCGAGGGCGACGTTGCCGGTGCCGACGACCGCGGCGCGCGGGTGGTCGAAGCGGGCGGCACCGGGTGGGACGTCGGGGTGGGCGTTGTACCAGCCGACCAGCTCCGGCGCGGTGAGGCTGCCGGGCAGCTGCTCGCCCGACACGCCCAGCCGGCGCCCGGCGGACGCCCCGACGGCGTAGACCACGGCGTCGACCTGGGCTTCAAGCTCCTCGACCGGGAGGTCGTGGCCGACGTCGACCCCCAGCCGGACGTGGGCGCGCGGGTGATCGTAGAGGCGGGCGAACGTGGTGCCGATGCGCTTGGTGCCGGGGTGGTCCGGGGCCACGCCGTAGCGGATCAGGCCGCCGGCCATGGGCAGCCGGTCGATCAGCGTCACCCGCGAAGGGGTGTGCAGCAGCAACAGCTCCGCCGCGTAAAGGCCGGCCGGGCCGGTGCCGACGACCGCCACGTCGAGGCCGGAGAAGTCACTCGGCAGCGACCAGTCGAAGCTGGGCCGCCGCCAAGGTTGGAACAGTGGGCCGTCGGCCGGCCGGTCGCGCGGCCGGCCGGCGAAGTGGTCGGCGTTGACGTCCACGTACACCCGTTCGGGCCCGCTGAGGGTGTCGGCCGGCACCGCGGCCTCGACCGGGCAGGCGTCGGCGCACGCCCCGCAGTCGATGCAGACCGCAGGGTCGACGTACAGCATGGGGGCGCGGCCGAAGCCGTCCACGTCCGGCGTCGGGTGGATGCAGTTGACCGGGCACGCCGAGACGCAGGACGCGTCCTTGCAGCAGTTCTGCGTGATGACGTACGCCACCGCCTGGCCCCCGACTCAGATGAGGTTGGCGCGCTTGTACAGCGCGACCGCCGGCGGGGTCAGCAGCCCGGCGCTGCCCAGGAACTCCATCAGGCCGCGGCAGCTGGAACGCAGCATCGACTTGTAATGCTCGTTGCCGGCCGCCTCCCGCTTGGCGCGCCCGACGTCGAGCCCGGCCTCGGCGTAGACCTGGTCGCTGACCATGCTGGTGACGATGAAGTAGGCGGCGAGGGCCACCAGCAGCGCGCTCGCCTGCTGCCGCACCGGGTTGGCGGCGGCCATGCGTTCGCGCACCTCCTGGCGCGCGAACTTCATGTGACGGGACTCCTCGACGACGTGGATGTTGTTGATGGTGCGGACGAACGGCGCCACGCGCTCGTCGCGCATCCAGTCACGCTGCATGACGTCGAGCACCTCCTCGGCGACGAGGATCGCGGCGTAGGCGGCCTCGCCCCAGGCGATGGTCTTGAACAGCCGGCCGAGCTCGACGATCGCCCGCTTCGGTACGTAGGCGGGGGCGCCCAGCTTCGCCGAGCCGCGGGCGAACATGATCGAGTGGCGGCACTCGTCGGCGATCTCGGTGAGCGCCCACTGGAACTCCGCCGAGGTGCGCTCCTTGGTGTAGACGTCGCGCAGCATCATCTGCTGCAGGATCAGCTCGAACCAGATGCCGGTGCTGGCCACGCAGGCCGACTCCTGCCGGGTGAGCTCGGCCCGCTGCGCCTCGCTGAGTTCGGCCCAGTAGGCGGTGCCGTAGAGGGTGGACCATTCCGGGCTGGTGCCGTGGTGGCTCCGGTCCAGCGGCGTCTCCCAGTCGACCTCGACCCGCGGGTCGTAGGACGCGGTGGCGCTGGACTCGAGCAGCCGCCGCGACACCGACTCGTCGTGGCTTCCGGTGGCCCGGTCGGTGGTGTGGTGTTCGGCCAGAGCGGTCATGGCGCTCCTCTCCTGAACCTCGTCCAGTACGTGTGTCGGAGTGTTGCATATAAATACCCGGCGCGCAGCGGGTCCAACCACGTGATGTGAATCGCGGGCTCGGTCAGGGCAGGACGACGACCTGGGCGGCCCAGCTCAGGCCGGCTCCGAAGCCCGCCAGCAGCGCGAGCTGGCCTCGCCGCCGAAGGCCGCGGGCGTCCAGATCGGCCAGGGCGATCGGGATCGATGCGGCGGAGGTGTTCCCGCAGGTGGCGACGCTGTGGGCCACGACGGCGTGCTGCAACCCCAGGCGCTCGGCCACGGCGTCGACGATGCGCAGGTTCGCCTGGTGCGGGACGAACACCTCCACGTCCTCGAGCCGCACCCCGGCGCGGGCGCAGGCTTCTCGCGCCAGTCGCGGGACGGTCTCGACCGCCCACCGGAACACCTGCCGGCCTGCCATGGACAGGCGCCCGCCCGGCACGTTCCCGCAGTCGATCAACCCCGCCTGCCCGCCGTCGCTGCCCCACACGACGGGGCCGACGCCGGTGCTGCCGTCCGTGGCGGTGACCACGGCCGCGCCCGCGCCGTCGGCGAAGATGATGGAGGTGCCCAGGTCGGCGGGGTCGATGAGGTCGCTCATGCGCTCCGCCGCCAGTATCAGCACCGTGCCCGCCGCGCCGGTGCGGATGAGCGAGTCCGCGGTCGACAGGGCGTAGCTGAACCCGCTGCAGGCGGCGTTGAGGTGCAGCCGGGGCGCCGCCGGGGCCACCTGACGCCCGAGGGTGTCGTTGCCCTCCGTCCCCGGGACGGCGCTGCAGCTGGTGGTGATCACCAGGTCGACGTCGGCGGTGGACCGGTCGGCCGCGGCGAGGGCCTCGGTGGCGGCCGCGGCGACGAGCGCGTCGAGCTCGTCCGGGCCGGTGACGCGGTGGAGCCGCTCGATCCCGGTGCGGGTCTGGACCCAGTCGCCGGAGCGCGCGAACGGCGAGCCGAGCTCGCTCGCGCTCAGCGACCGCTCGGGCAGGGCGGCGCCGAGGCCCAGCAGCCGCGATCCGGTGCGCGCGGGGGCACGGTGCAGGCCGGCTCGTGCCGCGATCGGGGCCGGCACGGTCGAGGTGTCGGCGGCGCCAGTGAGCAACGAGCCTCCGAGGGGGCAGTGACGCCTGCACTTGGTAGGACGTCCGACTAACGACGGGCGCTTTCCACTATCGGGGTTACCGAGGGGTACTCCAAACCGGTCAGTGGGAACGCGCTGGCCTGCGAGGGTGATCTCGCGGGCCGAGTCCGGCGACGGGGACCGTGACCCGGCCGGACTCTAGGGTGGACTCATGCGCTTCGGAATCTTCGTTCCTCAGGGCTGGCGCCTCGACCTCGCCGGCATCGCCCCCGCCGACCAGTGGCCGGTGATGAAGGACCTCGCCCTCGCCGCCGACCGCGGCCCGTGGGAGAGCATCTGGGTCTACGACCACTTCCACACCGTGCCGGTGCCGACGGACGAGGCGACCCACGAGGCGTGGACGCTGATGTCCGCCTTCGGTGCCGTCACCGAGCGGGTGCGGTTGGGCCAGATGTGCACCTGCATGGGCTACCGCAACCCGGCGTATCTCGCGAAGGTCGCGGCCACCTGCGACCACGTGTCCGGTGGCCGGGTCGAGATGGGGATCGGCGGCGGCTGGTACGAGCACGAGTGGGAGGCCTACGGCTACGGGTTCCCGACGGCGGGCGCCCGTCTCGCGATGCTGGACGAGGGCGTCCAGATCATGCGCCAAGCCTGGGCCGAGGGCACCGCGACCCTGGCCGGTAAGCACTACCAGGTGGACGGCGCCATCGTCCGCCCGCGACCGCTGCAGGACGGCGGGATCCCGCTCTGGATCGCCGGCGGCGGCGAGCGGAAGACTTTGCGCATTGCCGCTAAATATGCGCAGTACACCAACTTCGACGCCACACCGGACGTGTTCCGGCACAAGTCGGAGGTCCTCGAGCAGCACTGCAAGGAGGTGGGGACGGACTTCGGTGCGATCACCCGCTCCGGCAACTACAACGTCGTCATCGGCGAGACCGAGAAGGACGTCGCGGAGCGGCTCGACTGGATCGAGTCGCACTACCGTCCACTGATCCCGGCCGACGCCCTGGAGCGCTACTCGACCATGTTCCGCAACGGTCCGCTGGTCGGGACCCCGGAGCAGCTCGTCGAGAAGCTGCGGGAGGCCGAAGGCCTCGGGCTGACCTACGCCATCGTCAACTTTGCCGAGGCCGCCTACGACCGTGCCGGCATCGAGCTGTTCGAACGCCAGGTCGTTCCCGAGCTCGTCTGACGCATCGAACCCGTGGTGACGACGACCTCGACCTGGCGTGCGGGCGGTGCGGCCGCTGTGGCTGCGGTGGCCGCTGTGGCCGCAGTGGCGCTGGGCCTGACCGGGTGCAGCGGCGGGGGCCCAGGCGGGTCGGTCACCGGCAGCAACCCGGCGACCGCGAGCGATGGCGCGCCGTCGCCGTCCCTGCCGGCGGGCACGCCGTCGGCGTCGAGTTCGCCACCGCTCTCCGTGCCCGGCTACCGCCGGGCGACGGAGGTCGCGCGGGTGAAGGTGCTGCCGTTACCCGCCCGCTACCGGGGCAGCAACGGGGTGCAGTTCGCCGGGCTCGGCGTCCCGCGGCGGCTGATCCGGCACCGGCCGAGCCGCTTCACCGCCACCGTGTACCGCGGGAACGTGTCCTCCGACCCGATCGGCGTACAGGTCTCCGCTCCCGGCGCCAGCGTGTTGCGCTGCGGCGAGGCTTTCCTGGCCTTCGCCGGCCACGGCTACCGCGTCACCTGCCGGATCCGGGTCGACAAGCAGAGACCCGTGCCGATCGCGCTCAGCCAGCACGACGCGCTCGACGGCCGGCTGCTGCGCTCCACGACCCTTAGGGTGCCGGTCCGGGCGCCCGGGCGGAGACGCTGAGGCGACACCTCCTGTTCAGCGACCTGATTCCGGGACGGCGACGGCATCGTGGTCGCACCGAGCGGGGAGGACTACCGCAGCCGCTGCGGCCGTACGGTCGAGGTGGTGACGGTGCCCGCGGTGTCGCTGCCCGGGTACCGCGGCCTCGACGTCGCTCGGCCTGGAGCCGACCTGCTGCCGGTGCTGCGCCGGGTCGATCCGGATGTCGTACACCTGGCCTCGCCGGCCGTGCTCGGCGCCCAGGCCGTGCTGGCCGCGAGCCGCCTCGGCCTGCCGAGCGTGGCGGTCTGGCAGACGGATCTGTCGGCATTCGCTCGCCGGTACCACGTCGGGGTCAGCACCCGGCTGGTCTGGAAGCGGCTGCGGCGAATCCACAACGCCGCGGACCTCACCCTGGTGCCGTCGAGCGCCTCGGCCTACCAGTTGCGCGGCCAGGACATCGGTCCGTTGGCGCTCTGGCAGCGGGGCGTCGATCGTGACCTGTTCGACCCGGGCCGTCGCGACCAGGGGCTGCGCGCGGAGCTGGCGCCGGCCGGCGAGCTCCTGGTCGGTTTCGTCGGGCGGCTCGCCCCCGAGAAGCGGGCGCACCTGCTCGAACCGATCAGCACGCTGCCCGGGGTCCGACTCGTGGTCGTCGGTGACGGGCCTCGACGCAGACAGCTCGAGAAGCTGATGCCCGCGGCGGTGTTCACCGGGCAGGTGACCGGCACCGAGCTGGGCCGCACGGTCGCCTCACTGGACACGCTGGTGCACCCCGGTGCCGACGAGACGTTTGCCGACGAGACGTTCTGCCAGGTCGTGCAGGAGGCCCTCTGGACCGGGCGGGACTCGCCGAACTTGCGCAGCAGGCGCGCCCGTCCGTCGCCCACCGCACGTGGGCCCGCGTCACCGACGAGCTGCTCACGCACTATCGCCGCGTCATCGCCACCAGCCGCGGGTGGGGCCACCCCGCGACCAGTCGCCGGGCCGGCTGATCCGGTGCGGTGCGATCACACCGCCGTGGCCGGCGACGCCGCGGCCGCGTCCACCTCGTCATCGACGAAGCGGGCAGCGGTCGCGGGTCGGGCGGCGGCGGCGAGCGCAGCGAGTGCCACGAACAGCACCGTCATCGGCAGCGCCCACGATCCGGTGAGCCCGAACAGGGCGCCGAACAGCAGCGGACCGAGCCCGGAGACGACGTAGCCGAACCCTTGCACGAACGCCGAGAGCGAGGCCGTGCTCTCCGGGGTGCGGGCGCGCAGCCCGATCAGCGTCAGGGCCAGCGGGAAGGCCCCGCCGCCGATGCCGGCCAGCACCATCCAGGCCCACGCGCCGCCCGCCGGTGCGAGCGCCATACCGGTGTAGGCCGCCAGCAGGCACAGCAGGAAGAAGCTCACCAGCGCGCGGTGGAGCCGCGACGGCACCCGCGGCGCGATCAGCGAGGCCGGGATGCCGATGCCGGACAGCGTCGCCACCATCGCTCCGGCCGTCGCGTGGTCGATGCCGTGGTCGGTGAGGAAGCGGGCGAACCAGCCGAAGGCGATGTAGGCCTGTGTCGACTGGGCCCCGAAGAACAGCACCAGCGCCCAGGCCGTCCGGCTGCGCAGCAGCACCGCGGCCGGGAGCGCCCCGGTGCGCGTCGGCGTGGGGGCGAGCCGGTCGGCGCCGGCGGCGGGCGGGTCCGACCGCCTCATGTGCCGGTCGTCCGCCAGGTTCGGCAGCCAGGGCAGGATCGCCAGGCCGCACAGCACGGCCCAGGCGGCGAGACCCTGCCGCCAGCCGCCGAGTGCGTCGCCGACGGGAACGGTGACGCCGGCGGCCGCGGTGGCGCCGACGGCGAGCGCGGTGGTGTAGACGGCCGTCATCGTGCCGAACCGGTCGGGAAAGTGCTGCTTGACGAGGCTGGGCATCAGCACGTTGCTCGCCGCCGCCGCGCCCAGGGCCGGGACGGTGACGAGCGCGAACAGCGGCCCGGTGGGGACGAACGGCCGCAGCGCGAGCCCGGCCGTCGCCACGGCGAGCGCGATCACCACCAGCCGGTGTGCCCCGAATCGGCGGGCGATCCGGGGCGTGACCGCTCCGAAGCCGGCGAAGCAGATCACCGGCAGCGTCGTGATCAACCCGGCCAGGCTGCCCGACACGTGCAGCCCCGCCTGCAGCTGGTCGAGCACGCTGCCGACGCTCGTCACGGCCGTCCGCATCGACAGACCGGTCAGCAGCAGCGCCGCGACGAGACTGGCGCGCTGCCGGAGGGGCGGGGTGCTCACGACCGTCGATCCTGCCCGGTGCGCGACGCCCACGGCCGCGGCGGGCGGGTCAGCTCAGCTCGGCGGGCCGACGGGTGAGGTTCGCAGGGCGCACACCCGTAGCGGCGAGATCGGGCGATCCACCGTGCCTCCGTGCGACCCTCCGAGGCTCGGCAGGCTCACCCGGATGTCGTGGGCCAGCGGCGCGTTGCAGCTGGAGAAGTCGCGCAGCAGGCTCTGCGCGGTGTCGCCCGGTTGCAGCGTCATGGTCCGGACGCGGCTGTCGTCGGGCTGCGAGCGCGTTCCCGCGGGGGTGCCGTTGACCAACAGCCGGGCGCTCGGGATGCCGGAGATGGTGCACGCGGCGGCGCCGTTGTTCACGTACTGCAGGGCGGCGATCTCCGTCCCCCGTTCCGCGCCGCCTTTGAAGACACGCACGTCCAGCGCGTGACAGGTGGTGGTGAACCGCGCGGCGGCGGGAGGCGCCGACGTGCTCGAACTCGCCCGGGTCGGCGCCGGGGTGCTCGGCGCCGTCGAACTCGCAGGCGCGCTCGACGTCGCCGGCCTCGACGGAGCGGGCGCGGGGCTGCTGGAGGTGACCGGGGCGCCGGTCGATGCCGGGGCAGACGACACCGCGGCCGGCGTCGTCGGAATCCGTGGATCACCGACCTCGGCCGAGCCCGAGGTGCAGCCGACGAGCGCTGCCACGGTGGTCAGAGCGAGCGCGAGGGGAACCGACCGGGCGACCACGGCCCGGGTGGCGGTCAACTGTCGATCCGCAGATCGGTCGAGAACGGCAGGCTGCCGACCCGGAGACTCGGTTGCGAATGCAGGTTGGCCCACATCCGCTGCCAGGCCTGGTTGCCGGTGATGCTGCCGCACGAGTGGGCCTGCGCGCAGGCGGTGTACTCGGTGAGCGGGCCGCCGAAGGCGATCCGCGGCTGGCCGAGTCCGAGGCCGGTCAGTGAGATGTACTTCCACTGATCGGCCATCGTGTAGTTGTAGACCTGCGGCAGGTTGGTGATCCGGCTCGGCGCGGCTCCGGCGGCCAGGTTGTACAGGCCGGACATCGTCCAGCCGTTGTTGCAGCCGTGGCTCGTGGCCGTGGACGAGCAGCCGTCCGCCGAGCCGTTGAACACGAACCGGGCCTTCGTCGAGGCGAGGTACGCCTTCAGCCACGCCGCCGCACTGCCGTAGTTGCCGCTGAAGCCGGGCTCGATGTCGTTCGCCCCGGCCACCTGGATCCCGGCGTACTTACGGGCGTAGCTGACGAGCGGGTTGACCACCTGGCCGCCCCACTGCGTCCCGGTCGCGGCGGTGACGTCCATGTCGTTGTTCGTGCCCACCGCGACCAGGATCGGCGCGGTCGCTCGCTGCCGGCTGGCGTAGCCGTCGAGGTAGGCCCGGACGTCCTTCACCAGATCGGCGTAGGAGACGAAGCGGGTGGTGGCGCTGAGCACGACGCCGCCGTTGTACTGACTCTGCCCGCCGATGTCCAGCAGGATCAGGTAACGGTGACCGGACGGGTTCGCCGCGGCGTCGGCGGCACCCTCGGCCCGCATGGTGGCCAGGTCCGAGGCCGAGGCGCCGCGGATGTTGCGGATGTAGCGGCTCGTCGAGATCGGCGCCGGCGTGGTCTGCGGGGCCGGGCCGGACAGCGGCACGACGGCCCCCGTGGTCGCCGCGGCGGAGCTCCCGGCCGCGTTCACCGCCTGGACGGTGAAGGTGTAGCTGCTGCCGGGCTTGAGGCCCGGGACGGTGGCGGTGGTGGCGGACGGGCCGACGGTGACCGTCTTGCCGCCCGGTCGGGCGGTGACGACGAACTTCGTCCACGGGGCGCCGCCGTCCGACTGCGGTGCCGTCCAGGTGACGATGCCGGCGCTGTAGCCGGCCGAGGCCGTGGCGTTCAGCGGGGTGGCCGGTGGCAGCGGGTTGGTCGCCGCGATCGTCCGGCATCCCAGGTCCTTGTCGCCGCCCCCGCCCGAGTTCGTTGCGGTGAGGCAGACGGTGTGCTCGCCCGCGTCGGCGGCCAGCGCCTTCGAGATGCCGTGACGGGCGCCGAAGCGAGGGTGGCCCCGGCCGAAGCCGGTGTTCACCGCGTTGGCCGGGAAGCCGGCGACGGGCCGGCCGTCGACGGTGGCCTGGACGGAGATCGGGGCGGTGTTGTCCGGGTCCCACGCCAGTCCGGTCAGCTGCAGGTTCGTGCTGCCGGCTTGCCGCGTCAGCGAGTCGAACGAGCCGATTGGGTCGAGCGCGAGGTCGATGCTGCGGCAGGCCGGGGTGGAGTCGCCGACGCCGTAGAGGACGTTGACCGCGACGACGCAGACCCGGTGACGGCCGAGCCGCTCGGCAACCAGACGTTGAAGTTGTGGCCGTTCTGCACCCGGCCCCGCCGGTTCGCGGCGGCGGTCCGGCGCAGGTGGCCGTCCACGGTGACCTTCACGTTGATCGCCGAGGAGGTGTCCGGGTCGGTGGCCCAGCCCGTGGCCCGCAGACCGGCGAGGGTGCCGGTGACGGCTGCCACCTTCGCCGTGGGGCGCAGCTGCAGGGTGGCGTGGTAGCAGCCGAGCCCGCGGTTGTGCCCGTAGCCGATGTTGACGGCCCACACGCAGACGCGGTGCGAACCCTCGGTCAGCGGGAGCAGCGCCCGGAAACCGTGGTTGCCGGTCGAGGCGTAGGCCCGTGGGACACCGTTGCGTCTGCGGTTGGCGATGATCGTCGCGTCCCGGTGGCCGTCGACGCCGACCGCGACCTTGACGGCGCCGGAGGCGCTGTCGTCGTCGAAGGCCCAGCCGCTGACCAGCATCTTGCCGTTGACCTGGCGCCACGCGTCGCGGTGCGCGACCGGGTTGTCGTTGACGGTGATGTTCCGGCAGCCCAGCCAGTTGTTCTTGCCCGGACCCATGTTGAGGGCGAGCAGGCAGACCGGTACGCCCCTGCGAGACCGGAAGGGTGGCGTTGATGCCGTGGCGCGGTCGGCGCCGGCGCGCACGCGAGCCTTGTCCGGCCGCCAGGCGTTCGCGACCATCCGCTGTCCTTGCCGTCGACGTGGGCGATCACCGTGACCGGCGAGGCCAGCTTGTCGTAGTCCATGACCCAACCGTGCACTGGCGACGTGCCTGGGGGCTGAGGTGAGGTCCTTGAACGCGCCGAGGGACTGATGATGTGCTCGCCGATGCAAGACAGGCGCCGCCTCGGTGCTGCGTCTGATGTTGCGCACGACGAAACAGACCCTGTGGGTGTGGCAGTGATGATGGTACGGAGGCCCTCGTGGTCGGCCCACGTAGGCGGAGGCGCCGAGGTCGGGCGGTAGCCGTTGGCCGGTACTGGCCTGGGTCGGCTGGCCGTTGATGGTCGGCGGGTACGCAACGGCCAGCTTCGGCCCCGGTCGTCGGACTGAAGGTGTAGCGATGGGCGCGGTAGCCGGCCGGGGGCGGTGAAGGTGCGCTCGATGTCCGCGACCGGGGCCTGGTCGGCGAAGGCTCGCGGCCGCGGGTCGGGCGGGTGGACGAGCGGCGGCGAAGAAGTGGCTATGGATGGCGGTGACGACGCTCGCGACGAGCAGCTTGGTCGGGGGACGCGCTGTAGGTAGGTCTGGAACAGTGTCGACGGCGGCACCCGTTAGGCGGCGGTCGGGCAGGCCGTGGAAGTCGTCGGGCGGTAGGCTGGCGGAAGAGGTGCCTGCCTTCACGCGGGCAGTGAAAAGGCTTGTCACGGTTTTACGCAAGGCTGCAACGGCTGCGGCACAAAGTGGGACGGTGTCGTGACATGCGGGGCCGGGGCAGTTCTCAGGCTGTCGGCAGCTTCGTTGTGCGCGGCCTTGTCCGCAACGCCTTCTTGGCAGCCCTTCCGACGCTGGGCCTGGGGGACGCCGTCGACGAGGTCCCCATCGTCCGGGCCTGCCACGGTCAGCTTGTCTTGTAGGGTCTCTAGTAGTCTCCTCCTCGCCGGTGTTCTTGCCGTCCTCAAGCACGCACGCAGGCCAAGCGGCATGTTCTTTCCATTCGACCCTCCGGCGGGCCACGGCGACGACCTGTGGCCTTGCCACCTTCGGTAACGTGCTCGACGACGGCGTTCTCCAGCTTCACTGAGCCATCCACTCGCCGCCGGACTCGACGATAATCTTTGCGCCGGTCGACGAAGCCGGTAAATCGTAGCCGGCGCGGCAGATGTGGCGACGTCGCTGTTCTGTAGCTCGTAGCCCGTCGGGGTAGAACTGGTCGCCGGGCTCGTTGGTGCGGAAGGACTGCTTGGCGATCCAGGGGCCGCGGGCCTCGAGCTCGCCGGAGGCCTTGTTTTTCGATGGGCAGCCAGCTTCTGGGTGCCGGCGTCGACGATGCGCATTCGTAGATGTGGCGGGCGACGCCGGCGGTGGCGGTTAGGTTGGCCTTCTCGTCGTCGGTGGCCTCGGCGAACTCGTTTTGATGATGCCGACATTGCGATCGCAGGTCTTCCGTCATGCCCAGGCCTGCAGGATCGGGATGCCGACCGTCTTGGAAACGCTCCGGACAGCGAGCGGTACGGCTCAGCCGCTGTAGACGATCTGCTCGTAGGTGGGACAGGTCGTAGTCGCTGAGCTTCGGGGTCAGGTCGATCGAGATGGTCGGGACGCCGGCGGTGAGGGTCACCTTCTTGTTCCTGCAGTGCCGAGGATGCCGTCGCCCGTGAGGTTTGGTCGGGCATGACCATGGTGGTGCTGGCCATCATGCAGCGTAGGGTAAGCCCCCAGGCGTTGGCGTGGAACATTGGGACGAATGGAAGATCTGATCGGAGTCGGAGAGGGCGAAGGTGGAGGCCATGGCGCAGGCGTTGGAGCGGAGCCACGCTGAGCGGCGGGAAGTACAGGACGCCCCGGGATTCGCCGGCGTGCCGGCGCTGCAGCAGAGCGCAGCGGCCCCGCGCTGTCCTGCACCGGGTCACCCAGCTTGGCTGGCTCGGTGCGGCCGACAGCGGCGTCGAGTTCGACGATGCGCTCGTCGGCCTGGATCCTCGATGTCGGCGCCGTCGTCCGATCACCACCACATGCGCGGATCGTCTAGAGCTTGGGGCAGGGTACTCGGCGAACAGCGGCAGCAGCGAGATCGTCGATCGAAGATGTCCCCGTCCTCGGCGCGGCCCACGGCGCACACCAGGGTCGGGGAGTAGTGGATGTTCATCGTGTGCATGACCCGCTGCTTACCGGGATGCCCAGTACAGGGCCAGGCGCCGGCCAGCGTCCACTCGAAGGTGCCGACAGTCTCTCGTGGAGATCCTGACCGAGTCCAGCCAGCCGCCGATCCGCCGTGCCTCGTTCATGATGTTCCGCGACCGTCGAGCGAGCCAGGCCGGCCTCGGTGCGGGTGACGAACTCCTCGTCGGGGAAGTACTGCTCCGCGCCGGCGATGTCTCGAGTTGATTGTCAGGCGGAGGTCCTGCATCGATCCGAGCATGGGGCTTGATCTGTGGCGGAGGTTACAGGCGAGGGGCAAGCCGACGTGGCGGCGTCCCGGCCCGGTCACGGCGGCCTCTCGGCGGCGACAGCACTGGAGCGCTGGGCTGGGCGTGGGCTCGCCGTGGAGCAACCCGCGCGGCGGCGTGGAGGTAGTCGCTGACCGAGCGCTGCTCTGAGGTGTCTGCTGCGTCCCGGGTGATGGGGCTGGGAGCTGTGGCGATGGAGCGGTCGCGGACACCGTGTGGTCGCCCTCGGGGCTTTATGACTGTCGTGACGTTCGGCAGGTCGGGGTTCGGTCAATCGTCGGCGTGGGGACGACGTCCTGGCT
>CAVZOC010000006.1:0-831941 GCA_963776855.1 uncultured Actinomycetota bacterium | reverse complement strand
TGGCAGTGTGGGGGTCAGGGGTTCGAGTCCCCTCAGCTCCACCCATCTCTAAAGGGCTAGGACCCTCCGCAAGATCATTCTCATTTGTTCCGGTTGCAGCTTTGGTTGCAATTCGCCCTCGATCGCCGGCGTGCGTGCCGGTTCGTTCTCCTCGTGATCGCCGAGCAAGACGGCGCCCATCCGATCCGCCGCCTCCCGGGCCAACGCGGGCATCACGTGGCCGTAAATGTCCATTGTGGTGCGCATCTGGGTGTGCCCCAGTAGGGCCCAGCCGTGCCAGCGGAGCGTTGGCTGTCTCGAACACCGAGGCCTCGGCGGCGCCTTTGCGCTCGTCGCGCACCTCCAGCGTGCTGATAACGTACGATATCAAGCGAGGTGGTTCCTGATGAGTGATGTGCTGATCCGCGACGTCCCGGACAACGTACTGGCGGCGATTGACGCCAACGCAAGTCGCCTCGGGCTCTCGCGCACCCAGTACCTGCGTCGCAAGCTGGCGCAGGATGCCGCCGCATCGGCTACGCCGGTCACCGGCGAGGAGCTGCGTACGTTCTCGGCGTCGTTCGGCGACCTGGCCGATGGCGACGTGATGTCGGCAGCTTGGCGGTGACGACCAGCTGGCTTATCGACAAGTCCGCGCTTGTTCGCCTCGGTGCGAGTTCGGACCTTGATGAGTGGGCGTCACGTATCGAGCGGGGACTCGTGCACATCACCACCGTCACGCGCCTCGAGGTCGGTTACTCCGCCCGGGCCGGAACAGAGGCGCGGGCTGCGTTCCGCAGTCCTCCGCTCGCGCAGATGCCGAACGAGTACCTGACGCCGGCCATCGAGGACCGCGCCGTCGAGGTGCAGCTGCTGCTGGCAGACCAGGGCCAACACCGCGCACCCTCCATCCCTGACCTGCTCATCGCCGCTACGGCCGAACTTGCCGGACTCACCGTGCTGCACGTCGACAAGGACTTCGACCTCATCGCGGCTGTCACCGGTCAGCCGGTGGAGCGGCTGGATATCTGATCTCGTGCCGCGTCCGACGGCGTCGGGTCGAGGTCGAACAGGCCGCTCTGCGTGTCTGACTCGGTCGCTTCACACCCCCACGGCGGAGAAGACGGCACGAGCGCTCAAGGTCAGCATCCTGCGGTATCTGTTCGCGTCGACGATCTCCGGGGCGCATGGCTTGCCGCAGCAATCGTCCGCCATTGACCCGATCGCGACATCACGGACTGCTTGACGCCGCTCCGCGCACGAATCATGCTCAGCTGCGGTCGGTCCGTGTCGTCAGGGGGACTCTTGGACATTCCGGATAAAGTCCAAGCGCGAACTTCCTGGAAGCTCGACCGTGCGGCGCAGGCGGCGACCGGAGATTCAGGAATCGAACCATGAATGTGCCCACATGGTTCGCAACAGTCGCGGCCGCCCTGCTTGTCGGCGGTACGGCTGGCTGCAGCGCCGTCGTCACGAGCGGTCGCGGGTCGGTAGCCGGTTCCGAGGGAGCGACGAGTCCCACCGGAAGGGCAGTTGTCTCGCCGGCCCCCGCTACTGTCACTGAGACGGTGCAACCAACGGACTTCGCCTCGATCTATGCACGTCAGCGTTCCGGCGTCGTGCGTATCGAGGTGCTCGGCTGCTCTGACTCCGGGATCGGCACCGGGTTCCTGCTGTCTTCGCACCTGGTCGCCACCGTCGACCACGTCGTCGCCCGATCCGTCGTCGTCAGTCTCGTCGACGGTCAGACCCGGACCACCGGTCAGGTGATCGGGTATGACTCCACCACAGATCTCGCGCTGGTCCGATCGGACCAGCCCATTCCCGGTTACCACTTTCACTTCGCCACGACGCCGCCGCGCGTCGGCGACCGTGTTGCGGCCATCGGATTTCCCATTGGCGGCCCCATCACGCTCACCCAGGGCGGCGTCAGCGGCCTGAACCGCTCCGTCAACGTCGAGGGCGAGCCGCGCCACGGGCTCATCGAGACCGACGCGGCCGTCAACCCCGGCAACAGCGGCGGGCCACTGCTCGATTCCACCGGTGCAGTCGTCGGGCTCGTCGACGCCAAGCAGCTACACGCCAGCGGGATCGCTTACGCCGTGCCGGCAACCCAAGCAGCTCCGGCCGTCCAGAACTGGACCGCCGCCCCGCGGGAAGCCCACGCGGCCTCGTGCCGCCAGCCGCTCGGGCCCAGCGGCCAGGTCAACACGCCCACAACGATCCCCGGCCTGTCCTCCGCCGCCTCAGCTGGGATCGCGACCGCGCTGACGACCTACTTCGACGGAATCAACACCGGGCACTACGCGGACGCCTGGCAGGTGCTGTCCCCGCGGCTTCGCTCCGGTTCGTCGTTGCGGTCCTTCGCCGAGGGCGACTCCACCAGCTTCGACAGCGGCCAGTCGGTCCTCGACGCTCGGCAGATCACGCCCACGAGAGCCGACGTCGCACTGGCCTTCACCAGCCTCCAGACCGCCGCCAAGGGACCCGATGGCGACACCTGCGACAACTGGACGCTGACCTATCACATGACCGAAATAGGCGGTGACTGGTACATCGACTCCACCGAGCCCTACGCCGGTACCGATCACATTGCCTGCTGATTCGCGCGTGCAGCGGAGTGGTCATTTCCGGTGGAAGCGATCACCTCCCGCCGCGGGTCGACTTACCTCTGCTCTCGCCGAACCCGGCGCTTTTCACTGACTCGCCGGCTCGACCAGGTTGCGATATCGTTTCGATATGGCCTTCGTCGTCAAGCTCAGCCCCGAGGACACCGAGGCGCTGCGGGAGCAGGCCGCGCGCGAGCATCGCTCGATGCACGAGGTGGCGGTGCTGGCCATTCAGGCGCGCATCGCTGCTGATCGCCGCGCCGGCGTGCTCGACGAGCTGTATGACGCGGCCGCCGTCGAGGACGCCGAGCTGCTCGATCGCCTCGCGAAGTAGGTGACCCGGTATCTGACGCTCGAGGACGTCCTGCGGCAGGTCGAGCGTGCCGGCTGGGGCGTGCGCGACGCCGGACTGCTCGCCTCGGCGGTGGCTCGTCCGTCCACTTCTGCCTTCGGTCAGGACGCCTACGCCGACCTCTGGTCGAAGGCCGCGGCGCTGTGCCAGTCGCTCGACAACAACCAGGCGCTCGTCGACGGCAACAAGCGGCTGGCCTGGCTGACCACGAAGGTCTTCCTCGCGATCAACGGACAGCGGCTGCGCGCCATCGGCCGACGACGGCGAACGGTTCATGGTGCAGCTGGTCGCCGCACACGCCGACCTCGAGGAGATCGCCGGCTGGCTCAGGCGCACAGCGCACCGATTGCCGCCCCGGACCTGCCCGAGCCGCCCCCGTCGTAGGCTTCCACTGACTCGTGAAGTACGTGTTAGCTTCCCTTTCCGATCTTGGGAGGCGATGTGCTGGCCGAACGCCAAATCCGACGACGCGCGGGCGCGTCGGCGGCTCGCGAGTACGCGCGGCTGACGCGCGAGTGGCGGGAGCGCAACCGCCGGGTGTTTCGCGGGGCTGCGGTGCTCTGCGGCGCCGTCGTGGCCGTCGCGCTCGCCCTCGGCCTCGGTGAGCTACGCGGCTGGCTGTCCGGCCTGGTCGCCGGCATGGCGTTGGCCTTCGTCATCCTGATGCGGGAGACCCCACCGCCCTGGATCGGTCACTACCTCACAGGCGCGGCGGGGGAGGAGCGCACGGCGAAGGCCGTCGAGCCGCTGCTGCGCGACGGCTGGTTCATCGCGCACGACCTCGACCGCGGCCGCTTCAACATCGACCACGTCCTCGTCGGCCCGGCCGGTGTGTTCGTCCTGGAGACCAAGAACCTCCACGGCAGCGTGGTGATCGAGGGCGACCAGGCGACGCTGACGCGACCGGGTATGGAGCGACCGGACTACCAGGGCGACTGGTGGGCCCGAGAAGGCCGGTCGCACGCGGCCGACGCCAACACCTTCTTCCGCCAGCGCGTCCGCGTGCGCCCGTGGGTCACGGCCGTCATCGTGCTGTGGGCCGATTTCCCGCAGGGGCTTTACGCCGGGGATAGAGTCACGTTCGTCCGCGGCGACGACCTCGTCACCTGGCTTCGAGACCAGCCGACCCGCCTGACTCCCGACCAGATCGACCGCTTCGAGTAGCCCTCGAGCCGCGACACCGCCGCCAGCTGGACACCGTCACCCCCACCGCATGATCAAAAGCGAAGCCATGACCCCTCGTTCAGCTCAGGTCCCCCCGTGCCATCCGGGACCGCAGCGCTCCGCTACCGGGCCCTTTCGTCGAGCCGGGAACGAGTGTGGACACTGGTCCCACTTCGATCTTGAGGAGGGTGCCATGCCGGACCGCGCGTCGAAGGCACGAAAGTCACAGAGCGGACGCGCGTGACCACGACGGACGTCTCGCGAAGCATCGCCCCCGGCTCGGTCGTGGTCGTGCGCGACGAGGAGTGGCTGGTCCAGGCGACCGAGCAGACCGCCGACGGGCTGCTGTCCACGTGCAGGGCCTCGGCGAGCTGGTGCGCGACACGACGGCCAGCTTCTACGCCGCCCTCGACGACATCGAGCCGCTGGACCCCGCCGAGGCCACGGTGGTCGCCGACGACAGCCCGCGCTACCGCACGGCGCGGCTGTGGCTGGAGTCGACCTTCCGCAAGACGGCGGTGCCGCTCGGCGACCCGGCGCTCGACCGTCTCGACCCAGGCGCTGGCCGATCCGCTGATCTACCAGCAGACCGCCGTGCGCAAGGCGCTCGACCCGGACAACCTGCGGCCCCGGATCCTGCTGGCCGACGCCGTCGGGCTCGGCAAGACCCTCGAGATCGGCATGATCCTCTCCGAGCTGGTCCGCCGCGGCCGCGGCGAGCGGATCCTCATCGTCACCCCCCGGCACGTGCTGGAGCAGATGCAGCACGAGATGTGGACGCCGGTTCGCGCTGCCGTTCGTCCGGCTCGACTCCGCCGGCATCCAGCGGGTCCGGCAGAAGCTGCCGGCCACCCGCAACCCGTTCACCTACTACAAGCGCGTGATCATCTCGATCGACACGCTGAAGTCCGACCAGTACGTCGCCAACCTGCGCAAGCAGCGGTGGGACGCGGTCGTGATCGACGAGTCGCACAACGTCACCAACACCGCCACGCAGAACAACCAGCTGGCCCGGCTGCTCGCTCGGCAGACCGAGGCGCTGATCCTCGCCTCGGCCACCCCGCACAACGGCCGCAAGGAATCCTTCGCCGAGCTGATCCGGCTGCTCGACCCCGCCGCCGTCCCGCCCGACGGCGAGCTGCCCGCGACGAGACCGTGCAGCGGCTGGTCATCCGCCGCCACCGGCACAGCCCCGAGGTCGCCGGCGGTCGTCGGCGCCGACTGGGCCGAGCGGCAGGAGCCGAACAACCTCCTCGTCCCCGCCTCGCCGGCCGAGAACGCCATCGCCGACGAGCTCGCCGAGACCTGGCTGTTCCCCGCGAGCGGGCAGACGCCCGTACTCCGGGCGGACGTCGGCGCTGTTCCCGTGGACGCTGGCCAAGGCCTTCCTCTCGTCGCCGGCCGCGCTGCGCGAGACCGTCAGGGAGCGTCGCCGCCGGCTCGGCGACGACCCGGCCGCCGACGCGCGAACAGGCCGCACTCGACCGGCTGGCCGCGCTCGTCGCCGACGCCGAGAAGCAGCCGTCGGCGAAGTACACGCGGCTGCTGGAGCACCTGCGCGAGATCGGCGTCGGCCACGGCTCGGACGCCCGCGCGGTCGTGTTCGCCGAACGCGTCGCCACGCTGACCTGGCTGCAGCGAGCACCTCCCGAAGGACCTCGGCCTCGCCGCCGACGCCGTCGAGATCATGCACGGCGGCCTGACCGACGACGAGCAGCAGCGCATCGTCGAGGAGTTCAAGCAGCAGCACTCGCCCGTCCGCGTCCTGGTCACCGGCGACGTCGCCTCCGAGGGCGTCAACCTGCACGCCGCAGTGCCACGAGCTGATCCACTACGACATCCCGTGGAGCCTGATCCGCATCGAGCAGCGCAACGGCCGCATCGACCGCTACGGCCAGAAGCACCCGCCGCGGATCACCGCCCTGCTCCTCGACGCCGGACCACGAGCAGTTCTCCGGCGACCTGCGCGTGCTGGCCCGGCTGATGGAGCGGGAGAACGAGGCCCACGCCGCCCTCGGCGACGTCGCCTCGCTGATGGGCAAGCACGACGTCAAGGGCGAGGAGGACGAGATCCGCGACGGTCCTGGCCGGCAGCAAGCACCTCGACGACGTCGTCCGCACCGTCGACGAGGTCGCCGCCAGCGACGACCTGGACGGCCTGTTCTTCCGGCTCTTCGACGACCGCCGACGACCCCCGAGACCGGCGAGACCGCTCCGCAGGTCGAGACGGCCGAGGCCCGCACCTCCGGGCTCTACCCGCGACGACGTCGAGCTTCCTCGACGACGCGCTGCACGCCGCCTTCGCCGACCCCGCGGCCGCCGCCGGCAAGGGCGGCGTCGCCTGGCGCACGCGACGCCGGCTTCGGCACCGTCCAGCTCGTCCCGCCGCCGGACCTCGCGCAGCGGCTGGACGTGCTGCCGCAGAGCTACCTCGCCGACCGCAAGGTCACCGACCACCTGGTGCTCGCCACCACCCGGGCCCGCGGCCAGGACCGGCTGGCGGCCGCGCTCGCCGACGACAAGCCCACCAGCTGGCCCGACGCCCACTACCTCGGCCCGCTGCACCCGGTGCTCGACTGGGCCGCCGACCGCGCGCTGGCCTCGCTGGGCCGCAACGAGGTCTTCGCCGTGCGCGGCGACGTCGACGCCCCGACCGTCCTGCTGCTCGGCACGCTGACCAACCCCGCGGCCAGGTGGTCGCCGCGACCTGGCTGACCGTCGACCTTCCCCGACGCCCAGCGCCCGGAGTGCGGCGATCCTCACCCCGCACGCCTCCGCCCGCGACGCGCTCGCCGCCCTCGGCTGGCACGCCGGTCGCGCCAACCCCGGAGCCCTCACCGACCTCGACGCCCTGCAGGCGCTGGTCGCGCCCGCCGTCGCAAGGCCGCCGGCCAGCTCGACTTCGCGATGGCCGCCAGCCGCGAGGCCGTCGCCGACCGCGTCCGCCGCTGGTCGGCACCGGCTGCAGCAGTGGGACGAGCAGGCCGACGCGCTCGTCCAGCGCAAGGAACTGCGCGACACCCGCTCGTCGGTACGCCAGGAGCAGGAGCTGGTGCGGGCGATGAACCCCGACCGGTCACCTGGTCCGACCGCTGCTGGTCGTCGTGCCGGACGGCTGGAGTTCACGATGAGCAACTCCGACGCGATCCTGGTCGGCGAGGACTGGATCTCCGAGCACTACTTCACCACCGACGCGAAGTCCCAGTCCTTCCAGGCCCGGGTGCTGGAGCGCCGCAAGAGCTGGGACGCCGAGGCGAAGGAGGACCGCCCGACCCCGCGGACCCGGTTCACCGCCGCCCGCAGCGAGCTGCTCACCGCGCTCGCCCGGGTCTCCGCCGAGGTCGCCGAGGGCGCCGTCACCGACGACACCCGCGCGGTCGCCCAGCAGGTCCAGCAGCGGCTGATCGACGTGCTCGGCCTGGCCGGCCCCGCCCTGACGGCGTCCTGGACCGGCCCGCGTCGCCCGCATCGCCGAACCCGGCCGCACCGACGCCGGCCCGCTGGCGCTGCTGCTGGCCGAACCGGTCGACACCATCGAGGACGCTGCTGGCCAAGGACAGCGCCACCCTGCCCGAGCCGGTGCAGCTCGACGAGGACGGCCCGGAGTTCGGCTCCGCCGCCCGGCTCCTGTCGGCGCTGTTCGTCGACCCACGACCCGCCCGAGCTACGCGCTGGTGCTCGCCGGGCGGTGGGCGCTGCTCGCCGAACGCGAACGCTGGGCCGAGGGCCGCTACCTGGCCGTCGACCTGCAGCCGGTCGCCGAGCGCAACGACACCCGCAAGGGCGGCGAGGTCGACCGGCTGCTCACCTGCCTGTCCGCCGAGTCGATCGCCCCCGACGCCGACGGCGACGATCTGGTGGACGCAGATGCTCGAGGAGTCGATCAAGCACACCGTCGGCGTCTCGCAGGACCTGCGCGAGGGCGTGCGGCTGTCCATCGAGATCATCGCCAACGACGTGGTCGCCCGCCGCGCCGCGCAAGGGCCTGGACCCGCTGCCGCAGCGACCAGGCGCAGCCGCTGGCCAAGCAGTCGCTGCGGTTCCTCTACCGCATCCTGTTCCTGCTCTACGCCGAAGCCTCGCCCGAGCTGGGCGTGCTGCCGGTCGGCGCCCAGCAGTACGACGCAGGGCTACAGCCTCGACCGGCTGCGCGACCTGGTGCAGGTCGAGCTCGCCACGCCCCGCAGCCGCGCCGGCACCCACCTCTACGACTCGCTGCGCGTCGCTGTTCCGCCTCGTCGACGTACGGCAACACCCCCGCGCGGGACGCGGCGGACGCCGACGAGTCAGGCGACCAGCTCACCGACGGCCTGGAGTTCCACCCGCTGCGCGCCGACCTGTTCCGCCCCGAGGCGACCGAGCTCATCGACGAGGTCGGGCTGGGCAACGCTCGCACTGCAGCAGGTGCTGCGCCACCTGCTGCTGCAGCAAGGAGAAACGCGGACGCGACCGCGGCTTCATCTCCTACGCCGAGCTCGGCATCAACCAGCTCGGCGCGGTCTACGAGGGGCTGATGTCCTACACCGGCTTCTTCGCCGAGACCGACCTGTACGAGGTCGCCAAGAACGGCGACGCGAGCAAGGGCTCCTGGGTCGTGCCGGTCGACCGGGCCGACGGCATCGACGCAGGCCGACTTCGTCACAGCGAGCGACCTCGACGACCGGCGAGCACCGTGCCGGTGCTGCACCGGCGCGGGCACGTTCGTGTTCCGGCTCGCCGGCCGGGAGCGCCAGCAGTCCGCGTCCTACTACACCCCCGAGGTGCTGACCCGCTTCACCGTCGGGCAGGCGCTGGCGGAACTGCTCGACCAGGACGGCCGGACGACCACGCGCCGCCGAGATCCTCGACCTCACCGTCTGCGAGCCCGCGCTGGGCTCCGGCGCCTTCGCCATCGAGGCCGTCCGACAGCTCGCCGACGCAGTACCTGCAACGCCGGCAGGACGAGCTCGGGCGTCGCATCGACCCGGACGACTACCCGCGCGAGCTGCAGCGGGTCAAGGCCTACCTGGCGCTGCACAACGTCTACGGCGTCGACCTGAACGCCACCGCGGTCGAGCTGGCCGAGATCTCGCTCTGGCTCGACACCATGGTCGCCGGGACCTGTCCGCGCCCTGGTTCGGGCTGCACCTGCGCCGCGGCAACTCGCTGATCGGCGCCCGCCGCGCGGTCTACCGCCGCACCCAGGTCAGCGACAAGTCGTGGCTGAAGAGCGTGCCGCGCGACGTGCCGCTCGCCACGCTGGCCGAGGACGTCGAGAACGGCGCGGTCGGCAGCGGCCTGCGATCGCGGCATCCACCACTTCCTGCTGCCCGCCGAGGGCTGGGGCGCCGCCGCCGACGCCAAGGAAGCCGCCGCGCTGGTGCCGGACGCGCCAAGGCGCTGAAGGACTGGCGCCGGTCGGTGCGGCCAAACCGACCAAGGCGCAGCTGGACGACCTCGTCCGAACTGGCCCACCGGGTCGAGGTGCTGTGGCAGTTCGCGCTGCGGCGGCTGCAGATCGCCGAGCAGGAGATCCGCCGGGCCATCCGAGTCTGGGAGGCCGGCGACCTGCCCGCCGGCGGCGCCGTGCAGCGGGAGCAGATCGAGGCCGCCCTCGCCGACGCCGACGGCGCCTACCGGCGGCTGCGCGGGTCATGGACGCCTGGTGCGCGCTCTGGTTCTGGCCGCTCACCGAGAAGACGGTCACCGTGCGGACCGACGCCGGGCCGAAGCGCGTCGATCCGCCGACCCTGGCAGAGTGGATCGCCGGGCTACAGGCGCTGCTCGGCCGCAGCCCCGAGTCCCGCGGCCGGACCGCGGCCGGGCTACGACACGCTGGTCGCCGGCGACGACGCTGGGACGAGCTCGGCGACGCCGAGGCCTGGGAGCTCAACCTCGCCAGTGCGCTGCCGGTCGAGGCGGTGACGCGGCGACACCCGTGGCTGGTGGTGTGCGAGCGGGTCGCCGAGCAGCAGGGCTTCTTCCACTGGGAGCTCGAGTTCGCGCCGGTCTTCGCGCGCGGCGGGTTCGACCTGCAGGTCGGAAACCCGCCGTGGGTGCGGCCGACGTCGGACGTCGACGCGCTGCTGGCCGAGGGCGATCCGTGGTGGCAGCTGGAGCTCAAGCCGAGCGAGACGCAGCGCCAGCGCAAGCGCGAGGAGACACTGACCATCCGGGGCGTGCAAGACCTGGTTGTCGACGGCACGACGGCCGACCCCTGAATTGATCCACTCGTGTGAGAGTCGTTCATTGGTGGGTGCAGGCCGCAGCGTAGAGCGCTGGGGCTTGGTAGCCGAGCGCGCTGTGCCGCCGGCGGTGGTTGTAGTCGTTCTTCCAGTCGGTGATCACGACGCGGGCTTGGGCGAGGGACCAGAAGATGTTGATGTTGAAGCATTCATCGCGGATGCGGCTGTTGAACGACTCGACGTAGCCGTTGCGCCACGGCTCGCCGGGCGGGATGAACGACAGGCCGACGCGTTCGCCGGCCCAGTCGGCCATCGCCGCGCAGGCCAGCTCCGGCCCGTTGTCGCAGCGCAGCACCGCCGGGTAGCCACGCTCGGCGGCGAGCGGTCCAGCTCGTCGATCAGGCGTCGCCGGTGATCGAGCGATCGACCAGGCCGCCGAGGCACTCGCGGGTGTGCTCGTCGATGATGGAGACGATCTTGACCGGCCGGCCGTCGGTGGTGGCGTCGAACTGGAAGTCGACGGCCCACACCCGGTTCGGCGCATCGGCCTTCGGCCGGTCGGTCGCGGTGGCGGTGCCCAGGCGTTTGCGGCGCCGCGTGCGGCACCCGCAGCCCTTCCTCGCGCCAGAGCCGTTGCATCTTCTTGTGGTTCACTGTCCCAGCCCTCGGCGCGGGCGTCGTGGTAGGCGCTGCGGAACCCCCACCGCGGGTGGTCCTTGGCGTACTCCCGCAGCCAGGCGCGCAGCGCCGCGTCCGGGTCGGCCGGCGTCGTCGCGGCCGGCTGCGTGCCGTTGGTCGTGCGGTGCTGCCCGGTCACGCGGCAGGCGAACCGCTCACACAGACCCATCGCCGCATGAGGTGGTGCACGGCAGCCCGCCGCGCTCCGGGCCTAGAAGTTTCCCTTCGCGATCTCCTTCAGCGCGGCCTTCTCCAACTCCGCATCGGCCAGCAGCCGCTTCAGCGTCGCGTTCTCCCGCTCCAGGTCCTTGAGCCGCTTGGCGTCATCGGCCTTCAGCCCACCGAACTGGTTACGCCACCGGTAGTAGGTCTGCCTCGGACACTCCAAGCTCGCGGCAGACGTCCGCGACGTCCTTGCCCTCGCCCAGCATCCGATCCGCCTTCGCCAGCTTGCGCACGACCTGCTCCGGGCTGTGCCTCTTCCTCGTCGCCATCCTCTTCGAGCCTTCCTGCCCGCACTCGGGCAACCAGACTCTCACTACACGTGGATCAAAATCGGGGTCAGGCACGTCGCGTCGACCGCAGACTTCCTCGGCTCAACGCCCCAGTACCCGCACCTTGCGGGGCTGCAACCCGACTCCTATCGCTGCTTCATGGAGCGGACGTGGAGTCACACGTCGCCCGCGGGCGCGGTCGGAGCTCATACACCCGGAGACCCACTTCACCGACGAGAAGGCGGCCCCATTACGCGAGGCAACGTACCTGCGCTTGCGACGGCACTGGCAGTTCGTCAACGAGTTGCAGCTCTTCTGGCCGGACCCCGAGAACTGATCCACTCGGTGTGAGAGTCGTTCATCGGTGGGTGCAGGCCGCAGCGTAGACCGCTGGGGCCAGGTAGCCGAGCGAGCTGTGCCGTCGGCGGTGGTTGTAGTCGTCCTTCCAGTCGGTGATCACGACTCGGGCTTGGGCCAGGGACCAGAAGATGTTGATGTTCAGGCATTCGTCGCGGACGCGGGAGTTGAACGACTCGACGTAGCCGTTGCGCCAGGGTTCGCCGGGCGGGATGAACGACAGCCCGACGCGTTCGCCGGCCCAGTCGGCCATCGCCTCGCAGGCCAGCTCCGGGCCGTTGTCGCAGCGCAGCACCGCCGGGTAGCCACGCTGGACGGCGAGGCGGTCCAGTTCGTCGATCAGGCGTCGCCGGTGATCGAGCGGTCGACCAGGCCGCCGAGGCATTCGCGGGTGTGCTCGTCGACGATCGAGACGAGTCTTGATCGGTCGTCCGTCGGTGGTGGCGTCGAACTGGAAGTCCACCGCCCAGACCCGGTTCGGGGCATCGGCGCACGGCCGGTCCGCCGCGGTGCTGGTGCCCACGCGTTTGCGGCGTCGACGCTGCGGCACCCGCAGACCCTCCTCGCGCCACAGCCGCTGGATCTTCTTGTGGTTCACCGCCCAGCCCTCGCCGCGGGCGTCGGCGTAGGCGTTGCGGAACCCGCGCCGCGGATGGTCCTTCGCCCAGTCCCGCAGCCAGGACCGCAGCGCCGCATCCGGGTCGGCCGGCGTCGTCGATGCCGGCGCGCGACGCTGCGTCGAGCGCTGCTGGCCGGTCACCCGGCAGGCGAACCGCTCCGACAGCCCCATCGTGCGCATCAGGTGGTGCACGGCAGCCCGGCGTCGCTCCGGGCTCAGAAGTTTCCCTCCGCGATCTCCTTCAACGCCGCCTTCTCCAACTCCGCGTCGGCCAGCAACCGCTTGAGCGTGGCGTTCTCCCGCTCCAGGTCCTTCAGCCGCTTCGCGTCCTCGGCCTTCAACCCGCCGAACTGGTTGCGCCAGCGGTGATACGTCTGCCTCGGACACCCGCAGCTCGCGACACACCGCCGCCACATCCTTACCCTCGCCCAACATCCGGTCCGCGGTCGTCAACTTGCGCACCACCTGCTCCGGTGAGTGCCTCTTCCTCGTCGCCATGATCATCGAGCCTTCCTGCCCGCACACGGGCATCCAGACTCTCACTACTCGTGGATCGACGAATCGGGGTCAGGCCACTTCGAGTCGACCATCATGTGTCCTATGGAGTGCACGTCTACGCAGCGGATCGTGACGCGCCGCACTTCCTCATGGCCACGTCGCTCTACCACCCGGACACGGTGCAGCGCTCGTTCGATCACGACGGATAGGGCCAAGAACCTGGCCTGAAGGACCCCGAGGGCAATTGGGATCTGCGGCCGCACAAGAGCCGGATCATCACCGTCGACGACTGCACGCTCGCTACGTGGCATGCGGTGCTCGAAAGCGACGACGTGCCGGTCCGTCGCACTCGCATGGTGTACGCGGTCAACCGGTCTGTGGCAGCGGTGCTCGACAAGCTGGCTCGCGCGCCGCGCATCGGGGAGCTGGGGCTGGAGTTCTCGCCTGGCTGGCACGAGAAGAACGACCGGACCAAGGGCTACTTCGAGACTTCGTGGGGTGAGCCCGAGTCCTGGAACGATGTCATCCTGCAGGGGCCGCACCTGTTCGTCGCGACGCCGATCTACAAGACGCCGAACAAGACGATGCTGCACAACCAGGACTGGTCGGCCACCGACTTCGAGACCCTCGCCCCCGACGCGATCCCGGTCACCGCCTACAAGCCGGCCGGTGACCGCGCCAAGTACGACGCCGCCTACACCCACTGGACCGCGATTCTCTCCACAGTAGTAATCTGGATGCCCGTGTGCGGGCGGAGGCTCGATGATCATGGCGACGAGGAAGCGGCACTCACCGGAGCAGGTGGTGCGGAAGTTGACGACCGCGGACCGGCTGTTGGGCGAGGGCAAGGATCTGGCGGCGGTGTGTCGCGAGCTCGAGGTGTCCGAGGCGACCTATCACCGCTGGCGCAACCAGTTCGGCGGGCTGAAGGCCGAGGACGCGAAGCGGCTCAAGGACTTGGAGCGGGAGAACGCCACGCTCAAGCGGTTGCTGGCCGATGCCGAGTTGCAGAAGGCGGCGTTGAAGGAGATCGCCGAGGGAAACTTCTGAGCCCGGAGCGACGCCGGGCTGCCGTGCACCACCTGATGCGCACGATGGGGCTCTCGCAGCGGTTCGCCTGCCGGGTCACCGGCCAGCAGCGCTCGACGCAACGGCGCGCACCAGCCTCGACGACGCCGGCCGACCCGGACGCGGCGCTGCGGTCCTGGCTGCGGGACTGCGCCAAGGCCCATCCGCGCCGCGGGTTCCGCAACGCCTGTGCCGACGCCCGCGGCGAGGGCTGGCTCGTGAACCACAAGAAGATCCAGCGGCTCTGGCGTGAGGAAGGGCTGCGGGTGCCGCAGCGTCGACGCCGCAAACGCGTGGGCACCAGCACCGCGGCCGACCGGCCGTGCGCCGATGCACCCGAACCAGGTCTGGGCGGTGGACTTCCAGTTCGACGCCACCACCGACGGCAGGCCGATCAAGACTCGTCTCGATCATCGACGAGCACACCCGCGAGTGCCTCACCAGCCTGGTCGACCGCTCCTTCACCGCCGACGCCCTCATCGACGAGCTCGACCGCCTCGCCCTCCAGCGTGGCTACCCGTCGGTGCTGCGCTGCGACAACGGCCCCGAGCTGGCGTGTGAGGCGATGGCCGACTGGGCCGGCGAACGCGTCTTCCTATCGTTCATCCCGCCCGGCGAACCCTGGCGCAACGGCTACGTCGAGTCCTTCAACTCCCGCGTCCGCTACGAATGCCTCAACATCAACCTCTTCTGGTCCCTGGCCCAAGCCCGCGTGGTCATCACCGACTGGAAGCACGACTACAACCACCGCCGGCGGCACAGCTCGCTCGGCTACCTGGCCCCAGCGGTCTACGCTGCGGCCTGCACCCACCGATGAACAACTCTCACACCGAGTGGATCAGTTCTCGGGGTCCGGCCACAGGGTCTATCGCGCTAACGGTGTTTCCGGCGGTCTCCATCAGTAGGTCTCGGCGGCCGGGAATCGGTCGGCGAAGGTGATCGCGAACGCGTTGAGCGCTGGCTTCCACCGCATCATCCATCGTGCCCGGCCCTGGCCCGGTGGGGTCCAGTGATCGGGTGACCAGGTAGAGACACTTCATCGGGTCGCGTCCCAGCCCGGGTGTAAATGACAACGGACGTAGGTTCCTTCAAGAGCTACCAACTCAGCGAAGGAAGGACTACGCCCGTGTCTGCACTAGTATCTCCCACCGACCGGATCCGGGGCGAGATCGATGCCCTGTTCGACAGCTCGCGTGAGCTGACCGAGATTATCGAGGACGTCGCCCGTCTGGGCGCCCGGCTGATCATCCAGACCGCGGTGGAGGCCGAGGTCGAGGTGTTCCTAGGCCGGCCCGCTACCAGCGGGCCGCCGACGTTCCCGACGCGCGGGCAGGTTCGCGCAACGGCTACCAGGACACGACGATCAAGACCACGGCCGGGCCGGTCACGGTCGCGCGGCCAAGCTGCGCGGCACCACCGAGCGGTTCGCCTCGCAGCTGTTCGGTAAGACGGTCACCAAGTCCAACGCGCTGGAGTCGTTGGTGATCGCTGGGTTCGTGCGCGGGCTGTCGGTGCGCGATGTGGAGAACACCCTGGCCGACGCGCTCGGCGCCGAGGCCGCGCTGAGCAAGTCGACGGTGTCGCGGGTCTGCCAGGCCATCGGCGACGAGTTCGACCGCTGGTCGACTCGCTCGCTGGCTGATCTCGAGCTGGACTACCTGTTCCTGGACGCGTCGATGTTCAAGATGCACCCCGGCGCCCGCGCCGAGCCGGTGCTCGCGGCCTGGGGCATCACCACCGAAGGAGCGCCGGTGTTCGTCGCGCTCGCGGCCGGCGGCAGCAAGTCCACCGACGCCTGGGGCGACTTCCTCGACGAACTGCAGGCCCGGGACTGCGCCCGCCGCTGCTGGTCATCTCCGACGGCGCGGCCGGCTGATCAACGCCGCCGAGACCGCGCTGCCGCGCTCGCTGCGGCAACGCTGCCTGATCCACCGTTCCCGTAACTAACTGTCCAAGCTGCCCGCCGAGGCCCACAGCGAGATGCTCTACGCCTAATGGGCGATCTTCGACGTCGAGGAGCTGCTCGCCGCCGCGATGACGCACGGCCACGAGCTCGTCGCGGCCGTGCAACGACGCATCGACTCCTTCACCGAGCCGTACCAGCGGGCCTACCCCGCCGCAGTGAAATGCCTGCTCACCGACCGCGAGCAGCTCACCAGCTACCTGCGCTTCCCGGCCGAGCACCACAAGCGGATCCGACACTCCAACTTCATCGAACGCACCTTCGGCGAGACCCGCCGCCGCGTCAAAGTCATCCGCCAGCTCCCCGGCGAAACCTCCTGTCTCAACCTCCTCTGCGCCGTACTCGACCGGCCTCACGCCTCGCGCGGCATGACCATGACACCCGCCGCCACCCGAGTGCTGGCCGACCTACGCCACCAACTGCTCGACCCACCAACCCCAATCCGACCCAAGACCGACACCGATGCCATCGCCATCCAGGAACTGTCGGCGCCGTCGCCTGACATCACCAACCAGGAACCCAGTCCGGGTCATTTACACCGAACCTGGACGCACCACGCCCCGACGGATCGACCACCAGCGCCCGTGACCACTACCGCATCGCCTGGCGCCGCATGGCCGCCAACACCGGCGAGCGCACTTTGATCCCTGCTCTTGTCCCGCCCGGGGCGGCTCACGTGAACGCCGTCTTCACGGCGTCGGTCAACGACCATCGAGTGCTCGCCAGGCTGGCGGGATTTTCCAGTTCTCTGCTCCTCGACGCTACGATCCGAGCGGTGCCGAAGGGAGACATTTACTTCGCGTCATTTCTGAGGCTCCCGTTCGTATCTGACCACGCATTGAGCCACGAGCTCATGCTGCGGGTGTTGCGCTGCAACGCAATAACCGATGCCTACGCCGATTTGTGGTCCGCTGGTTTCGACCGATCGTTCACTGCCGATCGGTGGACCGGAAATACGCCGCTGGTCCAGGTCCCGCTCCACGAGGTATCGGGGTCATGGGCCGCCCAAACACCGCTACGCGTTGCGGCCGATCGACGGCAGGCGCAGGTCGAGATCGACGCGCTGGTAGCACTCATGCTGGGCGTAACGGCAGACGAACTCTGCACGATCTACCGCACCCAGTTCGCGGTCCTCTACGGCTACGACCACAACGTGTATTTCTACGACGCCAACGGCCGGCTTGTGCCGAACAGCGTGCTGACGGTCTGGCGCAAGAAGGGCGAGCGAATCACCGAGGAGGAGCGGACTGCCACTAACCAGGCCGGCAACACCTACACCTACGAGCTGCCGTTCGTGACCCTCGACCGCGAGGCGGACATGCGCCAGGCGTATGCGGAGTTCGAGCGGCGGCTGGCGGAGCGGTCATGAGCGATATGGGTTCCCGCGAAATTGTCGGCGGGACCGGGCAGCATGGCGGCCATGCCTGAATCCGAGATCGCATTCGCCCCCGTCGGTCACCGCGGAATGCGCGCCACGCTGCGCACCGGCCACGGGTGGGAACTGGTCGCGCAGGGTGACCTGGACGAGCTGATCCCCACCTTCACCGGTGCGGACCGGTTGACGAGCAACGGGGTGCTCACCGTCAACCTGTGGGCCTATGCGTGCGCCGAGAAGGAGCGCCGGGTCAAGAAGAATCAGCGGACCAGGGACGAGCTCGAGAAGCAGGCGAAGACGCACGCCGTGTTCGCGCGGAATATCGCGGACCTCGTCGACAAGGTCGGCTCCGAGAAGCGCACGGACTGGTGCTCGGCCTGCTTCGCCCAGGCGGAGCACCGCCAGGTCGACGGCGGCTTGTCGATGCCCACCTATCTCTGCCAGGGCTGCGGTGCCGCCACGAGTCCCTGCATCGCGCTGCGCTGCACGAACATGGCCACCCGCGGCTTCGGTGCGATTCGCATACCGCGGTACTGCGCCGAACACCGGCACGACCTGCCCAGCTTCGAGGGCGGGGCAGATCGCATCGACGACCTCGCGGACTACGCCGACCTGCTGAAGTTCCGTAAGAAGGACCTGGCGAAAACCACGAAGGTCGCCGGGTTCGCGCTCGTGGCGGCGGGAGCGATGACCGGCGTCGGCCTGGCGGCCGCTCCGCTGGTGGGTGGGTTCATCGGTACGACCATCGGCAGCTACTCCGGTGCGGCAGCGACGAGCTACGGCCTGGCACTGCTCGGGGGCGGCTCCATCGCCTCCGGCGGCCTCGGCATGGCGGGCGGCGCCGCCGTGGTCGCCGCCGCCGGCGGCAGCCTGGGTGGCGTGATGGGAGCCGGCCTGACCAGCGCCTACGTGGGACAGGACAAGTCTTTCGACATCGAGAGACTCACGGATGGTTCCGGCGTCCCGGTCGTCGTCTGCTCCGGCTTCCTCACCGAGGGCAAGCGCGGGTGGGGCGACTGGGAACGCATCGTCACCGAGAAGTACCCCGACTCCCCGGTCTACCGCGTCCACTGGGGTGCGCAGGAGCTCGCGGACCTCAGCTTCGTCCTCGGCGCCAATGTCGGGCGAGCGGCTGCCTCGACCTTCATCAAGAAGGCGGTCATGAGGGCCGGCAAGACAGGCCGCGAGGATCGCCAGCCCGATCGGCGGCGCATTGATCGCCGCCGACCTCGTCAAGAACCCGTGGCTGCGTGCGCGGCAGCGCGCCAACAAGACCGGCGTCGCCGTCTCGGACCTGATCGCCCGCACCGACATGGACGAAGTCGTGCTGGTCGGGCACAGCCTCGGCGCCCGGGCCATGATCTGCGCGGCAGAGGCCCTCGGCACCAAGGGGTCGGCGCCGACCGTGCGCGAGATGCACCTGCTCGGCGCCGCCCGGAACGCCAAGGGCGACTGGAGCCGCCTCAACGCCGGCGTCGGCACCCGGGTGTACAACTACCACTCCCGCCAGGACAAGGTGCTGCGCTTCTTCTACTCCTTCGCCGAAGCGGGCAAGGCTGCCGCGGGCTATGTGGGTATGACGACCAAGCTGGCGAAGATCAAGAATGTCGACGTCACCAAACAGGTCGGTGACCACAGCGAATACTGCAAGAAGCTCTCCTTCGAATGACGGTGGTTGCGCTCGTGTGCTGCGGCCGATGCGCGGAGGTTTGCTCCGTTTGGCAGGGTGATCCGCGATGAGTGAGCTGCTGCCGACGATTCAGGCCGACCGGATCCGCCGCAGCCTGATCGACTACCTCACGACCACGTTCGCGCTGTCCGACGCCGACGCCCGCGACGGCCTCGACCGGTTCCTCTCCGACGCCGACACCGGGATGTTCAAGGGCCCGTACGTGCGGCTGCGGCTGCCGTTCCGGCCGGCCGACGGCGGGCTGGCGCGACGCGCTGGACTGGTACGAGGGGTTCCGACGCCCTACGGCCACCAGGCGGCCGCCTTCACACGGCTCGCCTCGGCGACGGCCGGCGGGCAGCGCCGCCGGCCGCTGCCGACGCTGGTCACCACCGGCACCGGCTCCGGCAAGACCGAGGCGTTCCTCTACCCGATCCTCGATCACGTGCTGCGGGCCAAGCGCGACGGGCGTCACCGGCACCAAGGCGCTGATCCTCTACCCGATGAACGCGCTGGCCAACGACCAGGCCCAGCGCCTCGCCGCGCTGCTCACCGAGCACGCCGAACTCGCCGGCGTCACCGCCGCCCTCTACACCGGGCAGCAGCGGCCCCACCAGCGACCACGGTCACCGCGGACGGACTGATCACCGACCGCGCCATCATCCGCGACACCGCGCCGGACATCCTGCTCACCAACTACAAGATGCTCGACCAGCTGCTGCTGCGTCACGACGACCAGCGGCTCTGGCGAGCAGTCGCGCCGACCAGCCTGCAGTACCTGGTGCTCGACGAGTTCCACACCTACGACGGCGCCCAGGGCACCGACGTCGCGATGCTGCTGCGCCGCCTCGGCCTGGCGCTGAAGAGTCACTGGCCCGACGACGACCCGACGCTCACCGACGACGACCGGGCCCGGCCGCTGGCCGGATCACCCCGGTCGCCACCTCCGCCACCCTCGGGCGACAAGGGCGACCCGGCGGCGATGCTCGGCTTCGCCGAGACGGTCTTCGGCGAGCCGTTCGACGCACGACTCCGTCGTCACCGAGTCCCGGCTCGGCCTCGACGAGTGGGTCGGCGGGCAGCCGCCGAGCGCGTCGCCGCCCGCGGGTGCGACACCGGTCGACGACCGCGGCGATCGATCCCGCGCAGGCCGTGCGCGGCACTCGACGAGCTCGGCGACGACCCCGACGGCAGCGACGTCGCCGCCCGCGTCCTCGGACTGCTCTACGACCGCGACGCCCGCGATGCCGACGCCCGACCTGCTGCTCGACCTGGTCCGCGCCCACCCGCTGCGTGCGCCGCGTCTCGCCGAGCGCCGGCGACGCCATCGCCCTCGACGACCTGGTCACCCGCGTCTTCGACGCACGGCCTCCTTCGGCCGCCACGGCCGCGGCGACGCTGGGTCCGGCTGTTCGCCCAGCTCGTCGCGGCGCTCGGCCACGTCCGCGCGGTCGGCCGGCCGCGCCGCGCCGTCGGTCGAGGCGCACCTGTGGGTCCGCGAGCTCACCCGCATCGACCGCGCCGCCGACTCCGACGCCCGGCTTCCGCTGGGGCGACGACGGCCCGCCCATCGCCGGCGACGACGGCGACGAGGTCCGCGCCGTCGTTCCCGGCCGTCTACTGCCGGCACTGCGGCCGCTCCGGCTGGGGCGTCGGCCTCGCCCCGGTCGGCGACGAGCCTCGACCGCCGACGACGAGCACATCCGCCGCAACCACGTCAGCCGGCGAGGGCCGGTTCCGTGCCCTGCTCTACGCCGCCGCCGAGGCCGAGCGCGAGCTGGCTACCGCACGACGCGGTCGACGGGCTGGCCTGGTTCGCCGTCCGCGAGCCGCGACCCTGCAACGCCGCCGCCCGGACGCCGACGACCCCGACCTCGCGCGACGGCTGGGTGCTGCCCGTGCTCACCCTCGGGCGCGGACGCCGACGAGGACGCGCGCAAGGACACCTGCCCCGCCTGCGGCCAGGAGGACGCCATCCGCTTCCTCGGGCAGCGCCATCGCCACCCTGCTGTCGGTCTCGCTGTCGCACGCTGTTCGGGTCGAGCACGCCTCGACGCCGCGGGAGAAGAAGGCGCTGGTCTTCACCGACTCCGTGCAGGACGCCGCGCACCGCGCCGGATTCGTCCAGGCCCGCTCCCACACCCTGACCCTGCGCGCGCGTGCTGCGCGACGCCGTCGCCGACGGGCCGCAGCCGCTGGACGCAGCTCGTCGACGAGGTCATCCGCCGAGGCCGGCGACGACCCGTTCGCGCGCTACCGGCTCCTGCCGCCCGACTGCGCCGACCGCGACTCGTTCGCGCCTTCTGGAAGGCCGACACCGCTCGCGCCGTGCCCGCCGAGGTGCGCACGCCGCGTCCGGCAGCGGCTCGCGCTCGACGCCGCGCTGGAGTTCGGGCTCAACTCCCGGCATCGGCCGCACCCTGGAGCTCACCGGCTCGGCCGCGGCCGAGGTCGACGCCGGCCGACGCCGAGCGGATGGCCGGCGTCGCCCGCGCCGCGATCGCCGAGCTACGACCTGGCACGGCAGCACTCGACGGCCCGCCGAGCGACCGACGCGACACTGGTCGCGCTGGGTGCGCGGCGTGCTCGACCGGATGCGCGCGCAGGGCGCGATCGACCACCCCTGGTTCGACAGCTACATCCAGCGAGGACGGCGCCCGCTGGCCGATCTGGGGCGGCCGGCCCCGCTCGGCCAGGCATGCCCGCCTTCCCGCCCGGCCGGCCCGCGCCCGGCTATCCCCGCGTCGGCGGCCGGACCGACCCGTCGAAGGCCGACGACCTCGGACCCGGTCACCTCCGCCGCAGTCCTGGTACGCGCAGTGGGCCTCGCGGGTGCTGGACGTCAGCCCCGCACGACGGCGGCGCGGCTGACCAGACTGCTGCTCGACCGGCTCGCCGCGCGACGGCGTGCTCAGCGCCGGCACCAGCGCAGTCCGGCGCCACCGTCTACGCCATCGCCGCCGTCGGCGGTCGTCGTCGCACCCACCACCGAGGCCGACCTCGCCGCCGGGCGGCACCTGCTGGTCTGCGACACCTGCCAGGCGCACGACGCCGGGCACGCCGACCGTCGTCGACCAGCTCGACGGCGCGCCCTGCCTCGTCGTGCGCTGCCGCGGCCGGCTGGCGCCGTGCCGCGCTGCACCCGGCAACTTCTACCGCCAGCTCTACCGCTCGCCCGGACATGCGCCGCGTCGTCGCCCGCGAGCACACCAGCCTGCTCGACCGACGAGACGCGGCTCGCCTACGAGGACGGCTTCAAGGCCGTCGCCGACGACCCGCAGGCGCCCAACGTGCTGGTCGCCACCCCGACGCTGGAGATGGGCATCGACATCGGCGACCTGTCCGCGGTGATGCTCGCCTCGCTGCCGCGCACCGTCGCGTCCTACCTGCAGCGGGTCGGCCGCGCCGGGCGGCTCACCGGCAACGCGCTCAACCTCGCCTACGTCACCGGCCGCGGCGAGCAGCTGCCCAAGCTCGGCGACCCGCTGTCGGTGATCAACGGCGAGGTCCGCCCACCCGCGACCTACCTGCAGCGCCGAGGAGATCCTGCGCCGCCAGTACGTCGCCCACCTGGTCGACGCGCTTGGCCCGCGACCCGCGACGCGGCCGCACCCGCAGCGCGCGGCCGAGGCGATCGGGTCGGCGGAGCCCGGCACCTTCCTCGGCGACCTCACCGCACTGCCGAGCAGCGACGCCGGACAGCCACCTCGACCGCTTCCTCGCCGCGTTCGACGGCCTCGCCGACGACCGTCGTCGAGGCGCTGCGCGACTGGGCGCGCCACGCCGGCGGACCGCGGCACCAGCGAGCTTCGCCGGCCCATCTGCGCAGACGGCCAGCGCAGCGCTGGCAGCACGACCGTCGCAGACGCTGAAGCGCCGGCTGCGACCGGCATCGACGACGCTGCTGCCCGAACTGAGCAGCGGCCGAGCTCGCCGGCCGCCACCGACGACGACCAGCGGGCGCTGCGCGTCCGCGCAGGCCGCCCGCAAGCTCACCCGGGGCACAGCTGGCGCACCTGCGCGGCGAGTACTGGATCGGCGTCCTCGAGGAGCACGGCGTGCTGCCGAACTACACGCTGCTCGACGACGCCGTCGTCCTCGACGTCGGCGTGAGCTGGACCGACCCGGACACCGGCGATTCCAGACCGAGCACGCGCAGATCCAGCGCGGCGCCAGCGACACGCGATCCGCGAGTTCGCTCCCGGCGCCACCTTCTACGCCCGCGGCTACGAGATCGCGATCGACGCCATCGACCTCGGCCTCGACGGCGCGGCGATCCGGCCGTGGGTGTTCTGCCCGCGCCTGCGGCTACGGCGCACGACATCGGCCTCACCGGCGTCAGGAGCGTGCCCCCGGCGACCTGCCCGCGCTGCGGCAGCGCCGGCATCGCCGACACCGGCCAGCGGCTCGACGTCGTCGAGCTGACCCACGTCACCGCCGAGATCCGCCGTGACGAGGCCACCATCTCCGACCGGCGGGACGAGCGGATCCGCAAGCGGTTCCAGCTCGTCACCGCCGCCGACGTCGACCCGGCCGGCATCGCCGAGCGCTGGTACGCCGACGGCGTCGGCCTGGGCTGCACCTACGCTCGGAGCTGACCATGCGCTGGCTCAACCTCGGCATGCCCGGCGCACGGCCAGCCACCGCACCCTCGCCGGGGAGGAGCGACTGCCGGGCTGTTCCGCGTCTGCGCGGGCTGCGGCAAGCTCGACATCGACGCCGGCCGCAACCTCGGCTACGAGCACCGCCCCTGGTGCCGGTACCGCACCTCGGCCGACGAGCACAACATCGACGTCGCGCTGACCCGCACCCTGCAGACCCAGGGCCTGCTGCTCCGGCTGCCGCACGCGGTCACCCTCGGCGACGACTTCGCCGTCCCCAGCCTGGCCGCCGCCGTGCTGCTCGGGCTGCGCGAGCAGCTCGGCGGCCACCCCGACCACCTCGGCATCGAACGAGGTCGTCGAGCCGACGCTCTCCGACGGCACCGACAACCACGACGCGATCCTGCTGCACGACCTCGTCCCCGGCGGCACCGGCTACCTGGCCGAGCTCGCCGACCCGGAGCGGCTGCGCGACGCTGCTGGTGCGGGCGTGGGAGCGGGTGCGCGACTGCGACTGCCGCGCACGAGAACCGGCTGGCCTGCCACCGCTGCCTGCTGCCGTTCGCGCCCCCGGGCGCGGTGAACCGGGTCTCCCGCGCCGCCGCCGAACGGCACCTGCGGACGCTGCTCGGGCTCGCCCGGGACGACGGACACGGCCGACGAGGCGCAGTGGGACGTCACCGACGAACCCGCCGGCCGAGGACGCCGAGTCGCAGCTGGAGCAGCGGTTCCGGCAGGCGTTCCTGCAACGGCTGGAGACCACCGGAGCCGCCATCGAACTCACTCCGGGGCGCTGGGGGAACACCGTCCGGTTCACGCTGCCCGGCGATCGCCGGCAGTGGACGCTGACGCCGCAGGTGATGGCGCTGGGACTGCCGGCCCGACTTCCTGCTGGAGACCGCACGACACCGCTGTGCCGCCCGTCGCCGATCTTCACCGACGGGCGCGCCTTCCACGCCACCGCCCTGCACAACCGGCTGGCCGACGACGCCGCCAAGCGCGAGATGCTGCGCGACACCGGCCGCATCGTCCTGGCTGTCGTCGCTGCCGATCTCTGCGGCGAGCGGAGCCGGCGACCCGCCCTGGTTCTCGGCGGCCGCGGCCTCGCAACTCATGTCGCGACCGAAGTTCATGGCGCGCCGCCACTGCGTACGAAGCGCTGCGGGCGAGGCCGGTCGACTGGCTCATCGCCTGGGTCACCCGACCGACGCCGGACGGACACCGCAACCGTGGCGCGGGCGGTGCCGCTGTCTGCTGCAGGCGGCCGGGCAGCTGATCGAGGTCGATCCCGACCTCTCGCTGGAGCAGGTCGCGCGGGGCGTCCTGCTCGACGAGGGCCTGAGCGGCCCCCGCCGTGTCGCGCTCTTCCGCCACGGGGCGCTGGCGGTCGCATCGCGCTGGTGGAGCAGACGGTGGAGGTGGCGGTCGTGCTCGACGACCGCACCGAGGCGCTCGACGAGACGCATGCCGACGCCTGGCGGATGTGGCTGCGACTGTCCAACGCGCTCGCCCTGCGGGACTGGCCGACCACGATCACGACGCTGAGCCGCGTGGCCGGTGAAGTCGTGACGCCCGAGGCCGAACCCGAGGAGGAATCGGCGGACGAGTGGGCCAAGCTCGACGAGCAGTGGCTCGCGGTCTACGAGGACGCCGAACCGGTCGAGCAGGTTCTCCTGCGAGGCCTGGCCGCCCACGCCGGGATCGAGCCTCCCGCCGTCGGCCACGAGGGGCCGGGCGGGATCATGCTCGATCTCTCCTGGACCAAGTACCAGGTGGCCGTCGACGTGCACGAGATGCCCGAGGGCGACCGGGCCGAGCTAACCGAGGCCGGCTGGATCGTGGTGGACGGCGATCCGGATGCCATCGTCGCGGCGCTCCGCCGACGCATGGCCGAGACGGCCGAAAGGACGAGCTGATGCCCACGATCGTGATGACCAAACTCGACGGCAAGCTCGACGGGTCGATCAAGGCCAAGGCCATGTCGTTCCTCGAGAAACTCGGGACCGACGACACGACTCCGGGCCTGCACATCGAGCCCATCCACGCCTCGATCGACCCGCGGGTCCGCACCGGGCGGGTCGACCAGTTCTGGCGGGCGGTGCTGTTCCGCCTCGACAAGGACAGCGAGGCCTACTACGTCGTCCACGGCATCTGGCCGCACGACAAGGCGAACAAGATCGCCGAGCGGCTGACGCTCAAGGTCAACCCGGTCAACGGCCTGCCGGAGTTCGAGGAGACGCCGGAACCCGCCGAACCCGCGCCGACCCTCGTCTCACCACCCGTCCAGAAGTCGCTCGCCGCGCCGGAGACGGCGCCGCTGCTGGTCGAGCAGGGCCGCACCCGGGACGAGCTCGTCAACACCCTCGGCCTGCCCGAGCCGATCGCCGACGAGGCACTGTCCTGTCCAGGCGAGGACGAGGTGTGGGCGCTGGCCCAGCGCCACGAACGGTCGTGGGTCTCGGAGATCCTGCTGGCGCTCGCCGTCGGCCAACCGGTCGCCGAGATCGTCCAGGAGATGGAGCTGAGCCGGCCCGAGGCCACCGGCTCCGACACCGACGTCATCGCCTCGCTGCAGCAACCCGCCGCCAGGACCCAGTTCGCGATCATCGAGGGTCAGGACGAGCTGCGCCGCGTGATCGAGGGCGGGGACTTCGAGGCCTGGCGGGTCTTCCTGCACCCGGAACAGCGCCGCTGGGTCGAGCAGAACTCCAACGGGCCGTTCCGGCTCAGCGGCGGGGCCGGGACCGGGAAGACCGTCGTGCTGGTGCACCGCGCGCGGCGGCTCGCGCGGGACGACCCGGCTGCCCGCGTCGTCGTCACGACCTACACCACCAACCTCGCCGGATCGCTCCGGGAGATGCTCCGACGGCTCGACCCCGCGCTGCCGCTCGCCCCGACACCGGGAGGCCCGGGGACGTACGTTGCCGGCATCGACGCGCTCATCTCCTCGGTCATCAAGTCCGCTGACATCGAAGGGCTGGATACCGCGACCGGGTCGGTGCTGGGGGAGACGCGGTCCGCGCCCGCAACGCGTACTCCACCCGGGCGGTGGGCGTCCGTACTCGAGTCGACCTCGACCGACCTGCCGTCGGAGATCGCCAACGAGACCTTCCTGGCCACCGAATACGCGCTGATAGTGCTGCCCAACAAAGTTCAGACCGAGGCCGAATTTCTGCGCGTGCGGCGCCCAGGCCGCGGCGTAGCACTCGACCGTTCCAAGCGCTCCGCGGTGTGGGCGCTCATCAAGGCATACCGTGCGCAGGGCGCGGTCGACGGTTCGCTCGACTTCGCGGAGGCCGCTGCGGTGGCCGCCGCGCACCTCGCAGCACATCCGCAGGACGCCCCGGCCGATCACGCGCTGGTCGACGAGGCGCAGGACCTCACCCCCTCGCAGTTCGAGTTCCTGCGGGCTCTCGTCCCCGAGCAGAAGAACGATCTGTTCATCGCGGAGGACTCCCACCAGCGGATCTACGGTCCGCGGGTCGTGCTCAGCCGCTACGGCATCAACATCCGCGGCCGGTCACGTCGCCTGCGCCTCAACTACCGGACGACCGCGCAGAACCTGCGGTGGGCGATGTCGATCCTCGACGGCGGCGACTACGTCGACCTGGAGGACCAGCCGGAGGCGACCGGCTACCGCTCCGCCCGATCGGGACCGGAGCCGACCGTGGTTTCGGTCGCCGGCTTGGAAGCCGAACTCGGTGAGATCGTCCGACGAGCGCGGGAATGGCTGAACCAGGACGTGGACGCCGCCACGATCGCCGTCCTCGTCCACGACCGGTGGCAGCGCGACCGCGTGGCCAAGCGGCTCAGCGAGAGCGGCGTCAAGGCGTTCGCGGTCGACCGCGAGTCGCCTCCTGACGACCGAGTCCTGGTGATGACGCGGCATCGCGCAAAAGGTATGGAGTTCTCCCGCGTCGTCCTTGCCGACGTCGGCTACATCTCGTCGTCCGAGCGGTCCCGGCTGGATGCCATGGATCCGACCGAACGGGCGGATGCCGAGCTGCGGCGGCGATCGCTGGACTACGTCGCCGCCACCCGGGCGCGCGACGAGCTCGTCGTCTTGCGGAGAGTCTGAATGTCTTTAGCCGGCCAAAATTCGGCTCAAGTGATCTCGAGCGGTGCAGGAGCTGCGTGTGCAGGCCAGGGCGAACCACTCTCTTGGACATCGGACTAGACCAAGATTTCGACGGTGCCCTACAAGGCCGTGGAGCTGACTCCCAGCAGGAAGGCGAAAACAGCTTTCGGCCTCTGACGACGATTTGCCGTTGACAGGCCGAGGACGTCAGACCAGAAGTTCGCTGAAGTAGCCGTCACGAGACCGGTTCGGGGTGCCAACAGCGGCGCGATCGAGCATCAGATTCATCTCCTCCAGGATGTCTCGGGAACAAGACGCAGGAGTGGGAGGAGGCAAATTCAACCCGTCGGTCCGGCGCCGGTGGATTCGATGCAGACGGGGTCGGCGGAGCACCAGGCCAACCGCTGCAGACCGTCGAGGAACATCGGTCCGAGGACGTCGGGCTCGGCCTGTGCGGCATGTCCGCCCAAGCTGCCTGCCGAGTCCGAGGTCGCGGTGTACAACAACGCTGCGGCCATCCCGGGGGCCGACGAAAACGCTCCCTGATGGCCGAGGCCCGGTAGCCCGCTTCGAGGGCGAACTGGTCGATGAGGACGTGGGCCAGCGTGTGGATCATGACTTGGCGGATGTCGACCTGCCGGCCGACGGCGAGACCCGCAGCGGCGGCTGCGCGATCCGCAGCCTGCTGAAGGCGCTTCTGCCGCGCTTGCGCGAATTCTCTTCGGCTCCAGGCATCGACGTCGTCCGGGTCGAGTGCGAGGAAGCTCCCTTCGCCGATCACCTCGACAGCCGGAGCCAGTCCACCTCGTTCGCGCTCAGGCTGCACAACCTCGGATCACGTGGACCACTTGCAGGCTCGACGGGCGAACCCGTACAGTGCCCTGACCTCACGCAGACGGGTGACTTTTCTGACCGACTGGATCACACCGCTTAGCTCTTCAGGTATTTCACGCGACAGTGAGACGAACTCCGAGTCACGTTCTCTCGGCGGCATTCCCTCGACAAGGGCGCGATACTCGTCGCGCCGAAGCGACTCGTCGGTCGGCGCCTCGTCCTCCTCGTCGGAATGACGGCGTGCCACTTCGCGGCGGATTTCCTCGAGGGTGAACCGGCCGCCGGACTTGTCCACGAAGCCCGCGACGACCTGGTCCGAACCTAACGGAATCTGCAGCACTGACCATTCCTGGTCGACGAACCGTGCGATAGCCTCGGAGTAAGGCGGTATCGAGATGGCGGACCGGGATGCGGCGAACCACACGCTGCTCGCGCCTCGCTGGAGTGTCCGTGGGGTTTCGGTGCAGTCCTGACGAGCGTCCGAACCTAGCCACGGTCGAGTTCCGGCGCACCGGTACAGCCCGGCGAGCGCTCCGCTTTCGAAGGGGCCCGTCCAGGCTCGCCGCCGCGGCCTCACATCGCAGGAGCAGCTCAGCTCCATGTCGGCCAGCTCGATTCGCCCTCGTGCCACGAGCCGCATTTCGTGCTGCCCATCGGCCGACGCGTCCGTGCCCGCATGCAGCCACCGAAAGTAGGGAAAGTCGTCAATGTGACCGCGTTCGCACGCGACCACCAGCCGCGAGGGCGTCAGCGGATTCTCCGGTTTACACAATCCGCAGAGGGGCCGACCCCAGGATGCCCGGAAGTCCGGGCTTGCCGATGCGGTTGCAGCTCGAGCAGGTTTGCCAGAGTGGGAATCGGATGACGGGGACGTCCTTCGTACCGCCGGCGGGCGGGGAGTAGTAGCCGACGCACGCCGAGTGAGCGGGCGAGGCGCGGTTCGGGCGCAGGTATGGGGCGCGGACGGCCGACCAGTGGTCGAACCCGGCGATCATCAGACTGGCGTTCTCGGCGGGGAAGAGGCCACCGACGCCGTAGGTCGAGACGAGCTGGCTGCGGCGTGCGGTGGGCTTCTTCGCCATCAGTGCACCTTCTTCAACGGGATTTCGTACAACGTGCTTTCCGCGTCGACGTCGCGAAGGCTCTGCAATGTTGGCCATGGGACGTCCATGTGGCCGTGATCGATCTCTTCCTCGGTAAGGGCGTCGGCGGGCTCGATGCAACGACGCCCTCCAATTGCGGTGGTTGCGGGTACTGCAGGCCCGGGCGCTCCTCGGCTGCATCGATCCACGTCTGAACCAAGGCGTCCACGTCGCGCTCGGTGTCGCCCCCCTCGTCTGAGACTGCAGCTGCCCGCTGGGCGATGAGCTCCCAATTGATCCAGCTCTCGTCGGTGGGACGGTGCATGCGCTGCGCCGGAGTCCGACGACAACGCCGAGAACAGAAGACGCGCGAGCGACACGAGAACCCCGTGCAGTCCGCGATCGCGCGCTCGGGCGGCAAACGGTGTAGCACTCGTCGCCTCTACGGCTCGGTAGACGGAGCGATGGAACGGAACGAAGGTCTCGTAATGCGATCGGTCACGTGACCGCGCCGCATTGAGGATGTTGACTACGAGCCCGGCGTGCTGACGTCCCACCCTGCTCGTGGCCTGTATGTACTCGGCACTCGACTGCGGTTGCCCCATGACCGCCATCAATCCGAGGCGATCGACGTCGACACCGACCGAGATCATGTTCGTCGCGAGCACGACGTCGTCCGCCTCGCCGGAGGTGACGTCCTTCTCGAGCTGGCTCAGGCGGTGCGGAATCTCCTTCGAGACACGCGTTGGTGAGTTCCGACGGAGCAGGGACAGTGCGGGGGGGGAGGGGGAAGGTCCCTTCGCGGCCCGCCAGCACTCGCAGTCGCGTCTTGACGTCGTCTTGGATCTGGAGATAAGCGGAACCGAGCACCCGAAGACTGTTGAAATAGCCGACGAGCGTCCAGTACGGATCTCGCATCTCGTCCGGCGCTTCGATGTCCTGAGCGCTCTGCAGCAGCCACTATATCCGGATCATCAGCGTCTGATGGCTCGAACCGGGGGCCATGACACCGACGTACTCGCGGGTCCCGAGCTCGTCGGCAGCGCCGCGAGTTCGGCGAAGAAGGACTCGTCCGGGTCGATTCCCGGCGGCGGGAACTGCGCGGCGCGGCGCGCGAAGACGGGCGCGTAGCTGTTTCTCGGCTCGCCTGATCGTCGCCGTCGACGCGATCACCTTCGGTCGACGCATCGCCTCGTTCGGTTGAGCCGCATCAGCACCACACGCGGCGTCCACAGCGGTCTCGTACAGGCCGACCATGAACCGAGTGGGCCGGAGATCAGTGAAGTTCATCCTGCACACGAGCTCGGGCCGGGAAACGGATTCATCGTCCAGGCCGAACAAGCGCCGCATATCGTGAGACCACGCCATGCGGGCGAACTTGTCGACGATACCGATGAGCAGCTCCGGTCGTGCCGCGTACACGTCCTCGTCGACGAGATGGACCGGAAGGCCGGACCCGAAGTCACATTCGGCGGCTCCGCACGCGATTCGTAAGTGCCTGTCCGGCCCCGAGGTCACCCGGTACTTCTCGACGTCCAGAGTCCGACCGCACCACGGGCAACGCAGGAGCTGCATTGGGTTGCCCTCACCGAGCTCCTGACCGCGTGCCATTTCCTAGGGGACTGCCGCGTTGTCGAGGGTGTTCGGAGTCGCCGCGCGCCACCAAGCCCATCGAGAATCCTGCTCGGCCGAGAACGTCCTCACGGCCGCGACGGACGCGTTCGAGCGCGCACATCATCGTCGTCGCACGCTCGAACTGCTGGATAGTGAGTAGCCGGAGGGTGTACCGCATGATCGCGGAAACGCCTCGTGCGTTCGGCGACTTCAGCCGGCGGAACAACACCGTGTAGGCGATCAGACCGAGGTACGCTTCTGGTTCCGCCACCTGTCGGGAACCACAGAAGATCGGCCACCTCGCGGTTGGGTGGTTCGGGTCGCTGAGGCCCGCGAGGTTCAAAAGGATGAACGCGAGCTGGAACGGTCGCCAGTGGTGCTCGTCCTCGGCCATCGCTCCGTGAGCGCCGCTGCGAACCCAGACTTGGCGCCGCCGTTGCGCCACCATGGCTTCGTTCATCAGACAGAACGCGGTCATGGCGTCGGGGTCTTTGCGAAGCACGGTGATGCCGGCCGCGATTCGGTCCGCGGCGAGCTTGGCCTGCTGCAGGTGCCGCTCCGCCACGGACGCGAGTTCGTCCGGAAGGTTTTCGGACGCCACAACCTCGTAGCGTCGCTCCTCGATCCAGCCGCGATAGGCCTCGACCAGTCCGTCGAGAGATCCCACCACTTCGGCATCTGATGCTTCGGAAAGGAACTCCATGCCGAATTCAGGCCCGGCAGGCGATTCGACTTGGCTCGCTGCAACTCGACACGCGGGACGAACGAGCTCCGCACCTGGCCCGCTCGGCGGCCATCCGCACTGAGATGACTCCAGTTCGCAGCGCATCCGTGGCCGGCTGCAAAAGCGCGATTGTTCCGGTACAGCAGCGCCGCGGTCTCCAAGTCGGTGTCGCCTTGGACATGTCGCATCGCGCCGCGGTCAACGAAAGCCGGCGCTTGGACGTCGGCGACGATCTCGGGCTGAAACCAGCTCAGCGCGTCACGCCCTCCTACGCCTGCGCCAGGTCTGATGTTCCGAAGTGCGGTCGTGACGGTCACGATCCCGTCCGAATCGGCCGGGCGAACGATGATGGGCAGCTCAAGACCTTCCGCCACGGCCTCTGTTCACACCCAGGATTCGATGAGCCCAACGACAAAGTTCTCGTGGCGAACCTCGTGACGTCGCCGCCCGGGCCGCGATCTACGCCGGCGGCGAGAACGACTGTGCTGTTGCTCCGCGGCCTCGTACTCGGTGGGCTCCCCGTCCTCCAAGACATACCGGAGCTGCCCGGCAACTGACGCTTACCGAAGACGTAACGCTCGTGTCGATGCTGAACGTGATGCCGATCGAACTCGGGTACCGCGGGCGTGGGATTGCGCGATCGGAGTGTCTTCGGGCTGGTCGTCGGCAGCGGCTTCGCCCGACACCGGTTCGTACGGCGGTGTCCGATTGTGGTTCCTCGGTCACGGGCCACAGCACGCCGACGATGTACCGATCGAGTGGCTCTTCGTCGATGAGCTCGTTCACGTCGCCTGCCGGACCGATGAGGTCGGCCTCAAGTCGGCGGACCATCTCGTCGCGGAAGGCGTATTCGGCGTCCAAGTCGACCTTTGTGCCGTTCCTCTCCGGCCCAGTCGGGCCTCGCCATGCCGGACAGTCTCGGCACGAGCCACATGCCGGTGCCGGCGAGGCCGGCCTCGGCGGTGATTTCCGGGCCGCCTGCCACGGTTTCGACGGCGGTGAGAGCGAGGCCGTCGAGGTACGACGGCCAAAACTGCCCCCGTCCGACGTGGGCCGAACACGCTGACGAGGCCGCGGCCGAAGTCGTCGGAAGTACGGCCGATCGGCGAGCCGTCCTCCAGCATCAGTTCGTAGACCGGATCGTCCCTCGACGAATTCCGATCGAGTACTCCGTGGACCGGGGCGCCGGTCGACGTCCGTTCAACCGAGACATTGTTGGATCTCGCGCGCCGCATCGGATGTCGCGCCCGCGGGCCCGGCGACCTCGACGTCGTGCGCGAGCGTCTCCATCGCCCAGGCAAAGTCGGGCCTGCTGCGTTTGCGCGCCGTCCAGCGTCTCGTACGCCGGTCCTTCCTCATCCAGGCGGACGCCTCGGTACGGAGAATTTCGTCCCGTGCTCTCGATAAAGCCACATAGTCGACTCGGACGTCCGCCTGAACGTCCGAGCCACGGTGCCAGCGCTGCCGGTCGACGTACACCACGCGGTCGAATTCCAGGCCCTTCACCCCGATCGCAGCTGTGGAGACCACCACCGCGCCGTCGTCCTTCGTGAGCAACTCCAGGGGCAACGCCCGGGCGGCGACCGCGCGACGGAGTCGGTAGAGACTCAAACTGTCTCGACTACGCAGGTCGCCTTCGGCGGTCTTGAGGGCCACCCACCCCTCGTCCGGGTCGATGTCAGTCCTTTCAGCGATCGACGCCCGCACCTGGTCGGCGGTGAGTTGCTGTCTGTCGAGACCCGCGAACACTGTGGCGATCCATGCCACAGCGCCGGCGTCCTCGAGGGCGCGTCGCAGTACATGTTCGACGCCGACCAGACGGAGGTCGCCGGAGATCTTGAGCGCCTCGCCGTTGGTCCGCGTGAGCACCGCGGTCGTCTCACTGTTTCCAGGTACCAGGCCGGCGTTTCTCGACGTCGGGCCGATGCTCAGGAGACTGGGCATCGACCTCGTCGAGCTCCTGGCGGGCCAGGGCGTCCGTTTCGGCGCTCGCCAGGCGGCCGCCCAACTGCACGACCTCGCGCGGTTCTGGCCCGCGTGCGCGGTAGTCCGTCGCAAGAAAAGTGCGATGGGCCCCCAGCTCGTTCTCGAGAGCACACAGGAACTCCTGGTTGGTGGTACCCGCCGCGGAGTTCTCCAACTGCCAGTCGTAGATGCCTTGCATCGGGTCGCCCAGCGCCGTGAAACCGCATTCCGGCCCGACAACCTGCAACAGGGCGCGGGCCAGCTCCGCGCGGTCGCCGACGAGATCCTGCACCTCGTCGAGGACGACGTGGCGCAGCATTGTCAGCCGCTGCGGGGCCTCCCTCCGGAGGATTTCGCTCGCAGCACCGACACGCGCGTCGAAACCCCTGAACTCGGCCAAGTCGAGTCCAGCGTCAAGCAGAGTCTGCGCGGCGAAGGAATCGAACGTCGACACGCCGACGGCCCTAGCTGTCGTCGACTCGACTCGGGTCGCACAGCGGCCACAGCGGCGCGTGAAAAAGAGGACGAGGACTTCGTCCATGCCGTAGAGCCCGTGCTCTTCACCAAGGAATTCAACGCGACGAGCGACGACCTCCGTTTTTTCCGTCCGGCCCCAGCGATGACGAGCACGCGGTGGGATGCGCGGCTCGACCACTGCGAGTTGTTCGGAGTCCAGTTGCAGACTGAGGCTGTCCGCCAAAGATGGTCGAAATGATGAAATGCGAGCTGCTGGCCGTAGGCGTCCACGTTGTCACGTACGTTGACGATCAGCACCTCCTCGGAACCGCCGTTGATCGCCCCCCGTAGTCCACGACCGATCATCTGCTGATAGCGGTTGGGGCTGAAGGTCGGACGGGCCACGTACACGCGCCCACCCGCGGAGCGTCGAATCCTTGCGACAGGACGTTGTAATTCGTGAGCACCGATGTCGCCCTGGCGGAACTTCTCGATCCAGGTACGCCGGTCGGCGGGGGGTGTCGTCGACGAAATCGCCCTCGCCGGCACGCCCTCCACCTGGAGGACCGCGGCGAGCTGCTCAGCATGCATGATCGAAGCTGCGAACACCAGTGCGGTGGTGTCGCCGGGCAGGGCGAAGAGCGAGCTCAGGATGCGCTCGTTCCTCGCGGTGTCGCTCGCGACCTCTCGCATGTCGATGCGTGACTCGAGCAGACTCACTTCTCGTCCGTCGGCGTTGGCGACGCGCCGAGTGAGATGTCCATACCTTCCAGGAGCGGTGCTTCACCCCGGCGAGGATCCCCATCTCCTGCAGCGCCGAGTGAGGATCGCGGCCGCCGAACAGGTCATCCGTGAGGAGATTGTCGTCGTACCGGTTGACGAGCCTCTTGTCTGTTCCTCGTCGTGCCCGCGGAACGGCGTCGCCGAGAGCCCGAGAACGGGGCGGGTTCGCTCGCGATGGGATCGGCCCAGCCAGTTGAACAAACCTGTGTAGGTCTTCGAGATCGATGTGTGCGCCTACTCCACCACCACGATCGACGCCTCTCTCAGCCACTCGTGTGTCTTCCGGTGCGCCAGAACAGCGAGTTTGTCGTCGATCGCCACGACGACCTGCGGCGTGTCCGGCACCCGAGCGCCGAGTTACCGCCCCAGAGGCGGTTCAACGTCGCTCCCTGCGATCCGGCCCGATCGCGCGCCATAGGTAGCGCCAGGTCTCAACCGCCTGTTCGCACAGTTCGTCAGACTGGGCGATCCAAACCACGAGCGCGCCGGGCTCGACCTCCCTTATGTGATCGATGACGGCCTGCACGACCACGCGGGTCTTTCCCGAACCCTCGGCAGCGAGACGAGCCCGCGGTTCTTGCCCTCGCTGACGCGAGCATCGCTCGGATGCGACGTACGGTCTTGGCTTGTACGAGTGCAGTGGCGGCAGTTGCAGCGGCCCTGTGATGGTCTCGAATTCCGGCCGTTCGCTCTGTTTCGTTCCGGCGTACTCGACCGGCAAGCCCAGCTGCTCGACGAAGTCGATTGCTGGTTCCCGCCGGCGAATCGGGCTGGAACGGTCATGCCCCGGTCCTGCATGATCGGGCTCAGCTTCTTGAGGGAGCTGGCTGCCTTGTGCTCCCGTGGCCATTCTGCGACTTCCGCGCGCCTACGACGCCCTCGTCGTAGCTCGGCCAGTCGGACCGCTTCTCCGGGGACCAGAGCGCGGAGGCCGTCCTCGCCTGCCAACTCGAGTAGCTTCTCCTCAACGGTGGCGGCCCGCCGTACACGTCGGCTGCCTGGTCCTCGTTGCGGCGCCGTCCGATCTCCAGCGTCTGCTCCGGCGACGTTCGCCCAGACCCAAGACGAGTTCGCGATCGACAGCAACGAGGAGCTCCTCGGCCGTCATGTCGTCGAGGAAGTAGAAAGTGTCGCCGTCGAGCACAGTTCGACACTCTTCGATGGTCGACGAGCCGCCTCACTCGTCGTCATCTCGACGGCCAGATCGGAGCATGGAATCAGCTCCACTTCCGCGCTCGTCCGCCCGCGGTCACGCGGAGACCTGGGAACTGCTCGAGCACCGAGGTACCTTCGCCGAGGCGGCGTGAAGAACTGATCGCCTCGCCAGCGAACGGCATCGACCAGATGCCAGTATTCGAGAAGTGTTTCGAGGTCTCGTTCATCCGTCAGTAAGACGTCGCGCACCCCGGAGAGCAGCGACCAGGTCGGACGGTCACACGTGACGGCCACCTCCGACGCGGGAACCCGCTCTCCGGCCGCGCCTACGCGAAGGTGCCTGGGTCTGGACATGCCGGCGCGAGCGGCGGCGGCGTAGAGGGACGCCAGCGGCTCGGGCTGTAGCGAGGTCTTGCCCCGCGCGACGAGCTTGCGCGGGCATCGACGCCGGACGCCGGTTCCAGTCCGGGCAGTCCGATCGCATTGCGTTCAACTCCACCGTACCGGAAGGAGATCATCGGGGATCCCCGGGGTGGGTGCGACTGCTTCCTCGACGGCCACAAGGCCGAATGAGGTCTTGACAACGCCGTGCCGGCGTACCACCACAGCGCGGGGTTCGCGACTCTGATGGGGGGCGGAGCATTGCGGGTGTCGGCGCCGACACTCAACATTCACCACCGAACCCGAGGATCTCCCGGCTCAGGGCGGCTTTTCCTGTGCTCGAAAGACGAGGCAACGGCCGATTCCGGAAGCGGTGCGCCCGCTGGGGATTGATACTCTGAACGGTCTGAGCCTTCGGCTCTGCCGCGATGCCTCAGCGAGATAACGGTTGACGGCGAAGGTTGCCCACTCCTCGTACCAGTTTTCGTCGGGCACACCGGCCTTGGGTGGCCGCGGGCCGTTCAGTGATCCCAGCTGGCCCAGGAGTTCGAGGTCGTCGGCGTGGTACCGAATGTCTAGAGTCACATCGGCATCGCGGGTCCCGTCGCTGGGAACGACTGTTCCCGGTAGGAACGTGTCGCGGAGCGCCGCGGCCCGGCCCGCCAGCGTGCGGACAGGCACGCCGCCACGGCCGAAGGAGTGGTCGACGACTGCAGCTGCCGTCTCCTGATCCATCCCGCGAACCAGGACCAGAGACGATTGACCGCCCGTTCGACGACGTCTGCCATCTCCGCGATGCGCGTGAAGTCGGCCTTGCGTCGAGCGGCGTGATCCCCAGTTCCGTGAGAGCAGCAATAGTGTCTCGATCGGCGACCAGCTCGGAAGCAGCGAATCTTTCGCCGCGGTCTTGAGCGCCGGAAGGAAAGAATATATGACCGGCCCGAGGTGCGTCAGATTTCCCGACGCAGTCAGAGTGGTCCTAGCGGCCCGGACGTCTGAGGCTAGGACGGATTCCGATCGCTCGACGACGCTCGCCAACTGAATTGCAACCATCGAACCGACTGACTTGTCGCTGCTGCGGCTTCCAGCCAGTCCTTCACCGACGACTCTTCCCGGCCGACCATGTCGAACAGTCGGGTGCCTTTGCGCGCCGGTCCCACCCCTGTCGACGCTCGGGTGGATCCATGAGTTGGGAGCCCGGGTACCGCTGACCATTTGTGAGCCCACGGACTATGTTCGGGAAATATGCGGGAGTCAGCGCCACGTCGCTGGGCCGCTGGAGCGCTCCGTCGAGGTCGGGTATGCACCGTGATCCGGCGACGGCGGTCATCACCGGAATATTGAGGGCGTCGTCCGCCCAGGAACGAGCTTCCCGTCCGCGGGCGGGAAGGATGTCGAAAATGCTGCCGGGGTGTCCGTGTCGACGAGCGAGGGCAGGGCGTCCGCGACCAGCCCGGGAAGTACGGCTGAAGCAGCTCGCGGTTGTAGGTGCCGTTCAGGATGTCGTGCCGGTCCTCGTTGTCTTGAAGGTGCGTCGATGATGCCGGTCAACGTCGTGGGACTCGACGTGGGGATGTATGACGAACTGCCCGGTTGCGGATCGCGATCGACGAGGGACCGCCCACGACAGGGTCACGCTGTCGCCCGGCAATCTCACCAGATCCGACATGGCCTCGGCAAAGGAATCTGGGTACGGAGAAAACGCCCCACTCGTCACGCCCGGCGTCGTGCTCGATGGTGACTCGATCATCGCGACGTTCGGCTGCGAAGCAACGGCCCTTCTGCTCCGGTGCTCTGAATTCCAGTTCAGTCACGTGGGACGTGAACAGAAGAAACTCTTTCGGGAACTCGGCCAAGGCGTCCGGAAGCCAGGTCGCTGACGAGAGCAGGGGCAAGCGGACGACGGTCGACGCCCATGTCATCAGCTCGGCGAGAAGAGGGTCCGGGCCGCGGCGTTAGCCGGGTTCAGCGGTTCTGCAAGGCGGAGCACTGGGGTGCGCTTGGCGTCGGGGACGATTTCTCGGATCCTCTTCGAGTTCGGGACCGATCGAAGCGGAAGGAGCCGGAGCGGCTGACGACTTCCGGGCGGTCTGAGATGCCGAGACCGGACTTGAACCCGAGGCCGAATCGCCGATTTGATCGTCACGCTTCGTCCCGATGTGAGAGGCCATCAGCGCCCCGACCCGGGCTGCGGAAGGCTCTCCGCCGTTCGCGCAATAGAGCTTCCACCCTGTCCGGACGACCGCGATTCGTCCGCCGGTCGCCATGGCATCGGCGCCGTTCTGAATCAGCTCGTGGAGCTGCTTTCGCCCATAGCCGCCCTCAACGTTGGAGATTTCGATACTGGCGTCCTGTTCGACCAGGTTCGGCTTCTCGCGGTAGGCGTTGAGGCAACGTCTCGACTCGTCGATGACGAGCCGTCCGAGCTCACTCTCGGCGGCGCCGATTCGTCCACCAATGTCCTCCGGACCTCATGATGCCCATCGCAGGCTTGTTGGAAGGGTCGACGACCTTACCAAGATCGGAAGATCTCGCCGTGACTTGAGGTGAACGCGCATTCGAAGTGTTCTTGGACCCGCTAGGCGATGGTCGGGCGACGACGGCCGCGACCTCGTCCACGGCTGCCGAGAGTGGCACGTGCTCCCAGATCCGAATCACCGACCAACCCGCAGCGGCTAGCTGCTCGTCCGTGTCCCGGTCGCGACGTACGTTCTTCTCGAGCTTCGCCTGCCACCAGCCTCGGTTCGACTTCGGAAGTGATGCGTGCTCCGGGCAACGCGCCAGAACAACCATCGACGAATACCCCACACGTCGCCGCGTGAAGGCGACGTCGCACCGGCGGCGTACGCGCAAGCGGAAACGCGTAATTCACCGGAATCTGAACCCGCGCCGATGGAGCTCCGGCGCAGCGCCATCTCCGGCGAGGTTCCTGTGCGCCGCTGCCGGGACATGCGGGCGCTGACCGTGGCGCGGACGGCCGCATCTCGTACACCCTGCATTGTGTTACACGTTGCATCCGTGGGTCAGCCGGCGGCGATGGTTCGTCCGATGGCGGCGGCGAGCTGAGTCGGAACAGCATTACGATCTGCCGGGCGAGTTCGATCTTGGTGCCGATCAACACGCGTTTCGGGTTGAAACCCTGTAGAAGGGCCGCCTCGAGGTGTGTGATCGCGCGGTCCTCGGTCGGATGCAGGTAGCGTCCTTTCTCCGGTTTGAAGAACACGGTCTGAATCGTACCGAAAGACGGTTCCAGCGCAAGCGACCCTAGCGTCTCCCATCCCGATGTGTGCTTGCGCCAGCATTCCGGAAGAAGGCGCTCCGGAATGTCGAACCGATTTCGCCTGGCGGAATGTGTCGATGCGAGCCTTCGTGACGGAGGAGTAGTTGCGACCGACGTGAAGTTCGCGAGTTCGGAACTGCCCGGGAAACAGGACGTCATCCACCTCGATCCAGCGATTCGGCAGCTGAGTCCCCGAAACTTCGGGACATGCGGCTCTGAATGCGTCGGCTACGGTCCGGTGGCGCCCGACATGCGTCGGGACGGGAAAGCCGGGAACGGGAGGTCGCGGTGATGGCCGATCACGACGGCACGTCGCCGGGCTTGGGGGGCCCCGAAGTCCGCAGCGTTCAAAATTGTGTAACGAAGTGTCCAGTCACGCAACATACCGTCCGGTGCGGTCTCCGCCTCAAGAAGCGCGAGCTGGTCCGATCGGAGGAACACCGGCACGTTCTCGAGGACGAACCACTTGGGCCGGGCGTTCGCCAGGCTGGCTGCGTAGTGCCGCCACAGGGAGTTGCGCGGGTCGCGCGCGTCTCGCTTGCCGAGCAGAGAAAAACCCTGACAGGGGGGTCCGCCCACGACGACGTCGGCGCTTCGCGGGCCGCTTTCGTGCTAACGACTCGGCGATCGAACCCGCGTACACCTCGGCATCGAAGTTCGCCGAGAATGTCGCCGCCGCTGCGGCGTCCAGTTCGACCGCTGCGACAGTCCGAAATCGACGGGTCTCGATGCAGCCCCTCGGTCAAACCGCCTGCGCCGGCGAAGAGGTCGATCACTCGTAGGCGGGTATCGACGTCGGTGGCCACGACGCGGAGGGTAGCCGGCGTAGCCGACGCTTCTGGGAAGGCTCACCGGACCTGTAGCCAACTCAAGCGTTGTTGGCCACTATGCAGTCAGGGGCGCGCGAGCGTTTCGCTGCGTGCAGAATGTCACGGTCTGGCTCGTCAGGTAGCGAGGGAAGCTCCGTGAATTTCCACTACTTCACTGCCGTCGAGCTGGCGGGCATGCTCCGGGCCGGCGAGCTCGGTTCGGTCGAGCTGGTCGAGGCGCAGTTGCGACGAATCGACGAGCTGAACCCGGTCGTCAATGCGATCGTGACGCTGGACGCCGACCGGGCGCTCGCGGAGGCGCGCCGCGCCGACGAGATGCTGCGTTCTGGCGCCGAGGTCGGCCCGCTGCACGGGCTGCCGGTGGCCTTCAAGGACACGCACGACACGGCCGGGATGCGGACGACGTCCGGCTCGCCGCTGTTCGCTGACCACGTGCCGGCCGAGGACGCGCTGGTGGTGGCGCGGATGCGGGCGGCGGGCGCGATCGGGATCGGGAAGACCAACGTGCCGGAGTTCGCGGCCGGGTCGCACACCTTCAACCCGGTGTTCGGCACGACCTACAACCCGTACGACCTGTCGAAGTCGGCGGGCGGGTCCAGCGGGGGAGCGGCCGCCGCGCTCGCGCTCGGGCTCGTGCCGCTGTGCGAGGGCAGCGACATGGGCGGCTCGCTGCGCAATCCCGCGTCGTTCTGCAACGTCGCCGGCTTCCGTCCGTCACCCGGACGGGTGCCGAGCCTCGCGGACTCCCTGGCATGGCAGACGCTCGCCGTCGCAGGGCCGATGGGACGCACCGTCGCTGACGCCGCGCTGCTGCTCTCGGCGATCGCCGGACCCGACGCCCGCTGCCCGATCTCGCTGGAGGCGCCCGGCAGCACGTTCGCCGGCCCGCTCGACCGCGACCTGCGCGGGCTGCGGGTCGCCTGGTCACCCGACCTCGGCGGCGCCGTTCCGGTCGAGCCGGAGGTGGCCGAGATCGTCACCGCCCAGGCGGCGGTCTTCGAGTCGCTCGGCTGCGAGGTGGAGCAGGCCTGCCCGGACTTCGCCGGCGCCGACGAGGCGTTCCGGGTGCTGCGGGCCTGGAGCTTCGCCCACACCTTCGGCCCCCTGGTGCGCGCCCAGCCGGAGCGGGTCAAGCCCAGCCTGGTCCGCAACGTCGAGGAGGGCTTCGCGCTCACCGGCGAGGACGTCGCTCGCGCCGAGCAGCTGCACACCGCGCTGTTCCACCGCGTCCGGGAGTTCTTCTGCCACCACGACGTGCTGGTGCTGCCGACCAGCCAGGTGCCCCCGTTCGACGCGACGCTGGAGTACCCCACCGAGGTCGCCGGCGTCGCCCAGCACAGCTACCTGGACTGGATGCGCTCGGCCTACTTCGTGACCGTCACCGGCAGCCCGGCGCTGTCGGTCCCCGCCGGGCTCACCCGGGCCGGCCTGCCGGTGGGCATCCAGCTCGTCGGCCCGCACCGCCGGGACCGCCTCGTGCTCGAGGTCGGCCACGCCTTCGAGGCCGCTACCGGCGTGGGGCTTCGCCGACCGGACCCGGCGCGCCTCAAGCAGAGCTCTCCCGGACCCGACAGCCAGGGGCCGTGAGCACAGGACGACGCGTGGACAAGCGGTTGTTTGGGAGGACGGTCACCGCACGTCCGGAGCGCAGTGCCGACACCGCTCCAGCAGTCGCCGCCGGGCCTCGGCTACGGGCATCCGGCACGCGCCGGGCCGAGCAGTGACGACCTGACAGTCGGCGCGGTGGTAACTCGCACCGTGCGGGAAGGCCCACACCTGACGCGACTCCAGGTCTGGATCGGTGGTGAGGTGAACTCCCGAGTCCTGCTCGAAGAGAAACGCGCTCCGCTGTTCCCGTATCTGGCGCTCGCTCCTGCCTCGATTCGCTTCGTTACGAGGCGCACGGGACCGAGCCGACCCATCAGAGCCGCTTCGCTGCTGGTCGCGGCGACTCTGCATTGCTCGATCGAGCTCCCGCTGAGCGCGGCTGACACTGTCTTGCGCATCGCGAAGCTGCTGCTCGATCCGGCGCAGCAGGACAGCGTCGTCCTTGCGGAACCGACTTGCCAGGTCGTAGCGACGTCGCACCTCCGCCAGCCGGTTTTGGGCAACCCGGTACCGGCGGTTTGCTCTTCCGCTCTTGGCATCAGCCATCTCGGTGCACGTCCTACGGATTCGCGCCAGCGAGGTGGCCAAACGCTACGCCGAAAGGCGTGCCGACGGTATCGACGACCATTGGTCGACTGTCGTCCCCGTTATCGTCTCGGTCGTGAAGTACGACCGCCCGGTCCGCGAGCTGCTCGGCGACTGCGTGTCGCAGCTGCCGCAGCCGTTCGCGAAGGCGGATGTCATGCGGTGGTTTCGCACTCACTACCCGGACATCGCCGAGTCGACGGTCAGCACGTACATCGCTGGACTCACGCGTGGCAAGCGACCGAACGCGAACCTGGCGCACTTCCCTCCGCTGATGGAGCGGGTCGGTCACGGTCTGTACCGGCAGGTCGACCCGAATGCCACGACGCAGCCTCACGAGAGTCAGAAGGCTTCCGCGCGCCCGGATCGAATCCAGCGAACCGTGGCGGACGCTCGCCGCATCGTCCTGATCGGATGCGTGAAGTCGAAGCGGACGTCGGCGGCCCCGGCGCGGGAGCTCTACACCAGCACCTTGTTTGCACGTCGCCGCGCCTACGCCGAGGGCTCGGGCAACCGGTGGTACATCGTCAGTGCGCGGCTCGGGCTCGTCGCTCCGGATGAAGTCATCGCGCCATACGACTGCTACCTCGCGGACCGGAGCGCTGGGTATCGCGCGGCATGGGGTGCGCTCGTCGCGTCGCAGTTGGCTGAGGTGGAGCCGCTGCGGGGCAGCACGGTCGAGATCCACGCGGGAGACGCCTACGTCAACGCACTACGCGGTCCACTGGAGGCGCTCGGGAGCACGGTCACCGATCCTGTCGACGCGAACTCGATGGGCGCGACCCTCGCCTGGTACGACCGGCCGAGCGATCGGGCGCACGCTCCGCCCGGCCCGGCTGACATCAGCGTCGAGGCTTTGATCGAACAACTCCTGACACCGAGCAACTCGCTGGCCGTCCCGGAGCTGCTTGCCCAATCGCGGACAACCCTGGCAACGCCCGGGATGTACTCCTGGTGGGTCGACGCCCTCGGCGCCGAGGAGCTGACGACGGGACTCGGCCACGCGATCCCGCCCGGCCTCATCTACGCCGGCCAGGCTGGCGCGACCCGCTGGCCCAGCGGCCGGCGGTCCACCAACACGTTGTGGGGGCGGCTCGCCGACATGCACCTCGGCGCCAGAGCGGAGTTCTCGACCTTCCGGCTGACCCTCGCGGCGATTTTGCAGCCACATGCGGGCGGCGCCGTGGACGAGGTGACGTTGACCGACTGGATGACCGCGCACCTCCGGGTCGTCGCGGTGCCGATGCCGAGCGGCGACCCCATCGACGAGATCGAGACCGAGGTGCTCGCTCGATTGGATCCGCCGCTCAACCTCGCGAAGCGACCCAGCACGCCACTGCGTAGGGCGCTGTCCGAACGCCGCAAGCAGATCGCGGTCCGGTAAGTCCCCGCAAGCCGTCCGCGGAATCGGAACCAGCGTCACGCGCACGGCGCGCCTGACGCTGCTGCACGCCGGACTCGAGGCGGCTACCGGAGCGGGGCTGCGCCGACCATCAGCGGGACGAGCGTGTGCACCTGCCGTTCGAGGCGCGCGAGGTGCGCGTCGTCGGCGGTGTCGCGGTGGGCGAGCACGGCCTGCTGGAAGACGCCGTCGAGCATGCCGTAGGCCTCGGGCTCGTCGACCACCAGCGAACGGTCCGCGAGCTCGGCGTAGCGGGTGACGACGCGCCAGATCATCTCGGCCAGGGTGCGGTCGATCTGGTCGACGGCCTCGACCAGCGCGGGCTCGAACATGCTCTGCGAGCGCAGGTCGTACCAGAGCCGGTGCATCGGGGCCTCGTCGACGATGGTCTCGCGCAGCTTGCCGGCGAAGGCCGCGAGCAGCTCGTCCGCGCTGCGGGAGTTCTCGACGACGTCGTCGTACCGGGTGACGCACCTGGCCTTGTAGTACCGGACGCAGTAGACGATCAGCTCGAGCTTGTCGGCGAAGTAGTAGTGCACGACGCCGTGGGTGAACTCGGAGTTCGCGGCCATCTCGCGCAGCGACGATTTGGCGTAGCCGAGCTCGCCGAGCGTGCGCAGAGCCGACTCGGCCAGCGCCCGACGGCGTTCGTCGTGCTTGTCGAGCGGGTTGCGCCGTACCGGCGCGGTGGTTGCCATCGCGTCTCCCGGGTCGTGTCGCGCTGCCGCTCGGGCGATCGTAGCCGACCGGTCTTGACGGCCGTCCACGGAACTCTTGACGAATGTCCTGAAAAATCTTGACAGGCGACCAGGTCGACGGGAGGGTGACCGGCATCACGCACCGGACGAAGGAGTCGACGATGATCACCACGGACCTGGCCGGACGGACGGCGCTCGTGACCGGCGGCGCGCAGGGGTTGGGGGAGGCCACGGCGCACGCGCTGGCCGCCGCCGGCGCCACGGTCGCGGTCGCCGACCTGCAGGACGACCGCGGCGCGAAGGTCGCCTCGGCGCTGGGCGACGGGCACGGGTTCGTCCACCTCGACGTCACCGACGACGCGTCCTGGGAGGCGGCGATCACGACCGTGGTCGAGCGACACGGCGGCCTCGACGTGGTGGTCAACAACGCCGGGCTCGAGGTCACCGACCTGCTCGTCGACCTCGACGCCGCGGGCGCCCGGCGGATGGTCGACGTCAACGTCGTCGGCACGGCGCTCGGCATCAAGCACGCCTTCCGCGCCATGCGACCGGACGGCGCGGCCGGCAAGGGCGGCGTCGTCATCAACATCTCGTCCGTGGCGGCGAACATCGCGTTCCCGTCGATCGCGCTCTACTCGGCCAGCAAGTCGGCCATCGACCGGCTCACCCGCGTCGCGGCGATGGAGAGCGGGCAGCTCGGCTACGGCGTGCGGGTCAACTGCGTCTACCCCGGGCTGGTGGCCAACGAGATGGGCATCGGGCTGGCCAATGACGTCGCCCAGCGCGGGCTCTTCGCCTCGCCCGACGACGCCGTCACCGCGGTGGTCGGCCTCACGCCGTCCGGGCGACTGGCGACCCAGGAGGACATCGCCAACGCCGTGGTGTTCCTCGCCTCCGACCAGGCGGCGTTCGTCAACGGCGCCGGGCTGCCGGTCGACGGCGGGATGGGGATGTGAGGCCGGGGCGGAGCCGGCGATGTCGCTGAGCTTCTATCTCGACAAGGGCGCGTCGCTGGACGGGTCCGCGCCCTGCCTGACCCTCGACGGGCAGACGCGGACCTACGACGAGGTCGTGGCCCTGTCGCACTCCGTCGCGCGGGCGCTGCGGCGCTCGGCGGTGATGCCCGGGGACAAGGTCGGCATCCTGTCGGCCAACCATCCGACGTCGTTCTCCTGCGTCTTCGGCATCTCGCGGGCCGGGGCCGTCTGGTGCCCGATCAACCCGCGCAACGCCGCCGTCGAGAACGCCGAGCTGCTGGACCTGTTCGATTGCGCGGTGTTGCTCTATCAGCCGGCCTTCGACGAGCTGGTCGCCGCGATCGCGCCGTTGCTGCCGAAGCTGACCACGCTGGTGCGATTCGGCGACGGTGACGAGCGCGCCGTCGGGTTCGACGACTGGCTGGCCGCGGCCGCCGACGACGCCCCGGTGGAGGTCGAACCGCCCGACGACGTCGCCGCGCTCGTCGGCACCGGCGGCACCACCGGACGGCCCAAGGGCGTCATGCTCACCAGCCGGAACCTCGAGACGATGACCGCGATCGTCCTGATGCGCTACCCGTTCGAGGGACGCCCGCGGTACCTCGCGCTCGCGCCGCTGACGCACGCCGCGGGCGTCCTGTGCTTCCCGATCCTGTCGCTCGGCGGCGAGGTCGTCGTGATGGACCATGCCGACGTCGGGCAGTTCCTCGAGCTCGTCGAGCGGCACCGGATCACGCACACCTTCCTGCCGCCGACGCTGATCTACATGGTGCTCGGCCACGACGCGCTGGCCGGCACGGACCTGGGCTCGCTGCAGTGCTTCTGGTACGGCGCGGCGCCGATCTCGCCCGACCGGCTCGCCGAGGCGCTGGAGCGCATCGGCCCGATGGCGCAGCTGTTCGGCCAGTCGGAGGCGCCGATGATGATCTCAACCCTCTCCCCGGCGCAGCATCGCCACGCCGACGGCAGCATCGCCACGGCCCGGATGTCGTCGGCCGGCCTGCCGGCCCCGCTGGTGACCGTCGCCGTCCTCGACGACGCCGGCCGGCCGGTGCCGCCCGGCGAGCGGGGGGAGATCTGCGTGCGCGGTTCGCTCGTCATGGCCGGCTACTACCGCAACCCGGAGGCCACCGCCGAGGTCTCGGCCGGCGGCTGGCACCACACCGGCGACATCGGCTACCTCGACGGCGACGGCTACCTCTACATCGTCGACCGGGCCAAGGACATGGTCATCACCGGCGGGTTCAACGTCTACTCCGCCGAGGTCGAGCAGGCGCTCCTGGCCCACCCGGCGGTCCGCGACTGCGCCGTGATCGGCCTGCCGGACGAGAAGTGGGGCGAGCGCGTCACCGCCGTCGTCCAGCCGCAACCCGGCGCGGTGCTCGACACCGCCGAACTCACCGCCTTCGTCAAGGAGCGCATCGGCAGCGTCAAGGCGCCCAAGCAGATCGAGGTCTGGCCCGACCTGCCCCGCTCGACGCTCGGCAAGATCCTCAAGACCGACATCCGGGCCACCCTCACCGCCACGTAAGCCCGCACCCACCGGCATCACCGAAGGAGCCACCATGGATCTCGCCCTGTACCTGCCGAACTTCCGCGACAAGATCACCGTGCAGGAGCTCGTCGACCTGACGAAGCTGGCCGAAGACCTCGAGTACGAGTCGGTGTGGACGCTGGACCGGATCATCGTCCCCGAGTCGTCCGACCGCGCCGAGATGCAGTACGCGTTCGGCCTCATGGCGGAGCTGCCGAAACAGCTGCCGGTGTCGTCGCGCGGCGAGTTCCTGCAGGGCATGCCGCTGATCCCCTGGCTGGCCGCGCTGACCTCGACGGTGCGCATCGGCATGAGCATCATCGACACCCCCTACCGGTCGCCGGGGGTGCTGGCCGCCGAGCTGGCCACCATCGACCACCTGTGCAACGGCCGGCTCAACGTCGCCGTCGGCTCCGGCTGGATGCCCGAGGAGTTCGCGGCCGCGAGCGTCGCCCACCTGTTCCCCCGCCGCCACGCGCACGTGCGCGAGACGATCGAGATCATGCAGGGCATCTGGACGCACGACGTCTTCGAGTACCACGGCGAGTTCGCCGACTTCGAGCCCAGCGGCTTCGGCGCGAAGCCCGTCCAGCAGCCGCACCCGCCGATCTTCTTCAGCGGACTCAAGGACATGCGCCGGGCCGCCCGCCGCGTCGCGAAGTACGGCCTCGCGGGCTGGATCGGCATCCAGGACTCGCCCGAGGAGATCGCCGCGTGGCGCGCCGGGATGCAGCGCGAACTGGAGGCGCTCGACACCGAGCGGACCGTGGACGACCTCGAGGTCTGCTCGATGATCTGGACGGTCATCACCGACGTCGACATGGACCAGACGCCGGCGGGCAAGGCGACGAACCTGCTCGTCGGTTCGCAGGCGCAGGTCACCGACATGCTCAAGCGCTACCGGGAGGCGGGCCTGACGAAGCTGCTGCTGTGGCCGCCGTTCGCCGACGTCCCGACCGCCAAGACGATGGACGACATGAAGCGGCTCAAGGAGGAGATCCTGCCGGAGGTCGAGTCGATGTAGTGGGCGCGACCGCCGGCGTTCGGCATTGCCGCCAGGTCGACGAAACTGTCGGTGGTCGGTCCTACCTTCCGAGCATGACGACAACACAAGCTTCGTTGGTCCGTGGGGAGACCGTGGCCGACCTGGCCGACGCGGTGCGAGGTCTTGCTCTCAGAGAACGGAACGCGGCGGGGATGGTCGAGATCAGCGGCCCCGTCGGGCACGCGGCGGTCCGCGCGCTGATGCGCACCGAGGCGGAACTGCTGCTCGAGGACGCGAACGCGCTCGACCGATCGCCGCTGCACCGTACGGACACTCAGCGGCGCGCCGACGCCTTCGGTCAGCTGGGCCGGGAGCTCGCCGCCGCGCTCGCGCTCCAATAGCGGCAGGACGAGCGACGCGTCCCCGGGACCCTGTCGGGCCACGCTGCAGCAGGGACCAATGAGCTTGCGGCGGGGCGGGACCCCGCTCGAACACTTCAAGATGCGTTGAGTACGTCCTAGGATGACGACGTGGCCTTCGAGCGCATCACGGTCGATCCCCATCGAATGGGGGGTGTGCCGTGCATCCGTGACCTTCGGGTCACCGTGAGCATGGTGCTGGGCCAGCTGGCCGGCGGGATATCGATCGATGAGGTGTTGGCTGACTACCCGTATCTTGAGCGCGCTGACATTTTGGCCGCGCTCGAGTACGCCGCCGCCGTGGTGAACGAGCGGGAGGTGCCGCTAGCCCGTCCGGCATGAGGCTCCGTCTCGACGAGAACCTCTCGCTCAGGCTTGTGGCTGCCCTCCGCGACGCTACCGGTGTGGCGCCTCGACGACCCGAGCTCGGAACCACTCGTCGATCTCGGCCAGCGTGCTGGTTCCGGCGGCCACTCGCATGACCAGGTCGAACGCCGCGTCCTCGTCGTAGTCGAGCTCGTGGTCGTTCAGCCAGATCGTCACCACGGCCAGCGCCCAGCCCGCACGCTTGTTGCCGTCGAGGAGGGCGTGGTTGCGTACGACGCTCTCCAGCAGCGCGGCCACCTTGCTGACGAGGTCGGGGTAGGCGTCTTTTCCGAACACGGTCGCGGCGGGACGGGCCACGGCGGAGGCGAGCAGGCCCGGATCGGCCACGACCAATCCCATCTCGTCGAGGACGGCGAGGGCGTCCTCGAGGGTGAGCAGGTCGGTCACGCCTCGCCGAGTCGCGTCAGCAGCTCGGCGTGCTCGGACATCACCCGGCGGGCCAAACCGCGGACGCGCTCGTCGCGGGCGGCGCCGGTCGTGACCATGCGCAGCCCCTCGCGCGCGAGGTCGTTCATGCTGCGTCCCTGCGCCTCGGCCGCCTGTCGCAGGGCGTCGAGTTCGGCGTCATCGAGACGGACAAGAAAGCTGGCCATGCCGTCCATGATATCTGGACAGATATCGTTGGTGCTCACGAACGGGACGACTGCCGCCGCCGACGCGCGGCTCGCTCGTCGTCCCGCACCTGCTCGTACGGCAGCAGCTCGTCCGGCCACTCGGCGGCCCCGGGGGTGACGATCTCCTCGCCCACCTCGTTCGCCGTGACGCGGATCAGGGAGAGCTGCCCGGTGTCCCGCCGGTGCGCGGCCACCGTCCCATTGAGCTGGTGGTCGAAGGTGAACCCGGCGAACCACGGCAGCCCGGTCCGGCTCGCGTGGGCCGACGGGGCGAAGAAGTGGTCGATCAGGTAGGTGAGCCACGCGGTGGCGCCGTAGAACTTCTCGACGCCGTCGTGCGCCAGGGCCTCGCCGTCCCAGCTGACGCTCCACTGACACCAGAACGACGGCTGCCCCTCGGCGATCGTGTTGAGCCCGTCGAGCTCGCCGGATTCTCGCTCCGCCGCGGGGTTGCCCGGCACCGCGTAGGGACCCTCCGCGCGCACGCATCGCCGGCTGTCGGCGAAGGCGGCGAGGTAGAGCTGCTCCTGCTCGTTGAGCGGCGGCCAGATGTCGATGTGCCCGATCAGGTCGGTCGTATAGCCCATGGCAGCGACCCTGCCCGGGACGGACCGCCGACCGGCCGGTTGTCCACAGGCGCGCGGCGGTGCTGGGGCGGCCTGTGGACATCGGGCCGAGGAGAGCGTTGCGTTGCCAGACTTCCGCCCATGACCAAAACGGAGCTGAGGCCCCACGAGCTGCGCGACCCGGGGCGGGTCGTCGCCGACGTCCGCGCGGGCCACGACCTGCGGGACGGTGACGTCCTGCTCGCTGTGGTGGAGGACGCCTCGACGGCGCAGCGCCTGGTGCACGTCGTCCGTCTGCCGCCGAACGAGTGGCGTGACCTCGAGCAGTACGACCTGTCCACCTACCTGGCGTCCGTGGTCGAGCGGCTGCCCGTTCCGGGCTGGGACAGGACCTCGCCGAGACACTCGATCGTCACCGTGGTCGTGCGCGCCGGATTGGCGGTGATCGGGCCGGCCGAGGCGCGCTGGTTGGTGGGCTGGCACTACTGCAATCACCTCCGCAACGTCTACACGTCCGATCTGATCGTGGTCACCGAACACGGCTGGGTCGATTTCATGTCCGGGCTCGGCGGGGACGTGAGCGACTGAACGTGCCGGCCCCGTCCGTCGCGGCCCGGGAGCTGCTGCCCCGTCTCACCGCTGCTGGTCTCGAGCTGCCCGACGACCTCCCTGTTACGGCAGCGCCGTGCGCCCCGGCGCCGTGGCCGCAGCCAGGTCGGAGTCGAGCGGCGCGGCGTACTCGACGATGCGCAGGGCGAAGCGCCCGTACTGCGCGGCCACCTCGGCGTCGGTGAAGCGCCCGCCCGGCTTGAACCACGACTTCGCGCCGTTGCCCATCTCCAGCACGGCGAACGCGGCGAGCTGGGGCGAGCCGGTGCGGAAGGTGCCGGCCCGGCAGCCCCGATTGATGATCTCTCGGATCCGGGCGGCGTACCGGTCGCGCTGCGCCACGATCGCGACCCGGTTGTCCGGTTCGAGGCTGCGGACCTCGGTGTTGCAGATCGTCACCTCGTCCGGGAAGCGCAGGAAGTCCAGCACGAGGGACTCGGTGGCGGCACGCAGCTGGTCGGCGACGTCGTCCACGCCGACGAGCGCGTCGGCCAGCGCCGTGAGGGCGCGGTCCATGGCCGCCGCCATGATCGCGTGCAGGATGTCCTGCTTCGAGGCGGCGTGGTTGTACAGGCTCGGGGCCTGCACGCCGACGGCGGCGGCGATGTCCTTCATCGACGTGCCGCGGTAGCCGCGCTCGGCGAACAGCGCACGCGCCGCGGCGAGCACGGCCTCGCGGTTGACCGGGGTTGACCTGTCCATCGGGCCCAGCATACGTTTACTAACGCACGTTAGTTAGTGGGGCCCGAGGGCTGGAGGCGTCCGTACATGACCACAGCGGCCTGGGAGCTCGACCCCGAACACGAGCAGTTCCGCGCCTCGGTGCGGGCGTTCGTCGACCGGCACGTGCGGCCGGTGGTGGACGAGGCCGAACGCGCCGGCCGTCCCCCGGCGGCCCTGATCAAGGAACTCGGGAACGCGGGACTGCTCGGGCTCGCGGTGCCGGAGCAGTACGGCGGAAGCGCCGGGGACGCGCTCGCGATCGTCTTGCTGTCCGAGGGGCTGACCCGGGCGAGCGCGGGCATCGCGGTCACAGCGCTCGTCAGCGGCTACATGTCGACCCCGCACATCGCCCGCTACGGCACCGACGCACAGCGCGCGAAGTACCTGCCCGGTCTGGTCGCCGGCGACCAGATCGCCTCCATCGCCGTCACCGAGCCCGGCGCCGGCTCGGACGTCGCGGCCATCACCACGCGCGCCACGCCGGCCGACGGCGGCTACGTCCTCGACGGCACCAAGATGTTCATCACCAACGCCGGGCTCGCCGACGTCTTCGTCGTCGCGGCGCGCACCTCGCCGGACGGGCACCGCGGCATCACCACCTTCCTGGTCGACGCCGACAACCCGGGGCTGTCGCTGGGCGCGCCGCTGCGCAAGATGGGCTGGCACGCCTCGGACACCCGCGAGGTCGTGCTGGACGGCTGCTTCGTCCCCACGGACGCGGTGCTCGGCGAGGCGGGACGCGGTTTCCACCAGATCATGGCCGCCTTCCAGCTCGAGCGGCTCAACCTGGCGGGCATGGGGCTCGGGCACGCGGCCGAGTGCCTGGCTGCCGCCACCGCCTACGCCCGCGACCGCGAGGTCTTCGGCGCGCCGCTGATCAGCCTCCAGACGATGCGGCACCGGCTGGCGGCACTGTCCGTCGAGCTCGAGGCCGCCCAGCTGCTGACCTACCGCGCCGCCGCCCGCCTCGACGCCGGCCACCCCGAAGCCGGCGCGTCCGTCGCGAAGGCGAAGTACCAGGCCGCGATCGCCGCCAACCACATCGTCGACGAGTGTGTCCAGGTCTTCGGCGGGGCCGGCTTCCTGGAAGAGACACCGGTCGCCCGGCACTACCGCGACGCGCGTGTCCTGCGCATCGGCGGCGGCACCGACGAGATCCAGCTGGAGATCCTCGCCAAGGGGCTGTCGGCGTGAGTGCGGCCAATCATTTGACGCCGCAGCCGGAGGCCGCAGCGCGAGTGCGGTCCGCGGTCGCCGCAGCAGCGCAGGGCCTGCCGACCGAGCGATGGCCGGACAAGCTCTCCGTTACCGACCGGCTGGCCGTCCTGCTCGACCCGGGGACCTGGGTCGAGGACGGCCTGCTGGCCAACGCCACGGCAGCGGGGCACCCCGCCGACGGTGTCCGCACCGGGGTCGGCCGGATCGACGGCCGGCCGGTGGCCGTCATCGCCCACGACTTCGCCGTGAAGGCCGGCTCCTGGGGCCGGCTCACCTGCGAGAAGCAGGTACGCCTCCTCGAGCGGGCCGACCGCGACCTGCTGCCGGTGATCTACCTGGTCGACTCCGCCGGCGGCCGGCTCACCGACCAGCTCGGCTTCTTCTCCGACCGCCGCGGCGCCTCGCGGATCTTCCAGCTGCAGGTCGCGCTGTCCGGCCGCGTGCCGCAGCTGTGCTGCCTGCTCGGGCCGTCCGCCGCCGGCGGTGCCTACATGCCGGCCTTCACCGACTGGGTCGGCATGGTCGAGGGCAACGCGTCGATGTACCTCGCCTCGCCCCGGGTCGCGGAGAAGGTCACCGGCGAGCTCACCACCCTGGAGGAGATGGGCGGCGCGGCGATGCACGCGTCGGTCTCCGGCTGCGGTGACGAGGTGTTCGGCTCCGACTGGGAAGCGATCTCGGCGGCGCGGCTGCTGCTGTCCTACCTGCCCGACAGCTGGCAGCAGCGCCCGCCGCACCGTGGTCCGGTAGCCCCGGCCCGCCAGGACTGGGCTGGTGTCATCCCGGCCGAGGAATCGACCGGCTACGACATCACCGAAGTCATCGACCGGCTCGTCGACGCCGGGACGTTCTTCGAGATCAAGGCCCGCTGGGCCGCGGAGATTGTCACCGGATTCGCCTGTCTCGAGGGCCGCGTCGTGGGCATCGTGGCCAACCAGCCGCGGGTGCGCAGCGGGGCGATCTTCGTCGACTCGGCCGACAAGGCCGCGCGCTTCATTACCCTGTGCGACGCCTTCAACGTCCCGCTGCTGTTCCTGCACGACGTCCCCGGCTTCATGGTCGGGGCCGCGGTCGAACGGCAGGGCATCATCCGACACGGCGCCAAAATGATCACGGCGATGGCGAGCGCCGCGGTGCCGAAGTTCTCGGTGATCCTGCGCAAGTCCTACGCCGCCGGGTACTACGCGATGTGCGCCCCGGGCTTCGAGCCGCGCGCCTCTCTCGCGCTGCCGACCGCGACCATCGGTCCGATGGCAGCGGAGGCGTCGGTCAACGCCATGTACGCCAAGAAGATCGCCGAGATCACCGACTCCGACGAGCGCGAGCGCTTCGTGCGGGAGCGCACCGCCGAGCAGCGGGCCGACATCGACCTGCTGCGGCTGTCCGCCGAGCTGGTCGTCGACGCCGTGGTCGAGCCGGAGGACCTGCGTGCTGATCTCGCCGCCCGGCTCGCCGACGCCGACGGCTGGAGCCGCGGCCCGCAGCGCCGCCACCACCACGTCAGTCCGGTCTGAGCACGCCTGCGCAAATCGCAGGCCCGAGGAGTGAGGGCACCGCATGACGGACAACCTGAGCCAGCTGCTCGCCACCGAGCTGCAGCCGCTGCGCGACGACTGGCGTTCGGCCGGGCAGGCGGAGACGCTGCGCCACGCCCGCGCGCTGCACGAGCAGAGCCCCGACACCTACTGGACCTGGGTGGCCGAGCAGCAGCGCTGGCTACAGCCGTGGGACACCGTCCGCGCCGGCGAGCTCGGCGACTTCCGCTACTTCCTCGGCGGACGCATGAACGTCGCCGACAACTGCGTCGACCGGTGGGCCGAGAACCCCGACACCGCGAACCGCCCGGCCGTCATCTGGGAGGGCGAGCCGGGCGAGGTCCGCACCGTCACCTACGCCGAGCTCGCCGACGAGGTCAGCCGGCTGGCCGGGGCGCTGACCTCCCTCGGCGTCGCCCGGGGCGACGTGGTGGCGATCTACATGCCCAACACCGTCGAGGCCTTCACCGCCGTGCACGCCTGCAACCGCATCGGCGCGATCTACACCATCCTGTTCTCCGGATTCGGGCCGGACGCCGTGCTCGCGCGGCTCGAGGCCTCGCGCACCAAGGCCGTGATCGTCCTCGACGCCGCCTACCGCCGCGGCCGGCGCACCCCGTTGCTCGAGACGCTGCGTCTCGCCCGCGGCAAGGTCGACTGCGTCAAGCACACCATCGTCGTCGACCGCACCGGCGACCGCGTCCCGCTGGAGCCGGGCGAGATCGCCTACACCGACGCGCTGCAGCTGGCCCCCGACGGCGTCCCGGCCGTCCCGCTCGAGGCCAACGACCCCGCATTCCTGATCTTCACCAGCGGCACCGAGGCACGCCCCAAGGGCGTGGTCCACAGCGTCGCCGGCTTCCTGCTCGGCACCTGGGCCAACGTGCTGTGGCAGATCGCCCCCGAACCCGACGACGTGTACTGGGTCGCCGCCGACGTCGGCTGGCTCACCTTCCCCATCCAGGCCGTCGTCGGCGGGCTCGCCCACGGCATGACCATCGTCTGCTTCGAGGGAGCGATGGACACCCCGACCAACGCCCGCTTCTACGAGATCTGCGAGAAGCACCACGTGACCAAGGTGCTGGGCGCGCCGACGCTGCTGCGGATGCTGCGCAAGTGGGGCGACGAGCTGGCCGCCGCGCATCCGCTGCCCGACCTGCGTCTGGCCACGGTGCAGGGTGAGCCGCTCGACGGCGAGACCTTCTACTGGGCCTCCACCCACCTCGGTGGCGGCGTGCCCGTCGTCAACGCCTACGGCCAGACCGAGACCGGCTCCACCTGGGCGTTGCCGGTCACCGGTGTCGAGGCGCTCAAACCGGGCTCGACCGGCACCGCGGTACCGGGCCACGTGTTCGACATCGTCGACGATGACGGCCGGCCGGTACCGCCGGGTACGAAGGGCAATCTGGTGCTGACCCAGCCGTTCCCGACCCTCGCCCGGACCGTCTGGAACGACCCGGATCGCTATCAGGCCGCCTACTTCGCGCGCTTCCCGGGCGCGTACTGCACGAACGACGAGGCGGTGGTGGACGCCGACGGACACCTGTGGGTGCTCGGCCGCGCCGACGACGTCATCAACGTCGCCGCGCACCGCATCTCCACCCTGGAGATCGAGGCCATCGCCACCGCTCACCCCCAGGTCGCTGAGGCGGCCGTGGTCGGCGTGGTCGACGAGACCAAGGGCACGGTGCCGATCGCCTTCCTGACCCTGCTCGACGGCGCCGACCCCGGCCACGTCATGCAACAGGTCTCCGACGAGGTCGCGTCCCAGCTCGGCGGCTACGCGCGGTTGAGCAAGGTGTACCTGACCTCGGCGCTGCCGAAGACCCGCACCGGCAAGATCATGCGACGGCTGCTGCGCGACATCGTCGAGCACGGCGCGCCGCGGGGCGACACCAGCGCGATGGACGACATCGCCGGCCTGCAGGCCGTCCAGCAGGCCGTCGGGGCGGTCAGCGCGTGACCGGCCTCTGGTTCGAGCAGCTGACGGTCGGGCTGCGCGTCGAGCACGCGACGACCCGCACCGTCACCGAGACCGACAACGTGCTGTTCACGACGATGACGATGAACCCGCAACCGCTGCACCTGGACGCGGAGTTCGCCGCCGGCACCGAGTTCGGGCGTCCGCTGGTCAACAGCCTGTTCACGCTCGGCCTGGTCGTCGGCCTCGCCGTTCCCGAACTCACGCTGGGCACCACCGTGGCGAACCTGGGGTTCTCCCGCGTGGACTTCCCGGCCCCCGTCTTCGCCGGCGACACCGTCCACGTGGTCACCGAGGTGCTCGAGGCCCGCGCCTCGAAGTCCCGCCCCGACGACGGCATCGTCACCTTCGAGCATCGCGGGATCAACCAGCGCGACGAGGTCGTCTGCCGGGCAGTCCGGGCGGCGATGATGCGGACGCGGCCCCGGGAGGACGCGTGAGCCACCCACGCGGGGAGGCGGCGCTGCCGCTCCGCCGGGTACGCAGCCTGCTGTTCATGCCGGCCCTGCGGGCGGACATGATCGCGAAGATCCCGGGCCTGGGGGCCGACCTCGCGGTCGCCGACCTCGAGGACGCGGTGGCCGTCGGGGACAAGGACGAGGCCCGCGGCGTCGCGATGCCGGCCATCGACGCGCTGCCGGAGACCGCCACCACTGTGCTGGTCCGGGTCAACCCCGTCGGCACGTCGTGGTGCGAGCCGGACGTCGCCGCCGTCGCGCGCAGTGCCGCCGCCGGTGTCGTGGTGCCCAAGCTCGAGACCCTGGTTGAGCTGCGCACGGTCGAGGCGGCCTGGCGGGCCGCGTCGGCGCGTCCGCCGGTGCTCGTCGCGGGGATCGAGAGCGCCCTGGGTGTGGCCGACGCCCGGGAGCTGCTGGCCGCCGGGGTGAGCGCCGCCTACTTCGGCGCCGAGGACTACGCGGCCGACCTCGGCGGCCGGCGCACCCGCGCGGGTCTCGAGGTGCTCTACGCCCGCAGCCAGGTGGCGCTCGCGGCCCGGCTGGCCGGCGTGCCGGCCATCGACCAGGCCGTGGTCACCGTCGGCGACCCGGACCACTTCACCGTCGACGCCCGGGCCGGTGCCGACCTCGGCTACCAGGGCAAGATCTGCATCCACCCGAGCCAGGTCGGGCTCGCCCACGCGGCGTTCACCCCGACACCGGAACAGGTCGAGCACGCCCGCGCGGTGCTCGCGGCCGGCGAGTCGGGCGTCGGCCTGCTCGACGGCGAGATGGTGGACGAGGTCCACCTGCGGATGGCGCGCGCCGTGCTGTCCCGGGCCGACACCGCACCGGCCACCGGGGACGCCCGGCCGGCACGCTCATGACGGCCGGAGGGATCAGGGAGTTCAAGCGGGTCCTGGTCGCCAACCGCGGCGAGATCGCCCTGCGGATCGTCCGCGCCTGCCACGACGCGGGGCTGTCGGCCGTCGCCGTCTACGCCGACCCGGACGCCGGCACCCCCGTGACCCGGGCCGCCGACGAGGCCGTCCGGCTGCCCGGCGATACCCCCGCCGAGACCTACCTCGACGCGGCCGCGCTGCTGGCCGCCGCCGCGCAGACCGGCGCGGACGCCGTCCACCCCGGCTACGGCTTCCTCGCCGAGAACGCCGAGTTCGCCGGCGCCGTCCGCGACGCCGGGCTGGTGTGGATCGGGCCGCCGCCGGACGTCATCCGGGCACTCGGGGACAAGGTGCGGGCCCGCGCGATCGCCGCACGGGCCGGCGCCCCGATGGCGGCCGGCACCCCGCGCCCGCTGGCCGACGCCGCCGAGGCCGAGGCGTTCGCCGCCGAGCACGGGCTGCCGGTCGCGATCAAGGCCGCGCACGGCGGCGGCGGCCGCGGCCTGCGCATCGCCCGCGAGCCCGGCGAGGTGACCGAGCTGTTCGAGGCCGCGGTGCGCGAGGCCACCGCCGCCTTCGGCAGCGGGGAGTGCTTCGTCGAGACCTACATCGAGCGGGGCCGGCACGTCGAGGTGCAGGTCCTGGCCGACGCCCACGGCAGCGTCCAGGCCGTCGGTACCCGCGACTGCACGCTGCAGCGCCGCTACCAGAAACTGGTCGAGGAGGCGCCGGCGCCCTGGCTGACCGAGGCCCAGCGGGCGCGGCTCGAGGAGGCCGCCGCCGCGATCTGCCGGGAGGCCGGGTACGTCAACGCCGGCACCGTCGAGTTCCTGCTCGCCCCGGACGGCAGCCTGAACTTCCTCGAGGTCAACACCCGGCTGCAGGTCGAGCACACCGTCACCGAGGAGACCGCCGACCTCGACCTGGTGCGCGCCCAGCTGCGCATCGCGGCCGGCCACCGCCTCGACGCCACCACCGCCGAGCAACGCCGCCACGCCATCGAGTTCCGGATCAACGCCGAAGACCCGCAGCGCGAGTTCGCGCCGTGCACCGGGACGATCACGCGGTTCCGGCCACCGAGCGGCCCGGGCGTCCGGCTCGATGCCGGCGTCGAGGAAGGGTCGGTTGTCGGCACGTCGTTCGACTCGCTGCTGGCCAAGCTGATCGTCGCCGGCGCCGACCGGGAGCAGGCGCTCCAGCGGGCGCGCCGCGCGCTGGCCGAATTCGAGATCGAGGGCGTGGCCACGACGTTGCCCTTCCTGCGCGCGGTCGTGGACGACCCGGCGTTCACCGGCTCCGGACCCCGGGGGTTCGCCGTGCACACCCGGTGGGTCGAGCAGGACTACCGACCCGCCGCGGCCCGACAGGAACAGGTCCGCCACGACGGCACCGTCGCCGTCCGGATCGGCAGCCGGTGGCTCGACGTCGCCGTGCCCGGCCTGCTCACCGCACAGGACGGGCCGCTGGCGCGGGCGCGGCGGCACGCGGAGCAGCGGGCGGTGCGGGCCGGCGCGGCCGCCGGTGACTCGGTGATCGCCCCCATGCAGGGAACCGTCACGCGAGTGGTCGTGACGAACGGGGACACGATCGAGGGCGGAGCGGTGATCGCTGTCGTCGAGGCGATGAAGATGGAGAACCCGCTGCGCGCCCCGCACGCCGGTCGCGTCGACGGCCTGCAGGCCGAGGTCGGCCGTACCGTGGCCCAGGGTGACGTCCTCTGCCGGGTGATCGCCGAGTGAGGGTCGGCCTGCAGCTGGACGTGGCGGGCGACCCCGCCGAGGCGCTGACCGAGGCACGCACCGCGGAGGCGCTCGGGTACGACCTGGTCACCGCCGGCGAGCACGTCTTCTTCCACGGGCCGGTCAGCAATGCCTTCGTGACGCTCTCGGCGGTGGCCGCGGTGACCAGCCGGGTGCGGCTCGTCAGCGCGCTGACCGTTCTGCCGATGTACCCGATGGCGCTCGCGGCGAAGATGGCCGCGACCCTCGAGCGCCTCTCGCAGGGCCGGTTCGAGCTCGGCATCGGTGTGGGCGGGGAGTACCCGGCCGAGTTCGCCGCCGCCGGCGTTCCGGTGGCCGGTCGCGGGCGGGCGGTCGACGAGGCGCTGCCGGTGTTGCGGCGCCTGCTGGCGGGCGAGCGGGTCACGGCGACAGGGAGCTGGGGCGCGCTCGAGGACACGGTCCTGGACCCCGCGCCGGGCCGCCCTCCGCCGATCTGGATCGGGGGCCGCACGCCGGCGGCGCAGCGGCGGGCAGCCCGCTTCGGCGACGTCTGGCTGCCCTACCTCACCACGCCCGATCGGTACGCGGCGAGCCTCGCCGCCGTGCGTGACCAGGCCGAGCCGCTCGGGCGAAGCGTCGCGGGAGCCGTCTACCTGTGGGGCTCGGTCGACGAGGACGCCGGCCGCGCACGGGACGACGCGGTTGCCACCGTGAGCAGGCTCTACGACCAGGACTTCACCCGCTACGCCGACCGGTACCTGGTGCACGGCGACCCGGACGCCGTCGCGCGGCAGCTGCAGTCCTACGCGGACGCGGGCGCCGACACCGTGATCTTCGCGCCGGCCTGCCCCATCGAGCGGCGGCAGCACGTCATCGAGCTGTTCGCGAGCACCGTGGCCCCGGCACTCGCCCCGCCGGCATCCTGACGCCCCGCTCCGGATGATCAAGGACGCCGGCCGGCCGCAGTTTGTCCCCAGCCGGTCGGACGCCGTCCCTACACTGTCGGGCGAGACGATCCGGGAGGGGCGGTGCTGTGGACTTCGACGTCATCGAGGCGCTGCGCGCCCGCCACCCGGCCTGGAAGCTGCTACGGGCCGGCAACGCCGGGCTGGCGCTCTCGTTTCTCGGCGCCTTCTTCGTCGACGCCAACCGGGGCGCGTCGTCGGCCGGCGAGGTCGCCCCGGCCCTCGACGATCACCTGCACGCCCTCAACGCGGCCGTCGCCGGCGGCGACGAGGACGAGCCGCGCTTCCCGAAGCCGGCCCGCGCCTACCTCGACGACTGGTCCGCCACCGACACCGGGTACTTGCGGCGCTTCTACCCCTCCGGCGGGGACGAGGTGCACTACGAGATCACCCCCGGCTTCGAGAAGGCGTACTCCTGGGTCGAGTCGCTGCAGGGGCGCGCCTTCGTCGGCACCGAATCGCGGCTGCACATCGTCGTCGACCTGCTCCGGCAGATCGTGCACGGCACCGATTCCGACCCGGACGCGCGACTGACCGAACTCCGGCGCCGCCGCGACGAGCTCGATGCGCAGATCGCCGCCGTCGAGGCCGGTGAGATCACGTTGCTCGACGACACCGGGGTGCGGGACCGTTACCAGCAGTTCGCGACCACCGCCCGAGAGCTGCTCGCCGACTTCCGCGAGGTCGAGGACAACTTCCGGACCCTCGACCGCGCCGCTCGCCAGAAGATCGCGGCGTGGGACGGGTCCAAGGGCGAGCTGCTGGCCGAGCTCGTCGGCTCCCGCTCCGACATCGCCGGCTCCGACCAGGGCCGCAGCTTCCAGGCCTTCTACGACCTGCTGCTGTCCGGATCGCGTCAGGACGAGCTCTCCGACCTGCTGCGCCGGGTCGCCGACGTCCCCGCTGTCGACGCCGACCATCGCGTACGTCGGGTCCATCACGACTGGGCGGAAGCCGCCGAGCGTGCCCAGCGCACCGTGCGGCAGCTCTCCGAGCAGCTACGGCGCTTCCTCGACGACCAGGTGTGGCTGGAGAACCGCCGCGTGCTCGAACTGGTCCGCGCCGTCGAGGCCGCCGCGCTGCAGTGTCGCGACGATCCGCCGGAGTTCGGCCTCGAGATCGACCTGCCCGGCGTGCCGATCGTCCTGCCGTTCGAGCGCCCGCTCTACGAGCCGCCCGCCAGCTCGGCCGTCGACAGCCTCGTCCCGCCGGCCGAGGAGATCGACCTGTCCGCGGACCCGCTCTTCACCCAGACCTACGTCGACCAGGCGCGCCTGGCGGGCAACATCCGCGCCGTCCTGCCGCAGCGCTCGTCGGCGCTGCTGTCCGACATCGTCGAGGTCTTCGGCGTGGAGCAGGGCGCCGCCGAGATCGTGGGCTACCTCGCCCTCAGCGACGACGACGTGCGCGTCGAGCTCGACGACCAGGACGAGACGGTCCTCGACTACGCCGACCCGAACGACCCCGCCCGGCGTATGCGGGCACGGCTGCCGAGGGTGACGGTGCACCGGTCGTGAGTGACGAGCACGCCACCGCGTCCGCGATCATCCGGCTCATGCGCGGCGTGGTCTACCGCGAGTCCGACGAGGACACCTGGCTCGCCCTGGAACGTTTCGGCGGGGCGGTCCGCGACCACTTCGCCGCCATCGGCGTCGAGGTCGTCGTCGACGACGTCGAGGGGTACGCCTACCTTCGCTCCCGTCCCGACGTCGAGGGCGAGGAAGCGCTGCCGCGCCTGGTGCGCCGGCGCGCGCTCACCTACAACGTGTCGCTGCTGATCGTCCTGCTGCGCAAGCGTCTGCTCGAATTCGAGACTTCCGGCAGCGAGGGCCGGCTGGTGATGACCACCGACCAGCTCGTCGACATGCTGCGCACGTTCCAGGCGGAATCGGGAAACGAGGCCCGGATCGTCGATCAGGCCCAGCGGACGGTCGCCCAGGTCGGCGAACTCGGATTCCTGCGTCAGCTGCGCGGCCAGCCGGACCACTGGGAGGTGCGACGAATTCTCAAGGCCTACGTGGACGCCCAGGGCCTGTCCGACTTCGCGGCGAAGCTCACCCAGTACGCGGGCAGTGCCTCGCCTGAGGCGGGAGCGACCGATGACTGAGGGGCTGTTCTCGGCGATGGAGCTCGACGGCGTCGAGCGGACCGGCTACCGGCTGCAGCGCCTCGAGGTCTTCAACTGGGGCACCTTCGACAAGCAGGCGTGGCGGCTGACACCGGGCGCCGACACGGCACTGGTCACCGGCGACATCGGCTCGGGCAAATCGACCCTCGTCGACGCGCTCACCACCTTGCTGATGCCGGCCCACAAAATCGCCTACAACAAGGCCGCCGGCGCGGAGGCCAGGGAGCGCACGCTGCGCTCCTACGTCGAGGGCTACTACAAGTCCGAGCGGGTCGAATCGTCCGGCACCTCCCGGCCGGTCGGGCTGCGCAGCGGCGGCCACACCTACTCGGTCATCCTCGGCGTCTTCACGAACGAGGGTTACGGCGAGACCGTGACGCTCGCGCAGGTCTTCCAGCAACGAGACCCCACGGGCCAGCCGTACCGGTTCTACGTCACCGCAGGCAAAGAGCTCTCCGTCGGCAGCGACTTCGCCGACTTCGGCACCGATCTGCGTGACCTGCGCCGCCGGTTGCGGGACAGCGGGGCCGAACTGTTCGACGAGTTCCCGAAGTACTCCGCCTCGCTGCGCCGCCTGCTCGGCATCGCCTCGGAGCAGGCGCTCGAACTGTTCCACCAGACCGTGTCGATGAAGTCGGTGGGCAACCTCAACGAGTTCGTCCGCAACCACATGCTCGAGCCGTCCGACGCCACCGAGCGGGTGAAGGAGATCATCGGTCACTTCGATGACCTGACCAAGGCCCACGACGCGGTCAAGCGGGCCCGCGAGCAGCTCGAGGCGCTCGAACCCGTCGTCACCACCGCTGGGAAGTACGACGCCGCGCTCGCCGAGCGGGAAACCCTGGACCAGCAGCGCGGCGCGATCCGCCTGTTCATCGCCGAACTGCGTTCCCGGCTGCTCGGCACCGAGCTCGAGGCGCTCGAGGCCGACGGGAACCGGCTGCTCGCCGAACAGGAGAAGGCACAGGCGCGGCGTCGGCAGCTGACCGGTGAACGGGAGTCGCTCATCGAGGAGCGCGCGCGGGCCGGCGGCGACCGGATCGGCGAACTCGAGCGCCTCGAACGCAGCGCCCGCGACGAGGCGGAGGAGCGGCGCGCGACCCGGGAACGCTTCGACCAGGCGCTGGCGGACGCGCAACTACCGCCGGTGGCCGGCGCCGACGCCTTCGACGCGTTCACCCTGGGCCTCGCGGACTCGGGGGCACGGCTCACCGAGGCGAAGCGCGAGTCGGACAACGAGTACGCCACCGCCATCGGCGCGGTGAACGACCTCAACCGCAGACGGTCGGTGCTGGACGACGAGCTGAGCAGCCTGGAGAACCGCACGAGCAACCTGCCGACCGAGCAGGTCGAGTTGCGGGCCCAGCTGTGCGCCGATCTCGGTCTGGATGTCGAGGCGTTGCCCTACGCCGGCGAGCTGCTCGACGTCGCCGAGGAGCATGCGCAGTGGCGCGGCGCGGCCGAGCGGGTGCTCCGCGCCTTCGCCCTCAGCCTGCTGGTGCCGCATCAGCACTACGACGCGGTGACGAACTGGGTCAACGGCCGCCGCCTCAGTTTCCGCGGCCGGGAGGGCCGGACGGTGGGAGCCAAGCTCGTCTTCGAACGCGTCTCCGAGCGCCGCATCCCGCTGCAGCGGCAATCCGCCGACGGGCTGCTGCTGGCCGACTGCATGGAGGTCAAGGACGGCCCGTTCCACGACTACCTGGTCGCCGAGCTGGCCCGGCGCGCCGATCACCGCTGCGCTGCCACCCTCGAGGAGTTCCGCGCCGAGCGCCGGGCCGTCACCGCGGCCGGGCAGGTCAGGTCCGGAGAGCGGCACGAGAAGGACGACCGCCACCGCGTCGACGACCCCCGACGCTGGGTGCTCGGCTGGGCCAACGAGCGCAAGGTCGCCGCGCTGCGCAGCGAACTGGACGAACTCGCCGCCCAGGTCGCCGCCGCGGAACAGGTGCGTGACCGGGTCGGGCAGGACCGCGAGCGTATTCAGGCCCAGCTCGACGCCACGATCCGCCTCGAGGCGTTCCGGTCGTTCGTCGAGCTGGACGTCGACGAGGCCCTCGAGCGGGCCACGCAGGCGGCGGCCGAGCGCGCCAGGCTGCAGGCCGGGTCTTCGCGGCTGGAGCAGATCACCCAGGCCCTCGACGACAACGAGAAGCGAGCGAAGGAGGTCGACCAGCGCATCGCCGATCTGACCGGTCGCCTCGCCACCGGCGAGACAGAACGACGGCGGTCGGAGCAGATCAAGCGGGACGACGACGAGCTGATCAACCACAGCGCGCCCGCGCAGCTCGCCGAGGCCCGCGCGAGCTACCCGGCGCTCACCGAGCGTCTCGGCGACGTGGCACCGGCGCATTCGAGCGAGTGCGCCGCGGCCGCTGACCGGCTCACGGACGGCCTGCACGCGCACATCGAGCGGCTGACCCGCGATCTCAGCAAGTTCGGGCAGTCGCTGGCAAGCTACATGAGTGAGGTGTTGCGGCGCTGGCCCGAGCTGCGGTCCGACCTCGACGCCACCGCCGAGTCCCGCGGCGAGTTCCTGACCTACCAGCAGCGGGTCGCCGGCGACGACCTGCCCCGGTTCGAGGCCGAGTTCAAGCGTCAACTGAACACGAACACGATCCGCGAGCTGGCCTCGTTCAACCAGTGGCTACGCCGGCAGGCCGACGAGATCGACGTTCGGGTCGGGCGCATCAACGAGGCGCTCGGCGCGATCCCGTACAACCCCGGCCGCTACATCCGGTTGGAGAAGCAGGCGTCGAACAACCAGGACGTCGTCGCCTTCCGCACTGACCTGCGGGCCGCCACCGACGATGCGATCTCCGGGGGCGACGACCAGTACTCCGAGCAGCGCTTCCTCGACGTCAAGCGCATGATCGAACGATTCCGGGGGCGCGAGGGGTACTCCGACTCGGACAAGGCCTGGACGCGCCGCGTGACCGACGTCCGCAACTGGTTCGTCTTCTCCGCCTCCGAGCGCGACCTGGCCACCGACACCGAGTGGGAGCACTACTCCGACTCCGACGGCAAGTCCGGCGGGCAGAAGGAGAAGCTCGCTTACACGATCCTCGCCGCCTCGCTGGCCTACCAGTTCGGCCTGGAGTGGGGCGCCACCAAGTCCCGCGACTTCCGCTTCGCCGTCATCGACGAGGCCTTCGGCCGCGGCTCCGACGTCTCCACCCGCTACGCCCTCGAGCTGTTCGCCAAGCTGGGGCTGCAGCTGCTGATCGTCACCCCGCTGCAGAAGGTGCACGTCATCGAGCCGTACGTCCACGCCATCGGCTACGTCGACAACCCCACCGGTACGTTCTCCCGGCTGCAGACGATGACGATCGAGCAGTACCGCGCGGAACGGGACGGACGGCGGGGTTGACGCCCACCTGGACCACGCCGGCGCAGGTGGTCGAGCGGGTCCGCCGCCGCTGGACCGACGGGACGCTGCTGCGTGCTCACGCGAACGGCGAACCCTTCCCGGTCATCGATGTACCGCTGCGAACACCCAAGGCCTGGCAGATCGGCGACGACCTCGACGCCGTGCGCGCCTGGGTGGCCGACCTCGAGCGTGCCGGCCGCGACGGCCGGCGCTACCGGCTCGAGTGGAGCGAGATCGGCGGCCGGCACATCGGCCGCAACCGCATCCCGTCGCGGGCGTTGGTGAGCGAATACGCCCAGGCCTGGGACCTGCTCGGCGTACGCGACGCCGTGCAACGCTTCGACGCGATCGTGGCCCTGTGTGAGGGGACGCCGGCGGCGCGGGGCTGGGTGATCGCGAACCCGCACCGCGCCCTCGAACTCGATGCGGACTGGCCCGCGCTGCTCGCCGCGTTCGGCTGGCTCCGCGAGCACCGCGGCTCGGGGCGGTACCTGCGCGAGATCAGCGCTCCGGGCGTCGACACCAAATTCGCCGAGGGGCACCGGTCCACCCTCGCGGCGCTGCTCGGTGTCAGCGCGAGCGCCGCCGGCTTCCTCGCCGAACTCGGGCTGCGGGGCCGGCCGGAGTTCGTGCGAGTGCGCTGCGATGCCGAGGTGAGCCCGGCCCCGCCGCTGACCGAGCTGTCCGCACACGCCGACGAGCTCGCGCGCCTCCCGATGCGCCCGACGGCTGCGCTCGTCGTCGAGAACGAGGTCAGCTACCTCAGCGTGCCGGTGCCGGCGGGCGGCGTCGTGCTGTGGGGCAAGGGCTTCGAGGTTGACCGGATCGGTCGCCTGCCCTGGTTGCAGGACGTGGACGTGCGGTACTGGGGCGACCTGGACACCCACGGCTTCGCCATCCTCGACCGGCTGCGCGTCTGGATGCCGGAGGCCCGCTCGGTGCTGATGGACCGCGACACCCTGCTCGCCCATCGCGACCGGTGGGTCCGCGAGGACCGCCCGGCCACCTCCCGGCTCACCCACCTGACGCCCGACGAGCGTGCGCTCTACGACGACCTCGTGACCGACCGGTTCGACGAGCGGGTGCGGCTCGAGCAGGAGCGCATCGACTGGGCCTGGGTCGAGCAACACCTCGACGGCTGACCGGGCCATCGCGCGGCCGTACGTTCGTGCGGCTGGGCCCGCGGCGATTCGGATCGCAGCTCGGGCCGAGCCCTGAGCCGCACGTTCGTGCGGGAATGTACGTCCACGCCGGCTGTTTCGGGCCAACCTAGGGGTTGGCCGCACGTACTTGCGGTTGAGGAGGGTGGCCATGACCCAGGTCGGTGGTCGGCTCGCCGGCGAGATCCGGGCCCGCCGCCTCCAGCTGCGCCTTCGGCAGGGCGAGCTGGCGGATCTGGCTGGGGTGTCGGAGCGCTTCATCTACGCCCTCGAGAACGGGACTGTCCAGCTGGACAAGCTGCTGGCCGTGCTGAACGCGTTGGGCCTGCACCTGGAGATCCACCGCGGGGCAGATCGCGAGATCCGATGACCTTCCCGGCGAACGAGCAAACTCGACCGGCTCCGCCAGCGGCTCGGCTCGGACTACGGGGCGACGGACTTTCTCGCCCTGACGCAAACGCTCGGTGTCCCTGAACGGGCGGCGCGGCGGGCGTTGGATGAGCTGACGGAGCGCGCCGATCGCTGGCTGGCTGAGCTCGACGCGTTGCCCTTCGATCGCGGCACGCTGCACAAGCTGCGTCGTGGCGTGGCCCATCGCCGCACCAGGCTGACTACCTGATCCGGCCACCGGTTACGACGAGCGCATGACCTCGGCGGCGGCAGGAAAGGCTCCCGCCCGCCCCAGCTGACCGGCCACCGGCTGCCCGAGCTGGTCGCTGAGCCAGCCGTCGAGCGGCAGCAGCGCCGCCAGGTCGAGCCCGGTGCGCACGCCGCCGCGCTCCAGCAGGTAGGCCAGATCGGCGGTGGCGATGTTGCCGGTGGCCTGGGGCGCGAACGGGCAGCCGCCGAGGCCGCCGGCGCTGGCGTCCAGCGTCAGCGGCAGGCCCGGGTCGGCCGCCTCCACCGCGGCCCAGGCGTTCGCGTAGCCGGTGTTGCGGGTGTTGTGGAAGTGCCACCGCAGCGGGACGCCGGGCAGCTGCCGCTCGGCCACCGCGGTGAGTGCCCACACCTGCGGTGGAACCCCGACCCCGATGGTGTCGGCGAAGGCGATCTCGTCCGGCGGGGTCGCCGCGCAGCCGGCCACCACCTCGCCGACCCGTTCGGTGCTCACCTCGCCCTCGAAGGGGCACCCGAACGCGGCCGCGACGGTCAGGGTGGTGCGCACGCCGGCGTCCCGGGCCCGGCCGGCCAGTCGCCGCCAGGTGTCGATGCCGCCGGCGGTGTCGACGCCCTGGTTGCGGCGGCTGAAGGTGTCGGTGGCGACCACCACGACGTTGACCTCGCCGATCCCGGCCGCCAGCGCCCGGTCGAGCCCCCGGTCGTTGAGCACCAGCGCCGCCCACGCGACCGGCGCCTCGCGGGGCAGCCCGGCACACACGTCGTCGGCGTCGGCCAGCTGCGGCACCCGCGCGGGATTGACGAAGCTGGTCGCCTCGACGCGGGACAGCCGGGCCGCGGCGACGCGGTCGATCAGTTCGAGCTTCGCCGCCGTCGGCAGCGTGACGGCCTCGTTCTGCAGGCCGTCGCGCGGGGACACCTCGACGATCTGCACCGCTTCGCGCATCGGCTCATCATGGCCCCGAACCACGATTCCATGCAATCCGTCGACACGCCGTCAGCACTATCCAGGAATTCCGCGCGAGGGGTTGTGTGATCAGCATCGCGCGAGCAAGGTTGCATGCAATCGGCGAGGCGGGAGAAGTGCATGGCGGCGGTCGACTCCACGGCGCAGGCGCTGCGCGACCGCATCCTGTCCGGCCACTTCCCGGCCGGGGCCCGGCTCGGCGAGGCCGACCTGGCCGAGCAGCTGGCCGTCAGCCGCACCCCCATCCGGGAGGCGCTGTCCCGGCTGGCCGCCGAGGGACTGGTCGACCTCGTCCCCAACCGCGGGGCGCGCGTGGCGTCCTGGACCAGCGAGCAGCTGCGGGAGATCTTCGAGCTGCGGCTCGCCGTCGAGCCTGCCATCGTCGCCCGCGCCGTCGCCCACGTCACCGCCGAGCAGCTGGACGCGTGCGACGACCTCGCCCGGCGCATGAGCCGCATCGGCCGTCCCGGCCGGAACCAGGACCTGGACGCGCTGGTGACGCTGAACGCGGAGTTCCACGGCACGTTCGTCGACGCGGCGAACAACGCCGCCTTCGCCGGGTCGCTGCGCACCGTCACCCACGCCGCCGTCGTGCGGCGCAACTTCGCCGACTACGACGCCGACTCGATGACCCGCAGCCTGGCCCATCACCACGAGATGGTGGCGGCGGCCCGGATCGGCGACGGCGACTGGGCCGCCGCGGTGATGCGCGCCCACCTGCACAACGCCCGGGCCACCATGCTCACGGCCACCACCCCGAACCCGGACGAGGCGGCGCGATGACCACCTCTCAGGACGGGCTGCCGCTGGACGACCTGCGCGTCGTGGAGTTCGGCCAGCTGCTGGCCGGGCCGTTCTGCGGCCAGCTGCTCGGCGACTTCGGCGCCCAGGTGATCAAGGTCGAGGACCCCGGAGCCGGAGACCCGATGCGGCAGTGGGGCCGCGAGAAGCCGCACGGCAAGTCGCTGTGGTGGCCCGTGGTCGCGCGCAACAAGATGTCGGTGACCTGCAACCTGCGCGAGCCGGAGGGGCAGCAGCTCGCCCACCGGCTGCTCACCCAGGCCGACGTCGTCGTCGAGAACTTCCGGCCCGGCACGCTCGAGCGCTGGGGCCTCGGCCCCGAGCAGCTCTGGCCCGAGAACCCACGGCTGATCTACACCCGCGTCACCGGGTACGGCCAGACCGGCCCCTACGCCCCCCGCGCCGGATTCGGCTCGGTCGGTGAGGCCATGGGCGGCATCCGCTACGTCATGGGCGATCCGGAGACCCCGCCGGTCCGGGCCGGCATCTCGCTCGGCGACTCGCTGGCCGCGACCTTCGCCTGCCTCGGCACGCTGGTCGCCCTGCACAGCCGCGAGCGCACCGGCCACGGCCAGGTCGTCGACTCGGCGATCTACGAGGCCGTGCTGGCACTGATGGAATCGCTCATCCCCGAGTTCGCCGTCGCCGGCTACCAGCGCGAGCGCACCGGCGCGACCCTGCCCAACATCGCGCCCAGCAACGTCTACCCCACCGGCGACGGGGACCTGGTGCTCATCGCCGCCAACCAGAACTCTGTGTTCACCCGGCTCGCCGCCGCCATGGCCCGCCCCGACCTCGCCGAGGACGAGCGGTTCTCCACCCACGGCGCCCGCGGGGCCAACATGGCCGAGCTCGACGGGCTCATCGCCGAATGGACCGCCACCCGAAACGGCGACCACCTGCTCGAGCTGCTGCACGAGCACGGCGTCCCGGCCGGGCGCATCTTCCGCGCCAAGGACATGCTCACCGATCCGCACTTCGCCGCCCGCCAGGCGATCGTGCGGGTGCCGCACCGCGACTTCGGCGAGGTACCGATGCAGAACGTCGCGCCGAAGCTGTCCACCACCCCCGGCGCCGTGCGCACCGCCGGTCCGGAACTCGGCGAACACAACGACCCGGTGTGGGGGCAGCTGCTCGGCGTGGCCCCGGACGAGCTGCGCCGGCTGCACGACAACGGCGTGATCTGACCCTGCCCGTGTGACGAAGGAGCCAGCATGACCTACCGCTTGGGCGTGGACGTCGGCGGCACGTTCACCGACGTGCTGCTGGTGGACGAGGACTCCGGCCGGACCTGGCGCGCGAAGACCTCCTCCACCCCGGAAGACCAGTCCGTCGGCGTGCTCGCCGGCGTCGACCGGGTCTGCGAACAGGCCGGCATCGACCGCAGCGCCGTCGCCTCGGTGCTGCACGGCACGACGGTGGCCACCAACGCCATCCTCGAGAGCAAGGGCGCGAAGGTCGGGCTGGTCACCACCAAGGGCTTCCGGCAGGTGCTGCAGATCGCCCGGTCCTTCGTCCCCGGCGGCCTCGCCGGCTGGATCATCTGGCCCAAACCCGAACCACTGGCGGCGCTGGAGAACACCGTCGAGGTGCCCGAACGCCGCGCCAGCGACGGCTCGGTGGTCCAGGAACTCGACGAGGACGCCACCCGGGCCGCGCTGCGCTCGCTGCGCGACGCCGGCATCGAGGCGCTGGCCGTCTCGCTCATCAACGCCTTCGCCGACGGCTCGCACGAGCGGCGGGTCGCCGAGCTCGCGGCCGAGGAACTGCCCGGCATCGACGTCTCGCTGTCCAGCGTCGTGCTGCCCGAGCTGCGCGAGTACGAGCGGGCGCTGACGACGGTGGCCAACAGCTACGTCCAGCCCTACGTCGCCCGCTACGTCAACAACCTCACCCGCCAGCTCGACGACGAGGGCGTCGGTGCGCGGCTGTCGATCCTGCGCAGCGACGGCGGGCTCTCGCTGGCCGAGTCGGCGGCCGCGGCTCCGGTGACGATGCTGCTGTCCGGGCCGGCCGGGGGCGTCACCGGCGCGGTCTGGGTCGCCGAGCAGTCCGGCCACCGCGACCTGCTCACCTTCGACATGGGCGGTACCTCCACCGACGTCGCCCTCGTCCGCGACCTCGCCCCGACCATCGGCCGCGAGACCAAGGTCGGCGACCTCACCGTCCGCGCCTCCGCGGTGGACGTGCGGACCGTCGGCGCCGGCGGCGGGTCGATCGCCCACGTGCCGGAGCTGACCAAGGCGCTGCGGGTCGGGCCACAGTCCGCCGGCGCCGTCCCGGGCCCGGCCGCCTACGGCCGCGGCGGAACCGAACCCACCGTCACCGACGCCAACGTCGTGCTCGGCTACCTGCCGGCCAGCCTGGCCGGCGGCGAGATCACCCTCGACGTCGAGGCCGCCCGCGCCGCCGTGCAGACCGTCGCCGACGCGATGGGCCTCACCGTCGAGCAGGCCGCCGCGGGCATCATCGACATCGTCAACGAGAACATGCTCGGCGGGCTGCGGCTGGTCAGCGTGCAGAAGGGACACGACCCCCGCGACTTCGCCCTCATCGCCTTCGGCGGGGCCGGACCGCTGCACGCGAACGCCCTCGGCAAGCTCACCGGCGCCTGGCCGGTGATCATCCCGCCGTCGCCGGGCGTGCTGTGCGCCCTGGGCGACGCCACCACCTCGGCCCGGGACGAGGCCGCGCGCACCCTGCTGCGGCGCTTCCACGACCTCGACGCCGAGGAGCTGCGCGACATCCTGACCGGGCTGTCCGACCAGGCCGGCGAGCGGCTGCGTGAGCAGGGCATCGACCGGGACGCGCAGACCGTCACCTACCGCATCGACGTGCGCTACTTCGGGCAGGGCAACGACATCGCCGTCGAGGTACCGGCCGAGGACCTCGCCGGCGCGGACATCCTCGAGGTGCTGGCTACCCGCTTCGACGAGGAGCACCAGCGGCTGTTCTCCTTCGCCCTCGACGTCGACCACGAGCTGGTCAACGCCCGCGCCACGGTCACCGGCCCGCGTCCCCACGTCGCGCCGACCGCGCTGGAGCCCGGCGACGGCGACCCGGCAGCGGCCCGCACCGGCAAGACCCGGGTCTACGTCGACGACGAGTTCCTCGACGCCGGCCGCTACGACCGCGCCGCGCTCCGGGCCGGCGACGTCGTCCCCGGCCCGGCGGTGATCGTCGAGATGGACTCGACGACGCTCGTGCTGCCCGGCCACCAGGCCACCACCCATGCCAGCGGCAGCCTGCTCATCGAACCGGTTCCCTCGACACCCGCGCAGGAGGTCTGACATGGCCCGCATCGTCGAGACGTCGTCCACCCCGATCGAGAAGGTGGACGTCGACCCGATCACCCTCGACCTCATCGAGAACGGGCTGCGCAACGCGCGGTACGAGATGGACGAGGTGCTGTTCCGCACCGCGCTGTCGCCCGGTATCCGCGAGCAGCACGACGAGTTCCCGCTGATCGCCGACCCCGAGGGCAAGATGGTGGTCGGGCAGTTCGGGCTGTCCATCCCCGACTTCCTCGCCGGCTTCGAGGGCGACATCGGCGAGGGTGACGTGCTGCTCACCTCCGACCCCTACGCCTGCGGCGCCGCGATCAGTCACGCCAACGACTGGCTGGTGGTGCTGCCGATCTACGTCGAGGGTCGGGTGGTCGGCTGGGCCTCGATGTTCGGGCACATGTCCGACGTCGGCGGCAAGACGCCGAGCTCCATGCCCACCGACGCGCGCACCATCTTCGAGGAGGGCGTGGTGATCCCGCCCTTCCGGCTCTACAGCGCCGGGCAGCTCAACGAGGACGCGCTGAACATCATCCTCAACCAGGTGCGGGTGCCGGACTGGAACCGCGCCGACCTCGGCGGCCTGGTGGCGGCCTGCCGCACCGCCGCCCGCCGGGTCCAGGAGATGTGCCAGCGCTTCGGCACCGACACCTACGTCTCCGCCCTCGATGCGCTGCTGCAACGCAACTACGACGCGATGAAGACGCTGCTGTCGGTGGTCTTCGAGGAGGGCCGCACCCTCTCGTTCACCGACTACATCTGCGACGACGGGGTCGGCTTCGGCCCCTACGAGCTGAAGATGGCCCTCACCCGCACCGGCGACAAGGTGCACCTGGACCTCTCGGGCAGCTCGCCGCAGGCCGCCGGACCGGTGAACTACTACATCAACGAGAACCTGATCCGGATGTTCTTCGGCATCTACATGATCACCGTCGCCGACCCGCAGATCCTCTGGAACGACGGCTTCTACCCGCTCGTCGACGTCACCATCCCCGACGGCTCCTACTGGAAACCGAAGTACCCCGCCGCCCTCAACGCCCGCAACCACGGCATCGGACGCGTCTTCGACCTCTTCGGCGGGCTGCTCGGCCAGACCAACCCGGCCCTGCTGAACGCCGCCGGCTTCTCCTCCAGCCCGCACTTCATGTACTCCGGCAACTACGGCGCCGGGGGAGCGCAAGGGCGAGTGGTTCCAGCTCTACTCGATCGGCTTCGGCGGCATCCCCGGCCGGCCGATGGGCGACGGGCCCGACGGGCACTCGCTGTGGCCCAGCTTCGTCAACATCCCCTGCGAGTTCCTCGAGTCCTACTACCCGCTGAGGATCGAGAAGTGGGAGACCGTCGCCGACACCGGGGGTGCCGGGCTGCACCGCGGCGGCAACGGGGTGGACGTCGCCTACCAGTTCCTGGAGGCCGGCACGATCGCCATCCACGACGACCGGTGGCTGATGTACCCGTGGGGGGTCAACGGCGGCGAACCCGGCACCCGTGGCACCAAGTGGCTCGACCGCGCCGACGGCTCGCACCAGGTGCTGCCCAGCAAGTGTCACGACGTCCCCGTCAAGCCCGGCGACGTGCTGCATTTCGTCACCTGGGGCGGCGGCGGCTGGGGTGACCCGCTGGAGCGCGACCCGGAGCTGGTGGCGCTGGAGGTGCGCCGCGGCCTGGTGAGCGAGGACGGCGCCCGCCGCTACGGCGTGGTCGTCCGCGGCGGTGCGATGGACGCGGCCGCGACCGAGGAGCTGCGCGCCGCGATGCGCTCCGACCGGCCCGCCGAGCTGCCGGTCTTCGACATGGGGCCGCCGCTGGAGCAGATCCTCGAACGCTGCCAGGCGGAGACCGGCCTGCCCGCGCCCGCCCGACCCGTCGCGACGTGAGCACGCCCCCCGACGAGGGGTTCGGCTCGGGGCTCGAGTGGGGGACCAGCCCGGCCCTGCTCGTCATCGACATGATGCAGGCCTACTTCACCGAGGGCTCGCCGCTGTGCCTGCCGAACCGGGCCGCGGTCGAGGGCTGCGCCCGGCTGCTCGCGACCGCGCGCGCCCACGAGATCCCGGTGTTCCACACCCGGGTCGCCTACTCCCCGGGCCTGGCCGACGCGGGGCTGTTCGTCCGCAAGGTCCCCGCGCTGGCCCTGCTCGTCGAGGGCGACCCGCTGGGCCGCTTCGAGCCGGACGTCGCCCCCGAGCCGGGGGAGACCGTCGTCGTCAAGCACTACGCCTCGGCCTTCTTCGGCACCTCGCTGGCCTCGACCCTGCGGGCCGCCCAACCGCGACACCGTGGTGGTGTGCGGGGTCTCGACCTCCGGCTGCATCCGCGCGAGCGCCACCGACGCCATGCAGCACGGTTTCGTGCCGCTGGTCGTTCGCGACGCCTGTGGCGACCGCACCCCGGCCGTCCACGACGCGAACCTCTTTGATCTGGCGGCCAAGTACGCGGACGTCGTCACCGCGGAGGAGGCCATCGCGTACCTTGCGAGTTGATCCTCGCCACCGCCACGACTGCCTCGGCAAAAAATCGCCTCATGAATATCAGCAATGAAACCCAGGAAGTTCCTTGTTCAGGTTTACGCTGAGCGCATGCCCAGCACTGCACGGTCCCGTACCGACGGGATGGCTCCCCGGCCGATCAAGCGAGGGGCGAAGGTGGCCGAGGCTCTGGCCCAGGAGATCGTCCACGAGATCGTGACCCGCAAGCTCCCGCCTGGGACGCTGCTGTCGTCCGAAGCGCAGATGCTCGACGACTTCGGCGTCGGCCGCGGCTCGCTGCGAGAGGCGCTGCGCATTCTCGAGGTCCACGGGTTGATCACGATGAAGCCGGGGCGCAACGGCGGCCCGATGGTGATCGAGGTCGGCACCCGCGATTACGGGCGGATGTCGAGCCTGTTCTTCCATCTCAACGGTGTGACCTTCCAGCAGTTGGTCGATGCCCGGCTCATCCTCGAGCCGATCATGGCGCGCCTCGCCGCGGAGCGACGCAGCCAGGAGTTGATCGGCAAGGTGGCCGACCCGGCCGCCACGCGGGTCGAGGACGACAACGCCTACTTCGACGCGAGCAGCGATTTCCACAACGCGGTCGCAGCCCTGTCCGGCAACCAGATCCTGAACCTGTTCAGCTCGTCGCTGGAGGCGATCTTCCGCGACCAGGTGAGCAATCTGCTGTCACCGAAGAACAAGCGTCATCACGTGCTCGAGGTGCACGCCGCGATCGCCGACGCTATCGCCGAGGGCCAGGCCGACGAGGCCGAGCGGCTCATGCGGGAGCACATGCAGGAGTACGCCGACTGGGTGCACAAACGCAACCCGGGTGTCGTCGACGAGATCATCGACTGGCGGTAGCCGCGAAAGCGTGGCTGCCGTCGGTACTCGGTGCTGCGCTCAGCGTCCTCGCCACACGGGGGCGCGTTTTTCGGTGAATGCTCGCGCGCCCTCCTGCGCGTCGGCCGAGGCCCGGACCGGCGCGTAGATCTCCCACTGCCGCGCGAATGCCTCGTCGGCCGGCCACTCCGGGCCCTCGGTGAGGATGCGCTTGGTGCCCTGCACTGCGAGCGGGCCGTTGCCGGCGATCGTGTGTGCCAGCTCCAGTGCCGCCTCGAGGGCCTGACCGGAGGGGACGAGTCGATTGACGACGCCGGCCGCATGGGCCTCGGGCGCGCTCACCCGCATCCCGGTCAACGCCCACTCGGCCGCCTTCGGCAGGCCGGCCTTGCGTGGCAGCCGCAGCAGTCCGCCGCCACCGGCGAGTAGCCCCCGCCGGACCTCCGGGAGCCCGAAGGAGGCGTCCTCCGCGGCCACGAGCAGGTCGCAGGCCAGGGCGATCTCGAAGCCGCCGGCCAGGGCGAAGCCCTCCACCGCCGCCACGAGCGGCTTCGCCGGTGGCCGTTCGACCAGGCCGGCGAACCCGCGGCCCGGCACGTGTGGCTTCTCGCCGGCCAGGAACGCCTTGAGGTCCATGCCCGCGCAGAAGGTCCCACCGGCGCCGGCGAGAACGCCGACGAACAGACTGTCGTCCCCGTCCAACCGGTCCATCGCCGACCCGATCGCCTCCGCGACGGCGGTGTTGACGGCGTTCCGCGCGTGCGGCCGGTTGATCGTGACGACGAGGACGGCGTCCTGCCGCATAACGAGTACATCGGCCGTGTCGGCTGCCTCGGTGCTCACTTCGGCTGCATCCGGATCGCGCCGTCGAGTCGGATCGTCTCCCCGTTGAGCATGGGGTTCTCGATGATCGCGAGGGCCAGCCGGGCGAACTCGTCGGGCTGACCGAGCCGGCGCGGGTGGGGCACCATCTCGCCGAGCGAGTGGCGCACCTCTTCGGGCAGCCGCGCCAGGATCGGGGTGTCGAACGTCCCGGGCGCGATGGTCACGACCCGGATCAGCTTGCTGGCGAGGTCGCGGGCGGCGACGAGGGTCAGCCCGACGATGCCGGCCTTCGAGGATGCGTAGGGCAGCTGCCCGATCTGACCCTCGTAGGCCGCCACCGAGGCGGTGAGGATGCAGGTGCCGCGTTCGCCCTCGATCGGCTCGTGGGCGGCCATGCGGGCGGCGGCCTGACTGAGAACGTTGAACGAGCCGATCAGGTTGATCCGCACGATCTGCTCGTACAGCTCCAGGGAGCCCGGTTTGCCGTCCCGGTCGACGACGCGCATCGCCCCGCCGCGGCCGGCGCAGTGCACCAGCGTGCGCAGCGGAGCCAGCTGATCGGCCGTATCCATCGCGGCGGTCGACCGCGTCCGGATCGGTCACGTCCGCGGGGGCGAAGCGGGTCTGGCCACCGAACTCGGCGGCCACCTCGGCGCCCGCCGAGCGTGGGCAGGTCGACGAGGACCGTGCGGCACCCCTGCGTCCACGAGGCGCCGGGCGGTGGCGCGACCGAGTCCGGACGCCCCTCCGGTGACGACAGCGGATCCGCTCGTGACAGTCCATGGTCAGTTCCCTCCGTTGCCGAGGTTTTCCAGGATCAGTGGCGTTCGCCATGCCGCCGGCCTCGCACATTGTCTGCAGGCCGTAGCGCCCGCCGGTCTCCTCCAGGTAGCCGAGCAGCGTCGTCGCCAGGCGGACCCCCGAGGCGCCGAGCGGGTGGCCCAGAGCGATGGCGCCGCCGCGCGGGTTGAGCCTGGCGTCGTCGACACCGAACTCCGACTGCCACGCCAGCGGCACCGAGGCGAAGGCCTCGTTCACCTCGATGGCGGCGATGTCGTCGAGCGCGATGCCCGAGCGGTCCAGCAGCCTTGCGCGTGGCGGGGATGGGCCCGGTGAGCATCAGCAAGGGGTCGTCGCCGGTCACGGTGCGTCGCCGCCACCCGGGCCCGGGGAGTGAGTCCGAGCGCCGCGGCGCGCTCCTCGCTCATGACCAGCATCGCCGCGGCGCCGTCGGTGATCTGGGAGGAGTTGCCGGCGGTGATCTTCCAGTCCAGGTCGGGGAAGCGGGTCGCGTGCGGCCCGGTGCTGAACGCGGGTTTGAGTTCGCGGAGCTTCGCCTGCGTGGTGCCCGGTCGGATCGTCTCGTCTGCCGCCACGGAGCCGTCGGGGGTCTGGATCGGCACGATCTCGCGGTCGAATGCCCCCGAGGCGGCGGCGTCCGCGGCGCGTTCGTGGGAGCGTGCGGCGTACTCGTCGAGCTCGCTCCCGGGTGAGTCCCCACTTGTCGGCGACCAGCTCGGCCGAGACGCCCTGCGGAACCAGGCCCGGGCTGTACCGGCCCCCGACGCGGGGCCCGTGCGGGTCGGCCTCGCCCGCGGGCCGAGCCCATCGGGACCCGGCTCATCGACTCCACGCCCGCCGCGACGGCGACGTCGTAGGCGCCGGCTGCGATGCCTTGGACGGCGAAGTCGAGCGCCTGCTGACCCGATCCGCACTTGCGCTCGATGGTCACCGAGGGCACGTGCTCCGGCCAGCCGGCGGCGAGCACGGCCTGCCGGCCGGGCGTCGCCGACTGCTCGCCGTTTCCGCCGACGCAGCCGACGAGCACGTCGTCGACGGTGCCGGGATCGAGATCGTTACGGGCGACGAGCGCCTGGAGGACCTGCGCGAGCAGGTCGACCGGGTGCACGCCCGAGAGGGCGCCGCCGGCCTTGCCGCGCCCCATCGGGCTGCGGACGGCATCGATGATGACTGCACGACTCATGCGCTGGTCCTCTCGGGTGCAGGGTTCGCCGTTGAACCATAACCATGAATACCAATAACATGGATAGTGTGTCCCGCAACCCCGCGCCCGGCCAAGGTGGGCGTGCCGCCACGAGGAGGACGCGGATGTCGTTCGAACTGCCCGACCACCACCAGTCGATCCTGCGACGGGCCCGGGACGTGGCGGAGAAGGTGCGCTGGCGGGCGGCGGAGGCCGACGCCGCCACCGAGATCGATACGGTGATGCGTGACGCGCTGCGCGCCAGCGGGCTGGCCGGACTCACCGTTCCGGCCGAGCACGGAGGTACAGCCGAGCGGGTGGATTCGCTGGCGGTCACCGTCGTCCGCGAGGCCTTCGGCGGCGTGTCGGCCCACCTGGACTCGCTGTTCGGCATGCAAGGCATCGGCAGTTACGCCGTCGCGGTGGCCGGTAGCCCGCGGATTCAGCAGGAGTGGCTGCCGCGCGTTGTGAGCCTGGACGCCATTGCCGCGCTCGGCCTCACCGAACCGGCCATCGGCTCGGACCTTCGGTCCATCACGACCGCGGTCGAGGAGCGCGACGGACAACTGGTCGTGCGCGGGCACAAGGCGTTCATCACCAACGCCCCCGCGGCCGCGTTCGTCACCGTGCTGGCCAAAGAGGGCGACGGTTACTCCCTGGTCTTCGTCCCCACCGACACCCCCGGCGTCCGCATCATTCCCGGACCGACGCTGATCGCCCCGCACGTCATCGGTGAGGTCGTCCTCGACGACGTCACGGTGCCGCTCGACTGCCGGGTCGGCAACCCCGGCGAGGCGTTTCCGCTCGTGCTGCAGACCTTGGCGACCTTCCGGGTCTCGGTGGCCGGTTCAGCCGTCGGCCTGGCCACAGCCGCGTTGGACGAGGCGGTGTCGCACACGACAGGCCGCGAGCAGTTCGGCAGTCCGCTGGCTCGACTGGGACCCATCCCACAGATGCTCGGAACCTCCTGGATGGAGGTCGAGCAGGCCCGGCTTCTCACCTACGCCGCGGCGACCCGCGCGGCCGCCGATCCGCTCGCGGCGCTCGACTGGTCGTCCATGGCCAAGGTGGCGGCCACCGAGACCGCCGGCCGGGTCACCGACCGCTGCGTGCAGATGATGGGCCGCTTCGGTGTCGTCACCGGGTCCGACATCGAGCGGCTTTACCGCAACGCCCGTCCGATGCGGATCTACGAGGGCGGAAGCGAGGTTCTGCTCGGCCAGCTCGCCAAGTCCTTGACTCGTTCCCGCCGCCACTGACGCCCGGATCGAAAGGAGGACTCCCATGGTCGCCGTCGGCATGCTCCTGTCCGATGTCCCCACGTCCGTCAGCCCCGCGCAGCAGTTCGACGACGTGCGCCGCATCGTCGAGGCCGCCCAACGCAACGGGATGACCTACATCGCGATCGGGCAGCACTTCCTCTACGGGGAGCTGCGCTGGCTCCAGCCGGTGCCGTTGCTCGCCCGGTTGGCCGCCGACTGCGATCGGGAGACCCGGCTCGCGACCCAGATCATGATCGCGCCGCTCTACCACCCGGTGATGCTCGCCGAGGAGCTGGCCACGCTCGACGTCGTGACCGAGGGGCGCCTGGTCTTCGGGGCAGGGATCGGCTACCGGCCGGAGGAGTTCGGCTACCTGGGCATCCCCTTTGCGGAGCGCGCCGCTCGCACCGACGAGATCCTCGAGCTGCTCGTCCGGCTGTGGACCGAGGACGAGGTCACCCACCACGGCCGCTTCTTCGACCTCGAGGGCGTACGACCGCACCTCAAGCCGGTCCAGGATCCGCACCCGCCGATCTGGGTCGGGGCCCAGAGCCTCGCCGGCGCCCGGCGGGCCGGCCGCTTTGGAGACGCCTTTCCGGTCACGCCCGAGGCCACCTACGAGGAGATCGAGGAGCGCTTCGCCGTCGTTCGCGCGGGCTTCGCCGCCCGCGGCAAGCCGTTCGGCCCGCAGCCGGTCAGGCGCAACGTGCTCGTCGCCGACTCCCGGGAGCAGGCGATCACCGAGTACGCCCGCCAGGCGAAGGGAAAGTACCTGAGCTACGCCAGCAAGGGCATGGTGGCGGCCGGCAGCGCCGAGGACCTGGACGCGGACTTCCTGACCTCGATCGGGCAGCACGCGGTACTCGGCTCGGATGACGAGGTCGTCGCCCAGCTCACCGAGCTGTGCACCCGGTTCCCGGTCGACCCGCTCCTGCTGCGCCCGCAGTGGCCGAGCATGGGGCTGGAAGAGACCCTCGCCGCCATCGAACGTCTCGGCCGTCAGGTCGTGCCGGCGATCCGCGCCTTGCCCAGCCACCCGAGCGCGCAGGTCCGACCGCTCGCCCCGCATCGCTGACCCGGTTAGAGAACAGGAGAAAGAGAATGGCACGTTTCGACGGCAAGACCGCCTTCGTCACCGGCGGTGCCCGCGGTCAGGGACGGTCGCACGCAGTGCGGCTGGCCGCCGAGGGGGCCGACGTCGTCGTAGTCGACGTCGTCAGCCAGTTCGACTCCGTCCAGTACGCGATGTCCACGCCGGAGGATCTGGCCGAGACCGAGAAGCAGGTGCGTGAGCACGGCCGGAAGTTCCTCGGGGTCGTCGGTGACGTCCGGGAGGAGGAGCAGGTCAACGCGGCGGTCACGCAGGCCGAGGAGCAGTTCGGGGGGATCGATCTCGTGTGCGCCAACGCCGGGATCCTGCCGTCGACAGGCGAGCAGGCCCACCGGATGAGCGCGTGGCACGACACCATCGCCACCAACCTCTCCGGCGTCTTCCACACCCTGCGCGCGGTGACGCCGGGCATGGTCGATCGGGGGCGCGGCGGGGCCGTCGTCATCACCGGCTCGACGTCGAGCTTTCGCGGCGTTGCCTACAAGACCGACATGCTCAATCCGGGACACATGGCCTACGGCGCCGCCAAGCACGGGGTGCTGGCGTTGATGAAGAACTACGCCATGGCGCTGGGCAAGCACAACATCCGCGTCAACACGGTGATCCCTGCCGGCGTCAAGACCCCGATGATCGTCAACGAGTTCTTCACCAACGACCTCCAGGCCGACGCCCCGCCGGGGTGGATGGCCAACGTGATGGAGCACGGCCCGGTGGAGCCCACCGACATCTCCGACGCCGTGCTCTACCTGCTGTCCGACCAGGCGAAGTACATCACCGGCACCGCGCTGCCGGTCGACATGGGCACGCTCCTGATCTGAGCGGCGAGGTCGGGGCTAGCGTGTGAACCCTAATCATGATTAGCTATATTTGACCACGCAGAGGCGCGGAAACGTCGGCAGGAGGGATATGCGGACCTACACGGATCTGGTGCCGACCTTCTCGGACCAGAAGGACTGGACCCTCGCGACGGTGCTGCGCCACCAGGCCGCCGCGCGGCCGGATGCGATCTTTCTCGATCTGCCCGAGGAGGAGCTGACCTTCACCTACGCCCGGTCCTTGGCCGAGGCGGAGTCGGTCGCCGACGAACTCGAACTGGCCGGGGCCGCCCCAGGCGACCGGGTGCTGATCATGGCGGCGAACTCGTCGCAGTTCCTGCGGACCTGGCTGGGGACCGGGGTGGGCGGAACCATCGAGGTGCCGATCAACACCGCGTACGAGGGCGTCTTCCTCGAGCATCAGGTGGCGACCGCGGCGCCCCGCTGGGCGGTCATCGACGACGAGCACGCCCGCAAGTTCCTGGCGGTCGCCGACACGGCCAGGGTGATCGAGAAGTTCTGGGTGATCGACACCGGCAGCCGCGACGCGGCGATCACCGCCCTTACCGACGCCGGGTGGGCCGCGGCGCCCTGGGAGGAATTGGCGCGGGGGGCTCGCCCCGGGCGGGACCGGGAGGCGCCGGCTCCGCACAGCCAGGCCTCCATCTTCTTTACCTCGGGCACCACCGGCCCGTCCAAGGGCGTCGCCATGCCGCACGCCCAGATGTACTTCTTCGGCCAGGAGGTCGTCTGCCTGCAGCGGCTGACTTCGGAGGACACCTACTTCACCTGCACTCCGCTCTTCCACGGCAACGCTCAGTTCATGGCCGCGTACCCGGCGCTGATCGCCGGTGCTCGGCTGGTCTGCCGCCCGAAGTTCAGCGCCAGCCGCTGGGTGGACCACCTGCGGACCTCGTCGGTGACGGTCACGAACCTCATCGGCGTGATGATGGACTTCATCTGGAAGCAGCCACCTCGCGCGGACGACGCCGACAACCGGCTGCGCTCGGTGTTCGCGGCGCCGACGGCCAGCTCCATACTCGAGGGCTTCAAGACCCGGTACGGCATCGAGGCGTTCGTCGAGGTCTTCGGCCTCACCGAGACGAGCGCGCCGATCCTGTCCCCCTACGGTGAGGACCGCCCGGCCGGTGCCGCCGGCCTCCAGGTCGCCGACTGGTTCGACATCCGGCTGGTGGACCCCGAGACCGACCGGGAGGTGCCGACCGGAGAGGTCGGCGAGCTCGTCGTCCGCCCGCGTCACCCGTGGACCTGCTCGATGGGCTACTACGGGATGCCCGAGAAGACCGTCGAGGCCTGGCGCAACCTGTGGTTCCACACCGGCGATGCGCTCCGACGGGACACCGAGGGCTGGTACTACTTCGTCGACCGCTACAAGGACGCGCTGCGCCGGCGCGGGGAGAACATCAGCTCCTACGAGGTCGAGCAGGGGCTGCTCGGTCATGACGCCGTCGTGGAGTGTGCCGTCATCGCCGTCGCGGCCGACTCGGAGGCGGGCGAGGACGAGGTGATGGCGTACGTCGTCACCAATCGGCCGGTCGACGCGCGGGAGCTCTGGGCCTGGTGCGAGGGGCGAATCCCATCCTTCGCCGTACCGCGGTTCATCCGCATCGTCGACTCGTTGCCCAAGACCCCCTCCGAGCGGGTCCAGAAGGCGCGACTGCGCGGGTGGGGTATCACCGAGGACACCGTTGACCGCCTCGCCGACATCGACGCCGCCGCGGCAGCGCAGTAGCGAGAAGCACGATGGACTTCACCGAGGACACCCTCCACACCGACGTGCGGGGCGCCGTGCGCGCCATGTGCGCTGACTTCCCCGACGACTACTGGATGCGGCACGACGAGTCGCACGAATTCCCGTGGGAGTTCTACGAGGCCGTGCAGAAAGCGGGCTGGCTGGGTCTGACCATCCCCGAGAGTTACGGCGGCGGCGGTCTCGGCGTCACCGAGGCAGCCATCGTCGAGCAGGAGATCGCGGCCTCCGGCGCCGGCATGGGCGGCTGCAGCGCCGTGCACATCGGCGTCTTCGGCTTCCACCCGATCATCGAGCACGGCTCGGAGTCGCTCAAACGCCGCTTCCTGCCCCAGGCGGCCAGTGGCGACCTGCACGTCTCCTTCGCGGTGACCGAACCGGACGCGGGTACCGACACCACCAACATCTCGACCTTCGCGCACAAGGTCGACGGCGGCTTCGTCGTCTCGGGCAAGAAGGTCTGGATCACCAAGGCGCAGGAGTCGCAGCGGATGCTCCTGCTGTGCCGCACCAGCCGTCGCGAGGCCGGTTCCCGGCGCACGGACGGGCTGACCCTGCTGTTCGCGCCGATCGATCGCGAGAGGGTGAAGATCCGCGCCATCCCGAAAATGGGTCGCAACGCGGTGGACACCAACGAGCTGTTCATCGACGAACTGTTCGTCGCCGACGAGGACGTCGTCGGCGAGGTGGGGCGGGGCTTCCGGACCCTCCTCGGCGGACTGAACGCCGAACGGGTGATCAGCGCCAGCGCCGCGCTGGGCATCGGCAGGGCCGCGCTGCGGCGGGGCGTCGACTACGCCCGGCAGCGGGAGGTATTCGGCCGGCCGATCGGCCAGAACCAGGGCATTGCCTTCCAACTGGCGGAGGCGCAGATCCATCTCGACGCGGCCCAGCAGGTCGTGGACAAGGCCGCGTGGCTGGTCGACAAGGGCCTGCCCTGCGGGCGGGAGGCGAATGCGGCCAAGTTCCTGTGCGCCGAGGCCGGATTCCGAGCCGCCGATGTCGCCCTGCAGGTGCACGGCGGGTTCGGCTACGGAAAGGAATTCCACGTCGAGCGGTACTTCCGCGAGGCGCGGCTGATGCGGATCGCGCCGATCAGCCAGGAGATGGTCCTCAACTACACCGCCGAGCACGTGCTCGGCCTGCCACGCAGCTACTGAGGGAAGGGAGCGACCGGTGGTTCCGTACCGCTCGATCCTGTTCGTCCCGGGACACAAGCCGGCATGGACAGCGAAGGCGCTCAGCGCCGGCGCCGACTGCGTGGTCCTCGACCTGGAGGACTCGGTGCCGGCCGATCGGAAGGTCGACGCCCGGCAGTTGGTGGCCAACTCGATCAAGGAGATTCGCGAGCGCGACGACCGCGTCGGGCTCTTCGTCCGGGTCAATCCGCTTGACACCCGCATGACCGGCGCCGACCTCGAGGCCGTCGTCGTTCCCGGGCTGACCGGAGTCTTCGCACCCAAGATCAGTTCGGCGGTCGACGTGGTGCGCTACGACGCCCTGCTCGACCACTTCGAGACGCGCAACGGTGTCGCGGGCCTGGAGTACATCGTCCCGGTCGAGATGATCGGAGCCATCCAGAACGCGCGCGAGATCGCACAGGCCTCCCCGCGGGTGGGAGCGATGATCGGGCCGACGGCCGAGCACGCCGACATCGCGCGGGCGGTCGGGTACCGATGGACCCCGGGAGGGGAGGAGACGCTCTACCTGCGCAGCCGGGTGCTGCTCGCGTGTCGAGAAGCCGGAATCCACCCCCTCACCGGTCTCTGGGAGCGGCTCGACGACCTCGCCGGGCTGAAGTCGTTCGCCGAGCACGGCCGGCAACTGGGATTCCGCGGGATGATCGCGATCCATCCCACCCACGTCCCCGTGGTCAACGAGGCCTTCTCGCCGACGGCCGACGAGATCGAGTTCCACGAGGGTCTGGTGGCCGCCTACGAGCAGGGAGTGGCCGCCGGGGACGGCGCCGTCCGTTACCGCGGCATCCACATCGACAAGGCACACGCGGACACCGCGCGGGAATGGCTCGCGCACGCCCGAGACGGAGGGCGATGACCGTGCGTGGGCTCTACTTCGAGGAGTTCGAAGCCGGCCGGGTGTACAAGCATCCGTTCACCAGGACGGTGACCGAGTCGGACAACGTGCTGTTCACGTCGCTCACCATGAACCCCCAGCCGCTGCACCTCGACCACGAGTTCGCCAAGCGAACCGTCCACGGCCGCCCGCTGTTCAACAGCCTGTTCACCCTCGCCCTGGTGGGTGGCTTCCACGTCATGGAACTCACCTTCGGTACGACGCTGGGAAACCTCGGCTACGACGCCGTCAGCTTCCCGAACCCGGTCTTCTACGGCGACACCCTGCGTGGGGAGACAACCATCCTGGACAAGCGGGAGAGCCGGAGCCGCACTGACAGCGGCATCGTCTGGTTCGAGCACCGCGGCTACAACCAACGCGAAGAGTTGATCATGACATGTAGGCGTGCGGGGCTGATGGCCAAGGACCCGGCCAACGGCGGCAGCAATCCGGAGATCCACGGGGGCAGCCCTAACTACCACAGCGACGCGGCGCACGAGGAGAACCAGCAATGAGCACCATCGAGACCGATCTACGCACCTGGATCCCGACCAGCCGTGACCTTCTCCTGGGCGGGCGCTTCGTGGCCGGCGAAGGCCCCGTCGTCGACGCCGTCAATCCGGCCACCGAGCAGGTCACGGCCACGGTGCCCACCGCCACCATCGAGCAGGTGGACCAGGCCGTGGCTGCGGCCCGCCGGGCCTTCCCGGCGTGGGCCGCAGCCGCCCCGGAGGAGCGCAGCGCGGCCCTGCATCGGCTCGCCGACGTGTTCGAGAAGCACAGCGAACGGCTCACGGCCTCCATCGTGAACGAGGTCGGCACCCCCGCGGCCTTCGCCGAGGTGATGCAGGTCAAGCTCGGTATCACGCACCTCAGATGGCAGGCCGAGGCGGCGTTGGTGGACCGGACCGTGCAGCTGGGCCAGTGGCACGACCCGGTGCCGACCTACTCGGAGGTTGCCTACCGCCCCGCCGGGGTGGTGGCCTGTATCACCGGCTACAACTACCCGATCAATCTCGCCGTCTTCAAGTTCGGCGCGGCACTCGCGGCCGGCTGCACCGCGGTCCTGCTGCCCTCTCCCCGGACCCCGTTGACCACACTGTGGATGGCGGAACTGTTCGAGGAGGCCGACATCCCCCCGGGCGTACTCAACGTCGTCATCGGGGACGGCCCGTCGGTGGGACAACATCTGACGACGCATCCGGGTGTCGACCGGGTCTCCTTCACCGGCTCGGACGCCGTCGGTGCTCGCATCATGGAACAGGCGGCGCGCGGACTGAAGGGCGTCACCTTGGAGCTGGGCGGCAAGTCCCCGAACATCCTGCTCCCCGGCGTGGATGCCGGCGCCCTGGCGCGGGACATCCACCTCAGGTGGGCCCGCAACGGTGGGCAGGGGTGCGCGGCGTTGGCCCGGATGCTGGTGCACGAGAGCCTCATGGACGAGTTCCTCGAGGCCTCCGAGGATGCGTTCGGCGCGCTGAAGGTCGGCGACCCGTGGGCACCGGATGTGAACATCGGCCCGATGATCCGCGAGGATCACCGCGCCCGGGTCCAGCAGTTCATCGACGACGGCCTGGCCGACGGCGGAGAGATCGTGCTCGCCCTCGAGACCCCGGTGCCCGAGCAGGGCTACTTCGTAAACCCGGTCGTCTTCGCCGGGCTCCCGCACGACAACCGGCTCGTGCAGCAGGAAGTCTTCGGGCCTGTCGGCGTGATCGTCCCGTTCGCGACCGAGGACGAGGCCATCCGCCTCGCCAACGACACGGCCTACGGCCTGGCCGCGAACATCTACACGCCGGAGCCCGACCACGGACGCGCGCTGGCGGCCCGCCTGCGCGCGGGCACGGTGTGGGTCAACGGGGGAGGGAACATGCGTCCGGACGCCCCCTTCGGGGGCGTCGGGTTCTCCGGAGTCGGCCGCGAGATCGGCGAATGGGGCATCCGGGAGTACCTGGAAGTACAGCACGTGCAGTGGCGGCCGTAACTATGGATGGGACGGACATGACGATGCAAGGCGATGGCGCACCGCCACTGGCGGGCGTGACTGTCTTGGAACTGGGCACGATGTACGCCGCGCCGACGTGCGGACGGATGCTGCGGGACTTCGGGGCCCGCGTGATCAAGGTCGAAGACCCGCGTACCGGTGACTTCGCCCGCCAATGGGTCCCGCAGCACGAGGGGCTGTCGTTCGGGTTCGCGCGCCTCAACTCGGGCAAGGAATCGATCGCGATCGATCTCCGGCGGCCCGAAGGACGTGATCTGGTGCTGCGGCTTGCGTCGCGCGTCGACGTGGTGCTCGAGTCCTTCCGCCCGGGTCGGCTGGAGGCCTGGGGGCTGGGTTACGACCGGCTCTCGGCCGAGAACCCGGGTCTGGTCCTCACCCGGGTATCCGGCTTCGGACAGTCCGGCCCGTATCGGGAGCGGCCGGGGTTCGGCACCGTCGCCGAGACGGCGAGCGGTTACGCCTATACCAACGGCTGGCCGGACACCCCGCCCACGTCGCCGCCGTTCGGGTTCGCCGACTCGATCGCCGGCCTGTCGGCGGCCTTCGGAACCACGACCGCGCTGTTCAACCGGTCCCGCACCGGTCGGGGGGACGTCATCGACGTGGCCCTTTACGAGCCGCTGATGTTCATCCTCGGCGACATGCTGCTGAGCTACACCACCACCGGGCACATCCAACAGCGCGTCGGCAACGGGTCCGGGTCGGCGTCTCCGCGGGGGATCTACCAGGCTGCCGACGAGAACTGGCTCTCCATCGCCGCGTCCAACCAGACCATCGCGATGCGGCTGTTCGACGTGATGGGACGCCCGGAGTTCCGGACAGACCCGAAGTTCGCCACGAACGTTGCGCGTATGGCGAACAACGAGGAGCTGCAGGAGCACGTGAAGGCCTGGGTGGCGCAACGACCCCGCGCCGACGTGCTCGCCGACCTGTACGCGCACGAGGTGGTGGCCGCGCCGGTCAACGACGCCCGCGACATCGTCGAGGACCCGCATTTCCAGGAACGGACGCTCGTGGAGCTCAGCAACACCGTGCTCGGCTCCGCGCTCATGCCCGGGCCCGTACTGCGCATGGGCGAGTACGCCGGCCCGCTCTACCAGGGTGTCCCGACCATCGGCCAGCACACTGACAGCGCACTCGGCGAACTGCTCGAGATCTCGTCCGACGAGCTCGACCGGCTGGCCGGCGACGACATCATCGGGCGCGTCGGGACGCGCGCGGCATGACGGCGCCGTCGCGTCGCCCGGGACCGGCGGTCGACCTGACCGGCAGGGTCGCCCTGGTTACGGGAGGCAGTCGGGGGCTCGGCCGCGAATTGGTGCTCGGACTCGCCACCGCCGGGGCGGACGTGGTCGTCGTCAGCCGGAACCTGAGCAGCTGCGAGAACGTGGCCACCGAGGTGCGGGACCTGACCGGACGACGCGTCCTTCCTGTCGCGGCGCACGTCGGGCACTGGGCGGAGCTGGACGGGCTCGTCGAGACGGCCTACGCCGAGTTCGGCCGGGTTGACGTGCTCGTCAACAACGCCGGCATGTCGCCGCGCTACGACACGGTCACCGACGTCACCGAAGCGCTCTTCGACAAGGTGATCGGTGTGAACCTGCGGGGTCCGTTCCGGCTCGCTGCCCTGATCGGCTCGCGCATGGCGGCCGGCGAGGGCGGATCGATCATCAACATCAGCAGCACCGGAGCGGTACGCCCCCGCGCGGACATCGTCCCGTACGCGGCCGCCAAGGCCGGACTCAACGCGGTGACCGGCGGCCTGGCGCACGCGTTCGGACCGCACGTGCGGGTGAACGCGATCATGTGCGGCACGTTCCTCACCGACGTGAGCGCCTCCTGGGACATGGCGGCCTTCGCACGGAGGGCGGCGACGTTCGCCCTGCAGCGCGGTGGCGAGCCGCACGAGGTGGTCGGCACAGCTCTGTACCTGGCCGGCGACTGGTCCTCGTTCACCACGGGCGCAGTCATCACCGTCGACGGCGGACAACCGTGAGAGGAGCCCTTCCGAACATGATCATCGATGTCCATTGCCATGCCTGGCCCGACGCCATTGCGGCCAGGGCGCTCGGCCCGCGGGTGCCGCAGCTGCCCCGTTGCGGCGACGGCAAGATCTCGAGCCTGCGGCGGGTGCTGAAGGACTCGGGGGTCGACCGCGGGGTGCTGCTGGGGATCGCCGACTCAGCGAAGTACGTCGACGCGGTCAATCGCTTCGTCGCCCGCAGCCGCGGCGACACCGTGTTCGGCTTCGGCACGGTGCACCCGGACCTGTCGGTGGAGGAGAACCTCGCCTCGCTTCGCCGGTGGGGGATCACGGGGGTCAAACTTCACTCGCTCTTCCAGGGGTTCTCCTACGACAACCCGCGTCTGTGGGAGATCCTCGAGGCGTTCGGCTCCGAGATCGCCGTCATCGCGCACGTGGGCAAGGGCGGAGACGCCGCGAGCAACGACCGGGCGACGCCGAGCATGGTCCGCGACATCGTCCGGCAGTTTCCCGATCTGCGACTGATTGCCTGCCACTTCGGTGGCTACCACCGGCTCGATGAGGCCGAGGAACTAGTGATCGGAGAGAACGTGTATCTGGAGACCTCCTGGCCGCCCACGCTCGCCGAGCTTGCCCCGGAACGGGTGCGGGCGATCATCGATCGACACGGAGCCGACCGCATCGTGTTCGGGTCCGACTGGCCGATGGGCGACCCGGCTCGCGAGGTCGCCACGATCCGTGGCCTCGGGTATCCGGAGGACGTCACCGCCGGCATCCTCGGCGGGAATTTCGCGCGGCTCATGGGCCTCGAGGAGGGCGAGCTCGCGCCGGCTCCGATCCTCGAGGAGGACGTCCGATGACCTCGAGCATTCTCGTCGAGCACCGCGGCGACGCTACGTGGGTCACGCTGAACCGGCCCGAGCGACGCAACGCCTACGACCCCGAGATGGCCGCCGAGATCGTGGCGGCCCTCGACGGCAGCACGAGCAGCCGCGCCGTGGTGATCACCGGAGTCCCCGGCAGCTTCTGCGCCGGCGGAGCCCTGGGCAATCTGTCGCAGCCCGACGTCACGACGATGCGCGGCCTCTACCGCTCGTCGCTGCGGCTGTTCGACGCCATTCGTTCCCACCCGCGACCGGTCATCGCCGCGGTCAACGGCCCCGCAGCCGGCGGGGGCAACGAGTTGGTGATCGCCTGCGACCTGGCCATCGCCTCGGAGTCGGCGACCTTCGGCCAGACGGGCCCTCGTGTGGGCAGCGCTCCGGTCACCGGTGCCACCAACGCTCTCGGCGTGCAGATCGGGGAGAAGCGCGCCAAGGAGATGGCGTTCCTGTGCCGGCGTTACACCGCGGCCCAGGCCTTGGATCTCGGCTTCGTCAACTCCGTGGTTCCTGACGATCAGCTGGTCGAGGCCGTGGATGCGCTGGTCGCCGAACTCACCGTTCTCTCCCCCCGCTACCTGGAGATCGCGAAGGTCAGCTCAAACGTCTGGTGGAACGCGGTGCGCGACTCGTTCGCGACCGGGCTCGGCATGCTCGTGCAGGCGATCGGCAGCCCGGACATGGCCGAGGGCGCGCAGGCGTTCCTGGAGAAGCGCAGGCCCCGCTTCCCGGCGCCCGACGCCTGAGCCGGCTCAGCGTCGGTGCCTGTCCCAGGTGGCGGTGGACTCGGGGTAGTCCGCCGCCGCCGGCGAGGTGCCCGGCCAGCGGATGCGCTCGACGGTGCCGAAGCTGCCCGAGAGCTGATCGACCGGGACGGCATACATGAAGGTGACCGATCGCCGCGCGAACAGCCATCGGCCGTCGAGGCGCCGGTAGTCGTCCTCGTAGCGGAAGGCCGCGAGCACCAGAGTGCGTCGAGTGGCCAGTTCTGCGTGCCCACTTGACCACCCGCTGGCCGTGCCGTTGCCGTGGAGCTGCACCACACCGGGGTGGGGCGTGTGCAGCATCGTGCGGTAGGTGCCGAAGCTCTCGACGTAGGCGGTGCGCAGCTGCTCGGCGCCGGCCGCGCGGTGACCCCGAACCTCGAAGACTCCCTCGGGCGTGAACATGGCCACCAGGGTGTCCAGGTCGTGGTCGTCGACTGCGCGGGCGTACAAGCTCGTCAGGTCGCCGATGGCGCGGATGTCGGCCTCGGCGCGCACGGCGGCGGCGAGCGCGTGCCAGTCGTCGTCAGGCACGGTGGCGGCTCGCGTCAGGGCTGCGGTCACGGCCGGCAGGTCCAGCGTCACGACGTACCGGCCGCGGGCAACGTCTGCAGGATCTGCCGGATCTGTTCGGGGACGGGCGACTTGGCTCCTTGCGGGGTACGGCAGACGAAGGTCATCGCCCCGTGGGCAACGACGTCTGTGCCCCGCCGGAAGTCGAAGCCGACCGTCCAGGACGTGGTGCCTATCCGGTCGAGGGTCAGGTGCACCGTGAGCACGTCGAACACCCGGACCATCGCCTTGTAGGTGCACTCCGAGTGCACGCCGACGGTGAGGACCCCGAGCTGGTCCACCAGTTCGCCGGCGCGGATGCCGTGGGAGTAGAGCCACGTGCTGTAGGCACGCTCCATCCACGGGTAGTAGATCGCGAAGTAGGCGATGCCGACGGTGTCACAGTCGCCATAGGCGAGCTGGAAGGAGAGCGGCTGCGTCTCGGTCATCCGACCATCACCGTCGCCGTTCCGGCCGCCACCGGTTCGCCGTCGACCACGGCGAGGGTGAACTCGCAGTCGGCGTGCCGCTCGCCGTCCTGATCCCGCACTGCGGTCACCGCCCCGGTCACCTGTAGGTGTTGCTCGGCGTACACGGTGCCGAGGAAACGCAGCCGCAACCGACGCAGCCGGTCCGCTCCGCCGGCCCACTCCGTGAGTGCGTTCATCACGTAGCCCATGTTCAACGGGCCCTGATTGATGGGCCGGTCGCCCATCCCCAAGGCCTGAACCGTCGTGACATCCCAATGGATCGGGGTGGGGTCAGCCAGCAGAGCGGCCATCGTCTTCATCTTCTCGGCGCTGATCGACGCCACGTCGTACGTAGGTAGTTCGGTCCCGACGGTGATCGGGCTGCCTGTGGGCGTCATGCGTTCCTCCGGGGGAAGACGATGGAGTTCCAGCACCTGGCGGCGTGCCCGCCGTCGGCGGCGTCGTGGAGATCCATCGAGTACCCCACGACGTCGAAAGTCCCGGTGCGTCGCCCCACCTTCCGTTCGGCGGAGTCGATTCGACCGGTGACCTGATAGGTGGCACCGACCAGCAGCGGACGGTGCAGCGTCGTCTCGTGCTCTCCGAACACCGGGCCGTCGGAGGCGGTGGCGCCGAACCAGTCGAACAACTCGTCCCACGTGATCCCCATGGCGCCGGTGGCGGCCATCCACGCAAACAGCGGGTGGGCCGGCAGCCCGGCGCCGTCCGCCAGTGACGGCGGCTCGGCCAACACCGCATCTGCCAGTAACCACGCCCGCCAGGGATGGACCGTGTAACTGCCTCCGGGGAAAGCCCGGCCCACCAGCGGGCGCAGCTCCTGCTCGCTCAGCACACCCCTGCACCTGCACTTCCGGACGGGCCGGAGAGGGCTCGGCCACCGGCTGTGGAGCTCCGTATCATGATCATAGATTACGGGAGTGAACCGAGGGAGTCCAGCCGCACCCTTGACGTATCCCTGCTAACCATGATGACATTCAGCATGGTTAACGCGGCTGCGGCCCGGGCTGTGATCCAGCCGCATGCGCCGTCGGCACCGCGGCCGTCATCTCGGCCGACGGTCATGACCGCCCGACGGGCCAACTCGACCCACACGTGCTCGACCGGAAGCGACGACCCTCGCGGCGGCGCCCGGACGGGCGCGCACCGCCCCGGTTGCTGTGGCCAATGAGGAGGCAGGCGAGATGACCGCATGTGCCACCGCATCTCACGTACGCATCCGAGGAGCGCACAGCTCGCCGGCCGCGAAGGGAATCCAGTGAGCACGCTAGGACAGGAGGGGCGCCGGCCCGTGGAGCAAGACGAGCAGAAGCCACCCGTGCTCGACGAGACGCCGTTGCCCGCGACCGAGCGGCCGACGGCGCCGGCGGCCGAACAGCAGGAACGGGTACCTCGGACGCGGGGAGCGAGAGCCGGTGCGATCGCCTCGCGGGTAGCCGTCCCACTTGCCCTCCTGGCCGTGATCCTGGGCTTCGGGATCGCCCGTCCGTCGACCTTCCTCACCATCGACAATTTCAAGTTCATCCTGATTGACTCGTCGGCGGCGGCCGTCCTGGGAATGGGCCTGACCGTCGTGCTGGTCATGGGCGAGTTCGACCTGTCCATCGGCTCGATGCTCGGCCTCGGCGGCGCCAGCGCGGTCGCGATGATGTCGTTGCACGGCGCCTCGTGGTCCGTCAGCATCCTCGTCGCGGTGGGGCTGGCGCTCGTCGTCGGAGTCGTCAACGCCCTCCTCATCGCCTACGCCGGCATGTCCTCGTTCATCGCAACACTGGCCATGGGGACGATGCTGGTCGGGACGGAGTTTCTCTTCACCGGTGACACCACCGTGTACAGCGGCGTCGCGCCGCAGTACCTCAAAATCGGTCAAGCCGTCGCCGGCGGAATCAACGTGCAGGTGTGGATCGCGCTCGGGGTGGCCGTAATCCTCTGGGTGCTGCTCGAACGCAGCGAGTCCGGTCGGTACATGTACGCCATCGGGGGCAACCGTGAGGCGTCCCGCCTCACCGGGCTTCCGGTCAAGCGCTACCTGACCTACGGGTTCGTGATCGTCGCGGTGGCTGCGACGCTGGCCGGCATCATGATCACGGCCCAGAACGGCGCCTCCTCGCCGCAGGCCGGAATCCCTTACCTGCTACCTGCGTATGCCGCCGCGTTCCTCGGCTCGACAACGTTCCGGCCGGGCCAGTTCAACATTCCCGGCACGCTGGTGAGCGTCTTCTTTCTCGGTGTCGTCGGCGCCGGCCTGACGATGCTGTCGCTCTCCACCGCGGCGATCGACCTGGTGCAGGGCGGGATCCTCGTGTTCGCCATGCTGCTGAGTCGGCTGGGCAGAGTGAACGCGTGATGGCCGAGCAGGCGCCGGCGAAAGACGCTCCGCTCGTCGCCATCCGGACGGCGTGGAAGCACTACGGCGGAAGTTGCGCGCTGGCGGACGTCAACCTGGATCTGCGGGCCGGCGAGACGGTCGGCCTGGTCGGCAAGAACGGCGCCGGCAAGAGCACGCTCATCAAGGTTCTCGCGGGCGCGGTGAAGCCTGACACCGGTGCCCTGTTCATCGACGGGCGCGAGGTGCAGCTCCGAGGCCCGCGCGACGCCGCCGACAACGGCCTCGCCTTCGTGCATCAGGACCTGAGCGTCGGCCTCGTGCCCAACCTCACGGTGGCCGAGAACGTGGGTCTGGGGCTCGGATACCCCAAGACGCTCGGCACCCTCTACGACGCAAAGAAACAGGCAGAAAGGACCGAGGAGGTACTCGCCCGCCTGGGCGTGCACTTCGGCGTCCGGACCCAGGTCGGGCAGCTCACCGTCGTGCAGCAACGCCTGGTGACCATCGCCCGCGCCCTCAACCAGAACCCCCGCCTGATCGTGCTCGATGAGCCCACCACTGCGCTGACACCCGCCGAGATCGAGCACCTCTACGAGGTCATCGACCGCCTGCACGAGGCCGGCGTCGCCGTCGTCTACGTCTCGCACCGGCTGGCGGAGGTCTTCCGGTTGGCGCAACGAGTGGTGGTCATGCGCGACGGTCGGGTCGTCGGGGACGGCCCCGTCGGTGAACTCGACGAGTCGAGTCTGATCCGGCAGATCGCCGGGCGGTCCACCGCCCAGGAGGGCAGGGCCCGACCGTCGGTTCATGGTGAGGAGCTACTGCGCGTGGAGGGTCTGTGCTGCCCCCCACGCGTCGCGAACGCGAGCTTCAGCCTGCAGGCGGGCGAGGTCGTCGGACTGGCGGGGCTCGTCGGTGCCGGGCGCACCGAAACCGTCAGGGCGATCTTCGGGGCCGATCGTCACGTGGCAGGAAAGATCTACGTTCGCGGCGTGCCGGTGAGCCTGAAGTCTCCCCGAGACGCCCTGCGGCACAAGATCGCCCTGTTGCCCGAGGATCGCAAGGCCCACGGAATGGTGCCGGCCTTCGCGATCCGGTCGAACATCTCGCTGCCGACGTTGCCCGCGCACCGCATCCGGTCCGGCAGGTGGTTGCCGCTGCCGTCAAAACGACGCGAACACGCCACCGCCACGAAGTACATGGAGCAGCTCCAGATCAAGGCGACCGGTCCGGAGCAACGGGCTGCGACGTTGTCGGGCGGCAACCAGCAGAAGGTGATCGTAGGCAAGTGGTTGCACTGCGGCACCGACATCCTGCTCTTCGACGAACCGACCCAGGGCATCGATGTGCTGGGGAAGGAAGACATCTACGGCGTCATGACCGACCTGGCGGCTCAGGGTGCCGGCGTCCTTTTCATCAGCTCCGAATTCGCCGAGTTCGCACGCGTGTGCAATCGCGTGCTCGTGATGCGCGAAGGCGAAATCGTGGCCGAGTTGCAGGGCGAGGAGATATCCGAAGACCGAATCCTCGATGCCTGTTTCAGCAGCAATCGGATGTGAGCTCAGTGGAGCGAAAGGAGGAGCGCCCGCTTATGGTCCAACGCCACTCGTCGACTTCTTGCTAGTTCTCATCCGATTGGAGAAGCATGTCGGAAAGTAACAAGCTACGCCCGGTGCGGCGTAGTGGAGATGCGCGCCTGAGGGGTTCTCGCAAGCGCGGTATGTATGCGATCACGGGGCTGGCGGCCCTGTCACTCGCCCTGTCCGCCTGCGGTAGCTCGGGTGGATCCGGCGCGGGCGCCACCTCGCAGAATGCGGGCAACCCGGCCGGCGCCTCCGCGCCCGCCGGAAGCTCGTCGGGGTCACAGGGCTCGGTTGGGCAGCCGGCGCTGCTTCCGACCGCGAAGGCGTCGGTGGCGGCCGCCGAGGGCAAAGCGGCCGGTGAGAAGTTGGGCACGGCGAAGCTGCCGCACGTGACGGTGGGCTACCTGCGCTACGTGGCCGCCGACTCGGCCGACCAACTCGACTACAAGGCGTTGAAGGCTGCGACCAGCGCCCTGGGGTGGAAGGTCAAGACGTGCGACGGTCAGGGCAACCCCACCGTCATGGTCAGCTGCGGGCGGACGCTGCTGGCGCAGAACCCCGACGTATTCATCGACGACGGCATCCCGCCCTCGCTGATCGGCCCCATCCTGCAGGAAGCCAAGTCGAAGAACATCCCGACGCTCTCGTTCAGCGGGACGCTCAATCCGTGCGCGCCCTACGACGCGTGCTATACCGCACCGGACGGCGAGATGGGCCAGAAGCTGGCCGACTACGTGAAGAGCAAGCTGGAATCGGTTCCGAGCCAGCAGCGCGGGATGATCGTGCAGACCTTCCCCGCCGACTGGGGTGTCGCCCGGGTGGACGCGCTGACCAACAGCCTGTCCGGCTCCGACGTGAAGGTCGTCGCCAAGCCGGCAGCGGACGCGACGAACCTGGTGGCCGGAACCCAGCAGCAGGTGACGAGCCTGCTCGGTCAGTATCCGGATGCCCGCGCGGTGTGGATCACCTTCGACGGTGCGGTCTCCGGGGCCGCGCAGGCCGTCGCGGCGCGTTACCCGGGTAAGAGCTTCCCGGACGCGCCGATGGTCGTCACGTTCTACCAGGAGCCGCAGACCCTGCAGGACATCCAGCAGGGCAAAGTGACCGCGACGGTGTACGAGTCCCTCGGCTGGGACGCGTTCGTCACCATCGACCAGGCGCTGGAGCACATCGCCCGCGGCTCGACGTTCAACTCGAACCCGCAGCCGACGTACCCGGGCAAGGACCTCGAGTTCTGGCAGACCCGGATCATCGACAAGAGCAACGTGGGCGACGCTTCCTATCCCCCGAGCCCGGTGAACTACGCCGCCTACTTCGCCGCCAAGTGGAAGGCGGAGTTCGGGATCAATGACGCGAGCCTGACGAGCGCGTTGAATCCGCTGCCCTGACCCTGCAGCAACCCGATGGTGCGTCGGGTGTGGCCCTGGGCGGGCCGCACCCGACGCGCGCATGTCGGGCCCGTGCCGGGGGAGGGTTCGGCAGGTCAGGGGAGCGACCGGCGGTTACCCGAGAGCGGTCAGCCCCGCCCAGAGCCCGCGCGCGTCGCCGGCGGCCAGGCCGCCCCCGAGCACCCGCGCCCAGTACGTCTCGCTGCCGGCCTCGTCCCGCCACGACCAGCAGCGGCGCGTCAGGTGGTGCAGCCGGTGCTCCTGGGTGAAGCCGATCGCGCCGTGCACCTGGTGCGCGAGGCGGGCGACCCGCTCGACCGCCGCCCCGGACCGAACCTTGGCCGCTGCGGCGAGCACCTGACCGTCGCCCTGCTGGGCCGCGAGCACCGCCGCGTCGACCAGGGCCGCGACCGCGGTCACCTCACCGGCCATCTCGGCCAGCTGCATCTGAATGGCCTGGAAGCGGGCCAAGGGACGGCCGAACTGCGTCCGCTCGGTGGCGTACTGGGCCGTCCACGTCACGATCTGCTCCAGAGCCGCCGCCAGCTGCACCGACCGGGCCAGCGCAAAGCGGCTCTGCACCTCCTGCACCTGGCTCGCGTCCACCGGCACCGCCTCGGCCGGCATCTCGTCGAAGCGGACGGCAGCGCGCGGCTCGCCGGCGAGGTTGGCCGCCGCGTCGACATGCGGCCGGGGCGAGGCGGCCTTGGCGAGCAGCGGGCCGTGCGGCCCCTCGGCCAGCACCACGAGGTGGTCGGCCACGCCTGCCCACGGCACGTCGGTGGCCGTGCCGGTGAGTGTCCACCCGGCGTCGCCTTCGACGGCGCTGACGTCACCGCACAGTGCGACGCTCGCCGGCTCGGCGACCGGGGGTGGAGCGAGGCCGACCGCGGCAAGCGCGGGACCGGCGACGAGCAACTGTTCGGCCACGGGCACCGCGGCCGCGCCCGCGGCCAAGGCACCGACCACCACAGCCGCGTCGGCCAGCCGGCCCCCGGCGCCGCCGGCCTCCTCCGCGATCCCGACGCCGGTGAGCCCGGCCGCGGCCAGTTCAGCCCACAGCGGCTCGTCCCAGCGGCGTTCGGCCGTGAGCACGAAGGGGCTGTGCTTGGCCAGCATGCTCTCGATAGTCTCGACGATCAGGTCCCGATCACTCATCGCAGGCCCATCCCTCGCGCCACGATTCCGCGGAGAATCTCGTTGGTTCCGCCCCGCAGCGTGTAGCCCGGAGCGTGCAGCTGTGCCTCGGCGAGCGCGCGGCCGAGCGGGTCGGCCGCGTCCAGTGACGCCGGTACGTCGAGCACACGGCGGATCTCGTCGATGACGTCGCCCTCGAACGTTGTCCCGACGTCCTTGATCAGCGCCGCAGGGATGTCCGGCAGCTCGCCCCGGTCGAGTGCCGCCGCGACGCGCAGCGACAGCTGCCGCAGTGCCAGCAGCCGGGCGCACAGCCGGCCGAGCGTCGCCGTCGCCGCGGGGTCGGCCGAGCCGGCGACGCGCCGCGCGAATTCGTCGATCAGGGGATAGGTCGAGAGGAATCGTTCCGGCCCGGACCGCTCGAAGGCCAGTTCCGCGGTCACCTGGTGCCAACCGTTTCCCTCTTCACCGAGGAGCATGTCCCCGGGGACCACGACGTCGTCGAACACCACTTCGTTGAAGTGGTGTCCGCCGTCGAGGATGTGGATCGGGTTGACGGCGATTCCCGGCAGCGAGAGGTCGACCAGAAGCTGGGACAGCCCGGCGTGCCGGTTCTGCTGATCGGCCGGTGAGGTGCGGACGAGCACGATCGCGTAGTGCGAGTGATGGGCGTTCGAGGTCCAGACCTTCGTCCCGTTCACGAGCCAGTCGCCGTCGCTGGTGCGCGTGGCACGGGTACGGATGGAGGCCAGGTCGGAGCCGGAGTCGGGTTCGCTCATCCCGATGACGAAGAAACACTCTCCTGCGGCGATCTGCGGCAGGATTCGCTGCCGCTGCAGCTCGGTGCCGTAGCGCAGCAGGTTCGGCCCCGATTGGCGGTCGGCGATCCAGTGAGCCGCCACCGGCGCTCCGGCGGCCAGCAGCTCCTCGGTGACGGCATAGCGCTCCATCGCTGAGCGCTCGTGCCCCCCGTATTGTTTCGGCCAGGTCATGCCCAGCCAGCCTCGCTCGGCGAGTCTGCGGGAGAAGTCAGGGTCGACGCCCGACAACCAGCTGTCGACCCGTGGAGTGAAGGCCTCGCCGGCGAGGAATTCGCGCACTTCCGCGCGTACTTCTTCGGCCTCCGGGGAGACCGGTGCCGGGGGCAACGTCAAGGACGACCTGCTCACGACAGACCTCCGGAACTCGGGTGATGGTTGGGAAGGTAATCGAGGTCCTTCAAGCCGGCACGGGCCACGGCGCGCCGTCCACGAGAAGCTTGCGGTAGGGGAGCAGCTGCTTGAGTGCACCCATGCCGATGACCGAGTGGAGCCGGCCCTGCCCTCCGGTGACCGCCACGAAGGCGCCGTCGAGGCCGCCGTACACCACGCGCAGCTCGTCCTGCGGATGCTGCCGGCCGAAGATCTGCAGCCGCGCGCCGAGCTGTTCGGTCCATACGTAGGGCAGCGCGCCGTGCGTCGCGCCGCCGCCGGTCAGGTTCTCGGCGACGACCTCAGCGGTCTCGACCGCGTTGGTCCAGTGCTCGACGCGTAGCTCTTCTGCGTACCGCGGGTGCCTCCACCGGACGGCGTCGCCGACCGCGTACACGCCCTCGGCTCCGACGGCGGCCAGGCCCTCGTCACACACGACTCCGTCGCACACGCGTATCCCTGAGCCCGTGAGCCAGTCGGTCGCCGGCACTGTGCCGAGGCCGAGGACGACGGCGGCGGCCGGTAGCCGCGATCCGTCGGTCAGGCGCACGGCCTCGATCCGGTTTGCTCCCTCGAGCGCTGCGACGGCGGCCCCCAGGTGCAGGTCGATACCTGCCTCGGAGTGTCGGCGAGCAATGGCGGCGCCGAGCTGCGGATCGAGTGCTCGGCGCAGCAGGGTGGGAAGCGGCTCGACCAGGGCCACCTGGTGGCCGCGTGCCCGCAGCGACCAGGCAACCTCCGTCCCCACGAATCCACCGCCCACCACGACGATCGGGCCGCCCTCGGCGCAGGCGTCGCGAATAGCCGCCGCGTCCGTCGCGGTCCGCAGTGCGACCACGCCCGGACGCGGCTCGAGACCCGGTACCTCTCGCGGCGTGGACCCCGTGGCCACGACGAGCGAGTCGAAGGACAGCGGGCCCGCGTCCCGAAGGGTGACGTGCCTGGACCGCAGGTCCAGCGCGACGGCCCGGCCGTGCACCAGACGCACGTCGAGTTCGGCCAGACCGGCTGGGGTGATCAGCGCCGGCGCCGTTCCCGCCGGATCGGACAGGAACTTTTTCGACAGCGGGGGTCGGTCGGCGGCCACGCCCTCCGGCGCCCCCGGCTCGTCGCCGACGATCACGATCTCGGCGTCGCTGCCCCTGCGTCGAAGCGCTTCGACGGTGCGGACTCCGCCGAGCGAGGCACCGACGACGACAATGCGCACGCGGCGGCTCAGCGCGTGACCGCGATGGCGCGCTCAGGACAGCTGTCCGCGGCGAGTTGTGCCTCGTCCTCCAAGGCCGCCGGCACCGGGTCGAGCTGGACTACGGCGTGACCATCCTGCTCGTCGAGGTCGAAGACCTCCGGTGCACTCATGTGGCAGACGCCGTGTCCCTGGCACACGGTGAGGTCGACAGATACCCGCATCGCTCCCCCTCGGGGTGGGGCCCCGGCTCACCGGCCGCGGCCATTGACAGATACAAACTAGGATAAGCATTATCAGGGGTGACTCGAAACACGGAGGCGAGAGCACATATGAGTACGGACGGTCGCTGCCCCGTTGTCCACTTCGACCACCACTCTCAGGAACACGCCGACGACACCGTCGGCAGCTACCGGGAGCTGCGGCGCAGCACGCCAGTTGCCTGGAGCGATGCTCACGGTGGCTTCTGGGTTCTATCGGACTACGACGCGGTCTTCGAGGCGGCCCGCGAGGACGAGACGTTCTCCTCCCAGCGACTCGATCAGTACGGCGGTCCCGGCCTCTCCGTGGTCATCCCGAAGACGCCCATGCACCGGCACATCCCGATCGAACTGGACCCGCCGGAGTTCCGCAGCTACCGCAAGCTCGTCAACCCGATCGTCTCGCCGGCTGCCGTCGACAAGACCGAGCCGATGATCGTCAAGTGGACGACCTGGTTCATCGACGAACTGATCGAGAGCGGTCACGCCGATCTCGCCCAGATCATCGGCGTCCCCGCGATCGTCACCATCGACTGGCTGGGCCTGCCGGTGAAGGACTGGCAGATCTACGCTCGCTCCCACCAGGCGACGTTGGCCGAGCCGACAGACTCGCCGGTGTACCAGCAAGCCGTCGAGGTCGACCTGCCGTACTGCTCGGAGCAGATGCGCCGGACGATCGCCGCCCGGACCGCGGAGCCGCGCGAGGACGCGATCAGTTACCTCGTCCAGCAGCGCGTCCACGACCGACTGCTGACGGAGGACGAGGTCTTCTCCATCGTCGAGCTGCTCGTCAGCGGTGGCGTGGGTACGACGGCGTCGCTGGTCAGCCAGGCCCTGGTGTGGCTCTACGAGCACCCCGACGTCCGGCAGGAGCTGATCGACAACCCGGCCCTGCTCGACAAGGCCATCGAGGAGTTCCTCCGCTACTTCTCGCCCACCCAGGCCCTGGCGCGAACGGTAATCAAGGACACCGAGTTCCACGGCTGTCCCATGAGCGTCGGAAACCGAGCGCTGCTGGCCTGGTCGTCCGCAAACCGCGACGAGGCCCAGTTCGACGATCCTGACGAGATCGACATCCACCGTTGGCCGAACCGGCATCTCGCTTTCGGGGTCGGTGTCCATCGTTGCGCGGGATCGCACCTCGGCAAGCGCATGGCGAAGGAGATGCTCAAGCAGGTGCTCGAGCGCATGCCGGACTACGAGATCGACCTGTCCGGACTGAAGCGCTATCCGCGGCAGGGGGTCAACAAGGGCTGGCAGCGCATCCCGGCGACCTTCACGCCGGGCGAGCGTCGGCTGCAGGCGGGAGCCGTCCCCGAGGGCGTGTCGGCCGCCTCCGCGCGCAGCTGATGAACGCCACTGAGGGGCCGGCGCGGCTCGCACGTGCGACTCCGGGCTCCCGTCCCATCACGGTCGAGCATCCGATCACGGCCGGGAACCCTCCCGAGCCGCCCACCCAGCAGAGGAGCTGAGACATGACTGGACGCATGGAGGGAAAGGTCGCCTTCATCACCGGTGCGGCACGCGGTCAAGGCCGCAGCCACGCCCTACGCCTGGCCGAGGAGGGCGCGGACATCGTCGCGGTCGACATCTGCGAGAACATCGACACGGTGACGCCGTACTACCCCTTGGCCACGGAGGAGGAGCTGGCCGAGACCGTCAAAGCGGTGGAGGCACGCGACCGGCGCATCCTCGCCCGCAAGGCGGACACCCGCGATCTGGCCGGCCTCCAGGAGGTCTTCGACGAGGGGCTCGCCGAGTTCGGCCACATCGACACGGTGGTGGCCAACGCCGGCATCGCCACCTACGGCAAGTCGTGGGAGCTCACCGCCGAGCAGTGGAAGGACATGATCGACGTCAACCTGACCGGCGTGTTCCACACCGCGCGGGTGGCCATGCCGTCGATGATCGCCGCCGACCGGGGCGGCTCGATCATCTTCACCAGCTCGATCGGGGGGCTCAAGGGCATCCAGCACGTCGCCCACTACGTCTCGGCCAAGCACGGCATGGTGGGGTTGATGCGGACGCTGGCCAACGAGCTGGGGCCGCACCGCATCCGGGTCAACACGGTCCATCCCACCAACGTGGACACGATCATGATCCAGAACCCGGGTACCTACGCGATGTTCTCGCCTGGCGACCCGGAGCCCAGCCAGGAAAAGGCGATGCCGGGCTTCCTGTCCCTGAACACGCTGCCGGTGCCCTGGATCGAGCCGGTCGACGTCAGCAACGCGGTGCTCTTCCTGGCCAGCGACGAGGCCCGCTACGTCACCGGCGTGACCCTCCCGGTCGATGCCGGAGCCGCCGTCAAATAGCCCGCACGCACCCGACCCGCCCGCCGTCCGCCGGTCGCGTCCGAGTCGCTTCGCCGCCGCGGTGCCCGAGGCACCGCGGCGGCGGTCATTTAACCATTGTGATACCTACCACTCATATTTATGATGAACCTGATTTAGAGACCACTGCTACGTCAGGAGTGCCGCATGAGTGCGTCGACCATGGCCTTCGAGGCGCCCGACATCCTCTCGCCGGAGTTCATCGACGACCCCTATCCGCACCACCGGGTGCTGCGCGACCACTATCCGGTGCACTTCCATGCGCCGACGCAGAGCTATCTGCTCAGCCGCTACGCCGACTGCGCCGGCGCGTTCCGCAATCCGGCCTTCTCCAGTCGCAACTACGACTGGCAGCTCGAGCCGATCCACGGTCGGACGATCCTGCAGATGGAGGGCAAGGAGCATGCCACGCATCGCGCGCTACTGAACCCGTTCTTCCGCGGGAAGGGGCTGGAGGCGTTCCTGCCGGTCATCACGCAGAACGCGGCCCAACTGATCGAAGGCGTGGTGGCGAAGGCAGCCGACGCGCTCCTGGACGATATGGCCGGACGGGGGCAGGCGGATCTGGTCGCCGAGTTCACCACGTGGTTCCCGATCAACGTCATGGTGGACATGCTCGGACTCCCCAAGAGCGATCACCAGCGCTTCCACGACTGGTATCACTCGATCATGGCTCACCTGAACAACCTGGCCGGCGACCCGGCGATCACGGCCCAGGCTGAGCGCACCCGCGAGGAGTTGCAGAGCTACATGCTGCCGATCATTCGCGAACGCCGGGACGGATCGGGAGACGATCTGCTCTCCCGGCTGTGCCGGGCCGAGGTCGACGGCCAGCGGATGTCCGACGAGGAGATCAAGGCGTTCGTGAGCCTGCTGCTCGTGGCGGGCGGCGAGACCACGGACAAGGCCATCGCCAGCATGGTCCGCAACCTGCTGGACCACCCCGACCAGCTCGCCGCCGTCCGGGCCGACCGGAGCCTGGCGAACAACGTCATCGCCGAGACGCTGCGCTACTCGGGCCCGGTGCACATGATCATGCGTCAGACCGAGGAGGACGTGCGTATCGAGGATCAGACGATCCCCGCCGGCTCGAACTGCATCTTGATGTTGGCGGCCGCGAACCGCGACGAACGGCACTTTGCCGAGCCCGACACCTTCGACATCCATCGGCCCGACCTCGACGTGGCCAAGGCATTCTCCGGAGCGGCGAACCACGTGCAGTTCATCCTCGGGCGACACTTCTGCGTCGGGTCGCTACTGGCCCGCGAGGAGATGACCGTGGCGCTGAACCTCATCCTCGACCGGCTGCCCGGACTGCGCTACCAGCCCGGCTTCACCCCGCACGAGGCGGGGCTCTACACCCGCAGCGTGCCCAGCCTGCTCGTCGAGTTCGACGCCGCCTGAGCAACGGGCTCGTGCAACATCGCCGTCTACTGAGCCTGGCCATACTAGGCTAACTATGCATATGATAACGCCCACTCACTCCCACGGCGCAGCCGTCGCCCTTCACCTCAGGAGTTGCCATGTCCGCACGCGGTGACATCGAAAATGTCCTCTATCGCTACACCCTCGCCTACGACGACAACGACATGGCCGAAATGGCCGACACCTTCGCCGACGACGCGGTCATGAGCATGCGCATCGCCGGAGGCGACCTCATCGGGCCGTTCGAAGGCAAGGACGCCGTCATGAAACTGATGAAGGACAGTCTGGCCAGCCAGGACGACCAGCGACGGCACGTAACCACCAACCTGGTGCTGCGGAAGGAGACCGAGGACAGCGCCGAGGTCAGCTCCTACCTGACTCTGATCGCGGTGAAGGACGGCAAGGCCAATCTGCTGTCCACCGCCCGCTATGACGACGAATTGCGTCGGGAAGCAGACGGCGCCTGGCGCTTCACCAAGCGGCACATCGAACTCGACCTGCCCTACTGACGCGGCCGAAGAGCACCGGAGCACAGACATGAATCAAGGACTGATTCCGGCGAAGTGGGCAGCGCTGACGCCGCGCGGTGCGGCCATCGTCGACGTACCGAACAAGACGCGCATGAACTGGTCGGAGTTCGACAATCTGGTCCGCCGCCTGGCCAATGGACTGCGCGGCCTCGGCATGGAGAAGGGTGACCGCTTCGCGGTTCTGTCCCGCAACTGCGCGGAGTACCTGGCGCTCTACTTCGCTGCCGGGCGTGCCGGCCTCGTGCTGCAACCGTTGAACTGGCGCCTCGCCGGCGAGGAACTCGCGACGATCGTGCGTGACGCCGCACCCAAGGTGGTGGTCAGTGCCGACGAGTGGTCCGAGGCGATCGAGCAGCTGCAGCGCGACGTCGACGTCCCGCACTGGCTGCAGTTCGGCGAGAAGAGCGACGGCAGTTTCGTGCAGTTCGTCGAGGCCGCCAGCGATGCAGAGCCGATCTGGGTGTCCTCCGTGCTTGACGACGACCCGTTCTTCATCCTCTACACCGGCGGAACCACGGGCAAGAGCAAGGGAGCCCAGCACACGCACCGCAGCGCCGGAGCGATGATGCAGGCGCAGACCGTCGCCGAGCGGGTCGTTCCCAGCGACGTCTACATGCTGACCGGGCAGATGTATCACATCCCTGTCGTGCTGGCGATGAACTACAGCAAGCACGGCTGCCCCAACGTCCTGGTGAACTTCGAGGCCACCCAGGCGCTGGAGATCATCCAGGAGGAGCGCGTCTCGGCCTTCCTCGGTATCACCACCATGATCAACTGGATGATGGCGGTGCCGAATTTCGCCTCCTACGACCTGTCGAGCCTGCGAAACTTCCAGTACGGGGGTGGCCCGATGCCCTCGTCGGTCGTTCGTGCGGCGATGGACAACTTCCCGTGCACGATGATCCAGGGATACGGGCAGACCGAGGGCGCCGGCATGACGTTCCTCTCGCAGGAGGACCACATCCGAGCCGTCAACGGCGATCACCCGGAGCGCCTGCGTTCGTGCGGGCGCGAAGGCTTCACCGCCCAGATCCGTGTGGTCGACGACGACGGCAACGACGTGCCTCGGGACGGGCAGACCGCGGGCCAGATCATCGTTCGCGGCGAGCAGAACATGATCGGCTACCTCAACCAGCCCGAGCTGACCGCGCAGACCATCCGAGACGGCTGGATGTGGACCGGGGACATGGCCACGTGGGACGACGAGCGCTACATCTTCATCGTCGACCGCGCAAAGGACATGATCATCTCCGGGGGAGAGAACATCTACTCGGTTCAGGTCGAAGAGGCGATCAACCAACACCCGGCCGTGCTCGAGTGCGCGGTGTTCGGCGTTCCGGACGAGGAGTGGGGTGAGAGCGTGAAGGCGGTCGTGGTGCTGAAACCCGGCACGCAGGCCACGGAACAGGAGGTCATCGACGAGGCGAAGCGGCACCTGGCCAGCTACCAGAAGCCGCGTTCGGTCGACTTCGTGTCCGAGCTGCCGAAAGCACCGACCGGCAAGATCCTCAAGCGCGAGCTTCGTGCTCCCTACTGGTCGGACCAGGAGCGAACGGTCTGAGCGACAGCAGCGGAGGGGTGGCACGCGGGTCGGTGCCACCCCTCCGCTGCTGTCTGCGGCCGGCGCTCGGGCCCGCAGCGCCCAGCGCCGTCTCCTCTGTGCGCGACATCACCTGAACGAAACCCCCATTTCACCCACCCGACGTCAGGTGGCCGGCCTTGCGGCCGATGAGGTGATTGAGGTTCGCGGGGAGGGGTGTCGTTGCGAATGCAGACGTGGGATCGCGTGTTGTCCCGGCTGGTCTGGCTGCTACTGCCGCTCGGCGTGGGCATCAACCTGGCGATTACCGGGTGGCGGATGGAGCCGGACCGGACTGCTGTGACGTGGTTCTGCCTGCTGTTCTTCGCGGTGCTGACGGGGCGGCTGCTGCTGGCCGCCCGCCGGTGGCCCGCCCGCCGCGTCCTGCTCCTGCTCCCGGTCGCGGGGCTGCTGTTGTGGTGCGTCGAGTCGGCGAGCCTGCAGAACGCTTCACCCGACAGCGGCCTCCGTGCCCACCTTGCGACCGGCGAGGCGCTGTTCCTCGCCAGCTACGTGCTCTTCGCGATCTACCTCGTGTTGGACGTCGATCAGCGGCCGTCGCGCACGATGGCCGCCTCGTTGGATGCCGCGATCGTGTGCGCCGGCAGCGCCTGCGCGGCCGGCCCGCTGGTGGCCGTCGGGCTGGGCGGCGCCGGTGTGGCGTCCTGGGTGGCGCTGATCTACCCGGTACTCGATCTCGCGCTCGCCGGGCTCGTCGTCGCCCAGATGGCGCTGCGGGTGCGCCACCGCAACCTCCGCAGCCTGCAGTTCGTGGTGGCCTTCGTGGTGCTGTCCGCGGCCGATCTCGGCTTCGTGAGCCGGGTCGTGCACGGCAGCACCGGCTCCTCCGTGGTCAGCGTCACGCTCTGGGGCGCAGGCTTCGCCCTGTTCGTCGGGGCGGCCAGCGCCGATCGCGTCCCGCTGCTGCGGGGGACGGCCGGGCAGGTGCCGTCCGGGGTCCTGGCGGCCGCCGCCGTGGCGGCCCTCGCGGTGCTGCTGGCCGGTCCCCACCTCGAACTGGGCGGCGCGGTCGCGTTCATCGCGGCGATGACGCTGCTGGTCAGCGGCGCGCGGCTCCACCTGGCGCTGCGGGAGGCCAAGACCGCCGCGGGGGCGATGAAGCTGGCGCAGACCGACGACCTGACCGACCTGCCCAACCGCCGCGCGATCAATCTCCGGCTGACCGAGGCGCTCGCCGGGAATCACCCGCTCGGCCTCATGATCATGGATCTCAACGGCTTCAAGGAGATCAACGACACGCTGGGCCACGACTTCGGCGACGCGGTCCTGCGCACCGCGGCGGCCCGGATGCGCGACGCGCTGCCCGGCTCGGTGCTCGTCGCCCGCCTCGGCGGCGACGAGTTCGCGCTCGTCACCGAGACCGACGACGAGCTCGAGCTCATCGAGATCGCGCGGGCCGCCCGGGCCGAGATCCAGCGCCCCGACTTCGTCGACGGGATCGAACTCGTCGTCGACGCCGCGATCGGCATCACCACGCGTACCAAGACCGACCGGACCGGGTCGGCCCTGCTGCGCCGAGCGGACGTCGCGATGTACCAGGCGAAGGCAGCAACCTCGGGCATCGCCGTGTACGAACCGGAGAGCGACGAGTTCACCCGGCGCCGGCTGCGCCTGACCGAGGAGGTCCGTCGCGCCGTCGACCACGACCAGTTGTTGGTGCACTACCAGCCGCAGATCGACGCCTCCAGCCAGGAGGTGGTCGGGGTCGAGGCCCTCGTCCGCTGGCAGCATCCCGCCGGCTCGCTGGAATCGCCGATGTCGTTCCTGCCGATCGCCCGAGCCGCCGGGCTCATGCCGCGCCTGGGGGAAGCGGTCATCCGGCAGGCGGTGGCGGACGTGGTTCGGTGGCGGGCCCAGGGGTGGAGTACCCGCGTCGCGCTCAACTGCGCGGCCCCGGAGCTGATGAGCGGGATCTTCGTACGCCAGCTGCTCGGGGTGATCGACGCGTCGGAGCTCTCGCCGAGCGACTTCGTGCTGGAGGTCACCGAGGAGTCGTTCGTCGCCGATCCCGAACGGGCACGGATGGTGCTGGCCGAGGTGCGTGCCGCCGGCCTCAGCATCTCGATCGACGACTACGGCACCGGCTTCTCGTCACTGGCCTACCTGCGTGACCTGCCGGTCGACGAGCTGAAGATCGACCGTTCGTTCGTCGCGCCCATGACCAGCGACGCCCGGGCGGCCACGATCGTCGAGTCGACCGTCCGGCTCGCTCACGCGCTCGGACTCAGCGTGGTCGCCGAGGGCGTCGAGGACGCGGCCACCTCGGCCGCCCTCGTCGCGATGGGCGTCGACCGCCTGCAGGGCTACCACTTCACCAGGCCGCTACCGGCGGAGGCGGTGGAGCGTTGGGCCGAGCACTGGGTGGCGACCGCGCCGGACCTGGGACGCCTGTCCTGGTGACCGGCTCCGGCGGCCTACGACCGTGCCGTGGACCGCAGCCGGAACGCGGGCTCGGACCGCCCCGCCGGCCGGGCGGCCGGCGCCGGCTCCCGCGGCACCACGTCGAATGCCTCGAGACCAGGCAACTCGACGTCGGCCAGGCCCACCCCCTGGCGGATCAGCTGGTGGGCCTCCGGGTTCTCCCGGCGCTGCTGCGTCAGCATGTCGGCGCAGTTCCCCCAGACCGGCGTGCTCGCGGCAGAGCCGCAGAACGGCAGCGGCCGGGCGCCCGGCAGGGCCACCGTCGGAAGCCCGACCAGGCGCAGCGTGCTGCGCACCCGCTCGTCGACGGTCATCAGCAGGTAGCGGATGTCGTTGCGCTCCGCCAGCCGGACGAGCGCGTGGTAGAGGGCGCCGAGCACCGTCGACCGGGCCCGCCCGATGCCGCGGTCGACCGCGAGCGTGCCGACATCCCACGCATGCCGCACCTCGATGCCGGCCGCGCGAACCGCCCTGGGCACGTCGAGAGACCAGGGTTCCGCGGCCGCCTCGACCAGGGTCTTCACCGGCTGCCGCTCCGGATCCGCGCCCGGGCGGATCAGCCGCATGTGCCCGACGACGCCGCCGTCGGCGTCGGTGACGGAGACGAACAGCGACCGTTCGTCGTAGGGCGCGAACTCCGCGTCGTGGGCGGCCGGCACGACCCCGTACTCCCGCTCGAAGACCGCTCGCTCGAAGCCGTACGCGCCGAGCTCGGGCCCGATCCCGTGGATCACCTGTAGCCGGAACGCCGCCCCGGTCATGCGAGTGCCTGTCCAGCAGAAAGGATCATGGTCGAGAATCTAATCGCGGTACGTGGCCTGGCGGTGACGCGGGGGGAGATTTCCCGTACCGGAGGGTCAGCCCGAGGCGCTGCCCTCGTCGTCGAACAGCCCCTCGACCGAGAGGTACCGCTCCCCGGTGTCGTAGCAGTAGGTGAGCACGCGGGCGCCGTCGGGCAGGTCGGGCAGCTTCTGCGCGACGGCGGCCAGCGCGGCTCCCGAGGAGGGCCCCACGAAGATGCCCTCGGTGCGGGCGACCCGCACCGCGTAGCCGTAGGCGTCCTCCTCGCTGACCTGGATGACCCCGTCGAGCGTGTCCACGTGCAGGTTGGTGGGGATGAACCCGGCGCCGAGGCCCTGCAGCTTGTGCGGGCCGCCCTGGCCGCCGCTGATCACCGGCGACTTGGCCGGTTCGACGGCGAAGGTCTGCAGCGAGGGCCACTGCTGCTTGAGGGTCTCGCTGACGCCGGTGATGTGCCCGCCGGTGCCGACGCCGGTGATGAGCACGTCGAGGCCCTCGGGGAAGTCGGCCAGGATCTCCTGGGCCGAGGTGCGCTTGTGGACCTCGACGTTGGCGGGGTTGTCGAACTGCTGGGGCATCCAGGCACCGTCGCGCTCGGCGACGAGCTGCTCCGCCTTCGCGATGGCCCCCTTCATGCCGTCCTCCTTGGCGGTGAGGACGAACCTGGCGCCGTAGACGGCCATCAGCCGGCGACGCTCGACCGACATCGACTCCGGCATCACCAGGGTGAGCGGGTAGCCCTTCACCGCGGCGACCATGGCCAGCCCGATGCCGGTGTTGCCCGAGGTCGGTTCGATGATCTCGCCGCCGGGCTTGAGTGAGCCGTCGGCCTCGGCGGCCTCGATCATGGAAAGCCCGATGCGGTCCTTGATCGAACCGCCCGGGTTGGCGCGTTCCAGCTTCATCCACACCTCCACGCGGTCGCCGAACAGCCGGCTGAGCCGCACGTGGGGGGTGTTGCCGATGGTGTCGAGAATGCTGTCGGCCTTCACGGGTCCTCCGCAGGGTGAGTGGACGGTGGCGGTGCGCGCTCGAGCACGCTCAGATGTGGAACTCGAGGTCGGGGTGGGTCGGTCGCGCCGGCGGGGAGCCGTCCGGCGTCTTTCGCTGGTCTACCCCGGCGCTGGTGGAGACGAACGAGCCCGGCGGGACGCTGCGGGTCAGCCAGACGTTGCCACCGATGCGGGCCCCGGCGCCGATGACGGTGTCACCGCCGAGGATGGTGGCGCCGGAGTAGATCACGACGTCGTCCTCGACGGTCGGGTGGCGCTTGGAGCGCATCGACTTGCGCACCACCATCGCCCCGAGCGTGACGCCCTGGTAGAGCCGCACCCGGTCGCCGATGACGCAGGTCTCGCCGATCACGACGCCGGTGCCGTGGTCGATGGCGAAGTCGGCGCCGATCGTCGCGCCCGGGTGGATGTCGATGCCGGTGGCGCGATGGGCCAGCTCGCCCAGGACGCGTGGCAGCAGCGGCACACCCGCCGTCCAGAGCTGGTGGGCCAGCCGGTGCACCGCGGTTGCGAAGAAGCCCGGGTAGGCCAGGATCACCTCGTCCACGCCCGCCGCGGCCGGGTCACCGCCGGCGAGCGCCGCGGCATCGCGCATCAGCGCGGCCCGGATACCCGGCAGCGCGGCGACCAGCTCGCGACCCACCCTGCGGCGGTCGTCGTCGTCCATCGCCGGCAGGGCGTGTGCCTCGTCCAGCAGCGTGGTGAAGGCGGCGGCGTCCTGCTCCACGTCCTGTTCCCGGCAATCTCGGCGGTGCGTGTAGTGCGGGAACAGCAACGCCAGGAACGTGTGGATCAGCTGCTCGGCCACCTGGGGCAGCCGCGGCGGTAGCTCGTACGCGGTCCGTTCGGCGGCGAGCAGCTCGGTGAAGCCCGGTGGCAGTGAGAGCGGCGCCGCCGGCGTGCCCGGGGAGTCCACCTCGTCGACGTTACGCGGTTGCACCCGGACTCCTACTGGAAGCCGACGACGGCGTGCGGGGTGTACGCGGCGGTCAGGGCCTCGATCTCCTCGGCGGTGAGCTCGAGGTCGACGGCGGCGACGGCGTCGGCGAGGTGCGGTGGCTTGGTGGCGCCGACGATGGGGGCGTCGACGGCCGGGTTGGCCAGCACCCAGGCCAGCGCCACCTGGGCCCGGGAGACGCCTCGCTTTCCGGCGACCTGGCCGACGGCGTCCACGATCTGCCTGTCGCCCTCGACGTAGAGGCTGCGGCCGAACTCGTCGGTCTGCGAGCGGGCGGTCGTCTCGTCCCAGTCGCGGGCCAGCCGGCCGCGCGCCAGCGGGCTCCACGGGATGACGCCGATGCCCTGGTCGGTGCACAGCGGCAGCATCTCGCGCTCCTCTTCACGGTTGAGCAGGTTGTAGTGGTTCTGCATCGTGGCGAAGCGGGTCCAGCCCTGGGACTCGGCGGTGTGGAGCGCCTTGCTGAACTGCCAGGCCCACATCGAGGACGCGCCGAGGTAGCGGGCCTTGCCGGCCTTGACCACGTCGTGCAGCGCCTCGAGGGTCTCCTCGATCGGGACCTCGGGGTCCCAGCGGTGAATCTGGTACAGGTCGACGTAGTCGGTGCCGAGTCGCCGCAGGCTGGCGTCGATGCTGGACATGATCGCCTTGCGGGACAGGCCCCGGGAGTTGGGCCCGTCCCGGTCGACCGGCATGAACACCTTGGTGGCCAGCACGATCTCGTCGCGGTCGGCGAATTCGCGCACTGCCCGCCCGGTGATCTCCTCGCTGGAGCCGGCCGAGTAGGTGTTGGCGGTGTCGAAGAAGTTGATGCCGGCCTCGATGGCCTGCCGGAAGAACGGCCGGGCGTCGTCCTCGCCGAGCGACCACGGGTGGCGGCCGCGGTCCGGCTCCCCGTAGCTCATGCATCCCAGGCAGATCGCGGAGACGTCCAGCCCGGTGGAGCCGAGCTTGCGGTACTTCATCGTGGGGTGGCCTCTCGTCGGGATCGGTCGGATCAGAACTGCAGGAGCAGCCGGCCGCGCACGCCGCCCGCTTCCAGCCGCCGGTGCGCCTCGGCCGCCTGCGCGGCGGGCAGGACGTCGGCCACGCGCAGGGTCAGCACCCCGCTCTCGACCTGCTCGCGCAGCCGGTCGAGCGCCTCCCACTCCCGGGCGTGCTTGACCACCCACACCGGCAGCACCGTGACGCGGTCCTGGTCGCCGCCGTCCCAGCCGCGGACGGTGGCCATCCGGCCGCCGTCCTTGATCGCGGGCAGCGCGGCCTCGTTGAGCAGCGCGCCGTCGGCCAGGGCGTCGACCCCCTCCGGGTAATGCTCGCGCACCGCCGCGACGAACCCGTCGCCGCGGGGCAGGACGAGATCCGCGCCGAGCTCCTCGACCAGCTCCCGGTCCTTCTCGGCGGCGTCGGCCACCACGGTGAGACCCTCGGCCTTCGCCAGCTGCACCACGTAGCCGCCGAATGCTCCGGCGGCACCGGTGACCGCGAGCACCTGCCCGGGCTGCAGCTGCAGCGAGTCGAGCGCGAATCGGGCCGTCAGCCCGTTCATCGGCAGGGTGGCGGCCTCGCCGTCGGAGGCGTTCTTCGGGACCCGGGTGACCGAGCGGGCGGGGACGACCAGATCGCTGCGGTAGGCGCCGTGGGCGCCGGAGGGCACGACGACCGCCATGACGTGATCGCCGACGCCGATGCCGGTGTCGACGTCAGCGCCCACCTCGACGACCTCGCCGGCCGCGTCCATGCCGGGCACCGCGCCCGGCGGCGGGGGAGCGGGCCGGTCGTCGCGCATGCCGCTGCGCGCCGCGGTGTCGGTGGGGTTGACCGCCGCCGCGGTCACCCGGATGCGAACATCCGATCCGCCGAGCTCCTCGGCCGGCACCTCGATCTCGTGCAGGGCCTCAGGCCCCCCGTACGTGGTCACTCCGATCGCCGTCATATCCGGCCCAACCACATGCCGGCGAGCAAGATTCCGTAGCTGCCGGCGGCTCCTCAGACCACGGCCAGCCCACGGCGGCGGGCACACTCGCGCAGTTCGGCGCGTTGCGTGCGCAGGGCGGTGTACTCGGCGCGCCACCGTCTCCTCATCCGGAGCTGCCACCAGGCGCAGGCGCGGGACTCCAGATCGATCATGGCGAGCCGCCAGCACAGATCGTCGATGACGAACGCGGCGAGGTCCGGGTCGGCCAGCATCGCGTCGGCCCGGACCGTGGCCATCGACGTGGCCAACCTGAGCCTGAGATCACCACTGCTTCGCGCTCGCCTGTCGTTCATCGCGATCTCCTCACGGATGACCGGGGCTCGTGCTTCCAGGCTCGGCGACGCCGGGGCGCGGTCACTACGGTCGAACGACCCCCAGCGGAACGAACCTCGAGTGGGAGGTGGGCGCCGGGGCGGGACATAAGCCCTGCCGCGCCCCGGACGCCTGGGCCGGGCGGCCGTCCCGCCGAGGCCTCAGGCCGGGTCGGACCGCCCGAGCGACTCCGCGCGCCGGTGCGGGTCGAGCCAGTAGTTGGGGTTGGGCTCGCAGGCGTCGTAGTAGCGGTGCCAGGCGTCGCCGAAGCCGGAGCCGAGGTGGCCGTTGATCCAGGACCAGTCGCCGTACACCGGCCGGCCGGCGGCCTCCTCCCGCTCGGCGAAGGTGCGGAACAGCGCGGACTCGGCCACCGGTTCCTCGATGCGCACGCCCGCGGCCCGGAACGAGTGCAGCACCGCCGTGTTGAGCTCCACGGCGGCCCGCACCTGCCAGAAGTTGTCGCTCGCGGTGGTGTCGAGGCCCATCCGCCGCGCCACGACCGGCAGCTGGTCGTACCGGTCGGGGTCGCCGAAGTTGCGCGTGGCGATCTCGTCGACGAGGTACCAGCCGTTGAACGGCGCGCAGGAGTAATCCAGACCTCCGATGCGCAGGCGCATGTTGCTGATGGCCGGCACGGCGTGCCAGCGCAGGCCCAGCTCGGCGAACCACGGCAGGTGCGGGTGACTGATCGGCACCTCGAGCACCGCCTCGGCCGGGACGGGCACCAGCCAGGGGCCCTCGTCGCGGGTCTCGAGCAGCCAGGGCAGCACGTCGAAGCCGGTCGGCTCGGCCGGGGGCTCCCAGCCGCGGCGACGCACCTCGTCGGTGAACTCGAGGTAGCGCGGATCCCCGAGCACGCTCCCGTCGGCCTGCCGGTACCCGGCGTACCGGATCAGCTGGTCGTTGGCGATCGAGGCGTGCGGTCCCTGCTCGTCATCGGCCGGGAAGACGGTGATGGTGGAACGGATGCGTCCGCCGTTGCTGGCGAAGCGCAGGTGCTCGACCAGCTCGTCGGCGATCTGGTCGACCGTGACCGCGCCCCGGGCGTCCCGCACCGCCAGCGCCTGCCACCGCGCACGCCCGATGCAGCGCACCGACTGGCGCCACGCCACGCGAGCGCCCCACTGCAGCTCCCGGCGGGTCTGATGGTAGGTGCCGGTGGCCGCGACCTGCTCCTTGATCTCGTCCCAGCGGGACTCCAGCCCGCTGATCGACGGGGCGGTCTCGCGGTAGAACTGCTCCAGCCAGTCCCGGGCCTCGTCGAGGTCGAGCGAGCCGCCACCGGAGGCCCGAGCCTGCGCCGGCGGAGCAGTGGCGGCCGAGGCGTGGACGGGGCAGGACGACATCGTGACGGGAGTCTTTCGACGATGGACGTGGTCGGGGTGCCGAAGCCCCTCCAGGCTAAGCACATCCGACCCCTGCGGAGAAGCCCTGCCGCGGCAGGCCTTACCGCCACCACACGCCGGGCGGCTAGCGGTAGCAGTACGAATCCGAGGACGCGTCCCCGCCCTGCAGCCGGATCTGGTGGACGCGGCGACCGCGGAAGTCGTCCCCGTGCGGGAAGAACCGCTCGTCGATGGTCAGCCCGCCCTGCGGGTCGGCGTCGAGCTTCGCCATCCAGGCGCCGACGCCGTCGGGGTAGAACTGGTCGTCCCACGCCCCGTACAGGGAGTTGGTGAAGTAGACGCTGCGCCCGTCGCGGCTGACCTCCACCATCTGCGGCCCGCCGGCGAGCGGCAGGTCCGGGCGTGCCGGATGGGGCGTCTTGCGCACGATCCCGCCCAGCTTCACCGAGCCGGTCTCGCGCGGATGCGCCGGGTCGGACACGTCGTACTGCTTGAGCTCACCGGTGGCCCAGCAGGAGACGTACAGGAACCGGTCGTCCACCGAGAGGTCGATGTCGGTGACGATCGGCGGCACCGCCCCGAAGCCCTGCAGCAGCGGCGGCAGCAACTCCGCGTCGGCGGGCTCGGCCGGGATGGTGATGACCTTCTCGACCTTCCACTGCTCGCCGTCGCGGAACCAGCGCCAGACCGAGCCGGAGAGATCAGCGGTGCTGACGACGACGCCGAGGAAGCCCCAGTCAGCGTCCGGATCGTGCGAGGGACGCACCTCGAGCGCCATCTGGTGTTCGGCGCCGAGGTCGACCCGCTGCAGGTGCCGGCCCTCGGCCAGATCCCAGAAGTGGACGGCGTGGCCGTACTTGTTGCCGAGCAGCAACTCCGGCACCACACCGTCCTCGATCATCGACGGCGTGCCCCACTCGCTGGAGATCAGCACGTTGCGGTTCAGGTGCCACCAGGCGTCGTAGGACAGGTGCTGCGGCCCGTGGTCGGCCTCCCACGGCCCGATCACGTCGAACGTGTCGTGGTCGAGCAACGCGATCCCGGTCTGGCCGTCCGGCTCCTCCGGCGGCCCGCCGAGGCAGGTCAGGAACACCCCGTCCGGACCGCAGTGCAGCGTATGCGGCCGCGAGTAACCCGCTTTGTTCGCCAGCTCGGCCGCCTCGATCGTCTTCACGAGCCGGGGCTGCTTCGGATCGGGCTGGGTGTCCAGGACGAAGATGTTCGACGAGCGGATACCGGGCACCAGCAGGTAACGCCGGGCCAGGTTGCTCATGTCGTGCCCCTCGTGCTTCAGCGCGCTCGAGCAGGCGTTCCAGCCGAAGTGGTGCAGCTCCTCGCCGGCGGCCACGTCGGTCCAGCCGACGACGCGGCCATAATCGGCCGAGTTGGGATCGACGTCGACCACCGACATCGCGTCCGGCGCGAGGCCGTCGCGGTCGAAGGCGACGACATAGGCCAGGCCCTCGCGCGGCGCCTCGGCCGCCTCGCGCGCGGACCGGTAGAACGTCGGATCCATGGTCTCGGTTGTCACTGCAGTCGACCCCCTCTGCTCGGTGGCGGGGCGGCGATTCTGCGGGCGCAATTGATGACGGAAGTGGTCCTACCGCCCCTGCCAGCGGACGCTAGACCTCCGGCGCGGGCAGGGCAACGGTCGGGCGGACCGGGCACCGCGCATGATGGCGGGTGTGATCAGTGATGCGCCTCGTGACAAGGACAAGGACCCGGCGACGCGGTGGTCGCGGCGCTACCTGGCGGGGCTCGACTTCGCCGCGAGCGGAAACGCGCAGGCGTTCGGCTTCTCGATCCTGATCACCCTGACCTTCGGCGCCGTGGCCACCGGTCACGGAACACCGGGTGACGGGGAGCTGTTCGGGTTCGCCATGGCCGCGGTGGCCGCGTTCTCGGCGTTGAACCTCTTCGCGACCTGGCTCAGCACCCGGCGACCGGACCCGCCTACCCCGAAGCAGGTGATCCTGGTGTCGACGGCCACGGACTTCCTCGCCGTGGGCGGTGGTCTGGGGGCGGCCGTCGGCGTCGCCGCCGCGTTCGCCGGGTGGCCGGCGTGGGTGCTCGCGCCCGCCGCGGCGAGCGTCGTCTACGCGCTGGTGCAGGCCCTCGAGTTCGCGCTGGGGCAGGCCGGATCGGAGGCCGACGCCGGCGAGCAGACGTGATCGACGGGCCGCGCTACGCGGCGTACGCGCTCGGGCCGAGGTCGAGCAACCGCTGGTAGCGCGGCCCGGGCGGTCCCGGGGCGGTTCGGGCAGGGTCCCGCACGCCGGCAGGCCCTACGCCACTGCTGAGCGTCGCCGGGCCGGCGGAGCGTGGCGGTGACACGCGGTGTCGGCGCCCGTCGGGGGTTTCGCGATGAGTCTGCAGGTCCCGTCCGTTCCGGCAGCGGCAACGACCGCGGCGGCCCGGGTCGTGGACGCGGTGAAGGTCTATGGGGTCGGCCCGGTTGCCGTGCGGGCGTTGGACGGCGTCACCGCCGAGTTCCGTAGCGGTGAGTTCTGCGCGATCATGGGCCCGTCCGGCTCCGGGAAGTCAACGCTGCTGCATGCGCTGGCAGGTCTGGAACACCTCACATCCGGCCAGGTGTTCGTCGACGAGCACGAGCTGGGGTCGCTGAACGACAAGGCGCTCACCCTGCTGCGTCGCGAACGGATCGGGTTCGTCTTCCAGTCGTTCAACCTGGTTCCCACCCTGACGGCGCGGGAGAACATCCTGCTCCCGCTGATGCTGGCCGGGCGCCGTCCCGAGGCACACTGGTTCACGTCGCTGATCGACGGCCTGGGCTTGTCCGACCGGCTGCAGCACCGCCCGTCCGAGCTGTCCGGCGGCCAGCAGCAGCGGGTCGCGATGGCGCGGGCGCTGATAACGCGCCCTGCGCTGGTCTTCGCCGACGAGCCGACCGGCAACCTCGATTCGAAGTCGGCCACCGGACTGCTCGAGCGGATGCGCGCCAGCGTCGACGAGTTGGGCCAGACGATGGTGATGGTCACCCACGACGCCCGCGCGGCCGGCTTCGCCGACCGGGTCCTGTTCCTCGCCGACGGCCGCATCGTGGACGAACTACGGTCGCCGAACCCGGACAGCGTGCTCGCCACCGTGCGGCGGCTCGGTGACTGACCGGTGTGGACCATCACCGTCAAGGGCTTGCTCGCCCACAAGCTGCGGTACGCGCTGACCGCCACCGCGATCGCACTCGGCGTCGCGTTCCTGGCCGGCACCCTGGTGTTCACCGACACCATCAAGAGCACCTTCGACGGGCTGTTCTCCGACGTCTACCGCAACACCGACGCCGTGGTCCGCGGCCGGCAGGACGTCGACGTCGCCGCCAACTTCGCCAGCCAGCGGCAGTTGGTCGACGCCTCCGTCGTCGACCGGGTCCGGAGGGTCCCGGGCCTGAGCGAGGTACGGGTCGGCGTCGGGGGGTACGCACAGCTGGTCGGCAGGGACGGCCAGGCGATCGGCAACCCGGCCGCGGGAGCGCCCACCCTCGGCGAGGCGTGGACACCGGGGGTCGACCGTCTCAACCCCTACCGGTTCGTCGCCGGCGGCCGACCGCCCCGCACCGGCGACGAGATCGCGATCGACAAGCACTCGGCCGACGTCGGCGATCTGGCGGTCGGCGACCGCGTCCTCGTGCTGACCAAGGCGGCGCCGACGAGGTTCACCATCACCGGGATCGTCCGCTGGGGAGGGGCCGACAGCCCGCTGGGCGCCTCCATCACCCTGTTCACCCTCGACACCGCCGAGCGGGTGCTCACCGAACCCGGCAAGGTCAGCGAGATCGCCGTCGCGGCGGCCCCGGGCATCTCGCAGGAGCAGATGACAGCACGGCTGCGCGCCGCCGTGCACGACCCCGCGGTCGAGGTCGTCACCGGGCGGACGATCACCCAGGAGGGGCAGACCGCCATCCGGGACGCGCTGGGCTTCTTCGACACCTTCCTGCTCGTGTTCGCCGTGATCGCGCTGTTCGTCGCCTCGTTCCTGATCTTCAACACGTTCTCGATAGTGATCGCCCAGCGCAGCCGCGAACTGGCGCTCTTGCGGGCGGTCGGCGCGAGCCGCCGGCAGGTCATGGTGGTGGTGCTCGGCGAGTCGACGGTCGTCGGCGCGCTCGCATCGGCGGTGGGCGTGCTCGCCGGTCTCGGGCTGGCGGTCGGCCTGCGCGCCATGCTCGGCGCGGTCGGAATGGACATCCCCGCCGCCGGGCTGGTGGTGGAGCCGCGCACCGCGGTCGCCGGCCTGGTCGTGGGGCTCGTCGTCAGCCTGCTCGCCACGGCCGCCCCGGCCTGGCACGCCGGGAGGATCGCCCCGATCACGGCGCTCAGCGGGCTCGAGGACACCGAGCGGACGCACCGGGCACCCCGGGCGGTCAACGGCGGACTGGTGGCAGGGGTCGGCGTGGCCGTGCTGTGCGTCGGCCTGTTCGCGTCCGTCGCTCACCGGCTCTGGTTCGTGGGGTCCGGCGCCGCCCTCGTCTTCCTCGGGGTCGCCGTCCTCGGCCCGGTGATCAGCCGACCGGCCAGCGCGGTGCTCGGCGCGCCGCTGCGAGGGCTCGGCGTCGCAGGGGTGCTCGCCCGCAACAACGCGATGCGCAACCCGAAGCGGACCGCGGGTGCCGGCGCGGCTCTGCTCATCGGCGTGTCGCTGGTCGCGCTCATCAGCGTCCTGGCCTCGTCGACCAAGACGTCGGTCAGTGACGTCATCGACTCGGCCATGCGGGCGGACTTCGTGGTAAGCGGCCCCGCCGGCAATCCGGGCAGCGCGAGCGGCTTCAGCCCGCAGCTGCAGCGGCGGCTGGCGGCCCTGCCGGAGGTGGCCTCGGCGACCGGCGTGCGGGTCGGGCCGGTGCGCGTCGAAGGGGCCTCCACGTTCGCTTTGGCGGTGGATCCGCACCACGTGGCGGACGTCCTCGACGCCGACGTCCGCCAGGGCGCCTTCGCCAGGGTGACCGCTACCGGGGTCGCGGTCTCGACGAAGTACGCCGACGACCACGACCTGCACCTGGGGGAGCGCCTGCCGGTGGTGTTCCCGGCCACCGGACGCCGGGCGTTCACCGTGCAGGTGATCTACGGCGCCCGCGCGGTGGCGGGGGACGTCGTGCTGCCGCTGAGCGCGGCGAAACGGAACTTCGCCTCGAAGCTGGACTACCAGGTCTACGTCGACCTCGCCCCCGGGATCTCGGTCGCGGCGGGCCGGGCCGCCATGCAAGCGGTCCTGGCCACGTATCCCAGCGTCCGGCTCTTGGACCGCACCGAGTTCAAGCAGCAGCAGCAAGCGCAGATCGAGCAGCTGCTGAACCTGATGTACGGGCTGCTCGCCCTGGCACTGGTCATCGCGCTCGTCGGCATCGCCAACACGCTGGCGCTGTCGATCCACGAGCGCACCCGGGAGCTCGGGCTGTTGCGGGCGGTGGGCATGACCCGGCGCCAGCTCCGCTCGACCGTCTTAGGGGAGTCGCTGATCATCACCCTGTTCGGCGGCATCGGCGGGCTGCTCGTCGGGACGCTCCTGGGCTGGGCCGTGGTGGTAGCGCTGAAGTCCGAGGGCGTGACACGGCTGGCGATCCCGGCCGGTCAGCTGGTGGTCATCGCGGTGCTCGCGGCGCTGGCCGGCGTGCTGGCGGCGGCCGCACCGAGCCGCCGGGCGGCTCGGCTCGACATCCTGCGAGCGATCAGCAGGGAGTAGCCCCGCGGGTCAGTTGTGCAGGACGGCCGCGCCGCTGAACCGGCCGTGATCCAGGTCGTCCAGCGCCTGCGCCGCGTCGGCCATCGGGTAGGGCGTGGTGGTCGCGCGGATACCGAACCGTTGGGCCAGCGCCAGGAACTGCTCACCGTCGGCACGCGTGTTGGCCGTGACGCTGCGCAGCGTCCGCTCACCGAATAGGTGCTGCTCGTAGTCGAGCTCGGGCACGCTGTCGAGCCAGATCCCGGCCACCGCGAGGGTGCCGCCGCGCTCCAGCGCTGCCAGCGCGGGCGGGATGATGGCGCCGGCGGGCGCAAACAGGATGGCGCCGTCGAGCGGTTCGGGCGGGGCGTCCTGCGCCCCGGCCACCGAGTCGACGCCGAGCTCGCGGGCCAGTTGCTGGTTGTTCTCGCCACGGGTGAGCACGTGCACCCGCATGCCCTCGTGCAGCGCGAGCTGCGCGGTCAGGTGGGCGCTGCCGCCGAAGCCGTAGAGGCCGAGCCGCCCGCCCGGCGGCACCGCGGCGCAGCGCAGCGCCCGGTAGCCGATGATGCCGGCGCAGAGCAGCGGGGCGGCCTGCTCGTCGTCGATGCCGTCGGGCAGCCGGTAGGCGAAGGCCTCGTCGGCCAGGCAGTAGTCGGCGTATCCGCCGTCACGGTCCCAGCCGGTGAAGGTCGGTGCCCGGCAGAGGTTCTCCCGCCCGGTCCGGCAGAACGGGCACGAGCCGTCGGTGCTGCCCAGCCAGGCCACGCCGACCCGCTCGCCGACCTCGAAGCGGTCGGCGCCGGGGCCGGCCGCGTCGACGACGCCGACGACCTCGTGCCCCGGCGTCACGTCCGGTCCGGTGGGAGTGAGGTCGCCCTCGACCACGTGCAGGTCGGTGCGGCAGACACCGCAGCAGACGACGCGGACGCGGATGCGCCCCGGCCCGGGCTCGGGCTCGGGCTTGTCGAGGCGGACGAAACCGCCGGCGCGGGGGGATCCGGTGGTGTGGACGGCCCATGCCTTCATACCGGCATCGTGCCCGCGGGCCGCCGGATCGGGAAGCCGGCGGTCATCACGGCCGGGGCGGGCCGTACGGCCCTACGCGGCTCGCCGGCACCCACCGACGCTGGAGGGACGGAGGTGCAGTCGGATGACGAGCCGTGTCGAGTTGCGCAGCGCGAGCAGGTGGACGGCGGAGACCGGGCCCGCGCCGGATGCCGCCCGGCGGATCGTGGAGCCGTTCGCGCCGGTGGCGTGGGCGTACGTGTCGTCCCGCACCGAGGGAATCGACGCCCGGGCGACGCAGATCCGCGCGATCACCGACCGGCTGACAGCCGCGTCCGCGTCGCTGGCGGCGATCGAGACCCTCCGCGGCCAGTTGCTCGTCACTCCGGTCGGCCCGGGGACGTCGAGCGTGTTCGTCGACGCCGAGGGCTTCCTGATCCACGAGCAGTCGCTGCCGGGGGAGCCGGCGGGCGGGGACCGGGCCGGGTGGTCAATCCCGGCCGACGTGCTCGGCCTGCTCGCGGCCGACCAGCAGCGTCCGCCCTACGTCTTCGCCGCCGTGGACCGCGCCGGCGCCGACCTGACCTACGGGGCGGGCGGGGGTGAGCCGGACTGGCACGTCAGCGTCCTCGGCGACGACGACGAGATCCGCCGCCGGACAGGAGGCGGCTGGGCGGGCCTGGCGCAGTCGCGCTTCCGGCGCCGCGCCGAGGACAGCTGGAAGCGCAACGCCTTCCAGGTGGCCGACCGGGTCGCCACGCTGGCGTCCAACGTCCGAGCCCAGGTGATCGTGGTGAGCGGCGAGGTCCACGTCGTGCACCACGTGCGCGCGCGGCTGGCCGGACGCGTCACCGCACCGGTGCGGCACGTCCCCGGCAGCCGGGCGTCGGAGCGGCCACCGGCTGCGCAACGCGAGGCGGTGCGCAGCGTCCTGCGGGAGGTCGCGGCCGACCAGACGCAGCAGTTGCTCGACCTGGTGCACCGGCACGATGACGGCGAGTCCGCGGTGCAGGGCGGCCACGACACCGTGGCCGCTCTGGCCGCCGGCCGGGTGGACATCCTGCTCGTCGATCCCGCCCGGGCCACCGGCTCCGCCCGGTTCGGGGCGGACGCCACGGCCCTCCTCGACTGCCCCGATCCGGCGAATCCCTACTCCTGGCCGAGCGAGGTCGCGCCGCTCGCCCACGCCGCCGTCCGCTCCGCGCTGCTGGCCGGCGCCCGGGTCAGGGCGCTGCCACCGGACTGGTCCGGGGGGCCGCGGGAGGGCATCGGCGCGCTCTGCCGTTACCCCGTGAGCTGAGGTCCGCTCCGAGACCTGCCACGCGCCGCGGGATGATCGGCGCGTGCTGAGCGTGCCGCGGGACTGGTCCGGTATCACGCCGGCGTGGCTGAGCGCCGCACTGGGGCGACCGGTCATCCGGGCCACCGTCCACGACATCGCGGACGGGACCAATGCCCGGGCTCGGGTCCGGTTGCAGTTCGCGGACGACGACCCCGCGCCGCGGTGCGTCTTCGTCAAGCGGGAGGGCCGCCCGATCAACCGACTGGCCCTGACGGCGCTGGGCGCGCGCGAGGCCGAGGCCGACCTGGTTCGGCACGCCCCGGAGCTGCCGCTGGAGCACCCGGCTTTCCTCGCAGCCGCGACCGACCGCCGCCGCCTGGCAGCCGTGGTCGTCATGGAGGACGTGACGCTGCGGGGCGGGCGCCCGAACAGTGCGTCGTCCCCGCTGTCGGTCGAGCAGGTCGCCGCCGGGTTGGCGGAGCTGGCCCGGCTGCACGCGCGGCACTGGGAGGCTCCGCTGCCGTCGTTCGTGCGCCCGTGGCGACTCGGCCCGGGGTGGGCACCCGTCGCCCGGGCCGGGTTCGCCCGCGCCCGGCAGAAGCTGCGTCGCCTCGGCGTGCCGTTCGAGGTCACCGCCGCCGAGATCGAACGGGGTTTTCGCGGATGGGCGCACCTGGCCGCGTCCGGGCCGCAGACGCTGCTGCACGGTGACCCGCACCCGGGCAACACCTACACGCTGGGGGCCACGGTGGGCTTCTACGACTGGCAGCTCGTCCGCTCCGGCAGCTGGGCCCACGACGTCGGCTACTTCATCGGCTCCAGCCTCACCGTCGCCGACCGGCGGCGACACGAGCGCGAGCTGCTCGCCCGCTACCTCGCCGCCCTGGGGCGTCGGCCTGCCGACGCGTGGTCGCTGTACCGCCGCACCCCGGTGTTCGGGCTCGGGTCCTGGCTGCAGACCCTCGCCGCCGGCACCTTCCAACCGCTGGACCTCTGCCTCGCCACGATCGAGCGCTTCGCCGCCGCGTACCGCGACGCGCGCCTCGAGGGTTAGGCCCGGCGGCGACCGATTCCGTCGCGGCCGCTCAGGTCCGCGGCGTGGCTGCCGATGATCAAGAACGGGAGCCCGGACGCGGGGCGACGGTGAGGTGAAGGTGCAATGTCCGCAGAGCCGATGGATGGCACCGCGACGCCGGTGGTCGTGCAGCGCTGGCGGCGGTTCGGCCACGACCGGGCGTATGTGAAGGTCGGGGGCGACCAGGTCGGTTACCGCGACCTGCGCAGCGGCGAGATCCACTGCTCCGAGTCGGATCTGACCGATCTCGTCGAACGGGCGACCACCGAGCTGCTCGCCCGGGCCCGGGACAAGGCCGCCGCCGACTACACACCCCGTCACGCGCGTCCCGTGGGCACCCCGGCGCCGGTGGATGCAGCGGCGCCGCCCGCTGGGCCGCCTGTACCGCCTATACCGCCTGTACCGCCTGTCCCGACTGCCCCCGTCGCCCCGGGACCACGGCCCGACGCCGACCTGGGACGCAACGCGCCCGGTGAGAGTGCCCGCCGGCAGGCGATCGAGCATCGCGACGCCGCGCCCGTGCGCACCCTGCTCGCCCGGGTCGTGGGGGCGAAGACCGACGAGCGGGCCTGGCGGATCGGCGCCGACGGTGAGGAGGCGGTCGCCCGCCGGCTGGCGAAGCTGGGTCCGGAGTGGCGGGTTCTGCACGCGATCCCGGTCGGCGACAACGGCAGCGACATCGACCACCTGGTGATCGGCCCGGCCGGCGTCTTCACCGTCAACGCGAAGCACCACCCGCAGGCCAAGGTCTGGGTCGGCGGGGACACCGTCAAGGTAAACGGGACCAACCTGCCCTACGTCCGCAACAGCCGGCACGAGGCTCGTCGCGCGGCCCGACTGCTCAGCGCCGCCGCGCGCTTCGACGTGGAGGTGGCCGGCATCATCGCGATCATGGGCGCGCACCGGGGCTTCACCGTGAAGGCCCAGCCTGCCGACGGCGCCGTTGCCGTCGTCACCCGCAAGGAGATCGGCACTCACCTCCGAGGCCTGCCGGTACGGCTGGGTGAGCCGTCGATCAACCGGATCCACTCGGTCGCCCGCCACCTCGCGACCTGGCAGCCGAAGACCGTCCGGTGGGAGGAGTTCTCCTAGGCTCCGCAGACCTCGCCGAGATCAGTCACGGACGGGGAGGCCGCCGGCCGCGTTCACCGCGCGCCGGGCGGCCGCGACGACCGCGGCATCGGTCACGAAGTGAGGCGCGCCGGTGCGGGCCTCAGTGCTCTTTGAAGATCTGGTTCGCCGACACCATCATCGCCCCGGTCTTGTGGTCGTACCCGAATTCGAAGTACAGCCGCCACAGGGTCTTGGTGCCCTTCGAGACGTCGATGTAGGCCTTCCAGCCGCGTCCGGCGTGCTCCTTCACCGTGTGGTTGTCGAAGTCGAGGCTCCACCCCTTGCCGCTGCCGGAGTTGCCCGACCAGGTGTAGCTCGACGGCCGCTGCATGATGGCAGCCAGTTCCTTGAGGTCGTCGCGGTGCTCCGCCGGCAGCGTACTGGCGTTGGCCTTGTTCCGGAGGACCACCTTGGCCGGGTGAGAGCCGGCCTTCATCACCGGGGCCGACTTGTCGTTCGACTTCTGCTTGATGACGAGCTTGGCCTTGTAGCTGTACCCGTTGACCTCGACCTCGACGGGATAGGTCCCCGGGCGGTCGATCCCGCTTGTGATCTTCTGAGGTGACCGGGCGGGGGAGAACTGGATCTTCTTGCCGATCGCCTCCCAGAGAGCGGGCGACTTCCACTCCATCGTGCTGAGGAACCGGCCGTCCGGCGAGGTGTCCGACGCCAGGTACTCGAACTCGATCGTCTTCTTGTCGAACTTCGTCTTCAGGGCCTCGGTCTGCTTCGTCGAGAGCTTCGCGTCGCCGAGAAAGATGTGGGTCGGTGCCACGTCGTCCGCCTCCGTTTGGACTGCCCCCGGGATATGTGAAGCTGACGCTAATTCGTCGGCATGCCGGGCGCAATGTTCAACATCGTCTTTCTTTCGGGGCCGAGCGCGGGCCCGTCCCGCGGTGTCAGACTGGTGCGTTCGTCCGGCGCAGCACCCACAACGAGCCGTGCCCGCCGACCCGCTCGAAGGCGCCGGAGCCGAGCGCCCGCTGCACCACGTCGTAGGGCGGCCGGCCCCCGTCGGCCGGGTCGGGGAAGACGTCGTGCACGGCGAGCAGCCCGTCCCGGACGAGGTGCGGGGCGAACGCGGCGTAGTCGTGCTGGGCGACCTGGTGGGTGTGGTTGCCGTCCAGGAACAGGAGATTGACAGGCGTGGTCCACCACGCGGCCACCTGCTGGGTGGTGGCGACCAGGACGCTGACCGCGGCCTCGAGGCCGGCGTCGTGCAGCGCGTGCCGCAGGAACGGCAGCGTGTCCATGCGTCCGGTGTACGGGTCGACGGTCTCGGGATCGTGGTACTCCCACCCCGGCTGGTTCTCCTCCGACCCGTGGTGGTGGTCGAGCGTCACCAGCTGGGCCCCGACGGCGTGGGCGACGGCGGCCAGGTGCAGGGTCGACAGGCCGCAGTAGGTGCCGACCTCGAGCCACAACCCGCCGCCGGTGTCGGCGGCCGCGGCACGCAGCGCGTCCGCCTCCGCCGTCGGCATGAAACCGCGGGTTTGCGCAATCACCTCGGCGAGGCCGGCCGGCAGCGAGGCTGGGTCGGTCATGGCGCGGTGACCGCATCGGAGCACCGGGCGTCGCAGTCGAAGCGGGGCCAGATCGCCGGCAGGCCTCCGCCGCGGAACAGCCCGGCGGCGCGGGTGTGACCGGCGAGTGCGTCGGCGGCGAGCAGCACCGCCGCCGCCGTCCACGTCGTCTTCTCCTCGGGCCAGACCACCTCTTCGGGGAAGACCCAGCCGGTCCAGTAGCCGCCGTCGCCGTCGCGCAGGAACTGGACGTTCTGCAGCAGCCGCCGGGCGCCGGCGCCGTCACCGAGCGTGTCGAGCGTGAGGACGAGCTCGCAGGTCTCGGCCGCCGTCACCCAGGGCCGGTCGGCGACACAGCGGATGCCGCGGCCCGGAACGACGAACTCCGCCCAGCGCGCCCGCACCAGGTCGCGACCGCGGCCACCACGGACCGCGCCGCCCAGCACGGGGTAGTACCAGTCCATCGAGTAGCGGCTCCGGTCGGCGAAGCCGTCCGGGTGCACGGCGACGGCGTGGGCGAGCCGGGCGGCCGCGAGTTCCCAGTCCGGCTGCGCGTCGGCGAGCACGTCGGCCAGGGCCAGGGCGCAGCGCAGCGACAGCACCGTGCAGGCGCTCCCGGTGAGCAGCGTCTCGGCCGCCGGGGTGCCCGCGTCGTCCCGTGACCAGCTGATGCCGCCGCCCGGCTGCTGCAGATCGCAGGCGAGGTCGATCGCGCCGCGCACGTTCGGCCACATCGCCTCGACGAACCGGCGGTCGCCGGTGACCAGCCAGTGGTGCCACACGCCGACCGCGAGGTAGGCCGCCTGGTTGGTGTCGACGGCCGGCTCGGTGACGCGCACGCCCGCGTCGTCCTCGACGATCTCCATCGGCCAGCCGCCGCTCGCCGACTGCGTGCGGGCGCTCCACTCGTACGCGTGGCGCGCCTCCGCGTGCAGCCCGGCCACGTCGAGGGCCATCGCGGCCTCGACGTGGTCCCACGGATCGGCGTGGTGGCCGCGGAACCACGGGATCATCCCGGAGGGCAGCTGGTGCTCGGCGATGTAGGCGGCAGTGCGCCGGGCCGCGGCGGCGGAGAGGACGCCCGGCACCGTCGGGCCGCTCACGGCTTCCGGAAGTAAAGGGCGACGCTCTTGCCCAGCGCGGGGTTGAGCAGCCGCTCGCCGGTGCGGGTCAGCCGCGGGGCCGACATCATGTCCCAGACCAGCAGCCGGTGGTAGGCGCGGGTGGCCGCGGTGTCGCGGTCGACGCCGACGGCGCACTTGAGCCACCAGTAGGGGGCGTGCAGCGCGTGCGCGTGGTGGGAGCCGACGTACTGCAGCCCGACCGCCGTCAGCGCGGTGACGAGCTGGGAGCGGCGGTAGATGCGCACGTGCCCGCCCTCGACCTCGTGATAGGCGTCCGAGAGCGCCCAGCACACCCGTTCCGGCCAGTGCCGCGGCACCGTGACGGCGACCCGGCCGCCGGGTTTCGTGACGCGGGCGATCTCGGTGATGGCAGTCCGGTCGTCCGGGACATGCTCGAGGATCTCGGACGCGATGACCCGGTCGAAGTGGCCGTCGTCGAACGGAAGGTTCAGCGCGTCGGCGCGCAAAGTCACCGGGCCGGACGGTGGCTTGATCTCGCCCTCGTCCGCCATGGCCTGCACCATGGTCTCCACGTCGGCGAGGTCGGTCTCGCTGAGGTCCGCGGCCGTCACCTCGGCGCCGAGACGAAGCGCCGCATAGGTGTGCCGCCCCTGGCCGCAGCCGAGATCCAGCAGCCGCTGCCCCTCCTGCAGATCGAAGCGGTCGAAGTCGACGGTCAGCACGGTGCCGTCCTGTGGTGTCGGGCGAGGGCGTCCCGGTAGACGGCGACGGTGGCCTCGGCGGTGGCGGTCCAGCTGAACCGTTCGACGGCCCGCGCCCGGGCGGCGGCGCCGAGGCGGTGGCGTTCGGCCGGGTGGTCGAGCAGCCGGGTGATCGCGGCGGCGAAGCCGGGCACGTCACCAGGGGCCACGAGCAGCCCGCAGCTGCCGTCCCGCCCGACGACCTCGGGCAGCGACGCGGCGTCGCTGGCAACCACGGGGGTGCCGGCCGCCATCGCCTCGGCGGCGGGCAGCGAGAACCCCTCGTACAGCGACGGCACGACCATCAGGGCGGCCGAGGCCAGCAGCGTCGCGACCTGCTCGTCGGTGAGGCCGTGGACGAACCGGACGCGGGTGGCCAGGCCGAGGTCGGCGATGAGCTTCTCGGTGGGGCCCCCGGGGTTCGGCCGCCCGACGACCACCAGCTCGACGTCCTCGCGCTCGGGCAGCTCGCCGAGCGCACGCAGCAGCACGGCGAGGCCCTTGAGCGGGACGTCCGCGCTGCTCATCGCCACGATCCGGCCGGGCACGCGCTCGGCGCCGGGCCGGAAGACGTCGACGTCCACCCCCTGCGGGATCGTGATCAGCTGCTCCGGGCGCAGCCCGAAGTCGCGGACGGTGTCCCGCGCGCTGTTCTCGCTCGGGGTGACGTGCAGCGGGATGCGTCGCGCCACGGTGGCCTGCATCCGCAGGAAGCCGTACCAGCGGCGCAGCGTGATCCGCCGCAGCCCGGTGGCGGCGGCGAGGTCGAGGTCGCGGTCGACGGTGATCGGGTGGTGGATCGTCGAGACCAGCGGCAGCCCGGCGGCGGGCAGCCCCAGCAGCGCGTGCCCGAGGGTCTGGTTGTCGTGGACCACGTCGAACTCGCCGGCCCGGGCCGTGAGCAGCGGCACCACCCGCTTGCTGAACGTGCGCGGCTCCGGGAAGCCCGCGGTGCACATGATCGCGAACTCCTGCAGATCGACCAGCGACGTGAACTCCGACGGCCGCGGCGCCCGGAACGGGTTCTCCTCGGCGTAGAGGTCGAGGCTGGGCACCTGGGTCAGCGCCACCCGCGGGTCGAGGTCTGGATACGGCGGGCCGGAGAACACCTCGACGTGGTGGCCGAGATCGGTCAGCGCGGTCGAGAGGTTCCGGACGTACACGCCCTGACCACCGCAGTGCGGTTTGCTGCGGTAGGACGTCAGCGCGATCCGCAGCGGGGCGTCACCGGTCAAACGGAGCCTCCGGACGATCTCGGACCGGGCCCGAGGTCCCCGGTGCAACGGTTCGGCTCAGAATACAGCGACACTGTCACGGTCGGGCGTTTCGGGATGGTGGGCGGCTGCGTCCCCGCGATCTTGTTGCGCTGGGTGCCGTCGGGCGCGGGTGGCGCAACAGGATCCGTTGTGTCCGCCCGCCCCACGCCGGAACCGTCGGACCCCGCCCCTAGCATCGGCGCCGTGACCGGGAGGAGGGGCTGACGATGTTGCAGATCCACCGCGCCGAGCACGCCGAGCCCCTCCTGCAGGCGCTCGGCGAGCTGTTGGCGCAGCCGGACGGCGATCCGTTCGCCGCCGAGGTGGTGGCGGTGCCGAGCCGCGGGGTCGAGCGGTGGTTGGCGCAGCGGCTCAGCCACACCCTCGGGGCCGTCGACGGCGACGGCGTCTGCGCGAACGTCGAGTTCCCCTCGGCCGGCGCGCTGCTCGACGACGCCGTCGCAGCCTCCGACCCGCGGTTCGCCGAGACCGTCGAACGGTGGACGCCGGAGCGGGCGGTCTGGCCGCTGGTCGAGGTCGTCGACGAGGCCGTGACGCAGTCGTGGGCGGACGTGCTGGCCGTCCACCTGTCCGGCGACCCGGGGCGGCGGTTCGCCGTCGCCGCCAAGCTCGCCCGCCTGTTCGCCCGCTACGGCCGCGCGCGCCCGGCGATGCTGCGGGCCTGGCACGAGGGCCGCGACGCGCAGGGGGACGGCACGCCGCTGCCGCCCGACCTGCACTGGCAGGCCGAACTGTGGCGACGCCTGCGGCAGACGCTCGGCACCAGCCCGGCCGAGATCGTCGAGGACGCCTGCGCCGCGCTGCGCGACCACCCCGCGTCGCTGCCGCTGCCACCGCGCTTCTCGCTGTTCGGCGCCACCCGGCTGTCACCGGTCCGCGTCCGGGTGCTCGAGGCACTCGCCCAGCATCGGGACGTCCACCTCTGGCTGCACCACCCGTCGCCCGCGCTCTGGGACGCCGTCGCGACCGCCCGCCCGGATCCCGGCCGGCGCCGGGACGACCCCACCGCCACCGTCGCCCGCAATCCGCTGCTCGGCTCGCTGTCACGCGACATCCGGGAACTGCAGCAGCTCCTGCCACCAGCGCCCAGCACCCACCATCCGGCTGCCGAACGGGAGGAGACCGTCCTCGGCCGACTGCAGCGGGACCTCGCCGCGGACGTCGAGCCCGGCGCCCCGACCATCCCCGCCGACTCGAGCCTCACCGTGCACGCCTGCCACGGCCCGGCCCGGCAGGTCGAGGTGGCGCGCGAGGTCGTGCTCGGTCTCCTCCGGGACGACGACGAGCTCGAGCCGCGCGACATCGTGATGATGTGCCCGGACGTCGAGACGTTCGCGCCGCTGGTGTCCGCCACCTTCGGCGCCGCCGAGGAGTCCGGCGGCCATCCCGCCGGACGCCTGCGGGTACGGCTGGCCGACCGCGCGCTGCGGCAGACCAACCCGCTGCTGCAACTGCTCGCCCAGCTGCTCGATCTCGCCTCGCACCGCGTCACGGCGACCCAGCTGCTCGACCTCGCCGGCGCCGCCCCGGTCCGGAGCCGGTTCGGCTTCAGCGACGACGACGTCGAGCGGCTGCGCGGGTGGGTGGCCGCGGCGAACGCACGCTGGGGCCTCGACGCCGAGCACCGCGACACCTACGGCCTGGGCGGGCTGAACCAGGGGACGTGGCGGGCCGCCCTCGACCGGCTGCTGCTCGGCGCCGCCATGGAGGACGACGGGCGCTGGGTCGGCACCACGCTGCCGCTCGACGACGTCGACAGCGGCGACCTCGACCTCGCCGGGCGACTGGCCGAACTGGTCGACCGCGTCGACGCCGCAGTCCGCGCGTTCAACGAACCGCACAACGCCGCGGCCTGGACGACCCTGTTGGCCGGCGCCGTATTCGAACTGGGTGAGCCCGCCCAGCCCTGGCAGGCGATCCAGCTGCACGGCGAACTCGGCGACCTGGCCGACGCGGCGGGAGACACCGACCTCGAGCTCTCACGCGCCGACATCACCGTGCTGCTGCAGGGGCTGCTGGCCGGTCGCCCCAGCCGCGCCAGCTTCCGCACTGGAACGCTCACGGTCTGCACGTTGGTGCCGATGCGCTCGGTCCCGCACCGCGTCGTCGTCCTGCTCGGCATGGACGACGGCGTCTTCCCGCGGCACGGCGTCGTCGACGGCGACGACGTCCTGGCCCGCGAGCCACGCACCGGCGAACGGGACGTGCGCAGCGAGGATCGCCAGCTCTTCCTCGATGCCATCTGCGCCGCGCAGCAACACCTGGTCGTCACCTACACCGGCGCCGACCCGCGCACCGGGGCCGCCGTGCCTCCCTGCGTCCCACTCGGCGAGTTGCTCGACGCCCTCGACGCCACGGTGGCGGCTCCGCCTGGGCAGCGGGGCCGCGACCAGGTCGTCGTGCACCACCCGCTGCAGCCGTTCGATCCCCGCAACTTCACCCCGACGGCCGCGCGTCCGCCGTTCTCGTTCGACCCGGGTGCCCTCGCCGGGGCCCGGGCCGCGATCGGCCCGCGCGCTGCACGCCCACCGATGGTGGCCGGCCCGCTGCCACCAGCTCCCGGTGCCGACGTCGCCCTCGAGGACCTGGTGCGCTTCGTCGAGGCGCCGGTTCGCGCGTTCCTGCGCCAACGGCTCGGCATCAGTACGTACGAGGACGACCACGACCCCGACGACGCACTCCCCATCTCCCCGGACGGTCTCGAGAAGTGGGCCATCGGCGAGCGCGTGCTGCAGCGCTGCGTCGCCGGGGCCGCCCCCGCCGAGGCCGGCCGGGCCGAACACCTGCGCGGCCACCTGCCCCCGGGCGTCCTGGGCGACGAGACCATGCGGGACATCGGTGGCGGCGTCACAGCGCTGCTCGCCGCCTCCCAGGTCGAGCGGGAGACCCCCGCCCGCTCGGTCGACGTGAGCGTGCGCCTCGACGACGGACGGCTGCTCGGCGGCACCGTCACCGGCCTGCGCGGCCACACCCTCCTCGAGGTCGGGTACTCCCGCCTCGGGGCCAAGCAGCGACTGCGGGCCTGGGTCCGGCTGCTCGCGCTCGTCGCCGCCACGAACGACGCCGACCTCCGCGCCGTCGTCATCGGCCGCGCCCGCCACGGCGCCGCCCGGGCCACGCTGGCCGTCGACGATCCCGGCGCCGCGCGGCACCTGCTGGCCGATCTGGTCGCGCTGCGGGACGAGGGGTTGTGCGAGCCGCTACCGCTGGCCGCCAAGACCTCCGCCGAATACGCCGAACGCCGACACCGCGGGGCCAGCGTCGCCGACGCCGCCGACGGAGCGTCACGGAAGTGGCAGGACCGCGAGTTCGGCGAGAACCGCGACCGCGCCCATGTGCTCGCCTTCGACGGCGTCCGACCCTTCGCCCACCTCACCGCCCAGCCGGGTCAGGGACCGGACGAGACCACCCGGTTCGGGGCGCTCGCCCGCCGGCTCTGGACCCCGCTGCTCCAGGCGGACGCCTCATGACCGCTACGACCGACGCCACCGCCCGGGCGTTCGACCTGCTCGGCGCGCTGCCCGAAGGCACCACGCTGCTGGAGGCGAGCGCAGGGACCGGCAAGACCTTCACCATCGCCGGCCTCGTCACCCGCTATGTCGCCGAAGGCGCGGCCCGCCTCGACGAGATGCTGGTGGTCACCTTCGGCCGCGCCGCCACCCAGGAGCTGCGGGACCGCGTCCGGGACAGGCTGGTGTCGGCCCGCGACGGGCTACGGGACCCGGCCGCCGCCCGGGGCGCCGACGACGAGCTGCTGCGGCATCTCGCCACCGCCCCGCCGGACGAGATCGAGGCGCGGCAACGCCGGTTGGCCGAGGCGCTCGCCTCGTTCGACGCCGCCACCGTCGCCACCACCCACCAGTTCTGCCAGCAGGTCCTCGCCGGGCTCGGCACCGCCGGCGACGTCGACGCCGCCGCCGTGCTCATCGACAACCTCGACGACCTCACCGTCGAGGTCGTGCAGGACCTCTACGTCCGCATGTGGGCGCGGCCGGGCGCCGAGGCGCCGCCGATGTCGTTCGACCAGGCCGTCGCGCTCGCCCACACCGTCGTCCGCGACGGGCAGGCGATCCTGGTGCCCGAGGACGCGGCTGCCGACAGCCCCGCCGACGTGCGCCACCGGTTCGCCACCGCCGTGCGCACCGAGGTGGAGCGCCGGAAGCGGGCGCGGTACCTGCTCGGCTACGACGACCTGTTGACCCGGCTGCGCGCCACCCTGGGAGACCACCGCACCGGCGGCGCCGCCGCCCAGCGGCTCCGCGCGCGCTACCGGGTCGTGCTGGTGGACGAGTTCCAGGACACCGACCCGGTGCAGTGGGACATCCTGCGGCTGGCGTTCCACGGCCACACCACGCTGGTGCTGATCGGTGATCCGAAGCAGGCCATCTACGCCTTCCGCGGCGCCGACGTCTACGCCTACCTCGCGGCCAAGGTCGTGGCCGGGACGCAGGCCACGCTCGCCCGCAACTGGCGCAGCGACCCCGACCTGCTCCGCGGCCTCGACGCCCTGTTCCGCGGCGCCACGCTCGGCGACCCGCTGATCCGGGTGCAGCCGGTCGAGGCCGCCCACCAGGACCGGTCGCTCGACCATCCCGGCGCCCCGGTCCAGCTGCGCACGGTCAGTGATCCGGGCGCCACGGCGGTCGGCCGGGCCCGCGACCTGGTCGTCGAGGATCTCGTCGCCGAGGTGGTCGAGCTGCTCGAGCGCGGCCCGCTGCTCACCCCGCGCGACGGTTCGGCGGCCAGGCCGCTCGTCCCCGGCGACATCGCCGTGGTGGTGCGCAGCAGTACCCAGCTGGAACAGGTCCACGCCGCGCTGCTCGCCGCCGGCGTCCCCTCGGTCCAGCGGACCACCTCCAGCGTGTTCCGCACCCCGGCCGGCAAGGACTGGGTCGTCCTGCTCGAGGCGCTCGAACAGCCGCACCGCAGCAGCCGGATCCGCCGCCTCGCCGTCACCGCCTTCGTGGGCTGGGACGCCGCCGACCTCGAGACCGGTGACCTCGACGGGCTGTCCACCCGGGTCCGTCGCTGGGCCGCAGCCGCCGCCGACGGCGGGGTCGCCGCTTTGCTGGAGGCCGTCGCCCGCGACCAGCGCCTCCCGCCACGGCTGCTGGGCCAGGTCGACGGCGAACGCAGCCTCACCGACCTGCGTCACATCGGCGAGGCCCTGCACGCCGCGGCGACCGCCGGGCAGCTCGGCCTCACCGCCACACTGGAGTGGCTTCGCCACCGCGTCGAGGAGTCCGACGGCGACTCCGCCCTCGAGCGCAGCCGGCGGCTGGACTCCGACGCCGCCGCTGTGCAGGTCGTCACCACGCATGCCAGCAAGGGCCTGGAGTTCCCGGTCGTGCTGGTGCCCTTCGGCTGGGACCGGCACCTGTTCACCGTCGACCTTCCGCTGTTCCACGACACCGAACGCCGCCGCGTCCGCAACGTCGGCGGCACCCGGTCGCCCGGGTTCGCTCAGGACGTCGCGCGGCACCAGAGCGAGGAGGCCGGTGAGGACCTGCGGCTGCTGTACGTCGCGGTCACCCGGGCGCAGGCCCGCTGCGTCGTCTGGTGGGCCGCCAGCGCCAAGAACACCCGGTGCGCCCCGCTGCACCGCCTGCTGCTGGCCGACGACCCCGCGGTCGAGGTGCCCGAGGGCGTGGACGTCCCGGCCGGCGAGCGGGGGCTCGCGTCCCTCCGGGCCCGGGCCGTCCCCGGCTGCCTCGAGGTGGTGGCGGCCGAGCCAGGGCGAGCCCGGCGCCGGGGCGGCACCGCCGCCGACCCCGGCGAACTGGCGGCGGCGAGACTCGACCGCGACATCGACGCAGCCTGGCGGCGCACCTCCTACACCGCCCTCACCCACGCCGCCCACGACGCGAACCCGCGGGTCGGCAGCGAAGCCGACGTGGAGGAGAAGGACGACGAGCCGGCCACCCCGCCACCGGCGGACGACGGCGACACCGCGCTGCAGGCGATCGTCTCGCCGATGTCCGCGCTGCCCGGCGGCGCCGGCTTCGGCACCTTCGTCCATGCCGTGCTCGAGGAACTCGACACCGGCGCGCCCGACCTCGAGGCCGAACTGGCCGACCGGGTCCAGGCCGTCCGCCCCCGGCACCTGCCGGACGGCCCGCCCCCGGAGGAGATCACCGTCGCGCTGCTGCCCTCGCTGCGCACCCCGCTCGGCCCGCCGGCCGCCGGCCGCTCGCTCGCCGATCTCGCCCCGGCCGACCGGCTCAGCGAGCTGGAGTTCGAGCTGCCGCTGCGCGGCGGGGACGCCGCCAACGGGCGCAGCCACCTGCGCGACCTCGCCGGCGTGCTGCGCCGGCACCTGCCGGCCGCTGACCCCCTGCGGGCCTACGCCGAGCGGCTGACCGACCCCGCCGTCGCCGACGCGCCGCTGCGCGGGTACCTCACCGGCAGCATCGACGCCGTCCTACGGGTCGACGGGCGGTACGTCGTGGTCGACTACAAGACCAACCGGCTGGGCGAGCCCGGCGCGACCCTCACCGCCTGGGACTACCGCGCCGAGGCGACGACCCTCGCCATGATCGACGCCCACTACCCGCTGCAGGCGCTGCTGTACGAGGTGGCCCTCCACCGCTTCCTGCGCTGGCGCCTGCCCGGCTACGACCCGGCCCGCCACCTGGGGGGCGTGCTCTACCTGTTCCTGCGCGGTATGTGCGGGCCCGGCGTCACCGCGGCCGACGGCAGCATCCCCGGCGTCGTGGCCTGGCAGCCGCCGGCGGGCCTGGTCGTCGCCCTGTCCGACCTGCTCGCCCGCGGCGCCGAGCCGGGGGAGCGGGCATGAAAGGCCTCGTCGCCTCCCGCGCCACCGCGCTGCTCGCCGAGTTCAGCGCCGCCGGCGTGCTCGCCCCGGCCGACGTCCACGTCGCGCAGCGGCTCGGCCGGATCGCCGGCGAGCCCGACGACCGGGTGCTGCTCGCCGCCGCGCTCACCGTCCGCGGCACCCGCCTCGGCTCGGTCGTGCTCGACCTCGCCACCGCCGCCGGATCCATCGCCCCGGAGGCCGACGACGCCGAGCACACCGACGACCTCGAGGTCGAGCTGCCGTGGCCGGAGACCGGAGGCTGGCGAACGGCCTGCGAGGCCAGCCCACTCGTCACCGGCACCGCGGGGGCGGCGCCGCTGCACCTCGACGGCACCCGGCTCTGGCTCGACCGCTACTGGCGGCAGGAAGCCGCCGTCGCCGACGACCTGCTGCGCCGCAGCGCCGACCGGCCGACCGACATCGACCCCGCGCACCTCCGGGCCGACCTCGACTCGCTGTTCCCCGAGGACGCCGATCCCGACCAGCGCCGCGCGGTCGCCGTCGCGGCGCTCTCGCGCGCCGCGGTGATCGCCGGTGGCCCCGGCACCGGCAAGACCACCACGGTCGCGCAGCTCATCACCGTGCTCCGCCGCCGGCTCGGCGACGAGGCCCGCCTCGCCCTCGTCGCCCCCACCGGCAAGGCGGCCGCCCGGCTCGAGGAGGCCGTCCACGGCGCCCGCGGTACGTTCACCGACACTGACCGCGAGCAACTCCGGCGACTGTCCGCCTCCACCGTGCACCGCCTGCTCGGCTGGCGGCCGGATTCGACCAGCCGGTTCGCGCACAATCGCGACAATCACCTGCCGGTCGACGCCGTCGTCGTCGACGAGAGCTCGATGGTGTCGCTGACGCTCATGGCGCGGCTGCTGGAGGCCATGCCGCCGTCGGCGCGGCTCGTGCTGGTCGGCGACCCCGACCAGCTCGCCTCCGTCGAGGCCGGCGCGGTGCTCGGCGACCTGGTGGACCCCGCCGACGTCGGGCCCGTCACCGCCGCCTTCGGGGCCGCGCTGGCGGAGGCCACCGGCGAGAGTCCGGACAGCACACGTCCCGACGCGCCGGGAGCCGCGCTGCGGGAGTCGGTCACGCTGCTGCGCGTGCCGCACCGCACCGGCGAGGACACCGCGAAGCGGGAACTGGCCCGGCTGGTCCGGGCCGGCGACGCCGACGCCGCCCTCGCCCTGCTCGACGCCGCCCCCGCCGAGATCGAGTTCCACCCGGTGCCGGACGACGAGAACGTCGGCGGCGCGGCGCTGGCCGCGGTGCAGGCCGCCGTGACCTCCCACGAACGCGCGGTGATCGCCGCCGCCCGCTCCGGTGACGCGGCCGGCGCGCTCGACGCGCTCGAGCGCCACCGGCTGCTGTGCGCCCACCGCGCGGGCCGGCGGGGGGTCCGGCACTGGAGTGACCTCACCGAGCGCTGGCTGGCCACCGACCTCGGTCCCGGCGGTCCCACCGGCCCCGACGGCCGCTACGCCGGCCAGCCGCTGCTGGTGATGGCCAACGACTACGAGTCCGGCCTCTACAACGGCGACACCGGCGTCGTGGTCCGCGTCGCCGACGAGGGGGACGGGCTGCGCGCCGCGTTCCGGGGCGCCGACGGCCCGCGGACACTGCCCCTGGTCCGGCTCGGCGACGTCCGCCCGCTGCACGCCATGACGGTCCACCGAGCCCAGGGCAGCCAGTGCGAGCAGGTCACCGTCGTGCTGCCCTACGCCGCCTCGGCCCTCGCCACCCGGCAGACGCTCTACACCGCGCTGACCCGCGCCTCGGACCACGTCCGGATCATCGGCTCCGCCGAGGCCTTCCGCACCTGCGTCGAACGCCCGATCGCCCGAGCGACCGGCCTGCGCGACCGGCTCAGCGGAGCGTAGGGCCGTTCTCCTCGGCTGCGCGAATGTCCGCATCCGCCCCGATTCTGCGTCTTTACTCGACCGTGAGATATAGCTAAGTTGAGGCCTGTCTTCGCCGAGCGGAGCCGGCCGGACCTGCCGCGCGATCACTCGGCGCTACCCCGTGGGGAGTCGGCCGGATGGCGAAGGAACTCGATAAGTACAAGAAGGACTACGCCCCGCTGAAGAAGACGGCCGACTGGTGCGTGTCGGAGTACGCGGTGCACACCACGAATCGCGAGCACCACAAGCAGATGCTGCTCGAGGCCTCCAAGGAGACCGGCCGTGTCGCGCAGCAGTTGAAGGACAATGGCGCGACCGGAACCAAGCTGAGCGACTTCGCCAACGCCAAGGAGATGGCGCCGGTGATGAAGGCGGCGATGGACGCCGTCGGCGCGCTCGGCAAGGAGGAGTCGAGGCTGAAGCAGATCCTGGCCAAGGCGAGTGACTCGGTCACGTCGCTGGAGAAGCTGAGCAAGGAGATCTCGGCCGAGGTAGCCGACCGCAAGAAGAAGCGCGACCGGAAGATCGCGGGGGTCGACTCCAAGTCGCTTCCGGAACTGGAGAAGCTCGGCGGCGAGGTGTGGTCCACACGCTCGCAGCTGGTCGACGACATCATCAACATGCAGAAGATCGAGAAGTGGTCGCAGGCGAAGGTCCGCGCCGACTTCGACAAGTGGTGCGCGGAGGAGATCGGCCGGACCAAGTCCGACCGGAAGACCCGCGACACCAAGGAGACCGACGACCAGGCGTTCAACGTCCGCATCGTGCAACGCGAGATGGGGAAGGTGAAGCAGATCGTCGACGGCGTCCGGTCGTCCTGCGCCGCCGCCGAGAAGCACTTCAAGAACCGCGAAGCCGCCAAGGCCGACGCGGAACTGACGAAGGCCTGGAAGCTGCACGCCGAGCTGAAGAAGATCTACGAGCCGTACCGGCGCAAGCTGGCCTCGCTGAACACCTACGACCGCCGGGGCATGCAGGAGAGCAAGGACGGCAAGGCCGTGCTCGACGCCATCGAGCAGATGGAGAAGGCGGTCGACGGCCTGTCAAAGATGATCAAGAAGTACTCGCGCGCCACGGTCTGACCGCCACGCGCAGCCCGCAGGAAGGGGCGGGTGGGGGCATGACAGAGTCGACGGACCTCGGTCCCGGCGGCCCCACCGGTCCCGGCGGCCAGCGGGCGCTGCCCCTGGTCCGGCTCGGTGACGTCCGCCCGCTGCACGCCATGACGGTCCATCGAGCCCAGGGCAGTCAGTGTGAGCAGGTCACCGTCGTGCTGCCCTACGCCGCCTCGGCCCTCGCCACCCGGCAGACGCTCTACACCGCGCTGACCTGCGCATCCGCGCCGACCCGCGCATCGGCGCACGTCCGGATCATCGGCTCTGCCGAGGCCTTCCGCGCCTGTGTCGAACGGCCGATCGCCCGGGCCGCCGGCCTGCGCGACGGGCTGCGGGTCGGCCCCCTGGCCGACACGGTAGGAGCCTGGTGACGTCGTCGTTGGTGCGCGGGGCCAGGAGGGGCCGCCTGCACCTGTCGAAGTCCCGGAACTGGTTTCGTATTCCGGTACGCTGATCGGATGGAGCCCGAACTCGACCCGAAGAACGTCGTAGGGTCCATCGTCAAGGCGGCGCGTCTGCTCGATCTCTTCTCCACCGACCGTCGGGAGGTCACGCTCGGCGAGTTCACTCGCGCCACGGGCTACAACAAGACGACGGCCTATCGCCTGCTTCAGACCCTCGTCGGCATCGAGTGGCTGATACGAAGCAACTCGGGCGGATACCGGCTTGGACCGAAGTTGCTCGTCCTCGGGGCGATAGCTCGCGCCGACCTCGATCTGCGCAACGAGGCAATGCCCTACATGCAGAAGCTGGCGGAGGAGTTCGGCGACACCGCCTTTCTCATGGTGCCCGGGCAGCACGGTGCGGTGACGGTGGAGACGGTAGTGGGCCAGAACCCGGTACGGGTTCACGGTCTGACCGTCGGCTCTGTGCTGCCTTACCACGTCGCCGCCGGACCAGTAGTCCTCGCCGCCTTCTCGCCGGCGATCGAGGCCGCAGTGCTCGCTGGAGAGCGGACGCGCTTCACCCTGCACAGCACGACTACGAAGTCTGCCCTTCGTGAGAAGTTCGCCGGAGTTCGCGCGCAGGGGTACGCGCTCAGCATTGAGGACTACATCACTGATGTCGCTGCCGTCGCTGCGCCGATCCTCGATGCGGACGGGCGCGCTGTCGCCGCGCTCAGTGTCGGCGGGCCGGCGAACCGGTTCACCGAGGTGCTGCAGCGAGCCACGATCGAACGTGTCAAGGAGTTTGCGTCGGCCTTGACCGCACGCATGAACGCCTGACCGAGCCGGACCGCCGCCGGTCACGTCCGCGCGCGGGTCCCTTGCCCCCTTGTCGTGGCGAGTGCGATCGCGAAACGCCGAAGCCTCGTTTCGGTGCGCCGCTACCCTGCGTTCGGATAGCGGTACAGCGTTTCAAAAGCGTTACTCACGAGTGTCGGCCGGACGGTTGACGTACGTCACAGCGTCGGATTAGCGTCTGCGTATTCCGAACCACGGTTCGGAAGACGGAACAGCGGCGGCCGGCGACAGCCGGACGCAGGGGACGGCGGGGGCGATAGCCGCCCCGCGAGACCTCTGCACCACCGACGACATCGGCGAGCGAGGAGACTCCGTGCGTGTAACCAGGTTTCAGACCGGAAGGGCGCGACCGCGGCGGGCATGGCGCCCTGTCGTGGCGGTGGCGGCGGCCTCGCTGCTGGCCGTGGCCGGGTGCGCCAAGAGCGCTGGCGGCGACACCGGCGGCGGCAGTGGTGGCAATGGCGCCGGGACCATCAAGATCGGTGTGATCACTGCCCTGACCGGCCCGATTGCCGGTGCAGGTAAGACCTTCACCTACGGCGGTCGGATCGCCGCCCAGATCGTAAACGACCAGGACCTCATCGGCGGCGGCAAGAAGATCCAGCTCGTCGAGAAGGAGGGTTCAGAGGACCCGGCGAAGTCCGCGAGTGTCATGGCCCAGTTGGCAGCGGACCAGAGCATCACCGGCATTGCCTGCTGCATCCTGTCCACGGTGGCCGGCGCGGCAACACCGATTGCGCAGAAGCAGCAGATTCCGACCGTGCTGTGGGGTGCCACTGACACCGGGCTCGCCGACCCGCCTTACGTGTTCCGGACCGTCACGATGCCGCAGCCGGCCAACGAGAAGCTGGCCACCACCGTGGCGAAGGAGAAGAACCTCAAGACGGTCGCCTACGGGGTGATGACCGACAACTCCGGCATCGTCTCGCAGGCTGACGCCTTCAAGAAGGGGATGAGCGACGCCGGGGTGAAGAGCCTGGGGCAGGTCGGCACGCTGTCGACGCAGACGGACTTCACCAGCGCCGCGACGAGTCTGATCCAGAAGCACGCGGACGGCATCGTCGTGGCCGGGACGCAATCGAACGCCGTCGGCCTCATCGCTGCGTTGCACGACAAGGGCTACTCCGGCCAGATCATGAGCGGCGAGACCATCAGCGGATCCGGCGTGTACGAGTCCCAGCCGCAGGCGCTGGAGCCGGTACCGTTCCCCGTCTATTTCCTCGCCAGCCAGGCGACGGGGCTCGGCAAGACCTTCGCAGAGAAGTACAAGGCCAAGTACGGGCAACAGCCCGACGACTACGCCGCCCAGGGCTTCAACGCCATCTACTACCTGGCGATGGGTCTGAAGGCGGCCGGCAACGACACATCGCGCAGCGGTCTGTCGAAGGCGCTGACCGGCATGTCCTCGCTCGACAACACGATCTATGGAACGGTCAAGTTCCAGGGCGGCCAGCTCGACGCGAGTTCCAACGTGCAGATCGTGCACTACAGCAGCCCGAGCGGCGACATCGTCCCCTGGAAGCCGGGAGCCTGACCCCGACGTGGGGCCGCCCGCTCGGGCGGCCCCACGGCCCCTTCGGCGGAGAGGACGCGAGGTGCTCTTTCTCGACCAACTGATCAACGGTGTCTGCACCGGGGCGATCTACGCGCTCTTCGCGGTGGGCTTCGGCATCGTCTTCTCGACGATGCAGATCCTCAACCTCGCCCAGGGCGTCTACGCAACCTACGGCGCGGTGATCACGTACTTCGTCGTCAAGGACTCCGGCCTCCCCTTCTGGTTGGCGGCGATCGTGGGCGTGGCGGCGGCCGGCGTGCTAGCGGCCCTCGTCGATCAGGTCGCCTTCGAGCCGCTGCGCCGCCGCGGGGTGCAGTTGCTGGGCGCGGTCATCGCCAGTATCGGGATGTGGATCGGGCTGCGCGAGGTGCTGGCCATCGCGACCGAATCCACACCGGTCGGCTTCCCGCCGAACAGCGTGCCGCGGGGCCAGCTCAGTATCGGCTCGATCCAGATTCTCAAGACCCAGCTCATCGCCCTGGTCTGCGCGATCGTGGTCATCGCCGCGGTCTACGCGTTGCTGCACCGCACGAATGTCGGCTCTGCCATCCGGGCGGTCGGATTCGAGAAGCGCGCGGCGCAGATCGCCGGCATCAACCCGCAACTGATGATCATCGGAGCGGCGCTGCTGTCGGGTGCCGTCACGGGCTTGGCCGGAATTCTGCTTGCCGGCGGACAGAGCTTCACCTCCGACCTCGGCGACGGGCTGCTGTTGCAGGGATTCGCCGCGGTGGTCATCGGAGGCATGGGCGACGTCCGCGGCACCGCGCTGGGCGGCCTGCTGATCGGAGTCGTGCAGACGATGTCGGCGTCCTACATCTCCACCTCCTACCAGGACGCGATCACCTTCGGGCTCGTCCTGGTCGTCCTGCTGTGGCGACCGACCGGCCTGCTGGGTACCGCGAACTTCCAGAGGGCGTGACTGAACCGTGAATCCCAACCTCGTGCTCCTGCAGAGCGCGACGATGTTCGCCATGGCGGGCGCGGTCATGGCGCTGTCGGCCTACGTGACGCTGTGGACCGGGCTGCTGAGCTTCGCCACCGTGACCTTCGCCGCCGTCGGCGCGTACGGCTCGACGTGGCTGCTCACCAACACGAGTCTGGGGCTGCCGTTGGCGATCGTCGTCGGCGCCCTCGCCGCCGGCGCGCTCGGCCTGCTCGTCGGCCGGCTGTTCCGGCGGCTGTCGAGCCACTGGCTGGCGCTGGCCACGGTCGCACTCGTGCTCATCACCCGGGTGTTCGTCGTCAACCTGGGCGACCTGACCGGGGGCTCGCAGGGCGAAGTGGTCCCGGCATCGCTGTCACTGCTGCAGATGCTGCTGCTGCTGGTGATCGTGGCGGTCCTGCTCGCGCTGCTGAAGCGTTCCAAATTCGGCGTCGCGGCCGCCACCACCCGTGAGGACCCGGCCGTCGCCGCGGCTCTCGGGGTCCCGGTCGACCGCATCAAGATGCTCGCGTTCGGGATGAGCGGAGCGATCGGGGCGGTCGGCGGGGTTATGCAGGCCTCGCAGCTGTCCTACATCGGCGCGGACACCTTCTACATCGACCTGTCGGTGACGGTGATCGCCAGCGTGGTGCTCGGCGGCGCCTACCACTGGTTCGGCTCGATCATCGGCGCCGTGGTCTTCACCGGCCTGCCGGTCTACATCAGTCAGTACATCACCCAGGGACAGTCGATCATCAACGGAGCGCTGCTGCTGGCGATCATCCTGTTCCTGCCCGGCGGACTCATCGATCCGGTGCGCTGGCGTCGCCTCCGCGAGAAGCGCCGCCGCCGGTCCTCCCCGCCCACTGCCGGGGAGGACCAGGAGTCGCGTCCGCGACCCTCGCGAGCGGTGGCCACGCCGCAGGAGTCGGGAGCCGGCCGATGAGCGCCCCCGACCGTACCCGTCCGGCCGCACCGGCCCTCGCCGAGGCCGACACCGACGCTGCGCTGAGCGTCGACTCGGTGTCCAAGAGTTTCGGCGGCCTGCACGTCCTCCGCTCGGTCAGCTTCGACGTGCCGCGGGCCGCGGTCTTCGGTGTTGCCGGCCCCAACGGCGCCGGCAAGACGACGCTGCTCAACTTGCTGACCGGCTTCGGCGCCAGCAGCGGCGGACGGTTCCGGATCCTCGGCACGGACGCCACCGGCCGCGACGCCCGGGCGATCAACGCACTCGGCGTGGCGCGGACGTTCCAGAACATCCGGCTGTTCCGCGGCCTCACCGTGCGCGAGCAGGTGGAGGCGGGGACGTACCGGCACCGCAAGGCCACGGTGCTGTCGAGCATGTTCGGGCTTCCCGCCGACCGCCGCGACCGCGCAGCGTCGCGTCGCTCCGGTGAGGAGGCGCTCGAGTTCGTCGGCCTCGGCGAGCGGGCCGACCGGCTCGCCGAGACGCTGTCCTACGGCGATCAGCGGCGGATCGAGATCGCCCGGGCCCTCGCGACGAAGCCGCAGCTCCTGCTGCTCGACGAGCCGACGGCCGGCATGAACGACAAGGACTGGCAGCCGATCGCGTCACTGCTCGACCGGCTGCGTGCGGAGGGAATCACCGTCGTCGTCGTCGAACACAACATGCGCCTGCTCGAGCAGTGCTGCGACCGGGTCGCGGTCATCGCCTCGGGAGAGGTCATCGCCGAGGACGAGCCGGTGAGTTGCCTCCGGCTGCCCGAGGTCCGCCGCGCCTATTTCGGAAAGTAGGAACGTCGATGCCCGAGATACTCACCGTCGATCGGCTCGAGGTCCGCTACGGCACGATCCCCGCCCTGTCCGGGCTCTCGCTCGCCGTCGAGCAGGGTTCGCTCACCGCGCTGCTCGGGGCCAACGGAGCCGGCAAGTCGACCACCCTCAACACCGTCGCCGGACTGCTGCGGCCCGCAGGCGGGCGGGTCACCTTCGCCGGCGAGGACGTCACCGGCAAGGATGCCCACCGACTCGCCCGTCGCGGCCTCGCGCTCGTGCCGGAGGGCCGGATGGTCGTCGCCCCGCTCACCGTCCTGGAGAACCTGAACCTGAGTTCGTTCGCGCGAGGTCGCAAGCGCACGGCCGTGCTGGACGAGGTCTGGGATCTGTTCCCGCGCTTGGCGGAGCGCCGCCGGCAGCCGGCGGGTCTGATGAGTGGCGGGGAACAGCAGATGCTGGCCATCGCCCGGGCCTGGATGACGAAGCCCACCATGCTCCTGCTCGACGAGCCTTCGATGGGCCTCTCGCCGGCGCTGGTCGACATCGTGTTCGACGCGATCACCCGCATCCACGCCACCGGGGTGACCGTCCTGCTGGTCGAGCAGAACGCCTCGCGCGCGCTGCCGATCTGCGACCAGGCCTACCTGATCCATCGCGGCGACATCATCGCGTCTGGCACCCCCGCCGAGCTGGACGCCGACCCCGATCTCGTGGCCAGACACCTCGGGCTCGACCCGGAGATCGCCGGACCCGAGATCGACACCGCGGCCGGCGGCTCGGCCCCAGGCGAGCCGGCGCCGCAGCACCGCGAGCCGGCCCGATGAGCGCGACCGTCGTGCGGCAGTCCTACCTCACCTCCGGCGCCGGACAGGTCGGGCTCGCGACCGTCGGGGACGGTCCGACCCTGGTGGTACTCGCCGGGCCCACCCGGGCGGCGGCGGTCGTGGCCGAGGAGTTGCACCGGCTGCTGCCCGGGCGCCGGGTGCTCGCTGTGGAGCCGCCCGGGGTCGGCGGCTCGGCGCGGCTGCGTTTCACCGGCCTCGACGACGCCGCCGCGGCGATCGCCGCAGCGCTGAGCTTCCTCGCCGCCGAGGACACCGACCTGGCCGCGACGGAGTTGGCCGCCGTGCTCGTGCCTGCGGTGCGCGCGGCGCTGCGTCCCGCCACGACCACCCTCGTCGCGCCCGACGACGCCCTCGGCTGGGCCCGAACCGCGGCGAGCCCGCCGCCGCTGACGGCGCGCGCGGACGGCACCCACCTGGCGGCGCTCTGGTCGTTCCTGCGGGACCGCCGGCTGGACCGGCCGGACGAGCCCAGCCTGCCCGTCACCTCGGGGCCGCCACCGCCGGAGGTGGCCGAGGTCGACCGCAGCTTCCGTGCCGCGGTGACGGACCCCGAGGCATTCGCGCGCTTCTGGGAGTCGGCCTGCCGCGCCCTGCCCGCCCTGCTGAAGGACGGCTCGGACGATCCGCCGCGGGTGGCCTCGACCGCCGAGCTCGCTCGCCTGCTGCCGCCGAGGCACGACGCCCGTCCGGGCCCGCCCGTCCCGCGACCGTCGCCGGCCACCGGCACCGAGCTGTGGCACGAGTACCTCGACACCCCGGTCGGCCGGGCGCACCTCCGCCGCGCCGGCGTAGCCGGCCGGCCGGTGCTCGTCCTGCCGACCGGAGGCGGGTCGTCGGCGCAGTTCGCGCCGGTGCTGCGCGGGCTGGCCGAGACCCGCTGTGCCGTCGCCGTCGACTACTTCGGCAACGGGCTGTCGGAGCCGCTGGAGCGCGTGCCGGACGCCGCCACGCTGGCGCGTGAGGCGTTCGCGGTCGCCGACGCGCTCGGCTGGGACGACTTCGACGTCTGGGGATCGCACACCGGCGCCTGCGTCGCCCTCGAGATGGCGATCACGGCGCCGGAGCGGGTCGGCCGCGCCGTGCTCGAGGCGCCGGTCATGGTCGCCCCCGAGTTCCGGGACGACGTGCTCGCGAACTACTTCCCGCGGTTCACCGCCGACCGGTTCGGGTTGCACCTGCTGCACGTCTGGAACTGGCGGCGGGACATGTTCCGCTACTGGCCCTGGTACCGGGTCGACCACGAGGCCGCCCGTGCGATCGGGATGCCCTCGGCGGAGGACCTGCAGCTGTACGCCGTCGGGATCCTCGAGAGCGGCACCACCTACGACCTCGCCTACCGGGCCGGTTTCGGCTACGACACCCGTGCGCGACTGCCCGAGCTGCGCCGACCGGCGATCCTCACCGCAGGGCCCCACGACATGCTGGGCAATGCGCTGCGGGACGCAGCCGCCCTCGTGCCCGACGACCTGCTGCGCATCGTCGCCACCCCGGCGACCGTGTGGTGGCCGGATCCCGAACCGGACGCCGCGCAGCGCACGATGCGGCTCTACCGCGAGTTCCTCGGATGAGCCGCTCAGATCACCGCGACGGGGGCGATGGGGCTTCCGGTGCCGCGAGGCAGCGGCAACGGGGCGGCTACGAGCAGGAACTCCGAGCTGCCGCGCTCGGCGAGCGCGTCGGCGAGATCCTCCAGCGCCAGGTTGTGCAACAGGTGCACCCCGAGATACACGAGCGAGAGGACGTGAATCGGCAGCCGCACGTCGTCGACCGCCGGGAAGGTGTCGCCCGAGCCGTCGGTGCCGAGCAGGCCGCAGTCCAGCTCCGCGACGACCCGCATGGCGCTGTGATGAAGCCCGGCGATCGGGCCGTACTTGTTCTCGGCGGACCGTCCTTCCGCCGCGGCGGCACTCGGCCAGCCGGCCACCGCCCGCGCGCGTCCGGTCCGCACGATCAGGGCGTCGCCGGCGCGCACGTCCGGGGCCGCCGCGCGGAGGTCCTCCTCGGTGACCGGCTCCCCGCCGGCCAGGTGGTCGACGCCCCGCAATCGCGGCACGTCGACCAGTACGCCCCGGGTCACGACCGGGCCCGCGGCGAGCATGTCGCACGCCGCCGCACCGGTCATGTCGACCATGTCGCGGAAAGCGCGGCCGTTGTAGCCGACGCCGCCGAAGCCGATATGGCACAGCGCATCCATGTGGGTGTTGTCCAAGCCGTGGCACTGGACGTGCACCTGATCGCTCGCCGCCTGGACGTCGCCGCCGGCGTTGGAACCCCACGCGGTCACCATCTCGTGCCGCACCGCGACGTCGAGACCCTGCGGGTAGTACGGCGGGGCGGTCACGTCCAAGGGCCGGCCCAGGTCGAGCACCGTGCCCGTGCGCACCGCGCCGATCGCCCGCAACACGACCGCTCCGTCGATCAGGTTCAGCGTGCCGCGCTCGTCGTCGGCCCCCCATCTGCCCCAGTTCGCCGGGACGCCCAGGCGCTCGCCGTGGGCGCGGATCTCGTCGGTCGCCCTCTCCTGCTCGTCGGTCATCGTCGGCCTTTCGGTTGGTTTCGTATCGCGGACGCTAGTGCACGATCCGGGAAGCCGGCCAGGGTCGGTGCCCGGTGAGCGGGGTCGTGGTGGCGAGCTCGGTGACCTTCGGCCGGTACTCCGAGGAACCGGTGCAGCGGCTGCGCGAGGCCGGCTACGAGGTTCGACTCGTCGAGCGTGACGACCGACCCGCGCTGCTCGCCGCGCTGGCCGACGCCGAGGCCTGGGTCGCCGGCTTCGAGCCCGTCGGTGCCGAGACGCTCGCCGCCGCCCCCGGCATCCGGGTCGTGGCGAAGTGCGGCGTCGGCCTGGACACGTTCGACTTCGACTACCTGCGCTCGCGTGGCATCAGTTGGTGCAACGTGCCCGGCGGGAACTCCGGCGCCGTCGCGGAGTACGCGATCGGCCAGCTGCTGGCGCTTGCCCGCGGCGTCGCGACCAACGACGGTCTCGTCCGCGGTGGCGGATGGCGCCCGGTCGTCGGGCGTGGGCTCGACAGTCGGACCCTGGGCATCGTCGGGTTCGGCAACATCGGCAAGCGGGTCGGCCGGCTGGCCCGAGCCTTCGGGATGCGGATCGTCGTCACCGATCCGGTCATCGACGAGGCACTGCTCGCCGACCTCGGCGCTCGAGCCGTGCCGCTGCCGCAGCTGCTGGGAGAGGCCGACGCCGTCACCCTGCACGTGCCGCTGGCACCGGACACGCACCACCTGATCGGCGAGGCCGAGCTCGCGGCGATGCGGCCGGAGGCCTGCCTGATCAACGCAGCCCGTGGTGGGGTGGTCGACGAGGTCGCCCTCGTCGACGCGCTGCACTCCGGCGCGATCGCCGCCGCCGCGCTCGACGTCAGCGAGATCGAGCCGCTACCGGTTGATTCGGCCCTGCGTAGCGCACCGAACCTGCTGCTCTCACCGCACACCGCCGGATACTCCGACACCGCGCTCGCCGAGGTGACGCGGCAGTGCGCCCGGAACGTGCTCACCGCATTGAGGGGGGACTCGACATGATTCGCGGCGACGCCGTGGCCGAGACCTTCGACGTGATCTGCGTCGGCGGCGGCCTCGGTGGTCTGGCCGCCGCGATCCGGGCCCACGACCTGGGGGCGCGCGTCCTCCTTCTGGAACGTTCGGCGATGGTGGGCGGTGTCGCGGCCTACAGCGGGGGTTGGTGCTGGGTGGGTGGCAACCACCTGGACCCGGCCGGAACCGACACGCTAGAGGCGACCGAGGAGTATCTGGACCACGTGCAGGGCGTCGGCCGCCCCGTCGACCGCGTCGCCCGGCGCCGGTACCTGGAGCATGCGGTGGAGGCAACCCGGTGGTTCAGCGACGCCGGGATCCCGTTCTCGCTCGTCCGCGACGCCGCGGACCTCTACTCCCCGGCCGTCGGCTCGACCGCGCAGGGGCGGATGCTCGAGGTCGCCGTGCCGGGCAGAGACCTCGGCCCGTGGCGCGAGCGGTTGCGTCCGAGCGTCTACTACCGCACCGGGGTCACGCGCGACGAAATCCACCACGTGCTCGCCGGTGACGTCGCCGCGCGGCTGGAGCTCGCCGGGCGCCGGGAGGCCGAGGACCTGCTAACCCACGGCATCGGGCTGGCGGCAGGATTCGTCCGGGAGGCGCTCGTGCGGCGTGGCATCGAGTGCCGTCTCGACCACCGCGCTGCGCGACTGCGCTACGACGGTGACTGGGTCACCGGCGTCGTCGCCGACGGGCCCGCAGGTCCGGTCGAGATCGGCGCGCGGCAGGGCGTCCTGCTCGCCGTCGGGGGATACGGCAACGCCCCGGACGCCGCCGAGCTCGAGGACGTTCCGGAACTCATCGAGGCCGCGCCGCCGGTGGTCGCCGGGGATGGCCTGACGCTGGCCGAGCGGGTGGGTGCCACCGTGGTGCGCGGCGCGGATCCGTTCGTCGTGCTCGGGGCCCGATTCGAGGACCGCACGCACCCCGGCAGCGATGAGCCCCTGTATTCCCAGCTGCTGGAGAACCTCGGCTTCCCGCATTCGATGATCGTCAACGAAGACGGGCACCGGTTCGGTGACGAGAGCTACTACGGGGCGCTGATCAGGGGGATCCGGACCTTCGACTCGCGACGCAAGCAGTGGGCCAACTTCCCGTGCTGGCTCGTCGTCGACGACACCTTCCGTCGCACCTACCCGTTGGGCCCGTATCCGCCGGGTGCGGACTACCCGCCGGAGGTGCATTCGTTCGACAGCATCAAAGAGCTGGCGGCGAAGACGGGGATCGACGAGTCCGGGCTCTGCGCGACCGTGGCCCGCTTCAACGGCTTCGCCGCCAGCGGTGAGGATACCGATTTCGGCCGCGGTAGCCTGCCGTTCGCCCGGAGCGCCTACGGCGACCCCCGGTACCCCAATCCCAACCTCGGTGCGCTCGAGACGCCACCGTTCCATGCCTTGCCGCTGCGGGTCCTCGGGGTGGGGCTGTGCTCGCTCGGGTTGGCGATCGACGACGCCGGCCGCGTGCTGCGCCGCGACGGCACGCCGGTCACCGGGCTGTACGCGACCGGCAACGCCGCCGCGACCCGGGAACTGAAGGGCTACGTCACGGGCCTGGCCAACACCCGCAACTACACCTACGCATATCTGGCGGCGACAGACATGTGCCGCTCGGGGTGACCCGGGTGCGAGGCATTGACCAGCCATTTGCGCAGGAATACTGTAAATCACATACCGGAATACAATCCGTAATACGAAACAGGTGATGATTGATGACCACCACCACGGTCGCCGAGCTGCTCCGCCGGGAGAAGCTCGTGTTCGCACCCGGGGTCTGGGACGGGCTGTCGGCCCGGCTCGTGGAGCGGGCCGGTTTTACCGCCGTCTGCTCCTCTGGCTACTCCATCTCGGCCTCTCTCGGCATGCCGGACGCCGAGCTCTACACGATGACCGAGAACATCGGCGCGATCGCCCGTATCCGGGAGGGATGCTCGCTGCCGCTCATCGCCGACATCGACACCGGCTACGGCAACGCCGTGAACGTCCAACGGACGATCGGAGCGGCGCGGAACGCCGGCGCCACCGCGGCCTTCATGGAGGACCAGGTCGCGCCCAAGCGGGAGCCGCTGTGGGTGAACCAGGCCGTGCCGCTGGTACCGCTCGAGGAGGCCGCAGGAAAGATCCGCGCCGCCAAGGACGCCGCCGGCGACGACTTCGTCCTCATCGCCCGCTGCGACGGGCACGGCGAGGACGCGCTCCGGCGTCTCGAGGCCTACCGGGACGCCGGCGCGGACCTGCTGATGCCGGTCACGCGGACCTTCAGCTCGGTCGAGGAATGGAAGGCGGCCAGCGACAAGCTCGGCGGCGGCCTCGTCTCGACCATCACAGCCGGCACGTGGGTCGAGCGCGAGTTCACCCGCGAGGTCCTCGAGGAGCTCGACGTCCGCATCGCGCTGCTGCCCAACCAGCCGATCCACGTCGTGGCCGGCGCGCTGGCCTCGGCGCTGGAGCGGCTCGCCGGCGGGGAGCCGGCCGGAAACATCACCGCCGAGGGCATGCCACCGAAGGACGTGCCCGCACTGCTCGGCTTCGCCGACGTGCTGGAGCGCCAGGCCAAGTACCACTCGGCCGGCGAGCTCACCGCCATCGAAGGAGGTATGTGATGGGGTCGACCATTACCGAAAAGATTCTGGCCCGCGCCGGCGGGCTCGAGAGGGTCGGCGTGGGAACGAACGCCCCGTTCCGGCCGGACTACATGATCGCCTACGACTACCCCGGCTACACCGATGTGATGTTCCGCCAGATGAAGGAGGACTTCGGCATCGAGCAGGTCAAGGAGCCGGAGCGCTACGTCCTGTTCATCGACCACATGACGACGCGTAACGACCAGCGTGAGCTCGAGATGCACAACGTGACCCGGGACTGGGGTCGGCGCAACGGCGTCGCGGTGCACGAGGGCGTCGGCATCGGTCACCAGGTCGCGGCCGAGCTCGGCTACGCGGCCCCGGGCAACTTCCTCGTCCACTTCGACGGGCACATCTCCGGGCTCGGCGCCTTCGGCGCGCTCGGCTGGGGGGTGCGTAAGGACCTGCTCGAGGCGTGGGTGACCGGTGCCGTCTACCTCGACGTCCCGGCCAGCACCCGGTTCCACCTCGAGGGCGGGTTCGCCGTCGGCGTGGACAACCGGGACCTGCTGCACCACATCATCTCGACCCATGGCGCCGACGCCTGCGCGCACCAGGTGATGGAGTACGTCGGCCCCGGCGCGGAGGCGATGTCGATCGACCGGCGGCAGGGCCTGTGTGCCATGGCGATGTTCACCGGCGCCGTCTCGGCCATCTTCAACCCGGACGAGAAGTCGCTCGCGTACGCGCGGGAGGCGGTCCGCGGCGAGTTCGAGCCGGTCTACAGCGACCCGGACGCCGAGTACTCGGCCACACACCGGGTCGACCTCGATGCGCTCTCGCCGCAGGTCGTACTGCCCGGCTCGGCGAAGTCGAAGAACACCCGGCCGATCGAGGAACTCGTCGGCACCGAGCTGCAGCACGCCTACATCGGCTCCTGTGCGAGCGGCCGGATCGAGGAGATCCGCGCCGCCGCGGAGATTCTCAAGGGCAAGAAGGTGGCGCCGGGCGTCAAGTTCAACGTTGTCCCCACCTCGAAGAAGATCTACCAGCAGGCCGAGAGCGAAGGGCTGCTGGACACCCTCGCCGAGGCAGGGGCCCGCGTCGCCGGCGCATCCTGCGACTTCTGCGTCGGTTACGCGTCGCCGCTCGAACCCGGTGACAAGTGCATCTCCACCGGCGTGCTCAACATCTCCGGACGTATGGGCAGCACCGAGGCGCAGATCTACATGGGGTCGGCCTACACGGTGGCCGCGTCCGCCCTGGCCGGCAAGATCGTGGACCCCCGGGAGGTGCTGGCATGAGCGTCGTCGACGTTTTCGCCGGTCGGGTCGCCTATGTCTTCGGCGACGACTTCGACATCGACCTCGTCATCGGGGTCGAGAACATCAAGTACTACGACCCGGACAAGCTGCGGTCGGTGCTGATGCAGGCCTACGACCCCGGCTTCACCGAGGCGGTCCGGCAGGGGGACGTGCTCGTCGGCGGCCGGAACTTCGGTTACGGTCACCCGCACTACCCGGCGATGATCGCGATGCGCAACGCGGGAATCGTCGCGGTCGTCGCCGAGTCGTACGCCCCCGGCTTCTGGCGTGGCGAGCTCTACCAGGGCATGCCGTTGGTGACCGTGCCGGGCATCTCGGCGGCGGTGCAGCGGTGGGACGACATCGAGGTCGACTGGCGTAGCGCCACCGTCCGGGTCGCTCGCACCGGTCAGGTGTTGCGGGGAACGCCCCCGAGCGCGCACGCCGTCGACGTCATCGAGGCGGGCGGTGGGCTGAACCTGCTGCGCGCACAGTACGGACCGGCCGGCGCCGCCCCGCCGCCGGCTGCTGCCCCGGCGGCCGGCGGGCGATGACCGCTGGTGTCCCCATCCGAGGGGCCCGCAGACCGCGACGACGCTGCGCGCCGTCACCCGACCTCGTGAAAGGCAGAGCCGCATGACCGCCGAACTCGACCGCATCGCCTACACCGCCCGTGCCACCGCCACCGGCGGGCGGGCAGGCCACGCCCGAACCGACGACGGGCTGCTGGACCTCGATCTGCGCCCGCCGCAGGAGATGGGCGGGCCCGGTGGTGCGACGAACCCGGAACAGCTGTTTGCCGCCGGGTATGCCGCCTGCTTCCAGGGTGCGCTCGGTGTGGTCGGCCGGCGGCGCGGCGTCGACACCTCGGACTCGGTGGTGACCGCGGAGGTCAGCCTCGGGCCCGTCGGTGATGCGTTCGGGCTCGCCGTGGTACTCGACGTCCGGATTCCCGACGTCGACGCGTCGACCTGCCAGGAGCTCGCCGATGCGGCGCACCAGGTGTGCCCCTACTCCAACGCCACCCGTGGAAACATCACGGTCGAGGTCCGTGCCGCGGTGCTGGTGTGAGGCACACCGTTGCGACCGCTGACGTGGCCCACCAGGCTGGAACCGTGACACCCTCCCCGCCGCGTCCCGATACGGATCGCCCCTGGCTGTCGCTCTATCGCGACGGCCAGCCCGCGGAGGTCGAGCCGGAGTTCGCGAACCTTCTGGACATGTGGGACGACGCCGTGCGACGCCGACCGGGCCAGGACGCGATCCGCTACTACGACGGCCGGATCAGCGTCGCCGAACTGGACACGGCCGCGGCCGCGTTCGCCGCCGCGCTGCAGCAGCGCGGCTTCGCCCCCGGCGACCGGCTCGCGATCTTCACGCAGAACAACCCCGCCTTCGTGCTCGGGATGCTGGCCGCGTGGAAGGCCGGCGGCATCGCCGTCTCGGTAAACCCGATGTACAAGCAGCGGGAGCTCGGGCACCTGCTGCACGACTCCGGCGCCCGGGCGCTGCTCTGCCTCGACGAGCTGTACCCCGTCGCGGCGCAGGTCCTGTCGGCCGGGGACACCGGGGTCGAGATCGTGGTGACCTGCTCGGCGCTGGACCACCAGACCCGGAACGACCCCCGCATGACCGGCGCCGCGAAGCGAGCCACGATCGACGGCACCGACACCCTGACCGGCCTGCTGCAACGGCACCACGGGCAGCGCCCGGAGGCCGTGCCCCGACCCGCCTCGTCGGACCCGGCGTTTCTCGTCTACACCTCCGGCACGACCGGCGACCCCAAGGGCGCCCGGCTCACCCACGCCAACTTCGTCGTCAACGCCCGCAACTACCGCGAGTGGATGGAACTCGGGCCCGACGACGTGATCCTCGCGCTGGCGCCGCTGTTCCACATCACCGGCCTGGTCGGCCACGGCGTCCTGTCACTGCTGCTGCCGGCGCCGCTGGTGCTGGGCGGCCGGTTCCAGCCGGAGATCATGGTCGACGCGATCCGCGAGCACCGGCCGGGGTTCACCGTCGGCGCCATCACCGCCTTCGCGGCCCTGGCCGGAGTGGCCGGCGTCGGCCCCGAGGACTTCGCCTCGCTGACCAAGATCTACTCCGGTGGCGCCCCCATCGCGCCGGCCGTCGCCGACAAGCTCGAGGCCGTCTTCGGCGGCTACATCCACAACGCCTACGGCCTCACCGAGACCTCGTCCATCACGCACATCGTCCCGCCGCAGCTGCGCGCCCCCGTGGACCCCGAGTCGGGGGCGCTGTCGGTCGGCGTGCCGATCGCGAGCGTGCGCGCCCGCATCGTCGACGACGACGGTCGCGACCTGCCCCCGGGGCAGGTGGGGGAGGTGGTGATCGCCGGACCGCAGTTGGCCGACGGCTACTGGGAGCGCCCCGTCGCCACCACCGCGGCGTTCCCCGGTGGGGAGCTGCACACCGGCGACGTCGGGTTCATGTCCGAGGAGGGCTGGTTCTTCCTCGTCGACCGCAAGAAGGACATGATCATCGCCTCCGGGTACAAGGTATGGCCGCGCGAGGTCGAGGACGTGCTGTACGGGCACGAGGCCGTGCGGGAGGCCGCAGTCATCGGCGTGCCGGACGAGTACCGCGGCGAGACCGTGCACGCGTTCGTGTCGCTGCAGGAGGACGCGAGCGTGACGCCGGAGGAGCTGATCGAGCACTGCCGCCGGCAGCTGGCCGCCTACAAGTACCCTCGCGCCGTGTTCTTCGTCGACGAGCTGCCCAAGACCGCCAGCGGCAAGATCCTGCGCCGAGAGCTGCGCGGATCGTGACCGCGCTGCCCGAACTGTTCCGGCTCGACGGCCGGGTCGCGATCGTCACCGGCGCCTCGGCCGGCCTCGGCGTCGCCTTCGCCCGAGGCCTCGCGGAGGCGGGGGCGGACGTCGTGCTCGCCGCCCGCCGCGCCGACCGGCTGCAGGGCACCGCCGAGATGGTGGAGTCGCTCGGTCGCCGCGCCCTTCCCGTCCCCACCGACATCGCCGACCCGGACGCCTGCAGCGCGCTCGTTGCGGCCGCCATGGCGGAGTTCGGGCGCGTCGACGTGCTGGTCAACAACGCCGGCGTCGGCACCGCGGTGCCCGCGACCAAGGAGACGCCCGAGCAGTTCCGGCAGGTCGTCGACGTCAACCTCAACGGCTGCTACTGGCTGGCTCAGGCCTGCGGACGCGTGATGCAGGCCGGCAGCAGCATCGTCAACATCAGCAGCGTCCTGGGCCTCACCACCGCCGGGCTGCCGCAGGCCGCCTACGCCGCCAGCAAGGCCGGGCTGCTGGGCCTCACCCGGGACCTGGCCCAGCAGTGGACCGGGCGCAAGGGCATCCGGGTCAACGCGATCGCCCCGGGGTTCTTCGCCTCCGAGATGACCGAGCAGTACCAGGAGGGCTACCTCGAGTCGCAGCTGCCGCGGGTGCTCGCGGGGCGAACCGGTGACCCGGCCGAGCTCGCCGCCGCGGTGGTGTTCCTGGCCAGCCCGGCCGGCGGCTACGTCACCGGCCAGACGCTCGTGGTGGACGGCGGCTTCACCCTCACCTGAGCCTGCTGGCCAGTCGCTCGGGCCGCCCCGATCTTGTTGCGCACGACGTGCCACGACGCGGTTGCAGCAACAAGATCGCGGCGGGTCCGGCCGTCAGGACGCCTCGCCCAGCACCACGAGGTCGCCGTGGCTGCCGTACCCGGTGCGGCGCTTGTCCCACGGCGTCCCGTCGAAGGTGACCAGCCAGGTCCGACCGTCCTCGCCCGCGACGACTTGCGGGTGCGGGATGTTGCTGCCGAACGTGGCGTCCAGCCGCCCCAGCTGCTGCATCGCGAGGTCGTAGACCGGAAATTCGCGGTTCGTGCCGTCGCCGGCGAGCAGCAGCCACTGCTCGTCGACGCGGGCCAGCACCGGGCCTTCGGTGTGCGCCCGGGTCAGGTCGGCCCCGGCGAGACGGAACGGCCCGGCCGGCGGCCCGCCGGGCTCACCCACGGCCAGCGCGGGGCGGAAGGTGAACGGCCGCTGCGAGGGGCTCTCGACGTAGCTGACGTGCCAGCGCTCGCCGACGCGCGTCAGCCCGGGGTCCCAGGTGCTCAGCTCGGTCGGCAACGCCAGCGGGCGCGGATCGAGCACCTGCACGCCGGTGAGCAGCTCGCGCCCGCCGGCCGCGGCCAGCGTCCTGACGCCGTCGCCGTCGAAGTCGCCCCACGAGCTGACCACGAGGTGGACCACGCCGCCGTCGACGATCAGCTGCCCGGCATGGTCGCCCACCACGAGGCCGTCGCGGCGGGAGAACAGGTGGGCCTCGACGCGCAGCGTCGCCGGGTCGGGCAGCGCGAGCGAGCACACCACCCAGTGGGCCGTCGGGAAGAAACCGGGGCCGGCGGCGGTCAGGGTGAGCCAGTGCCGGCCGTCGGCGGTGAACGGGGTGCCGTCGGGCGCCTGCACGAGGTGTGGGTCGCGCACGCCGAGCTGACCGAAGGTGCCGCAGCGGACGTCCGAGGCCTGCTCGGCGACGAACGAGTGCTCGGCGAGCAGCTCGGGTCGCCGCAGGTCCTGGCCACCGGGGTCGGCGTCGGCGACGAACAGGCAGCGCCAGCGCTCGCCGTCGTGCCGCCACGCCGCGAAGCGGGGGCCGGTCATGGTGCAGGCGAGGCGGTCGCCGGGCGCGATCGCCACCCGCCGGCGGGCCACCCGTTCGGTGCCGGTGCGCAGGACCAGCCGGGGCCCGGCCACCCGGACTCCGGCGAACCCGCCCGGCCCGAGCACGCCCAGCCGGGCCGGGATCTCGTCCACCGTCGCCTCGACGGTCCACCACGGCACCGTCGGCGCGGCGCCGAGCGGCTGCTCGAAACCCGGCGACAGCAGCGCGAACGGGCGGTGACGGTCGTGCTCCCGCAGCTGCAGCGACTCCCAACCGGCCATGATCAGACGCCACCCCTGGCGAGCGTGAGCCCCATCAAGCCTCCTCGAGAGCGGTCGGACACGCGATCCCTCCTGCAGCACACTCGCACCGCGCCGGCGTACGGCAGTATCGGGGGTACCCGATTCGAGCGATGCAGCGAGCGACCAGAAGGACGCGGATGACCCTGGACAACGACGTGGCCGGATCCTGGCTCAGCCAGGAGGAGATGGAGCAGGCGCGGCAACGCCTCCCGATCCTCTACGTCGACGCGGTGCCGGTCCGGGTCGGCGACTCGGGTGAGGTGACCGAGGTCGGGCTGCTGCTGCGGGCCGACGAGCAGGGCACGATGTCGCGGGCTCTGGTGTCCGGGCGGGTGCTCTACGGCGAGCGGGTGCGGCAGGCGCTGATGCGGCACCTGGAGAAGGACCTCGGCCCGCTCGCCCTGCCCCGTGTGCCGCCGTCGCCGCAGCCGTTCACGGTGGCCGAGTACTTCCCGGTCCCGGGGGTGACGCCGTTCCACGACACCCGGCAGCACGCGGTGTCGCTGGCCTTCATCGTCCCGGTCGAGGGGGACTGCGACCCGCGGCAGGACGCGCTGGAACTGACCTGGATGACGCCCGCCGAGGCGCGCGACGACGCCGTGCTGCGCGAGATGGTCGGCGGTCAGAGCAACCTGTTGCTGCACGCGCTGGCGCACGTCGGCATCTGAAGCGGCGCGGGCTCAGGCCGCGCGGCTCGGCGGCGGCGTGCTCACCCAGCGCAGGGTGCGCACGAGGGCCCTCCCGGACGCGCGGACCACGGTTCGCTCGCTCACCGGCAGGTAGGGCAGCCGTAGCGGCCACCGCGTCCACGCCGGCAGCGAAGCCACCGCGGCGGCGGCCAGCACCGCGTAGGCCGGGCGGACGAAGACCGGCAGCGGCGGGCGGACGAGCAGGAACCGGGCGGCGGCTCGCGCGTCGGACGTGCCGCGCAGCTCCGGCCGGTAGGCCTCGAGCTGTTCGGCCAGCTCGGCCACCGACTCGGGCGGGGCCGGCACACCCAGCGCCCGGGCAACCACCGCGGTCTCGGCGACGTAGGCGTCCTGCCCGGCGGCGTCGAGCGGGCTGGTGCCGTAGAGCTGGTAGGTCGCGAGGAAGCTGTCCACCTCGGCCAGGTGCACCCACCGCAGCAGGTGCGGGTCGGCGGCGACGTACTCCCGCCCGTCCGGCGCCATGCCGCGGACGCGACGGTGAATGCCCTTGACGCGGGCCACGGCGCGTTCGGCGTCCTCGGCCAGCCCGAAGGTGGTGACGGCCAGGAAGTAGGAGGTGCGTTGCAGCCGGCCCCACGGGTCGCCGCGGTAGTCGGAGTGCTGCGCCACCCCGGCCATCGCCAGCGGGTGCAGCGACTGCAGCAGCAGGGCCCGCAGGCCGCCGACGAACATCGACGAGTCGCCGTGGACGGTCCGGATCACCGCGCCCTCGGGGAACCACCGCTCGCCGTCGGCCAGGTGGATGCGTTCCCGGTGCTGCGGCCCGTCCGCCCCGGCGACCCGCTCGAAGACGATCCGGCCGAGCCGGGAGCGCAGATCGGGGAGCACGCCGTCCATTGTGCTCCGCGGTCGAACCGCCACGGGGCCTCAGCCCTGCCCGGTGCCCGCCCGGAGGGTGTAGGCAGGAGCCATGATTCGGAACGTGGTGCTCGGGCGGCTGGCGGACGAGAACGACCCGGAGTCGGTCCGGGCGGCCGAGGCGGCGCTCGCCGGCATCGGGGCGCTCGACCTGCCCGGTCTGGTGTCGATGTCGGTCGGTCGCGATGCCGGCCTGCGTGAGGGTGGCTGGAGCTTCGCCATCGTCAACGACTGGACCGACGCCGAGGCCTACCGGGCCTATGACGCCGAGCCCGAGCACAACCGGCACCGGGCCGTGCTCGGCCGGCTCTGCAGCGACCTGGCCCGGGTGCAGTACGAGGTCGCGGAGCCGCCGAACGCTCCGACGTGACGGCCGGGGCCGGCCGGAGCCGGTCACCCCGGGGGTTCGGGGCCGCAAGCGGGTCGTGGCGGTGCGAATGCGCGCCGAACTTGGCGCGTGGCCGCGCTCCGGGACCGGCGGATGGGTACATCTGGGGGATGGTGATTCTGCTCGTCGCGCTGATCGTCCTGCTGGTCCTGCTGCCCGCCCTGGGGTGGGCGCTGTGGCTGCTCATCAGCTCGGCCATCGTCGGTGCCATCATCGGCGGCCTGGCCCGCCTGGTGCTGCCGGGCAAACAGGACATCGGCATCCTCGCCACGATCGCGATCGGCTGGATCGGCTCGTTGATCGGGAGCCTGCTCGGCCGTCACCTCTTCCACGTCGGCACGCTGCTCACCATCCTGTGCGAGATCGGGGTCGCCGCGGTGCTGGTGGCGATCGCCTCCGGCGGCGTCGGCAACGTGGCCGCACGGCGGAACAAGAGCCTGCGCTGGTAGCCCGACGCGGGGCGGCCGCGCAGCGGGGTCAGCTCGTGCAGGCGATCGCGTCGAGGCCGTAGGGGTCGCTGCCGGTCACGTAGACCGGCCCCTGCACGTAGCGCGGCCCGTTGCCGCTGCCGCCGGCGCAGTCGACGTCCGGTCCCGGCGGGATGCACGGGGAGTAGCCCGGCGTGCACGAGCGGGCACGAGGCCGTACCCGCACGGCGACCGCGCGTGACGCCGAGCCCGCGACCCGGCGGGTGGCCGGGTCGACGACGCGGAACGTCTTCACTCCCGGCCGCGACGGACGGACGGTGAACCAGTAGCGCGAGGCGCGGTTGAGCCGCTGCCGCCGGATGCGGTGCCAGCGGTGGCCGATCCGCTGCTGCAGGTACACGACGTGACCGACCTGCCGCGGCGAGACCGTGCCGTGCACGCCGACGACCGAGCCCGACCGGATCGTGCGGTGGGTGGCGGCGATCGAGGTGCGCGAGCGTGCTTGCGCCGAGGCCGGAGCGACGACCGCCAGGACGGCGAGCGAAACGACGAGCAGGAGGACGTAACGCGAACGGTCACGCACGGGCATGGCCTTCCAGGAAGGGAGAGCGAACACGCCCCGAGGACGCGCGGGAAATATCAGCCGTGGGTCACCGGATGTAAAGCACCGCGGTGCGCTCAGCGGGCGCCGGTGGCCGCGGCAATCGCGTCCGCGGTGGCGGTGAGCCCGAGCATCCGGACCACGTCGAGCGGGGCGTCGACGGTGCAGGTGGCGGCGGCGACGAACGCGTCGCCGTCGAATCGGGTGTGCGGCGGCGTCAAGGCCCGGGCGAGACCGTCGTGCGCCCCCTGGGCCACCACCCGGCAGCCGGTCTTGTCGAGCCGGGCGTTCGTGACGACGACGCCGATGGTGGTGTGGGTCGGGCCGAACGGGGCGGGGCCGACCGCCACCGCGGCCACCGCGGCCACCGCGGCCACCGCGGCCAGCGGCTCGGCGTCGCCGGCCGGTTCGCCGAAGGCGTTGACCGCGCACAGGCAGGCGACCGTGACCCCGCCGAGGGAGGCCACGGCGTGCCCGAGGCCGGCGGGTCGGCGACCGTCCGGGCCGCGCCAGTGGCCGACGTACGCGCCGGCGCCCGCACCCACCCGGCCGGTCAGCGGCGGGTCCGCGCGCACGTCTCGGGCAGCGGCCGCCCCCTCGGCCGGGCCCGGGCGGACCGAGCCGTCGCCGACCGCCAGGTCGAAAAGCGCCAGTGTCGGCACGATCGGCACCGGCCCGGCCGGGGTCGCCACGCCGCGCCCGAGACTTTCGAGGTGGCTCATCACGCCGTCCGCGGCGGCGAGTCCGAAGGCCGAGCCGCCGGTCAGCAGTACGGCGTCGACGCTCGTGACCACCTTCTCCGGCTCGAGGGCCAGCAGGTCCCGGGTGGCCGGGGCGCCGCCGCGGCACTCGTAGGAGGCGGTCGTGCCCGACGGCAGCTCGACCACGGTGCAGCCGGTCTCGGCCTCCGCGTCGGTCCAGTGGCCTACCCGGACCCCGTCCACGCCGAAGCTCACGCGCGGGGACGCTACCCGCCGGCCAGCAGCGCCTGCGTGCTCGGCGCGTCGAAGAACGGGGCGAGCCGCACGCGGACCAGCGGCTCGAGTTCGCCGGCCTCGTGCAGGGCGGTCAGCAGCGGCGGAGCGAGCTCGCGCAGCGCGGTGAGCAGCTCCTCCTGCCCGAGCCCCAGATCCGACAGCAGGGCGGTGACGTCGGTGTCGCCGTAGGCCTCGAAGATCGCCGCGACGACCCCGTCGAGCAGCGCCAGCGCGTAGTCGGAGCTGCGCGCGTCCTCGACGATCTCGCGGACCAGCTGCGCGAGCTCCCGCACGTCGGCGGCGGTGACGTACTCGCGCAGTGCCGCGACCGGCTCGGCGGCCTGCAGATCCCAGACCTCCATGGCCGCCTCGCGCAGCGGGGCCTCCCGGATGAGGTCCCGCGCCGCGCTGTTGGTCCGCTTGATCGCGAACTGCGCGCTCTTGCCGGCGGCGTCGCCGAGGAACGAGTCCGAAGCCGCCTTCTGCACCCGCGACGCGGCGCCGAAGCCGATCGACATGAGCGACTTCGCCCCCGGCACCTTCTCCATCCGCTCCCGGTTCTGCTGCACGACGTCGGAGACCAGCCTGGTGACGTACTGGGTGGCGACCTGGCCGACTGCCGGGCTGCGCTGCAGCTGGCTCATCAGCCGGTCCTGAGCCCGGTGCATCGAGAGCAGCTTCACCACGAGCGCGTCGACGTGGCGGCGCTGGACGACCGAGCCCAGCTCGTGCTCGGCCGCCGCCGGCAGGCCGTACACGGCGTCGGCGACGGTGTCGACCAGCGAGACGAGTAGCGCCGCCCCGGAGGTGGAGCGGGCCCACCGCTGCACGACGCGGCGCAGCGCCTCGGTGTCGACCAGTTGCGCCAGCGTCAGCCGCTCACCGATCCGCAGCGCCTCGGCGACGTCGGCGGCGAGCAGGTCGGCCAGCGCGTCGCCGGTGAGCTGCTCGACGACCCAGGCGACCTGCGCGTCCAGCAGCCGGTCGGCGAGGGCGGCGGGGTCGGTGTCCGAGGTCGGGGTCGTCGGCATGCGCCCCAGCATGCCCTACGGTCAGGTCCGGGCGGCCCGGCGGATGTTGACGGCCGGCATCACCTTGTCGCCGTAGGCCGCGAGCGTGTCGGACTTGGCGTCGTGCTGCAGGTAGACCGCGAACTGGTCGACGCCCAGCGCCCGGAGTTCCTCGAGCCGCGCCACCTGCGCCTCGACCGGGCCGATGAGGCAGAAGCGGTCGATGACCTCGTCGGGAACGAAGTCGGTGTGGGTGTTGCCGGCCTTGCCGTGGGCGTTGTAGTCGTAGCCCTCGCGACCGGCGATGTACTCGGACAGCGCCTGCGGGATCGCCGCCCCCTCGCTGCCGTATCGCTTGACGAGGTCTGCGACGTGGTTGCCGACCATCCCGCCGAACCAGCGGCACTGGTCGCGGCCGTGGGCGAGCCCGGCCGCGGTGCCGTCGGTGACGTACGCGGGCGCCGCCACGCAGATGGTGATCGACTCGGGATCGCGGCCGGCGTCGGCGGCCGCCTTGCGGACCGCGGCGATGGACCACTCCGCGATGGCCGGATCACCCAGTTGCAGGATGTAGCCGTCGCCGACCTCGCCGGTGAGCGCCAACGCCTTCGGGCCGTACGCGGCCACCCAGATCGGCAGCCGCGAGCCCTGCGACCACGGGAACTGCAGCGTCGAGCCGTTGTACTCGACCGCCTCGTCGTTGGCCAGGCCGCGGATGACCCGGATCGAGTCCCGCAGCGTGGCGAGGGTGGCCGGCTTGCCGTTGGTCACCCGGACGGCGGAGTCGCCGCGCCCGATGCCGCAGACCGTCCGGTTGCCGTACATCTCGTTCAGCGTCGCGAACAGCGACGCCGTCACCGTCCAGTCCCGGGTGGTCGGGTTGGTGACCATCGGGCCGACCGTGATCTTGCGCGTGCTCGCGAGAATCTGGCTGTAGACGACGTACGGCTCCTGCCACAGCAGGTGGGAGTCGAACGTCCACGCGTGGCTGAAGCCGTACGTCTCCGCCTGCCGGGCCAGTTCGACGACCCGGGACGCGGGGGGATCGTTCTGCAGGACGACACCGAAATCCATTAGATCCCCCGCTCTTCGCTCACTCGCCGGCCCTCAGATCAGGTTCTGCGACAGCGACCGCTTCACGAACTGGCCGTGCGACTTCGAGCCGACGTAGCCGGTCTCGTCGACGATCACGGTCCCGCGGGACAGGACGACGTCCACGTGCCCGTCGATCTCGTACCCCTCCCACGCCGAGTAGTCCATGTTCATGTGGTGCGTCTCGACCGAGATCGACGTGTGACCGTTCGGGTCGTAGACGACGACGTCGGCGTCGGCGCCCGGGGCGATGACGCCCTTCTTGCCGTAGAGCCCGAACATCCGCGCCGGGGTGGTGCAGCAGACCTCGACCCAGCGTTCCTTGCTGATCTTGCCGTCGACCACCCCCTGGAACAGCAGGTCCATCCGGTGCTCCACCGAGCCGATGCCGTTCGGGATCTTGTTGAACGCCTCGATCCCGAGCTCCTTCTGGTCCTTCATGCAGAACGGGCAGTGGTCGGTGCTGATCGTGGTGACGTCACCGGTGCGCAGGTGACGCCACAGCTCGTCCTGGTGCCCCTCGGCCCGGGAGCGCAGCGGCGTCGAGCAGACCCACTTCGCGCCCTCGAACTCGCCCCACTGCGCGCTGTGCCGGCCGAGCTGCTCCTCCAGCGAGAGGTAGAGGTACTGCGGGCAGGTCTCGCCGAAGACGTTCTGCCCGGTGCCACGGGCCTCGGCGATGCGGGCGAGGGCCTGCTTGGCCGACACGTGCACCACGTAGAGCGGGGCGCCGGTGATGTCGGCGAGCATGATCGCGCGGTGGGTGGCCTCCTGCTCGGTCTGCCAGGGCCGCGTGACGCCGTGGTAGTAGGGCGTGGTCTCGCCGCGCTGCAGCGCCTGCTGCACCAGCACGTCGATGGCCGACCCGTTCTCGGCGTGCATCATGATCAGCCCGCCGTTGCCGGCCGCCGTCTGCATCGCCCGGACGATCTGCCCGTCGTCGGACAGAAACACCCCGGGGTAGGCCATGAACAGCTTGAAGCTGGTGATGCCCTCGTCGATCAGCTCGTCCATCGCCTTCAGCGACTCGTCGTTGACGTCGCCGATGATCTGGTGGAAGCCGTAGTCGATCGCGCAGTTGCCGCCGGCCTTCTCGTGCCACAGCGCGAGCTGGTCCTGCACCCGCTGGCCGTGCGACTGGACCACGAAGTCGACGATCGTGGTGGTCCCGCCCCAGGCCGCGGCCCGGGAGCCGGTCTCGAAGGTGTCGCTGGCGTTCGTGCCGCCGAACGGCATCTCCATGTGGGTGTGGCCGTCGACGCCGCCGGGGATGACGTACTTGCCGGTGGCGTCGATCGTGCGATCCGGGCGCAGGTCGGGCAGCGCGCCCGGAGCCAGCACCGCGGCGATCGCCTCGCCGTCGATCAGGACGTCGGCGAGCCCGGAGCCGGTGGCGGAGACGACCGTCCCGCCGCTGATGAGCGTGCGGGGCATTAAGGCTCCACCGTTCTCGTGTAGGTCTCCGGCCGCCGGTCGCGGTAGAACTGCCAGTCGTTGCGGACCGTGGTGATCTCGTCCATGTCCAGGTCGCGGACGACGAGCTCCTCCTTGTCCTGGCTGGCGACCTCGCCGACGTAGTTGCCCCGCGGGTCGACGAAGTAGGACGAGCCGTAGAAGTGCGGGGCGTCCGGGCCGAACTCGTCGACCTCCTGGCCGATGCGGTTGTTGGCGGCGACGAAGTACTGGTTCGCGGCCGCGGCGGCGGGCTGCTCCAGCTCCCAGAGCCGGTTGGACAGCCCGGGCTTGGTGGCGGAGGGGTTGAACACGATGGTGGCGCCGCCGAGGCCGAGTTCGCGCCAGCCCTCGGGGAAGTGCCGGTCGTAGCAGATGTAGACGCCGATCTTGCCGACCTTGGTGTCGAACACCGGGTAGCCGCCGTTGCCGGGGCGGAAGTAGAACTTCTCCCAGAACGCGGGCAGGTTCGGGATGTGGTGCTTGCGGTAACGCCCCAGCAGGCGGCCGTCGGCGTCGATGACGGCGGCGGTGTTGTAGTACTCACCCGGGTTGGCGACTTCGTAGATCGGCAGGACGACGACGACGCCCAGCTCCGCGGCGAGACCCTGGAACCGCTCGGTCGTCGGGCCGGGGATCGGCTCGACGTACTGGTAGTACTTCTGATCCTGCACCGCGCCGAAGTAGGGGCCGTAGAACAGCTCCTGGAAGCAGATGACCTGCACGCCGTCGTCCGCGGCCTCGCGCAGCAGCTCCTCGTGCCGGTCGATCATCGTCTGCTTGTCGCCGGTCCACGCCACCTGCGTGATCGCGGCTCGCACCGTCGTCATCGCCGCCTCCTCGTCATCCGTAGTAGCGGTCCGCGACCTCGAGCGCCTCGTCCAGGATGGCGAGCCCCTCGCGGACCTCGTGCTCGCTGATCACGCAGGGCGGGACGACGTAGGTGCGGTTGTGGTGGGTCATCGGCCAGAGGCCCCGCGTCTTGCAGGCCGCGGCGAACTCGGTCATCGGGGTGGCCGCCGCGCCGGAGGCGTTGAACGGCACCAGCGGTTCGTGGGTGGCGCGATCGCGCACCAGCTCGACGGCCCAGAACACCCCCAGCCCGCGCACCTCGCCCACCGACGGGTGGCGCTCGGCGATCTTGGCCAGCTCCGGACCGATGACGTCGGTGCCGAGCGCGCGGGCGTGCTCGACGATGCCCTCCTCCCGGAAGATGTTGATGGAGGCGACCGCCGAGGCGCAGGCCAGCGGGTGGCCGGAGTAGGTGAGGCCCCCCGGGTAGGAGCGCTGGTCGAAGGTCTGCGCCACCCGCTCGCTGATGGCTACGCCGCCGAGCGGGATGTAGCCGGAGTTGACGCCCTTGGCGAAGGTGATGAGGTCCGGGGTGACGTCCCAGTGGTTGACGGCGAACCACTCGCCGCAGCGGCCGAAGCCGGCCATGACCTCGTCGGCGATGTACATGATCCCGAACTCGTCGCAGATCTCGCGCACGCCCTGCAGGTAGCCGTCCGGGGGCACGAGGATGCCGTTGGTGCCGACGACGGTCTCGAGCACGATCGCCGCCACGGTGTGATCCCCCTCGACCATGAGGGTCTCGCGCAGGTGCTGCAGCGCGCGCTCGCACTCCTGCTGCGGCGAGTCGGAGTGGAACGGCGACTGGTAGGGGTACGGGCCCCAGAAGTGGACGACGCCGCTGATGAGCGGTTCCGAGGCCCAGCGTCGCGGGTCACCGGTGACGGTGATGCTGGCGGCGGTGGCGCCGTGGTAGCTGCGGTAGGTGGAAAGCACCTTGTGCCGGCCGGTGTGGAGGCGGGCCATCCGCACGGCGTTCTCGATCGCCTCGGCGCCGCCGTTGGTGAAGAAGACCCGGTTGAGATCCCCGGGGGCCAGCTCGGTGATGAGGCGCGCCGCCTCGCTGCGGGCGTCGTTCGCCAGCGCCGGCGAGATCGTGGTCATCCGCCCCGCGTACTCCTGGATGGCGGCCACCAGCTTCGGGTGACCGTAGCCGATGTTGGCGTTGACCAGCTGGCTGGAGAAGTCGAGGTACTGCTTGCCCGAGTAGTCGCTGAAGTGGACGCCCTCGGCGCTCGCGATCGGCAGCGGGTCGATCAGGGCCTGGGCCGACCACGAGTGGAAGACGTGGGCGCGGTCGAGCTCGCGGACGCGGGCGTCGGTGTCGGGCAGTCCGTCCAGCGGATTCATGGGTTCTCCTAGCGGGTGCGGGGGAAGCCGAGGTCGACGGTGGAGGTCGCCGGGTCGGGCCAGCGGGACGTGACGACCTTGCCACGGGTGTAGAAGTTGATGCCTTCAGGCCCGTACATGTGGGTGTCGCCGAACAGCGACCCCTTCCAGCCGCCGAAGGAGTAGTAGGCCACCGGGACGGGGATGGGCACGTTGATGCCGACCATGCCGACCTCGACGTCGAACTGGAAGCGCCGCGCGGCGCCGCCGTCGCGGGTGAAGATGGCGGTGCCGTTGCCGTACTGGTGGGCGTTGACCAGCTCCACGGCCTGGTCGTAGGTGTCGGCGCGCACCACCGAGAGCACCGGGCCGAAGATCTCGTCGGTGTAGACGCTCATGTCGCGGGTGACGTGGTCGAGCAGGGTGGTGCCCAGGAAGAAGCCGTCGGCGGGGACGTCGGCCTCCCGGCCGTCGACCACGACCTGGGCGCCGGACTCGGCCCCGGCGGCGATGTAGCCGGCGACCTTGTCGCGGTGCTCGGCGGTGATCAGCGGCCCCATGTCGGTGTCGGCCTCCGCGCCGTCGCCGATCCGCAGCTTCGGCAGCCGGGCGGCGACGGCGTCGACCAGCCGGTCGCCGGCGTCGCCGACCGCGACCGCGACCGAGATCGACATGCAGCGCTCGCCGGCGGCGCCGTAGGCGGCCGAGACCGCGGCGTCGGCGGCCAGGTCGATGTCGGCGTCCGGCAGCACCACCATGTGGTTCTTCGCCCCGCCCAGCGCCTGCACCCGCTTGCCGTGGGCGGTGCCGGTCTCGTAGATGTGCTTCGCGATCGGGGTGGAGCCGACGAAGCTGACCGCGGCGACCTCGGGGTGGGTCAGCAGCCCGTCGACGGCCTCCCGGTCGCCCTGCAGCACGGTGAACACCCCGTCGGGCAGCCCCGCCTCCTGCCACGCCTCGGCCAGCCACACCGCCGCCGACGGGTCCTTCTCCGAGGGCTTGAGCACGAAGGCGTTGCCGCAGGCGATCGCGTTGGCCGCCATCCACAGCGGAACCATGGCCGGGAAGTTGAACGGCGTGATGCCCGCCACCACCCCCAGCGGCTGCCGGATCGAGTACACGTCCACGCCGGAGGACGCCTGCTCGCTGTACCCGCCCTTGAGCAGCTGCGGCACCCCGGCGGCGAACTCGACGTTCTCCAGCGCCCGCGCGATCTCGCCGTGGGCGTCGGAGAGCACCTTGCCGTGTTCCGCGGTGACGATCGCCGCCAGCTCGTCGGTGTTGGCGTGCAGCAGCTCCCGGAAGGCGAACAGCACCGCCGAGCGCTCCGACAGCGACGACGAGCGCCACCGGGCCGCCGCCGCGGCGGCGCTCGCCACCGCGCGCCGCACCTCCTCGGCCGAGGCGAGGTCCACCTCGGCGGTCTGCACGCCGGTGGCCGGGTTGAACACCGGCAGGGTGCGTCCTGAGGTGCCCGGGACCCGGGCCCCGTCGATCCAATGCGTGATGCGGTCCATCGCCCCACGCTAGGCCCTCGGCCCGGTGCAGCGGAACGGCCGCGGCGAAGCCGAGCCGGTTCGGTGGTGATCGTTGGGCCCACCCGGCGAGGCGTCGCCAGGCCGGTTGCAGGCCGGCCGCAAGGTAAGGGGCAAGGAAGAACTGAGGCACGGAAAGGCAGAGAAGTTGCCTCATGACCGATTTTTTCGTGACACTGCGCTAATGGCACGCGGAAACGGGACGTCACCGCGTCGGGCCGGGCGCGCCGCGGTGGCCCGGGCGGCGGTGACGGTGGACGTGGCGATCCTGACGATCGTGGACGGCGAGGACGGTCCCGTTCTCGCCGTGCTCGAGGCGCGGCGTGACGACGGCCCGGGGTGGCGGCTGCCGGGCGCGCCGGTCGCCGAGGGGGAGGCGCTGCGGGACGCGGCGGTGCGGGTCGCGCGCGACCAGGCCGGGGTCACCGGCCGCTCGCCCGACCAGGTGCAGGTCACCGAGGACGTCGAGAGTCCCGACCTGGGCCGGGTGCTGGCGGTCGGCCACGCCGCGGTCGTGCCGTCCGAGCTGGTGGACAACCGCCCCGAGGGCACCCGGCTCGCCCCGGCCGCCAACCCCGGCCGGCTGCCGGCCGGGCAGGCCGAGTTGCTCGCCCGCACCGTCGCCGGGCTGCAGGAGCGCTACCGACGGGAGCCGGACCCCGACGGGTTCCTTCCGGACCGGTTCACGCTGCGCGAGCTGCGCCTGGTGCACGAGGCGGTGGCGGGTCGGCCGTTGCAGCGCGACACCTTCCGCCGCGCCATGCAGGAGGGCCTCGCGGCCACCGGTCGGGTGGTGGTCGGCGTCCCCGGCCGCCCGGCCGAGCTGTTCAGACGCGCCTGATCATTCCGTTCCGCGGCGCCCGACGGGCCGGCGGAAACGACAACGCCCCGCACCGTTACCGGTGCGGGGCGTTGTCGTGAATGCGTGTCAGACCGCGCGGACGTTCTGCGCCTGCGGGCCCTTCTGCCCCTGGGTCACCTCGAACTCCACGCGCTGGTTGTCCTCGAGGCTGCGGTAGCCGTCCCCGGAGATGCCGGAGTAGTGGACGAACACGTCCGCTCCACCGTCATCGGGCGCGATGAACCCGAAGCCCTTCTCGGAGTTGAACCACTTGACCGTTCCCTGCGTCATTACCTTCTCGTGCCTTCCTACGGCCGACTGTCGGGCCCCGACACGGCGTCGGCGACCCGGGTCCGCTCACAATGCCGACCGCGGAGCGGGACAACTTGCGCGCTGCACGTGTCCTGGTACCCGGCCAGCGGCAAGCCGCTGGCCGGCCAGGACTGTGCGTCAAGACCGCTCGCGAGCATAACAGCACAGACGCCTGGACAGCAGCTGTGGCCCACGCAATATCATTCGGCCCCCTAGGGGGACCGAATTCCGACGGGAGAGCACCAGCAGTGACTGCAGCGCAACAACGCGAATCGTCCCGAACCGTCTACCTGCACGTGGGAGCGCCGAAGACGGGGACGGCGCTCCTCCAGGAGACCTTCTGGGACCAGCGTGACCAGACCGAGAAACTCGGGACGCTCTACCCGCTGGCCGAGCCCGGCGAGCACTTCGCCGTCGCGATGGACGTGCGGGAGATGGAGTGGGGCGGCCGCCGCGAACCCGAGTGGGACGGCGCCTGGCGGCGGGTGGCGGCGCGGATCCTCGAGTCCGAGGCGCCGCGGGCGCTGGTCTCCGACGAGCTGCTCGCCGGAGCCACCACGGCGCAGGTCGAGCAGATGGTCCGGCAGCTGCCCGGCTGCGACGTGAACGTCGTGTTCACCGCGCGCGACCTGGCCCGGCAACTGCCCGCGGACTGGCAGGAGCAGGTCAAGCACACCCACACGGTCAGCTACACGAGATTCGTCGACGACCTGGTCCGCTTCGGCCGCGACGCCCCCCGGCCCTTCGGGGAGATGTTCTGGGGGCTCCACGACGCCGCCGAGGTGCTGCCGGCCTGGGCGCAGGTCGTCGGGGCGGATCATGTCCACGTCGTCACCGTGCCGCCGCGGGAGGCCCCGGCCGAGCTGTTCTGGGAGCGGTTCGCCGGGACAGTAGGGCTCGACGGCACGGCGGTCCGGCCCGTGGAGTCCGACGTCAATCGGGACCTCGGCGTCGTGGAGGCCGAACTGCTGCGGCGGCTGAACCACCGCGGCCGGCTCGCCGACCGGCTCACCTGGATGTACGACGGCCTGGCCAGGCTGGAGCTCGGGGAGTGGATCCTCGGGCGCCGGGCCCGGCAGCGCCCGATCGTGCTGCCCGAGGAGCACCGCGACTGGGTGACCCGCCGCTCGCAGGAGATCGTCGACGCGATCGACCGGGCGGGGTACGACGTCGTCGGCGACCTCGGTGACCTCCTCCCGCGCTACGACGGCGACACCGCCACCGGCTCGCCGGCCCACGTGAGTGACAGCGAACTGCTCGACACGGCACTGGAGACGATCTCCGACCTTCTCCTGCGGCTCGGCGTGGTGCAGAACCCGCCGGAGTGACGCCAGGGCTGTCGGACCCGCTCGGCACCATGGGGGCATGACCGCGACCATCGACCTGCGCCCCGCCGCCGAGGACCACCTGCGCCGGCTCGCCGGCCCGGACGCCGCGCTGCGCCAGGACCAGTGGTCGGCCATCGAGGCGCTGGTGGCCGAGCGGCGCAAGGCCGTCGTCATCCAGCGCACCGGCTGGGGCAAGTCCGCGGTCTACTGGATCGCGGCGGGTCTGCGGCGCCGCCAGGGCTTCGGCCCGACGCTGGTCATCTCGCCGCTGCTGGCCCTGATGCGCGACCAGGTCGCCGCCGCCGAACGCTCCGGCCTGAGCGCAGTCACGCTGAACAGCGCGAACCTCGACGACTGGCCGGCGATCGAGGCCCGGATCGCTGCCGACGAGGTCGACGTGCTGCTGATCTCGCCGGAGCGGCTGAACTCGCTGGGCTTCCGGCAACGGGTGCTGCCACACCTCGCGTCCCGCATCGGGATGCTCGTGGTGGACGAGGCGCACTGCGTCTCGGACTGGGGCTCGGACTTCCGCGCCGACTACCGGCGGATCAAGGACGTGCTCGCGGGTCTTCCCGACGGCACACCCGTGCTCGCCACCACGGCCACCGCCAACGACCGCGTCACCGCCGACGTCGCCGCCCAGCTGGGCACCGACACGGTGACGCTGCGCGGCTCGCTCGATCGCGAGAGCCTGGCGCTGTCGGTGGTGACCACCCCGGACATCCCCACCGCCTACGCCTGGATCGCCGAGGCGCTCGCCGGCGCCGACCTGCCCGGCAGCGGGCTGATCTACACCCTCACCGTCGCGCAGACGACCCAGCTGGCCGACTTCCTCGCCGAGCGCGGCCACGGCGTCGCGGCGTACTCGTCGGCCACCCCGCCGGACGAGCGGGCCGAGATCGAGCGGCGACTGCTCGCCCACGAACTGCGGGCCGTCGTCGCCACCTCCAGCCTCGGGATGGGCCTGGACCACCCCACCCTCGGATTCGTCGTGAACCTCGGGGCCCCGCCGTCACCCATCGCCTACTACCAGCAGGTCGGCCGCGCGGGCCGCGCCCTCGACACCGCCCAGGCGGTGCTGCTGCCGACCCCCGCCGACGAACGGATCTGGGCCTACTTCGACTCCACCGCCTTCCCCTCCGAGGAGCGGGTGCGCCGCGTGCTCGACGTCCTGGCCGAGGCGCCGGTCTCGCTGCCGCGGCTCGAGGCCGACTCCGGGCTGCGCCGCGGCCGGCTGGAGACGCTGCTGAAGGTGCTGGACGTCGAGGGCGCCGTCGAACGGGTCGACGGCGGCTGGGTCGCCACCGGCCGTCCGTGGCACTACGACGCCGAGCGCTACGCCGGCATCACCGCCGCCCGGAAGCGGGAGCAGCGGGCGATGCTGCACTACGAGCAGGCCGAGACCTGCCTGATGCAGCAACTGCGCCACCAGCTCGACGACACCTCCGGCGCCGACTGCGGCCGCTGCAGCGCCTGCACCGGACGGCTGCCGGCGCCGGGGAGCACGCCCTCGCCCGAGACCGTGCGGGCCGCGGTGTCCCACCTGCGGGCGCAGACCACCGTGCTCGAGCCGCGCAAGATGTGGCCCACCGGCGCGCCGCGACGCGGCAAGATCGCCGAGTCCGCCCGGGCCCAACCCGGGCGGGCGTTGGCCGTGGCCGAGGACCCTGCCTGGTCGGACGAGATCACCGCGGCCTTCGCCGGCGACGGGCCGGTCGGGGACGAGCTGTTCGGCGGCCTGGTGCGCACGCTGTCGGCGTGGGGCTGGCCCGCCGGGCGGCCCACCTGGGTCACCTGGGTGCCGTCGCGCACCCGACCCGCGCTGCTGGCCGACCTCGCCGGCCGGCTGGCCGATGTCGGTCGCCTGGATCTGGCCACCCCGCTGCGGGCGGACGGGCCGGGCTACCAGCGCGACGCCGGCACCTCGGTCGAGTCGGCCACCCTTGCCCTGAACCGCCTGTCCGTCGAGGGTGAGGTGCCGCCCGGGCCGGTGCTGCTCGTCGACGACAGCACCCGCAGCGGCTTCACCCTCACCGTGGCCGGGGCGCTGCTGCGCGAGGCCGGCGCCGGGCCCGTGTACCCGCTCGTGCTGCACAAGACGTTCTGACGACACGTCCTGACAGCGAGGCGCCGAGTCCGATGATTCGGGGCCTACGCCCCGCCGACCCCGGGCCGAAGTCCCCGCCCGCCCTTCGCCGTTGCTCGCGATCATTCTCTTCGGGTGGCGGCCGGCGGGAGGACCCGGGATGACGGAATCGCTCGCGCGCCGGCTCGGCGCGGAATTCCTCGGGACATTCGTCCTCGTCTTCATCGGCTGCGGCACGGCGATCCTCGACGCCGGTAACAACGGCATCAACTTCCTGGGCGTCGCCGTCGCCTTCGGTATCGCCGTCACGGTCATGGTCTACGCCGTCGGCGCGATCTCCGGCGGCCACTTCAACCCCGCGGTGACGATCGGACTCGCCCTCGCACGCCGCTTCCCGTGGACCGACGTCGTGGCCTACATCGTGACGCAGATGGTCGCCGCACTCGTCGCGGCCCTGGTGCTGCTCGGCGTGGCCTCCGGGCAGAGCGGTTTCTCGGCCAGCGGCTCGGGATTCGCCTCGAACGGCTACGGCGATCACTCGCCCGCGCACTACGGACTCGGTGCGGTCGTGCTCGTGGAGATCGTGCTGACGGCGGTCTTCCTGTACGTGATCATCGGGTCGACCGACACGCGCGCGCCGGCAGGCTTTGCCGGCATCGCCATCGGTTTCACGCTGATGATCATCCACCTCGTGTCGATTCCGGTGTCGAACACGTCGGTGAACCCGGCCCGGTCGTTCGGCCCGGCGGTCATCCAACACGGCTGGGCGCTCGCCCAGCTGTGGGTGTTCCTGCTCGCGCCGCTCGTCGGCGCGGTCATCGCGGGAGCCTCCTACCGCTACGTGATCGGCGAACGGATGGAATCGCCGGAGGAGCCGTTGGCCGCGAAATCATGAGCTGACCCTCGACCCCGGTCGGCCGTACTCGGCGGCCGTCGCGGTGTGGTGTCGTCCACACCCGCGGCGCGTGCTGGCTCGGCGGCCGCGCGATGCGGCCTAGGTTGAACTGGTGACCCAGGCGACCGGACGACCCGTCGAGCGGCGGTCTCACAGCCTGCGCATGATCGGGCCGGTCCTCGCCGCCGCCAGCGGCCTGACGGTCGCGAACCTGTACTACGCGCAGCCGCTGCTGGACCTCATCGCCCGCGACTTCGGCGTCGGGCAGGGCACGGCCACCCTCGTCGTCACGCTGACCCAGATCGGCTACGCGCTCGGGCTCGTGTTCGTCCTGCCGATCGGGGATCTGGTCGAGAACCGGACGCTGATCACCCGGACCCTGGTCGCGACGGCGGCGGCGCTCGTCGCGGCGGGGGCCTCGCCCCGGTTCGGGATCTTCCTCGGCGCCTGCGTGCTCGTCGGGCTCACCTCGGTGGTGGCCCAGGTCGTCGTGCCGTTGGCGGCGCATCTCGCACCCGACGATCAGCGCGGCCGCTTCGTCGGCCAGGTGATGAGCGGGCTGTTGCTGGGCATTCTGCTGGCCCGGACGGTGGCCAGCCTGCTGGCCGAGATCGCCGGCTGGCGCACGATCTTCTACCTCTCCGCGGCCTTCATGGTCGTGCTCGCGGTGGTGCTGCGACGGGTCGTCCCGCTGCGGCCGCCCGATCACACGGCGGGGTACCGGCGGCTGCTCGGTTCGCTCGGCGCCCTGGCCCGCGAGGAGCCGGTGCTGCGGCGGCTCGCCCTCAGCCAGGCCTGCCAGTTCGGTGCCTTCAGCGCGTTCTGGACCGCCATCGCCTACGAGCTCATCGACGAGCACGGGCTCGGCCAGGGGGCCATCGGGCTGTTCGCGCTGGTGGGCGCCGCCGGGGCGGCCGCCGCCCCGATCGGCGGCCGGCTGGCCGACCGGGGCCACGGCCGGGCCGCGCGGCTGGGGACGCTGCTGCTCTGCTCCGCCGCGATGGCGTTGGCCGGGCTCGGCCAGGGGAGCGTGCTGCTGCTCGCGGTCGCCGGCGTGGCGCTCGACCTCGCCGTGCAGTGCCACCAGGTGATGTCCCAGCAGGTCATCTACTCGCTGCGGGCCGACGCGCGCGCCCGCATCAACACCGTCTACATGGGCACGGTGTTCGTCGGGGGCGCGGTGGCCTCCGCGGTCGCCGGGGTCCTCCATTCCGCGTACGGCTGGGGCGGCGTCACCGTCTTCGCGGCCGCCCTGCCGCTGGTAGCTGTCGTGCTCTGGTTGACCGGGCCCACCACCGCACCCCGGTAGCCTCGAGCAGACGGCGTCACCGCCGCCTCCGACGAGACTCCGACGAGACGGGTGGAGACATGTCGTTCGTCGAGCGCCTCGACGGTTTCCAGCGCGAGCACCCCCGCGCCGGCCTCCCGCTCGCCGTGATCTACAAGTTCGTCGACGACCAGGGCAACTACCTCGCCGCGCTGATCACCTACTACGGCTTCATCTCGCTCGTGCCGCTGCTGCTGCTGACCTCGACGGTCTTGAACTTCGTGCTCGAGGGGAACCCCGACCTGCAGCTGAAGCTGCTCGACTCGGTGGTGGGGCAGTTCCCGATCGTCGGGACGCAGCTGGCCGACCCCAAGGGCGTGACCGGTAGCGGGGTCGGGCTGGCCATCGGTGTGCTCGGCACCCTCTACGGCGGGCTGGGCGCGGCCCAGGCGATCCAGAACGCCATGAACACGGTATGGCGGGTTCCGCGCAATGACCGTCCCAACCCGTTCGCCGGGCGGATGCGGGGCCTGGTGCTGATGCTGCTGCTCGCAGCGTCGATCCTCGGGACGACCGCGCTGTCCGCGCTGGGCAGCACCGTCGACGGCTTCGACGTCGGTATCCGGGTGCTGATCGGGATCGGCTCGCTCGCGCTGAACGCCGTCATCTTCACCACCGCCTTCCGCCTCGCCACCACCCGCCCGATCACGATCCGGCAGACGCTGCCCGGCGCGGTCGGGGCGGCCACGGTGTGGCAGGCGCTGCAGTACGTCGGGGCCGTGTACATCGGCACGGTCGTGCGCAAGGCCTCGGAGGTCGACGCCGCGTTCGCGATCGTGCTGGGTCTCATCGCCTGGGTCTACCTCGAGGCGCTGGTGGTCGTGTTCGCCGTCGAATACAGCAGCGTGCGGACACTCGGGCTCTACCCGCGCTCGCTGCTCACGCCCTTCACCGATGACGTCGAGCTCACCGCCGCGGACGAGGTGAGCTACACCCAGCAGGCCCAGGCGCAGCGTGCGAAGGGCTTCCAGAACATCACCGTGCGCTTCGACAAGCCGCCCCAGTGATTCGTCAGTGGGGCGCCCCGATGATCGGCGGCAGCGCGAACAGCATCACCGCCGACCAGGTCAGGTGTGTCAGCATCGGGGCCAGGATGCCGCCGGACGCGCGCCGCTGCAGCCCGAACAGCGTGCCCATCAGCAGCGCCGCGAACACCAGCATCGGGTTGCCGGTGGCGATGGTGACCACGGCGTAGACCACCACCGAGATCAGGATCGGCCGGTGGCGGCCGATCGCGGCGAACAGCGCACCCCGGAAGAAGACCTCCTCGGCCGCGCCGTTGAGCAGCGCGACGAACGCGACGAGCGCCAGATTGCCGGCTCGGGCGTGCTCCAGGACGCCGGCCACGAAGTTCTGCAGCGGGCCGATGTAGCGGATGACGAAGGCGCCGAGGACGAACACCGCCGAGGCGGCCAGGCCGAACAGGATCGGTGTGATCACCGGCCGGCGCAGCGTGCCGCGGAACGGGATGTAGCCCAGGTGCAGCGGACCGGACAGGAACCCGCCGACGAACCAGGTCAGCGCCACCCCGATCGTCAGCGGGTAGAAGGCGTTGTCGCCGGGTTCGGTGGCCAGCGAGAAGCCCAGCAGCACCGCGCCGACGACGAGCGTGAGCGCGACCACCACCCGCCGGCGGCGGAACTCGCTGTCGGGCTGCCGGTGGTCGCGCGGGACCTGCTCGATCAGCGCCGGGGCCACGAGCCGGCGCAGCCGTTCCCGCCAGCTCACCGGCCCCGGGGTCGGCTCGACGCCGTCCGCCGTGCGCTGGGTCATGCACCCGCCTCCCGGGCCCGCAGCGCGAGCCGGACCGCCTCGTCGTAGCCGATCGTGTCGCCCGGGACCAGCTCGCGGATCGCCGGGTCGTGGACCACGACCTCGTTGGTCATCGAGTCGACCAGCGTACGGGCCGTCGGGTAGTCGACGTCGGTCACGAGCGCCAGCCACCGCCCGGACAGCCCGGGCGAGAGCAGCGGCACGTCGAGGGTGCGGACGGTCCTGCCCATCTGTCGGCCGGCGCGGGTGAGCATGTCGATGTAGCGCAGCACCTCCGGCCCGCCGATCTCGAGGGTCCGGCCCCGGGCGTCGGGGTGGTCGAGGACGCCGACGAGGTAGCGGACGACGTCGGGCAGCGCGATCGGCTGCGTGCGGGTGCGCACCCAGCTCGGCGTGACCATCAGCGGCAGGTGCGCGACCAGCTGCCGGGTGATCTCCCAGGAGATGCCGCCGTGCCCCACCACCACCGCCGCCCGCAGCACGGTGACCGGGACCCCGCCCTCGGCGAGACGCTTCTCGACCTCCCGCCGCGAGCGCAGATGCGCCGACAGCTCGCTGCCCTCGTCGCCCAGCCCGCCCAGGTAGACGATGCGCTCCACCCCGCAGTCGGCCGCGATCGCACCGAACCGGCGGGCGGCGGCGGAGTCGCGCTGCTCGAAGTCGGTCGAGCCGAGGGCGTGGACGAGGTAGTAGGCGACGTCCACCCCGGCCAGCGCGGAGCGCAGGCTCCCGGCGTCCGCCACGTCGGCGCCCACCGGTTTGCCGGCGCCGGTGTAGCGCTCGGGCCGGCGGGTCATCGCCCGCACATCGTGCCCCGCCCGCTCGAGCGCGGTCGCGAGATGCGAGCCCACGAAGCCGGACGCGCCGGTCACCAGCACTGTTCTCGTCATGCGGGGAGTCTTCCCAGCCTGCCGCGGGCATGCTGCAGCCATGTCCCACGACTCCGTCACTCCTGCCCCGCCGCCGGTGCTGGCCGGGCCCTGGGCCACCGAGGAGCGGCTGGCGCTGCAGGAGCGGGCCCGCCGCTTCGCCACCGACCGGGTGCGACCGGTGGCCGACGAGTACGACCCACAGAAGAAGGAAATGCCCCGCGAGCTCATCGAGGCCATGGGACGCGAGGGCTTCTTCGGGCTGATGATCCCCACCGAGTACGGCGGGCTGGGGCTCGGCGTGTTCGAGTACGCGATGGTGGCCGAGGAGCTCGCGGTGGCCTGGATGAGCGTCGCCAGCATCATCGCCCGCGCCCAGGGGTTGGGAACCGACTTCGCCGACGAGGCCACCCGCGCGGCGCTGCTGCGCCGCAGCGCGCGGGGGGAGTGGATCGGCGCGGCCGGCTTCTCCGAACCCGACGCCGGCTCCGACCTCGCCGCCGTCAGCACCCGCGCGGAGCTCGACGGCGACGAGTACGTGGTCACCGGCCACAAGCGCTGGATCGGCAACGCCGAGGCCGCCGACTTCATCCAGCTGCTGTGCCGCACGGGCGACCCCAAGCCGGGGGAGAAGCGGGCGGCCGGGCTCGCCACGCTGATCGTGGAGAAGCCGCGCGGCGCGTTCCCGCCCGGGCTCACCGGCACCCCCATCGACAAGATCGGCTACCACGGGTTCCTCACCTGGGACCTCAGCTTCGACGGCGTGCGGGTTCCGGCCGCGAACCGGGTGGGGGCGACGGACGGCGGCAGCGGGACGGAGGCCTTCCGGGACACCCAGAAGTGGCTCAACGTGGCGCGGGTGCACACGGCGGCGCGGGCGGTCGGGCTCGCGCGCGCCGCCGTGCAGGACTCGGTGCTGTACCTGCAGGAACGCGAGCAGTTCGGCCACCCGATCGGCGACTTCCAGGCGCTGCGCTTCCTGCTGGCCACCATGGCCGCGCGGGTGGAGCAGGCCCGCGCGTTCTACCAGCAGGTCGCCGACCGGCTCGACCGCGGCGAGGCCTGCGAGCGGGAGGCGGCGATGGTCAAGCTCGTCGCGACCGAGATGGCCGTCGAGGTCACCGGCGACGCCATGCAGCTGCACGGCGGCAACGGCTACACCACCGAGCGCCAGGTGGAGCGTCACTGGCGCGACGCCCGCCTCACCACCATCTTCGAGGGCACGAGCCAGATCCAGCAGAAGATCGTCGCCGACTCGCTGCTGCCCCGCAGCGACGTCGGCTGAGGCCGGCCGGGCTCCGGCATGGCAGGGTGGGGGCCATGGCTCTGTTCTCCACCCGCACCCTCGGACTCCTGATCGCCGGTACCGGTGTCGCCCACTTCGTGGCGCCGGAGGCGTTCGTCGGCATCACCCGGGCCGCGTTCCCGGACGACACCGACGAGTGGGTCACCCGCAACGGCGCCACCGAGACCGCCCTCGGCCTCGCGATGACCCTCGGGGCGACCCGCAAGCTGGGCGTCGCCGGGCTGCTGGGTTACCTCGGCTGGCTGGGCTACAACGCCGCGCAGAACGCCTGACCCGCCGGGTCAGTGCTGCAGCGGCTCGGGCGGGCCGCCGCCGGCGCGCAGCGGCAGCCCCTCGGCCACCCACGCCTCGATGCCGCCGATGAGGTCGGTGGCCGGCACCCCGATGGAGTTCAACGCGTCCGCGGCCAGTGACGACGTGTACCCCTCGGCGCAGTAGACGATCCACCGCTGCCCCGCCTGCGCCTCGGGCACCCGCGCGTCGGAGCCGGGGTGCAGCCGCCATTCCAGGTGGTTGCGTTCGATGACGAGCGCCCCCGGTATCTCGCCCACCGCCCGCCGCTGCCACTCCGGCCGGATGTCGACCAGCCGGGCCTCGCCGGCCTCGACCTCGTGGGCGACCTGCCGGGCGTCAAGCCGTGCGAGCCGGGACCGGGCGTCGGCCAGCAGATCGTCAACCGAGCCGAAGCGCGGACCCGAGTCCGAGGTGGTCACGGGGTGCCTCCGTTCGTCGCAGTCGGCAGATAACGGCCGAACCAGTCCAGGATCGCCTCGAAGCGTGCCACCCGGTGACTGGGCAGGCCGCTGCGGGACAGCTCGTGACCCTCCCCCGGGAACAGCAGCATCTCCACCTCGGCGTCGCGGCGGCGCAGCGCGACGTAGAGGCGCTGCGCCTGCTCCAGCGGGCAACGCCAGTCGTGCTCGGAGTGGATGATCAGCAACGGGGTGGTGACCGCGTCAGCGTAGGTGAGCGGGCTCTGCCGCCGCCGCTGCTCGGGGTCGGGGCCGTACAGCGCGTCGGCGAAGTCCCAGCCGATGTCACTGGCCCCCTCGAAGCTGTCGACGGCGTTCACCGCCCGCTCGCTGACCGCCGCGGCGAACCGGTCGGTGTGGCCGATCAGCCAGGACGTCATGAACCCGCCGTGCGACCCGCCGAGGACGCCGACGCGGTCCCCATCGAGGTCGGGCCGGCTCAGCGCGGCGTCGAGCAGCGCCAGCAGGTCGGGCGCGGACCGGGCCCCCACGTCTCCCAGGATGTGGCGGCCGTGCGCCTGCCCGTAGCCGGAGGAGCCGCGCGGGTTGCCGAACACCACCGCGTACCCGGCGGCGGCGTAGACGTGCACCTCGTCCAGCAGCGCCCAGCCGTACTGCGCGAACGGCCCGCCGTGGATCATGAGCAGCACCGGGTGCGGTCCCTCGCCCTCGGGAACGGCGAGGAAGCCGTGCACCGGGTAGTCGTCGGGGGCGACCGCCTCGAGCTCCTCGAGCGGCCGGACGACCTCACGGGCCTCGGCGCCGAAGTCGGTCAGCGGCACCAGCGAGGTGCCCTCGACGCGGGCCACCTCGCCGGCGGTGGCCGGGGCGGCGTAGGTGACCACGGTGACGTCGCCGGCGCGGGCCACCCCCTGGATCTGCCGCCGGCCGGCGCTGACGGTGGCCAGTGACGCGCCGGCCCACGGCACCGTCGCCAGCTCGACCGCGCCGCGGCTCTGGACGGTCACCAGGACGCTGTCGCCGCCGACCACCGGGGCGGCGTCGGCGACGTTCACCGTCTCCTCGTCGGTCAGCCGGGTCGGGGCGGCGTCCTCGGCCGCCGCGTCGAGACGCCAGAGACCCGGGTTGCGAGCCAGCCAGTCGGTGCCGCGCGCAGGGCCGCCGGTGGCCACGAGGGCCGTGCCGTCCGGCGTCCAGGCCGGCTGCGCCAGCTGGTGCGTGGTGTCGGTGAGCCGCCGCAGGTCGCTGCCGTCGGGCAGGCAGGTGAACACGTCGGTGCACCGGTCGTGCTCCCGACCGGCGTGCCGGCGCGACACGAAGGCCAACCGGTCGTTGTCCGGGCGCCAGGCGACATCGACGTCGTCCTGATCGCCGCGGGTGATCTGGGTGGCGGCGGAGTCGTCGTCGGTCACGTCGATGACGAACAGGTGCTGGTAGCGGTCCGTCACGAAGCCGACGTCGTCGGTGCGGTACTGCAGCCCGGTGATCCGCCGCGGCGGCTCCTTGTCCGGCGTGACCTTCTCGTCCTGCCCGTAGCGGCCCGGCTCGGGCACCCGGGCGACGAACGCCAGCCGGGTGGAGTCGGGCGCCCAGGCGGCGGCGCCGGCGCCGGCCGGCAGGTCGGTGAGCCGGCGGGGGTCGCCGCCGGCGGTCGGCAGCAGGTGCAGTTGCGGCGAGCCGTCGCCCTCGGCCCGCAGGAAGGCGATCCACTGCCCGTCGGGGGAGTAGCGCGGCGCGGTGTCGCGGGTGCCGTGCGTCAGCCGGCGCGGCGGCGCGGTGCCGTCGACCGGGACGAGCCACAGCGAGCTGCGGTAGCTGTCGTCCGCGAGCTCGGGCCGGGTCGCTGCGACCACGGCGTTCGCGCCGTCGGGCGAGAGGGTGGGGGGAGAGAGCGTGACAAGACGCGTGAGGTCGGCGGGCTGCACCCGTCCACCGTATGGCCGTCGATCAGCGAAGGGACAGCGGTGTGCGCGGCCAGTTCTCGCTGCGCTCCAGCCGCGACAACTCTTCACCGAGCCAGGCGGGGCTCGGGGGGCGCTTGGCCGGGTCCGGGGCCATGGCCCAGGTCAGCAGGTCCGACACCTCCAGCGGCACCCCAGGGGCGACGATCGGGCGGACGATCCCGCTCAGCACCCGAACGATGATCGTCGCGGGGGACTCGCCGGCGTACTCGCGGAATGCCGCCCGCCCCGCGACCAGCTCGTACAGGGTGGCGGCCAGGCCGTAGACGTCGCTGGCCGGGGTGGGGTCGGCGCCCTCGAGCAGCTCGGGCGCGGTGTGGCCGGTGGTCACGTGCAGGGGGAACCGCGGTTGGTCCCCGGCGAGGGCGACCGCCTCCTCGAATCCGGCGAGCATCGGTTCTGCGTCGGTGTCGAGCCGGACGGTGCCGGGGCGTACCGAGCAGTGGACGAAGCCCGCCGTGTGGGTCGCCTCGAGGGCGCGGGAGACCTTGATGCCGAGCGCCACCGCCTGTGGCAGCGGCAGCCGGCCGCCGGCCGGGACGGCCGCGGCGACCGAGCCGGCGGTCCGGGCCAGCACGAGTGCCGGGCGGCCGTCGTCGAGAACGACCTCGTCGAGCAGCGCGACGATGTGAGGGTCGGGGCCCACGGCGCGCAGGATTCGGCCCTCGCGGCGCAGCACGTCCCCGTGCCAGCGGGCCCGGACCTCGACGGGCGCCTTCACGGCGACCTCGCGGTCGAGGACGAGGTCGCGGGCCTCGTGGATCTCGAACTGGGCCCCGGTGCGGGTCCGCCGGGCCTCGGCGAAGCGGTCGCCGAGGGCACCCCGTCGCCCGCGGGACCGCGGGGCGAGCACCATGCGAGTTCCTTCCGCCGTGCCGCCGGGCCGGCACCGGACCGCGGCCGTGTCCACCTTACGTCGGTTTCACCGTCGGGCCATCAGGCAGCACAGCGCGATTAGGGTGACCGGTCGTGGCTACGGCGCGACGCACGGCGGTCCGGCTCTCCGACGGCCGGGAGCTCATCTACTTCGACGAGTCCGCCGGCTCCGATCGCAGCGCGCCGGACCGCCGCGACCTGGCGCCGAGCGCGGTCACCGCCACGCTGCGGCACGACGAGCTCACCGACGAGTGGGTGGTCATCGCTTCGCACCGGCAGGCGCGGACGCACCTGCCCGAGACCGCGTCCTGCCCGCTGTGCCCCACCGGGGCCGGTCACCGCACGGAGATCCCCGCCGCCGACTACGACGTCGTCGTCTTCGAGAACCGCTTCCCGTCGCTGACGCAGCAGGGCGGAACCGGCCGCAGCGAGGTGGTGTGCTTCAGCGCCGACCACGACGCGTCGTTCGCGTCGCTGCCGTCGTCCCGCGTCCGGACGATCGTCGACGCCTGGGCCGATCGCACCGCCGCGCTCGCGGCGATGCCCTCGGTCGAGCAGGTCTTCGTGTTCGAGAACCGCGGACGGGAGATCGGGGTCACCCTCACCCATCCGCACGGGCAGATCTACGCCTACCCGTTCGTGACGCCCCGCACCCGGCGGACGGCCGAAGTCGCCGCGCGACACCGCGCCCGGACCGGACGCAACCTGTTCGCCGACGTCCTCGACCGGGAGCGGGCCGGGCCGCGGGTCGTCGCGGCCAACGAGCACTGGACGGCGTTCGTCCCGGCGGCGGCCCGCTGGCCGGTCGAGGTGCACCTCTACCCCCACCGGCGCGTGCTCGACCTGCCCGGCCTCGACGCCGCGCAGCGTGACGCCTTCGGCCCGCTCTACCTGGACCTGCTGCGCCGCTGCGACGCGCTGTTCGGCGTGCCGCTGCCCTACGTCGCCGGCTGGCACCAGGCGCCGGTGCGCGAGCAGCGGGACGAGGCCTACCTGCGCCTGGAGCTGTTCTCGACCCGCCGCGCGCCGGACCGGCTGAAGTACCTCGCCGGCTCCGAGTCGGCGATGGACGTCTTCGTCAACGACGTGGTGCCCGAGGACATGGCCCGCCGGCTCCGCGAGGTGGCGTGAGCGGCGGCGTTCGCTGGTGGGCGCCCGGCCGGGTCAACCTCATCGGCGAGCACACCGACTACAACGACGGCCTGGTGCTGCCGTTCGCGCTGCAGCTCGGCGTCACCGCGCACGCCTCGCCCCGCGACGACCACACCCTCGCGGTGACGAGCTCCGCCTGGCCGGGGGCACAAGTCACCGTCGCGCTCGACGACCTGACGCCCGGCGCGCCCGCGGCGGTGACCGGGTGGGCGACCTACGTCGCCGCGGTGGCCTGGGCCCTGCGCGCGGCCGGCCACGAGCTCGGCGGTGCCGACGTCCACCTCGACAGCGACCTGCCGGTCGGCGCCGGGCTGTCGTCCTCGGCCGCGGTGTGCTGCGCCACCGCCGGGGCGCTGGCGGACCTCGCGGGTGCCGACCCCGGCGCCGACGGGCTGATCGCGCTGGCCCGCGCCGCCGAACGGGACTTCGTCGGAGTGCCGGTCGGGCCGCTCGACCAGAACGCCGTGGTGCGCTGCCGGCGGCGGCACGCCCTGTTCCTCGACGTCCGCAGCGGCCGTTCCCGCCACGTTCCGCTCGAGCTGCCCGCGGCCGGCCTCGCCCTGGTGGTGATCGACACCCGGGCGCCGCATCGCCTCGTCGACGGCGAGTACGCCCGCCGCCGGCAGGAGTGCGCGACCGCCTGCGAGCGCCTCGGCGTGGCCTCGCTGCGCGACCTCGGGGACACCGGTGATCTCGACGCGGCGCTGGAGCAGCTGGACGAGACCGTCCTGCGCCGGCGCGTCCGCCACGTCGTGACCGAGAACGCGCGGGTGGAGCAGGTCGTCGCCGCGCTCGAGGGTGGCGCCCCGCGCGCGGTCGGCCCGGCGCTGAGCGAGTCGCACGCGTCGCTGCGCGACGACTACACGGTCTCGTGCCGCGAGCTCGACCTGGCGGTCGAGGCCTCGCTGGGCGCCGGCGCCCTGGGCGCCCGGATGACCGGCGGCGGGTTCGGCGGCAGCGCGATCGCGCTCGTGGAGGCCGAGGCCGTGACCACCGTCGAGGCCGCCGTGACCGGGGCGTTCGCACGCCGCGGGCTGGCCCCGCCGCACGCCTTCGCCGTCACCCCGGCCGCGGGTGCCCACCGCGTGTGACGCGCCACCTCGCGCAGCGCGGACACGGTGTCCCGGCTACCGTGTCGCCGTGATCCCGCCACGCCCGGACGCCGACCCGCCGCTGCGGGGCCGCGCGGGCGAGGCCGTCGGCCTGCGGACCTACCGGCTGGCCGACCGCACCGTCGTCGCCTACCTCGAGCAGGGCCCGGCCGGGGCCGCGACGACGATCGTGCTGGTGCACGGCTGGTCGCAGGATCACACCAGCTGGGACGACGTCCTGGCGGTGCTGGACACCGGGCATCCCGGTCTCCGGGTGCTCGCGTACGACGCGCGCGGGCACGGCCGATCCGACGCCGGCCCGCGCGGCAGCGCCACCATCGACCAGTTCGCCGACGATCTCGCCGACGTCCTGCACGGGCTCGTCCCGGCCGGGCGGGTCGTGCTGGCCGGCCACTCGCTGGGCGGGCCGGTGATCATGGCCTTCGCCGAGCGGCACCCGCGCCTGCTGGCCGACCGCGTCGACGGCGTCGCGCTCGTGGCCACCAGCGGCGCCCGCGTCGGCCACGACCTGTTCGGCCTGCCGGAGCGGCTGACGGCGCCGGCGCTGCTCGTGGCGCCCCTGGTCACGCGGCTTCGCGCGCTGTCCCGCGCCCGGGTGAACCTGCACCACCCCGCCCTGATCGCGGGCTTCATCCGCCGGGGGATCTACGGGCCCGGCCATGACTCGCACCACAATCGGATCCGCACGGCCGCCCAGACCTCGCGGGCGCACCCGGCGACGACCGCCCAGCTGGTCCACGAGATGCTCCGCCACGACCGGCTGCACCGGCTGGCGGCCCTGAACCAGGCCTCGACGGTCGTCCTCGCCGGCACCCTCGACGGGCTGTGCCCCATCGCGCACTCGCGGGCTCTCGCCGAGCGGATGCCCGAGGCCCGGCTGGTCGTCTACCCGCGGGCCGGCCACATGCTGCCGTACGAACGCCCCGACGAGGTCGTCACCGAGCTCGCGAAACTGGCCGCGGGCTGACCGCTCGCCGCAGGAGAAGGAGGATCCGACGATGGGAATCTGGCGAACCACGGTGGTCGTCCCCGGGCCGCGGGAGGCGGTCTTTCGGATGTTCGCCGACCGGGAGAACTACCGCCACCTCGTCGCACCGGTCGCCGGCACGCTCGTCCGCGCCGGGAGCGGGGAGCGGCAGGGCGTCGGCGCGGTGCACCGGATCGGGGTCGGGCCGGTCGGGATCCGCGAGCAGATCGTCGAGCTCGAACCGGGCCGCCGCTTCACCTACCGCGCCGTCTCCCGGCTGCCGGTGCGGCACTGGATCGGCGTCGTGGAGTTCCAGGACCACCCGGAGGGCACCCAGGTCGACTACACGCTCGACGTCGAGGGCTACCTGCCGCTGCCCGGTCCGGCCCTGACGCTCGCGGTCCGGACCCTCGCCGGCGGCCTGGCCCGCGGCGCGACGCGGCGCCTGCGCGACCGGCCCGCCGCCACCGCGGACCCGTCCGCGTAGCAGCCGCTCTGCAGGCTGGTTACGGTCGTTCCAGCGTCGCGGTGTCGCGACGTTCGTGTCGTCCCCGACGGCGGAGGGAGGGCGCATGCTGACGATGTCGTCCGCCGCCCGCACCCATCAGGGGCGGGTGCGCACCACCAACGAGGACAGCTTGCTGGCGACGGCCCGGATCGTCGCCGTCGCCGACGGCCTCGGCGGTCACGCCGCGGGCGAGGTCGCCAGCAGCATGGCCGTCGAGCGGCTCGCCGCGCTCGCCGAGGAGCAGCACCTGCACCCCGACGACCTCCTCGCGGCGATCCGGGACGCGAACCGGCTGATCGTCGAGCAGACCCGGCGGAAGCCCGCCCAACAAGGCATGGGCACGACCCTCACCGGGCTCGCCGTCGTCGAGATCGACGGTGGGCAGCAGTGCGCGGTGTTCAACGTCGGCGACTCCCGCGTCTACCGCTTCAGCGAGGACGTGCTCGCCCAGGTGACCGTCGACCACTCGGAGGTGGAGGAGCTGCGGGCCGCGGGAACCATCACGGCCGAGGACGCCGCCGTCCACCCGCGCCGCAACGTCGTGACCCGCTCGCTGGGCAGCGTGCCCCCACCCGCCCCCGACCTGTGGCTCTGCCCACCCCGGGAGGGCGAGCGGTACCTCGTCTGCTCCGACGGCCTGACCAACGAGGTGCCCGACGACGAGATCGCCGTCATGTTGCGGGACGAGGCCGACCCGGGCGCGGCCGCGGACGCGCTGCTCGACCGGGCGCTGGCCGCCGGCGGCCGCGACAACATCGCCGTCGTCGTGGTCGATGTCGGGGGATGCGCGTGATCGACGGCCCCCGCATGATCGACAGCCATGGGGACGACGCGGCCTTCGACTACGTCAACCTCAGCGGCCGGCCACGGCCTCCGCTGCTGGCCGCTGCCGGCCGGCTGCTGCCCGGCATCGCCCGCGTCCACGCCGAGGTCGCGCCGTTCGCCGAGGCCTGGCAGCGGGACAATCGGGCCGCGCTCGCCGCGCCGTCGACGACGCCGCTGTGGGTCGCGCTGGGCGACTCGCTGAGCCTGGGCGTCGGCGCGCCGGCGTACGACCGCGGCTGGGTCGGGCAGGTCCGGGACCGGCTCGCCGGAGCCGGCCTGCCCCACCGGGTCGTCAACCTCGCCTTCAGCGGCGCCCGGGCCGACGACGTGCTCGAACGGCAGCTCCCCGCCCTGACGAGGCTGCCGCCGCCCGACCTCGTCACCCTGATGATCGGCTCGAACGACCTGCTGCGGCGCCGCCACCGGCGCGGCCTGCCCGCGCGGGTCGGCGAGATCCTCGCCCGGGTCCCGTCCGGCACGGTCGTCGCGACCCTGCCCAACCCGACGGCCGCCGCCGAGGCGGTCAACCAGACGGTGGCGGGGGTGGCCCGGGAGCGGGGGCTGGTCGTCGCCGAGTTGCGGGACCGGCGCACGGCGTCGTGGCGCGGCAGGCTGGCGGCCGACCACTTCCATCCGAACGAGCACGGCTACGCCGCCATCGCCGCGGTGGTCGGCGACGCGCTGCTGCGGGTCGCGGCGGAGCGGGCCGGTCACCGGCCGGCGGGGCACTAGCGGGATATCGTCGGCGCTGTGACCGAGCCCGAAGCCACCGCGCGTCCGGTCGCCCCGCTCGACGACCCCGTCGACCGACGGATCGTCTCGGAGCTGCGCGCGGACGGCCGCAGCACGCTCAAGAGCCTCGCCGAGGCCACCGGGTTGTCGGTCTCGGCCGTCCAGGCGCGGGTCCGCCGGCTGGAGAACACCGGCGTCGTGCGGGGCTACACGGCCCTCGTCGACCCCGAGACGCTCGGCCTGCCACTCGCGGCCCTCATCGCCATCACGCCGCTGGATCCCGCCCAGCCGGACGACGCCCCGGAGCGGCTGGGCGAGCTGGTCGAGATCGAGGCCTGCCACTCCGTGGCCGGGGACGACGCCTACGTGCTGTTCGTCCGGGTGGCGTCCCCGAGCGCGCTCGAGGCGCTGATCCGGGAGATCCGGCGCCGGGCCCACGTCTCGACCCGGACCACCGTCGTCCTGCAGACGTTCTTCGAGCGCGGACACCGCAACGAGATCCCGTAACTGTTCCGGTGACCCGACCGCCTGACGGGAATTTTTCGCGTTACAGTGGCCGTATGACGACGCTGCGCCCGGTCGACACCGGCTCCCTGGCCCCCGCCGAGGTTCACACCACCATCGCGCGCCACATGCTCGCCGACGGCTTCGATCTCGTGCTCGACCTCGACGGGTCACAGGGCTCGACGCTGGTCGATGCCCGCGACGGCACCGAGTACCTCGACCTGTTCACCTTCTTCGCCTCGTCCGCGCTCGGCATGAACCACCCGGCACTCACCACCGACGACGCGATCGCCGAGCTGGGCCGGGTCGCGGTGAACAAGCCCAGCAACTCCGACATCTACACCGTGCCGATGGCTCGCTTCGTCGAGACGTTCGCGCGGGTGCTGGGCGACCCGGCGCTGCCGCACCTGTTCTTCGTCGACGGCGGTGGCCTGGCCGTCGAGAACGCCCTCAAGATCGCGTTCGACTGGAAGTCGCGCCGCAACGAGGCGGCCGGGCGCGACGCGTCGCTGGGCGGCAAGGTGCTGCACCTCGAGCGGGCCTTCCACGGCCGCACCGGCTACACGATGAGCCTGACGAACACCGACCCGAACAAGGTCGCCCGGTTCCCGAAGTTCGACTGGCCGCGCATCCCCTCACCGTCGATCAACGGCCACGCCGACGTCGAGGCCGCCGAGCGCGAGGCCCTCGCCGCGGCCCGGGCGGCGTTCGAGCAGCACGGGCACGACATCGCCTGCTTCATCGCCGAGCCGATCCAGGGCGAGGGCGGCGACAACCACCTCCGTCCCGAGTTCCTGCAGGCGATGCAGGCGCTGTGCCACGAGTTCGACGCGCTGTTCGTGTTGGACGAGGTGCAGACCGGGGTCGGGCTCACCGGCACCGCCTGGGCCTACCAGCAGCTGGGGGTGCAGCCGGACGTCGTGGCCTTCGGCAAGAAGGCGCAGGTGTGCGGGGTCATGGCCGGCGGTCGGGTCGACGAGATCGCCGACAACGTCTTCGTCGTCCCGTCCCGGCTGAACTCGACCTGGGGCGGCAACCTCACCGACATGGTCCGCGCCCGGCGCATCCTCGAGGTGATCGAGGCGGACGGCCTGATCGAGCGGGCGTCGTCCCTCGGCTCTCACCTTCTGCAGGGGCTCACGGCGATCGGCGCGAAGTACGCCGGTGTCACCGACGTGCGCGGCCGCGGGCTGATGTGCGCGCTCACGCTGCCGAGCGCGGAACTGCGCGATGCGGCGATCGCCGCGCTGCGCAGCGACGAGCACGTGCTCGTCCTCGGCTGCGGGATCTCGGACCTGCGGGTCCGTCCGGCGCTCACCGTCACCGCCGAGCAGATCGACCGGGGGCTCGCGGCCCTCGACCGCGTGCTGGGCCGGCTGACCGCCTGACGGCGAGCCCCGGCGGACGCCGGGTTCAGCCCTTGAGCTGCTGCTGCAACCGCTCCCGGCGGGCGTACAGCGCCTCCAGCAGCGCCTCGTTCTCCTCGGCGTTGGTGAGCTCGGCCGCGACGTCCTCGCGGTCCTGAGCGCCGTCGGCCTCGCCACCGGCCTGCGCGAAGGCGGCGTCGGCCTCGCCGCCCAGCTCGGCGATCTGTTGGTTCAGCTCGGCCAGCTTCGTCTGCAGGTCCTCGTGCGATGACGTCATGGTGATCCTCTCATCGTGGATGTCCTCCCCGGATACCCTTCCCGTCCGCCCGGCGTCCGGACGACAGGGGCGGAGACGATGGCCGGCGGATCGGCCGTCGTCGCGACCACGTACCAGGGCCGACCGGGCCGGACCGGACCCCGGCCAGGGTGCAGGACGAGCCACTCGGTGCGGTGCGGGGCCAGGCCGGGCCGCGGAACGCCCGCCCACCAGCGTGTCCCGTGCACGTGCGGCCCGACGGCGAAGACGGGACGCAGCGTGCCGCCGGTGTGGTTCGTCACCTCGACCCGGACAGTGGTGGCGCCGGCGCGACCCCGGACCACCGTCGCTCCGGTCAGCGACAGCGGCGGTGGCACCGCGAACGCCGCCGCGCTCACCGCCAGGGCCGGCGCCACCGCGAGCGCGACCGCGGCGAACCGCCGGAACGGACTGGTCAGCACCGGCCGCCGCAGCGGCAGTCGGACCGGCCGGCAGGCGGCGATCGCCGCGGGGTCCGTGGTTCCCGCCCAGACCAGCCACAGCGGGATGTAACACAGCAGGTACTCCGAATTCGACCGGGCGCTGAGCAGGAACATCAGCGCGGCGAAGACCGGCACCGCCGGAGCCACCCGGCGCAGCCCCGCCGCCGTGACGGCGAGCAGGGCGAGGAACAGCAGCGCGGTCGCGACCGCGAAGTAGCGCAGCGACCCGCTGTACGAGCTGAGGTAACGCGCCACCAGAATCAGGCCCACACCGTAGGGGTCCGCCCCCTGGGTGAGGACGCCGGTCACCCCGTGCCACCACGCGGCCGGACCGCGCAGGGCGTACGGCAGGTCGAGGACGGCGAAGACCGCCAGCGCGACGGCCAGGAACCGGGTGAGGACGCCCAAGGTGCGGCCATGGGACAACTCCCCCCGGCGCACCACCCACAGCGCCACGGCCAGGAAGACCGCGACGAACCAGGCCATCTGCTGGGTCGCGAGTGCGAGGCCCAACGCGATCGCCTGAAGCACACCGCGGCTCCCGAGCCGTCCACCCCGGCCGATCCCGGTCCAGCACCAGGCCGCCAGGCACAGCAGCGGGAGCGCGACGACGATCGGGAAGCCGTCGGCCGCATAGGGGCCCAGCAGGCCGAAGCCGAACACCGCCGTCACCGCCGCCGGCCGCCAGTGCCCCGGCAGGGCGGCGAAAGTGATCACTCCCGTGACGAGCACGGCGAGCGTCGCGACGGCCCAGGGGTGGGCCAGGCGGGAGGAGAGGTGGTGCAGCAGCCAGCCCAGGTCGAGGGTGAGCGGCGGGTACTCGTAATGGGTCACCGGCGCTCCGGTGAGCAGGTGGGTGCCGGTCGGGTCGGGAATCCGGACGCGGTACGGATCGCGGCCGGCGAGCAGCGCCCGCAGCGCACCCTCCCCGAGGCGGGACTCGTCGGTGCGGCCGACGTAGCGGCTCCGGAAGACCATCGCGTGCTCGGCGAGGAACAGCGCGGCCCCGAGCCCCAGCACCTGCAGATCGAGGCGGGGCAGGCGCTCCTCGCCGACGGTCAGGGCCCGGACGGTGGCCAGCAGGACGAGCAGGAACCCGGCGGCCAGCACCGCGGCGAGCGGGGCCAGCCGGGCGACGTCGAACTTCCAGGACGCGCTCAACGAGACGAACAGCGACATCGGCGCCAGCGCGCTGAGGATCCGGCGCGCGCTCACGCTCCGCACCGCCAACCCTGTCGCTCCCCCCACGAGCGGAAGCTAATGGGGTGAAATTGTGAGAACCCTCCGGTTCTCATCTCCGCCTTCGCGGCGCGACGTGGCTCGCCCGGCGGCCGTCCTCAGCCGGGCTCGGGGAACGCCGCTCCGCGAGGAAGCAGGCGGGACCGGGACGGCGCGCGCGTCCGGCTGCCCTCGGCGGCCACGGCCCGCGGCGGGGAGAAGCGCGCGTGCACGCCCGGCGACCACAGCGGTCGCAGCATCGGGCCGACCGGCTCGATGCCGGCCGCCGCGACGAGCTCGTCGTTCAGCTCGAGCAGTTCGGCGGTGTGCAGCGGCCACGGCCCGTGGTGGTTCTGCACCCACATCGCCGTCCGGCCGAAGGGGGCGTGCATTCCCCAGCGGCTGGTGAGGAAGACCTCCAGCGGGGTCGGCTGCGTGCGTTCCCCCACCCGCAGCCGCAGATCGCTCCGGGGGCGGGACAGGCCGCGCCGGCGCAGCCGCCACTCGACCCGGTCGTCGAAGCGGCGGGACTCGATGTGCGCGTAGCGGTAGGGGATCCGGAACGCCAGCCGGGCGAGGGCGACGACGGCGAGCCGGCTGGCGTCCAGGCTGCGGAACAGCACGCCGTGGCGGCCGGCGGCGTCGACCGAGTACAGCCGCACGTTCCACTCGTAGAACGAGCCGAAGAACGGGATCGGCCATCGGCTGCCCCAGCCGGCGTTGTGCATCCGGAACGGCACGAGCCCGACGTAGGTCGCGCCGTCGCGCCAGACGTCGGGTCGGACACCGGGCGGGAAGAACCGGGCGACCGCGTCGGGGTCGACGGGCCAGTGCAGGAAGGCCAGATCGAGCCACTCCTGGGCGAACATCGTCGGGCCCGCCAGCGGCGGGGCCTCGGCGGGCACGCCACCGTAGGAGGCGGAGTCGACGCTGTCGGCCACCTCAGCTGGATACCCGTCGGGCGGGCGCGGCCAGCAGCCGGCGGGCGGCGTCCTCGATCTCGGCCTCGCCGAGCAGGACCAGGTTCGCCGCGTCGCCGAGCGGGACGAAGCTGTCCCGGCTGGCGACGCGGGCCATCCGGCCGGGGAACCCGGCGTCGACGAGGCCGGCGAGCACGCCCTCGGCGACGCCGCCCGAGACGCGGGTCTCGTCCACCACCAGCACCCGGCCGGTTTCTGCGGCGGCGAGCAGGACGTCGTTGATCGGCAGCGGTGCGAGCCACCGCAGGTCCAGGACCCGGGCGTGGTGACCATCGGCGGCGAGCCGGGCGGCGACCCGCAGGCTCATCCGCAGCCCGTTGCCGAAGGTCACGAGCGTGAGGTCGTCGCCGTCGCCGTGGACGCGTGCCGAGCCGATCGGCGCGTCCGTCCCGGCGTCGGTGGGGGAGTAGGAGCCGAGCCAGCCGCGGTCCCCGGTCTCGTGGAGGTCGCGTTCGTGGTAGAGCGCGATCGGCTCGAGGTAGACGCTGACCTGCCCGGTGTCGGCCGCGGCGGCGAGGCAGGACCGCAGCATGGGCCCGGCGTCCTCGGGACGGGACGGGACCGCGACCACCAGCCCGGGGATGTCGCGCAGGACGCCCACGGCGTTGTCGTTGTGGAAGTGGCCGCCGAAGCCCTTCTGGTAGGCCAGTCCGGCCACGCGCACCACCATCGGGTTGGTGAACGCCCCGTTGGAGAAGAAGCGCAGGCTGGCGGCCTCGCCGCGCAGCTGGTCCTCGGCGTTGTGCAGGTAGGCGAGGTACTGGATCTCCGGGACGGGCAGCAGCCCGCTGACGCCGAGCCCCAGGCCGAAGCCGAGGATCGACTGCTCGTCCAGCAGCGTGTCGAAGACACGGGCGGCGCCGAACTTCTGGGCCAGGCCCCGGGTGAGGCCGTAGACGCCGCCCTTGCGTCCGACGTCCTCGCCGAAGACGAGCATGTCGGAGCGGGCCGCGAGGGCGTCGGTCAGTGCGGCGTTGATCGACTGCGCGAGCGTGAGCGGCCCGGCGTCCTCGGGCAGGCGACCACCGAAGACGCGGGCACGCTCCGCGGAGGTGGCCGGGGTCGGCGCGGTCGCGCGGCGGCGCGGGGCGAGGGGGGCCATGACCTCCTCGCCACTGGTCAGCGTGGGGGTGTCGGCGAGCTCGACGGCGAGTTTCTCGACCAGCTCGCCGATCTCGTCGTAGCGCTCGGCCAGTCCGCTGGCGCCGAGGTGGCGGGCGTAGGCGAGCAGCGGATCGCGGTCGCGGTCGGCGGCCAGTGCGGCGGCCGCCCGGTAGCCGGACTCCACGTCGGTGCCGGCGTGGCCGAGATAGCGGACCGTGCGCAGGTGCAGCAGCGCCGGCCGCCGGTCGCGACGCACCGCCTCGGCCAGCTCGCGCGCCGCCGCGCGGGCCGCACCGGGCTCGTCGCCGTCGGCGCCGAGGTAGCGGATTCCGGGACGCTGCGCCGCGCGCGCCACCCAGCCCTGCGGGGTCGGTACCGAGATGCCGATGCCGTTGTCCTCGCACACGAACAGCAACGGCAGCGGCAGGCCCTGGGCGGCGCAGTAGCCCGCGGCGTTCAGCGCTCCGACTGCGGTGGAGTGGTTCAGCGAGGCGTCGCCGAACGAGCAGACGGTGACCGCGTCGTCGGCCCACCGGGACGGGACGTCCAACCGCTTGGCGCGCGCGACCGAGAGCGCCACCCCGACCGCGCGCGGCAGGTGCGAGGCGATGGTCGAGGTCTGCGGGATCACGGCCAGGTCGGCGTCGCCCCACACCTTGTGCCGCCCGCCCGAGGCCACGTCCGCGGTGCCGGCGAGCATGCTGAGCAGAACTGCCCGCACCGCCTCGTCCAGGCTGCGGCCGGCGAGCAGGGCGCGGGCGAGGAAGAAGCCGCCGGAACGGTAGTGCAGCAGGGCGGGGTCGGTGCTGCGCAGCGCCGCCGCGACGAACGCGTTCGACTCGTGCCCGGCCGAGCCGATGGTGTAGAAGCCGCGTCCGTGCTCGCGCATCCGGCGGGCGTGGATGTCGAGCAGCCGGCTGGCCGCCATCGCGTCGAAGATCGTGAGCTCGTCCGGGCCGGCGGGCCGGTCGCCGGCCCCGGGCGTGAGATCCGCCAGGTCGGTGCGAACGTGGTGATCGAGTTGGTCGTGCGGCGTCGTGGCGGGACTCACCCGACCAGTGTCTCGCGCCCGCTCGATGTGGGCGCCACCGGCTGATTAGTTAGCTTGCCTAACTAAGTTGCGTTACCGTGGCCGGGGAGCCAGCCGGTCCGGCGCGCAGCAGAGGAGATGAGGATGAGCACGCAGACCGCGAGTGACGCCGCGCAGTCGAGCCAGTCGAGCCAGTCGAGCCCCTTCCGCCAGCCGAAGGCGGTGTGGGCCGTCGCCTTCGCCTGCGTCATCTCCTTCATGGGCATCGGGCTGGTCGACCCGATCCTGCCCTCGCTGCGCGACAAGCTCGGGGCGAGCCCGTCCCAGGTCGAGTTGCTGTTCACCAGCTACCTGGTCGTCACCGCGGTGGCCATGCTGGTCACCGGCTGGGTCTCCAGCCGGCTGGGAGCCAAACGCACGCTCATCGCCGGCCTCGTCCTGATCGTGGTCTTCGCCGCCGCGGCCGGCAGCAGCGGCTCGATCGGCGACATCGTCGGCTTCCGGGCCGGCTGGGGTCTGGGCAACGCCCTGTTCATCGCGACCTCGCTGGCGGTCATCGTCGGGTCGGCCGCCGGCGGCTTCGCCGGAGCGATCATCCTCTACGAGACCGCGCTGGGCATCGGGATCGCGCTCGGGCCGATCGCGGGTGGCGAGCTCGGCTCGATCAGCTGGCGCGGGCCCTTCTTCGGGGTCTCGGTGCTCATGGCGGTCGCGCTGATCGCCACCATCGTCCTGCTCCCGCCGACGCCGAAACCGACTCGGCACGAGCGCATCAGCGAGCCGCTCAAGGCGCTGCGGCACCGCAGCCTCGCCACCACCAGCGTCGTCGGCCTGCTCTACAACTGGGGCTTCTTCACCCTGTTGGGCTACTCGCCGTTCCTCATGGGTGATCTCACCCCGCAGCAGCTGGGCCTGGTGTTCTGCGGGTGGGGTGTGCTCGTGGCGCTGTTCGCGATCTGGGGCGCCCCGTGGCTGCGCTCCCGCTTCGGGACGGCAGGAACGCTCTACGGCAATTTCGTGCTCATGGCGGCCGACCTCGCCGCGATCGGCATCTGGTCCGACCATCCGAACGTCGTCGTCGCGGCGGTGATCGTCGCCGGCATCTTCATCGGGGTGAACAACACGCTGGTCACCACCGCGGTCATGAGCATCGCGCCGGTCGAGCGTCCGGTGGCCTCGGCGACCTACGGCTTCGTCCGGTTCATCGGCGGCGGGCTCGCGCCGTTCGTGGCCTCCAAGCTGGTGATCGCCACGAACGCCCACGTGCCCTTCCTGCTCGGCACCGCCACGGTGCTGCTCGCCGCCGTCGCGCTGCGCACCGTGCACGGCGCCGTCGTCGCGGCCGACCGCGGCGAGACCCCGCCACCGGAGCCCGCGGAACCGGACGAACGCGAGGCGCCGGATCAGCCGGCGTCGGCGCGGACCCGCCAGGCCCAGGCGACCAGCGGGGCCTGAAGCGGGATCCGCAGCAGCGTGCCCACCCGGTAGGCGGACGAGTCGCTGTGGCGGGCGTCCAATGCCATCTTGACGTTCGCCGGCAGCACTCCGAGGAACAGCCCCGCCGCGGCGAGCGCCCCGAACCGCCGCGTGGGCGGGAGCAGAAGCGCGGCGGCCACGGCCAGCTCGGCCGCGCCGGAGCCCAGGGTCCAGCTGCGGGGCGGCCCCGGCAGCGTCGTGGGAATCATCGTGTCGTAGATCCCCGGTACCGCGAAGTGGGAGGTCCCCGCGCTCGCGAGCAAACCGGCCAGGGCCGCCGCCCGCACCCGTGAGCGGTTCATCGCGACACCTTCTCATGCCCGGGCCCGGCCGACGAGTGCTTGCAACGCCCCCCGCGAGGGGGCCCGGGGTAGTCTCGGTCGCGCCGCGGTCGGGGAGGTGCAGCTGTGACGCCACCGCGAGCGCCCGCACCCGGCCACCGGTTCCCCGGTTTCGCCGAGGTCACGCCGTTCCAGGCCACCCCCGGTCTGCTGCCGGAGCGGTTTCACGGGCGGGAGTCCGCCACCGGTCGGCCGGTCACGCTCGAGGTCGTCGTCGAGCGCGGCGGCGACCCCGGCCCGGTCCGCGAGGCGGTGCAGGCGCTGGCGTCGCTGCCGGCTCACCCCAATCTGGTGAGCGTGCTGAAGGCGGTGCCCGGCGGCGACGGGGTCCCGGTCGTCGTGCTCGAACACTGCTCCGAGAGCCTCTGGCAGCGGCTGGACACCCCGCCGGCTCCGGTGCGGTCGGCCGCCGCGGTCGCGCGGCTCGGCACCGGCCTGGCGGACGCGCTGCACCTCGCGCACGAGGCGGGGGTGCTGCACGGCTGGTTGCAGCCCGGCGCCGTCCTCGCGACCGGCCGGGGGATGCCGGCGCTCGCCGGCTTCGGGGCCGCCGAGGTGCCGGCTGCCGACGACGTGCCGGCCGCCTACCTCGCCCCCGAGCGGCGCCGCGGCGAGCCCGCGTCGGTCGCCGCCGACGTCTACGGCATAGCGGCGGTGTTGACCCGGCTGCTGACCGGCGACGAGGCCTGGACGGCGCCCGAGGCGCCACCTGAGGTGACTCCGGAGGCCAGGCTCGGTGCCCGCCACCCACCGGAGCGCCAACGGGCGGCGGTCCTGCGGGTGCTCACCGGGGCGCTGTCCGAGGCCCCGGAGTGGCGGCCGGCCTCGGCCGGCCGGCTCGCCGAGCTGCTGCGCGACACCGCCGCCACGGCTCGCCACGCCGCTCCGGAGGCCCCGGCGGCGCCGGAGGGGTGCCCGTCGACGGGCGATCCCGCCCACGAGCAGACCTTGTCGGGCTTGTCGGGCTTGCCGGGCCGCCGGCTGACGCTGCGCTCCGGCTCGGCCCTCCTGCGGGTGGACGCCACCGGGCTGCGGCTGCGCTCCTGGCACCGGCGAGCGACCCTGCCGTGGCCGGAGGTCCTGGGCTTCGAGGCGATTCGCGACGAGCGGGCCGGCGGCGGTGCTACGGGTCGTCTGGTGGCGGTGACGCGGGCCGGGCACGTCGAACTGCCGGCCACGCGCCGGCCGGTCGCGGAGCTGGCCTCCATCCACGCCCTGCTGGAGGCCAGCCGACGATGGGCGGGTGGCGGCTGAACGCATCCAGCCCCGGTCAGCATAGGGTCGCGACCACGCGGTAATACCAGGTTATACTCAGGATGTGAAGACTGCCATCTCGGTTCCGGATCCGACCTTCGAGCGCGCAACCCGCCGAGCCGAGTCCCTCGGCATGAGTCGATCAGAGTTCTTTTCCCGTGCAGCTGCGCGTTACCTCGACGAACTGGACGCCCAGTCACTGGTCGCACAGATCGACGCCGCCCTCGCGCGCGTCGACACCACGGACGACAGCGCTGCGGCTGCCGTCAACGCCGGGCGGCGCACGTTGCAGATGATCGACGACGAGTGGTGATTCACAGAGGGGAGATCTACTGGGCCGATCTCGGCACGGCCTCCGGGAGCCGACCGGCCAAGCGCCGGCCGGTACTGGTGATCCAAGCCGACTCCTACAACGCGAGCAGGCTTGCCACCGTGCTCGTTGCTGTCGTCACGTCCAACACGTCGCTGGCGACCCTGCCGGGTAACACGTTTCTCCCGGCGTCCGCCACCGGCCTACCGCGCGACTCCGTCGTCAACGTGACCGGTCTGGCCACGCTCAACAAGACCGAACTCGCAGATCTCGTCGAGCAGATTCCCGACAGCCTGATGAGCGACGTCGACAATGGCCTGCGGGGAATCCTCGCTCTGTAGCGGATGCAGTCAGCGGGACGCGAGCGAGGAGGGCAGATCGTCGAGGCGCTGCCGCGCGAGTCTTTCGAGCAGCTCGAGATGAGCACCGGGCGAGGTTTGCCCGGCCAATTCCGTCCGGCACTGCGTCGCAACGTTTTCGATGGCCACGAAGCCGTGCCGAGCCTCGTACGTGGCGAACAGGCGTTCCAGCAGATCGGCGTACGAATCGGCGCTCATGACTGCATCCTGACCCGTTCACCACAGGGGCGAGTAAGAGAACGTGCAGCGTGGCGCAGCGAGGTGGCCCTGTTCGGGGCCGCCCGGGGTGTGAAGGACACCGAGTCAGTGCTGTCGGCGGCCGCCGGGCCGTCGCCCGCCACGCGCCGGCCTCGGAGGCTTCGGGTCGGACCACGACCGCGGCACGGCCGCTACCGGGGTCGACCGCCGGCGGGCGTAGCGCAGCCGGGCGTGGATGCGCTCGCCGACGTCGAGGGTGCCGCGAACGTGGCGGCGCAGCGTGCGCTCCGCCCGCCAGGCCTCGTCGGCGTCGGCGGCGGACGGTTCCCAACCTGGGTGGAAGATGGCGCGGTTCGCCGACTCGGCGAGGCCCCGCACGGCGGCCGCCGGTTCGGGCCCGTACCGCTGCTCGGCGGCCGCCACGACCTCGGCCCCGGTCAGCGTCGACACCGGCGGCATGCCGGACTCGACGAGCATGTCGAGGGTCTCCTGCCACGCCCCGGCGAGCCGCTCCCGGGGCGTGCCGTGGCCGCGCCGCCGCAATCGCCACCGCTTGCGCACGACGAGTCCGCCGAGGAACAGCAGCGGGACGAGCACCAGGACCAGAAGCGCCAACGCAATCAGCGCCCCGGTGACGTAGCGGGCCACCGGGACCGAGCTCGGTGGGGCCGCCGCGTTGCCGGTGCCCGGCGTCGGAGCCTGCGTCAGCAGCGCGCTGGGGGCCGCCGTCGGGCTCGGCGACTGGGTCGGGCGGGCCGACAGGCTGGGGGTCGGCCGGCTGGTCGAGTAGGCCGACGGCGAGCCGTCCACCACCACCCAGCCCCGTCCCCGCACCGGAACCTCGGCCCACGTCCAGGCCTCGCGGGTGGTCACCGTGTAGGTGCCGGCCGCGGTGACCGCGCCCCGGCCGGCCGGCAGCCGGAAGCCGGTGGTCAGTCGGGCGGGAATGTTCAACTGCCGGGCGATCAGCGTGATGAGCGTGGCGAACTGCTCGGGGGTCGCGCTGTGCGTCGGGCCGAGGATCGAGGCGAGGACGCTGGCGAAGCTGTTGCCTCCGGCGCGCACCGCCACCGTGCGTGACGCCTCGGCGGTCGGGGAGGGCGCGGGGGAGCCCGAGGGCGTGGCCGACGACGTCTGCCCGTCGCGGGTGATCGTGGTGCGGCCGGACAGGGCGTAGTTCTGCGCGAAGTCCCGGGCGAGCGCCTGCAGGAAGGCCAGCGGCTGGGTCCGCGGGACCTGCGTCTCGTCCTCGAGCGTGCTGATGACGGCGTCGAGCGAGGAGCGGACCTCAAACGGCAGAACGGTGTCCTCCGGCGGGGCGGCCGTCCCCGGCAGCGCGGTTCGCGGGAGCGTCCCGAGCACCGTGCTCGGGACCCGCGAGCGGACGGTGTAGGTCTGGGCCGGCCGCAGTTCCCGGCGGGGCACGATCATGCCGGTGCTCTGATCGACGTCGACGGCGACCCCCGTCACCGACTGCGGCCGGTACTGGAACGGCATCCACGGAGCCGTGGTCAGCGCGCCGCCGACGATGCGGTAGCGCTGCGTCACCGCCGGGCCGCGGGGGCGCGCGCCGGGGTCGGGACCCGCGGCGAGCACGCCACCCGACGGCCGGAACTGCCGGTCGAAGGTCCAGCCGTCACCGTCGTAGATGTTGACGTCGGCGAGGGCGACGTAGCGCGAGGAGGGGTGGTTGATCGTCACGTCGAACACCGGCTGCCCGGGCGCGTCCGGCCGGTCGGGGCGCAGGCCGGCCACGAACGACAGCGGGGTGATCGGGAAGGAGCGGCTCAGTGGCGGGGTGCGGGCGGTGACGCTCGTGGCTCCGCGGAACGGCGAGGTCTGCACCACCAGCACCGCCACCAGCGTCGCGACGAGCGCACCGAGCGCCCCGAGGCCGAGCGCGCGCAGGGGGAGCGCGCCCTCGGTCTGGGCCGCGTCGGCGTCGTCGTCCTGCTGCAGCCAGGCCTGTCCGGCGCGCAGCAGCAGTAGAACCAGCAGCAGCCCCCCGGCCAGCAGCGTGTCGTAGCGGCGCGCCGACCCGGCGTCGGTGATGCCCCGCGTGCTGCCGGCATAGGCCAGCCCGAAGGTGAGCAGCAGCGTGGCGTACGGCGCGACGCCGCGCCACGAGCGGCCGAGACACTCGCCGAACACGGCACCGCCGAGCCAGCACAGCGCGATCGGCGCCACCATCAACGACCGCGGCTCGGACAGCGGCAGGGCGAAGGTGAGGATCTCCGACGGGCCGTGGAGCAGCGCCGTCCAGAGCGTGGCGAAGCCCAGCGGCTGGTGCAGCGTCACCAGGGCGGTGAAGAACAGGAAGCCGGCCACGTCGAGCAGGGCGGTCAGCCAGACCCGCCGGGCACCGATGGCGATCACGAGCACCGGCAGCAACACGCTCAGCAGGGCGGTCCCGACCAGGGGGACCGCGAAGCTTGCGGCCGGGAAGAGCCGGAACCACGGCGCCGAGGCCAGGACGCACGCGACCACGGCCAGGGGCAGCAGGGCGTAGGGCACGAGGCGCCGCACCGCCGACGCCGGCGCGGGCCCGGCGCTCACTGGTGCACCCCCAGCAGGTTCCACGACGCCGCGGCGGCGTCGGCGTCCGCGGCGAGGATCACCCGGACACCGGACAGCCGCGGGGCCGAACCCTCGTGCTCGGTGTCGAGCGAGATCAGGACCACCCGGTCGAAGCGCCGCCGCAGCGCGGCCACGTAGGGCAGGTCGTCGGCGTCGAGCACCCCGGTGACGATGATCAGGGACGTGCCGTCGCGGCCGCGGCGCAGCCCCAGCAGCTGGGTCCGCAGGCTGCCGGTCGCGTCGGCCCGTACCGCGGTGAGGTGGTCGACCAGTGGGGTGGTGTCCCTGCCGCCCGGGCCTCCGACGACCGCGCCACCGGTCAGCCGCAACTCCACCGGGGCCTTGTCCTCCCCGGCGGCGACCACCGCCGAGGCCGCGACGTCGACGGCCTCCTCGAAGGTCTGTTCGGTGTAGCGGCTCGGACGCTGGTCCAGGACCACGGTCGAGTACGGCTGCGAGGTGTCGACGTTGTGCCGGACGATCAGCCGCCCCGCGTGCGCGGTGGAGCGCCAGTGCACCAGGCGCAGGTCGTCGCCCTCGACGTACTCGCGCAGCCGGTGGAAGGTGATGTTGCCGGCCGGCGCGGTGTCCGACGACGGACCCTCCAGGTGGCGCGTCTGCCCGGTGGGCAGCGGCCGCAGCGGCACGATGCGCGGATACACCCAGATGCGGGTCGGCTCGGCGTGCTGGTGCGACAGCCGGAACAGCGCGAACGGGTCCCGGCGCGACACCTCGAGCGGCGGGACGTCGAAGACGCCCCGGTTCCGGGTCGGCAGCCGGTAGGCGCGGGTACCGCGCTCGCCGCCCCGCAGCCGGGGGATCACCGTGCGGACCCGCTGCCCGCCGAACGGCTGGGTCGCGACCGCGAGCGGGTGGCTGCGGCGGCTGCGGTTGGCGAAGCGGAGGAACGCGATCGCGGGGGAGCCCTTCGGAACCCGCGGCGGCTGGATCTCGCGCTCCACCTGCAACCGGGACGGTCGGACGACCGTGACCAGACCGGCGAGCACGACGACCAGCAACCCGATGCCCAGCAGGTCGAAGGACAGCCAGCTCAGCAGCAGGCCCGTCACCAGTGACGCGACCCCGGCGAGCAGCGTCGCCACTCCGAAGCCGGTCATGGCAGCCGAATCACCCCGCGGCGGCGGCGCGCGGTATCGGGACCGAGCGGACGGCCCGCGAGATCAGCTCGCTCGCGGTCCGGCCCTGGACCTCGGCGTCGGTGTGCAGGATGACGCGGTGGGACAGCACGTGCGGCGCCATCTCCTTGACGTCCTCGGGCAGGGCGTAGTCGCGCCCGGCCGCGGCGGCACAGCCCCGCGCAGCCCGCAACAGGGCGAGGCTGCCGCGCGGCGACACTCCCAGCCGCAGCTCGGACATCGATCGCGTCGCCGTCGCCACCGCGACGATGTACTCCTCGAGCGCCGGGGCCACCTCGACATCGCGCACCGCGGCGATCAGGTCCAGGACGGTTGCGGCGTTGACCACCGGCGCCAGGCGCGGAACGGTCGCGCCCATCTTCTGGGTGCGCAGCACCTCGGCCTCGGCCTCGGCGGTCGGATAGCCGACCGAGACCTTCATCAGGAAGCGGTCGAGCTGCGCCTCCGGCAGGACGTAGGTTCCCTCCATGTCCAGCGGGTTCTGGGTGGCGACCACCATGAACGGGCGGGGCATCTCGTGCACGACGCCGTCGGTCGAGAGCGTGCCCTCCTCCATGACCTCGAGCAGGGCCGACTGCGTCTTGGGTGAGGCACGGTTGATCTCGTCGGCGACCACGATGTTCGCGAACACCGGACCGGGCTTGAACTCGAACTGCTGGCTGGCCTGGTTGTAGACCGACGTCCCGGTGACGTCGGACGGCAGCAGATCGGGGGTGAACTGGATGCGGTGCCACGGCACGGCGATGGAGGAGGCCAGCGCGCGGGCGAGGGAGGTCTTGCCGGTGCCCGGTACGTCCTCGAGCAGCAGGTGCCCCTCGGCCAGCAGGCAGATCACGGCGGTGCGGATGACCTCGGACTTGCCCTGGATCACCTGAGCCATGTTCCGGCACAGCCGCTCGACGTCGCGCGCCACACGGGTGTCGGCGTGGGCCGGACCGGACACGGGCTCCTCGATTCACTCGGGTCTCATGGTGACGCGTGGGTGCGAGCCTACGGTGGCGGCTCGCCGGTCACCGGAACGTCCGGGGCGAGGGTGGATGTCGACCCGTCGGGGTTCTGCCACGAGACCTTCACCGTCCACCCGGCGGCGGGGGTGGCCGTGCACGACACCGGCAGCGTGACGGCGGACGGGAACGCGCCGGAAGCGGGCTGGTCGTACTCGCTGCACGCCGTGCCGTCGGCCGTCGTCAGCTGCAGGACCGCGGCCGAGCAGCCGGCGACCTCGCCGCCCGCGAAGGCGAACGAGACGCCGGCATCCCTCGTCGCGTTCCAGGATGCGCTCGCCCCGGACGGCGCGCAGGGCTGGTAGGTCGGCGGCGCGCCGGCGACCGGGACGACGACGGTGTGGCTCGTCCCGTCGGTGGCGTCGCGATAGCTCACCGCCACCGACCATCCCTCGGACTGGCCGCCGTAGGTGTTGACGCAGGCGGCCGACACCGGCACCTGCGTGGCGGTCTGGGTCCCGGGGCGGCCGGTGGTCGAGCCGCAGGTCGCCTGGTTGCCGCTGCCGTCCGCCGGGGCGGACGAACTCTCGCTCCATCCGGCCGTGAGTTGGCCGACGTTCGAGTTGCCGGTGTAGCGCAGTGCGATGGTGCCGCTGGGGTCCCAGGCGGCGTCGAAGTCGCCGGGACCCACGCTGGCCTTGACCGGCGGCCCGAGGTTCACGTCGGCCTGGGCCGTGGTCGAGGGCAGGCCGCCGTAGTACAGCGGCGGCGAGGCGCTCGCGTCCTCCTTCAAGGTGAGGACGACCGTGCAGGAACCGTAGAAGCCCGCCAGCTGCGACAGCCCGGGCCGGATGATCTCGGTCTGGGACGGGTCGAACGCGTCCTGGCTCAGAGGTGCGGCCGTCTGCCCGCACTGGATCCGGCTGTCCGACGTCAGCGCGAAGCGTTCCCCGCCGGCCGCTGCCGACGAGATGCCCGAGACCCGGACGACCAGGTTGCAGCTCAGGCCGAGCGGGTCGGCCTTCGCGCAGCTGGTGTAGAGCGTGTAGCCCGGCCAGGCGGCGCGGGTGGACACCGATACCGGCCCGAGAGCGACGGCGGCGTCCGGATGGCCGGGCGGGATCACCTTCGCGGTGGCCCGGTAGGCCACGCCGGGGCGGATGTTGTCGAAGGTCGCCGACGCGGTGGACGAGCGGCCGTCGACGGTCACCGTCTGGGTGTGGGACGACGCCCCGGCGAGGGTGAAGACCACCGTGGCGCCGACGCCGCCGACGTCACGGACCGGGTCGGCGCCCAGGTCGAGTGCCAGCGTGGTGGTGGAGGTGCCCTCGGGCGTGGTGTCGGCGGGCTTGCTCGCGCTGAGCTGCAGGGCATCGGCGACCGGGTCGGCCCAGCTGGTGACGCACGCCGACGGGCTCGAGGGCGTGCCCACCATGCCGCCGGCCCCCACCCCCACGACCGAGAGGCTGACGCCGCGCCCGAGCAGCCCGTCGCCGCCGTGCAGCGTGACGGTGGGTTGGGTCACCGAGGTCGGGTCCGCGCGGATCTCCGTCGGGGACGGGCTGGCGGCGAGCGCCTTGCCGTCGCAGATCTGGGGGATGACCCGCCAGCTCGCCGGCGGCACACAGCCGCCGCCGGCCGTGCCGCACGAGTCCCAGGAGGCGGTCCAGTTGCCGGCGTCGTCGGCCGCCACGGTGACGTGCCGGGGTGCCGTGGGGCCCTCCGGTCCGGTGACGATCTGGATCGGCGCCGACCGGGTTCCCCGGCCGTTGAGGTAGGCGGTCACCGTGATGCGGTAGCGGGTCGACGGGAACAGCCCGCCCAGGTTCACGCTCTGCTGCCCGGTGACCGTCACCGGGCCCGGCGGAGCGGGCGCGGCGTCGCTCGTGGTCTCGGCGGTGACGACGTAGGTGCTGGGCACGCAGTCGCTCTGGCCGGTGACGGGGTAGGTCCAGGTCAGCAGCACCGAGCGGGACCCCGACTGGGGTTGCCCGAGCAACGGGATGTGCGGTTTCTGCGACGTCGCCGAGCAGTCGATCTTGTCGTTGACCGGGGCCTGGGCCGGTTTCGGGGCCGGCGGCTTCGGCGTCGGCCCCGAGGACGACGGGGGCGACGCGTTCGGGAGCGTCTCGGCGCGGCTGCGTGCGATCGCCTCGGCGTCGCCGGAGGCACTGACGGTGACCGCGGCCGACTTCGCGATCACCAGCGGCGGCCGGCTGCCGTCGGTGAACACGACGACGGCGTCGCCGTGGCTCGGCGAGTTGAACACCACGCGGGGGCCGCGGCTGAGCGCGTACGCGTCGCCGAAGCCGCCGGTCTCGATCGGCCGGCCCGCGCGGTGCGCCAGTGGGTAGCGCGAGACGCGGGACAGGCCGCTCGTGCTGCCGTCCCACCCGAGCTCGAGGAACTGGCCGCTGCCGGTGTCCATCGTGTAGAGGTGCCCGCGGCTGACGGCCGGCGCGATCAGGTGGGCGGTGGGGGCGACGCGGGTCAGCGGGACGGGACCGCGCAGGTCCGAGCCGTCGGCGGCGCAGGACACGAGCTGCCAGCCGTCGCTGCCGTGCAGCAGGAAGGCCAGCCGGCCGCCGGCGCCGGTGGCGGGGCGGACGGTGTCGAGCCCGGCGACGGCCGGGTAGCTGTCGGTGCGGGTCGTCCCGTCCGGCAGGTGGACGCTGAGGTGATCGCCGGTCGCCACTCCGACCGTGCGCCCGGCGGTGGCCAGCGCCGACGGGCCGTCGACGGCCCCGTGGCCGGTGACCGCGAGCCGCGCCCCGGGGCTGCTGTCGTCCGGCAGGCTGAGCCGGTGCAGGGTCCGGTTCGGCAGGTTGCCCGACAGCAGCCAGAGGTCGTCGCCGACGCTGACCGAGGTCCCGGCCGCGGTGCTCGTGGGCGCGGCCAGCGACTGGAAGGCACGTGGTTTCGCTGTGCCGTTCTCGGCGCTCTGCACGGTCGTGGAACCCACCAGGTACACCGAGGTCCCGCTCGGCCCGGTCTGCTCGATGAAGGCGAAGTGCGCCGATGCGATCCCCACCGCGCCGGTCGAGCCCTCCCGGCGCGGCAGCACGACACCACCGTCGGTCTTCATGACGAAACCGGTCCGGTCGACGACGTTGAACTCGCCGGTGCGCTTGTTCAGCAGCAGCGTGCCGTCGCTCATCGGGACGACCGCGAGGTCGCTGGCGCGGCTCGCCCCGACCTGCGCGGTGGCGTTGACCAGCCGGACGGTGGGCTGGCCGGTGGCCAGGTCGACCGACACCGGGGCGACGGTGTCGGCGAGGAAGGCCGAGCCGTGGAAGAGCCGGAAGCTGCGCGCGTCGTCGGGCCGGACGAGGAAGGACACGGCGGCGGCGGCCCCGGCGATCAGGACCAGCGCGAGCGCCAGCGCGAGGGACTGCCGACCGGACGGGCGCGACGCGGCGACAGGGTCCGGGCGGAACGCCTGGGCGTCCGGCCATCGCCTGCCCATGCGCACACCTCCCTGCTGCTGGTCGTCCGGCCGAGGGCCGGAGAGCGGGGCGCTGCGTGAGGCTCCCGGTACGACGAACCCGGATGGGCGGACGCCGGTCAGGATCCACCCGGAGCCGAGCGTATACGAGGAAACGCAGACTTCACCTGAGACGGACCGTGACAACTGTGGTGTCGTCGCGGCGACGCCCCCACCCTGAACCGGACATCAACCCGGGTTATTCTGGTTGCCGGTACCACGTCCGGCATCGCCGGCACGGCAGCAGAACAAGGGGACAGTGTGACCACGACCGCCGAGCCCACGCCGTCAGGAGCACAACCGGACGGCCCGGAGCCCATCGTCGCCCGCCCCTACCCGGTGCACGAGACGGCCAAGGGCTCGATGTTCAGTCAGCTGTTGCGCACGACCGATCCGAAGATGATCGGCCGGATGTACCTGGTCACGTCGTTGGTCTTCTTCGCCCTCGGCGGCGCCATGGCGCTGCTGATGCGCATCGAGCTGGCCCGGCCGGGGCGGCAGTTGCTGTCGCAGGAGCAGTACAACCAGCTGTTCACGATGCACGGCACGATCATGCTGTTGCTGTTCGCGACGCCGATCCTGTTCGCGTTCGCGAACCTGGTGCTGCCGTTGCAGATCGGCTCGCCGGATGTCGCGTTTCCGCGGCTGAACGCCTTCTCCTACTGGCTCTACCTGTTCGGGGCGATCACGACGGTCTCGGGCTTCCTGACCCCGAACGGAGCCGCGGACTTCGGCTGGTACGCCTACTCGCCGCTGACCGACGCGACCAACTCGCCCGGCGCGGGCGCCGACCTGTGGATCATGGGCCTGGCCGTTGCGGGCCTGGGCACCATCCTGGGTGCGGTGAACATGGTCACGACCGTCATCACGCTGCGGGCGCCCGGCATGACGATGTTCCGGATGCCGATCTTCACCTGGAACATCCTGGTGACCAGCCTGCTGATCCTGCTGGCCTTCCCGATCCTGACCGCCGCGCTGCTGGTGCTCTACCTCGACCGGCACATGGGCTCGCAGGTCTTCGAGGCCAACAACGGCGGCGCGATCCTCTGGCAGCACCTGTTCTGGTTCTTCGGCCACCCCGAGGTCTACATCGTGGCGCTGCCGTTCTTCGGCATCGTCACCGAGATCTTCCCCGTCTTCAGCCGCAAACCCTGCTTCGGCTACAAGGGCCTGATTCTGGCCACGCTGTCGATCGCCGCCCTGTCGCTGACGGTGTGGGCGCACCACATGTTCACCACCGGCGCGGTGCTGCTGCCGTTCTTCAGCCTGATGACGTTCCTGATCGCCATTCCGACCGGGATCAAGTTCTTCAACTGGATCGGCACCATGTGGCGGGGGTCGCTGACCTTCGAGACCCCCATGCTCTGGAGTCTCGGCTTCCTGGTGACCTTCCTGTTCGGTGGGCTCACCGGCGTGCTGCTGGCCTCGCCGCCGATCGACTTCCACGTCGCCGACTCCTACTTCGTGGTCGCCCACTTCCACTACGTGCTCTTCGGCACGATCGTGTTCGCCGTCTTCGCCGGAATCTACTTCTGGTTCCCGAAGTTCACCGGCCGCTACATGGACGAGCGGCTGGGCAAGCTGCACTTCTGGCTGACCTTCGTCGGCTTCCACCTGACCTTCCTGGTGCAGCACTGGCTCGGCGCCAAGGGCATGCCCCGCCGCTACGTCGACTACCTGCCCACCGACGGCTTCACCACGCTGAACACGGTCTCGACCATCGGCTCGTTCGTGCTGGGCGCGGCGATGCTGCCGTTCGTGTGGAACATCTACAAGTCCTACAAGTACGGCGAGATCTGCACCGCCGACGACGCCTGGGGCTTCGGCAACTCCCTCGAGTGGGCCACCAGCTCCCCGCCGCCGCGGCACAACTTCACCTCCATCCCGCGCATCCGCTCCGAGCGCCCGGCGTTCGAGGCGCACTATCCGCACCTGCTGGACCGGCTCGAGGCCGAGGCCCACGCCGGTGGCCGGCACAAGAACCCGGAGCTCGTCGGCACCCGGGCCGGCGAGAAGGCCGCGTCCGACGGCGACCGGCAGGGGCAGAAGGACCCGACGCCGAAGGGCTAGGGCGGCGTCTCGCCGTCCGTGGCCCGGCCGCGTTCACACATGCAGCCGACTTCTGTGCTCACCACGCTCTCCGGACGTGACCGTCCGGGGGTCATCGCCTCGTTGCTGGCCGCGCTTGCGGCCTATGACGTCGACGTCCGTGACGTGGAGCAGGTCGCCGTACGTGACCGTCTCGTGCTGGCGGTGCTGTTCGACCTGCGCGGGGACGTCTCGGCGCTGCGACGGTCGGTGGCGAAGGCCGCCGATGCGCTCGGGATGGAGTGCGACGTCACGGTCGCCGCCGGTGAGACCAGCGCGCGCCGCCCGGACCGGGGCGACTGCAGTCACGTCATCATCATCGGGCGACCGCTGCGGCCCGGTGCGCTGAGCCATGTGGCCCAGTGCATCGCCGACGTCGAGGGCAACATCGAGTGGGTGTCGCAGCTGTCGGCCGAGCCCGCGTCGAGCGTGGAGATGATCGTGCGGTCGGACGACCGGTACGCCCTCGGTGCGGCGCTGGTGCGCGCCGCCGACGACGTCGGGCTCGACATCGCCGTCGAGCCGGCCGGGTTGCGTCGCCGCGCCACCCGGCTGGTCGTGCTCGACGTCGACTCGACGCTCATTCAGGACGAGGCCATCGACGTGCTGGCCCGGCGGGCCGGGGTCGGCGCCGAGGTCGCGGCCATCACGGCCCGGGCGATGGCCGGCGAGCTGGACTTCAACGAGTCGCTGCTGGCTCGTGTGGAGCTGCTGGCCGGGTTGACGACCGACGACCTCGACGCCGTGCGGGACGAGCTGCGGCTCACGCCCGGTGCGCAGACCTTCGTCCGGACGCTGCGACGCCTCGGCTACTACGTCGGGGTCGTCAGCGGCGGCTTCACGTTCGTCACCGACAGGTTCGTGCACGAGCTGGGACTCGACTTCGCCGCCGCCAACGAACTCGAGCTCGTCGACGGTGTCGTGACCGGGCGGCTGGTCGGTGAGACCGTCGACCGGGCCGGCAAGGCGCGGGCGCTGGCGCGCTTCGCCGACCACCACCGCATCCCGATGAGCCAGACCGTCGCGGTGGGCGACGGCGCCAACGACATCGACATGCTCGAGGCGGCCGGCCTGGGCGTCGCGTTCAACGGCAAGGCGGCGCTGCGCCGGGCCGCGGACGCATCGGTGAACCAGCCGCACCTGGACTCGGTCCTGTTCCTGCTCGGCATCTCCGACGCCGACGTCGCGGAGGCGGCGCAGGAGCCGAACTGAACCGAGCTACCCGCCGACGACCGGGGTGCCCACCAGGGTGATCCCGGCCTCGCGGAACTCGGCCAGGGCCGCGTCCACCGTCGCGGCGGCGACGCCCGCCGTGAGATCGAGCCGGATCGCGGTGTCGAACCCCAGCCGGGAGGCGTCCAGCGCGGTCGCCCGCACACAGTGATCGGTGGCGATGCCGGTGATCTCGACGGCGTCGACGTCGTGCTCGTGCAGCCAGTCGGCCAACAGCACGCCGTCGTGCGCGCTCTCGAACGCCGAGTAGGCCGCGACGTAATCGCCCTTGTCGAACAGCGCCTCGAGGTGCGTCGTGTCCAGGTCGGGGTGCAGCTCGGCGCCGCCGGTGCCCGCCACGCAGTGCGGCGGCCAGGAAGTCCGGAAGTCCGGGTGGCCGGAGAAGTGGTCGCCGGGGTCGATGTGGTGGTCGCGGCTGGCCACGGCGTGCTGGTACCCGCCCTCGGCGAGCCGGCGGCTGACGGCGCGAGCGACCTCGCGGCCGCCGGCGACACCCATCGAGCCGCCCTCGCAGAAGTCGTTCTGGACGTCGACCACGATGACCGCTGTCGTCATCCCGCCAGGCTAACGATCGAACCGTGTCGTGATCGCCGGTTCGCCCCGCGAGAGCTTCAAACCGTCCCAGGGCAACGTGACTGTGGCCTCCCGGAGGTGGCGCCGGGCGTCCACCAGGCTCGGCAGGTCCGCGACGCGTTCCCCGCCGCGGAGCAACGGGATCTGCAGCCGGCGCTCGCCCTCGGCCGGCTCCACACCGTCACCGATGACGACGATCTCCTCCAGGGCCGTCCCGCTCGGCTTGTGCGAGCGCAGCGCCGTCTTCCGCCCGCCGCGGCTGGCCTTGTGCTCCGCGCGTTTCGCGACCGGTCGACCGTCGACCTCGACCAGCTTGTAGACCATGCCGGCGGTCGGGGCGCCGGAGCCGGTGACCACGGCGGTGCCCGCGCCGTAGGCGTCGACGGGTGACGCGCCGAGGGCGGCGATGGCGAACTCGTCCAGGTCGCCACTCACGACGATCTTCGTTGCGGTGTTGCCGAGCTCGTCGAGCTGGCTGCGCGCGTGGGTCGCCATCACGCCGAGGTCGCCGGAGTCGATGCGGACGGCGCCGAGCTCGCGGCCGGCGACCTCCACGGCGCTCCGGATGCCGCTGCTGATGTCGTAGGTGTCGATCAGCAAGGTGGTGCCGGCGCCGAGCGACTCGACCTGGGCCGTGAAGGCCGCCCGCTCGTCGTCGTGCAGCAGCGTGAACGAGTGCGCTGCGGTGCCGGCGGTGGGGACCCCGTACCGGTGGGCCGCCTCGAGATTGGAGGTCGAGGCGAAACCGGCCAGGTAGGCCGCCCGCGCGGCCGCCACCGCCGCCTCCTCATGCGTCCGCCGCGACCCCATCTCGATGATCGGTCGCCCGGCGGCCGCCGTGACCATCCGGGCCGCGGCCGAGGCGATCGCGCAGTCGTGGTTGAGGATCGACAGGGCCAGGGTCTCCAGGACGACCGCCTCGCCGAAGGTGCCGGTCACCGTCAGGACGGGGGAGTGGGGGAAGTACAGCTCGCCCTCCCGGTAGCCGTCGACGTCGCCGGTGAACCGGAAGTCGGCGAGATAGTCCGCCGTCGTCTCGTCGACGGCGCCGAGCTCGCGCAGCACGCCCACCGTGTCCGCGTCGAACCGGAACCGCTCCACGGCGTCGAGGAACCGTCCGGTGCCGGCGACCACGCCGTATCGCCGGCCCTCGGGCAGGCGCCGGGCGAACAGCTCGAACACGCACCGGCGCTCGGCGGTCCCGTCGCGCAGGGCCGAGCCGAGCATCGTCAGCTCGTAACGGTCGGTGAGCAGCGCAGTCGTCGAGACCCCGGTCGGCATGTGCCGATCGTGTCAGAGCCGACTCACCCGGCCCGGCGCGCTCCCCAGGTTCCGGCCACGGTCAGCAGGACGAAGCCGACCAGCGCGGCCCAGAGGCCGTACGAGGAACTGCTGAACACGCTGTGGCTGCTGCCGCCGGCGGCCTGCTCGGCGTCGAACAGCTGCAGCAGCGCGTAGTAGGTGGCGACCAGGCCGACCAGGCCACCGACGAAGGCGAGGACCCGCAGCGCGTCGGTCGCGGGGGACGGGACGCTGGCCGCCACCACCAGCACGCCGGTGGCGATCAGCAGCGTCCAGGCCAGCCACGAGAAGTAGGCCCCGGCCACCGCCGCGTTCAGGGCGTCGGCGTTGCCGCCGAGGTCGTCGAAGGTGAAGCCGGTGCCCGCCACGTTGTTCCCGCCGGCGGTCGAGTACCACGGCAACAGCTTGAAGGCCGCGACGACGCAGGCGGCCCCGACGACCAGCAGCACGAGGCTGCGGTCGTTGACGACCCGACGGCCAGTTGTCATGGACGCACCCGTTGCCCGATCGTTCACAGAGGCACCGTAGCCCGAGCGCTGCGAACACGACATCTGCGACGATGGACGGATGGCAGGGACGCTGGCCCCGGAGCGGGAGAGCACGGCGGAGCCGGCCGTCGAGGAGGCGGTCGACCCGGACCGCCCGTGGATCACGATCGTGTGGAACGACCCGATCAACCTCATGTCCTACGTCACCCACGTCTTCATGACCGTCTTCGGCTACGGGAAGCCGAAGGCGCAGAAGCTGATGCTCGACGTGCACCACAAGGGCAGGGCGGTGGTCTCGTCCGGTACCCGGGAGCGAATGGAGCTGGACGTCTCGACCCTGCACGGCTACGGCCTGTGGGCGACGCTCGAACAGCAGCCGTGAAGCTGCTGCGCCGCCCGCGCCGGGTGAGGTTCGAAGACCGCGAGGCGACCCTGCTCGAGGCCCTGCTGCGCGGGATCGGGCCGATCCTCAGCGGCGAGGACGACGATGGCGGTTCGGTCGCGGCCCGGGAACGGCTGTTCCCCGACGCCTACAGCGGCGACGAGGCGGCCGAGGCCGGCTACCGGGAGATGACCGAGGAACCGCTGCGGCGGGCCCGGCTGGAACGGGTCTCGGCCTGCCTCGACGAGGTCGTGGCGGCCCCGGTCGTCGACATAAGCGACGAGGCCGCCGCGGAGCGGTGGATCCAGGTCCTCAACGACCTGCGCCTCACCCTCGGCACCACCCTGGGGGTGAGCGAGGACACCGCGCCGCCGGACCCGTTCGGCGAGGGCAACGAGGGCTGGTTCGTCTACCACTGGCTGACCGGGGTGCAGGACGAGATCGTCACCGCGGTCATGGGCTGAACCCGGCCGGTAGAGTCGTTCGCCGTGCTCCGAATCGACCGCGCGATCCACGAGGCGATCGTCGCCCACGCCCGTCGCGACCACCCGGACGAGGCCTGCGGCGTCGTCGCCGGGCCCGAGGGCAGTGACACCCCCACCCGTTTCGTGCCGATGCTCAACGCCGCCCGCTCGCCGACGTTCTACGAGTTCGACTCGGCCGACCTGCTGGCGCTGTACAAGGAGATGGCGGCCAACGACGAGGAGCCGGTCGTCGTCTACCACTCGCACACCGCCACCGAGGCCTACCCCTCGCGCACCGACATCAGCTACGCCTCGGAGCCGAACGCCCACTACGTCCTGGTGTCCACCCGATCGGACGACGAGGCCGAGTTCCGCTCGTACCGGATCGTCGACGGCGAGGTCACCGAGGAGCCGGTCGAGCTCGTCTGAACCTGCCCGGCGGGGTGACCTGAGCCATCCCGCGGGCCGGGTGGGACGATAACGGTCCGGGCTGTTGTTACATCCGGGACGTCAGCCCGGGCACGTTTCGAACCGGACAACACCTGCACCCGATACAGGAGCACGCATCCATGGCCATCGAGGTCAAGATCCCGACCATCCTGCGCACCTACACCGGCGGTGAGAAGACCGTCGAGGGCAAGGGCGACACGCTCGCCGCGCTCATCGACGATCTCGACGCTCGTCACGAGGGCATCAAGGGCCGGCTGATCACCAACGAGGGCGCGCTGCACAAGTTCGTCAACGTCTACGTCAACGACGAGGACGTCCGTTTCACCGGCTCGCTGGACACCGAGCTGAAGGACGGGGACTCGGTGACGATCCTGCCGGCGGTCGCCGGCGGCAGCCGCTGACCCGGACCCGCACGACCGCCCACCGCCGATGCGCTACGACTCGCTGATCGAGGCGTTCGGGGACACCCCGCTCGTCGGTCTGCCGCGGCTGTCGCCGCGGTGGGACGGCGAGCACCCGGTCCGGCTGTGGGCGAAGCTCGAGGACCGCAACCCCACCGGCTCGATCAAGGACCGGGCCGCGCTGGCGATGGTGCGGGCGGCCGAGGCTGCCGGCCGGCTCACGCCGGGCTGCACGATCCTGGAGCCGACCTCCGGCAACACCGGCATCTCGCTGGCGATGGTGGCGAAACTGCGCGGCTACCACGTCGTCTGCGTGATGCCGGAGAACACCTCCGCCGAGCGACGGCAGCTGCTGGAGATGTTCGGCGCCCGGATCATCTTCTCGCCCGCCGCCGGCGGGTCGAACCAGGCGGTCGCGACGGCGAAGGAGCTGGCGAAGGAGCATCCCGACTGGATCATGCTGTACCAGTACGGGAATGCGGCCAACGCGCAGGCGCACTACGAGGGCACCGGCCCGGAGCTGTTGCGCGACCTGCCGACCATCACCCACTTCGTCGCCGGCCTCGGGACCACCGGCACGCTGATGGGCACCGGGCGCTACCTGCGCGAGAAGGTTCCCGACGTGCAGGTCGTCGCCGCGGAGCCCCGCTACGGCGAGCTGGTCTACGGCCTGCGCAACATCGACGAGGGCTTCGTGCCCGAGCTGTATGACGACTCGGTGCTCACCCGCCGGTTCTCGGTGAACTCCTACGACGCCCTCCGGCGCACCCGCGACCTCATCGAGGCCGAGGGTGTGTTCGCCGGCATCTCCACCGGCGCGATCCTGCACGCCGCGCTGTCGATCGGTGAGCGGATCGACGAGAACACCTCAGCCGACATCGCCTTCGTTGTCTGCGACGGGGGCTGGAAGTACCTCTCCACCGGCGCCTACACCGGCACCCTGGAGGAGGCCGCGGACCGCATCGAGGGTCAACTCTGGGCTTGAGGCCGAGACTGCGCCCCGGGAATTCGGGTGGCTGCCGACGGCACACTCGAGGCATGGACGCCGGAACCGGATCGCCGCAACCGACACTGCCCGGGCGCAGGATCGCGCTTCGTCCCTGGCACCAGGACGACGCCGACGTCGTCTTCGATGCCTGCCAGGACGCCGACATCCAGTACTGGACGACGGTGCCTTCGCCCTACTCCCGGGACGACGCTGGCTTCTACGTCACCGAGGTCGCTCCCCAGGCCTGGGCCGACGGCGGCGGCGTGTTCGCCGTCGTGGACGCTGCGAGCGGTGAGGTGGCCGGCAGTATCGGCGCGCACGGGATGCGGGACGCCGTCGCGCACGTCGGCTACTGGACCCGCGCGGAGGCGCGCGGCCGCGGGCTCACCTCCGAGGCGCTCCGCACGCTGACGGGCTGGCTGCTGCGGGAGCGCGGCGCGGCGCGCCTGGAGGTCGCGGTCGAGCCCGCCAACGCCGGTTCGGTGCGCGTGGCCAGGTCCGCCGGGTTCACCGAGGAGGGGCTGCTGCGCCAGTGGCAGTCGGTGAAGGGCCGCCGCGCCGACTTCCTCCTCTTCTCGCTGCTGCCGACCGACGAGGGTGCGGCCGCACTGTGAGCGCCGTGGATCTTTCGGGATTGCGTCACGCGGCAGAATCGCTCACGTGACTGACCTGACCGACGTCGAGAGCGCGTTCGACTACGGCGACAGCCTGCTGCAGGGCGAACGCGTACGGTTGCGCGCCCTGCGCGACGACGACCTGGCCTCGCTCGCGAGGTGGGAAATGGACGCCGGTCGGATGGTGACCGCGTCGAACTGGGTTGTGCCGCCGTCGGAGGCGACGGCCAAGGAGAACCTCGCGAAGTGGAGCGCCAACAACAAGGACGACGTCGGCTTCGCCATCGAGACCCTCGGCGATCCGGCCGTGCTGGTCGGCAACGTGGGGTTGTGGGGCGCGCGTGCGAAGGACAGATGCGCAACGCTCGGTATCGGGCTCGGTCGCGACCACCTGGGCCGCGGGTACGGCTCGGACGCGGTGCGGATCGTCGTCGCCTACGCCTTCCGCGAGATGGGACTGCACCGCGTCCAGCTCGAGGTCGCGCCGTACAACCCGGCCGGGATCCGCGCCTACGAGAAGGCCGGCTTCGTCGAGGAGGGGCGCCGCCGCGCGGCGGTCTGGCACGACGGTCACTGGTACGACGAGGTGCTGATGTCGATCCTCGACAGCGACTGGGCCGCCCGCCGCGACGGCTGATTCTTCTCACCGCACGGCGAAAAATGTCAGACCTCTGTTCTAGCGTCTGACATGTGACGGGGACGGCGGTCGAGACGGCGACGGGGGCGCGGGAGGCGCTCGCGGGGGCGGTCGAGGTGCTGCTGTCGATGCCGTTGGATCAGCTGGCCTCACCGGAGGTCGCCGGGTTGGTCGATGCTCTCGAGGTGACCCGCCGGCGGCTGGATGCGGTGGATGCGCGGGTGCTGGCGGAGGTGGAGGAGCGCCGGATCGCCGGGGAGCTCGGGCGGACGTCGGTGGCGGATCTGCTGTCGGTGCGGCTGCGGGTGGGGCGGGGTGAGGCGCGGGCGCGGACGGCGCGGGCGCGGGATCTCGGGCCGCGGCGCGCCGTCAGCGGGGAGCCGCTGGAGCCGATCCACGCCGCCACCTCGACCGCGCTGGTCGCCGGGCAGATCAACACCGGACACGTGGCGGTGATCGCGAGACGCTGGGTCACCTGCCGGCGAGCATTGCGGCCGAGGCGGCCGGCCCGGCCGAAGACTTCCTGCTCACCGCCGCGGAGCATGAGGAGCCCGGCGCGCTGCGGCGCACCGCGCAGCTGCTGCTCGCTCGCCTGGACCAAGACGGTCTCGAACCGAAGGAAGAACTGCAGCAGCGGCGCCGCGGGCTGACGCTGCACCACTGCGGCGACCGGATCAAAGGTCACCGGCGAGCTGACCGGGGAGGTCGCTGCGATCTGGGAGGCCGTCTTCGACTCCCTGGCCGCACCGCAGCCGGTCGAGGTCGACGGCAAGAAAATCTCGGATGACCGGTCCCCGGCGCAGCGGCGCCACGACGCCTTCGGCGAGGCCGGCACGCGGCTCATGAGCTCCGGCAGCCTGCCTCCGAGCGGCGGTGCCCCGGTGACGGTGCTGGTCCGCTGCACTCCCGAGCAGCTGGTCGACCCCGACGCGCTGCTCCAGACCGGGCACGGGCGGCTGCTGTCCACCCGGCAGGTGCTGCGCATCGCCGGGGCCGACACCACCCTCATCCCGGTCAGCTTCGACGCTCACGGGGAGGTGCTGTGGTGCGGACGCGAGGAGCGGCTGGCCACCCGGGCCCAGCGCCGCGCCGCCGCCGCCCGCGACGGCGAGTGCACCTTCCCGTCGTGCACCCGGCCCGCGGCCTGGTGCCAGGCGCACCACGTCATCCCCTGGCTCCCAGACGGGCTCACCGACATCGACAACTTGGCCCTGGCCTGCGGCCACCACCACCGGATGCTCGACCACGGCGACTGGCAGGTCCGCATGAACCACGGCATCCCGGAATGGCTCCCGCCGCCATGGTTGGATCCGGACCAGCGACCGATCTGGAACACCGCCCACCACCTGCCCCAGATCGAGTTCCGGCAGGGGCCAGACGGGCTGCGCATCACCCGACCCGACCACACCATCGCCGGCGGCAGCGCCGACACCAGCGGCACCGATCCGCCGTAGCGGTGGGATCGCCGCCGGCGTCTCACCGGCGGGTGTGTGGCGATGAGACCGCGCAGGCGTCAGCAAGCGGTAATGACCCAGCCGGGCATCCGGTTGGCAGCATGGAGGTGTGCGTCCCCGCTCCGCTCTCGGCTGGCTGATCGGCGTCGTCACCGCCGCCCTCGCCGTCGGTGTGGGCGAGCTGGTAGCCGCCTTCATCCGGCCCGAATCGTCGCCCGTGATCGCGGTCGCGCGCCGGATCGTCTCGCTCACCCCGTCCTCGGCCGAGCGGGCGACGACATCTTCGGTGGGGACGGCCGACAAGCCGTTACTGATCGGCGCCATCCTGCTGCTGCTCGCGGTGCTCGGGGCCATCGTCGGGGACGCGGCGCTCCGGTCACTGCGAAACGGGCTGATCGGTGTCGCCGTGGTGGGGGCGTTCGCGGCGTGGTGCGCGCTGACGGCCCCCGGCGGCCGGGCCGAAGACATGGCACCGGCGCTGGTCGGCATCGTGGTCGCCGGCCTGGGACTCGTGCTCCTCGTACGCGCCGCTCGTCACGACCGGGCCACCGCCGCGGTGCCCGACGAGTGCGCCGCAGCCGGGCCGCCCGACCGGCGGGTGGTTCTCGGCGGCATCGGGCTCGCCGCCGCGGCGGCCGCCGGCGCCGGGATCGGCGGGCGGATGCTGCAGCACAGCCGTTTCGACGTCTCCGCCGAACGCGCCGAGGTCCGCCTGCCCGGCGGCAACAAAAACACCGCCGTCCCGACCGGGACCGACCTGGGCAAGAGCCCGCTGCCGTGGCGCACGCCGAACGCGCAGTTCTACCGGATCGACACCGCTCTCACGGTTCCCCAGGTCCCCGCCTCCAGCTGGCAGCTGCGCATCCACGGCCTGGTCGACGCGCCGATCACCCTGAACTACCAGGACCTGCTGTCCCGGCCGATGATCGAAAGGTGGATCACGCTGTGCTGCGTCTCCAACGAGGTGGGCGGCGACCTGATCAGCAACGCGCTGTGGCGTGGGGTCCGGCTGGCCGATGTGCTGCGCGAGGCCGGCCTGCAGGACGGCGCCGACGAACTGCTGATGACCTCCGTCGACGGCATGACGATCGGCGCGCCGACCCAGGTCGTCATGGACGGACGGGACGCGTTGCTGGCGATCGGGATGAACGGCCAGCCGTTGCCCGTCGAGCACGGCTTCCCGGTGCGGGTCGTGGTGCCCGGACTCTACGGCTACGTCTCGGCCTGCAAGTGGGTCAGCGACATCGAGGCCACGACGTTCGACCGGCGCAGCGCGTTCTGGGTCGCGAAGGGGTGGGCGAAGGCTCCCACCATCGAACTCGAGTCCCGCATCGATCGCCCGAGCGACAACGAGGAGCTCACCGCCGGGCAGACGGCGACGATCGCCGGGGTCGCCTGGGACCAGCACGTCGGCGTCTCCAAGGTCGAGGTGAAGATCAACGACGAGCCGTGGCGGACGGCGCGGCTGGCGTCGGTGCCCTCGACCGACACGTGGCGGCAATGGGTGCTCGGGTGGACGCCGTCGCGGGCGGGGCAGTACACCATCACCGTCCGGGCCACCGACGCCCGCGGGCACGTGCAGGTGGCCGACGACCGGCGGCCCTACCCGGCCGGGGCCACGGGGCTCGACTCGGTGGGGGTCCGTGCCGTCCCGTAGAACTCACGCGGCGGGCCCCGGAGCCGGCCGGCCACGTATCGTGACCCGCGTGCCCGCCGCCGCCGATCCGGACGCCCCCATCGGCATGATGGACTCCGGGGTGGGCGGGCTCACCGTGGCCCGCGCCGTGCTCGACCAACTGCCCCACGAGTCGTTGGTCTACGTCGGCGACACCGCCCACGGCCCGTACGGGCCGAAGCCGATCGCCGAGGTTCGGGCCCACGCGCTGCGGGTCATGGACGAGCTGGTCGACTCGGGGGTCAAGGCGCTCGTCATCGCCTGCAACAGCGCCAGTGCGGCCTGCCTGGCCGATGCCCGCGAACGGTACGACGTGCCTGTGGTCGAGGTCGTGCGGCCCGCCGTGCGCCGCGCCGTCGCGGCGACCCGCAACGGCCGGGTCGGGGTCATCGGGACCGTGGCGACCGTCAGCAGCGGGGCCTACGAGGACGCCTTCGCCGCGGCCCGCGACGTGGAGGTGACGACGGCAGCGTGTCCCCGGTTCGCCGAGTTCGTCGAGCGCGGCGTCACCAGCGGACGGCAGCTGCTGGGGCTGGCCGAGTCCTACCTGTCGCCGCTGAACGCCGCAGGAGTCGACACCCTGGTGCTCGGCTGCACCCACTACCCGCTGCTGACCGGGCTGCTGTCGGTGGTGATGGGGGAGGCGGTCACCCTCGTCTCGAGCGCCGAGGAGACCGCCCAGGACGTCTACCGGGTGCTCACCACCACCGGGCTGCTGCGTGCTGACGACGCCCCGCCCCCCACCCGGTCGTTCCGCGCCACCGGGCCGACAGAGCCGCTCGCCCGGCTGAGCCGACGCTTCCTCGGACCGGCCGTCTCCCTGGACGTACTCGCCTGAGTAGGGTCCGCCTCGGAGGTCGCACATGAAACTCACCGTGATCGGGTGTTCCGGCAGCGTGCCGGGTCCCGATTCCCCCGCCTCCGGGTACCTCGTCGAGGCCGAGGGCTACCGGTTGCTCGTCGACCTCGGCCACGGCGCGTTCGGTGCCCTGCAGCGCTACTGCACGCCCGCGGACGTCGACGCCATCGTGATCTCGCACCTGCATGCGGACCACTGCATCGACCTCACCGCCTACATCGTGGCCCTGCGTTACGGCGGGGACGGCTATGGCCTGCGCGGCCCCGAACGGCGCATCCCACTGATCGGTGTCCCCGGCACCCGGGACCGTCTCGAGGCCGCCTACGACCCGCTGGCGCGCAAGCTCGGGCTGCACGAGCTGTTCTCCTTCACCACGCCGACCGCCGGCGAGCTCGGCCCCTTCGCGATGTCCTACGCCGTGGTCAACCACCCGACCCCCACCAACGCGATCCGGATCGCCTACCAGGACCGCGCCCTCGTCTACTCTGCCGACACCGGCGAGAGCCCGGCGCTGGTGGAGCTCGCCCAGGGCGCGGACGTGCTGCTGTGCGAGGCCTCGGTCGGACGCGACGAGGAGCTCGTGCCCGACCTTCACCTCACCGGCCGCATGGCTGGCGAGCACGCCGACAAGGCCGGGGTCGACCGGTTGATCGTCACGCACGTGCCGCCGTGGAACTCCGTGCAGGAGGCGGCCGACGACGCGGCACAGGCCTTCCACGGCGTCGTCGAGACGGCCTTCCCCAGCGCCGAGTTCTGGATCTGACGCCACCCGGCCCGTCGCCGGTTCAGCCCATCAGCAGGCTCAGCCGAACCTCGCGGACGGCATTGTCGACGTTGGTGTCGACGAGGCAGATCGACTGCCAGGTGCCCAGCTGCAGCTGCCCGGCCACGACCGGGACGGTGATCGAGGGCGCCACGAAGGCCGGCAGCACGTGATCGCGTCCGTGCCCCGGGCTGCCGTGCGCGTGCTGCCAGCGGCGGTCGCGCGGCAGCAGCTCATCGAGCGCGGCGAGCAGGTCCTCGTCGCTGCCGGCGCCGGTCTCGAGGATCGCCAGCCCCGCCGTCGCGTGGGGCACGAACACGTTCAACAGCCCGTCGCCGTCGACGAAGGACGTGCAGTCGCGGGTCAGGTCGTGGACGGCCGGCGTACCGCCGGTACGGATCTCGAGGATGTCGCTTCGCATGGCGACATCGTTCCCGAACGCTCCCGTCCGGTCGCAGGACCACCTATGGTCTTTCCCTGTCATCGCGCCGGCACCGGCTGGTCCGGGCCGCCGTTCGGGCCCGGATAGGGTCTGGGCATGGCACGCCCTGACTCCCGCGCCCATGACCAACTGCGCCCGGTGACGATCACCCGGCACTGGCAGAAGTTCGCCGAGGGCTCGGCCCTGATCGAGTTCGGCGAGACCAAGGTGCTCTGCGCCGCCTCCGTCCAGCAGGGGGTGCCGCGATGGCGGCGGGGCAGCGGCCTGGGCTGGGTGACGGCGGAGTACGCGATGCTGCCGCGGGCCACCTCCACCCGGAACGACCGGGAGTCGGTCAAGGGCCGGATCGGCGGCCGCACCCACGAGATCTCCCGGCTGATCGGCCGCTCGCTGCGGGCCGCGATCGACCTCTCGGCGCTCGGGGAGAACTCGATCTCGCTCGACTGCGACGTGCTGCAGGCCGACGGCGGCACCCGCACCGCCGCCATCACCGGGGCCTACGTGGCGCTGTCCGACGCCGTGTCCTGGTTGGGGCGCGAGGGCGCCCTGGCCCGCCCCGAGCCGCTGATCAACTCGGTGTCGGCGGTGTCGGTGGGTGTCATCGACGGTGAGCCCCGCCTCGATCTGATGTACGAGGAGGACGTCCGCGCCGAGACCGACATGAACGTCGTCCTGACCGGCGACGGGGAGTTCGTCGAGGTGCAGGGCACGGCCGAGGGCGTGCCGTTCCGGCGCGACGAGCTGGACAGCCTGCTCGATCTCGCCGTGGCGGGCTGCGCCGACCTGGCCCGGGCCCAGAGCGCGGCGCTCGCCGGCTGATCCGTGCCCCGGATCCTGCTGGCGAGTCGGAACGCCAAGAAGCTGGACGAGCTGCGCCGCATCGTCGCCCCCGCACTGCCCGACGTCGAGGTCCTCGGACTCGACGACGTCCCTGCCTACGACGAGGTTCCGGAGTCCGGGGCGACGTTCGCCGCCAACGCGCTGATCAAGGCCACCGAGGGGCACCGTCACACCGGTCTGCCGACGGTGGCCGACGACTCCGGCCTGACCGTCGAGGCGCTGAACGGGATGCCGGGCGTGCTGTCCGCGCGCTGGGCCGGCGGCCACGGCGACGACGAGGCCAACCTGCAGCTGGTGCTCTCGCAGCTGCGCGACGTCCCGGACGAGCGGCTCGGCGCCGCGTTCGCGTGCGCCGTGGCCTACGTCGACGGCGGCGAGCCGATCGTCACCGACGGAGTCATGCCCGGCCACCTCGTCCGCGCGAAGCGCGGCGCCAACGGCTTCGGCTACGACCCGATCTTCGTTCCCGACGGCCACGAGGTCACCAGCGCGGAGCTCAGCAGCGAGGCGAAGGACGCCATCAGCCACCGCGGCCAGGCGCTGCGGGCGCTGGTCGCGCAGCTGGCCGGCGGGCGGCTAGCCCCCTGACCCGTTGGACTCACCGGCGGACGTGCTGGTGAGGACATCGCGGCGGGCCAGCTCGGCGCGCAGCTCGCTGATCTCGCCACGCAGCGCCGCGATGTCGGCCCGGGTGGCGTTGTTCTGCTCCTCGTCGGACTCCTGGACGTGGTCGATCACCCAGCTGGCCAGCGACGCGGTGACGACCCCGAGCAGCGCCACGCCGCCGATCATCAGCGCCACCGCGACGAGCCGCCCGGTCGTGGTGACGGGGTACTCGTCGCCGTACCCGACGGTCGACATCGTGGTGACGGCCCACCAGACCGCGTCGCCGAAGTTGGTGATGTTCGCGCCCTTCGCGCCCCGCTCGGCGTCGAGGACGGCCAGCGCGGCCGAGAAGATCAGCAGACCGGTCGAGGTGGCGACATAGGCGGTGATGCGCCCGCGCATCGAGTTCTCGGCCCGGCGGTTCAGCACGCGGAACAGGAACACCAGCCGCGGCAGCCGCAGCGGCTGGAGCATCGGCAGCAGGATGACCGCCAGGTCGAGCAGGTTGCGGCGGATCCACCAGAACCGGAATCGGGCCAGCACCAGCCGGACCCCGTAGTCCACCAGGAAGATCAACCAGACGAACGAGTTGATCGAGACGCACAGCGCCACCCACGTGCCGGCGAGGTTGCCGTCCAGCGCAGGCAGCGCGTACGCCACCAGGAACGCGAGCGCGGCCACGGCCAGCGGTCACTCGTTGCGGGACTCCCAGCGTTGAAGTCGGGTCGGGCGGCTGTCCGGGACGGTCGTCGACGCCATACCCGACTGGTTACCCGTCTGCTCAGCCGAGCGACACCAGCTCGCGGGGGTCATCGCGCGGCAGGTCGCCGTCGGTCCAGGCCGAGACCGAGACCTCCAGCAACTCGGCCTCGGCGCCGTAGTTGGACAGGAAGGCGGTGTCGGCGGCGTCGCGGCCGGTGGAGATGCGCAGCAGCGACTGGCGTGGCGCGAGCAGCGTGGCGTCGACCACCCGCCACATACCGTCCACCTCGGCCTCCGCGACGGCGTGGAAGTCCATCGGCGCCAGGCCCGGCGCGTACACCGCCGTCAGCCGGGCCGGAATGTCGCGGGCCCGCAGCAGCGCCACCACCAGGTGCGCGTAGTCGCGACAGACCCCCTTGCGGGCCAGAAAGGTGTCCACGGCGCCGTCGGTGGCCACGCTGCTGCCCGGCACGTACTCCAGCCGGGAGCCGACCCACGCCGTCACCGCGTCGAGGAGCTGGCGCGGGTCGGTGAGGTGCGCGAACTCGCCGTGGGCCTCGGCGACGAGCCGGTCGGACTCGGCGTACCGGCTGGGACGCAGGTAGACCAGCCGCTCGGTCGGGGTGACGCGTCGAGGCTCCGCCCGGCCCTCGACGTCCGCGACGTAGTCGACGCGCACCCGGCCCGCGCCGAGGGTGAGCTCGTGGATACGGCCACCCTCGCCGGCGGCGAGCTCGGCGGCGGTGACCTCGGCGCCGTCGTGCGTGATGGTGAGCCGTTCGGCGACGGCGAGCCCGTAGGTGTGGGCGACGGCGACCTCGAGGGCCAGCTGCGCGCGCCCGTGCAGTTTGAGCACGAGGTGCGACTCGACGTGGCGGCGCAGTGGGATCATGGGTGCGCCGTCAGGGACTCGAACCCCGAACCCGCTGGTTAAGAGCCAGCTGCTCTGCCAATTGAGCTAACGGCGCGGATCACGCGATCGGCCCACCCGAAGGTGGGCCGATGCTCGACTTTAGCACGCGGTTCGTGGTCCGATCGGTGGCGGTCGGACGCCGGGGAGTCAGCCGCGGCGGAGGTGCCGGCGGGTGCGCAGCGCCGAGAAGCCCCGCGAGAACGAACCCCGGCGGGCCCGGTGACGCCGCGGCGAGCTCTCGGTGAAGACCTGCGCGTAGGCGTACTTGCTGGAGGCGGCGTTGAAGGGCTTGGCTCCGTGAACGGTCATGCTGTGTGCACCTTCTTCGAACGGCCCGGGGGCTCACCGCGGGCACTGTTGTCGTCGTTGACAACATCCACTATGGACGGGGCCGAGCTAAATGAAAATTGCATTCTGATAACTGGTAGTTGAAGCTTGCCTTCATGGCTATAGACCCCCGTCGCCTGGTCGTCCTGCGTGCCGTCGACCGGCACGGTGGGGTCGTCGGCGCCGCCACCGCCCTCCACGTCTCGCCGTCCGCGGTGTCGCAGCAGCTGGCAATGCTCGAACGCGAGACGGGGTTCGTGCTCATCGACCGCTCCCGCCGCGGCGGTCAGCGGTCGCTGACATTCACCACCGCCGGACGCCGCCTGGTGGCGCACGCCGACACCCTCGTGCAGGTGCTCGACGACGCGGAGGCCGAACTCGGGACCCTGGCCGACACCGTCAACGGGCGGGTGACCTTCGCCGCGTTCGTCACGGTGCTGCGCGACTTCGCCGGGCAGGCGCTGATCGACGTGACGCGTGACCACCCCGGGATCGAGCTGACGGTGCACCAGCTGGACGACTCCACCGCCGTCGCCGACGTGCTCTCCGGTCGAACCGATCTGGCGCTCGTCGAGGACGACGCCCAGCGCCGGCGTGCGGTGCCGCGCGGTCTGCACTACGAGGCGCTCTACGACGACCCGTTCCGCGTGGCCGTGCCCTTCGACTGGCCCGAGTTCGACGACCTGGCCGCGCTGGCCGACCGCCCCTGGATCGACGGGCCCCCCGCCAGCGCGGTCGGTCAGGCGATGCACCGGGTGCGGGAGACGAGCGGGCTCGGGCTGCACGAGGCGCACCTGTGTCAGGACTTCACCGCCGCGCTGGCCCTGGTGACGGCCGGGTTCGGAGCCGCGCTCGTGCCGGTGCTCGCGCTCGGCGCCATGCCGCAGGAGAACATCCGGGTGGCGCCGCTGCCCGGGCTCGGCGCCCGGCGCATCGGCGTGCTCTACCGGCGCTCCCGCAACGAGCCGACGCCGGCGGTCCGCACGATGCTCGAAGCGCTGCGGGCGGCAACGGTGGTCGACATCAGCGCGTAGGCCCAACCGGCCGGGAATGCCGAGCGGGAATGCAGAGAAGGCCCCGGCGCTGCCGGGGCCTTCTCGGGCGGGGCGAGCGACGGGATTCGAACCCGCGACATCCGCGACCACAACGCGGCGCTCTACCTGCTGAGCTACACCCGCCATGCCGGCGGCCGGTCAGTGACCTGCCGCCGGGCCCGGTCAGTCTACCTGGCCGTTGGCGTTCTCGAGCACCGCAGTCGCGGCCGCCCGCGCCTCCTCCAGGTCCGGGCCGGGGGGCGGGACGAACAGCGTCCGGCGGTAGTAGGACAGCTCCCGGATGCTCTCGAGGATGTCGTCGAGCGCGCGGTGCGAGAGGGCCTTTGCCGGCTGGGACTGGTACACCCGCGGGTACCAGCGCTTGGCCAGCTCCTTGATCGAGGAGACGTCGACCATCCGGTAGTGCAGGTGGGCGTCGAGCGCCGGCATGTCCCGGGCCAGGAAGCCGCGGTCGGTGGCGATCGAGTTGCCGCACAGCGGGGCGGACCGTTCCTCGGGGACGTGCTGCTTGACGTAGTCGAGGACGCTGGCCTCGGCCTCGGCGACCGTCACCGTCGACTCGCGCACGGCATCGGTCAGCCCGGAGGACGCATGCATGTCGCGCACGAGCGGGATCATGCCGTCCAGCACCTGCTCGTCCGTCGCGATGATGACGTCCAGGCCGCCGTCGAGGGGCACCAGGTCTCCGTCGGTGACGACGACGGCAAGCTCGATCAGCGCATCGCGCGCCAGGTCGAGGCCGGTCATCTCGCAGTCGATCCAGACGAGCGGTTCGTTGCGTTGGTCCACCCGACGACTCTATACACGAACGTTACGGTTGTGCCGTTCACCGCCGCCGCCCCAGGGAGACCGCCATGCCGACCCTGCTGGACCAGAACGCGATCGACCTCGGCCTCGCGGGCCTGCACGAGGGGTGGACGGGCACGCCCGCCGGACTCCGCCGCTCGATCGAGTTCGCCGACTTCATGTCCGCGGTCCAGTTCATCGGACAGCTGGCGCCGCAGTGCGAGCGGCTCGACCACCACCCGGATCTGGACCTGCGGTGGCGACGCGTCGACATCGCGCTCACCACCCACAGCGCCGGCGGCGTCACGGAGAAGGACCTCGCTCTGGCGGCGGTGGTCGACGAGGCCGCGGCCACCCTGCCACTGGCGGGCGGATAGACGGGCTCAACCGTCAGGGCTTGCTGCGCCAGGCCCCCATGCCCAGCACGATCAGCCGCAACTGACGCTCCGCCAGGTCCAGCACCGCGGCCGCGTCGTCCGGACGGCGGGGGTCGGTCTCGAGCAGCGACATCACCGCGCCAAGCATCGCGGTGACCATCAGGTCCGCCGCCATCTCGAGGTCCTCGGTCGACCAGTCGAATCCCGTGGTCAGCCGGGCCAGGTCGACGGTGAGGTCGCTGGTGAACAGCTGTAGCTCCGTGGCGATGGCGCGGCGGACGGCGGCGACACCGCCGTAGCGCTCCCGGGCCAGGAACCGGAACTGGTCCGGGTTCTCCCGCACGTGACGATCCAGGATGGCCACGGTCTCGGCGATGATGTCGCCGTGGGCGACGCGTCCCTTTCGGGCCTCGCGCATCATCAGCCGTAGCGGCCGGATGCAGTCGTCGACCAGGTCCACGCCCAGCTCGTCGACCGATGCGTAGTGCCGGTAGAACGCGGTCGGCACCACGCCCGCGGCGCGAGCGACCTCACGCAGGCTGATGCCCGCGAGGCCGCGGTCGGCCATCAGCCGCAGCGTCTCGTCGAGCAGCCGCTGCCGCGTCTGCTCCTTGCGCTCCGCGCGCGATCGCGACTCGACCACGTGCAAGACCCTACGTCTGCCGGCCCGGGCCGGCATGGGGTGCGGGTCGCCGTGCTCGCCGTCACGCACCCAGCGGTTGACGGCCCAGGGTGGCGACCGTCGACACTGAGCGTGCACATACGTGCGCCCGAGAAGTCCCGGTTCCGCCCCACCCGATCGAAAGGCGAGCATCGATGGCCGGAAGGCTCGAGATCCAGAAGGACACCGTGCAGGTCGCGGTCGAATCCGCGGCCACCCACGTCGGCCGGATCGCGTCCATCCTCAGCGGCGCGGTTCGCGAGGTCACCCACGAACTGGGGGAGTGGGCCTCCGACGTCTTCGAGATGCGTGAGGCCGCCGGCCAGGCCGACCTCGTCCGGCGGCGCTCCGAGGCCGGCCGTGACGACGACGGGACGGGTGTCGGCGACTGATCGGTCGGGGCGGCTCCGCGTGGTTGCGCGTGCTGTTGGCCGGTCCGGCGGTGCGGGTAGGGCTTTAAGAACAGGCCGTCGCACCCGAGTGATCGCGATGCGATTCCGATCGAGCGAGGAGTTCGCCGAACCATGACGACCACACCAGAGAAATACACCACCACCAATACCGGCGTCCCCGTGGAGAGCGACGAGCACTCGCTCACCCAGGGCGAGGCGGGCGGCATCCTGCTGCACGACCACTACCTCATCGAAAAGATGGCGCAGTTCAACCGCGAACGCGTCCCGGAGCGGGTGGTGCACGCCAAGGGCAGCGGCGCGTTCGGCGAGTTCGTGGTCACCAACCCCGACATCGCCAACTACACCAAGGCCGCCTACCTCCAGCCCGGCAAGCGGACCGAGATGCTGGCCCGGTTCTCCACCGTGGCCGGCGAGCAGGGGTCACCGGATACCTGGCGCGATCCGCGCGGTTTCGCGCTGAAGTTCTACACCGAGGACGGCAACCACGACCTCGTCGGCAACAACACGCCGATCTTCTTCATGAAGGACCCGATGAAGTTCCAGGACTTCATCCGGTCCCAGAAGCGGCTGCCGGACTCGGGGCTGCGGGATCACGACATGCAGTGGGACTTCTGGACGCTCTCGCCCGAGTCGGCCCACCAGGTCACCTGGCTGATGAGTGACCGGGGCATCCCGAAGACGTGGCGCAACATGGACGGCTTCAGCAGCCACGCCTACCAGTGGATCAACGCCAAGGGCGACCGGTACTGGGTCAAGTACCACTTCAAGACCGACCAGGGCATCGACTTCCTGACCCAGGAGGAGGCCGACCGGCTGGCCGGCACCGCCCCCGACTACCACCGCCAGGATCTCTTCGACGCCATCGCCCGGGGCGACTTCCCCTCCTGGACGCTGAAGGTCCAGATCATGCCGTTCGACGACGCGGAGCACTACCGCTTCAACCCGTTCGACCTCACCAAGGTCTGGTCGCAGAAGGACTACCCGCTGATCGAGGTGGGGAAGATGACCTTGAACCAGAATCCGGAGAACTTCTTCTGCGACATCGAGCAGGCCGCGTTCGAACCGTCGAACCTGGTGCCGGGCATCGACGTCTCCCCGGACAAGATGCTGCTCGGCCGGATCTTCAGCTACGCCGACACCCACCGGTACCGGATCGGCACGAACTACGCCCAGCTGCCGGTGAACTACCCGAAGTCCGCCCGGCAGGTGAACACCTACTCCAAGGAAGGCAGCATGCGCTACCGCCACAGCGGCAGCGCGCCGGTCTACGCGCCCAACTCCAAGGGCGGCGCCCAGGCGGATACGTCGCAGCAGGACGGCAAGGGCTGGGAGGCCGGCGGCCCGATGGTGCGGGCGGCCTACACCCAGCACGCCGAGGACGACGACTGGACCCAGCCCGGGACCCTCGTTCGTGAGGTCCTCGACGACGCCGCGCGGCAGCGCCTCGTCCACAACATCGCGGGCCACCTGGCCGACGGGGTCACCGACGAGGTCCTGGCGCGCGCGTTCCAGTACTGGACCAACGTCGACGCCGACCTCGGCAAGCAGGTCGAGGAGGCCGTCCGCTCGATGAAGTAACTGCCGGCCCGAGCATGCGAACGCCCCGGTCCGTCGGACCGGGGCGTTCGCCTGTCTGCAGCGGCCCGCGGCTGACCGGGCTCTGAGGCCGCGGGGCGCACGGAGGTTCAGCCGGTCGTGCGGTCGTGATCCCGCCAGATCAGGCGGTGCACCCCCAGATGCCGTGGCAGCGCACGCAGCCCGGGGATGTAGGGCAGGAGGACGAGAAGCAGCGACAGCAGGGCCATGAGCCCCCAGACGAGTGCGTCCGCATTGCCGGAGGTCGAGAACGGCGGGATCTGGTACCAGAAGGTGTAGAGCCACAGCCAGGGCTGGCCGGGGTAGTTGCCCGACTCGTTCATCATCCCCCACTGATCGCCGCCGAGGTGGTCGGCGGTGGCCTGGGACTCGAGGTAGGAGCCGTCGCTGAGCAGCAGCAGGGTGCGCGTCTGGTCACCGGGGTAGAACGTGTCGCCGTTGACGAGGCTGTCCAGCCCGCCCGAGCGCGCGAGGGCTTCGAAGCGGGTCGTCAGCTTGGGCACGGGCCCGTAGCGACCCGGTGCAACTCTGGCCGGATCCGACCCGGGAGCCGCCGCGATCGCGTTCTCGTACCGGGTTGCCCAGCGGGTGCGCACGTCGGGTGGCGCGGCCGACCACGCGCGCAGGGCGAGCGCTGTCGCCGGGTCGGCGCTGGTGCGTAGCGGCGTCAGGACGAGGTCCTGCGCGCTGTTCACCGGGATGCGGACCCCGCCCCACTTCTGCAAGGGCAGCGGTCCGAGCTTCTGCCCGGTCGTCGCGTGGTTGTAGGGCGGTCCGTACGTCGCGCTGCCGCTCGTCCCGGCCAGTTCGGCCGTGGCGGTGGCGACGACGTCGGCCGGTGCCGCCCGCGCCCAGTCGCGCAGCGTGATCGCTTTCCGGTCGGGCGAGGAGAAGATCGCGGCCAGGGCCACGGTGAGCACGACCACGACGACCAGCGCGATCACGAACTCCTTGACCAGGTCGTACTCGCGGGTGGGGAACAGGTGGGCGTCCGGGGTGCTGTCCCGTCGGCGGCGGACCCGAGGCGATTCGGTGGTCATCGCTTCGTCGACTCGGGAACCGGGGCGGGTGCCGGCACGTCGGTGTCGGGCCCGGCCGCACTCGCGTGGCCGTCGGGTGCCGGACCCGCGGCCGGCACCGCGGCGGGGGGCTGCGCGTCGAAGGGCGGTACCACCCCGTGCCGGCGCACGAGTACCACGTGAATCATCACGAGCAGGCCGACGACCAGCGGCAGCAGGGCGACGTGCCAGAGCAGCATCTGTGCCGGGTCCAGCACGTTGAACCAGGCCCCGATCCCGACGGCGTTGAGGCCGTCCTTCGCCTGGGTCGAGATCCACTGCGAGTCGAAGTTCGACTGGGTGAGGTATCCGGTGAACGCGGTGCCGATGGACCCGAGGAAACACAGCACGCCGGTGACCCACGTCAGGCCGCGACGGCCGCGCCAGGCGGCCATGAAGAACTTGCCCCACAGATGGATGACCATGAACGCGAAGAACAGCTCGACGCTCCACAGGTGCAGCGAGTTGACGAAGTGGCCCACCGAGGAGGTGTGCCACCACTGCGAGCCGCCGAGGGTCAGGACGATCCCGGTCGCCACGACCGTCAGCAGGCCGGCGAGGCTCAGGACTCCGAAGACGTAGATCCACGAGCGGACGTAGGCCGGTTGCCGGTCCGGGAGCCACTGGCCTGGTGGCACGGTCCGCCCGACGCGACGCCGCAGCCGGACAGTCCAGTTCGTGTTGACCTGCTCGCCCTCGTCCGTCGGCCCGCTCACCGCCGTCGCCGCCGATCGCCCGACCCCGGGAAGGGAAGCACCAGGGCGAGAATGAACACCGCAACCATCGCGATGACGACCAGCAGGTTCGCCAGCGAGATCTGGACGACGCCCCAGTGGATGTAGTAGCCGCCTGCCTCGGTGACGCGTGCGACGGCCGATCCGGTCCCCATGGCGAACCTCCTGACCTCAAGATCAGGGTCAGTTCACCGCGCGGTCGGTCCGGGAGACAGGGCCCAAGGGCGCGGCGCGGGCGGGACCCGCACCGCGAGCACCCGAGCCGAACGGAAGGGGCGGGAGGTGTGACGCACAGTGCCCCCGGCAGGGATCGAACCTGCGACCAACCGCTTAGAAGGCGGGCGCTCTATCCGCTGAGCTACGGGGGCGAACGCAGGCAGAAGAGTACCCAGCACCCGGGCGCGGCGTGGGTGCGGCGCGGCACTATCACCCCGGGGCGACCGCCCGCCTGGCGTCGTCCACACGCCCGTCGAGTGTCCACATCCGCGCTCCACGTCGCCGTCTCCGGCCCGGTCCGGGATTGGCTGGAGGCGCGCCCAACCGGAGCGCCAGTAGTCAGTCGGAAGGACACGACGATGAACGAGACCATGATGACCATCAGCGGAAACCTGGTGGACAACCCGAATCTGCGGCGGACGAACTCGGGCACCAACGTCGCGAGCTTCCGGGTCGCCTCCACCCAGCGCCGCTTCGACCGCGAGACCGGAACCTGGGTCGACGGCGAGACCCTCTTCGTCACGGTGACGGCCTGGCGGGGCATGGCCGAGAACGTCAACGAGTCGCTGCGCAAGGGCATGCCGGTGATCGCTCACGGCCGCTACCGGCAGCGGGAGTACGAGAAGAACGAGATGCTCAAGACCGCGTACGAGCTCGAGGCCGTCTCGGTGGGCCCGGACCTGGCGCGCGGAACCGCCCGCTTCGAGCGGGTCGTGCGGACGGCGACACCGCAGCTCGACACCGACGACACCGGCGCGCCCCACGACCTCACGGACGAGTACGTCGAGACCGACGAGGGGTCCGTCGACCCGGCCACGGGCGAGGTCCACGAGCTGGCATCTGCCTGAGCTCGCGGGCCCATCGGCCCGGGCCTCGTTCGGGGCCCGTCAATTTGTGACCTGCATTGACTGTGATGCTCGTCACACTCTACAACGCGGTGGTCCCGGGACCGTCGCCGGACCCTGGGGTGCCTGGATCGCTGTCATCACGGGCTTGTAGCGCTTTGGTCGCGAAAAGGTCACGGCGGCCGGGACCGCGAACCGAGTGGCCCGGGTCATAAGACCTGTGCCACGCGCGTTTGGTTCGTGGTTTCCGGGCTGTTTACCTTCGCCGGGTCGCCGAGAGCGCTTACGAATTCTCGCGGCGGCTCGGACACACCGCGACAACGAGCACGCGCCGACAGCGTGCCCGACGAGAGGCAGATCCACCCGATGACTCACCCCGACCACGGTGCCCAGCGGCCTGAGATCCCCACCGGCCACGGTTCGGCCGTCGGCACCTTCGCCAAGCGCGCGGTTGCCCTCACGGCGGCCACCGCCGGCGCCGCCGTGACCCTCACCGGCCTGGCTGGCACCGCCACCGCCGCGGCGCCCGGCGCCCGTGTGTTCCACAAGTGGGACCGGGTCGCGCACTGCGAGAGCGGCAACCGCTGGCACATCAACACCGGCAACGGCTTCTACGGGGGCCTGCAGTTCACCTCCGGCACCTGGGCCGCCTACGGCGGTCACCGCTACGCCGGGCGGGCCGACCACGCTTCCCGCATCGAGCAGATCCAGGTGGCCCGCCGGGTGCTGGCGTCCCAGGGACCCGGTGCCTGGCCGGTGTGCAGCCGGCAGGCGGGTCTCACCCGCGGCAACGGCCACGCCACCCACCGCGCGCTGCCGGCCCACCCGGTCCGTGCCACTCGCGCGCTCGCCCGCGCGCACGGCCGGCACCACGCCCCGGCGCGTCACGCCACCCACCACCGGGCGCGTGCGCACACCGCGGCCCGGCACACGCCGCGGCACGCCCACCACGAGACCTACCGGGTGCGCCCGGGCGACACCCTGGCGCGCATCGCCCACCGGCATCACGTCGCCGGCGGCTGGCGGGCGCTGTGGCACGCCAACAGCGGGAAGGTCCACAACCCGAACGTGATCCACGTCGGAGCGGTGCTGCGCATCCCGTAAGCCGCGCACGCGCCGTCGACGACGCCGCACCGAAGCGCGACCACCGGCCCGGACCGCACCCGCGGTCCGGGCCGGTGGCGTGTCACGGCCCGGGCCGCTGTGGCTACCCTCGATGCGGGCCCGTGTGGGCCCACCCGCAGGCGAGCAAGGGGAGCGAACAGCAGTGGCGCAGTTCATCTACACGATGCAGAAGGTGCGCAAGGCGCACGGCGACAAGGTCATCCTCGACGACGTCACGCTCGCCTTCCTGCCCGGCGCCAAGATCGGCGTCGTCGGCCCGAACGGGGCCGGCAAGTCCAGCGTGCTGAAGATCATGGCCGGCATGGACCAGCCGTCCAACGGCGAGGCCCGGCTCTCCGAGGGGTACTCGGTCGGCCTGCTGGAGCAGGAGCCGCCGCTGGACGAGAACAAGACGGTCCGCGAGAACGTCGACGACGCCGTCACCGACCTGCGCCAGGCGCTCGTGCGGTTCGAGGAGGTCTCGGCCGCCATGGGCGAACCCGACGCCGACTTCGACGCGCTGCTGGCCGAGCAGGGCGAGCTGATGGAGAAGATCGAGCACGCCGACGGCTGGGAGCTCGACAGCCGGATCGAGCAGGCGATGGACGCCCTGCGCTGCCCGCCCGGCGACCAGCCCGTCACCAACCTCTCCGGCGGCGAGCGGCGCCGGGTCGCCCTGTGCAAGCTGCTGCTCGAACAGCCCGACCTGCTGCTGCTCGACGAGCCGACCAACCACCTCGACGCCGAGAGTGTGAACTGGCTGGAACACCACCTCGCGAGCTACCCCGGCGCCGTCCTGGCGGTCACCCACGACCGGTACTTCCTCGACAACGTCGCCGAATGGATCCTCGAGCTCGACCGCGGCCGCGCCTACCCCTACGAGGGCAACTACTCGACCTACCTGGAGAAGAAGGCCGAGCGGCTCACCGCGCACGGCAAGAAGGACCAGAAGCTCGAGAAGCGGCTGCGCGAGGAGCTCGACTGGGTCCGGCAGAACGCCCGCGGCCGGCAGGCCAAGAGCAAGTCCCGCCTGCAGCGCTACGAGGAGATGGCGGCCGAGGCCGAGAAGACCCGCAAGCTCGACTTCGAGGAGATCCAGATCCCGCCCGGCCCGCGGCTGGGCAACGTGGTCATGGAGACCAAGGGCCTGACCAAGGGCTTCGACGGCGAGCTGCTCTGGGACGACGTGTCGTTCTCGCTGCCGCGCGGCGGCATCGTCGGCGTCATCGGCCCCAACGGCGTCGGCAAGACCACACTGTTCAAGATGATGGTGGGCCAGGAGCAGCCCGACGCCGGCGAGCTGGTCCTGGGTGAGACGGTCAAGATCAGCTACGTCGACCAGAACCGGGCGGGGCTCGACCCGGAGAAGAACGTGTGGGAGCTGGTCTCCGACGGGCTGGACTACATCAACGTCGGCCAGGTCGAGATGCCCTCGCGGGCGTACGTGTCCGCCTTCGGCTTCAAGGGCCCGGATCAGCAGAAGCCGTCCCGGGTGCTGTCCGGCGGCGAGCGGAACCGGCTGAACCTGGCGCTGACCCTCAAGGAGGGCGGCAACCTGCTGATGTTGGACGAGCCGACCAACGACCTCGACGTCGAGACGCTCGGCTCGCTGGAGAACGCGCTGCTGGACTTCCCCGGCTGCGCGATCATCACCTCCCACGACCGGTGGTTCCTCGACCGCACCGCCACCCACATCCTGGCCTGGGAGGGAACGGCCGAGCACCCCGGCGCCTGGTTCTGGTTCGAGGGCAACTTCGACAGCTACGAGAAGAACAAGATCGAGCGCCTGGGGCCGGAGGCCGCCCGTCCGCACGCCGTCACCCACCGCAAGCTGACTCGCGACTAGACCGTCGATGACGAGGTTTCTGCACGAGGTGCGGATGCGCTGGTCGGACATGGACGCCTACCGGCACATCAACAACACGGCGTACCTCGCCTACCTGGAGGACGCCCGCGTGGCGATGTTCTTCCATCGGCACGAGGGCTTCTCCAGCGGAACGGTGATCTCCAAGCACGAGATCGAGTACCAGCGACCGATCGTCTACCACCCGGAGCCGCTGCGGCTGGAGCTGTGGATCGACACCGTGCGGGGGGCGTCGTTCGTCGTCCACTACGAGCTGTTCGACGGCGACACCCTCGCCGCCCGCGCGTCGACCACCTGTGTCACCGTCGACTTCGACAACGACCGGCCCCGCCGGCTGAACGACGAGGAGCGCGGCGTCCTCGCCGGCTTCGCCGACGATGCCTGAGCAGCCGGCGCTCACCGGGCTGGACCGGCACGCGCTCGCGGAGCTGGCGCCGGTGCTGCGGCGGGCGATCGACCTCGACCCCGCGGCGCTGGCCCGCCTCCGTAGCGGCCCCGGCCGGCTGAGCGTGCTGGTCCGGCTGCCGTTCGGCGTCCTGGTCTCCCGCTCGGTCGCCGTCGACGAGCCGGCCGGGGGCGCGGGGGTGGACGTCGACACCACCGTCGGTGCCGCCGAAGCCCTGGCCTGGTCGACCGGCGAGCGGAGCTTCCCCCCCGACGGGCGGGACGCGGACTGGCGCGGCGGCCTGCCGCCCGAGCGTGGCTGGGTGCGGCTCGACACGGTGCCCGACGGCGCGATCCGGCCGCTCGTGCGCCAGGGGGCCCTCGCGCTGCGCGAGGCCGCCGAGCGGGAAGGGGTCCCCGGTGCGCAGCCCCGCGCCGAGGTCGCAGACGCCCTGCTGGACGGGGTGGTGCTCACCGTGACGGCAGACGACGAGAACGGCACAGACGGCACAGATGGTGCGACCGAGCGACCGGGCGGCCGGCGGGCCGAGGTGACGCTGCGGGCGCTCAGCGCCCTGACCCGCATGGGGTTCCTGCGCAAGGACGGCCACGCCCACATCGACGTGAGCGGACGCTGGATCCGGGTGGTGGGCGAGTACGGCACCGTGTTCCTGGAACGGCCGGGCGCCGGCCTGACCCTGCTCTGACCGGAGGGTGTCCCTTCTTGGGCGCTGGCCGCTGAGCGCGTCGGTCTGTCGACCCCCTGGCGTCCGTGGGCTGGCACCCGCGACCGACTCAACGTATCGCCGGCGGGTCCATCTCGTACGGGTTGACGCAAGGGACAGCAAGGGGCTCGAAGTGTTTGGTGTTTCGGGTCGCGACGGTCATGTCTCGGCATTGCGCGACTGCGGCGATGAGGGCGTCGTCGAAGGGCGCGTACTCGGGAGCCCGATAGGCAGCGAGGATTCGCGCGGCGGGCAGGTCGAACGGTAGGACGCGGTCGGCGAACGCGGGCATGACATGGTCGTCGAACCAACGACGCAAGATCGCGCCCTCGCTTGCGTCGGAGCGCTCCTTGGCAACCACCCCCCGCTCGATCTCGGCGACCGTCGTCGCCGTGACGAACTGGTCGGTCAGCGGCACCGACGCCGCCCAGGCCTCAACTCGCGGGTTGCGTCCGCGGACGCGCAATGCGGACACCACGTTGGTGTCCAAGATGTAGCTCACAACTCCGCGGTGCGCCCGGTGAGGCCGAGACGCTCGGGCTCGAATTCGATGTCGGCACCCTCGTCCATGCTCAGGATGTCGAGGATCGTGATCGGATCGCGCTCGAGGGCCTCGGTCAACAGATCGCGTGCTTCTGCCTCGACCGACCGGTGGTGCCGCTGGGCACGTGCCCGAAGGGCTGCCTTGGTCCCCGCGGGGAGGTTGCGAATCAGTATTTGCTCCACCCTCACCACCTCCGATATCAGTAGTACGATATCACCTCGGCGCCGAGTATGAGGAGTCGATTCGGGCGTCAGCCGACCCAGACCGTGGTGTCGGGTGGCACCGCCTCGTCGACCGGTCCTGACGAGTGCAGCAGCGTCCCCGGCGGCAGCGGCACATTCGCGCCGGAGGCGTTCAGCAGCACGGTGATACCGCCGCGGCGAAACGCCAGGCACCCCGACGGCGCGTCCAGCCACGCCATCTCGGTGGTCGCGAACTCCGGCCGGCTGCGGCGCAGCCCGAGCGCAGTGCGGAACACCTGCAGCGTCGAGGCCGGGTCGTCCTGCTGGGCGGCCACCGTCGCGTCCTTCCAGCTCTCCGGCATCGGCAGCCAGGTGTCCGCCGTCGCCCCGAATCCGTAGGGCGGCGCGTCGCCGGACCAGGGCAGCGGCACCCGCTCGCCGTCCCGGCCGCGTTCGGTGTGCCCGCTGCGCTCCCACGTCGGGTCCTGCAGGGCCTCGTCCGGCAGCGCGACGTTCTGCAGCCCGAGTTCGTCGCCGTTGTAGAGGTAGGCCGCGCCCGGCAGCGCCAACTGGACCAGTGCCGCGGCCCGCGCCCGTGCCACCCCGGTGTCGTCGCCGCCGTACCGGGTGGCCGCGCGGTCGACGTCGTGGTTGGACAGCACCCAGGTGCAGGGCGCGCCGACCTCGGCCAGGCTGGCCAGTGACGCCTCGATCGCCGCCCGGAACTCCTCGGCGCCCCAGGCCGCCTCGATGAGGGCGAAGTTGAAGGTGAGGTTGAGCTCGTCCGGGCGGACGTAGTTCGCCAGCCGCTGCGGGTCGGCGACCCAGGCCTCGCCGACCGCCATCCGCTCGCCCGGGTAGGAGTCCAGGGTCCGCCGGAAGCGGCGATGGTAGTCGTGCACCGCCTCCTGGTCCCACCGCAGGTCCGCGGCCTGCGGCATCGGGTCACCCGGGCGGGGGAGGGCCGCGGGGTCGAGGTCGGGCAGCCCCTCCGGCTTGGCCATCGAGTGCGCGACGTCGATGCGGAACCCGTCGACGCCGCGGTCGAGCCAGAAGCGCATGATGCGCTCGAACTCGGCCGGCACGGCCGGATCCAGCCAGTTGAGATCCGGCTGGGTCCGGTCGAAGAGGTGCAGGAACCAGTCCCCGTCGGCAAGCCGGTCCCAGGCCGGTCCGCCGAAGACCGAGGGCCAGTTGTTGGGCGGCTCGGCACCGTCCGGGCCGCGGCCGGGCCGGATGATGAACCGGGAGCGCTCGGGGGTGTCCCGGTCGCCGTCCAGCACGGCCTGGAACCAGGGATGCTCGCTGGAGAAGTGGTTGGGGACCAGATCGACGGTGACCCGGATGCCGCGCTCGTGGGCGGCGGCGAGCATGGCGTCGAAGTCGTCCAGTGTCCCGAAGATCGGGTCGACGTCGCAGGGGTCGGCGACGTCGTAGCCGCCGTCGTGCATCGGTGAGCGGTAGAACGGCGAGAGCCAGATGGCGTCGACGCCGAGCTCGAGCAGGTGGTCCAGCCGGTCGCGCACGCCGATCAGGTCGCCGATGCCGTCGCCGTTGCCGTCAGCGAAGCTGCGCGGATAGATCTGGTAGAAGACGGCGGTCGCCCACCAGGGGCGGTCTCCGGGGTTGTTCTCCGGGCGCGGGGCGGCGGCGCTGGGGGTCACGGCCTGAACCCTACGGAAGGTCAGCTCGGCCGGTTGCGCATGGACTCGGCCGCCATCGTCAGGTAGTTCCAGAGCGTTGCGTCCTGCTCCGGCGTCAGCCGCAGCGTGTCCATCGCGGCCCGCATCCGGCGCAGCCACGCGTCGCGGGCGGCGGAGTCGATCGCGAACGGGGCGTGCCGCATCCGCAGCCGCGGGTGCCCCCGCTGCTGAGAATAGGTCGTGGGCCCGCCCCAGTACTGCATGAGGAACAGCCGGAGGCGCTCGGCGGCGGGGCCCAGATCCTGCTCCGGATAGAGCGGACGCAGGATCTCGTCCTCGGCCACCCCCTCGTAGAACTTCTCGACCAGCAGCCGGAAGGTCTCCTCACCGCCGACGGCGTCGTAGAAGGTGTCGGCGCGTCCGTCTCCGTCCGGTGGGGCAGTCACACCCCCATTGTGCCGACCGTGCTTCCGACGCCGGGCAACGGTTGGGGCGCGGCTTGCGAAGGGAAAGACCGGGGCATGGACTACGACCTGATCGTCCTGGGGCTCGGACCGGGTGGCGAGGCGGTGGCCGGAGCGGTCGCGGAGGCCGGCCGCACGGTCCTCGGGATCGACGAACGCCTCGTCGGTGGCGAATGCCCCTACTTCGGCTGCATCCCGTCCAAGATGATCCTGCGGGCGGCCGGGACGCTCGCCGAGTCTCGGCGGGTCGGCGACCTCGCCGGCGCCGCCCACGACAGTCCGGACTTCGGTGTCGTGGCCTCCCGGATCCGCTCCGAGGCAACCGACGACTGGGACGACAGCGTCGCCGTGGAGCGATTCGAGGGCCAGGGCGCCGCCTTCGCCCGCGGGCACGGCCGGCTCGCCGGGCGGGACGCCGCCGGGCGGATCCAGGTGGAGGTGGCCGGCGAGACCCACGCCGCGGGGGCCGTCGTGGTCGCCACCGGCACCCGGCCGGCCATGCCGCCGGTCTCCGGGCTGGCCGATCTGGCGGTCGGCGTCGACGGGCCGGTCTGGACCAACCGCGAGCTGCTGCAGGCCACCGCAGCGCCGGCGTCGATGGTCGTCATCGGCGGCGGTGTGGTCAGCTGCGAACTGGCCCAGGGCATGGCCCGCTTCGGCAGCGCCGTCACGCTGGTCGAGGCCGGCGACCGGCTGCTCGGCCGCGAGGAGCCGGAGGCCGGGCAGACGCTGGCCACCGTCTTCGAGCGCGAGGGCATCACCACCCGGCTGGGGGTGCAGGTCGACGGCGTCACGGCCGGCGGGCAGGGGGTCGTGGTCGCACTGTCGGACGGCTCGTCGGTCACCGCCGAGAAGCTGCTGGTCGCCGCGGGCCGGCAGCCCAATCTCGATGCCATCGGGCTCGACACCCTCGGCCTCTCGCCCCGGTCCCGCAGCCTCGACATCGACGAGCACATGGCGGTGCCCGGCGTCGACGGGCTGTTCGCGATCGGCGACGTCACCGGCAAGGGCCCGTTCACGCACGTCTCGGTCTGGCAGGCGCGGGTGCTCACCAACCACCTGCTGGGCCGGCCGGAGGAGTTCGGCGGCTACGACGCGCTGGCGTGGGCGACGTTCACCGACCCGGAGGTCGGCCGGGTCGGCCGGACCGAGCGGGAGGCGCGCGACGCCGGCCTCCGCGTCCGCGTGGGCGTCCAGCCGATCGCCTCCAACACCCGCGGCTGGATCCACGGCCCCGGCAACGACGGTCTCGTCAAGATCGTCGAGGACGCCGACCGCGGCGTCCTCGTCGGCGCGACCGTCATCGGCCCGAACGGCGGCGAGCTGATCGGGATGCTCACCGTCGCTGTCCACGCCGAGGTGCCGGTCGAGCGGCTGCGGACCATGCACTACGTCTTCCCGACGATCCACCGCGCGGTGCTGGAGGCGGTCCAGGCCCTCGCCTGAGAGCCCTCGGCTGAGGGCTCTCAGCCGTCCAGGGCCTGCGGCGGCGGCAGGCTACCCGGATCGATGGACGAGTTGAGCTGGCCGATCCCGAGCTCGTCCAGCCGTGTCCGGATGCGGCGACGTAGCTCCCGGGCGGTACGCCACTGCTCCAGCGGCCGGACCCGGGCCGAGAGCCGGATGCGTGACTCGAAGCGGGTCAGCTCCTGCACGCCCTGAACCTCGGGCTCCTTCATGAACACCGGACGCCACTCCTCCTCGGCGGCCATGGCCTGGGCCACCTCGAGCATGGCGTCCGAGGCCCGCTCGATGTCGGCGCCGGCGACGATCGGGATGTCCAGCACCACCGCGGCGAAGCCCTGGCTCTGGTTGCCGACCCGCACGACCTCGCCGTTGCGGACGTACCAGACCGTGCCGCTGATGTCGCGCAGCCGCGTGGTGCGCAGCCCCACCGACTCGACGGTGCCCGAGGCCAGCTCGAAGTCGATGACGTCGCCGACCCCGTACTGGTCCTCCATCAGCATGAACATGCCGGTGAGGAAGTCGCTGACGATCGACTGCGCGCCGAAGCCGATGGCGACTCCGATGATCGAGGTTCCGGCGATGAACGGCCCCAGGCTGACCTTCAACTCGCTGAGAATCAGCAGGAAACAGATCACGAAGATCGTCGCCGAGGTCGCCGACTTGAGCACCGAGCCGAGCGTGGCCGCGCGCTGGGTGCGCCGCTCGGACAGCAGACCGGACGACTCCAGGAACGAGCTGGCGTGGATGCGTTCCTTGAAGGGCCGTAGCAGCTTCGGTGGCTCGCCGCGCCGCGGCTGCACTGCCCGGTCGATCATCCGGCGGAGCACCGCCCGGATCACCAGCCCGACGATGATGATGACGACGATCCGGATCGGGGTCTCGATCAGAGCTTCCTTGTGGTCCTCCCAGAACTGGGGGAGGGCGAGCGCAAGAGTCTCGGATGTCTGCATTCGATTCACAATGCCACGAGCGACCGAGAGTCGGCTGATCTGACGGCCGGGACCGTGTCACCCACGAAACAGCGTGCAAACACCTCCCGGGTCAGGTTGACTGGTACCGGTCGGGAGGTCGACATGGGTTCAGCGCTGGTGCTCAACGCGACGTACGAGCCGCTCTGCGTCGTGCCGCTGCGCCGCGCCGTGGTGCTCGTGCTGGCCGAGAAGGCCGTCGTCATCGAGTCCGGGCCGCTGGTGATGCACTCCGAGCGGCTCGCGGTCCCGATCCCCAGCGTCGTCCGACTCTCCCGCTACGTCCGGGTCCCGTATCGACGAGAGGCCCCGCTCACGCGGCGGGCGGTGCTCGACCGGGACGGCCACCACTGCGTCTACTGCGGCACGAGAGCCGACACCATCGACCACGTTCGCCCGCGCTCGCGCGGCGGCGAACATGTCTGGACCAACGTCGTCGCGGCCTGCGCTCGCTGCAACCACCGCAAGGGTGACCGGTTGCTGACCGAGATCGGCTGGACGCTGCCGGCCCCGCCGGTGCAGCCGCCGGCGACGGTCGCTGTCGTCATGGGCTGGGCCCCCCGCAACCCGGCCTGGGAGCCGTATCTGGGGCTCACTCCGGCGGCCGAGGCGGCCCGCGGGAGATGGGCCCTCGCGACAGGGAGCCACGCGCGGCGCGCTACCGTAGCCGGGTGAGCGTCACGCAGACCGTGCTGGTGTTCGTCGGCATCCCGGCCGGCATCATCGCGTTGATCTTCCTCGCCGTGTACGGCAAGTCGTTGGTGCGGCAGCCCAACCGCTATCGCCCCGGTAAGCCCTGGGACTTCGAACCGTCCTGGTACGTGCCGCACCCCGAGGCCGTCAGCCACCCGGTGTACCCCTCGCGGGAAGGCGCCTCGACGACAACAGCGGTGGGAGGAGCCAGCGGTGAGTGGTGAAGTCACGAAGCCCGGCCGCGACGAGCTGCAGTTCGGCCCCCAGGGCAACATCGGCGGCACCGGACCGTTCACCACCACTCAGCTGACCCGGCTCGACGAGGCGCTGACGCTGTCGAGCAGTGAGACGGGGCTCACCTTCTCGCTGTACGTCGGTGACCTCCAGACCCCGACCCGGGCTCACGCCGAGGCGCTGTTCGAGCGGCTGATCGACCGCGCGGTGCTCGTCGCGGTCTCGCCGGGCCAGCGCAGTCTGCACATCGTCACCGGCCCGGAGTCCTCCAAGCGGCTGCCCAACCGGGCCTGCGCGCTCGCCGCGCTGGCTATGCGCGCCTCGTTCACGAACGGTGACCTCACCGGCGGCATCGTCACCGGCCTGCGGATGCTGGCCGACTCCGCCGGGCAGACCTGACCCGGTTACTGACGCGCTCAGGGCCCGGACGGGGTCACATCTCGGCCGAGCCGCGGCTCGCCTCGGCGAGCGGCGCCTCGTGCATATCCAGATCGCCGAGCTCGGCGTGGTAGTCGGACTCAGCGGTCCTGTCCTTGCCCCGCGGCAGCGATGCCAGCAACGGCGTGAGCAGCACGGTGACCACGAGGTTCACCAGGAGGCCGGGGATCCCGGTCCAGATACCGGCGTCGGTGTGGAAGCCCAGGTGGCTCAGCGCGAATAGTGAGCCGCCGAAGTGCGAGCCCGGGGAGCCTGCCTTCGGGATGCTCCACAGCATCCACAGCGAGGACAGCATGCCGGCCGCCCAGCCCCCCAGGAGCGCCCAGCGGTGGAACCGCCGCGTGTACAGGCCGAACACCAGCGGGGGCAGGATCTGGATGATCACCACGCCGCCGATGAGCTGGAAGTCGAGGGCGTACTGCACGTCGAGGAAGAGCACGGCGGCGAGGGCTCCGCTCTTGACGAGCAAGGAGGCCAGCTTGCCCACGTTGGCTTCTTCCTGCGGGGACGCGTTCCGTCGGAAATAGGGCACGTAGATGTCGCGCGTGAAGGTGTTGGCGGCGGCGATGGACATGATCGCGGCCGGGACCAGCGCCCCGATGGCGATCGCCGCGAAGGCGATGCCGGCGAACCAGTTGGAGAACATCACATGGAACAGCGCCGGGACGATGGTGTTCGTGTCCGCGGTGCCGCCGACCTGGATCGGCGAGACGTTCGCGGCGATCGCCATGTAGCCCAGCATCGCCAGGAAGCCGAGCATGAGGCTGTACGCCGGGAGGACCGCCATCGTCTTCTTCACCGTGTCGCGGCTCTTGGCGGCGAGCACTCCGGTGATCGCGTGGGGGTAGAGGAACAGCGCCAGCGCGGAGCCGGCGGCGAGGGTCGAGTAGCCGAGGTACAGGGTATTGGGCAGGGTCGTGCCGCCCGATCCCGTCTTGGCGAAGTGTGCGTCGGCGGCGCTGAAGATGTTGCCGTAGCCGCCGAGCTTGATCGGAATGTAGATCACCGCGACGAGCACCACGCCGTAGATCAGGGTGTCCTTGACGAAGGCGATCAGCGCCGGCGCCCGCAGGCCGGAGGAGTAGGTGTAGGCGGCCAGCACGACGAAGGCGATGAACAGCGGCCACTCGCCGGGGATCCCCATGGCCTCGATGACCGCCCGGAGGCCGACCAGCTGCAGCGCGATGTACGGCATCGTGGCCACGATCCCGGTCACGGCCACCGCCACGCCCAAGGCGTTCGAGCCGTGGCGGCCGCGGACGAAGTCGGCGGCGGTGACGTAGCCCTGGCGGTGGGCGACCGACCACAGCCTGGCGGCCGCGAGCAGCACCATCGGGTAGACGACGATGGTGTAGGGCACCGCGAAGAAGCCGAGGGCGCCGGCGCCGTAGACGAGCGCCGGGATCGCCACGAAGGTGTACGCGGTGTAGAGGTCTCCGCCGAGCAGGAACCAGGAGATCCAGGTACCGAACTTGCGTCCGCCCAACCCCCACTCGTCGAGGTTGCGCAGCGTCTCGCCGCGCCGCCAGCGTGCCGCGGCGAAGCCGAGCACGGTCACGAGCAGGAAGACCACGAGCACGATGCTGAACTCGACCGCGTTGAAGGAGGCCGACATCAGCGCTCGTTCCTCGTCGCGCGGAACACGATCATGGTGACGATCACGCTGAGCGGGATCCAGAGCAGCTGGTACCAGTAGAAGAACGGGATGCCGCCCAGGGTCGGCGAGGTGAAGTTGTAGAAGAACGGCACCAGCGTCCCTGCCAGCGGGATGAGCAGCAGCCAGTTCACCGGCTGGTGGTTCAGTCCGCGGCGCGCAGCCGGCTGCGCGTCGCTGCGCCCGTCGCCGGCGTCGCCGCCCGCATCGCTCTCCGCACTCATCGGCTGAATATCCCCTCTCTCGACATATGTGATGAAAGACGCATCCTGCCGGATCGTTGCACCGAACGGTGCGCGCGACAACCCCGGCGTATGCCTCGATTCGATTCGCGACGAGACCGCCGGCGGCGCGGCGATCGCCGCCGGCGGTGCCGAAAGGCCGCGCGGCGACCCGAATCAGCCGAGGTGGCAGTTCTGCAGGTGGAGCAGATCGCAGGTCGGCGTCGGGGTGGGCGTGGGGCTGGCGCTCCCGGAGCCGCCGGAGCCACTGCCGGAACCACTGCCGGAACTCGTCGGTGGCGGCGTCGTCGAGCTCGTTCCGGGTGCGGGGGCCCGGCGAGGCGGGGCGGTGGACCGGGGCTCGCTCGAGGCCGGCCGCGTCCGCGACGGCGCCTTCGGGCGGGGCGACGAGGAGGTGCTGCCCGGTTTGTCGCGGTTTAGCCGCGCAGCGGGTGGCGGACCCGGATCGGCCGGCGGCAGGACGCCGGTGTCTTTCACCGCCGGCAGCGAGCCGGTGAGGATGCCCCGCGGGATGCCGCTCACGGGAATGCCGGACTTGTAGGCGGCGGCCAGGGCGAGGACCTCAGCCACGTACTGGTCGTTGTGGTTGTAGGCGGACACGGCCCGGATCCGGCCGGCCTGCGTGCGCAGGTCGCCGCCGGCGGCGCACAGGTAACGCGCCGCGGACAGGGCCGCGTCGTTGATGTCGAAGATGTTCGCGCGGCCGTCGCCGTCGCCGTCGGTGCCGTAGAGCGCCCAGGTCGACGGGATGAACTGCATCGGTCCGAGGGCATGGGCGTAGACGGCATCGCCGTCGAGGGCCTTCCCGTTCGCGGGGGCGGGCACGTACTCCCACCGAGTGCCGGTCAGGGCCGGCCCGATGATGCGTGGCGTCGTGGTCCCGTCGGTGTGCAGCACCGCGCCGCCGAACCGGCCGTGGTCGGACTCGGCGCGGCCGATGCCGGCCAGCAGGGACCAGTCGATGCCACAGGCCGGCTCGGCGGCGGCCAGGCGGGCGGCGGCGACCCGGTAGGCGTTGAGCGCGACCGTCGGAATGCCGTTCGCCGCCAGGGCGCTGATCGTCCGGTGGCCGACCGCGGCGCGGTGCTGGTCACGGGGCCGCCGGACCGGGGCGGCCGGCGGAATGGTCTGCTTGCTCGGGCTCGCGACGGCGCGCGGCGTCGCGGCGGACGGCGCGGTGCGCTGCGGACTCGGAGTGGCGGGCCCGGCCGCCACCACGTGGCGGGCAGGGTGCGGGTCGTCCGGACGCGCGGGCAGCGCGAGGGCGGCGGTGGAGACCAGGGCGCAGCCGGCTGCGATCACGGCGGCCGCCGGGCGGCCGAGGTGCATCCGGGTGCCCCGGGAAGGGGCCGCATGGCGTGGACGGGGAGACTGGGTCGGTCGCATCGATTCTCTCTCGGGGCGAAGTACCGGCACCGGATGAAACGATCCGGCACCGCCACTGGTAACGCTCCGCCGAAGGCAGGACCGATCTGATCAGCGCGCGCCGGTGGTGGACGGCGCCGCGGACGTGCTCGGCTCGCAGCCGGACGGCGTGCCCGTGGCGGTGGCGGTGGCCGTCGGCGTCCGGGTGGGAGTCGGTGTCCGGGTGGGAGTCGGTGTCGGGGTGGCGGCCGTCGGCGCCGGCGTGACGGAGGCGGTGGCCGGCTCCGTGGCCGGACAGGACGGTGTCGGCGGGGACGGGCAGCCAGGCGGTGGCACCACACACGACGGCGACGTGCCGCCGGACGGGGCCGGCGCGCTGCTCGCCCCGGAGGCCGACGAGGTGCTGCCGGGCGAGGCCGGGTCCGCCGCCGCGGCGCGGCGGCTCGGGCCGCCCGGCGGCCCGGCGGCCGAGACGGCGGTCACCGGCGCGGGCCGGGTGGGCTGCCGATGGATTCGCACGCCTCGCAGGCCGGGGGGCGCCGCCGGGTCGACCGGTGGCAGGACGCCGGTGTGGCGGACGGTCGGCAGCGTCCCGGTCAGGATGCCGCGGGGACTGCCGGTGACCGGGACGCCGGTCCGGTAGGCGTCGGCGAGCGCCAGGACTTCGGCCAGGTAGCGGTTGTTGTGGTTGTAGGCGAGCACCGCTCGAGTGCGCCCGGCCCGGGTGCGGAGGTCGCCGCCGGCGGTGCAGAGGTAGCGCCCCGCGGAGAGTGCGGCGTCGTTGATGTCGAAGACGTCGGACCGGCCGTTGCCGTCACCGTCGGTGCCCCAGAAAGCCCAGGTGGAGGGGATGAACTGCATCGGGCCGAGCGCGTGCGCGTAGGCGGCGTCCCCGTCCAGCGCGAGCCCGTTCGCCGGGGCGGGGATGTACTGCCACGTCCGGCCGTCCAGTGCGGGGCCGACGATCCGAGGTGTCGACGTGCCGTCGGCGTGCAGCAGCGCGCCGCCGAACCGGCCGTGGTCGGATTCCGCCCGCCCGATGGCGGCCAGCAGCGACCAGTCGAGCCCGCAGGCCGGCTCGGCGGCGGCCAGGCGGGCGGCGGCGACACGGTAGGCGTTGAGCGCGGCCATCGGGATGCCGTCCGCCGCGAGGGCGCTCACCGCGCCGTGGTCGACCCACTCCGCGACCGGCGCGTCAGGCCCCCTCGGCGGCCGCGTGCTGCCGCCGCCCGGCGAGGTCGGTGCCGGCACGACCGGAACTTGCCGCAGGCCCCCCGCCCCGGCGGGCACGGCGGGCCCGCCAGGAGGGCCGCCGGAGGCGGGCAGGCCGAACCGTTCGCCCACCACGCCGCTCGCGACCAGCGCGCCGCCGGCGAGCAGCACGAGGGCGGCCACCGCCGCGGCGCGCCGCCGCAGCAGCCTGCCCATGCACCGCCACGACCGGGCCGCCGGGCCCGCACGCGCCCGCGAAGGCTCCGGGTACGGCGGCATCCCGCCCGGCGGCGTTGCAGGCATGAGGCGTTTCCCCGATCGAAGGACTGACCGCGTCGATGGGACCACGCAAATCGGTCACGAGCGAGGGACTTTCGCCCGGTCTCAGCCCGCCGCGGCGTCCGCCTCCCGGGCCCGGAGCGCCCGCAGCACGTCCGCGCGCCCCTCGGACACCAGCCGGCGCAGCGACGCGGGGGCGCTGGTGTCGGCGAGGAAGGCGTCCGCCGCGGCCACCGTGTCCCGGGTGATCGTCGACGACCAGGTCGGGAACAGCCCGATGACCACGTTCTGCGCGAGCTCGCTGGTGCGTCGCTCCCAGACGTCGCGCACGTCGGCGAAGTAGCGCTCGACGTAAGGGGCGACCAGCTCGCCCTGCGACGCCGGTGCGAAGCCTCGGATGACGGCCTCCTGCACGGCGTTGGGCAGCGAGTCGTCGTGGACCGCGAGCTGCCAGGCCTGCTCCTTGGCCTCGGCGGTGGGCTGCGCCGCCCGCGCCGTCGCGGCGTAGCGGCGGCCGGCCGCGGAGGGGTCGCGTTCCAGCTCGGCGGCGATCTCCGCCTCACCGGCGCCGCCCCGCATGGCGAGCGCGATGAGGATCGACCAGCGCAGCTCGTCGTCGATCGTCAGGCCCTCGACGGTCACCGACCCGTCCAGCAGCCCGCGGGCGAAGTCGCGGTGCTCGTCGGCGCGGGCGGCCCCGAGCAGCGCGTGGGCCCACGCCAGCTGGTGGTCCGAGCCGGGCGCGGCACGGCGCAGCGCCCGCATGGCGGCGTCGCCGAACGCGGCGTAGCCCGACGGCGCCCACGCCGGGTCGGCGTAGATCTCCAGCGCGCGCAGCGTCTGCCGGGTCAGCGATTGCATGACACCGATGTCGGACTCCTGCTCGGCGCCGGCGATCACCAGGGCCACGTAGTCGCGGGTGGCCAGCTCGCCGTCGCGGGTCATGTCCCACGCCGCGGACCAGCACAGCGCCCGCGCCACCGGCGAGTCCAGCTTGGCGATGCCCCCGGTGCGCAACGTCTCGAGACTCACGTCGTCCAGGCGCTGCTTGCAGTAGGTGAGGTCGTCGTCGTTGACCAGCAGCAGCGCCGGGCGTGTCCGTCCCACCAGGTCCGGGACCTCGGTGAGTTCGCCGGACACGTCGAGCTCCACGCGATGGGTGCGCACCAGCCGGCCGTCGACCTCGTCGTAGAGCCCCACGGCGAGCCGGTGCGGACGCAGCGTGTTCGACGTCGCCACCTCGGTGGGCGCCCCCTGCCGGATCGCGAAGTGCTCGATCGTCCCGTCGGCCGCGACCGCGATCTCGGGGCGGATCGTGTTGATGCCCGCCGTCTCGAGCCAGAGCTTGGACCACTCGCCGAGGTCGCGGCCGGACGAGCGCTCCAGCGCCCGCAGCAGGTCGGCGAGCGTCGTGTTGCCGTAGGCGTGCTCGGTGAAGTAGTCGCGCAGGCCGGCGAGGAAGGCCTCGACGCCCACGTACGCGCCGAGCTGCTTGAGCACACTCGCGCCCTTCGCGTAGGTGATGCCGTCGAAGTTCACCTCGGCGGTCTGCACGTCCGGAGCGTCGGTGGCGATGGGGTGGGTGGACGGCAGCTGGTCCTGCCGGTAGGCCCAGGACTTCTCGGCGTTGGCGAAGGTGGCCCAGGCGTGCGTCCAACGGGTCGCGCTGGTCTGGCACAACACCGAGGCGTAGGTGGCGAACGACTCGTTGAGCCACAGGTCGTCCCACCACCGCATGGTGACGAGGTCGCCGAACCACATGTGGGCCATCTCGTGCAGCAGCGTCTCGGCGCGGCGCTCGAACCGGGCGTCGGTGACCTTGCTGCGGAACACGTAGTCCTCGCGGAAGGTGACGCAGCCGGCATTCTCCATGGCACCGGCGTTGAACTCCGGCACGAACAGCTGGTCGTACTTGTCGAAGGCGTACCGCACCCCGAAGTTGGCGTGGTACCAGTCGAAACCCTGCTTGGTCAGCAGGAACAGCTCGTCGGCGTCGAGGTGTCGGGCCAGGGTCTTGCGGCACCACAGGCCGAGGTCGATGCCGTCGTGATGGTCGGTGACGACGTGGTACGGCCCGGCCACGAGCGCGGTGACGTACGGACTCATCCGGGTCGTACGGGCGAAGTGCCGCAGCACCGCGCCACCGGCGGCCTCCTCGGTGCCCAGTGCCCGACCGTTGGTCGCGACCTGCCAGTGAGCCGGGGCGACGACGTGGAACTCGAACTCGCCCTTCAGGTCGGGCTGGTCGAAGCAGGCGTACATCCGCTTCGCGTCGGCCGTCTCGAACTGCGAGTACAGGTAGGTTTCGTCGTCGAGCGGGTCGACGAAGCGGTGCAGCCCCTCCCCGGTGTTGGTGTAGAGCAGCTCGGCGTCGACCACGAGGGTGTTGCGGGCGGCCAGGCCGGTGAGCCGGATCCCGTCCTCGGGGCGGTAGGCGCTGACGTCGACGTCCTGGCCGTTGAGGGTGACGGCGTGGAAGCGGTCGGCGATGACATCGACGAACGTCTCGGCGCCCTCCCGCGCGCCGAAGGTGATCGTCGTCGTCGAGCGGAAGGTGCGGTCCGACGCCTTCCCGGCGCCGTCGGTGAGGTCGAGGTGGACCTCGTAGGAATCGACCGCGAGCAACTCGGCCCGGGTGCGGGCGTCGTCGCGCGTGAGGTTTGGCACAGCCACGGCTAGTCAGGCTCCTTCGTCCGGCATCGAAAGGGATGTATTCGAGCGGGGGACGCCCTCCGGATCCACGGCGGGCGGCACTGCGAGAAGTCTTGCATGTGCGCGAGCCGGCCGGTGCCCGTGGCTAGGGTGGGGCCATGGACGAGGGCGACGCCGTACCCGATTTCGAGCTACCCGACCAGACCGGCGCCGTGCGCTCGCTGTCCGGTCTGCTGGCCGACGGCCCGGTGGTGCTGTTCTTCTATCCGGCCGCGATGACCGGCGGCTGCACGAAGGAGGCCTGCCACTTCCGCGACATCGGGGCGGAGTTCGGGGCCGCCGGGGTGCAGCGGGTCGGGATCTCGATGGACGCCGTCGAGAAGCAGAAGCAGTTCGCCGACCAGCACACCTTCGACTACCCGTTGCTGTCCGATGCCGACGGTGAGGTCGCCGAGCTCTTCGGCGTCCGCCGCGGCCGGTTCGGAGCGAAGCTGGGGGCCCCGGTCAAACGGACCACCTTCGTCATCGGCCGCGACCGCACGGTGGCCAAGGTGATCCGCAGCGAGACGAACATGGACATGCACGCCGACGAGGCGCTGGCGGCCGCCACGCAGCTGTGAGCCGGTAGCCGGGCTGCTCACCCGGGTACGTTCGTTGACGTGACTACCAAAACCTCGGACCGCCCCGTCGTCGACTTCTACTTCGACCCGCTCTGCCCGTTCGCGTGGATCAGTTCGCGCTGGATCCTCGAGGTCGAGAAGCAGCGGGACATCGAGCTCTCCTTCCGGGTGATGTCACTGTCGGTGCTGAACTCCGGCCGCGACGAGCTGTCCGAGGACTACAAGGCGCTGCTGGCCAAGGGCTGGGGCCCGGTGCGGGTCTGCATCGCCGCCGAGCAGAAGCACGGCACCGCGGTGCTGCGGGATCTCTACACCGCGCTCGGCACCAAGCGGCACAACGAGAAGCGTGACTTCGACCGGGACGTCTACGCCGAGGCGCTGGCCGAGGTCGGGCTGCCGACCGACCTCGCCGACGCCGCCGACTCCGACGAGTACGACGAGCTGCTGCACGAGTCGCACCACCGCGGCATGGACCCGGTCGGCGACGAGGTCGGCACCCCGACCCTGCACATCGACGGCGTGGCCTTCTTCGGCCCGATCCTCACCCGCATCCCGCGCGGCGAGGACGCCGCGAAGCTGTGGGACGGCTCCCGCCTGGTCGCCGAGTACCCGTACTTCTTCGAGCTCAAGCGCAGCCGCACCGACGAGCTGCACTTCGACTGAGGCCTCCGATGCGGCTGTTCCACCTGGTCGCGCCGGCGGGCTGGGAGCGCGCGCTGGCGACGGGCCGGTACGAGCCACCGTCGCTGGCGAGCGAAGGGTTCGTCCACTTCAGCTTCGCCGACCAGGTCGCCGGCACGGCGAACCTGCTCTACCGGGAGGCCGACACGCTCGTCGTGGTCGAGATCGAGTCGAGCGATCTCGACCACGAGGTCGTCGTCGAGGACAGTTACGGCAGCGGGACGGCGTTCCCGCACGTGTACGCGCCGATCCCGACCGTCGCCGCGCGGGCGGTGCATCCACTGACCCGCGACACCGGCGGCGACTGGCGCTTCACTCCCGGCGACGCAGCCGCGCCTGCATCGCCGGATCGCTGAGCCACCAGGGCGCGTCGCGCTCCACCCCGGACTCGGCATTCCTCGTACCGGCGGCCTCGCTGTGCGGCGCGGGGCCGGGCCCGGGGGCTGCTCGCCGGGCGGATCGCTCCGCCTCCAGCACCGCGTCGATGTTCGCGGCGTCGCGGGCGTCGACGCGCAGCCAGCGCCGGAACACCAGCACCAGGAACGGCAGGTCGATCAGCTCGGCGATCACCCACAGCGTGGCGCCCGCAGTGCCCTGGTCCTTCAACGGCGCAGGCGACCAGGCGAACACCTGGCGGTGATCGAACCAGGTCGTCACCAGGCTGCCGTGCAGCCGCATCACAATGCCCGGCAGCGCGTCGATGACCAGTTCGAGCGAGCCGATCGCCAGCCCCAGCCCGACGGCGAGGGAGTTGACGTCGTCGTCCACCCCGACGAGCGGCAGCACCATCACCGCCCCGACCAGCAGCAGCGCCAGCTGCAGCAGCCAGCCGACCGGGGGGTAGGTGATGCTCCAGCCGGGAACCGGTCCGAACAGCACCGCGAAGGAGAGGATCGGCACGAGGGCAGGCCCGATGAGCGGGTTGGCGACGACCTGGACCGGGCGCGATCGCAGCAGCCGATCCACGGGTCCGTCCGGCCCGCCGGCGGCGCGAGCAAGCTGCAGCGGGTGGCCGAACAGGATCACGATCGGCACCACCAGCCACAGCACCAGCGTCTGCGTCAGCCAGACCCAGAACAGCGAGGAGTGGTAGGCCTCGGCCGGGCCACAACTGGTCCAGAGCAGCAGCACCAGGCCCAGCGCGAAGACCGTCGTCCGGGAGCGCGGCCACCGGCCTATCCGGCGCACCCCGGCGGCGTAGGCGGCGGCGAGTACGGCGGCGAGCCCGATCGCCACCGGCTGCACGGTCCAGGCGGTGACCAGGGAGGCCGGGCCGACCGGATCCAGGGACAGCTGCACATCCCAATGGTCCCAGGCTGACATGATGAATCCCATGCGCGTCTACGTGGGCAGCGACCACGCCGGCTTCGAGCTGAAGGCGGCGGTGGTGCGGCACGTCGCGGGCCTCGGCCACGAGACCGTCGACTGCGGTGCCGCCGCCTTCGACCCCGAGGACGACTACCCGGCCCCGTGCATCCTCACCGGCACCCGGGTCGTCGCCGACGCCGGCAGCCTCGGCGTCGTCATCGGCGGCTCGGGCAACGGCGAACAGATCGCGGCCAACAAGGTCACCGGGGTGCGGGCCGCGCTCGTCTGGAACGACGAGACCGCCACCCTCGCCCGGCAGCATAACGACGCCAACGTGATCAGCCTCGGTGCGCGCAACCATTCCGAGGCCGAAGCGCTGCGCTTCGTCGAGCTCTTCCTGGAGACCGCGTTCTCCGGTGTGGAGCGGCACGCACGGCGTATCGCCAAGCTCACCGAGTACGAGGCCACCGGCGGCATCGCCGGGGAGCGGACCGCCTGATCCGGCCTCAGTGCTCCGGCTGGCGTCGCGCGTAGCGGACCACCAGCTCGCGCTCCGCCGCCGCCAGGTCGTCGTCAGTCGGCCGGTTCAGGTCCCGGGCCCGCAGCGCGGCGCTCACCGACAGTCGTGACGGCCCGGCGCCGGTCAGGTCCCGCAGGGCCCGCTCGGACCTGCCCGAGCGGTCGTTCTCGCCCGGTCGGTCGCTGCGACGGGACGCGCGGCTCGGTGACGAGGGCCGCGCGGCCTCCTCATTCGCGTGCGTCCCCTGCGCGCCGGGCTGCGTCCGCTCGGACGCCGGCGGCCCGCTCGCAGCGCGAGCGCGCCGGCGTCGCGTACGAGCGTTCTCTTCGGCCACGAGCCCATCATCCGCCTTCCCGCCTCCGGCGACGAAAGGCACTGTGGGCTTCGCCCCCGAGCCTTGTTCCGCCGAAGAAGCTTCGCCTTCGGCGGCGGCGGGTTACCCCGGGATGAAGTCGAAGGTGTCGGGGTCGGGGCCGCTGCGCTCGTCGCGGTTGACCGAGCTGATGGTCTCGACGTCGTCGCCGGCCAGCTCGAAGTCGAAGATGTCGAGGTTCTCGACGATCCGCTCCGGGGTGGTGGACTTCGGGAAGACGATGTCGCCGCGCTCGATGTGCCAGCGCAGCACCACCTGCGCGGGCGTCTTGCCGTACTTCTCGGCCACCGAGCTGATGATCGGGTCGTCGAGCACCTTGCCCTGCGCGATCGGCGACCACGCCTCGATGGCGATCTGCCGGTCGGCGCAGAAGCGCCGCACGCTGTCCTGGGTCAGGTAGGGGTGCACCTCGATCTGGTTCACCGCCGGGACCACGTCGGACTCGTTGGCGAGCCGGTCGAGGTGCGACGGCTGGAAGTTCGAGACGCCGATGGAGCGGGCACGGCCGGCGCGGTAGAACTCCTCGAGCGTCTTCCACGTCGAGACGAAGTCGCCGTCGTAGCGAGTGGGCAGCGGCCAGTGGATCAGGAACAGGTCGACGTAGTCACTACCGAGCTTGTCGAGCGTCTCGTCGAAGGCCCGACGGGCGTCGTCGGGGCGATGGAAGCCGTTGTTGAGCTTGCTGGTGATGAACACGTCGCCGCGGTCGAGGTCGTACTTGGCCACGGCCTCGCCGACCTCGCGCTCGTTGCCGTACATCTGCGCGGTGTCGATGTGCCGGTACCCGGCGTCGAGGGCGCGGGTGACGGCCTGCACCGTGTCGGCGGGCTTGATCTGGAAAACCCCGAAGCCGAACTGCGGGATCGTGTTGCCGTTGTTCAGCATGATGTCGGGAACTGCGCTCACTCTTCGGCACTCCTTCGTGTGCGAGGAAATCTCATCGAGTGGCGTACCCGAGCAGGCGCGCCCGGTCACCGCAGCGGGGTGCGGCTCACCGCAACGCCAGCACCTCGATGAGGGTGCGCGCGGCCTGGCCGCCGTCCTCGAGCGCGATCGCGAGGGCCCGAGGCACGTCCAGATCATCGAGCAGTGCCCCGGTCACCGCCTCGGCGCCGGTTCCCGGCCGCGCTGCCGCGCCGTAGAGCCGCTGCAGCGTCGCCTCCGCCTCGTCGAGCTTCGCGGAGGTGTAGTCCCACGGCTCGTGCCACGCCCGGTCCAGGCACAGCAGCCGGATTGCGCCGGCGGAGTGCTCGGGCAGCAGGTCCTGCACCAGCACCAGGTTGCCGGTGGACTTCGCCATCTTGGCGCCGTCGACCGACACCAGCCCGGCCCGCAGCCAGGCGCGGGCGAACGGTGCCACGCCGGTGGCCGCCTCGGCCAGCGCGGCCTCGCAGGCGTGGTGCGGGAAGGCGAGGTCCTCGCCCCCGCAGTGCAGGTCGACGGTCGGGCCGTAGAGCGCGAGCACCATCGCCGCGCACTCGGCGTGCCAGCCTGGCCGGCCGTCCCCCCACGGGCTCGGCCAGCTGACGTCGTCGTCCGGCCGGGTGTGGTGCCACACCGCGACATCGAGCGGGTCGTCCTTGTCGGCGTCGTCCGGGTGGTCGTGGAACTCCGCGGCGCGGGCGAGCGCGGTTTCGCGGTCGAGCCCGGCGCCGGCGTACGCGCCGCCGGTGCGGGCGTAGATGCTGCCGTCGCGCTCGTAGGCGGCGTCGCGCTCGAGCAGCGCCGCGGCGAGCTGTACCACGTGGCCGATGTGCTGCGCGGCGCTCGGCTGCAGGTCCGGCGGCCGCACCCGGAGGGTGGCCATCGTCCCCTCGAACGAGGCCCGCTGCAGCGTGGCCAGCATGGTGTGCGGCTCGCCCCGGCGGCGGGCCTCCGCGAACAACGCCTCGTCGACGTCGGTGACGTTCCGCGCGAGGGTGACGGTGTGCCCGTGCCAGCGCAGCACCCGTTCCGCGGCGTCGGCCCAGATGTAGGTGGCGGCGTGGCCGAGATGGGTCACGTCGTAGGGCGTGATGCCGCAGACGTACATCCGGACCCGCCCCACCATCGCCAACGGCACGCCGCGCAGGCGGAGCCGGGGCGGGGGACCGGTGAGGCGCGACGGGTTCACGCGTCGCATCTTGCCAGCGGCGCGAGGCTGACTGCGACGACGGTGGCGGCGGCGGCGGAGCTACCCGGTATCGTCTGCTCTCGGTGGGCGCGGCCCGCCGTCGCGGGCGTAGCTCAATGGTAGAGCCTCAGTCTTCCAAACTGATGACGCGAGTTCGATTCTCGTCGCCCGCTCCGCCTCAACGATGAGACGTCGAGCCACTACTCGTGTCTTCTCGCTCAGAGGGGTCATCAATGAGGTCGTGCGCCCGGCGGAGAGGCGCGTTGCGTCGGTCGACTCCGGCGGTTGCCACCGCCACCAACCGAACGTACGGGTTCCTGTACAGGAGGTGCTATGAAGACGATGAGTTACACCGAGTCCCGGGCCCGGTACGCGGAGGTCCTCGACGGCGTGATCAACGATCGGGAAGAGGTCGTCATCACCCGCTCCGGTCACGAGTCGGTCGTCATCGTCTCGCTCGAGGACTTCGAATCGTTGCGTGAGACGGCCTACCTGATGCGCTCACCGGCGAACGCGCGACGCCTGCTCGACGCGATGGAACGCCTGGAGGTCGACGGAGGCGAGGACGTGACGCGCACCGGTAACGAGGGCATCGGCAAGCCCGAGCCACTCAAGCCCGACTTCGCCGGCTACTGGTTCCGGCGCATCACCGAAAAGCACCGACTCGTGTACAAGGTCACCGACACCGAGGTGCGGATCGCGGCCTGCCGCTACCACTACGGGCGCTGAATCTGATGTGTCGCAATCCGTCCCCACGCCGGTGCTGGATGCTCGAGCGCGCAGACGACGGGCTCGGCCTCATGTTCTGCGGAATGTCAACCTTCTCGGTATCGACGGATATCGCGGCGTAGCTGAGGGCTGAGTACCGACGACCTCAGCGTCGCGTGCGGTATCGAAGATGCAGAACTCGCCGGCCCTGTATGACGACGGTGGGATCCTCGAGCAGGTGCTGGGCGTCGACCGCGCCGAAGTAACGCTTGCCGGAGCCGAAAACGACTGGCACGACGTCCATCGCCACCTCGTCAATCAGGCCCAGGCCTAACGCCAGCCCGCCGACATCTCCGGCCGCCACCGCCACATCACGCCCCGCGGCGAGTTCCTTCGCCGTCGCGATCGCCACCGCGATGTCGTCGATGAAGGAGCAGGAGGCCTTGGGAATGCCAGCCCTGCGGCCGTGGCGAATGCGTCACCACGACGATGTGTTCACCGGCCGGCGGAGTGCCCTCCCAGCCATTGGTCAGATCGAACAGGTGCCGACCGATGACCGTTGTCCCGAGGCGTTCCCACATCGGACGCACGTATCCGACGGAGGACCGACTGACTTTGAACGGTCCACCGTCGACGATGTCCGCCTCACCGTTGAAGTACCAATCGAACAGCGGGCCGACCTCGTCGTTGGAATCGGCGATGAACCCATCCACCGACACCACAGCGTGCATCACGACGCTCACACGCCCATGATGCCTGGCAGGGCACGGCAACCGTAGGTTCCGATCTGGACGGGACCGCCCAAGAACAAATCACCGAGTGAGGCCCGAGACGGCCGCAACCTGCCGGGAGTTCGACCGAGTCGTCGTCGAGCCGGTCCGCCCGGGCGAGCGTGCGCTCGCGCGCCGCTGACCGGTCAGCCAGTGCGCTCGGGTCGGCCGTGTCCATGGGTCTCGGCGCCTCCTCTGCGACCAATACTCGGCGGGGTCTTGCACCCCCCAGCCGGCCCTCTAGCGTCCCGCCCAATAGATAGAACGGTCTGTCTACAGAGTGCTGCCGGCCGGCGAATGCGAGCGGGCGGTCGGCGGTGCGAGTGCTCGGGGGGAGCGCCATGAGTGAACGGCCCGTTGTCTTCATCCACGGCCTGTGGCTGCACGCGACGTCGTGGAGCGACTGGATCGAGCTCTTCGACGCCGCTCGATACGACGCGTCCGCTCCCGGCTGGCCCGGCGACCCGGACACGGTGGCCGAGGCGAGGGAGCATGCGGAACTGATTGCCGACCACGGCATCGACGACGTCGTGGCGCACTACGCAGACCTCATCGAAGGGCTACCGACAACACCGATCCTGATCGGTCACTCTTTCGGCGGCATGATCGCCCAGCGGCTGCTCGGTGAGGATCGTGCTGCCGCCGCGGTCGCGATCGATGCCGCGCAGATCAAAGGCGTGCTGCCGCTGCCGCTCTCGGCGCTCCGCGCGACGTTGCCCGTCTTCAAGAATCCTGCGAACAAGCACCGCGCGGTGTCGTTGACGCCGGAGCAGTTCCGGTTCGCATTCGGCAACGCTCTGAGCGACGAGGAGTCGGACGAGCTGTACGAGCGCTGGACGATCCCGGCGCCCGGGCGCCCGCTGTTCGAGGCGGCGTCGGCGAACTTCAACCCTCACTCGCCGGCCAAGGTGAACACCGACAACGCGGGCCGAGGCCCGCTTCTGCTGATGACGGGCGGGAAGGACCACACCGTTCCGGAGGCCGTCACAAAGGCAACGCTCAAGCAATACCGGCACAGCGAGGCGACCACCGACATCGTCGAGTTCGCCGACCGAGGGCATTCGCTGACCGTCGACCACGGCTGGCGCGAGGTGGCGCAGACCGCGCTCGACTGGTTGAAGCGACAGGGCCTCTAGACCGAACGGCGGCCGGCGCCCGTGAGGGCAGCGCCGAGCTGGACGCTGTGACGGGTGTCGAGTTCGTCGAGGTCGATCTCGGCACGCCGTCCGGTCCGGGCGGTCTCATCGAGACAGCGGTCGAGCGGCACGGCGGCGTCGACGTGCTTGTCAACAACGTCGGAGCCGTCCGGCCGAGGCTCGACGGGTACCTCGCACTCACGGACGAGGACTGGATGTGGTCGTTCGAGCTGAACGTCATGGCGGCGGTGCGGGCCATGCGAGCAGCGTTGCCGCATCTCGCCCGACGCGCCGGCGCGAGCATTGTCACGATCAGTTCGGTCAACGCGTTCCTGCCCGACCCCGGCGTCATCGACTACAGCGCCGCGAAGGGCGCGCTGGCCAACGTCTGCAAGTCATTGTCGAAAGAGTTCGGCGGGAGGGTGCGCGTCAATACCGTCAGCCCCGGACCGGTGCGCACCGACCTCTGGCTCTCGGACACCGGCGTTGCCGCGATGGTCGGAAGAGCCAGCGGACGCACCGCCGAACAGGTTGCCGACCAGCAGGCCGCGCAGGCGCCGACGGGACGCTTCACCTATCCCGACGAGGTCGCCAACCTGGTCCTGATGCTTGCAGGCGACCGCTCAGCCAACATCACCGGCAGCGACTTCGTCGTCGACGGCGGCCTCATCACCACGCTCTGACACCGAACAACCGAAACCAGGAAAACAAACGCCCTCCGCCGAGAGCCCGCACCGATTGTCGACCATCCGTCGCGCCGAACTACGATTCAGCGACGTCTTCGACAAGCTGATCTGCCGGACGACTCTCGGCGCCCGCTCCGCCCGCAGAGCCCGACGCGCCGGACCCCCTCCTTGTGGCCCCACCGGCGCCGGTCTAATGTCCGTACATTATGGGACAGGATGACGCGCGCTGGGTGAAGGTCCTCGACCAGACCCGATGCATCGGCTGCCACGCCTGCACCACGGCCTGCAAGAGCGAGAACGACGTCCCGGTCGGGGTCAACCGCACCTACGTCAAGTCCGCCGACGTCGGGCACTACCCGCAGGTCCGCCGCGCCTTCCAGGTGACTCGCTGCAACCAGTGCGAAGAGGCGCCGTGCGTGGCCGCCTGCCCCACCGAGGCGATGTTCAAGCGGCCGGACGGCATCGTCGACTTCGACAAGTCGATCTGCATCGGCTGCAAGGCCTGCATGGCGGCCTGCCCCTATGACGCGATCTTCATCAACCCCGAGGACCACTCCGCCGAGAAGTGCAACTTCTGCGCCCACCGCCTCGACGTCGGGCTCGAACCGGCCTGCGTCTCGGTGTGCCCCACCGAGGCGATCCTCGTCGGCGACCTCAACGACCCCACCTCCAAGGTCGCGCAGCTCACCCAGCGACAGCCGGTGACCGTGCGGCGGCCGGAGAAGGAGACCGGGCCGGGCGTGTTCTACCTCGGCGCGCACCAGGCCACGCTGGATCCGCTCGGTTCGACCCGCCCGAGCGGCAACCTCTACGCCTGGGCCACGCAGGGGCCGGAGGACGACTCGATGCTGGTGCCCTCCGGTCACCCCGGGGGCGCCCGCTCGTCGGCGGCGGCGATCCTGTCCTACGACGTGCCGCACCACGCGCCGTGGGGCTGGCGGGTCAGCGGCTACACCTGGACCAAGAGCATCGGCGCCGGCGCCATGATCGTGGCGGTGCTGCTGGCGCTGACCGGCTTCATCCCCTGGGCCGACGCCGTCACCCGCTGGGTGGCACCGCTCGGCGGACTGCTGTTCCTCGGCATCACCGGCCTGCTGCTGATCTGGGACCTCAAGCACCCGTTCCGGTTCTACCTGATCTTCACCAAACACCATTGGGAGTCCTGGCTGGTCCGGGGCTCGGCCTGCATCTCGGCGTTCGGGGTGGCGCTGGTCGGCTACCTGATCGCCTCGCTCGCCGGGTCGGTCGGCGGCCAACAGGCCCTCGGGGTGATCTCGGTCGTCACCGGCCTCGCCACCGCCTGCTACACCGCCTACCTGTTCGCGCAGGCCAAGGCGCGGGACCTGTGGCAGAACCCGCTGTTGCCGGTCCATCTGGCGGTGCAGGCCGCGATGGCCGGCGCCGCGGCGCTGCTGCCGTTCGCGCTCGCGCTCTCCCCGGATCGCGCCGTGACCGCGATCGAGGTCGTCCTGGCCGTCGCCGCGGCCGTCCACGTGCTGCTGGTGTGGGGCGAGACCACGCTGCCCCACGTCACCGCCCACGCCCATCTGGCCACCCACGAGATGACCCGTGGCCGGTTCGCGCGCTTCTTCTGGACCGGGATCGTGCTGTCGCTGGTGGCCGTCGCCGCGCCGTGGATCGGTGCCGTCGCGGTGGCCTTCGCGCTGCTCGGCCTGCTGGCGCACGAGCACGCCTACGTCCAAGCCGGCCAATCGGTCCCGCTGGCATGAGGAGGCACACGTGACCGCGAAGGATCGACTGCGCGACCTCGGCCGCCGCGTGTCCGCGGCCCGCCGCGAGACCGAGTCGCGCGGGGAGACGTTCTACCAGGGACCGAGCAAGATCCACCTCGCCGCCTTCCCGCCCAAGGAGCGGTGGGACGACTGGGTCGAGCTGGACTCCCGCGCCTGGCCGAGGCGCGAGGAGCACCGCTACATGCTGGTGCCCACGACCTGCTTCAACTGCGAGTCGGCCTGCGGCCTGCTCGCCTACGTCGACCGCGACGACCTGCACGTGCGCAAGTTCGAGGGCAACCCCGAACACCCCGGCTCCCGCGGCCGCAACTGCGCGAAGGGCCCGGCGACGATCAACCAGGTGACCGACCCCGACCGCATCCTCTACCCGCTGAAGCGGGTGGGGCCGCGGGGCTCCGGCCAGTGGGAGCGAATCAGCTGGGACACCGCCCTCGACGAGATCGGCGGCCGGCTGCGGGCCGCGATCACCGAACAGCGCCAGAACGAGATCATGGTGCACATCGGGCGCCCCGGCGAGGACGGCTACACCGAGCGGGTGCTGGCGAGCTGGGGCGTCGACGGCCACAACTCGCACACCAACGTCTGCTCCAGCGGCGGGCGCACCGGCTACCAGTTCTGGATGGGCATCGACCGCCCGAGCCCGGACCACGCCAACGCCAAGGTCATCTACCTGATCAGCTCCCACCTCGAGACCGGGCACTACTTCAACCCGCACGCCCAGCGCATCACCGAGGCGCGGGCCAAGGGCGCGAAGGTGATCGTGTTCGACACCCGGCTGTCGAACACCGCGACGCACGCCGACCACTGGCTCTCGCCGCAGCCGGGCAGCGAGGCCGCCATCAACCTCGCGGTCTGCCGGCACCTGATCGTCACCGGCCGGTACGACCGGGAGTTCGTCCGCCGCTGGTGGAACTGGGAGGAGTACCTCGCCACCACCCAGCCGGCCCTGCCGCGCACCTTCGAGGCCTTCGAGGCGGAACTGGCGCGGATCTACGACGAGTTCACCGTCGACTACGCGGCCGCCGAGTCCGGCATTCCCGCCGCCGACATCCAGGCGGTGATCGACACCGTGGCCGAGGCCGGGCCGGCCTTCTCGGCGCACTGCTGGCGCTCGGCCTCGGCGTCCAACCTCGGCGGCTGGCAGGTCTCGCGCACGCTGTTCCTGATCTCGGCGCTGCTGGGCGCGGTGGCGGTGCCCGGCGGGACATTCCCGAACGCCTGGACGAAGTTCGTCCCGAAGCCCATCCACACGCCGCCGCACCCGGCGGTGTGGCAGGAGCTGTCCTGGCCGATCGAGTACCCGGTGGCGCAGAACGAACTGTCGTTCCTGCTGCCGCACTTCCTCAAGGACGGCCGCGGCAAGCTCGACACCTACTTCATCCGGGTCTACAACCCCGTCTGGACCAACCCCGACGGGCTGTCGTGGATGGAGGTGCTCACCGACGAGGAGAAGGTCGGCAACTTCGTCGCGCTCACCCCGACCTGGAACGAGTCCGCCTACCTCGCCGACTACGTCCTGCCGATGGGGCACTCCTCCGAGCGGCACGACACCCACTCCTACGAGCAGTACAACGGTCAGTGGGTCGGCTTCCGGCAACCGGTGCTGCGCGCCGCCCGGGAGCGGCTGGGCGAGACGATCACCGACACCCGCCAGGTGAACCCCGGTGAGGTGTGGGAGGAGAACGAGTTCTGGATCGATCTGTCCTGGCGCATCGACCCCGACGGCAGCCTCGGTATCCGGCAGTACCACGAGTCCCGGGCCCAGCCCGGGCAGAAGCTGACGGTCGATGAGTACTACGGCTGGATGTTCGACCACTCGCTGCCCGGGCTGCCGGAGAAGGCGGCCGAGGAGGGGCTCACCCCGCTGCAGTGGATGCGCCGCTACGGCGCCTACGAGGTCTCGCGCGACAACCCGCCGCGGTACGAGACACCCGTGCCGGCGGAGGAGCTCGAGGACGTCGCGGTGAGTGAGTTCGGCCGCGCCTACACCCGGGCGGCGAAGCCCGCCGGACCCAACATCGTCCCGATGGGCGCCCCCGAACCCGACGACGAGGGCCGCCGCCCCGTCGGGGTCCGGGTGGACGGCGAGATCCGCACCGGCTTCCCGACCCCCTCGGGCAAGCTGGAGTTCTACTCCTCGACGCTGGCGAGCTGGGGGTGGCCGGAGCACGCGCTGCCGGGCTACATCAAGTCCCACGTGCACCCTGAGCGGCTCGCCCCCGACCAGCTGGTCCTGCTGTCGACCTTCCGGCTGCCGACCCAGATCCACACCCGCTCGGCCAACGCCAAGTGGTTGGACGAGCTCGCCCACACCAACCCGGTCTGGATCCACCCGAGCGACGCCGCCCGGCTCGGCGTCGGGGCGACCGGAGACCTGGTGCGGGTGCAGACCGACATCGGGCACTTCGTCGCCAAGGCCTGGATCACCGAGGGCATCCGCCCGGGCGTGGTCGCCTGCAGCCACCACATGGGGCGCTGGCGCACCACCGCCCAGGACGGCGGCCTCGGCGGCATGATGGCCACGGTCGACCTGCAGAAGGGCAGCGACGGCTGGGCGATGCACACGGTGAAGGGCGTCGGCCCCTACCGCAGCAGCGACCCCGACTCGCAGCGCATCTGGTGGAGCGACACCGGCGTGCACCAGAACCTCACCTTCCCGGTGCACCCGGACCCGATCTCCGGCATGCACTGCTGGCACCAGGCCGTGCGCGTGACCGCGGCCCAGCCCGGCGACCAGCCGGGCGACATCGCCGTCGACACCGAGAAGGCGCGGCAGGTCTACCAGGAGTGGCTGGGGATGACCCGGCCGGCCGGCACCTCCTCGCCGGGCGGGCTGCGGCGGCCGATGTGGCTGATGCGCCCGCTGAAGCCGGGCAAGGACCAGTTCGTCGTCGGCGAGACGTGATGGCCGCCGCCGGGTCGACGGAGCCGGACGCGGGGCGCTGGGAACTCATCCGGGCGCTCGGCGCCGCGCTCGCGACCCCGCCGCCGGGCAACGGCAGCGTGCTCGACGCGCTGGGGCTGCCCCGGCAGCGCGGCGCCGAGCACACCGCGGTCTTCGTGCTCAGCGCGCCGCCGCACGCCGCGATCCACCTCGGCCCCGAGGGCAAGCTCGGCGGCGAGGGCCTCGACCGGGTCGCCGGATTCTGGCGGGCGATGGAGCTGCGGCCACCGGAGGACGCCGACCACCTCGGGGTGCTGCTGATGCTCTACGCCGAGCTGGCCGGGGCGGCGGACGCCGCGACCACCGAGGCCGCCCGCGCCCGGCTCGCGCACGCCCGGCAGGTCCTGCTCGCCGAACACCTCGGCAGCTGGGCGCCGGGCTACCTGGCCGCGGTCGTCGATCACGGGATCGCCCCGGTCACCGCCTGGGCGGAGCTCACTGCCGAGGTCCTGGCCGCCGAGCTCGCCGCCGCCCCGGCCGGCCCCGAGTTGCCCGCCGCACTACGCGAAGCCCCCGGACCGGTGACCGGTGACGAGCCGCGGGACGAGCTGCTCGACGCGCTCGTCGCGCCGGTCCGCACCGGCCTGATCCTCACCCGTCCCGACCTCGACGCGTGCGCGCGCGCCACCGGGCTGGGGCTGCGGCGCGGCGAGCGCCGCTACGCGCTGAAGGCGATGCTCGAGCAGGACCCGCGCACCACCCTCGGCTGGTTGGCCACGCACGCGCAGCGGTGGGCCGACCGGCACGCCGCCGGTGGCGGCGCAGCGGCGAGCTGGTGGGCCGAGCGGGCCGCGGCGACCGCCGCCGTGCTCGCCGGCAGCGCCGAGCCGGTCGGAGCGGACCGATGATCGGCCGGCGCCGGGACGCCGACGCCGCCGTTCGCGACGCCGTCGAGGCCGTCACCGACCCGGAGCTGCACCGCCCGCTCGGCGAGCTCGGCATGGTCGAGGCCGTCACCGCCCGCGGTGGGCGCGTCGAGGTGACGGTCGCGCTCACCACCGAGGGCTGCCCGATGCGCGATGTCCTCCGGGAGGAGATCTCGGCGGCCATCGGCGAGGTGACCCCGGACGCGGATGTCACGGTGAGTTTCTCGATCATGAGCGAGCAGCGCCGGCGACAGGTCGCGGAGCGGGCGCTCGGGCCGCTCGCGACCGACGGGGAGTCCGCACCGCCCGGCCCGTCCTCGCCCGCGCGCGAGGTCTACGCCGTCGGCAGCGGCAAGGGCGGGGTCGGCAAGTCCACGGTCGCGGCGAATCTTGCCGTCGCCCTGGCCCGCGCCGGGAAGCGGGTCGGGCTGCTCGACGCCGACGTCTGGGGCTACTCGGTCCCGCAGCTGTTCGGCGTGAACCGGGCGCCGGTCGCCATGTACGGCCGGATGCTGCCGGTGCCGGCGCACGGCGTCTCGCTGATGTCGGTCGGGTTCTTCCTGGACGGCGATCAGGCCGTCGCCTGGCGCGGCCCGATGCTGCACAAGGCGCTGACGCAGTTCGTGCAGGACGTGCACTGGGACGACCTCGACGCCCTCGTGGTCGACCTGCCGCCCGGCACCGGCGACGTGACGCTCTCGGTGCTGGAACTGCTGCCCGACGCCGGGCTGGTCGCCGTCACCACCCCGCAGCCGGCCGCGGCCACCGTGGCGACGCGGATGGCGCAGCTGGCCCGGGACTCGCGGATGCCGATCGCAGGCGTCGTCGAGAACATGAGCGAACTGGTCTGCGCCGACTGCGGCGGGCGCACCGCGCTGTTCGGCAGCGGCGGCGGCGCCGCGCTGGCAGAGCGGCTGGGGGCGCCGCTGCTGGGCCGCGTCCCGCTCGACCTCGCCCTGCGCGAGGCCGGCGACGAGGGGATCCCGCTGGTGGCGCGGGAGACCGACGGCCCGGCCGCGGCCGAACTGCGGCGTATCGCCGCGGCGCTGCGGCTGCCGCGCCGCGGCCTGGTCGGCCGTGACCTCGGCCTCGCCCCGGCGCGATGACTCCGGGGCCCGCCGCTGGTGCCCGTCGAGGGTTGGGAATGATGACCGGGACGTGATTCCACGGATCCCGCGTTCCACGCGTCCCACCGAGCGGCTGCGGTCACCGCAGCCGCTGCTGCGCACCCGCGTCCCGTCCAAACGCGGGGCGACGGAGCAGCCGAACGCCGCCGGCGACGGCGAGGCCGCCCTGACCCCGACCTTCTGGCTGGCGCTGGTCGTCACCGGCGTGGCCACCGGCTTCATGGGCATCGGGCTGATGGCGCTGCTGTTCACGGTGCAGGACTTCGCCTTCGGACACGGCGGTTACCAGCACGCCGTGCTCGGCACCGACCCGGCCCGTCGGGTGGTGAACCTCGTCGTGGCCGGGGTGATCGGCGGGGTGGCGTGGTGGGCGCTGCGCCGCTGGACGGCGGGGGAGAAGACCGAACTCGACGACGTCGTCTGGGCCGACCGGGGCCGGCTGTCCTTCCGGCGGTCGCTCGGTTCGGGGGTCATCTCCGAGGTGGTCATCGGCCTCGGCGTCTCGCTCGGGCGCGAGGCGGCGCCCAAGACGATGGGCGGTGTCTTCGGCAACCTGATCGGCCACCGCGTGAAGCTCACCCGCGCCCAGCAGCGGCTGCTGATCGCCTGTGGCGGGGGCGCCGGACTCGCCGCGGTCTACAACGTCCCGCTCGGCGGGGCGTTCTTCACCGCCGAGGTGCTCATGGGGTCGGTGTCGATCGCGACGATCCTGCCGGCTCTGGGCTGCTCCTGGATCGCCACCCTCGTCGCCTGGACGTACCTGCCGAGTCACGCGACCTACACGATGGTGCCGCAGTACCACGTCACCCTCACGATCATGATCTTCGCGCTGGTCTCGGGCCCGATCGTCGGCGCGCTGTCGGCCGCCTACGTGCGCGGCGTGGCCTGGCTCGCCAACTACCGGGCCCGCGGGGCCTGGGTGATCCCCGCGATGATCGCGGCCTTCACCGCGCTCGGGCTGATCGGCATCGCCTACCCCCGCCTGTTCGGCAACGGCAAGGACATCGCGCACGACGCCTTCCTCGGGCAGGGCGGCCTCGCGCTGTTCCTCGCGCTGGGGTTGCTCAAGCCGGTGGTCACCGGGCTCTGCCTGGGTAGTGGCGCCACCGGAGGGCTGTTCACCCCGACGATGAGCACCGGCGCCGCGCTCGGCGCGGGGCTCGGGTTGGCGTGGAGCCAGTTCTGGCCCGGGTCGCCGGCCGGTGCGTACGCCATGATCGCGGCCTCGGCGATGATCGGGGCCGCTATGCAGGCCCCGTTGGCGGGGCTGGCGCTCGTGCTGGAACTGACCCACTCCGGCTTCGGGGTCATGGTGCCGATGATGGCGGCGACGGTGATCGCGACGTTCGTCGTCCGCCGGATCGACGGTTACTCGATCTACTCCGCCCGACTGCCCGCGCTCGACGAGGACAGCGGCGGCCTGCCTCGCGCCCCGAGCACCGCGCTGTCCACCTGAGGCGATTCGCGACACGGCGCCCGATAGCCGTCGTGGCCGCGTGGCGCCGTGGGACACTGCCGATCACGTAGGTGCAACCTGATCGAAGGCGGCGGCGTTCCTGCGACGGGGCGAGGGGGTTGGGCCATGTACCGCATCCGCAACCGGCGGTGCGTGTGCTGCGAGCTCGAACACGACATCGCCGTCGACGCGGACAGCCCGTTCCAGCCCTCGATCTGCTCGCGCTGCTATCTGCACCAGGGCGACGAGGTGCTGTGTCAACGCGACCACGCCGCCATGTACCGGCGGGCGCTCGACGACGCCCAGGACGCCACCGAACTCGCACACGGCGAGCGCGACTTCTATCGGCAGCGAGCGGCCCGCTCGGCCCGCAGCGGCGAGGCCCTCGTGCGCGTCCTGAGCCGGATCGAGAGCCTGCACCACGACCGCGGCGGGCGATGCTGCTGCGGCGAGGCCGGCTGCACGGTGCAGGAGCTGCTGGCCGACCCCGCCGTCGCCCGGCTGATCGGCACCTACGACGAGGAGCAGCACACCCTGTACGAGCTGCGCCGCGCGAACCCCGGCGCGTTCGCCCAGGAGTGGGACTACGTCGACGTCACCCTCGTCTACCCGCCGCGGGCCCGCCGCCCCGTCGGGCGCCACCGCGCAGCCGGGTGAGAGGCAGCCGGGTGAGGGGCAGCCGGGCGAGGGTCAGCGCGGTGGCGCGCTGATCGACCCGCGCGGCTGCGCCGCCGGCGTCAGGGTCTTGGGCCGCGACCGGCGGTCCTCGTCGACGGCACGGATCGTGCGCTCGATCACGTAGGCGACCAGCTCGTCGACCGGCCAGCGGAAGTTCGACAGCGGCGGCGTGAGCAACCGCGAGACCGGGTCGTCGTCGTAGCCGAGCACCGAGACGTCCTGGGGGATGCGCAGGCCGAGTTCGAGCGCCGCCGCGTAGACCCCGTAGGCCATGGCGTCGGCGAAGCAGAAGAACGCGGTGGGGGGATCGTCGCCGGTGAGGACGTCACGCGCCACGGCCGCGGCACGGTCGAGCTCGTAGGGCGTCATGTGCAGGCTGACGGTGAGCCCGCGCTCGGCCGCGGCCCGCCGCGTGGCGATCTCGGCCGGGGTGTCGGGGGTGTTGCGGTTGGAGGGGGTCAGCACCGCCACCCGACGGTGCCCGGCGTCGGCGAGCTGGCCCAGCGCGGCGTCGACGCCGGCGTCGTTGTCGAAGACCACCTCGACCGCGGTCGAGGCGTCGGGCAGGCCGTCGCCGATCGAGACCAGAATCGTGCGCTCGCCGATCTCGGCCCAGTGCTCGGCGTGCGGGTTCGCCCACAACGCGATCAGGGCATCCACCCGCTGCTCGACCAGCTGCAGGGCGAGTTCCCGTTCGAGGTCGGGGCTGTTGGAGGCGTCGACGATCAGGGCGTGCCGCTCGTACTCCAGCAGCCCGCGGCCGAGCGCCGCCGCGACGTTCTGCTGCCAGATGTCCGACAGCGAGCCGCAGAGCACGCCGACGTAGCCGGTCTTGCCCGAGGCCAGCGCGCGGGCGATGGGGTCGGCCTGGTACCCGAGGCGGTCGGCGACGGCCCGGACGCGTTCCTGCGTCTCGACCGGGACCTGCAGCCCGCGCAGCGCGTAGGAGACCGCGGCCGTCGACAGGCCGGTCTTCTCGGCGACATCGCGCAGTGTGACCCGCTTCGCCCGTTCGCGCACCGAACGATCGTAACCAGCCGGTGACACGCCGGAATCCCGCCGTCGCTTGTGAACCGATACAGTGAACCGATACAGTGAAACGGTTCAGCCAAGCGATACGAACTTCTGGAGGCATGACATGTCGTCGCCCACCCGTCCCCTCACCCGCAGTGCCGGCGTCCCGGCGCACGCGGCGCGCCGCATCGTGGACGCGGCCACCGGACGCGAAATGGGCGCCGACCCGGGCCGTGCGCTCGATCAGCAGGAGCTGATCGAGCTGGCCGCCTCGGTGGCGGAGCGGCGCGACCTGTGGGAGCACCACGTCGCGTTCGACGACAAGGATCGGCACTACGTCTGCCTCGACCGGGGCGAGAACGTCGACGTCTGGCTGCTGTGCTGGACCCCGGCCAACGACACCGGCTGGCACGACCACGACGTCTCGTCCGGCGCGGTGGCGGTCGTGCAGGGCCGGCTCATCGAGCACAACCTCGCCGTCGGCCGACCCGAGATCACCACCGAGGTCGAGGCCGGCCAGATCTACAGCTTCGGCCCGGACCACATCCACCGGCTGACCGGTCTGGAGGCCGGTAGCGTCTCGGTGCACGCGTACTCCCCGCCGCTGCAGACCATGGGGCAGTACGTCGTGGACGACAACGGGATGCTGCACCGCACCTCCGTCACGTACGCCGAGGAGTTGCGGGTGCTCGACGAGCTCCCCGCATGACCGACTCCGGCGGCGGTCTCGACCTCGTCGTCATCGGAGGCGGGGTCATGGGGCTGTTCACCGCCTACCACGCGTGCCGCGCCGGCGCGCGGGTGGCGGTGCTGGAGCAGGGCACGGTCGGCGACCCGACCACGGCGTCGTTCGGCCGGACCCGCTCCTACCGCCGGGACTACCTGGACCCGCTCTACGTCCGCCTCGCCGACGAGGCGATCGGGCTGTGGAACGGCTTCGAGCGGGACACCGGCGTCCGCGCGCTGGTGCGCTGTGGCTGCCTCAACGTCGCCGCGACGGCGGTGACCCCGCAGCTCGCGGACACCTACGCCCAGCGCAGCACCGAGGTGATGGCCTCGCTCGGCCTCGGGCCGGACGTCCTGAGCCCCGACGAGATCGCCCGCCGCTACCCGTGGCTGCGAGCCGATCTGGCGCACCTGGACCCGGCCGCCGGCCTCTGCGACCTCGCCGCTGTGACCGGGGGGCTGCGGCGGGCGCTCGCGGCGGCCGGGGCGCAGCTGCACGAGCACGTCGACGTCCTGGCGGTGACCGCCGGTGACGGCGTCCGCGTCACGACCGACGCGGGGGAGTTCGCGGCCCGGACCGCGGTCGTCACGGCCGGGCACGGCACCAACGGCGTGCTGCAGCGGCTGGCCGGCTGCGACCTGCAGGTCCCGATCACCAAGGACCGCCCCAGCGAGGCCAAGTACTTCGTCCCGCCCGCGGCGGAGCGGCACCGGTACACCGCCGAGGCCATGCCGGTCGTCGCCTACCTCGACACCGGTGTCTACGTGCACCCGATCGTCGAGGGCGTCGTGGACGCGGTGAAGGTCGGCTACTACAACCCGCCGGACCTCCCGCGGGACCGCTCCGGTATCCGTGACGTGGCGGACTTCGTGGCGAAGGTGATGCCCGGCCTGGCGACCGCCTCGGCGAGCGACGTCACCGACGTCGACCAGTGCGACTACGACCTCGTGGCCGACGACGACTTCGTGCTCGGCCCGGTCCCCGGCTTCGACGACGTCCTGCTCGGCGTGGGCTGGCGGGGCACGGGCTACAAGTTCGCGCCCTGGGTCGGCCGCACGCTCGCGGGCATGGCCCGCGGCGAGCAGGCGCCCGAGGAGCTGCGCCGCTTCCGCCCCGCCCGCTTCGCCCCGTCCGCCGTGTCCGGAGGTACCTCATGACCCGTCCGTCCGAGCGAACCTTCACCCAGCGCCTGGCCGACGGCCTGATGGTCGGCGCCGAGGGCTACGTCTTCGAGCTGGAGCGGCGCGGCTACGTCAAGGCCGGGCCGTACGTGCCGGAGGTCATCCTCGACGCCCCCGACGCGCTGCGGCAGCTGCACCGCGAGTTCCTGCGCGCCGGCGCCGACGTGATGGTGGCGCTGACCTACTACGCGCACCGCGAGAAGCTGCGCGACGTCGGACGCGACGGCGAGCTGGAGCTGATGAACCGGCAGGCGGTCCGCATCGCCAACGAGATCGCCGCCGAGGGCGGGACGCTGGTCGCGGGCAACATCTGCAACACCTGGAGCTACGACCCCGCCCGGCCCCAGGAGTCGGGCGCGGTGGTGCGCGAGCAGTACCGGGAGCAGCTGACCTGGGCCAAGGAGGAGGGCGTCGACTTCGTCATCAGCGAGACCAACGACTTCCTCGGCGAGGCGCTGATCGGGCTCGAGGTGTGTCACGAACTCGGGCTGCCGGCCATGGTGACGCTCGCCAGCGTGCGCCCCGAGAGCACCTACGACGACTACGGTTACGTCGAGGCCTGCCGCGTCCTGGCCGACCACGGTGCCGCCGTGGTGGGGCTCAACTGCTCGCGCGGCCCGGCGACGATGCTGCCGCTGCTCGAACGGATCCGCGGCGTGGTCGGCGTCCCGGTGGCCGCCCAACCGGTGCCCTACCGCACCGACGAGGCGACCCCCGCCTTCGAGTCGCTCGCCGATGCCGACGGGCGGCGGCTGTTCCCGATCCAGCTCGAGTCGGCGGCGCTGACCCGGTTCGAGATGGCGGAGTTCGCCCGTCGCGCCGCCGACATCGGCGTCCGGTACGTGGGCGTCTGCTGCGGCGGCGCGCCGCATCACGTGCGGGCCATGGCCGAGGCGCTCGGACGCTCGACCCCGGCCAGCCGCTACTCACCGGCGCTCGAGCTGCACCCGGTACTGGGGACCGGCCACCGCGACGCCGTCGAGCGGACGATGGGCGACTGGGGCGCGGCCGCCTCCTGAGCGGGCCGCGGCCGGCGCGGACGTCACCAGGCGATCGGCCCGTTCTGGGCCGGCAGCTCCGGTTCGCTCGCGGCCGTCGTCAGGGCGTGCAGCGCGTCGACCAGAGCGTCCCGCTGCTCCGGCGGGATCTTGGTGACGATGCGGGCGATCTCGGCCCGGCGCCGGCGGGTGACCGTGGTGACCAGGCGGCGCCCCTCGTCGGTGAGGCCCAGCACGACCTCGCGGCGGTTGTTCGGGTTCTCGCCGCGTGTGACGAGCCCGGCGGCCAGCAGCTTGTCGATCATCCGCATCGCGGTCGAGGAGTTGACGGCGAGCTCGTCGGCCAGGCCGTTGAGGTTGGTCCCGGGATTGGTGTCCAGCACCACCAGGGTGCGGAACTGGGTGATGGTCAAGCGTCCCTCGACGGCGGCCAGCGACCGCGCGGACACCCCGACCAACACGCGTGACCCGGTCAGGACCGCCGTGACCAGCTCGTCGATGTCCGAGGTGCTGGTGCCGTCGCCCGCGCGGGGCGTCGAGCCTGCGGTCTTCGCCATCGGCATTCGTCCTTCGGGCACGCGGGGTAGAGCGTCGGGAAACTGACGGTTGTACCGGGCAAGGGTAAGACGGTGCAAGGGAGCCTGAGGGGCGGCGGGCACAATGCCTGACACGACACAATCGGACGGGTCAGGCGAGCGGCGCACCACCGCCCCACCTACTGTGCTAGTGCGGCCGGACACGGCTGCGGGCGGCGCCGCCCAGACGGAGAGGATACCGACTGACAATGGCAGACGTGGCGAAGGCTCTGGACGATGCGGGACTGAAGAACCCGCATGTGCGGGAGTACGTGGAGTACTGGGCGAACGTGACCGGCGCGGAGCGGGTCGAGGTCGTGAGCGCCGCCGACGACTCCCGGCTGATCCAGGAAGCTCTCGACGCGGGTGAGCTCGAGCCGGCCGGCGAGGGGTTGTACTACTCGCGCAGCTACTCCAAGGACACCGCGCGCTCCGAGGAGCGCACCATCGTCGCCACCAACAACCCGGCGGACAAGGGCGTCTACAACAACTGGCGGCCGGCCTCGGAGATGCGCCCGATGCTCGAGGAGCGGATGCGCGGCGCCTCGGCCGGCAAGACGATGTACGTGGTGCCCTACCTGATGGCCCCGCCCGGTTCGCCGCTGGAGCCGTACGCCGCCGGCGTCGAACTCACCGACACCCGCACCGTGGTGCTGCACATGATCCGCATGGCGCGGGTCGGCGTCGACCACATCAACAACCTGCACGAGCCGGACAGCTTCGTCCGGGCGGTGCACGTCACCGGCGACCTGGAGAACCTCGGCCAGGGCACGCCCGACGACCAGCGCTACTTCGTCACCGTCGCCGACGAGCGGACCATCCTGCACTTCGGCTCGTCCTACGGCGGCAACGCGCTGCTCGGCAAGATCGCCCACGGGCTGCGGCAGGCCGCGTACGACGGGTGGGCCTCGGGCAAGTTCCTCGCCGAGCAGTTCATGCTGATCGGGATCGAGGACAAGCAGACCGGCAAGAAGTACCACATCTGCGGCGGCTTCCCGAGTGCCTCGGGTAAGACCAACCTGGCCATGATGATCGCCCCCGACGCCCTCGGCGACCGCTACCACGTCTCGTTCTACGGCGACGACATCGCCTGGCTCTGGGTCAATCCCGACGACGGCCGGCTCTACGGGCTGAACCCCGAGTTCGGGGTCTTCGGCGTCGCCAAGGACACCAACGAGAAGACCAACGCCACCGCCCTGCACTCGGTGGACGAGGGCACCAAGGCGATCTTCACCAACGTCGCCTACAACGAGAACACCCACCAGGTCTGGTGGGAGGGCCGCACACCCCAGCCACCGGCCGACGTCACCGGGTGGCGTGACTGGAAGGGCAACCTGATCTCGGAGCGGGCGCCGGGCAACACCGAGCCCTGGGCCCACCCGAACAGCCGCTTCACCACCACCCTGGCCAACGTCCCCAACGTGGCGGCGGACTTCGAGAAGCCCGAGGGCGTCCCGATCGACGGCATCATCTTCGGCGGCCGCACCCGCGACCGCGAGCCGCTCATTCGCGCCATCCACGATCTGGCGGAGGGCGTCTACGACGGGCTCACGCTCGGGGCGGAGGCCACCGCCGCCGCCGAGGGCGTCGAGGGGCAGCTGCGCTACGACCCGATGTCGATGCGGCCGTTCATGTCCTACTCCGAGGGCGCCTACGCCCAGCACTGGCTGAACGTGGTCGGCGCCGCCGACCACCAGCCGATCTTCGCGCACGTCAACTGGTTCCAGCGCGGCGACGACGGGCGCTTCCTGTGGCCCGGCTACCAGGAGAACCTGCGTCCGCTGCTGTGGCTGATGCAGCTGAAGAACGGTGAGGTCACCGGCCGGCAGACCCCGGTCGGCGTCCTGCCGACCGAGGAGGAGCTGGAGCTCGCCGGCGTGCAGATCACCCCGGAGGACCTGGAGACGATCCTGTCCATCGACGTGCCGCGCTGGAAGCAGGAGATGGCGCACCGGCAGGAGCACCTCGAGCAGTTCCCGGACCTCCCGGAGGCCATCTGGGAGGCCCACCGCCGCGTCGCCGCCGCGCTCGAGGCCGCGGAGGACTGAAACCCGCGTAAGCCCCGTCAGGCCTGAGGTCCGGACCGGGCCTCAGGCCTTACGAGGCGGCGCCGGCCGGCTGCCGCGCCCGCCGCCCGCCGGAACGGTTCGGCGGCACCCGGGTGGACTCGGCGTCCTGGTCCCGGATCGTCAGCGCGGCGAACGCCGCCGCCACCGCCAGGACGGCGGCCACCCCGAAGGCGGTGTGGTAGGCGGCGAGGTTCGGTTCGGCGCCCGTCGTGGTGGCGGTGACGATGCCGACCGCGGACAGGGCGGTGGTCAGGACGGCCACGCCCACCGCCCCACCGAGCTGCCGCAGCGCGTTGAACAGGGTCGAGCCGCGGCCGGTGTCCTCGCTGGAGATCCGGGCGAAGGCGGCCGCCTGCGCCGGCACGAACACGTGCGACATGAACAGCCCCAGCACGAACATCAGCACGCGCATGCGCCACATCTGGTCGAGGCCGTCGACGGTGGTCATCAGCGCGATGGTCGCCCCGACGCCGAGCAGGCCGCCGGCCATGATCCGGCGTGGCCCGAGGCGCGGGTAGAGCACCCGCGTGGCGCTCTGCGCTCCGATCATGACGCCGAGCGCCTCCGGGAACGTGGACAGACCCGAGTTCAGCGGCGAGAGCCCGAGCCCGTCCTGGAAGAACAGCGCCGACAGGTAGAGCGTGCCCAGGAAGGACGCGGTGCCGAGGAAGATGACGATGTTGGTGGAGCGGAAGAGCCGGTCGGTGAACAGGCGCAGCCGCAGCAGCGGCTCGCGCGTCCGCAGCTGGGTCACCACCAGCGCCACCAGCAGCACGGTGCCGGCGACGATGGCGGTGAGCACGATCCCGTCCCGCCACCCGCGCTGCGGGCCCTCGCTGACGCCGTACATCACACCGGCGAAGCCGAGCCCGGAGAGCAGGAAGCCCAGCAGGTCGAAGCGCCCGGGCGACTCGGTGGCCTGTTCCCGGACGAACAGCAGCCCGAAGACGATCGCCACCAGCCCGATCGGCAGGTTCACGTAGAAGACCCACCGCCACGACAGGTGGGTGACCAGCAGGCCGCCGAGTACCGGGCCGAGCGCCGGGGCGAAGGCGGTCGGGACGATGAGGATGCTGGACGCGCGCACTCGCTCGGCGGGCGGGAAGGTCCGGAACAGCATCGCCATCCCGACCGGCGTCAGCATGCCGCCGCCGACGCCCTGCAGCACGCGGAAGCCCACCAGTTGGCCGAAACTCTGCGCCGCCCCGCACAGCGCCGACGCCAGGGTGAACAGCACGATCGCGGTCATGAGGACGCGTTTGCAGCCGAACCGGTCGCCGAGCCACCCCGAGACCGGGATGACCACGGCGAGGCTGACCAGGTAACCGATCGAGACGGCGCTGACGGCGGTGGGGGCGGCGTGCAGATCCCGGCCCAGGCTCGGCAGCGCGACGTTGACGATGGTGACGTCCATGATGTTCATGAACAGCGCCAGGACGAACACCACGCCCACTGCGATCTTCTGGTTCATGCCGCGCTCGATGCCGTTGCCGGGCTTCCGCAGGTCGGTCACACTCACTATGACAAGTCAACCACTGTTGCGGCGGCGTGCGGGGTGACTCCGCTCACCGGAGCTCACCGGAGCTCACCGAGCGGGCCGGGCTCATCACTGCAGCCTCGCGCACGCCGCCGATATCGGGTAGGGAAATTGCTCGTGCAGTCTCCAGCCCGCGTCACCCTCGTCCTCGGCGGCGGCGGGATGCCCGCCTCCGCGTTTCACGTCGGCGCGCTGCGGGCGCTGCAGGAGGCCGGGTTCCGGGCCGCCGACGCCGACCTCGTGATCGGGACCAGCGCGGGCGCGTTCGTCGGCGCCCGGCTGGCGCTCGGCGAGTCGCTCGACGCGATCGCCGGCCGGCGGGGTCCGGGCGAACGCCGGCGGCCCGAACCGGCACTGCTGCGGCCGCGCTGGCGCGGCGGCGGCGCTCTCGCCCGCGGCGCGATCGGCGCCGGCCTGTCATTGGTCTCGAGCCTCGGGCGGGTGCCGGCCTCCCGCCGCCTGCTCGCCCCGCTCGACCGGGCGCTGCCCCCGGGCCTCTACGACGCCGGCGGGTTCGAGCGGCTCGGTGACGCGTGGCCGGAGCAACCGCTGTGGCTGGTGACGATCGACCGCGCGACCCGGCGTCGGGTCGTGCTGCGTCGGATCGAGGACGCGCGACGGGCGCCGCTGCACCGCTGCGTCGCCGCCAGCTGCGCCGTACCCGGGGTCTTCGTCCCGCAGCGCATCGGCGGCCGGACCCTCCTCGACGGCGGCGTGCACTCGACGACCAATCTCGATCTCGCCGCCCGCGCGCCCAGCCGGATCGTCATTGCGCTGGCGCCGCTGGCCTACGACCCCGGATTCCCGATCGTCCGGGCGCGCGCCGCGATGCGCGGCGCGTTGAACGCCCAACTGCTTCGCGAGCGGCGGGCCGTGGCCCGCGCCGGCGGGCGGACGCTGCTGCTGCGGCCGTCCGGCGACGACCTCGCCGTCCGGCGTGGCGGGCACCTGTTCTCCACCGGCAGCATGCCGGTGATCGCCGAACGGGCTTACGAGACCACCCGGGAGATCCTGCGCCGGCCCTCGGCGCGGGCGCTGCTGCAGGATGCCCTCGAGCTGCTCGCGGACACCGCGACGGCCTGAGCCCGATCAGCCCGCGACGAGCGCGGCGAGCTCGGCCACGGCGTCGGCCAGGTAGCGGGCGTACACCTCGGGGTCGGGCAGTTGCCGGGCGCACGCCGCTGCGGTCAGCGTGAGCCGGTCACCGTAGCTGGTCGCCGCGTGGGTCAGGCCCGCCCCGCCGACCGGCGGGCCGTAGGCGTAGAGCTGCGACGCGGCCGCCCCGGCGAAGTACAGCGGCACCGGCGAGCCGGGCAGGACCCACACCAGGGTGTTGACGAGCGCCGGCCCGAGTTGCGGCCACCGCCCGGCGGTGCGGGCGGCCACCCCGGCGAGCGGGGCCGGGACGAGGGCGGCGAGATCGCGGAGCGCCGTCCCCTCGGCCGCCGCTCCGGCGACCCCGTCCGCCGCGACGGCCGCCAGCCGCTCGGCCGGGTCGGCCAGGTCGGTGTGCAGCGACCGGCGGACGAGGACGGGCGCCTCGGTCTCGGCCGGCTCCGACGCCGGGCACCCGGCGATCAGGGACGCCGCCGGCAGCTCGTCGTGGTGCTCGAGGTAGCGGCGCAGTGCTCCGCCCACCACGGTCAGGACCACGTCGGTCGCGCTCGCCCCGGGTCGGGTGGCGCGGACGGCCAGGAGCGTGGCGAGCTCGATCCCGCTGCCGTCGACGGTGCGCGGTGGCGCGACCGGTCGCTGGAAGCGGCTCGCTGGGGCGGTCAGCTCACCGCGGCCGGCGCGGCGCAGGGACGCGGCGGTGAGCTGCGGTCCGGCCCGCGCGACCGTGCGCGTCAGCCGCAGCGGCCGGGTGAGGCCGGCTCGGGGCTCGCCGGTCCGGGGTCGGGTCGAGGCGCCCGGGTCCGGGCGCCCCGGCGTGGAGGCGGCCGCGTCGAGGTCGTGCAGCGCCGAGAGCAACGGGGCGGGGGAGAGCCGTGGCAGGCCGGCGAGATGAACCTTCAGCGACACCGCGAACGCGTTCGGGGCGACCCCGGGAACCGCGCCGAGCCCGTCGATCACGGTGAGTTCCCACGGCGGCCGGGTCAGGTCGAGCGGGCGGGACTGCAGCCGAGCGATCTGCTGCTGCACCTGGACCCACGACCCGGGGGCGGGCAGGGCCACGTGGCGGACGTGGTAGTCCAGATCGAACCGCTCGTCGGGCAGCCAGCGGGTCGCGCCGAGCCCGCCCCGCCCGGTCGCGATGCGGTGCCGCAGGACCGGAGCGAGCGGCAACCGGGCCGCCACGGCGGCGCGCACGTCGGCAAAGGCCACCTCGCCGTGCGGCGAGGTGGCCGGGTCGTAGACGATGACCAGGTTGAGCTGCAGCGGGGTCGACCGCGACTCGGCGCGGTGCAGTACCGCGTCGGTCCAGGTCAACCGTTGCATGCGCCGCATCATCGTGGACGCCGTGACCGGCCCGCCACCCGGGTCGCCTCGGCAGGAGGAGGCGACGACACCGGTGACCGTCCGTCCGAGCTCGCTGGCCCTGCGCGGTGTGGCCCTGGCCGCGACCGCGAATGCCCTGCACCCGATCGACCGGCACGGCCGGCTCTCCTTCCCCGCGTTCGCCGCGGGCCTGCCGGTCGGCGAGTTCGCCGGGCCGCTGCTCGCCGTCGACACGGCCCTGACCGCAGCCCACCTCGCCCGCGAGGGCGTCGGTGGCCGGCGCGGCGCGGCCGCGCTCGGCCTGGCCGCCGCGAACGCCGCCGGCCTGCTCGCGCTCCATCACAGCGCCACCCGCGCCGAGGGGGTCTACGAGCAGGCGCTGGTCGACGAGCTCGGCTCCGACTACCGCGACGCCGTCGCGCAGCCTGATCTCCGGGGCTCGGGCGTCCCGGTCGGCCGCGACCCCGGCTACGTGCGCACGGTGCGGGTGCGGCGCCGGTTCGCGCAGGGAACCGACCTGTCCTACGGCCCCGCCGGGCCGGCGAACCTGCTGGATGTCTGGCGGCGGGCCGACCTGCCGCTCGAGGCCCGAGCGCCGGTGTTGGTCCAGGTGCCGGGCGGGGCCTGGATCACCGGGGACAAGCACCACCAGGCCTACCCGCTGCTGAGCCATCTCGTCCGGCGCGGCTGGGTCTGCGTCGCGGTCAGCTACCGGCTCAGCCCCGGCAGCACCTGGCCGGACCAGATCGTGGACATCAAGCGCGCGCTGGCGTGGGTGAAGCAGAACATCGCCGCCCACGGCGGGGACCCGGGCTTCGTCGCCATCACCGGCGGGTCCGCGGGCGGGCACCTCAGCTCGCTGGCAGCCCTGACCCCCGACGCCGCCGAGTGGCAGCCGGGGTTCGAGGACGCCGACACCTCGGTCGCCGCCGCGGTGCCCTACTACGGCGCCTACGACTGGCTCGACCGCGACGGTCTCGGCAACCACGGGCTGGTCCCGCTGCTGGCGCGCACGGTGGTCAAGGCCAGCCCGCGCAGGGCCCGCGAGGTCTACGACCTGGCCTCGCCCATGAGCCGGATCCACCCCGACGCGCCGCCGTTCCTGATCTCGCACGGCGTGAACGACTCGATGATCCCCGTCGAGGAGGGGCGGGCCTTTGCCACACGACTGCGCGCGGTGTCGCACGCGCCGGTCGTCTACGCCGAGCTGCCCGGCGCCCAGCACGCGTTCGACGTCTTCGGCTCGGTCCGGGCCCGGGCGGCGGCGCGCGCGGTCAGCAGCTTCTTGGGGTGGGTCTACGGGCGTCACCTCGCGGCCCGTAACCAGCCCGCCGACGACCTCACTACCCTGGCGCCATGACTGCTGATCGCACCGAGCTGTACATCGGCGGCGCCTGGGTCGCCCCGGCAGGCGCCGAGACCATCGAGGTCGAGAACCCGGCGACGCAGGAGATCATCGCCCGGGTCCCGTCCGGCACCGCAGCGGACGTCGACGCCGCAGTGGCGGCGGCGCTCGAGGCGCGGGACGCGTGGAGCGCGACCCCGCCCGCGGAGCGGGCGGCGGCGCTGCGGCGGCTGCACAAGGGGCTGGAGGCGCGCGCCGACGAGATGGCCGAGGTCATCTCCCGCGAGGTCGGCTCGCCGCTGCGGTTCTCCCAGACGGTGCAGGCCGGCGTCCCCATCGGCAACGTGAAGGCCTTTGCCGACCTCGCCGAGTCCTTCGCCTGGGAGGAGGAGATCGGCAACTCGCTGGTGGTCAAGGAGCCGCTCGGCGTCGTCGCGGCGATCACGCCCTGGAACTACCCGCTGAACCAGGTGATCGCCAAGGTCGGCGGTGCCGTGGCCGCCGGCAACACCGTGGTCTTGAAGCCCAGCGAGATTACCCCGCTGTCGGCGTACCTGCTGTTCGATGCGATTCACGAGGCGGGCTTCCCGGCCGGCGTGCTCAATCTCGTGCCCGGCTACGGTCCGGTCGTCGGCGAGGCGCTCGCCGCGCATCCCGATGTCGACATGGTCTCGTTCACCGGCTCCACCGCCGCCGGGCGCCGCGTCGCCGCCGTCGGCGCGGAGACGGTGAAGAAGGTCTCGCTGGAGCTGGGCGGCAAGTCCGCGTGCGTGATCCTTCCCGACGCCGACCTGGCGAAGGCGGTCAAGGTCGGGCTCGCCAACTGCTTCGTCAACGGCGGGCAGACCTGCATCGCCTGGACCCGCATGCTGGTGCCCCGCGACCAGTACGACGAGGCCGTCGAGCTCGCCGCCGGCTTCGCCGAGAGCTACACCGTCGGCGACCCCTTCGACGAGACCACCCGGCTCGGGCCGATGGTGTCGGAGCGGCAGCGCGACCGCGTCCGCGGTTACATCGGCAAGGGCGTCTCCGAGGGCGCTCGCCTCGTCACCGGCGGGGCCGAGACCCCCGAGGGCGTCGAGCGCGGGTGGTTCGTCCGCCCGACCGTGCTGGCCGACGTCAAGCCCGACGACACCGTGGCGCAGGAGGAGATCTTCGGCCCGGTGCTGTCCGTCATTGCCTACGACGACGAGGACGAGGCGGCTGCGATCGCGAACAACTCGGCCTACGGCCTGTCCGGCGCGGTCTGGGCCGGCGACACCGAGCGGGCGGTCGCGTTCGCGCGCCGCATCCGCACCGGAGCCGTCGACGTCAACGGCGGCCGCTTCAACCCGCTCGCGCCGTTCGGCGGCTACAAGCAGTCCGGGGTCGGGCGCGAGAACGGCGCCTACGGCATCGAGGAGTTCCTGCAGACCAAAGCCATCCAGCGCTGAGCTGACCGGAGGACGGACTGAACACCGCTGACGACGGCCGAACCGAGGACGAGGAGCTGCTCTCCGCCGGCCCGGGCCGCCGGCCGCCGATCCTGCTGTCGATCGTGGCGGCGGCGATCGTCGTGGTCGCGGTGTTCCTCGTCGTCCGGACAGCGCAGGGCCACGGGACGGTGACGGGAGCGCCGGTGAGCGCCCCGCCGGTGACGACCCCTCTCGCGACGCCCTCGACGGTTCCGGTCACGTCACCGTCGGCTACGTCGACGACGCCCGGTAGCGCGGAGACGGACTCATGCGAGGTGTGGCTGAGATACGGGCTCAGCCGGCTGCACCGTTTCGGGCCGCACTACGCCCTCACGCTGCGGGTGCGCAACACTCTGGCCCGGCCGTGTCCCATCGCCGATCGCCCCACCGTGTCCGTCACACCCGGCCGCCCCGGCCGGCACCACCCGTCCCGACCCTTCCCGCCGGCTCCTGGCGCTGCTGCCGTCACCGTGCCGGCCGGCGGCGCGCTCGTCTACACAGCGGTCCTCGGGGCCTCCGAGCCTTGCCGGCACGCGGCCACCTTTCAACTGGACTTCCGGCTCTCCGGCAGTGGCGTGGAGGGCTACTTCGACACCGCGCCGCTGCGGTGCGCGCCTGCCCCGGTCCGGCTGCTGCGAGAGGTACGCCGTTAACGGTCTTCGGCCATCTGTCTCACCGTGCGGCTGGTTCCGGTGCCGACGTGCAACCTTTGATCACGCCCAGCTCATCAGAGTGGGTGTGAGCGAGGGAGCGACGATGGTCGAGGCCGATTTCGAGGTCTTCGCGCGACGTCGTTGGCGCCCGCTGATGCGGGCGGCGTGGCTGCTGGCGGGGGACTGGGCCACGGCCGAGGATCTCGTCCAGGCGACGCTGACCAAGGTGTGGACGGCGTGGGAGACAGTCTCGGCCGCCGACTCGCCGAACGCCTACGTCCACCGGATGCTCACCAACGAGTTCCTCGCCGGCCGCCGGCGGCGGATGTCGAGCGAGGTCGTCCTTGCCGACCTGCCGGACTCGCCCGCCGCCGGGTCCGACGTCGATCGCCGGATGGCGCTGATCAGCGCGCTCGCCACGCTGCCGCCGCAGCAGCGCGCCACGGTGGTGCTGCGGTTCTTCGCGGATCTCACCGTGGAGCAGGCCGCGCAGGCGCTCGGCTGCTCGGTGGGCAACGTCAAGAGCCAGACCTCGCGCGCGCTGGAGAAGCTGCGCGCCTCCGACCACCTCGATGCCCTGCTGGGGGAGACGAGCTGATGAGCACCCACGACGACGACGACCTGGAGCGGCGGCTCTCTCGCGCCCTGCACGAGCTGGCTCCGGAGCCGCCCACCGGCTACCGGTTCACCCCGCCCGGCGGGGCCGGCGGCACGGACGACGTGCTCGACCTCGGCTCCCGCCGCCGGCACCGGTGGCTGCCCCCGCTGCTGGCGGCGGCCGCGGCCGTGGTGATCGCCGGCGGCGTCGTCGCGGTGACCTCGCTGGCGCAGCACCGCGACGAGCAGGCCGTCAGCGGGCCGACGTCGGTGCCGGGCACCGCCGCCCCCGTTCAACCCGCACCGAGCTCCACCTCACCCGGCTCGGCTGCGTCGGGCTGCCTGAGCCGGCTGAACTCGGCAGTCGATCCCGGTGAGCCGAAGGACGGCGTGATGCGAGTCACCGTCACCCTCACCAATCCGACCGCGCTCGACTGCCGGCTCTCCTCCCCGCCGACGGTCGCGTTCCACCGTTCGCAGAACCGGACCGGGCCTCCCTACTTCCCAGGCGGACGGCACATGCTGCAGACGGTCGTTCCGGCCAAGGGGCGGTGGGTGTTCACCGCGACGCTCCGATCGACCGGCGCCTGCGCCCGGCCGACGAGCCACGACACCGGCTACGTCGAGATCGACCTGCCGGGGAACGGGTACGTCATCGGCATCGGCCCGCTGTGCCGCCCGAAGCCGGTCCGCGCGCGGCTGCGCATCGTCGGCGCGAGCGGCCCCCCGGTCTGCGGGCGCGACGCCCTGGTGATCGCCCAGGGCAGGCTGACCCATGGAGGTGGCACGATCGGGACAACGGTGACGATGCGCAACACGAGCGCGCACGCCTGCACGGTGTCGACGGCCCCGGACTTCTCCGTCGCCGACGGCGCCGCTGCCACCGCAGCGGTGTCGTTCCGGCAGCATCCCTCACCGGGCACGGCGGTACTCGCCGCCGCTCACGGCCGCGTGGTGTGGCGGGCGCGGATCGCCACGGCGGGCCGTTGCGACACCCCGCCCCCCGGCAAGGCCGGCACGAGCTGGCAGCTGCGGGTCCGGCGCGACGACGGCTTCTCCTACGCCTTCCCGCTCGCGGCCACGAACTGCGTCCTGATCCCGGACGCGGTCACCGCCTCGATCCCCTGAGCCGAAGTGCCACCCACCTGGCGCGCGGAGCCCTAACCTCACAACTCGATCATGGCTGCACGCTGCAGCGGCCGGGGACCGGGAGGACGACGTGCACACCGCAGACGACGACCGACCCGAGCAGGATGAGCTGCTCGACTCTCGTCCGGGCCGCCGGTCGCCGAAGCTGCTGCCGATCGTCGTGGCGGTCGCGGCGGTCGTGCTCGCGCTCGGCGGGTGGGTGCTCAGCTCGCGTCACGGCCACGCCGGCCGGCCCCAGGCCGTCGGCAGCAGCAGCGCTGTGGCCGTGACAGCCGCGCCGACCCCCACCCCCACCGCCACCGCACCCTCCCCGGCCCAGCCACCGTGCGGGGCGCAGCTGCGCGTGTACTACGGGTCGGCGTCCCGCCAGGGCCGCAGCGTGCACAAGCACGTCGCGATCGAGAACGTCGGCAGGCGCGACTGCCGGCTGACGCGCGCCCCGGCTCTCACGCTCGGCACCGACGGGACGGACGGCACGCCGTTGCCGGTCGCCGGTGGCGGCATGCCGGCGACGGTGCCCGGCGACGGCGAGATCGCACTCACCGTGGATCTCTCGGAGACCCCGGGGTGCCGCTCGATCCGCGACGGCGGCGCGGGCCGGTACCTCACGGTTGTCTTCCTGGACAGCGCCGGCTCCGAGGTGCTGCCCACGCGGTCCTGCGTCGTGCGGCCGGCAACGGCGAGGGTCGTCGCGCCGAAAGGCGGGAGGGCACACGACTGCCGGCCTGATCGGCTGAGCTTCAGCCCCACCGGACACCGCCGCACCGCGCACGGGCTCACCGCCGTCGTCGAGGCCTACAACAGCGGGCCCGTCGCCTGCATCCTGCGTCGGGCCCCGCAGATCGGGTTGATGGCCGGGCCGGCGACCGCGCACCGCGGGCTTCGCACCTTCCCGGCCGCGCACCACCCATCGGCGGCCCGGCTCACCGCCGGTATCGGGACGGCATCCTGGCGGGTCAGGGTGTCGTCCACCGGTCGCTGTACCCGTCCAGCGCGCGATGCGTCCGGCTGGTTGCTGGTGGTGAATGAGGCCGGGCGCACGTTCGCCTTCCCGCTGCACGTCACCGGCTGCACTCTCGCGCCGGCCGCGCTGACGGCCCGCCGGTAGGACGCGGCCGTGACGGATGCCCCGAGCCCCGGGCGCCGCGAGGAGGAGGAGCTGCTCGACGCCGGGCCACGCCGCCGGCCCCGGGTCTCACCGGCGAGCGCACCGGCCTCGACCGGCGGCTCCTGGGTGCCGATGGTCGGGCCGCTGCCCACGCCGCATTCTTCGGCGATGTCGACGGCGCGGTCGACGGCGATGTCACGACCCGCCGCAGCCGGAGCCGCGCGCGGTGCGGCTGTTGCGAGAGGTACGCCGTTAGCGACCCTCGAAGCGGGCGGCTCGCTTCTCGCGGAACGCGGCGACGCCCTCGGCGAAGTCGGCCGACTCGAACAGCTCCAGCTGGCCGCGCCGCTCGACGGCGTGGGCGTGGTGCAGCAGCGCCAGACCGGTCTCCCGCAGCGCCGCCTTGGTCCGGGCGATCGCCCGGGTCGCGCCGGTGGCCAGCCGCTGCGTGACCGCGGCGACCTCCTCGTCGAAGTCCTCGTCGTCGGTGACGTGGGAGATCAACCCCCACTCGAGCGCCTGCTCGGCCGGGATCCGCTCGCCGAGCATCGCCATCCGGGCGGCGCGGGCCCGCCCGATGGCGGCCGGCACCAGGGCGGTCGCGCCGCCGTCGGGCATCAGCCCGATGTTGACGAAGGCCAGCAGGAAGTAGCTGCTGCGACCGGCCACGACGAGGTCGCAGGCGAGCGCGATGGTGGCGCCGATGCCGGCGGCCAGGCCGTTCACGCCGGCGACCACGGGCTTCGGCACGGTAGCGATCGCCTCGACCAGCGCGTTGCCCTCGTCCAGGGTGACGACAAGCTCGTCCGGTGCCGCCCCGCCCGGGTCGCCGAGCGCAGCCCCCGAGCAGAACGCGCGGCCCGCTCCGGTGACCAGGACGGCGCGGACGGACGGGTCGTCGCCGGCCTGCCGGATCGCGGTGGTGGCGCGGCGCAGCATCGCCGGATCCAGGGCGTTGAGCTGCTCGGGCCGGTTCAGGCCCAGCCGAAGCACCCCACCGTCGCTCGAGACCTCCACCGTCTCGCCCGTGCCCTCGGCCATCTGCCTCACCTCGCCGCCGCCTCGGTTGTGCCGGCGACCGTATCGAAGTGCCCGGCGGCGGTACGGCAGGCTGGGGGAGGTGGCCGCGGGCGCGGCCGGGAGGAGAGCACGCATGCGCACATTCGGTTCGGTCGCCGAACTCGCCGCTATCACCGGCGAGGAGATCGGCCACAGCGAGTGGGTCACGGTCGCCCAGCACGAGATCGACCTGTTCGCCGACGCCACCGGCGACCACCAGTGGATCCATGTAGACCCCGAGAAGGCGAAGGCGGGGCCGTTCGGCGGCACGATCGCCCACGGCTTCATGACGCTGTCGCTGCTGCCGCGGCTGTGGAACGAGATGTACACCGTGGAGGGCGTGAAGATGGGCGTCAACTACGGCCTGAACAAGGTGCGCTTCCCGTCGCCGGTCCCCGTGGACTCCCGGGTCCGGGCCACCTCGACGGTGGTCTCGGTCGAGGACCTCGGCGGCGGGACCCATCAGGTGACGCTCTCGACGATCGTCGAGATCGAGGGAGCGGCCAAGCCGGCCTGCGTGGCCGAGAGCGTCGTCCGGTTGCTGACCTGAGCCGGGCCGTCAGTCCGGGAACATCAGCTGCCGGAACTCGCTGCTGTGGAACACCAGCGGCTCGCGCTCCGGGAAGGTCGTGATCTCCTCGACCTCGAGCAGCGCGATCACGTGGTCGCCGGCGGGGAACTCCCGGGTGAGCGCACACTCCAACCACAAGCAGGAGTGCTCGATGTGCACCGCACCCGACGGCGCCGACCGCCGGCGGATCCCGGCGAAGCGATCCGGGCTGCGGACCGCCAACTGGCGCGCCACCGCCCCTTGGTCGTCCGCGAGCACGCTCACTCCGAGCGACCCGCCGACCACCAGCCGCGGCCAGGTGGACGAGGTCCGCGCGATGCACACCGACACCAGCGGCGGGTTGAGCGAGACCGAGGTGAACGAGCTCGCCGCCAGCCCGATGACCTCACCGCCCCGCTCGGCGCACACCGCGGTCACGCCGGTCGGAAACGCGCCGAACGCCGCCCGCAGCACCTCGTGGTCGAAGCGACCGGGGCTCACCGGATCGGTCATGCCCCCATCCAACCGAACCGCCGCCCGGAGCCGGCGGGCGCGTCACGATGGTCACGACGCCGCCGGAGTGCTCCGGCGCACCGGCGAGTGGGGGTGACGATGGCCGACCAGCGGCTGAGGGGGGCAATCGGCAGCGTCGTGCGGCCGATCCGTGGCGGCCGCGTCCCCGGCGAGATCCGGATCCTCGACGGCGGCGAGCCCGTGCTGCTGCTGGCGTACGCCTCCGACCCGCTCGACGTGGGGGTTCGCGTCCAGATCGTCCACAGCCGCGGTTCCCGGCAGGTGGACGTCACGCGTTGGCCCTGAGCCGCGGCCTCGGGCCGGCCTCAGCCATGCTGCTGGGCCAGGTCCTTGCTCCGAATTGTCAGGAAGGCCACCACGCTGCTCGCCAGCACCAGGATCGCGGCCACCAGCAGGATGTGGTTGAGCGCGGAGGTGTAGGCCGAGGCGGCGATCTCGTAGACATGCTGCCGGGTTCCGGGGCTCACCTGCTTGGTGAAGCTGCTGATCGAGCCGGACTGGATCGCGTCGGACAGTTGCCCACCGTGGCCCTTGATGCCGGGCACACCGGAGACCATCGACACGACCTCGCTGCGGACCCGGCTGGAGAACAGTGTGCCGAGCAGCGCGATGCCGGTGGCGATGCCGACCTGCCGGAAGGTGGAGTTGATGCCCGAGGCCATGCCGGCCCGTTCCGGGGTCACCACGCCGATGGCGGTCGAGGCGAGCGGCGGGTTGACCAGGCCGACGCCGGTCCCGGCCACGATCAGGCCGGGGATCAGGTGGGTCCAGTGCGAGCCGGCGTCCAGGCCGCGCATCAGCAACAGCCCGATGCCGACCAGGAGCAGCCCCGGGCCGATCAGGAACCGGATCGGCACGCGGGACGTCAGCCGCCCGGCCAGCGTCGAGGTCAGCAGGATGCCGCCGGACAGCACCAGCAGCCGCACACCGGTCTGCAGCGCGCTGTAGTGGAGCACGTCTTGGATGTAGAGGACGAGGTACAGCAGCAGCGCGAAGATCGAGGCGCTGAGGCCGAACGCCGCGACCGACCCGCCGGTAAAGGTCGGCTTGCGGAACAGCGAGAGTTCGAACATGGGCGCGGCGACCTTCGCCTCCACCGCGACGAACACGGTCAGCAGGACGCCGGCGGCCACGAGCGAGCCGAGCACCACGGCACTGCCGAACGACCGCTGGTTCGACTCGATGAGGCCGTAGACCAGCGCCGCCAGACCCAGGGTGAACAGGCTGAAGCCGAACCAGTCGGGGCGGCGGTAGTTCTGCAGCCGCGACTCGGCCACCGAGGTGGCGCTGAGGATCACCGCGATGACGCCCAGCGGCAGGTTGACGAAGAAGATCCATCGCCACGAGAGGGCGGAGGTCAGCACCCCGCCGAGCAGCGGCCCGATCGCGACGGCGAGACCGGTGACAGCGCCCCACACCCCGAACGCGGTGCCGCGGTCCTTGCCGCGGAAGGCGTTGGCCAGCAGCGCCAGGGAGACCGAGAACATGATCGCGCCGCCGACGCCCTGCAGCCCGCGAGACAGCTGCAGCATCAGCGTCGTCTGCGCCAGCCCGCACAGCAGCGAGGCGACGGTGAACACGGACAGCCCGACGATGTAGAGCAAGCGGCGGCCGTACATGTCGGCCAGGCTGCCGACGGTGAGCAGCAGCGCCGCCAGCGTCAGTGCGTAGGCGTCCACCACCCACTGCAGGTTGGAGAAGCTCGATCCCAGCGCGGTCTGGATGTCCGGCAGCGCCACGTTCACGATGGTGATGTCCAGCAGCAGCATGAAGGTGCCGAGGCAGACGGTCACCAACGTCATCCACTTGTTGCCCGAGACCGAGACCGAGACCGAGCCCGAGACCGAGCCCGGGCCGGAACCCGATCCGGGGCCGGTGCCGGTGGTGGGGGCGGCGGCGTCGTCCGGACCACCGGTCTCGTCGGAGTCGGCGTCGCGCTGCTGTTCGGCGACCAGGTCGGGGACGCTGATCGAGCCCTCGGCCGGGCTGTGTCGACCGGCGGCGGTATCGGTGGCTCCGGATTCCTGGTCGGCGGGTGCGCCGGAGGCCCGGGGAGAAGTGTCATCAAGCACGGGGGAGTGATTACCCCGATCCGGCGGGCTCCTACGCCATCTGTGAGCGGCCCGGCACCAGGTGTCGCTCGCTCAGCGCGGGGACATCCGGATGGCGCCGTCGAGGCGGATGGTCTCGCCGTTGAGCATCGGGTTCTCCACGATGGCGCCCGCGAGCTGCGCGTACTCGGCGGGGTCGCCCAGCCGGGAGGGGTGGGGGACCTGCGCGCCGAGGGATTCCCGGACGTCCTCGGGCAGCGATCCGAGCAGCGGCGTGTGGAACAGCCCCGGCGCGATGGTGACCACGCGGATCTTCATGCCGGCGAGGTCGCGGGCGATGGGGAGGGTCATGCCGACGATCCCGCCCTTGGAGGCGGAGTAGGCGGCCTGACCGATCTGGCCCTCGAAGGCGGCGACCGAGGCGGTGTTGATGATGACGCCGCGCTCGCCGTCGACCTCCTCGGCGCGGGAGATCTGCTCGGCGGCCAGCCGGATGACGTTGAACGTGCCGATCAGGTTGACGTTGACGACCTTGGTGAAGGCGTCGAGCGGGAACGGCCCCTCCTTGCCGACGGTCTTGATGCCGTTACCGATGCCGGCGCAGTTCACCGTGATCCGCAGCGGGCCGAACTCGGCGGCGCGGTCGAGTGCCGCGGCGACCTCCTGCTCGGAGGTGACGTCGGCGGGGGCGAACGCGACCCGGTCACCCAGCTCCGCGGCGACCTCGGCGCCCTGGGACGAGGGAAGGTCCACCATCACGACGGAGGCCCCCGCTGCGTGCAGCCGGCGTACGGTCGCGAGGCCGAGCCCCGAGGCACCACCGGTCACCAGTGCCACTGTTCCGTCGATCTTCACCTGGGGTCTCCTCATCGGGCTGGGGCCAGCGTCCTGCGGTGCCTGTTCTATCAGGTCGTCACCGCCCCACTCGCTACGCTCCCTCCCCGTGCGACTGCTGCTGATCCGCCACGGGCTGCCCGAACGAGACGACGCCGAGGACGGTACGACGGCCGACCCCGGCCTCAGCCCGGACGGGGCGCGACAGGTCGAGGCGCTGGTCGCGGCGCTCGCCGGCGAGCAGATCGACGCGGTGTGGTCGAGCCCGCTGCGGCGTGCCGTCCAGACCGGCGAGCCGCTGGCCCGGTCCCGCGGACTCGAGGTGCGGACGCATCGCGGGCTGGTCGAGTTCGACTTCGGCCACCAGGCCTACATCCCGGCCGAGGAGCGATCCCACCCGTTGGTGCAGCAGATGCGGCAACGCATCGCCGACCAGAGCGGCGACGCCGAGCTGCTCGCGTTTCGGGAGCGGGTTCGGGGCGCCGTCGACGAGGTCGTGACGACGGCCGAACCGGACCAGACCGTGGCGATCACCTGTCACGGCGGCGTCGTGAACGCCTACGCCTCGTCCGTGCTCGGCACCGACCACGTGATCCTCGCGGGCGTGGCCTACACCGGCTTCACCATCGTCACCGTGTCCCGGAGCGGGGCCACCCGTCTGGTCTCGCTCAACGAGCACCAGCACCTGCGGACGCCGCAGCTACGGTGACTCAGTCCGGCGGGTCGAGCGGGGCCGGGTCGAACTCGTCGGCGAAGCCGGCGGCCAACGCCCGCAGCGCCGCATCGAGGTAGACGGTGAGGTCGGCGTCGGCCCGGACCGCCCACCGATCGTAGGCGGCGCGGCAGGCCGCCAGGGTCGCGCGCCCCGTCGCCAGCGGCAGCAGCGAGTCGGCCGGCAGGCCCCGCCGCCGCCCCACGAACTCCGAGATCGCGCGTTCCCACGCGTCGTAGTGCACCGTCGCGCTGGCGGCCAGCTCCGGCGTGGAGCTGATGAGGTTCATCCGCGAGCGCAACTCCGGGACGTCGGCGGGCCGGTAGTGGTTCACCGCCACGACCGCGCGCCGGATCGCCGGCATCACCGGCAGGTCGTCCGGGGCGGCCTCGAGCGTCCGCCGCAGCGTGGCCACCTCGACGTCGAAGGCGCGCCACAGCACCGCGGTCTTGGAGTCGAAGTAGCGGAAGAAGGTGCGGCGGCTGGTGCCGGCCTCGGCCGCGATCATCTCGACGGTGGTGCGCTCGAAGCCGTGCTCGGCGAACAGCCGCAGGGCGATCGACTCCAGCTCCGCGCGGCTCGTCCCGGGTGGCCGGCCGCGACGCGGTTCGGACACCGTCGCCTCGATTCCGTTCGTGTCGAGGGGTTGCCCCCGGCGGGTGACGCGGATAACGTCCGCAGTATTCGTCACCCGGTGACGAAATTCCAGTCCCGCTCCGCTGCGAAAGGCCCTCCCCATGGTCGACGAGCCCACCACCGACACCACCCCGGACGCCCCGGCTCCCGTCACCGAACCCGGCGGCGCCGCCGTCGCCGAGGAGACCCTCGTCGAAGAGGTGTCGATCGACGGCATGTGCGGTGTCTACTGACCCGACCCCGGCCGTGACCGACGAGGTCGTGATGGACGACGCCGCGCTGGACGGCCCCTGGGGGGTGCACCCCCAGGTGTCCGTCCGGCCGGAGCGCTTCGGGGCGCTGCTGTACCACTTCGGCACCCGCCGGCTGTCGTTCCTGAAGGACCCGAAGCTGCTGACCGTCCTGCGCGGCCTCGATGCCCACGCCAGCGCCCGGGAGGCGTGCACCGCCGCCGGCGTCAGTGCCGCCGAGCTGCCGTCCTACCGGGCCGCGCTGACCACGCTCGCGCGGTCACAGATGATCAGTCGCAGATGATCCGAGAGAGGACCGCATGACCCTCGCCCCGCTGCCGCTCGTCGAGCAGTTCCAGTACGGCCTGGACGCCCCCATCTGCCTGACCTGGGAGCTCACCTACGCCTGCAACCTGTCCTGCGTGCACTGCCTGTCGTCGTCCGGGCGCCGCGACCCGCGCGAGCTGACCACCGACGAGTGCAAGGCGCTCATCGACACCTTCGAGCGGATGCAGATCTTCTACGTCAACATCGGTGGCGGCGAGCCGACCGTGCGGCCCGACTTCTGGGAACTCGTCGACTACGCCACCGAGCACCACGTCGGGGTGAAGTTCTCCACCAACGGCGTCAAGATCACGCCGGAGGTCGCCCGCCGGCTGGCGGCCAGCGACTACGTCGACGTGCAGATCTCGCTCGACGGCGCCACCGCCGAGGTCAACGACGTCGTGCGCGGCCCGGGCTCCTACGCCACCGCGCTGCGGGCCATGCAGCATCTGCACGACGCCGGAATGCGCGGCTTCAAGATCTCGGTCGTCATGACCCGGGAGAACGTCGGCCAGCTCGACGCCTTCCAGGCCATCGCCGAGCGCTACGAGGCGCAGCTGCGCATCACCCGGCTGCGGCCCTCCGGCCGGGGCGCCGACGTCTGGGACGAGCTGCACGTCACCGACGCCCAGCAGCGCGAGCTCTACGACTGGCTCGTTGCCCACGGCGAGAACGTGCTCACCGGTGACTCCTTCTTCCACCTCGCCGCCTTCGGTGACGCGCTGCCCGGGCTCAACCTCTGCGGCGCCGGGCGAGTGGTGTGCCTGGTCGACCCCGTGGGGGACGTCTACGCCTGCCCGTTCGCCATCCACGAGAATTTCCTGGCCGGCAACGTCCGCGACGAGGGTGGCTTCCAGGACGTGTGGCAGAACTCGGAGCTGTTCACCGAGCTGCGCAGCCCGCAGACCGGCGGGGCCTGCACCCAGTGCTCGGCGTACGACTCCTGCCGCGGCGGGTGCATGGCGGCCAAGTTCTTCACCGGCCTGCCGCTGGACGGCCCCGACCCGGAATGCGTCAAGGGCCACGGCGCGGACGCGCTGCAGAGCGTCGACCGCGCCGGGGCGCCGAAGCCGTGGCTGGACCACTCGCACCGCACCGAGCGCCGGCCGGTACCGGTCGCACTCGGGCGCCGGCGCCCTGACCGCGCGTGCGACGAGAATCCGGTCGACCTCTCGCTGGTGCCCGACACCGCGGTGACGACCGGGGGCTGACGTGCGGCTGGACGCGCTCGCCTGGCCGGAGGTCCGCGACCGCGCCGCGGGGTCGCTGCTGGCGGTGCCGGTCGGCTCCTGCGAGCAGCACGGCCCGCACCTTCCGCTGTCGACCGACACCGACGTCGCCGTGGCGCTCTGCGACGCGCTCGCGGCCGGACGGGACGACGTCCTGGTGGCACCGGCGGTGGCCTACGGCTCCAGCGGCGAGCACGCCGGCTTCGCCGGCACCCTCTCGATCGGGCAGGCGGCGCTGGAGCTGCTGATCGTCGAACTCGTCCGCTCGGCCACCGACACCTTCGCGCACGTGGTGCTGGTCTGCGGGCACGGCGGCAACGCCGAGCCGCTCGCCCGCGCTGTCGTGACCCTGCAGGCCGAGTCCCGTGACGTGCTGCTGCACCTGCCGCGGTGGGACGGCGACCCGCACGCGGGGCACGTGGAGACCTCGCTGCAGTGGCACCTGGACCCCGCGCGGGTGGCGCGCGATCGGCTGGTGCGGGGCGACACCCGCGCCTTGCCCGATCTGCTGCCACTGCTGCGCGACGGCGGGATCCGGGCCGTCACCGACACCGGCGTCCTGGGCGACGCGACGACCGCGTCCGCCACGGCAGGGGAGCGGCTGTTCGCGGGTCTCGTGGCAGCGCTGGAGAGCGAGGTCACGGCGTGGCGACCGCGGCTGCCGGCATGACCGGCGAGAAGGGCGAGGCGCGGGTCGCCCTGGTCACCGGCGCCGCCCGCGGCATCGGGGCCGCGACCGTGCGCGAGCTGGCCGGCCGCGGCTGGCAGGTCGTGGCGGTGGACCGGTGCGCGGACGACCCGGTGCTGCCCTACCCGCTCGGGACCCGCGCCGAGCTAGACGCCGTCGTCGCCTCCTGCCCCGAGCCGGGCCGGGTGGTGGCGCTGCCCGCCGACGTCCGCGACGTCGACGCCCTGCGGGGGGCCGTGGCCGAGGCCGAGGCCCGCTTCGGCGGGCTCGACGCCGCGCTGGCCGTCGCCGGGGTGATGGCCGGCGGCGTGCCGCAGTGGGAGCTCGACCCGGAGCGGGAACGGGCGGTGCTCGAGGTCAACCTCGGCGGGGTGCTCGCGCTGTCCCGCGCGTCCGTGCCTGCCCTGCTGCGCCGTCCCGAGCCCCGCTCCGGGCGCTTCGTGGCCGTCGCCTCCGCCGCCGCGACGCGCGGGCTACCGATGCTCGCGGCCTACTGCGCGGCCAAGGCGGGGGTCGCCGGGCTGGTCCGCGCGCTGGGCGCCGAACTCGGCGGCACCGGGGTCACCGCCACCGCCGTCAGCCCCGGGTCCACCCGCACCCCGATCCTGGCCGAGAGCGCCCGGCTCTACGGGCTGTCCGGCCCGGAGGACTTCGCTGCCCAGCAGCCGCTCGGCCGCCTGCTCGACCCGGCCGAGGTGGCCGCGGCGCTCGCCTTCCTCGCGGGTACCGAGTCCGGCGCGATGACCGGCGCGGTCGTGCCGGTCGACGGGGGGTTGGCGCTGTGACCCACCCGCAGGTCCCGCTGCCGCCCGGCTTCGGGATCGTCCTCGACGCCGGGGCCCGCGAGCTCGCCCCCGGGGTGTGGTTCGGCGGGCAGCCGGCCCGGGTGCTGCGACTGTCCGCCGCCGGCGCGGCGGCGCTGGCCCGGCTGCGGCAGGGTCCGGTCCGCGAAACCGTCGAGGGCCGCGTCGCCCGCCGGCTCACCGACGCCGGGCTCGCGCACCCCGTCCCGCCGGCCGGGACGGCGAGCCCCGAGGTGACCGTGGTGGTGCCGGTGCTCGACCGGCCGGCGGCGCTCGAGCGCTGCCTCGCCTCCCTCGGGGGTCATCACCCGGTCGTCGTGGTCGACGACGGCTCGGTCGACGAGTGGGCCATCCGGGAGACGGCTGCACGGCACGGCGCGTCGCTCGTGCGCCACGCCCGCAACCGCGGGCCGGCCGCCGCCCGCAACACCGGGTTGGCCCATGTCCGCACGCCGCTCGTGGCCTTCGTCGACAGCGACACCGAACCGGGAGCGGACTGGCTCGATCCGCTCGCCGCCCACCTCGCCGATCCGGGGCTGGCCGCCGTCGCGCCGCGGGTGGTGCCCCGCGCCGCCGAGACGTGGTCCGGGCGCTACACCCGGGCCCGCGGGCCGCTCGATCTCGGCACCGAACCGGCCCTGGTGCTGCCGTACACCCGCGTCTCCTATCTCCCCAGCGCCGCGCTGCTCGCCCGCCGCGACGACCTGCTGGCCGTCGCGGCAGCCGGGGGCGCGGACGGGGCTGCAGACGGGGAGGTGTTCGACACCCGGCTGCGGGTCGGTGAGGACGTCGACCTGGTGTGGCGGCTGGTCGCGACCGGCCGGCGGATGCGGTACGAGCCGACGGTGCGCGTCCCCCACGACGAGCCGGACAGCTGGCCGGCGCTGCTGCGCCGCCGGTTCTGCTACGGCACCTCCGCCGCCGCGCTCGGCCGGCGCCACCCCGGCAACGTCACCCCGCTCGTGCTCTACCCCTGGCACACCGCCGCGGTCGCCGCCCTGCTGGCCCGCCGGCCGTTGCTCGCGCTCGCCGCGGCCGCCGTCGCGGACGGGCGGGCCCGCCGAGCGCTGCGACGCGCGGGAGTGCCCACCGCCGGCACCGCGGGCCGCACCGTCTCGGCGACGGCCCGGGTCTTCGGTGGCACCGGCCGGTACGCGGTGCATTTCGCCTGGCCGGCGCTCGCGGTCGCGCTGGCGCGCGGCCGCCCCCGGACCCGCGCCGCCGCGGCCGCGCTCACTCTCGCGCCGGCGGTCCAGGCGTGGTGGGGCCGGCGCGACCGGCTCCACCCGGTGCCGTTCGTCGCCGGCGCGGTGGCCGACGACATCGCCTACGGCACCGGGGTAATCGCCGGCTGCGCCCGGGCCCGCTCCGTTCGTCCCCTGCTGCCGGACCCGGCCCCCCTCCGGATCCGCTGACCCCCGACACGCTCGAAGGAGACCTGTCATGGCCAACCCCTGGTTCGAGACCGTCGCCGTGGCGCAGCGCCGCGCCAAGCGGCGGCTGCCGCCGTCGGTCTACAGCGCCCTCGTGGCCGGCTCGGAGCGCGGCACGACCCTCGAGGACAACATCGACGCCTTCGGCGAGCTCGGCTTCGCGCCGGTCACCGCGGGGCAGGCCGCCTCCCGGGAGCTGGCGACCACGGTCATGGGGCAGGACATCTCGATGCCGGTGATCATCTCGCCGACCGGGGTGCAGGCCGTCCACCCCGACGGCGAGGTCGCCGTCGCCCGCGCCGCCGCCGCCCGTGGCACCGCCATGGGGCTGTCCGGCTTCGCCAGCAAGCCCGTCGAGGAGGTGGTCGCGGCCAATCCGAAGACCTTCTTCCAGCTCTACTGGTCCGGCAGCAAGGAGCAGATCGCGCAGCGCATCGAGCGGGCCCGCGCCGCCGGCGCCGTCGGGATGATCGCCACGCTGGACTGGTCGTTCTCGATGGGGCGCGACTGGGGCAGCCCGCACATCCCCGAGCGGATCACCCTCAAGGAGGCGATGCGCTTCGCCCCCGAGGCGCTCACCCACCCGTCCTGGCTCGCCGCCTTCCTGCGGACCAAGCAGATCCCCGACCTCACCGTGCCGAACATGCAGGACCCCGGCCAGCCGGCCCCCACCTTCTTCGGCGTCTACGGCGAGTGGATGCAGACCCCGCCGCCGAGCTGGGAGGACGTCGCCTGGGCCCGGGAGCAGTGGGGCGGGCCGTTCATGGTCAAGGGCATCACCCGCGTCGACGAGGCCAAGCGCGCCGTCGACGCCGGCGCCACCGCGATCTCGGTCTCCAACCACGGCGGCAACAACCTGGACGGCACGCCCGCCACGATCCGGCTGCTGCCGGGGATCGCGGCGGCCGTGGGCGATCAGCTCGAGGTCCTGCTCGACGGCGGCGTGCGGCGCGGCAGCGACGTCGTGAAGGCCCTCGCGCTCGGCGCCAGGGCCGTCATGATCGGTCGCGCGTACCTGTGGGGCCTCGGGGCCAACGGCGAGGCCGGGGTCGAGAACGTCCTCGACATCATGCGCATGGGGATCGACTCCGCCCTCCTGGGCACGGCCACGACGTCCGTCCACGACCTGACTCCGGACGACATCCTGGTCCCGGACGGGTTCACCCGGGTTCTGGGTGCCCGGTGACGCCGATACGGTTGATCCACCAGCCGACCGCGGGAGGTACGCAGCCATGCGAGTGAGTGTCGACAACGACCGGTGCGAGGCCCACGCACAGTGCAACGCGGTGGACCCCGACCTGTTCACCCTCGACGACGAGGGCTACTCGAACATCGGTCAGGGCAAGGAGGTCCCGCCCGGCAAGGAGGACGCCGCCCGCGAGGGCGTCGCCGCCTGCCCCATGGCCGCCCTCTCGATCGACGACTGAGCCGGACCGCGAGCGTGCACCCGGCCGCGGCGGCCTGGTTCGCCGCGCGCACCTCCGCGGCCCGGGACTGGCCCGCCGAACGCGTGGCACAGCTGCGCCGCGCCTCCGGGATGCGGGTCAGCGTCGTCGTCCCGGCGCGGAACGAGGCCGCCTCGGTCGGCGAGGTCGCGGGCCGCATCCGGCACGACCTCGTGGACCGCGTCGGGCTGGTCGACGAGCTCGTCGTCATGGACTCGCTCTCGACCGACGCCACCGCCGTGGCCGCCGCGGCCGCGGGGGCCACCGTCCACGGCGTCGGTGACGTCCGCCCCGACCTCGGCGTCCGGCCCGGCAAGGGCGAGGCGCTGTGGAAGTCGCTGTTCGTCACGCACGGGGACGTGTGCGTGTTCGTGGACGCGGACCTGACCGAATGGGGAACGCACTTCGTCACCGGCCTGCTCGGCCCGCTGCTCACCGATCCGGCGGTGCAGCTCGTCCGCGGCTTCTACGACCGGGTACTCGACGACGGCACCGGCCGCCGCTCCACCGAGGGCGGGCGGGTGACCGAGCTCGTCGCCCGGCCGCTGCTGGCCCGCCGCTGGCCCGAGCTGGGGGCGGTGGTGCAGCCGTTGGCGGGGGAGTGGGCGATCCGGCGGTCGCTGTTCGAGCGGCTCACCGTCCCCACCGGCTACGGCGTCGAGTTCGCGACGCTCGTCGACACCGCCGCCGCCCGGGGGCTGGACGCCGTCGCGCAGGTGGACCTCGGCAGCCGCGCCCACCGGCACCAGAACGTGCACGACCTGGGCGCGATGGCGACCGAGATCCTCGCCGTCGCCGACCGCCGCTGGCGCGCCGACGAGCCGGACGAGCCTGACGCGCCCGACCGCGGGGCGGACACCATCGCGCAGTTCGACCGCGACGTCCCCGGCGGCTGGCGCGAGCGCACCGTCCCGGTGACCGAGCGCCCACCCGCCGTCTCGGTGCCCGGCTACGCTCCGGCGCCGGCGTCATGACCCGGCTCGCGCTCGGTCGCCGGACCTGGGCCCACGGCCAGTTCGCGATCATGGCGATCGTCAACCGAACCCCGGACTCGTTCTACGATCGGGGTGCGACCTTCGGCTTCGACGCCGCGCTCGAGCGGGTGCACACGGTGGTCGAGCAGGGCGCGGAGATCGTCGATATCGGCGGGGTGAAGGCGGCCCCCGGGCAGGAGGTCTCGGCCGCGGAGGAGATCGACCGCACCGCCGCGTTCGTTCGCGCCGTGCGCACGGCCCACCCCGACGTCGTCATCAGTGTCGACACCTGGCGCCACGAGGTCGGCGAGGCGGTCTGTGCCGAGGGGGCCGACCTGCTGAACGACGCGTGGGCCGGGTACGACCCGCTGCTGGCCGAGGTCGCCGCCCGGCACGGCGTCGGGCTGGTCTGCACGCACGTCGGCGGCGTCTCGCCGCGCACCCGCCCGCACCGCATCGGCTACGACGACCTGATGGCCGACGTCCTCGGCCACACCGTCGGGTTGGCCGAGCGGGCCGTGACGCTCGGGGTGCCGCCCGAACGCGTGCTCATCGACCCGGCGCACGACTTCGGCAAGAACACCTGGCACTCGCTGGAGGTGACGCGGCGGCTCGGCGAGATGGTCGCCACCGGGTGGCCGGTGCTGGTGTCGCTGTCGAACAAGGACTTCGTGGGGGAGTCGCTCGGCGGGCTGCCGCCGGGCGAGCGGCTCACCGGCACCCTGGCCGCCACCGCCGTCTGCGCCTGGCTGGGGGCGGTCGTCCACCGCGTACACAACGTCGTCGAGACCCGGCAGACCCTGGAGATGGTCGCCTCGATCAAGGGCGACCGGCCGCCCGCGCGGACCGTGCGCGGCCTCGCCTGAAGTCCGCCGGTTAAGCTGGCGGTTGACGCCCGGGGTGTGGCGCAGCTTGGTAGCGCACTCGCTTTGGGAGCGAGGGGCCGCAGGTTCAAATCCTGTCACCCCGACCAGCAAGCACCTGTGTGACCGCGTGAGCGGGGGACCCCGGCTGGCTCCGGCTACTCGCAGGCCACGCCGTCGCCGTCGCGGTCCAGGTGACTGTCGTAGCCGGGCTGCCCGGAGTGCAGCGGTGCCTTGCCGGCGGCGCGGACGGCGTCGCAGTTCCGGTAGTGCACGCTCGCCGGCTTGGCCGGAGCTTTCGTGGTCGTGCGCGCTGCCGGGCGAGGAGCCCGGGAGATGGCTGCTCCCCGTTTCTCCGTGGGGGCGTTCTGGCCGGGGCAGCGGGCCAGAACGCGGGCCGACGCGTCGTGCTCGGCCGGGGTCACCCAGAGCCGGTACCGGGCCTTGACCGCGATCTGGCGGGCGACGTAGGCGCAGCGGTAGGCCTTGTTCGGCGGCAGCCAGGTCGCGGCGTCACCGTCGCCCTTGGCCTCGTTGGCGGGGCCGTCGACGGCGAGCAGCTCGAGCGGGTCGTTGGCCAGGTCGACGCGGGTCTGCTCGGTCCAGTACTGGGCGCCGGTCTGCCAGGCGTCGCCGAGCGCGACCACGTGGTCGATCTGCACCTTCGCCGAGTCCGGGCCGCGCCGGAAGTGGATCACCTGGCCGGTGTAGGGGTCGTGCAGAAGGCCGGTGAGTACGACGCACCGGCTGGTGCCTGGTTTGAAGGTGTCGCCGGCGAGGTCGCGCCCGAGAATGTCGTTGCGGGTGTCGCAGCCGTTGTGGCCGAGCGCGTCGCCGTTGTCGTCGGTCCATGCCGATCCGAACGCGCTCCGGTCATAGCCGGTCATCGCCGCCCGACCTTTGATCTTGAGCGTCGCCAGCATCGCTGTCGCTCGCCGGCCGCTGTACGCCGGCCGCGGGGACACGCCCTGTCGGGAGGTCTGGCACCCGCTCAGCACGAGCAGGACCACAGCGGCACCGCAGAGTGCCGAGATCCGCCCCACTGATCCGACCACGAGCGAGAGCGTAGGTGCTGCCGGGCTCAGACGGGGTCAGAGGGGAACTCGTCCAGGATGGCCTGCAGCTCGTCCACCAGCCGGCGCGACTCGTCGTAGCTTCGCTGCCACACGTTGCGACCGAAGATCAGCCCCGTCGCGCCCGCCTGCATCGAGCGCCGTGCCTTCAGCAGCACGGCCTCGTCGTCCAGCCGTGAGCCGCCGCTGACCAGCAGCAGAGTCCGGCCCGCGGAGCGGACGACCGCGTCGATCGCGTCCTGCTCGGTGGCGGCATCGCGGTAGGCGGCCGGGACGCCGTCGGACTTCTCCGGCCGTGGGAAGTTGACCTTAGCCACGTCGGCGCCGAGCTCGGCGGCGACCCGGGCGGCGTAGTCGACGGCGTAGAAGGAGTCGGCGCCTCCCTTGGCCGTGATCGCCGACCCGCGGGGGTAGGACCAGACGATCAGCGGCATGCCGAACCGCCGCGCCTCGGCCCGGATCCCGGCCAGGGTGGCGATGTCGTGCGGCTGCGACGGCGACCCGGTGTACAGGGTGTAGCCGACGGCGTCCGCGCCCAGCCGGACCGCGTCCTCGACCGTGCCGGTGAGCGGCGAGAGCGCCTCGGCGTCCGGCGGGATGTCGGTCTTGCCGTTGAGCTTGAGCACGAGCGGGACCTCACCCGCGTACTCCCAGAAGAACTGCTCGGCCAACCCGATCTGGACCGCCACGCCGTTGAAGCCGCCGTCGCGAGCCAGCCGAATCACGTAACCGGGGTCGCATGCGGCCGGATTGGGGAAGAAGTCGCGCGGCCCGTGCTCGAGCCCCTGGTCGTAGGGCAGGAACAGCGCCGTCCCGTTACGCAGCCCGTGCTCGAACAGGATGCGGTGCAACCGCGCCCGCTTGCCCGCCCCGAGCCCGAGGTCGGCCAGCGCCGGACGGCGCACCCGCCGCTCGAGTGTCGAGACGGCGCCGCTCACGAGACGTGGCCCACGCTCGCCCGGTGCTGCGCCGCACTCACGACCTGCGCGTCCGGGCCGGGAAAGATCAGCGTCTCCCGGCCGGTGTCCACCCAATGGACCTGGTAGGGCGGCCCGCCGTCCGCGGCGGCCCCCACGATTTCGGCGTGCCGCTCGTGGACCGAGTCCCGGGAACTCTTCACGACGAGCCAGTCGCCGACGGCTGCCTTCATAGCCCGACTATGGCGCTCGCCCAGGACGTGACGGATGGGCCGAAAACCCCGTCCGCCGGCGACCATCGGCCCGTGCTGAAGGGCCCGTGCCGAACGCCTCTGCCCCCGCCGCGCCCGGCCGGTGATCGTGAACCCATGGGCGCAGGTGCGCGTGCGCGAGGCCCGGCCGCCACGGGCGGGCTGGCGGGGGTCGCCCTCGCCGGCACGGCGGCCGTGCTGCTGGCCGGCTGCGGCGGCGGCTCCGCCCCGGTGGTCCGGCCACCGGCGACCGGTTCCGGTGCGCCCACCTCGACGGGGCGGGCGGCGGCCCCGGCGACCACCACGCGCGCGGGGATCCACCCGTCGATCCGGGTGGTGCCGGCGTCCGGGCTGCACGACGGGCAGCTGATTGCGCTACACGGACGCGGATTCCCGGCGGGAGCGCAGCTGCAGGTGATCGAGTGCGCGGACCGCGGCAACCGCACCGGGCCGGGCGACTGCAACCTCGCCGGCATGCGGGCAGTGGTGGCGAACGCCGACGGCACGGTGTCCGCCCGGCTGACGGTCGTGCGTGGCCCCTTCGGCGGCAACGGGATCAGCTGCTCGGCCCGCCAGAAGTGTCTGGTCTCGATGACCCAGGCGAGCCTGACACCGCAGTACGAGGCCGACGCCCCCATCGATTTCGCGGCGCCACCCCCGTCCGCGTAGTCACCTCGTCGCGCGGCTCGTCGGCCGACGGGCCCGGTGCCGCGCCGACCACGTGCCCGTCGCGCATCATCACCACGCGGTCGGCGGCTGCGGCGACCCGGTCGTCATGGGTCACCATCAGCACGGCGACATCCGGGCGCCGTCGACGCAGCCCGGCGATCACCCCGATCACCTGCTGTACGGAGGCGGGGTCGAGATTGCCGGTCGGCTCGTCCGCGAGCAGGACGGGAGGGTCGTTGGCCAGTGCCCGGGCGATCGCGACCCGCTGTCGCTCGCCGCCGGAGAGGGCGGCGGGCGGGTGGTCCTCGCGGGCGGCGAGGTCGAGCTCGGCCAGCAGCTCCCGGGCCCGGCGGGCTCGGACCGACCGACCCGGCCCGCCGAACATCGCGATCTCGACGTTGCGTTGGGCGCTCAGGTGGGGGAGGAGATTGTGCAGCTGGAAGACCAGGCCGACCTGGGTGCGGCGGAACCCGGCGGGGTCCCGGAGGGTGGCGAGGTCGTGGCCCAGCACGCGGATCGAGCCGGCGGTGGGTGCCTCGAGTGCGGCCACCAGGTGCAGCAGGGTGGACTTGCCGCAGCCGGAGGGCCCCGTGACCGCCACCCACTCCCCGCGGCCGACGTCCAGGTCCAGCCCGGAGAGTGCCTGCACCCCGCCGCCGGCGAACCGCTTGTCCAGGCCGCGGACACGGATGGTCGGCTCACTCATGGCTCAGGGCCGCGAGCGGGGAGAGCCGGGCGGCCCGGAGCGCCGGGTAGCTGCCGCCGAGGACGCTCATGGCGCCGGCGGTGTACAGGGCGCGCCAGAACGCCGTGGCGGAGTACTGCGGGTGCAGCACGCCGAGCAGGCTGGGTAGCTGCCCCAGCGCGGCGGTGGCGGCGAACGAGAGGCCGACGCCGAGTCCCGCCCCGAGCAGACCGATGCACAACGCCTCACCGAAGATCATCCCGACGATGCGACGCCGCGGCCAGCCGATGGCCTTCAGCACGCCGAACTCCCGCGTCCGCTCGACGAACCCGATCGTCATCGCCGTCATGACCACGACCGCGCCCACCACGACGGCCAGCACGGTGCCGCCGCGGTCGGCGGCGGTGATCAGGGCGAGGCTGCGGTCCGCGCGTCCGAAGTCCGCCGTCGTCCGGATGGTCACCAGCTGCGGGAACCGCTGCTCGATGCGTCCCCGGAGCGCGGCGATCGAGACCCAGGGGGCCGCTCGGACGAAGACGAGGGTGAGCCCTCCCGGCTGCCGCTGCGCCGCCTGGAACGGGATCAGCGGGAACATCGCCCCGGCGTCGCCGAGCGCCTGCCCGGTGGAGTAGATCCCGACGACGCGGAAGCGGGTCGAGCCGATCGTCAGTCGGTCGCCGACCCGCTTGCCCAGGTTGTCCGCTGCGCGCCAGCCGAGCATGACCTGATGGGCAGCCGTCGGGCCGAAGGGTGTGCCGGCCGCCACCGTCACCCCGAACGCGCCGAGGTCGGCCGGGTCGATCCCGATCTCGAGGAACAGCGGGTTGGCCGCGTCGAGCCGCTGCGTGCCGATCAGCACCCCGGTCGCGCCGGCCACGCCCGGCTCGGCCGCCAGCCGCCGCAGCGTGGCCTCGTCGATGGTGCTGCTCAGGATGTCGGAGACGCCCTGCTGCGCGACGGTGAAGTCGGCCCGGCCGGTCTGCATGATCGCGAGCTCGCTGGCGCGCAGGCTGTGGTTGACGATGCTGAAGGTGACGACGGTGGCCACGCCGACCGCCACAGCCAGCGACGTCAGCACGAGGCGCGGGCGCTTGACCGAGACGTTGTGCAGCACGAGCCCGGCGAAGGAGATGCCGGCTCGTTCGTGGCGGCGCATCAGCACCTGATCTCCCGGTGGCCGGTGGCCAGGATCCCTGCCGAGGAGCTACAGCGAACTGCTCCCGCCCCCGTGATCGCAGGGTAGGAAGGCACTAATCGGTCGGGCGCTCGGGCCCTGGCCCGCGGCCCGGCCCGGGACGAGCGTCGAGCGCGCGGAGGTCGTGATGCTGTTCGCCGATCGCGCCGAGGCCGGGCGTCGCCTCGCCGAGGCCCTGCGCCATCTCGCTGCCGACGACGTCGTCGTCGTGGGACTGCCGCGGGGCGGCGTGCCCGTGGCCGCGGAGATCGCGCGGCGGCTCGGCGCGCCGCTGGACGTCGTGGTGGTCCGCAAGCTGGGCGTGCCCTTCCGGCCGGAGCTGGCGATGGGGGCCGTCGGCGAGGGCGGGGTCCGGGTGGTCGACCGGCGGGTGGCCGACGTGGTCGGACCGGTCGAGTTCGCGCAGGTCGAGTCGCGGGAGCGGGCCGAGGTGGAGCGGCGGGCCCGCCGGTTCCGCGGGGGGCGGGAGCGCGTGCCCCTCGCCGGGCGCACCGTCGTGATCGTCGACGACGGGATCGCCACCGGGTCGACGGCCCGGGCGGCCTGTCGCGTGGTGCGGGGTCAGGGGGCGAGCCGGGTGGTGCTCGCCGCGCCCGTCGGCCCCCGCTCGGTGATCCGGTCGCTGCAGGCGGAGGCCGACGAGGTCGTCTGTCTGCACCTCCCGGCCGTCTTCGGCGCGGTCGGCCGGTTCTACGCCGATTTCGAGCAGGTCGACGACGACGAGGTGACGGCCGTGCTGCGCGACACCGGGGGCGCGGCGCACACCGGGGCCGGCGGCCTCGACGAGGAGGCCACCGTCTCGACCCGGGACGTGCCGGTGGCGGGGCGGCTCACGATCCCGGCCGGGGCGGCGGAGGTGGTCGTCTTCGCGCACGGCAGCGGCAGCTCGCGGCACAGCCCTCGCAACCGAGAGGTCGCCGCGCGGCTCAACGCCGCTGGTCTCGGCACGCTGCTGTTCGACCTGCTGACCGACGCGGAGGCCACCGACCGGGCCAACGTCTTCGACATCGCGCTGCTGGGCCGGCGGCTGGTGGATGCCACGTATTGGCTGCGGACCCGACCGGAGACCGCGGGCCGCGCGGTCGGCTACTTCGGCGCCAGCACCGGAGCCGCCGCCGCCCTGGTCGCCGCCGCCGAGCCCGGGGCCGGCGCCGCGGCGGTCGTGAGCCGCGGGGGACGGCCGGACCTCGCCGGCGCGGCGCTGGGCCGGGTGAGGGCACCGACGCTGCTGGTCGTCGGCGGCCACGACCCGGAGGTCCTCGAACTCAATCGCGCGGCGCAGCGGCAACTGTGGGGCGAGTCCGAGCTGACGGTGGTTCCCGGCGCCACTCACCTGTTCGAGGAGCCGGGGGCTCTCGACCGGGTCGCCGAGCTCGCCGCCGCGTGGTTCCTCCAGCACCTGCCGGCCGGGGCCGGGCCGCCGGCAGCACCGGATTCGTCGGCCGGGAGGCGAACTGCCTAGACTGGCGGGGCGGGCGTGCGCATGGAGCGCAGGTCCGCCGGGTCACGTCCCGAGCCCTCCCGGACGCCTCACCCGACCACGTGCGTCGCCGCCGCGCCGGCGGGCACACCCGAGACGATCACCACCGCCGCAGCTTGCGAAGGAGTCCGCGCCCGTGAAGAGCACCGTCGAGAACCTGAGCCCGACCCGTGTCAGGCTCGCCGTCGAGGTGCCCTTCGAGGCGCTGAAGCCCAGCCTCGACAACGCCTACCGCACGATCGCCCAGCAGGTGCGCGTGCCCGGCTTCCGCCCCGGCAAGGTGCCGGCCCGCATCATCGACCAGCGCATCGGGCGCGGCGCGGTGGTGCAGGAGGCCGTCAACGAGGTCCTGCCGCGCCTCTACACCGAGGCCACCGAGGAGCACGAGCTCAAGACCGTCGGCCAGCCGGAGATCACCGACATCACCGACGCCGACTCCCTGACCGAGGGCACCGACTGGCACTTCACCGCCGAGGTCGACGTCCGACCCGAGATCACGCTGCCCGACCTCGAGGGCGTCGCCCTCACCGTCGACGACGCCGAGGTCACCGACGCCGACGTCGACGAGCAGATCGAGGAGCTGCGCAAGCGGTTCGGCACCCTCGTGGGCGTCGATCGGCCGATTGAGGAGGGTGACTACCTCTCCCTGGACCTCAGCTCCACCATCGACGGCGAGGACGTCGAGGACGGCTCGGCCACCGGCCGTTCCTACGTCGTGGGCTCCGAGGATTTCGTCGACGGCCTGGACGAGGCGGTCACCGGCAAGTCCTCCGGCGACACCGTCACCTTCGCCGCGCCGCTGCGGCACGGCGACCGCGCCGGCGAGGAGGCCCAGGTCACCGCCACCGTCAAGTCGGTGAAGGTGCAGGAGCTGCCCGAGGTCGACGACGAGTTCGCCCAGCTGGCCAGCGAGTTCGACACCGTCGCCGAGCTCAAGGACGACCTGCGCGAGCGGTTGGGGCGGATGCGCACCATGGAGCAGGGGGGCCAGGCCCGCGACCACCTCGTCGACCACCTGATCGAGACCGTCGAGTTCCCGCTGCCGGAATCGGTCGTCGACGCCGAATTCGAGAACACCAAGCACCAGATCGTCCACCAGCTCGGGCACGACGACGGCCAGTACGAGCAGTACATCCAGTTCCAGGGGAAGTCGGTCGAGGAGTTCGAGACCGAGATGCGCGAGAGCGCGGCCAAGTCGGTGCGGATGCAGTTCATCCTCGACGCGGTCGCCGAGCAGCGCGAGACGCAGGTCGACGAGTCCGAGCTGACCGAGTACCTCATCCGGCAGGCGCAGCAGTACAACATGGCGCCGCAGGAGTTCGCCAACCAGATCATGCAGAGCGGGAACCTGCCGACCCTCTACGCCGACATCCGGCGCAACAAGGCCCTCGCCGACCTGCTGGAAGAGGCCGTCATCACCGATGCCTCCGGCAACACCGTCGACCTCTCCGCGCTGAACCCGCCGGCCGAGGACGGCGAGGAGTCGGAGGCCGAGGCGACGGAGGAGTCGAACGACGAGACCGCCGGCGACGAGGACTGACCCGCCCGCGTCACGCCCAGAGCGAACGCGGGCGTGAGCGCCCCCGGCCCTTCGTTAGGGTCGAGAGAGACACCGATTTTTCTTCGAAGGAAGGGCCGCTGTGAGCCACGTTCCCGAGCTACGGGCGCCCGCGGGCACCGGCATGACCCTGGGCGACTCCGTGTACGACCGCCTGCTGCGCGATCGGATCATCTTCCTCGGTCAGCAGGTGGACGACCAGATCGCCAACCAGCTCTGCGCCCAGATCCTGCTGCTGGCGGCCGAGGACCCCGAGCGCGACATCAACCTCTACATCAACTCGCCCGGCGGCTCGGTGACCGCGGGCATGGCCATCTTCGACACGATGACCTTCGTCGGCTGTGACATCGCCACCTACGCCATGGGAATGGCCGCCTCGATGGGCCAGTTCCTGCTCTCGGCCGGCACGACCGGCAAGCGGTACGCGTTGCCGCACGCGCGCATCCTGATGCACCAGCCCTCGGCGGGCATCGGCGGCACCGCCGCCGACATCGCCATCCAGGCCGAGCAGCTGAAGTTCGTCAAGACCGAGATGGCGCAGCTGATCGCCGAGCACACCGGCCAGTCCGTCGAGCAGATCCAGGCCGACTCCGACCGGGACCGCTGGTTCACCGCCCAGCAGGCGCTCGAGTACGGCTTCGTCGACCACGTCGTCAGCCGGGTCGGCCAGGTGGCCAACGGCGCCGGCCCGTCCCCGGCCTGAGAGGAACGATCATGAGCGATCTCTACCGTCCGACCGGCGTCGCCGCCGGCGCCCACCTCCCGCAGAACCGGTACGTGCTCCCGTCGTTCGTCGAACGCACCAGCCAGGGCGGCTGGAAGGAGTCCAACCCGTACAACAAGCTGTTCGAGGAGCGCATCATCTTCCTCGGCGCCCCGATCGACGACGTCGTCGCCAACGACGTCATGGCGCAGCTGATCGTGCTGGAGTCCACCGACCCGGACCGCGACATCCAGATCTACATCAACTCGCCCGGGGGCTCGTTCACGGCGCTCACGGCCATCTACGACACGCTGCAGTACGTGCGTCCCGAGGTGCAGACCATCTGCATGGGTCAGGCCGCCTCGGCGGCGGCCGTCCTGCTGGCCGCCGGCACCAAGGGCAAGCGCTTCGCGCTCCAGAACGCCCGGATCCTCATCCACCAGCCCTCCGGCGAGGGGCAGGGCCAGGTCTCCGACCTGGAGATCCAGGCCAACGAGATCCAGCGCATGCGCGTGCTGCTCGAAGAGGTCCTGGCCGGTCACACCGGCCAGACCGTCGAGAAGGTGCGCCGCGACATCGACCGGGACACGATCCTGACGGCCGACCAGGCCAAGGACTACGGGATCGTCGACGAGGTCATCACCTCCCGCAAGCTGGTTCCGCAGCCGTAGAAACGTCGTCGGCCGAACCCGGCAATCCGATCCGGCACGCCGGGCGCGTTCTCCGACGACTTCCGCAGCTTTTGCGGGTACGGTCGGGGGAATCTGCCGGGTCGCTGATGGCCCACGCAGCAAATAACACGCAAGGTTGACAGCAGTTCCGACCGATCTGACCGATCTGCTAGTGCCGAAGGAGTGTCGCCGTGGCATCACGTGTCGGTGAGACCGGCGACCTGTTGAAGTGCTCCTTCTGCGGAAAGAGTCAGAAGCAGGTCAAGAAGCTCATCGCGGGCCCCGGGGTCTACATCTGCGACGAGTGCATCGATCTCTGCAACGAGATCATCGAGGAGGAGCTCGCCGAGACCAGCGAGTTCACCTTCGACGAGCTTCCCAAGCCGAACGAGATCTACGACTTCCTCAACGGCTACGTGGTCGGTCAGGACACCGCCAAGAAGACGCTCGCCGTGGCGGTCTACAACCACTACAAGCGGGTGCAGGCCGGCGGTGAGGCCAAGCCGCGCAACGCCGACTCGGCCGTCGAGCTGGCCAAGTCGAACATCCTGCTGCTCGGCCCCACCGGCTCGGGCAAGACGCTGCTGGCCCAGACCCTGGCCCGGATGCTCAACGTCCCGTTCGCCATCGCCGACGCCACCGCCCTCACCGAGGCCGGCTACGTCGGTGAGGACGTCGAGAACATCCTGCTGAAGCTGATCCAGGCCGCCGACTACGACGTAAAGCGGGCCGAGACCGGGATCATCTACATCGACGAGGTCGACAAGATCGCGCGCAAGGCGGAGAACCCGTCCATCACCCGCGACGTCTCGGGTGAGGGCGTGCAGCAGGCGTTGCTGAAGATCCTCGAGGGCACGGCGGCCTCGGTGCCCCCGCAGGGCGGCCGGAAGCACCCGCACCAGGAATTCATCCAGATCGACACCACCAACGTGCTGTTCATCGTCGGTGGTGCCTTTGCCGGCCTCGACACCGTCATCGAGAACCGGGTGGGCAAGAAGGGCCTCGGCTTCGGCGCGGAACTCGCGACGAAGTTCGAGAAGGAGACCAAGGACGTCTTCGTCGACGTCATGCCCGAGGACCTCATCAAGTTCGGCCTGATCCCGGAGTTCATCGGCCGGCTGCCGGTCATCACCTCGGTCCGGCCGCTCCACCGCGACGCCCTGGTCCAGATCCTCACCGAGCCCAAGAACGCGCTGGTGCGGCAGTACGCCAAGATGTTCGAGCTCGACAACGTCGAACTCGAGTTCACCGACGACGCCCTCGAGGCCATCGCCGACCAGGCCGTCATGCGCGGCACCGGGGCGCGCGGTCTACGCGCGATCCTGGAAGAGGTGCTGCTCTCGGTGATGTACGAGGTGCCGTCCCGCGAGGACGTCGCCCGCGTCGTCATCACCCGCGAGACCGTCACCGAGAACGTCTACCCCACCCTCGTTCCCCGCGAGGAGAAGCCCCAGCGCCGCGAGAAGTCCGCCTGACGGCTGTCTTGGCCCCGTAGCGGCGGCCCGCACGGCGTGTTGCGCCGCTGCGCGGCCAACACCGGCGCGCGGGATATCCACAGGTCGCCGGTGCGGGCCCAGGGGCGACGCTGTCGTTGCCACGCTGGCGCCGTGGACCTGTACGACCTGTTGGCCGAGTCCGGCCATGTCGCCTCGCGCGCCGATCTCGTCGCCGCCCTGGGCCGGCACCGGGTGGACAACGCGATCAAGTCCGGCCAGCTCGCTGCGGTGTTTCCCCGCACCTATGCCGCTCCCTGGAATCTCGACCAGCCCGACGTGCGGCGCCGCGCCGCCCTGCTGTCGGTCGGCGGGCAGGCGGCGCTGAGCCACCTCACCGCCCTGGAGCGGTACGACCTCCCGGTGCCCGACGGCCACCCGATCCACGTCACCGCATACAACCCACGGCACCCTCGGGGCGTGCCGGGGCAGCTCGTCGTCCATCGCACGCTGCTGCCGCTGGAGGCCCGCGAGCTCGACGGGCTGCCGGTGACGCGTGTCGAGTCGTCGCTGCTGACCAGCTGGCCGCTGCTGCCACCGCCAGAGCAGCGGGCGCCGCTGATCCTGGCCGCGCAGCGAGGCCTGGTCTCGCCCCTGCGGCTGGCCCGGCAGGCCGACGCGATGTGGTGGCTGCCCGGCCGCGCCGGGGTGCGGGAGCTGGTCGGGCTGCTGCTGGCCGGCTGCGAGAGCGAGCTCGAGTTGTGGGGCTACCGCCACGTGTTCGACGTGCCGGGGCTCGACGACGCCGCGCGGCAGCGGGTGGTGCGCGTCCGCGGCCACGCCTACCGGCTCGACATGGCCTACGAGGATGAGCTGCTCGCCGTCGAACTCGACGGCCGCCGATTCCACTCCTCGGCGCTGGCCTGGGAGCGTGACATCGCGCGCGACACCGCGCTGGCGACGGCGGGGTGGCAGACCATCCGCCTGTCGCACGCGCGTCTGCACGGCGACCCCGACGGCTGCCGCCGGGACGTCCTGGCGGTGCGGTCGGCCCGCGGCCGGCGCTCCGCCTGACCCGGGTTGGCCCCGCTGCGGCGAGACGCGCCGTCGCGGGCGCCGCAGCGGGGCCAAGCCGAGCGCAGCGAGGGGGAGGGGATGCGTAGGGTCGCAGGGTGAGCCCAGCTGAATCCCGGACGCCGGAACCCCTGACCCTGCCCACCGACGACTGGGCCGGGTGGCTCTCGGCGCGGGTGGCGGAGCAGCTCGACCTCGCCCGCGAGCGCCTCGCCACCCTCAAGGACGGCGAGGACCGCGACGCCCGCAGCGTGCTCGAGCAGTGGAACGACGCCGACGTCGCGCTGCGCAACGCCGCGTCGACCTCCCACCTGCTCAGCGAGGTGCACCCCGACACCGGCGTCCGCGAGCAGGCCGAGAAGCACACCCAGGAGATCGACAAGGTCCTCACCGCGCGCGGCCAGGACAAGGACCTGTTCGCGGCGGTCGAGGCCACCGACCCCGACCAGCTGGCCGACGACCCGCAGGCGACGCGGCTACGCGAGAAGGTGCTGCGAGACTTCCGCCGCAGCGGCGTCGACCAGGGCGACGACGTGCTGGCGCGGCTGCGGGAGATCTCCGAGCGGCTCACCGTGCTGGACCAGGAATTCAGCCGTGTCATCCGGGACGACGTGCGCTCGATCAGCGTCGCGCCCGAGGCGCTGGCCGGGCTGCCCGAGGACTTCGTCGCGGCCCACCGCCCCGGCGACGACGGCCTGGTCGAGATCACCACCGACTACCCGGATTACCTGCCGTTCCGCACCTTCGCCCGCGACGGTGACGCCCGCCTGGCCCTCGCCCGCGAGTTCCTCAACCGCGGCTGGCCGGAGAACGACGCCACCCTGCAGGAGATGTTCGCCCTGCGCCACGAGGAGGCGAACATCCTCGGCTACCGCACCTGGCCGGACTACGACACCGACGTCAAGATGATCGGCACCTCCGAGGCCGTCGCGGAGTTCATCGAGCGGATCGCCGACGCCGCCGAGGCCGCCGGTCGCCGGGACTTCGGCACGTTGCTGGCCCGCCGCCGGCAGGACGAGCCGGACGCCGAGACCCTCGACGCCGGCTGCACCTCCTACTACAGCGAGCTGGTCCGCCGCGAGAACTTCGACGTCGACGCCCAGCAGGTGCGGCGCTACTTCGACTTCGGCAAGGTCCGGCGCGGCCTGCTGGAGGTCACCGGCCGGCTGTTCGGCCTCGACTACCTGCCCGTCGACGCCCCGGCCTGGCACCCCGACGTCGCCTCGTTCGACGTCCTGGCCGACGGGGAGCGCCGCGGCCGGATCCACCTCGACCTGCACCCGCGCGAGGGCAAGTTCAAGCACGCCGCGCAGTTCGACCTGGTCGGCGGCATCACCGGCCGGCAGCTGCCCGAGGGCGTCCTGGTCTGCAACTTCCCGACCGGGCTGATGCAGCACCAGGACGTCGTCACGCTGTTCCACGAGTTCGGCCACCTGATCCACCACGTGCTCGGCGGCGACCAGCACTGGGCCCGGTACTCGGGCGTCGCCACCGAGTGGGACTTCGTCGAGGCGCCGTCGCAGATGCTCGAGGAGTGGGCCTGGGACGCCGACGTCCTGCAGACCTTCGCCACCGACTCCGACGGCACCCCGATCCCGCGGGAGCTGGTGGAGCGGATGCGGGCGGCCAACGACTTCGGCAAGGGGATGTTCGTCCGCAACCAGATCTTCTACACCGCGCTGTCCTACCAGGTGCACCGCGACCGCCCCGCCGACCTGACGCAGCGGGTGCAGGAGCTGCAGGCCCGCTATGACCTGAACTCCTACCTGCCCGACACCCACTTCCACACCGCGTTCGGGCACCTGTCGGGGTACAGCTCGGCGTACTACACCTACATGTGGAGCCTGGTGATCGCGAAGGACCTGTTCTCCGCCTTCGACCGCGGCGACATGTTCGCCCCGGACGTCGCCCGCCGCTACCGCGACCGGATCCTGGCCCAGGGCGGACGGAGGGACGCCGCCGACCTGGTCGAGGACTTCCTGGGCCGCCCGTTCGCCTTCGACGCCTTCGCCGCCTGGCTCGACAAGGCGCCGGGCGCGGCTTCCTAGACTGCTGTCATGACCGACGCCGACACCGACGCCGCCCCGACCCCGCCGAGCCAGTACCGCCCGGCAGAGGTGGAGGGGCCGCTGTACGAGCGGTGGGTCGAGCGCGGCTACTTCACCGCCGACCCGTCGAGCGACAAGCCGCGCTGGTCGTTGGTGATCCCGCCGCCGAACGTCACCGGCAGCCTGCACATCGGCCACGCGCTCGAGCAGTCGATGATGGACGCGCTGTCGCGGCGAGCCCGCATGCGGGGCTGCGACGCGCTGTGGCTGCCGGGCATGGACCACGCGTCGATCGCGGTGAACAACCTGGTCGAGCGCCACCTGGCCGAGACCGAGGGCAAGTCGCGCACCGACTACACCCGTGAGGAGTTCCTGCAGCACGCCTGGGACTGGAAGCAGAACTACGGCGGCAAGATCCTGGGCCAGATGCGCCGGCTCGGCGACGGCGTCGACTGGAGCCGTGAGCGGTTCACGATGGACGACGGCCTGAACCGCGCGGTCACCACGATCTTCAAGCGGCTCTACGACGACGGCCTGATCTACCGGGCCGAGCGCATCATCAACTGGTGCCCGCGGGACATGACCGCGCTGTCGGACGCCGAGGTCGACCATGCCGAGGAGCCCGGCGAGCTGGTCAGCATCCGCTACGGCGACGGCGAGGACTCGATCGTGGTGGCGACCACCCGCGCCGAGACGATGCTGGGCGACGTCGCGGTGGCCGTCCACCCCGACGACGAGCGCTACCGGCACCTGATCGGCCGGTCGGTGTCGCTGCCGCTGACCAACCGCGCCATCCCGGTCGTCGCCGACGAGCACGTCGACCCGTCCTTCGGCACCGGCGCGGTCAAGGTGACCCCGGCCCACGACCCGAACGACTTCGAGATCGGTCGCCGCCAGGAGCTTCCCTCTATGACGATCATGGACGAGCGGGCCCGGATCACCGTGCCGGGGCCGTTCCAGGGCCTCGACCGGGCCGACGCCCGGATCGCGGTGGTGGCGGCGCTGCGCGAGGAAGGCCGGATCGTGGCCGAGAAGCGCCCCTACCTCCACTCGGTGGGTCACTGCTCGCGGTGCGACACGGTGGTCGAGCCCCGGCTGTCGCTGCAGTGGTGGGTGCGGGTGGAGTCGCTCGCCAAGGCCGCCGGGGACGCGGTCCGCGACGGCCGCACGGTGATCGAGCCCGCCTCGATGCAGGGCCGGTACTTCCAGTGGGTCGACGGGCTGCGCGACTGGTGCATCAGCCGGCAGCTGTGGTGGGGGCACCGGATCCCGGTCTGGTATTCGCCGGACGGCGACGAGGAGTGCTTCGGCCCGGACGAGCAGCCGCCGGCAGGCTGGACGCAGGACGAGGACGTCCTCGACACTTGGTTCAGCTCCGCACTGTGGCCCTTCTCGACGCTCGGCTGGCCGGACGACACCGTCGACCTGCGCACCTACTACCCGACCACGGTGCTGGTCACCGGCTACGACATTCTCTTCTTCTGGGTCGTGCGGATGATGCTGTTCGGCCTCTACGCCATGGACGGCGAGCCTCCGTTCCGCACCGTCGTGCTGCACGGGCTGGTGCGTGACGCCCACGGCGCGAAGATGTCCAAGTCCCGTGGCAACGTCGTCGACCCTCTGGTGTGGATCGACGAGTACGGCGCCGACGCGGTGCGGCTCTCCCTGCTGCAGGGCGCCAACCCGGGTGCCGACCAGGCCATCAACGAGGAGTGGGTCGTCGGCGCCCGCAACTTCTGCACCAAGCTCTGGAACGCCACCCGCTTCGCGCTGCTGTCCGGCGCCACCGTCGACGGCGACGTGCCGGCCGAGGTCACGGGGCCCGACGCGTGGATCCTGGCCCGGCTGGCCCAGGTCACGGCGGAGGTGGACGAGCTCTACGAGCGGTTCGAGTTCGCGAAGATCGCCGACACTCTCTACCACTTCGCCTGGGACGAGGTCTGCGACTGGTACATCGAGCTGGCCAAGCTCTCGCTCGCCGGCGACGGCGCCGCCACCACCCGCCGGGTGCTGGGCAAGGTGCTCGACGACCTGCTGCGACTGCTGCACCCCATGGTGCCGTTCGTGACCGAGGCGCTCTGGACCGCGCTGACCGGCGGGGAGTCGCTGGTGGTGGCCGACTGGCCGCGGCCCGAGCCCGGGCGCGAGGCGCCGCAGGCGACGGCCGAGGTCGCGACGATCCAGGCCGTGGTCACCGAGGTGAGGCGGTTCCGTTCCGACCAGGGGGTGAAGCCGTCCCAGCGGGTGCCGGCCGGCGTCGCCGGTGCCTCCGCGGCCACCGAGCCCGCGATCCGTGCCCTGCTGCGCCTCGAGGAGCCCGGCGCCGGGTTCGCCGCGACGGCGTCGATCACGACCGCCGAGGGGGTGGTGGTCGAGTTCGACCTCTCCGAGGCCATCGACGTCCCGGCCGAGCGGGCCCGGCTGGCCAAGGCCAGGTCGGCGGCCGAGAAGGAGCGCGACGTCAACGCCGGCAAGCTGGGCAACGAGTCGTTCACCGGCAAGGCGCCGGAGTCGGTGGTGGCCAAGGTCCGCGACCGGCTGGCCGCCGCCGAGGCCGAGCTGGAGCGCATCGACGCCGCGCTCGCGGCGCTGCCCTCCGGCTGAGATGCGCGCCGAGTACGTCGTCGACGAGCTCACGGCGCGGGCGATGGCCCGAGCCGTCTACCGGTACCGGATGCGGCAGCCGCTGTTCCTGGCCATCGTCGGCCTGGAGCTGGTCTTCGCCGTCGCGTTCGCCGCGACCGGCCGCTACGGCTGGGCCGTCCTGTTCGTGCTGCTCGCGCTGAGCCTGCCGCTGCTGGGGGCGCTGCAGGTCTCGCGCGCCGCGGGCATGCTGCGGGCACGCGGCTTCCGGCCCGGCACCTCGATCGCCGCGGAATGGGACGACGACGGCTTCCTCGTCATGACGCCGGAGGCGCACAGCCGGCACCGCTACACCGAGGTCCGCGACGCCCGCGCGATGCCCGAGGCGGTCGTCATCCGGCTGCGCTCGGCGCGGATCCTGCTCGTGCTTCCGGCGGCGCTGGTCCCGCCGGAGGCCCGCGCCCGCCTGGCCGCGGCACGGGCTCACTAGACTCGACGGTCGTGGCCGACGACCCCGCTGCCGAACTCCGCGACATCGAGCGGCGCATCTTCGGGCGCCGCGGCGAGGGCCACGTCAACCCCACCAACGAGCGGATGCAGGCGCTCGTGGACCTGCTCGGCGACCCGCAGCGCAGCTACCGCTCCATCCACCTCACCGGCACCAACGGCAAGACCAGCACCGCCCGCATGATCGACGAGCTGCTGCGCGCCTTCGGGCTGCGGACCGGCCGCTACACCAGCCCCCACCTGTCCAGCGTCACCGAGCGCATCGTCGTCGACGGCGAGCCGATCAGCGACGAGCGGTTCGTCGAGGGCTACCGCGAGATCGAGCCCTACCTCGAGCTGGTCGACCAGCGTTTCGACGTGCCGCTGTCGTTCTTCGAGATCATCACCGGGCTGGCCTTCTCGGTCTTCGCCGATGTCCCGGTCGAGGTCGCCGTCGTCGAGGTCGGGCTCGGCGGCCGGTGGGACAACACCAACGTCCTGGACGGCGAGGTCGCGGTCGTCACCCCGATCGGCATCGACCACCAGCGCTACCTCGGTGACACCGTCAGCCGGATCGCCACGGAGAAGGCGGGGATCATCAAGCCCGGCTCCACCGCCGTGCTCGCCATCCAGCCCGAGGCGGCGCAGCGGGAACTGCTGCGCCGGGCGATCGAGGTCGACGCCACCGTCGCCCGCGAGGGCATGGAGTTCGGGGTGATCGACCGCCGCATCGCGGTAGGCGGTCAGGTGCTGGCGCTGCAGGGCCTCGGCGGCGTGTACGAGGAGATCTTCCTGCCGCTGCACGGCGCGCACCAGGCCCAGAACGCCATGGTGGCACTCGCCGCCGTCGAGGCGTTCTTCGGCGCCGACCGCTCCCGCGGGCCGCTGGAGGTCGAGGTGGTGCGCGAGGCCTTCGCCGCCGTCCGCTCGCCCGGCCGGCTGGAGCCGGTGCGGGCCGCCCCGACCGTCCTGCTCGACGCCGCGCACAACCCCGCCGGGCTCGAGGCGACGATGGCGGCGATCGCCGAGTCGTTCAGCTTCCGTCGCCTGGTGGCGGTGCTCGCCGTGATGGCCGACAAGGACGTGGCCGGGATGCTCGACCTGCTCGAGCCGAGCGTCGACGAGGTGGTGGTGACCCAGGTGTCGGGGGACCGCGCCATGCCGCTCGAGGAGCTCGCCGCCCGCGCCGAGGAGGTGTTCGGCCCCGACCGGGTCACCGCCGAGGAGCGGCTGGACGACGCCCTCGAGGCCGCCGTGCGGATCGCCGAGCAGAGCGACGACGACGTGCTGTCCGGGGCCGGCGTCCTTGTGACAGGGTCGGTCGTCACGGTCGGCGAGGCCCGGGTGCTGCTCGGCGGAGCGACGTGAACGACGCGAACGACGCGAACGACGCGAACGACGCGAGTGAGCCGGAGAGCGAACCGACTCCTGAGCAGTACGCCGCGCGGGCGCGCCGCGCCGATCGCGCCACCCGCGGCGCGCTGGCCGGCGTGCTCGGCCTCGAGGCGCTCATCGTGCTCCTGGTCCCCCGCACGATCGCGTTCACCACCGGCCTCGGCACCACCCGGACGGTGATCATCTTCGTCATCGTGGCGCTGCTGCTCCTCGGCGCCGCGAGCACCCGTCGCCGCTGGGGGATCGGCTACGGCTCGGCCCTGCAGCTGGTGTTCACCGGGACGGGGCTGCTGATCGGCACGATGTTCCTGCTCGGCGCGATCTTCATGGCGATCTGGGCGCGGCTGCTGATGCTGCGCCACGAGGTGGTCGGCACCTCCGGCGGGGTCCGCATGCTCGTCGAGTGAGCGTCGCTAGGCTCGCGGCGTGAGCGAATCCACCACCGAACGGACGCTGGTCCTGGTCAAGCCCGACGGCGTCGCCCGGGGACTCTCCGGCGAGGTCATCCGCCGCGTCGAGGCCAAGGGCTACCGCGTCGCCGCCCTGGAACTGAAGCAGGCCACCCCTGAACTGCTCGCCCAGCACTACGCCGAGCACCAGGGCAAGCCGTTCTACGAGCCGCTGGTCGAGTTCATGCTCTCGGGACCGGTGGTCGCCCTGGTGGCCGAGGGGGAGCGGGTCATCGAGGGCTTCCGCTCCCTGGCCGGGGCCACCGACCCCACCGGCGCGGCGCCGGGGACCATCCGCGGCGACCTCGGCCGGGACTGGGGACTGGCGGTGCAGCAGAACCTCGTCCACGGCTCCGACTCGCCGGAATCCGCGGCGCGCGAGATCGCGCTGTGGTTCCCCCGTACCGGTTCCTGAGAAGTCACACGAGTAACACGCGTTTCGCGCGTCGCACCGCGGTTCGGGGAGATCGCGACCCTACGATCGCGAAGTGACACTGACGCCGATTGCGCGCCGCGCGGGCCTGTCCCGCGTGACCCAGCGCGGCGGTGACCTGCTCGGCGGCGACCTCGCCGTCGATCTCGGCACCGCCAACACGCTGGTCTACGCCCGCGGGCGGGGCATCATGCTCAACGAGCCCTCGGTCGTCGCCGTGGACGTCTCCTCCAACTCGGTGGTCGCCGTCGGCACCGAGGCCAAGCGCATGATCGGCCGCACCCCCGACCACATCCGGGCCGTCCGCCCGCTGCAGGACGGCGTCATCGCCGACTACGACGTCACCGCGGAGATGCTGCGGTTCTTCGTGCGCAAGGTGCTGCGCCGGCGCGGCGCGTTCACCGGCCCGCGGATCGTGGTGTGCGTCCCGTCCGGCATCACCGGCGTCGAGCAGCGGGCGGTGAGCGAGGCCACCTACGCGGCCGGAGCCCGCAAGGTGCACATCATCTCCGAGCCGATGGCCGCGGCGATCGGTGCCGGCCTGCCGGTGAACCAGCCCAGCGGGTCGATGGTCGTCGACGTCGGCGGCGGCACCACCGAGGTCGCGATCCTTGCCCTCGGCGGCGTCGTCGCCTCCACCAGCGTGCGAGTCGCCGGCGACGCGCTCGACCTCGCCATCGTCGACCACATCCGGGCCGAGTTCGCGCTGCTGGTGGGCGAGCGCACCGCCGAGGAGCTCAAGATCTCGGTCGGCTGCGCCTTCCCCACCTCCGGACCGGCCAAGGCCGAGATCCGGGGCCGCGACGTCGGGACCGGCATGCCCCGCAACGTCACCGTCTCCGGCGACATGCTGCGCAAGGCCATGGACGGACCGCTGACGCGCATCATCGCCGCCGTCCGCGCCACCCTCGACCGTTGCCCGCCCGAGCTGTCCGGGGACCTCGCCGAGCGCGGCATCGTCCTCACCGGCGGCGGCGCACTGCTGCGGGGACTGGACGCGCGCCTGCAGCACGAACTCGGCGTCCCGGTGCTGGTGGCCGAGCGTCCGCTGGACTCCGTCGTGCTCGGCACGGCGACGGTGGTGGAGCACTTCGACCAGCTGCACAAGGTCGTCGTCGACGGCCATCGCCGCTGAGCCGGGCTCATGCGCCAGCTGACCCGTCGGCAGCGCAGGGCCGCGATCGTCCTGGCGCTGGTCGCGCTCGCCTTCTTGACCCTCGACCTCGGCGGCGGCAGCCTGCGCGACGCCCATTCCGGGGCCCGCGGCCTGTTCGGCTCGCTCTACCGGGGCACCGACGCCCTCGTGGGGCCCGCGCGCCGCTGGGTGCAGGGCGTCCCGACCGCCGGGACCAACGAGGCCCGGATCCGCGACCTGGAGAGCGAGAACGCCCGGCTGCGGGCGCGGCTGGCCACCCGCAGCGCCGAGACACGCGTGAACGCCCAGCTGGCCCGACTGCGGTGGGGCGCCGCCGGCAACGGCCGCACGGTCCTGCCGGCGCGGGTGCTGGCCTTCGGCCCGGGGGCCGGCTTCGACTGGACGGTGACGGTCGATGCAGGTGCCGGCGCCGGCATCCGCGCCGGGCAGACGGTCACCGACGGCGCCGGGCTGGTGGGGCGGGTGCTGCACGCCGACGCCCACACCTCGGTCGTGCTGCTGGCCGCCGACCCGGGCTCCGGGGTGGGCGTCCGGGACGCGCGCTCCGGGCAGCTCGGCGTGGCCACCGGGCGGGGCACCGGCGGCTTCCGGTTCACCCCCCTCGATCCGCACACCCGGGTCCGGGTCGGTGACCAGCTGGTGACGGGGCCGTCCGGCGCGAGCAGCTTCGTGGCAGGGCTGTCGGTCGGTCGGGTCACCTCCGTGGCCGACTCGGCCGCCGGCGTCACCACCGCCGCCGTCTCGGCCACGACCTCGCCCACCGCCCTCGACCTCGTCGGTGTCATCACCGACCCGGGCCCCCGGTGAGCGCCACCCGGGCGCGGGTCGCCGCAGCCGCGGCGGCGTCGCTGACCGTGCTGCTGCTGCAGGCCACGCTCGTCGGCCCCGTGACCACGCCGTTCGACGTGAGCCTGCCCGCGATCCTCGTGGCCGCCGTCGCCCTCGTCGACGGCCCGGCCACCGGCATGACCTTCGGTTTCGCCCTGGGTCTCGCCGCCGACCTCGGGTCCCGCCACCCGGCCGGGCTGTTCGCACTCTGCTGGCTCGCCGTGGGCCTGCTGGCGGGGATGATCGGCGATCGCAGGAGCCTGCGCCGCGACGCGACGACGATCGGGGTGCTGTGCGGGCTGGCGTCCGGCCTGGGCACCGCCCTGCTCGCTCTGCTCGGCGACGGCGGCACCCTCACGGGCGCCGCGCAGGACCTGCTTCCGGTGGCGGCGCTGAGCGCCCTGCTGGGAGCGGCCGTCCTGCCGCTGACCCGGCGGATGCTGCACGCCGAGCGGCTGCGCGCCCCGCACCCGGTCTACACCGAGCTGGCGATGGGACCCGGCCGTGCCCGCTGACCTGCCCGCGCCCCGTGACCCCGCGACCGTCGGCCGGCGCCGGCTGATGCTCGTCACGGTGCTGGTGGCCTCGCTGATGATCACGCTGCTGGCGCGCTTGTACTACCAGCAGCTGCTCGACCCGAACAAGCCGGTGCAGAGCGCCGGTTTGACGCACGGCGCCGCGATCGTCGTGCCCGCCCCACGGGGCCAGATCGTCGACGACACCGGCCAGGTGCTCGTCGGCAACCACGCGGTCCAGCAGATCACCGTCGACCACGACTTGCTGCAGCAGCGGCCCGACCACGGGCGGGGGGTGCTGCGGCGGCTCGCGTCACTGCTGCACACCCCGTGGCAGCGGCTGGCGAAGGAGATCAGGCCGTGCTCGCCGACCGTCTCCGCACCGTGCTCGACGGGCGAGCCCTACGCCCCGGTCACGGTCGCCGAGGACGCCTCCACCGGCGTCGTGCTCGCCATCAGCGAGCACCGCGAGCAGTTCCCCGGGGTGGCGGTACGGACGGTCAGCCGACCGCAGTACCCCCACGGCTCGTTGGCCGCGCACGTGCTCGGCTACACCAGCCAGATCACCGCGTCCGACAAGAAGGCCGATCCGTCGCTGCACGACGTCGACACCATCGGCGCCGCCGGGCTGGAACAGGAGTACGACGCCGCGCTCCGCGGCGTCGACGGCCAGCACGTCGTTCAGCTCAACCCGCAGGGCTACACCGTCGGAACGGGCCGGACGACCCCGGCGCAGCAGGGCGACACCCTGGTGACCAGCATCGACTCCCGGCTGCAGGCGCTCGCGCAGTCCTCGCTGGCCCGGCAGATCCGCGATTCTCACCACGCGGGTTACACGGCGCCGTCGGGCGCGGTCGTGATCATGGATCCGCAGACGGGCCGGATTCTCGCGTCCGCGAGCTATCCCACCTACGACCCGCAGCAGTTCATCGGGGGCATCTCCGAGGCCGACTACCGCAAGCTGACCCGCCCGTCGGCCGGTGTCCCGCTGCTCGACCGCGCCACCGCCGGGCAGTACGCCCCGGGCTCGACCTTCAAGCTGATCACGTCCTCCTCGCTGCTGATGCACCACGAGATCACCACGCACGGCATCTACCCCTGCCCGGGTTCGATGAACATCGCCGGTGGCATCAAGACCAACTACGACAGCGAGGACCTCGGCCCGATCGATCTGCGCGACGCGCTCGGGTACTCGTGCGACACGTTCTTCTACCGCCCCGAGGTGAACGAGTACTACCGCGACCAGGCCCGGATCGCGAAGGGCAAAAAGCCGCTGGAGCACCTGCAGGCGATGGCCCGCCAGTACGGCGTCGGCACGGCCCCCGGGGTCGACCTCCCGGCCGGCGAGCAGGCCACCGGGAGCTACGCCGACCGCGAGACGCGGATGGCGAGGTGGAAGGCGCAGCGCGCCACGTACTGCGCTGAGGCCCGCCCCGGTTACTACCAGAACGTGACGGACGCCTCGCAGCGGGCGTTCCTCACCGAGCTGGCGAAGGAGAACTGCACCGACGGCTGGCGCTACCGGGCCGGTGACAACGCCGACATGTCCATCGGGCAGGGCGAGACCACCATGTCGCCGCTGCAACTCGCGGTCGACTACTCCGCAGCCGTCAACGGCGGCAAACTGTACGAGCCCACCTTCGGCCGCGCCGTGGTCGACGCGAAGGGCAAGGTGGTGCGGACGATCGACCCGACGCTGCGGCGCCGGGTGCCGGTGAAACAGCGTTACCTGAACTTCTTCGACCGCTCGCTGGACTTCTCCCGCGGCTGGGCGGTCTCGGGGGCGTTCGCCTACATCGGCTCGCCGTACCAGAACCGGATCGGCGGCAAGACCGGCACCGCCCAGGTCGAGGGCCAGCAGGACACCTCGTGGCTCGCGACGTGGGGCCCGACCTACAACGACCACGGCGCGGTGAAGGCCCGGTTCGTCATGGTCGGCATGGTCACCGAGGCCGGCACCGGCGCCACCGCCGCCGGGCCGATGCTCAAGCGCATCTGGGACGGCATCTTCGGTGCCGGCGGGCACCGCACCCCGCTGCTGCCCGGCCTCCGCCCCCGCACGTCGCTGCCGAAGCTCACCTCCCAGGACGGGACGGGCAGCCGATGACGACGCTGCAGCGGCCCGAGGCGCCGCGGGCCCGGGACCCGCGTGCGCCTTTCGAGCTCACCCCGCCGGTGCTCCCGGGCGTGCGACGGGCGCGCGGCTACGACCTGCCACTGGCGGGCGTGGCCCTGGCGCTGGCACTGCTCGGGGCGCTGCTGGTCTGGGCCGCCACCCGCCAGCAGCAGATCGACGCGGGTGCCGACCCGCAGGCCTACCTGTACCGCCACCTGCTCAACACCGTGATCGCCTTCGGGCTGATGGCCGCCGCGTCGCGGCTGGACTCCCGGCTGCTGCGGCTGTGCGGCCCGATGGTCTACGCGCTGAGCGTCGCCGGGCTGCTGCTGGTCATGGTCGCCGGCTCGACCATCAACGGCGCCCACGCCTGGATCGTGCTGCCCGGCGGCTTCGAGATCCAGCCCTCCGAGTTCTGCAAGCTGGGGCTGATCGTGGGCCTGGCGGTGCTGTTCACGCACCGGGCGGACGACGACGACCTCGGCGACGGGGACACCTCCGCCCCGTCGGGACGGGAGGTCGCCATCGGCGTCGGCCTGCTCGCCGTCCCGTTCGGGCTGATCATGTTGCAGCCCGACCTGGGTTCGGCGATGGTGCTCGCCTGTGCCGGCTTCGGCGTCTTCGTGGCGGCCAACGTGCAGGCGCGCTACACCGTCGGGCTGCTGGTCGCCGGGGTGCTCTCGGCCGTCGTCGCGGTCAAGGTGGGGCTGCTCGCCACCTACCAGCTGGACCGGTTCCGGTCGCTGGTGAACCCGAACGCCGACCCGCTGGGCGCGTCCTACAACGTGCAGCAGGCGCACATCGCGATTGCCAACGGCGGGCTGTTCGGCACCGGCTTGTTCCACGGGCGACAGACCAACGGCGGCTACGTGCCGGAGCAGCAGACCGACTTCGTCTTCTCCGTCGCCGGTGAGGAGTTCGGGCTGCTCGGGGCCGGGTTGATGATCGTGCTGTTCGCGTTCGTCTGCTGGCGCGGGCTGCGCATCGCCCGGGGGGCCGACGCCGCAGGCCGCCTGGTGGCCGTCGGGGTCGTGTGCTGGTTCGCCTTCCAGACCTTCCAGAACATCGGCATGAACCTGGGCCTGACGCCGGTCACGGGTGTCCCGCTGCCGTTTGTGTCCTACGGCGGTTCGTCGATGTTTGCGCAGGGTCTCGCGTTCGGACTGCTGCAGGCCGTGCACCGGCGATCCAGGCTGGACTGAGTCACGCCTCGGGCTGCGGCTGCCCGTCGACGGCGCCCGGCGCGCGGTCCCGGCCGGTGAGGGTGGAGCCGACGCTCGCGGTGATCACCATGAGCAGGGCGACCAGCAGCGTCGCGGTCAGCGGCTCGGACAGCACGAGCACGCCGGCGAGCGCCGCCACCGCCGGTTCCAGGCTCATCAGCAGCCCGAACGCCGCCGTCCGCAGCCGGCGCAGCGCGACCATCTCCAGGCTGTAGGGCACCAGCGAGGAGAGCATCGCGACGCCGAGGCAGGCGGCGAGCGTCGCCGGCTGCAGCAGCGCCGCACCGCCCTCGATCAGCCCGGCCGGGGCGACGAGCACCGAGCCCGCGGCCATGCCGAGCGCGAGCGCCTCGAGCGCGCCGAAGCAGGTCCCCACCCGCTTGGCCAGCAGGATGTAGCCCGCCCAGCAGGACGCCGCCACCAACGCCAGCAGCACCCCGAGCGGCCGGACCCCGGCCTGCTCACCGCGCAGCGCCAGCAGCACGACACCCCCGCCGGCCAGCAGCACCCAGAGACCGTCCAGCGCGCGTCGCGAGCCGGCGACCGCCACCGCGAGCGGCCCGGTGAACTCGATCGTGACGGCCACACCCAGCGGCAGCCGATGCAGCGCCTCGTAGAAGCTCCAGTTCATCCCGGCCAGGGCCAGGCCGTAGGCGGCGACGAGCCGCAGCTGCGCGTGACTGTGCGCGCGCAGCCGGGGACGGGCGACCGCGAGGAGCAGCACGGCCGTGATCAGCACCCGCAGGAACGCGACCCCGCCCGGGCCGACGCGCGGAAAGATGGTGTCGGCGAACGCGGAGCCGAACTGCACCGAGCAGACCGCCGTCAGCACCAGCAGGTGGGGTGGAAGCACCGACGTACGCGACGCCGGCGGGGAGACCGGGCGCGCGCTGCTCACGACGGCCGAGCCTAATCGCGGCCTCGCACGTCGAAGCCACCTCGCGAGTTCGCCTACACTCGGCGGGCGTGCCTGTCGAGACGCTGTTCGATCGCCTGGAGCCGCTGCTGCCCCGTGTGAGCAAGCCGATCCAGTACGTCGGCGGGGAGCTGAACGCCCGCAGCAAGGACTGGGACTCCGTCGCGGTCCGGTGGGCGCTGATGTACCCCGACGCCTACGAGGTCGGCGTGCCGAACCAGGGCGTGCAGATCCTCTACGAGGTCCTCAACGAGCGTGACGACACGCTCGCCGAGCGGACCTATGCGGTCTGGCCCGATCTCGAGGCGCTGCTGCGCGAGCACGGCATCCCGCAGTTCACCGTCGACGCCCACCGGCCGGTCGGGGCGTTCGACCTGCTCGGCGTGTCGTTCGCGACCGAGCTGGGCTACACCAATCTGCTCACCGCGCTCGATCTGGCCGGCATCCCGCTGTACGCCGCCGACCGCGACGAGACCCACCCGGTGGTGGTGGCCGGCGGCCACGCCGCCTTCAACCCCGAACCGGTCGCCGATTTCGTCGACGTGGCGGTGCTCGGCGACGGCGAGCAGGCGGTGGGCGCCATCACCGAGATCGTCAAGACCTGGAAGGCCGACGGACGCCCCGGCGGCCGAGACGAGCTGCTGCTGCGCCTGGCCGCCACCGGCGGGATCTACGTCCCCCGCTTCTACGACGTCGGCTACCTCCCCGACGGCCGCATCGCCGCGGTCGTGCCCAACCGGGACGGCGTCCCGGAGCGGGTCAGCAAGCACACCGTCATGGACCTCGACGAGTGGCCCTACCCCAAGACCCCGCTGGTGCCGCTGGCCGAGTCGGTGCACGAGCGCATGTCGGTCGAGATCTTCCGCGGCTGCACCCGGGGCTGCCGCTTCTGCCAGGCCGGGATGATCACCCGGCCGGTGCGCGAGCGCTCCATCGACGGCGTGGGGGAGATGGTGCGCCGGGGCCTCGAGGCGACCGGTTTCGAGGAGGTCGGGCTGCTGTCGCTGTCCTCGGCCGACCACTCCGAGATCGGCCCGATGGCCAAGCAGCTCGCCGACCGGTACGAGGACGAGAAGGTCAGCCTGTCGCTGCCGTCCACGCGGGTCGACGCCTTCAACATCGACCTGGCCAACGAGTTCTCCCGCAACGGGCGCCGCTCGGGGCTCACGTTCGCTCCCGAGGGCGGCTCGGAGCGGCTGCGCCGAGTGATCAACAAGATGGTGAGCAAGGACGACCTGATCCGCACCGTCAGCGCCGCGTACGGGCAGGGCTGGCGGCAGGTGAAGCTGTACTTCATGTGTGGCCTGCCGACCGAGACCGACGAGGACGTCCTCGAGATCGCCGACATGGCCCACGACGTCATCCGCGCCGGCCGCGAGGCCGCCGGGCACAAAGACATCCGCTGCACCGTCTCCATCGGCGGGTTCGTGCCCAAGCCGCACACCCCGTTCCAGTGGGCGGCGCAGGCCTCGCCGGAGGTCGTCGACGAGCGGCTGCGCCGGCTGCGGGCCAAGATCAACGAGAACCGCTCGCTCGGTCGCAACGTGGGCATGCGCTACCACGACGGCGAGCCGTCGATGGTCGAGGGGCTGCTCTCCCGCGGGGACCGGCGGGTCGGGGCGGTCATCGAGGCCGTGTGGCGCGCCGGTGGCCGGTTCGACGGCTGGAGCGAGTACTTCTCCTACTCCCGCTGGGTGGAGGCCTGCGAGCGGGTCTTCGCCGGCGGTGCGGTGGATCTGGACTGGTACACCACGCGGGAGCGAGACGGCGACGAGGTGCTGCCGTGGGACCATCTCGACTCCGGCCTGGACAAGCAGTGGCTGTGGGACGACTGGCAGGACGCGCAGGGCGAGTTCGAGCAGGACGACTGCCGCTGGACGCCGTGCTTCGACTGCGGTGTGTGCTCCGACCTCGGCACCGACATCCAGATCGGCCCCACCGGCCGGTCGCTGCTGCCGATGGCCACCCGGGACTGAGCCGATACCGATGGCACGACGCACCCCCGAGGGCCCGCCTCCCGCGCCGATCGTGCAGCGGGTCCGGGTCCGCTACGCCAAGCGGGGGCGGCTGCGCTTCACCTCGCACCGGGACTTCGCCCGGGCGTTCGAGCGGGCGCTGCGCCGCGCCCGGGTGCCGATGGCCTACTCGGCGGGTTTCTCGCCGCACCCGAAGATCAGCTACGTCGGGGCGTCGCCCACCGGCGTCGGCAGCGAGGCCGAGTACCTCGAACTGGGGCTGGCCGAGCAGGTCGAGCCGTCGGCGCTGCGAGCCCGGCTGGACGCGGCGCTTCCGCCCGGGTTGGACGTGCTCGAGGTGGTCGTGGCCGGGCCCGGGGGCCTCGCCGAGCGCATGGCGGCCTCGCTCTGGCGCATCGAGTTGCCCGGCGTCGATCCCGACACCGCCGCCGCAGCGCTGGGGACCTTTCTGGCGCGAGACGAGATCGGGGTCGAGCGGATGACCAAGCGCGGGCGGCGCACCGTCGACGTGCGCGGCCCTGTCCTGCGGGCGGAGGTCGTGGCCCCGCAGGGCCCGGAATCGGCCGTGGAGGACGCGGCCAGCGCGGCGTGTGGGCGTTCCGCTGTGGCGCATGCGATACTGGAAGTGGTCGTGCGGCAGGTCACCCCTACCGTGCGGCCCGACGATGTTGTCGCCGCGCTGCACGACGTCGCCGGTCTCGCCCTCAGCGGGCCGTCCCTGGCGGTTCGCTTGGCGCAGGGATCGCTCGACGACGACGGCACGATCGGTGACCCGCTCGCCAGTGACCGGGACACCGACCGGAATTCGGCGACCGCACCGTTGTAGGCACCGATCCGCAGCACCGACCGGGCGATCCCGCCCGACGAAGACTTCGCGGGTGAGCCGGCCCCGAACCGGCCCCGCCAGAACCGCCTCTGTGCGGCCGCGTACCGGCGATGCCGGGCGCGCCCGGAGGCCGAAACGGAGTGATCGAGCACATGCTCGAACCCGACGACCCCACCACCAACAGCCCCACCACCGATACCAGCGATACCAGCGGGTCCGCCGCGGAGGCCCCGGCCGGCACGGCCCCCAAGGCCTCCAGTGCCCCCCGCAAGCGGGCCCCGCGCAAGGCCGCCGCCAAGGCCGGGCCGCCCCCGGCAGCCGACGGTGAACCGCCGACGACGCCGGCGAAGAAGCGAGCGCCCCGCAAGACGGCCAAGAAGGCTCCAGCTGAGGTTGAGACTTCCGCAGGCGATTCCGGCTCCAGTTCCGATTCCAGTTCCGACTCCAGCTCCGACTCGGAGTCGGCGCCGGCCGCCAAGGCACCCGCCAAGCGCACCCGCAAGGCCGCCGCGAAGAAGACGGCCAAGAAGACGGCGGATCCGGCAGAGAAGGCAGAGCCGGCGGAGAAAGCAAAGTCGGCGGAGAAAGCAAAGTCGGCGGAGCCCACCTCCACCGAGCCGGCGGGCGAGCAGCCGACCCCGGCGAAGAAGACCACCCGCAAGCGCGCGACCAAGAAGGCCGCGGCCCAGCCGGAGGCCCCCGCGGCCCCGGAGTCGACGGACGCCGCGGGCGCGCCGGGCGTGCTGTTCATGGCGCCGGAGCCGGAGGCGCCGCCGGCGGCCCGTTCACGGCGGTCGCGGGCGACGAAGCCGGACGAGAAGGCGCAGCAGGAGAAGGCGCAGCAGGAGAAGGCCGAGACAGGCAGTTCCGGCGACGCCGATGCCGGCGGGCCGGACGTGACGGCGCTGGAGGTCGAGGACGGCACCGCCGAGCCCGACGACGTGCGCGAGGCGGCCAGCGAGCAGGCCGGCGGCGCCCGCCGGCGGCGGCGGCGGGGTCGCCGCGGTCGTGGCGGCAGCGGCAGCGACCAGAACGGCGGTACCGACGCGGAGCAGGACGGCGGCGACTCGTCGGGCGCCGACGGCAAGAAGGCCTCCGGTGGCGACGAGACCGCCAAGGCCGCCAAGACGGCCAATGACGATGCAGGCGAGGACGAGCAGGGCGAGTCGAGTGGCAGCCGACGCCGCCGGCGGCGCCGGCGCTCCGGGGGCGGCGGCAACGGCGATTCGGACTCGACCGGCGAGGACCCGGCCGACACCGTCACCCACGTCCGCGACGGCGGCAAGAAGTCCAAGCAGGGCGACGGCGACGACGGAGTTCGCGGGGTCAAGGGCTCCACCCGGCTCGAGGCGAAGCGGCAGCGGCGTCGTGACGGCCGCGAGAGCACCCGTCGCCGCGCCCCCATCCTCACCGAGTCCGAGTTCCTGGCCCGCCGCGAGGCCGTCGACCGAGTGATGGCGGTGCGGCAGACCGGCGACCGTACCCAGATCGCGGTGCTCGAGGACGACATGCTTGTCGAGCACTACGTCACCCGCGCCAGCACGACGTCGTACGTCGGCAACGTCTACCTCGGCCGGGTCCAGAACGTGCTGCCCTCGATGGAGGCGGCGTTCATCGACATCGGCAAGGGCCGCAACGGCGTCCTCTACGCCGGCGAGGTGAACTGGGACGCCGCCGGGCTCGAGGGCAAGTCCCGCGCCATCGAGCAGGCCCTGAAGTCGGGCGACAGCGTGCTGGTCCAGGTCACCAAGGACCCGATCGGGCACAAGGGGGCGCGCCTGACCAGCCAGGTCTCGCTGCCGGGCCGGTTCCTCGTCTACGTGCCCGGCGGCGGCATGACCGGCATCAGCCGCCGGCTGCCCGACACCGAACGGCACCGGCTCAAGGCGATCCTGAAGAAGATCGTCCCGGATGGCGCCGGCGTGATCGTCCGAACCGCGGCCGAGGGGGCCAGCGAGGAGGACCTCACCCACGATGTCGAGCGACTGCAGAAGCAGTGGGAGACGATCCAGCAGAAGGCGTCGCAGAAGAAGAGCGCGCCGGTGCTGGTGCACGGCGAGCCCGACATCGCGATCCGCGTGGTCCGTGACGTCTTCAACGAGGACTTCAAGAAGCTGGTCGTGCAGGGCGGGGACGCCTGGTCGACCCTCTCGGAGTACATCAACTCGGTCGCTCCCGACCTCTCCGAGCGGCTGTCGCAGCACACTGCGGACACCGACCTGTTCCACGACCTGCGCGTCGACGAACAGCTGATGAAGGCGCTCGACCGCAAGGTGTGGCTGCCCTCGGGCGGCTCGTTGGTCATCGACCGCACCGAGGCCATGACCGTCATCGACGTCAACACCGGCAAGTTCGTCGGCTCCGGCGGCAACCTCGAACAGACCGTGACCCGCAACAACCTCGAGGCGGCCGAGGAGATCGTCCGGCAGCTACGGCTGCGTGATGTCGGCGGCATCGTCGTCATCGACTTCATCGACATGGTCCTGGAGTCGAACCGCGAGCTGGTGCTGCGCCGCCTCACCGAGTGCCTCGGGCGCGACCGCACCAAGCACCAGGTCGCCGAGGTCACCTCGCTCGGGCTCGTCCAGATGACCCGCAAGCGGGTCGGGGAGGGGTTGCTCGAAGCCTTCAGCGAGCCGTGCGAGCACTGCAACGGTCGTGGCCTGATCGTGCACGCCGAGCCGGTCGACCAGCCGGGCGGCCGGAGCTCGGAAGACGACGACAAGCCCAAGGGCAAGCGGCGCGGCCGCGGCAAGGCCAACGACGCTCCCGAGACCCCCGATGTCGACGAGGAGCAGCGCCGGGCGGCCTCGGCGGCCATCGACGCGATCCACCGCGCCGCCAGTGGTGACGGCGAGGAGGGTGGGGCCGCCGGACTCGACAGCCTCGCCATCGACCTGGTCAAGGCGGCTCGAAGCGACGGAGCCGAGAAGTCCGAGGGCGCCCAGAAGTCCGATGGGGCCGAGAAGTCCGAGGCCCCCCGGAAGTCCGGTGGAGCCAGGAAGTCCGGGCGCGCCCAGAAGTCCGGGGGCGAGAAGACCGAGGGCACCGAGAAGTCCGAGGACGCCGAGAAGTCCGGCGGTGACAACGGCGCCCCCAAGCGCGCGGCGACCCCCGAACCGGCCTACGCCGAGTACGAGCAGACCGCCGGGGCGGTCGACGTCGTCGAGAACGGACACGCTCCCACGCCACCGCAGCCCACCGGGCGGCGTCGCCGTCGGGCGGCGAGTCGCCCGGCCGGCCCGCCGGCGGTCGGCGCGGCCACGGAGTGACCTGTCCCGGGCGTTTTGCCTGGGGACGGGCCGGTGCCGTAATCTGAACGACGGCCCACTCGCGGTGGGCCCCGTTTGTGGTGGGAAGACAGCTAAGTGAGAACTGTGTCGAGGAGTGGATCCACGATGTACGCCATCGTCAAGACCGGCGGCAAGCAGTACAAGGTCGCCGAGGGCGATGTGATCGAGGTCGAGAAGCTCGACGCCGCGCCCGGCGCGGAGGTCGCGCTGCCCGCGATCCTGCTCGTCGACGGCAACAAGGTGACCCACGAGGTCGACAAGCTCTCCGGCGCCAGCATCACCGCCGAGGTGCTCGCCCAGGCCAAGGGCCCCAAGATCAGGATTCACAAGTTCAAGAACAAGACCGGCTACCACAAGCGGCAGGGTCATCGTCAGCTGCTGACCCAGCTCAAGGTCACCGGCATCAGCGCGGGCAAGTAGAGGGAGAGGTCCACCGACATGGCACACAAGAAGGGTGCGTCCAGCTCCCGTAACGGCCGCGACTCCAACCCGCAGTACCTCGGCGTCAAGCGCTACGGCGGCCAGGCCGTCAAGGTGGGCGAGATCCTCGTCCGGCAGCGCGGCACCAAGTTCCACCCGGGCCACGGCGTCGGTCGGGGCAAGGACGACACGCTGTTCGCCCTCGCCGCCGGCAGCGTGCAGTTCGGCACCTCCCGCGGCCGCAAGACCGTCAACATAGTCTAATCCGCCTCCCCGGATTCTTCTGCTGTTGTCGCGTTCCAGCGTCACCGTGCCGACTCGCTGTTGCCTTCGGCTTCCGGCCGAAAGGTCACCTCTATGGCTGCATTCGTTGACCGCGTAGTTCTGCATCTCACTGCAGGCAACGGGGCGCACGGGGTGGCGTCGATCCACCGGGAGAAGTTCAAGCCGCTCGGCGGGCCCGACGGCGGGAACGGTGGTCACGGCGGGGACGTCGTTCTGGTCGTAGACCACAACGTCCACACCCTGCTCGACTTTCACTACCACCCGCACCAGCGCGCCGAGAACGGCGGTCACGGCGCGGGCAGCCACCGCAACGGCCCCGAGGGCGGTGATCTGCAGCTGCGGGTCCCGCCCGGCACCGTCGTGCTTGATCCCGATGGTGAGGTGCTGGCCGACCTGGCCGGCGACGGCTCGTCGTTCGTCGCCGCCCGGGGCGGACGCGGCGGGCTCGGGAACGCCGCCCTGGCCACCAAACGCCGCAAGGCCCCTGGGTTCGCGCTGCTGGGCGAGCCGGGGGAGTCGCGCGATGTCGTGCTCGAACTCAAGAGCGTCGCCGACGTGGGGCTGGTGGGGTACCCCAGCGCCGGCAAGTCCTCGCTCATCGCCGCGCTGTCGGCGGCCAAGCCGAAGATCGCCGACTACCCGTTCACCACGCTCGTCCCCAATCTGGGCGTCGTCGACGCGGGGGAGACGACCTTTACCGTCGCCGACGTACCCGGCCTGATTCCCGGGGCAGCGGACGGCAAGGGGCTCGGGCTGGACTTCCTGCGGCACGTCGAACGCTGCGCCGTGCTGCTGCACGTGCTCGACTGCGCGACGCTCGAACCAGGTCGCGATCCGATCAGCGACCTCGACGCGCTGGAGGCCGAGCTGGCGCAGTACCGCGGCAGCTTCGGTGAACTGTTGAGCAAGCCGCGACTGGTCGCGTTGAACAAGGTCGACGTGCCGGAGGCGAAGGAACTCGCCGACCTCGTGCGACCGGAGCTCGAAGCGCGTGGTTTGCGCGTCTTCGAGATATCAGCAGTGGCTCGCAGCGGGCTGCGCGAACTCAGCTTCGCCCTCTCCGAGGCGGTCGCCGCCGACCGAGCCGCCCGCCCGCCCGCGCCGCCGCCGCGGATCGTGCTGACGCCGCGCGCGGTCGACGAGCAGGACTTCACCGTCGAGCCCGATCCGCAGGAGCCGGGCGGCTTCGTCGTCCGCGGCAGGAAGCCCGAACGCTGGGTGCTGCAGACCGCCTTCGACAACGACGAGGCCGTCGGCTACCTTGCCGACCGGCTGGCCCGGCTGGGCGTGGAGAAGCGGCTGGCCGAACTCGGCGCCCAGCCCGGCGCGGCGGTGACGATCGGGGAGGTCACGTTCGACTTCGAGCCGACCGCCGGCATCGAGGAGCAGGACATCGTCTCGCCTCGCGGCACCGATGTCCGGCTGGAAACCGACACCCGCGCCCGGGCCGCCGAGCGGCTCGCCGCCAAGCGGTCCCGGCGCGACGGCGTCAGCTGGCAGGAGGAAGACCCCGGCGACGTGCGGGAGGACGACAGGTGACCCGGGAGGCGGTCGCGGCCGCGCGCCGCACCGTGGTCAAGGTCGGGTCATCCTCGCTCACCGCGAACGGCAGCCTCGACGCCCAGCGGCTCGACGCCGTGGTCGACGCGGTCGCCGGTCGGCTGGCGGCGGGGCAGGAGGTCGTCCTGGTCTCGTCCGGCGCCATCGCCGCCGGGATCGCCCCGCTCGGGCTCGCGTCCCGGCCCCGCGACCTCGCCACGCAGCAGGCGGCCGCGAGCGTGGGGCAGCTGCTGCTCGCCGAGCGTTACGCCGCCTCCTTCGCCCGGCACGGGCTGCAGGTCGGGCAGGTGCTGCTGACCGCCGACGACCTGCACCGCCGGGGGCACTACCGCAACGCCGAGCGCACGCTCGAGCGGTTGCTGAGCCTCGGCGTGCTGCCCATCGTCAACGAGAACGACACCGTCGCCACCCACGAGATCCGCTTCGGTGACAACGACCGGCTCGCCGCGCTGGTGGCGCACGTCGTGCATGCCGACGCGCTGGTGCTGCTGACCGACGTCGACGGCCTGTACTCCGGCAAGCCGGGACGGCCCGGGTCGGAGTTCGTCGCCGAGGTGCGGTCGATGGCGGACCTGGCCGAGGTGGATGTCAGCCGGGCCGGCAGTCACGTGGGATCGGGCGGCATGATCACCAAGATCGACGCCGCCGCCCTCGCCACCAGTGAGGGCATCCCGGTGGTGCTGGCCGGGTCCACGCGCATCGCCGGCGCGTTGGCCGGCGAGGCCGGCACCGTCTTCCACGCCGCCGGCGACCGCAGCGCCTCCCGGCTGTTCTGGTTGCGGCACGCGACCACCGCCCGGGGCCGGCTGCACCTCGACGCCGGAGCGGTGACCGCGGTAGTGCGGCGCCGGATGTCGCTGCTCCCCGCCGGGGTGACGAGGGTGTCGGGAGAGTTCTACTCCGGCGAGCCGGTCGATCTGGTCAGCCCGGACGGCGTCGCCGTCGCCCGCGGCCTCGTCGGCTACGACGCCGCCGACCTGCCGCCGTTGCTGGGCCGCCGCACCGGCGACCTCCCGGCCGAGTTCCGCCGGGAACTCGTCCACCGGGACGACCTCGTCGTGCTCTGAATCCGGACCTTCCTGGCGATTTGCTAAGATCAACAGCGTCGTCGCGCTCCGGAGGTGACCGCGCATGGTCTTCGTCCCGCCCCCGCCGCCGCCCGTCGCGACCCACGGCCCGACGGACAACCCCGGTAAGTTGCCGACGTTGAAGCAGGACCTCGGCATCGCCCTCGGCCTGCTCGTGGCCGTCGTGCTGGCGTTCAACCTCGGCTCGGTCCGAGTCCGCCTCATCTTCGTCACGGTGCAGGTGCCATTGGCACTCGCGATGCTGGTCGTCTTCCTGCTCGGCGCTGCCTCCGGCCTGCTGCTCCGCCGTCGCCGGCGAGTCCGTTCGGGAGCCCGTCGGGGCTGAGCGGGTAGACCTCCCGCATGAGCGCATCGGAGCAGCCGTCGAAACCGCCGCCGGACCGGGGGACGCAGCCGCCGGAGTCCGGGACCGCCCCCGCGAAGCAGAAGCCGGGACGGGCCTTCTCGACCGGGCAAGTCCTCGGCGGGATCCTGCTCGTGCTCGTCGTGATCTTCATCGTCGAGAACACCGAGTCCGTCGAGATCAGGTTCATCGCCGGACCCAAGATCTCGATGCCCGTCTATGTCGCGCTGCTGGTGGCCGCCGTCGTGGGCGCGTTGATCGCCGCGCTGCTGCGCTACCGCCGCCACCGGCACCGCAGCCCGCGCGCCTAAGCTGAAGCGGTGACCGAGGACGCCGCCACGGAGCCCGAGATCCGCGCCGTCGCGGCCCGCGCCCGTGAGGCCGCCGCGGAACTCGCACCGCTCGGCCGAGCCGCCAAGGATGCTGCGCTGCTGGCAATGGCCGACGCCCTCGTCGCCGCCACCGACGCGATCCTGCAGGCCAACCGCCAGGACGTCGAGGCCGGCCGCGCCGCCGGTCTCGACGAGGGGCTCCTCGACCGCCTGTCACTGACCGCCGAGCGCGTGGGCGCCATGGCGCAGGGGCTGCGCGACGTCGCCGCGCTTCCCGATCCCGTCGGCGAGGTCGTCCGCGGCTACACCCGGCCCAACGGGCTCGAGATCCGCCAGCTCCGGGTGCCGTTCGGCGTCCTGGCGATGATCTACGAGGCGCGTCCGAACGTCACCGTCGATGCCGCCGGCCTGGCGCTGAAGAGCGGCAACGCGGCGCTGCTGCGTGGCTCGGCGTCGGCCTATGCGTCCAACCGGGTGCTCGTCGACGTGCTCGCCGAGGCCGCCGCCAAGGCCGGGCTGCCCGCCGACGCCGTGCAGCTGGTGCCGGGCACGGATCGCTCGTCGGTGCTGCACCTGCTCCGGGCCCGGGGGCTCGTCGACCTCGTCATCCCGCGTGGTGGCGCCGGGCTGATCAACCACGTCGTCGAGAACGCCACCGTGCCGGTCATCGAGACCGGCGTCGGGAACGTGCACGTCTACGTCGACACCGCCGCCGACCTCGACCTGGCCGAGCGCCTCGTCGTGAACGCCAAGACCTCCCGGGTGAGCGTGTGCAACGCCGCCGAGACGCTGCTGGTGCACCGTGCGGTCGCCGAGGCGTTCGTCCCGCGCATCACCGACGCGCTGCAGGACGCGGGCGTCACCGTCCACGGCGACGACACCTTCGCGGCGCGGCCGGCGGTGGTCGACGCGACCGACAACGACTGGGAGCGGGAGTACCTGTCGCTGGACATGGCCGCCCGGGTGGTCGACTCGATCGACGACGCGATCGCCCACATCCGCCGCTGGTCCTCGGGCCACACCGAGGCGATCGTCACCCGCGACCTCGACGCCGCCCGTCACTTCGTTGCTCGCGTCGACTCGGCCGCGGTGATGGTGAACGCCTCGACGCGGTTCACCGACGGCGGCGAGTTCGGCTTCGGGGCCGAGATCGGCATCTCCACCCAGAAGATGCACGCCCGCGGGCCGATGGGGCTGCCGGAACTGACCTCGACGAAGTGGGTCGTCACCGGCGAGGGGCAGACCCGCTGAGTGCCGGTGCTTCGGCGGTCAGGGCAGCGGCAATGTCGTCGGCCCAGGCATCGATCGCCGGCCAGTTGCGGTGATCGCCGTACCGCCCGCCGATCGCTTTGAAGAAGGCACGGCCGACCAGCGGCCAGTCCGACCGGGCGACCAACCCGGCGAAGTTCCGGTGCCCCTTCGCTCCCACCAGGTCGCGCAGGTGGATGACCTGCTTGGACTCCTCGCGCATGGAACGGAACACCTTCGTCGCGCGCGGGCCGACCATGGTCTCCTCGTCGCCGAGCGTGCTCACGCTGAACAGCCACACCGGCCGCCGGCTCAGCAGCTGGAGGTTGGCGTCGACGAACCGGGCGGCGGCGGGTAGCCACGCGCCCGTGTGGATGGCGCTGCCGAGGACGACCGCGTCGTAGGACGCCACGTCCAGTTGCCCGGAGACCGGCAGGGCCTCGGCAGCGATGCCGCGCCCCTGCAGCCGGGTCGCGATCCGTTCGGCGATTCCACGGGTGGCGCCGAGGCTGGTCGCGAACGTGACAAGAACCGTCATGGCGGACACCTCCCGAACCCACCCTGATCGCTCCCAGGCCGGGAGCGGCAGAGCCCTAGGTCCGCTCCGCGGCGCGACGTTGGCCTCTGGCTGCGGTGATCTTGGTCCGGGTTGCGGCAATGGTCGGTTCGACGACGCCGCGGGTGGCGAGCTACTTGTGCTCAAGGTCGTTCTGTGAGGGGATCGCCTAGCGGATATGCGCGACGCGGGCTGTGGACATCGTGTAGGCCGGGCGGGAGACTTCGGTTGCGGGTTGGCCGCGCGGCGCGGCGGCTGCGGCGCATGATGGGGGGGCATGAGTGCGACGGTGAGCGGTGGCATCGAGTCGCTGCGGGGGGCGGTGTCGGGCGAGGTCTGTGTACCGGGAGATACGGGCTACGACGACTGTCGGCGGGTATGGAATGCGCAGATCGACCGGCGGCCCGAGGCTGTCGTGATGTGCATCAGCACTTCTGACGTGACGGCAGCCATCGGATATGCACGGGCCTGCGGCCTGGAGATCACGGTGCGCGGCGGAGCGCACAACACGTCCGGATCTGCGGTCTGCGACGGCGGCCTGATGATCAACCTGGCCGGGATGAACGGCGTGCAGATCGACCCGGAGGCGCGGCGTGCCCGGGTGGGTGGCGGCGCGCTGCTCGCCGACCTGGACGGCGCGAGCCAACAGCATGGGCTCGCGACACCGGGCGGCATGATCAGCCATACCGGCGTGGCCGGCCTCACCCTCGGCGGCGGGATGGGATGGCTCTCGCGCAAGCACGGGCTCTCGATCGACAACCTGACCGGCCTCGAGGTGGTGCTGGCCGACGGGTCGGTGGTCTGGGCCAGCGAAGCGGAGAACGCCGACTTGTTCTGGGCGCTGCGCGGCGGCGGCGGCAACTTCGGTGTGGTGACGACCTTCGAGTTCGCGCTGCACCCGGTAGGCCCGATGGTCCACTTCGGGCTGTTCTTCTGGGCGGCCGAGCAGGGCCCGGAGGCATTGCGCTCGATCCGGGACATCGTCGCGACCCTGCCCCGAGAATTGAATGTGCTTATCGCGGCGCTCAGCGCGCCGCCGGCGCCGTTCGTGCCCGAGGAGCACGTCTTCACCCCCGGCTACGCCGCAATCCTGGTCGGGTTCGGCACCGCCGAACAGCATGCCGAGTACGCCGAACGCGTCCGCGGTGGGGTGCCGCCGCTGTTCGAGTTCGTCTCACCGATGCCGTACGCGGCGCTCCAACAGATGATGGACGAGGGAACGGCATGGGGGCAGTTTGCCTACGAGAAGGGCACCCAGATTGCCGACCTGACCGACGAGGCAATCGCGGTGCTGACCGAGCACTTCGCCAAGCGCACGTCACCCCTGTCGATGGTGCTGTTCTATCGGCTCGACGAGGCCTTCTCCGAGATTCCCGAGGACGCCACCGCCTATGGCGGCGGCCGTTCGCCCCGCTACGCGGCGATGCTGGTCGCGGTCACACACGACATGGACACCTGGGCCCGCGACCGTGAGTGGGTCAGGGCGCTGTGGGACGCGTTGCAGCCACATTCGCTGGGTATCGGCGACTACATCAACAACATGGTCGAGTTCGACGAGAACCGGATCGTCGCTTCCTACGGCCCGGACAAATATGCGCAGCTCGCGCAGATCAAGGCCCGGTACGACCCGCACAACGTCTTCCACCGCAACGTGAACATTCCACCGGAGCCACCGACCTCCACAGCCGACGCCGTCCGCGCCTAGGCCTCCGCACTGAACCTGACACCTTCCGGATCCAGTGTGTCGCCACGGCGCCCTGCCCTTCGGGCATCGGACAAACGGCGGGCGGCTACGCGGTCTGGCTGGGCCAAGCGGGTGTGCCTGCGTCGGAACCTGTAGGCGCTCAAGGAACGGCGGATGACAGCGCTTGATGTCGTATCCCAAGGCGACCGCATCCCATGCCAGGGACCCGTGGACGGCGCTGCGTCGCAGCGTCGGTGCGAAGCCGACTGCGGGGAGTTGACGCGGAGCCGAGGCTTGCACTATCCGAACGCATATACTAATATCAGGAGTATGTCGTCGGAAGTGTCGTTGAGCACCGGCGAGCTGTTGCGCCTGCGGGAGGCGCTGACGGCGAATGCGTCCGTGTCGCCGGCGGTGGATGATGCTGACCGTATCGAGCGGGTCCGACTGTTTGAGGAGATCAAGGCCGCCGCGGCGGCGGCGCAGGCGGCCGAGGCGGTCGCCTTTGACGTCTCGCAGCGGGCCGGGCAGGCCGCCGGCGGGGTGCCCGTCAAGCGGCAGGGTCGTGGGGTGGCCTCGCAGCTGGCGCTGGCGCGGCGGGTCTCGCCGCATCAGGCGCAACGCTGGCTGGGCAACGCCCGGTTGCTGGGCGCCGAACTGCCCGGCACCTTCGCTCAGCTGGCCGCCGGCCGGACCTCGGAGCGGCGGGCCTTCACCATCGCCCGAGAGACGGTGTTCCTCGATCGCGAGGCCCGCCTCGAGGTCGACGCCGAACTCGCCGCGCACCTGGAGGGCTGGGGTGACCGGCGCACCGAGGCCGAGGCTCGTAAGGCGGCCTACCGAGCCGATCCGGCCGGGCTGGTGGAGCGCCGCCGCCGCGCCGAGGCCGACCGGCACGTCAGCGTGCGCCCGGCGCCGGAGACCATGGTGCGGCTGACCGCGCTGCTGCCGGTGGCCCAAGGTGTCGCCTGCTACGCGAGTCTCTCGCGGCAGGCCGACATGCACGCCAACCTCGACCAGCTCGGCCGCGGGCAGCTGATGGCCGACCTGCTGATCGAACGCCTCACCGGCCAGACCGGAGCCGCCGCGGTCCCGGTGGAGATCAACCTCGTGATGACCGACGCCAGCCTGCTCGGCCGATCGGGCGACGAAGGCTACGACGAACCAGCCCACCTGGACGGCTACGGCCCGGTCCCGGCCGCACTGGCCCGCGAGCTGGCCTACCGAAGCACCGGCCGGGCGCGGCGGTGGATCCGCCGCCTCTACACCAAGCCGACCACCGGGCAGCTGGTGGCCATGGAGTCCCGGCGCCGGGTGTTCACCACCGGCCAGCAGCGGTTCCTGCGGCTGCGGGACCAGACCTGCCGCACCCCCTGGTGCGACGCGCCCATCCGCCACGCCGATCACATCCGCCCCTGGGACCACGACGGCCAGACCGCGATCGCCAACGGTCAAGGCCTCTGCCAAGCCTGTAATCACGCCAAACAAGCCGCCGGATGGCAAGCCGGACCCGGCCCCGACGGCGCCGTCACCACCACGACCCCCACCGGCCACCACTACCGAAGCCGAGAACATCTGCCGCCGGGGTCGGGAATCACCTCGCCGCTCGAACGCCGGTTGCGGTTCCATCTGGAGCGGGCAGCCGCATAACAGGAGACGTGTCGCGATGGCGTACGAGCATCGGTTCCAAGCCAGGCTGGAGTGGGCCGGCTCGACGACCGGCGGCTACACCGGTTACGAGCGGAGCCATCAGGTCGCGACGCCGCCTGTGGCCGCCGAGCTCGCGCTCAGCGCGGCGCCCGCGTTCCGGGGCGACGCCGACCGGCGCAACCCCGAACAGCTGGTGCTGGCGGCGGCGAGTTCGTGCCAGCTGCTCAGCTTCCTCGCCTGCGCCGCACGGGCGGGGATCGAGGTCTGCGAATACGCCGACGACGCCGAGGCCCTCATGCCCGTGACCCGCGAACCGATGCGGATCACCCGGATCACCCTCCGGCCACGGATCACGGTGGCGCCGGGCACCGACCACAGCGCCGTCCGACAGGCGGTCGCGCAGGGCCACGACGAGTGCTTCATCGCCAACTCCCTGCGCAGCGAGATCGTCGTCGAGCCCACGATCGAGACGGTCGGCAGCCGATCGGGGCGAACGTAAGGTGTAGGTATGAGCAGCACCGCAAGCACCACCACGCCGGCCGCCGGGAAGCGACCGCCGCAGCGTCGGGGCCCATTCGCGTGGGTCGGCGCGTTCACCGGCTTCTACCCGGCCGAGGCGAGCGAGTTCTCCCACCTCGACCCGGTGACCCGATTCCTGTACGCCGCCCGCAGCGTCATCCTGGTGATCTCCGCGCAGTCGGCGGTCATGGCCGGGCTGCTCGCCGCCACCGACCGGCGCTTCGAGGTCGTGCCGTTCGTGCTGGTGCTGGTCGGGTACGTGGTGCTGCACGGCATCAGCAACCTGTCCAACGACTACTTCGGCTACCGCCGGGGGCACGACACCGACGACTCGCCCCGTCGGCTGTACACCCTGCACCCGATCGCCAGCGGCGCCGTCACCCCGCGGCTGCTCGCCACCGGTCTCGTCGTCCTCGGCGTCGTGGCCGCCGCCATCGGCGTCTACTTCATCGCCCTGCGCGGCTGGCCGGCGGTGTGGCTGACCGTCGCCGGTGCCGTGCTGCTGTGGGCCTACGACGCCGCACCCCGGGCGTTGAAGGAGCTCGGCCTCGGCGAGCTCGCCGCCTTCGCGGTGTGGGGACCGCTGATGATCGGCGGGGGCTATTACGTCATCACCGGGCACTGGTCCGGGCTGGCGTTCGCCGCGTCCGTGCCGCCGGGGCTGGGCGTGATGTCGATCCTCGTCGGCAAGCACGTCGACCAGCGCGAGTTCGACACCGGGCAGAGCCAGCGCACCCTGCCGGTCGTGCTGGGGGAGCGGGCCGCCCGCGCCTTCAACCAGGTGTCGGTGGCGGCCATGTACGTCGTGACGATCGTGGCCGTGGCGGTCGGCTCGCTGACGCCGTTCGCGCTGGTGGTGCTGCTCGCCGCGCCTCGCGCCGTCAAGGCGCTGACGGTCATGAACCGTCCGGCCCCTACCGCTCCGCCGGCGGGCTACGTGGGCTGGCCGCTCTGGTACCACCGCGTCTGCCTCGTCCACAACCGCGCCTTCGGCTGGCTTTTCATCCTCGGGCTGGCCTTCGGCGCCATTTTCCCGAGCGTGCTGGTCGGCTGAGGCCCGCTGACTGGCCTCGCCGCCGACGGTGGGCGAGGATGCGGTGATGGCCTACTTCGTCACCGGTGCGACCGGCTTCATCGGGCGATTCCTGCTCGCCGAACTCCTCGCGAACCGGGAGGGGAAGGTCTACTGCCTGTGTCGCTCCGGCTCGCTGGACCGCATCGATGATCTGAAGTCGCGGCTCGACGACGAGGACGACCGGATCGTCCCGGTGATCGGCGACCTCTCCCGCGACCGACTGGGCATCGAACCCGACGAGATCGAACGCCTCCGCGGCGAGGTCGAGCACTTCTTCCACATCGCGGCCGTCTACGACCTCACCGCCGACGCCGACAGCCAGCACCTGGCCAACGTCGAGGGGACCAGGCACGCGCTGCAACTGGCCGAGTCGGTCGGGGCCGGGCACTTCCACCACGTCAGCTCGATCGCCGTCGCCGGGCTCTACGAGGGCGTGTTCAGCGAGGACATGTTCGACGAGGCCACCGACCTCGACCACAACCCCTACTACCGCACGAAGCACGACGCCGAGGCGATCGTGCGGCAGGAGTGCGCCGTGCCGTGGCGGGTCTACCGGCCCGGCGTCGTCGTGGGCCACTCGCAGACCGGCGAGATCGACAAGATCGACGGGCCGTACTACTTCTTCAAGACCATCCAGCGGCTCCGCGGCGTCCTGCCGTCCTGGATGCGCGGCATCGGCATCGAGGGCGGCGAGATCAACATCGTGCCCGTCGACTTCGTGGCCCAGGCAATGGACTACCTCGCCCACGTGCCCGATCTGGACGGCCGCGCATTCCACCTGACCGACCCCGAGCCACTGACCGTCGGCGGGCTGCTGCAGGCGCTCACCAAGGCGGCCAAGGCGCCGCAGCCCGCGGTCAACGTCGACGCCCGCGCCCTCGACGCGCTGCCGGCCAAGCTCGCGTCGGGGCTGACCAGACTGCCCGGCGCCCGGCAGGCCACCGACCTGCTGCTGGCCGAGCTGGGCATCCCGCGGGAGTCGTTCGCGTACCTCACCTACCCCACCCACTTCGACTCCACCAAGACCCGGGCGCTGCTCGCCGAGGGCGGCATCGAGGTGCCGTCCTTCCCCGCGTACGCCCAGAACCTCTGGGAGTACTGGGAGCGGGCGTTCAGCCCGGACCGGCGGAAGGACAAGCAGCTGTCCCGGGCCATCTCGGGCAAGACGGTGATGATCACCGGGGCCTCGTCCGGCATCGGCCGCGCCACCGCGCTGCGGGTCGGTGCGGCCGGCGCGAAGGTCATCCTGGTCGCCCGTGGCGTCGAGAAGCTCGAGCAGACCCGCCAGGAGATCGCCGACCTCGGCGGAAAGGCATTCGTCCACCGCTGCGATCTCTCCGACCTCAGCGACATCGAACGGATGGCCAAGGAGGTGCTGCAGGAGCACGGCCGCGTCGACATCCTCGTCAACAACGCCGGCCGCTCGATCCGCCGCTCCATCGCCCTGAGCTACGACCGCATGCACGACTTCGAGCGGACGATGCAGCTGAACTACTTCGGGCCGGTGCGGCTGATCCTCTCGCTGCTGCCGGTCATGCGGCAGAGCGGCCCGGACGGGCGCAAGGGCGGGCACATCATCAACGTCAGCTCGATCGGGGTGCAGACCAACATCCCCCGCTTCTCCGCCTACGTCGCCTCTAAGGCCGCCCTGGACGCGTTCTCGCGCTGCATCGCCTCGGAGGTCATCGACGACGGCGTCCACCTGACCACCATCCACATGCCGCTGGTGCGGACGCCGATGATCGCCCCCACCAAGATGTACGACCGGTTCCCGACCATGACCCCGCCGGAGGCCGCGGACCTGATCTGCAAGGCGATGATCCGCAAGCCGAAGAAGGTCGGAACAGCGCTCGGCAACGCCGGGGCGTTCGCCTACCAGGTCGCCCCGCGAGGCGTGGACATCGTCCTCAACGCCGGCTACAAGCTGTTCCCCGACTCGCAGGCGGCCCGCGGCAACAAAGAGGAGAAGCCGGACCAGCCGTCGACCGAGAGCGTCGCGTTCGCGCACATCCTGCGCGGCGTGCACTGGTGAGCCGGCGCGAGATGTCCAGGATTCCGGGACGACGTCCTCGCCTCCTGCTCGAGGTCGACCTCACCACTCCGCCGATCGAGCTCGAGCCGGACGACCTGCCCGGCAAGCTGCGCGCCCGGCACCGCCCGCGACTGAAGTCGATCCTGCGCGCCCTGCACGAGGCCGGGGACGACCCGGCCGTCCGCGGCCTGGTGGTCAAGGTCGGGGCGACGCCGCTGCCGTGGGCCACCATGCAGGACCTCCGCGCGGGGCTGGCCGCATTCGCCGCCAGCGGCAAGCCGACGGTGGCCTGGAGCGAGAGCCTCGGTGAGGGCGGCAACGGCACGGTCGGCTACGCCCTGGCCAGCGCCTGCCCCGAGGTGTGGCTGCAGCCTGCCGACGAGCTCGCGCTCGTCGGCGTCGCCGGGGAGACAACCTTCCTGCGCGGGGCGCTCGACAAGCTCGGCGTCGAGCCGCAGTTCGAGCAGCGCTACGAATACAAGAACGCCGCCGACCGCATCATGCGCTCGGAGTTCACCCCCGAGCACCGCGAGGCCGTCGACCGGCTGGCCGAGTCGGCGTGGCAGTGGACGGTCGCGGCCGTGGCCGAGTCGCGGCGGCTCGAGCCGGCCGCCGTCGAGGAGGCGGCGCGCCGGGCGCCGCTGCCGGCCGAGCAGGCACGCGCCGCCGGCCTGATCGACCGCCTCGGCTACCGCGACGAGGTCTACGACGCCGTCCGCACCCGCTGCGGCGACGACGTCGAACTGCGCTTCGCCGACCAGTGGCGCCCCCGCCGGCACGCCGCCGCCCTCGTTCACCGCCGCTCCGGGCACGTGGCGGTCGTCGAGGCGCACGGCGAGATCGTTCCCGGCCGCAGCCGGCAGACCCCGCGCGGCCCGCTGCTGGGCAGCGACACGGTCGGCGCGGCCCTCCGCGCCGCGCGCCGCGACGAGAACGCGAAGGCGGTCCTGCTGCGGGTCGACTCGCCCGGCGGTTCCGCGGTGGCCTCGGACGTCATCTGGCGGGAGGTGACGCTGCTGCGCGAGTCCGGCACCCCGGTGGTGGTCTCGATGGGCAACGTCGCCGGCTCCGGCGGGTACTACATCGCCTGCCCCGCCGACGTCGTCGTCGCCCAGCCGGCGACGATCACCGGCTCGATCGGCGTCCTCGGTGGCAAGGTCGTGGCCAGCGACCTGCTGGAACGCCTCGGCCTCGGCACCGGGGCCGTCGAGCACGGCGGCGCCGCCCGCATGTTCTCGCTGCGCCGCTCCTTCACCGACGACGAGCGCGAGCGGCTGTCGGCCATGCTCGATCGGGTCTACGACGACTTCGTCGGCAAGGTCGCCGCCGGCCGCGGCATGCCGGTGGACGCCGTCGACCGCGTCGCCCGGGGACGCGTCTGGTCCGGCGCCGACGCCGCCGACAACGGCCTGGTCGACGTGCTCGGTGGCCGGCGCGCGGCCGCCGCCATCGCCCGTGAGAAGGCCGGGCTCCGCCCCGACGCGCCGCTGCGGCCGGCGCTGCACGTGCCGCCGATGGCACGGTTGGGCAAGGCCCGATCCAGTGACGACCCGCGCGCTGTCGCCGTCATCGCCTCCGCCTGGGGCGAGCTCGCCGCCCTGGCCTCGCAGCTGGGTCTCCCCGCCGCGGGTCCGCTGCGCATGTCCGAGGTGCGGCTGCGGTGACCAGCCCCACGGGCTCCCCGGGAAGGAAGGGTAGGCAGCCCTAACTTCGATGGGTTAGCGTGGGGCCGTGACCACAGCCAGCGAACCGGCGACGCTCTTCGACATCCGCCGCGGCCGCGACGCCACCGTGACGACGGTCGGCGGAAACCCCGGAGTGGTCCGCCGGCTGGCCGAACTCGGGCTCCGCCGGGGCACCGCGGTGCGGGTCCTGTCCCGCAACGCCGGCGGTGGCGCCACGCTCGCCCTCGGAACGGGCCGGATCGCCCTCGACCGCGCGGTACTGCGCGACATCGCAGTCCTGCCGGCCACGTGAGCCCGCTGCCCCTGGCCAACCGGCTCGTCCGCTCCTCGGCCCGTACCGGCGACCCGATACTGAGCCGGCTCACCGAGAAGCCGTGCTGCTCCGAGCACGACGGGCCCACCGCCGCCGCGGGCGCGGCGACCGTCGCGCTCGTCGGCGCCCCGAACTCGGGCAAGTCGACGCTGTTCAACGCCCTCACCGGCGGCCACCGCACGGTCGGCAACTGGCCGGGCAGCACCGTCGAGGTCGGCCGGGCGCACTGGACGGCCGTCGACCCGGTGGTCGGCCGGGAGGTCGAACTGATCGACCTGCCGGGCGCCTACAGTCTCGACCCCGCCTCTCCGGACGAGGAACTCACCCGCGACCTGCTGCGAGACGGCGACCCCGACCTCACCGTCGTCGTCGCCGACGCCGCACACCTGTCGCGCAGCCTCTACCTGGTCTCGCAGCTGCGGGAGCAGCCGCGCCGGATCGTCGTCGCCCTGACGCTGCTCGACGTGGCCCGCGGCCAGGGACTGGCTGTCGATCCCGACGAACTGGCCGCGTCGCTCGGCGTCCCGGTCGTGGCGGTCGATCCGCGGCACCGGGTCGGCGCCGACGCCCTCGCCGCCGCCGTCGGCGCCGCGCTCGCCTCCCCGGAACCGCCCGCCCGCGACATCGGCCCCGAGGCCGCGGCCGACCCCGCCGACGACCTGGCGCAGGCCGACGAGCGCTTCGGCTGGATCGACGGCGCCGTCACCCGGGCCGTCCGGCAGGCCCGCGACGCCCCGCGCACCTGGAGCGACCGCATCGACCGCTGGGCCACCGCACCGGTGATCGGCCCGCTGCTCTTCCTGGCCTTGATGTGGGCGGTGTTCGAGGCGACCACCACCATCGCCGCCCCGCTGCAGGACGGGCTCGGGACCCTCGTCAGCGGCCCCGTCACCTCGTTCGGCGCGCAGCTGTTCACCGCGGTCGGGCTGGACGGATCGTGGCTCGAGGGCCTGGTCCTCAACGGCCTCGTCGCCGGGGTCGGCATGCTGCTGACCTTCGTGCCCCTGATGGCGATCATGTTCCTGCTGCTGGCTCTGCTCGAGGACTCCGGCTACATGGCGCGGGCCGCGGTGGTGACCGACCGGGCGATGCGCGCCATGGGGCTGCCCGGCCGCGCCTTCCTGCCGCTCGTGGTGGGTTTCGGATGCAACGTCCCGGCCGTCAGCGCCACCCGCGTCCTGCCCGACGCGCGGCACCGGATCATGACCGCGCTGCTGGTGCCATTCACGTCGTGCAGCGCGCGGCTGACCGTCTACGTGCTGGTGGCAGCGACCTTCTTTCCCGCCAACGCCGGCACCGTCGTGTTCGGCATGTACCTGATCTCGATCCTGCTCGTGGTGCTGGTCGGCCTGGCGCTGAAGTCGACGCTGTGGCGCACCGTCGGCGAGGCCCCGCTGATGATGGATCTGCCCTCCTACCAGCGCCCGTCGCCGCGGCTGATCCTCGGGCAGGCCTGGTTGCGCGTGCGCGGGTTCCTGCAGACCGCCGGGCACATCATCGTCGTCACCGTCACCCTGGTGTGGCTGCTGCAGGCCGTTCCGGTGCGCGGCGGCGCCTCGTTCGGCAACGTGCCGCCCGACGACAGCCTGTTCGCCGCGATGGCCCGCGCGATCGCCTACCTGTTCTCGCCGGCCGGCTTCGGTGACTGGCACACCGCCGGCGCGCTCGTAGTCGGCTTCGTGGCGAAGGAGGCGGTCGTCTCGTCCTGGGCGCAGACCTACGCCGCCGCCGACCCGAACGCCGGCCTCGCGCCGCACCAGCTGCAGGCCCACATCACCCACGCCTTCACGATCTCCTCGGGCGGCGCCACCACCGCCGCGGTGTTCGCCTTCCTCGTCTTCCTGCTCGCCTACACCCCGTGCGTGGCCACCGTGGCCGCGCAGCGCCGCGAGATCGGCGGACGCTGGACCCTGTTCGGCATCGGGATGCAGGTCGGGGTCGCGTGGGTCCTGGCCGTCGCCATCTTCCAGCTCGGGAGGCTGTTCACATGACCACCACCCGCAGCCCGTTGCGCGCCGTCCTCGACGCCTTCACCACCGGCGCCCGCTCGCGGCACGACGTCGTGACCTCGACCGGCTTGAGCCGCGACGTCGTGGACGCGGCCGTGGAGCACCTCGTGCGCTCCGGCCGGCTCACCGCCACCGAACTGTCCGTGGGCTGCCCCGACGGCGGCTGCGGCAGCTGCGCCTCCGGCCACGGCGACGCGCCCGGCTGCGGGGCCGCCGGCGCGTCCGCGTCGCGGCGCGGGCCGGTGCTGGTCTCGCTCAGCCCTCGTGCGGGACGGTGAGACGGGGCACGCCTCCCAGCCCGACGTTGTAGTGCACGTGGCCCTCGTAGGCGGCCAACTTGTCCCACAGCGCCGCGTGCGCGGGCCACGGGATCGGCTCGTCGCCGTCGAGCCAGCGCTCGCCGAAGGTGACCCACACGACGGTCCACTCCGCCGCGTCGGACCAGTCGCCGTTCTTCGAGTCCAGCAACGACCGGCGGATCTGGAAGGCCAGCCGCTTCGGGTCTGGGAACGTCGGCGCCGTGTGCACCAGCCACACCCGGAAGTCGTGGGACATGAGATCGAGCTCGAAATCGGGTAGCACGGCGGGATCCACCAGCACGGTGGCGACGTTCTCGAAACCCTCTGGCCTCCTCACCCGCCCGATTATGGGTGAAAACACCGACACAATCACCCGTCCGGCGTCACCTCGTACCGGACCGGGCCCCGGATAACGCGCAGGTCACGGTTCGGCGGCGACGGCAACGCGCGGAGCCCGGAACGCGTCTTTTCGGACGTGACCGTGAGATCGTTCCACTGCGAATCAGCGCGATGAAGGGCACGGGAAGTCCGGTGCGGAAGCGAACCAGCAGGGGGCGGTGGCGGCGCGCCGTCCTCGCCGCCGCCGGTGGGACGACCGTCGTCCTGACCCTCGCGGCCTGCAGCGGCCTGGGGGCCGGAACCGCCGACCCGCGCGACGGGCTGGGCTCGCCGACTGCGGGGTCCCAGGGCCCCTCGACGACGCCCGCGCAGGGCGCTCCGCAGGCGACACCGACGCCCATCACGAGCGCGCCCGCGCCCGCCGCGGTGATCACGGCCGCGCCGAACTCCGCCGAGTCCGCCATCGACCCCACCGACCCGGTCACGGTCTCGATCGACGGCGGCACGCTCACCTCGGTCCGGTTGCTGACCCCGGAGGGCAAGGAGGTCCACGGCCGGATGGCCGCCGACCGGTCGTCCTGGCACAGCACCGAGGTCCTGGGCTACGACCGCTCCTACGACCTGGTCGCCACCGGCCAGAACGCCGACGGACTCGCGGTGACCAAGCACGCCACCGTCACGACCGTGGCGCCGTCGAACTACACGATGCCCAGCATCACCGACATCTACGGCCATGACCTCCAGAACCACGGCGTGTACGGCGTCGGGATGGTCGTCCGGGTGCACTTCGACGAGCAGGTCAACCACAAGCTGGCCCAGCGGACGCTGTCGGTCACGACCGACCCGTCGGTCGTCGGCGGGTGGTACTGGCGCGACAACCAGAACGTGTTCTGGCGGCCCCGTCACTGGTACCCGTCGGGCACCACGGTGACGGTCACGGCCGGCGTCTACGGCAAGCGCGTCGGCCCCGGCCTGTACGGGCAGGGCGACCGCAGCACCTCGTTCCGCATCGGCGCCAAGCACGTCTCGATCGCCAACCCGCGCACCGATCACGTGAAGGTGTACTTCGACGGCAAGTTCCAGCGCTCCATGCCCACCTCCATGGGCATGGGCGGCTACGAGCCGGGGAACTCGTCGATCAACTACTGGACGATGTGGGGGACCTACACCGTCATCAACCACGAGAACCCGGCGATGATGTCGGCCGGCAGCTACGGGGTCTCGCCCAGTTCGCCGAACTACTACCCGCCGGAGGCGGTGTACTGGTCGACCAAGATCAGCACCGACGGCATCTACCTGCACCAACTCGACACGACGGTGTGGGCGCAGGGCCACGAGAACCTCTCGCACGGCTGCCTGAACCTGAACCTGACCAACGCGCGCTGGTTCTACAACCACTCGAAGGTGGGCGACATCGTGAAGGTCGTCCACTCGCAGAAGCAGGCCCCGAAGATCGACTTCGACCAGGGCGGCCAGTGGAGCATCCCCTGGTCGCAGTGGGTGAAAGGCAGCGCACTCTCCTGACCACCCGGCTCCGGCGCCCGTCGGCGGCGGAGCAGGATGGAGCGAGTGAGTCACTCGTCGCCCGCCGCCGTCACGGCGCCGGCCGACGAGGCCCCCGAGCCGCGCCGGTGGTTCGTCCTGGGGGTGTGCGTCACCGCGCTGTTCATGACGGTGCTGGACACGACGATCGTCAACGTCGCCCTGCCGACGATCGGTCGCAGCCTCACCGCCGACGCCGCCGAACTGCAGTGGGTGGTGTCCGGGTACGCGCTGGCCTTCGGCATGGTGCCGATCATCGGCGGTCGGCTCGGGGACGACCGGGGCCGGCGCGGCCTGCTGCTGATCGGCATCGCGGGCTTCGTGCTGACGAGCCTGCTGTCCGGTCTCGCACCGGTTCCGTGGGTGCTGCTGGTGGCACGAGGCCTGCAGGGCCTCTCCGGGGGGCTGATCAACCCCCAGGTCGCCGGGCTGGTGCAGCAGATGTTCCCGCTGCACGAGCGCGGTCGCGCCTTCGGGGCGATCGGCGCCACCGTCGGACTCGCCCAGGCGGTCGGTCCCGTGGCTGGGGGTGTGCTGATCGCCGTCGGCGGCACCGAGTTCGGCTGGCGGCTGACCTTCCTCGTCAACGTGCCGGTCGGAACGGCGGCCTTCCTCCTCGCCGCCCGGCTGCTGCCCCGCGGTGCGCCCAGCACGAACCCCCGTCGCCTCGACCTCCCAGGCGTGGCGCTGCTCACCGTCGGGCTCGCCGGCGTGCTGTTCCCAGTCGTCGAGTTCGACGCCGACCGCAATGTCGGACGGCTGGTGCTGATCCTGCCGGCGCTGGTCGTGCTGGCCGGGTTCGTGGCCTGGGAGCGGGGACCGGGGCGCCGGCGCGGCTACCCGCTCATCGACACCGCGCTGTTCCGGGTGCGCAGCTACAGCGACGGCGTCGGCCTGGCGCTGCTGTATTTCGCCGGCTTCGCCGGCACCTCGCTGGTGCTCTCGCTGTTCCTGCAGTACGGGCTCGGGTTCACCGCCCTCGAGGCCGGGCTCACCGCCGCCAGCTTCGCCGCCGGTTCGGCGATCGGGGCCACGGTCGCGGGCCGCGCGGTGACGCGCCACGGCCGGACGGTGCTCGTGGTCGCGCTGTCGCTGTTCCTCGTGGGCGTGGCGGCGGCGATCGTCTCCGTGCAGGCCACGGCGGGACGGCTCGGTGACACCGACGTCGCGCTGCTGCTCGCCCCGGCGCTGCTGCTGGCCGGCCTGGGCGGCGGGGGAGTCATCACCCCCAACCAGTCGCTGTCGCTGGCCGAGGTGCCCGTGGCCGGCGGGTCGACCGCCGGCGGCATGCTGCAGACCTCCCAGCGCGTCGGGGCCGCCATCGGCGCGGCCACGCTGAGCGCGGTCTTCTACGGCACGGTCGGCGGCGGCGCCCCGGCCGGCACGCCCCGCGCGACCCACTACGCCGACGCCTACTCGGCCGCGCTGCTGGTGACCCTGGGCATGGTCACGGCCGCCCTGCTGCTGGCGGTGCGGGGGGCGCGCCGCTCCCGCCGGGCCTCGTCGCCGTCCGGACTAGGGTGAGTCGAATGCCGACCCGCCCGCTCGTGCTCATGGCCGTCCACGCCCACCCGGACGACGAGGCGACCAGCACCGGCGGAGTGCTCGCCAAGTACGCCGCGCAGGGCTTCGAGACGGTGCTGGTGACCTGCACCGACGGACGCTGCGGGGACAGCCCGGACGGCGCCAAGCCCGGGGACCCCGGCCACGAGCCGTCGGAGGTCGTCGAACTGCGCCGCGGCGAGCTCGAGCAGAGCTGCCGCATCCTCGGCGTCACCCATCTGGAGCGCCTCGACTACGGCGACTCCGGGATGATGGGGTGGGAGACCAACGAGGCCCCCGGCGCGTTCTGGACCACCCCCGTGGCGGACGCGGCCCAGCGGCTCGCGGCGCTCATGCGCCGCTACCGGCCCGACGTGGTCGTCACCTACGACGAGAACGGCTTCTACGGCCATCCCGACCACATCCAGGCCCACCGGATCACGATGGCGGCGGTGGACGCGCTGGCCGACGGCGCCGACCGCGCCGACGGCCCGGCGAAGGTCTACTGGACGACGGTGCCCCGCTCCCGCTTCGACGAGTTCCGGCGCGTGCTGTCCGAGTTCGGGCCCGAATCGGACGGGCCGGACGGCGGCGACGAGGCGGGCGCCGGGGACGAGCTGCCCGACGACGTCGGCCTGCCCGACGACGAGGTGACGACGTTCGTCGACATCACCGACCACGCCGACGCCAAGTACGACAGCCTGGCGGCCCACGCCAGCCAGAGCGAGAACATCATGTTCCTGCGCATGGGGCGGGAGCTGTTCGGGCAGCTGATGGGCACCGAGACGTTCGTGCGCGTCCGCGACACCACCGGCGCGTCGACGCCCGAGGACGACCTGTTCGCGGGCCTGCGATGAGGGCCGTCACCTGCACCGGCGGCGAGTTGGCGGTCGGCGAGTTCCCTGACCCGGTCCCTGACGAGGGACAGTTGCTGCTGTCGGTCACCCGCAGCGGCATCTGCGGGTCCGACCTGCACGCGCGGCACCACACCGACGAACTCGCCGCCCTGACCGCCGAGGCCGGCTACGACGGCATCGCCCGATCCGACCAGCCCGTCGTGTTCGGCCACGAGTTTTGCGGCGAGGTCGTCGACCGCGGTCGCGGCGCCCGCCGGCTCCGGCCGGGCACCCGGGTGGTCGCGATGCCACTGCTGCGCTCCGGCGGCGCCGTCCACGCCCCCGGGCTCTCACCCCACGCGCCCGGGGCCTACGCCGAACAGGTGCTGGTCGAGCAGTCGGTCGCGTTCGCGGTCCCGGACGGGCTCCCCACCGACCTGGCGACGCTGACCGAGCCGATGGCGGTGGGGCTTCACGCCGTACGGCGCAGCGAGATCCGCTCCCGGCAGGTCGCGGTGGTCATCGGCTGCGGCCCGGTCGGGCTCGCGGTCGTCGGCATGCTCAAGGCGAGCGGCGTCCGCACGGTCGTCGCCGCCGACCTGTCCGCGGCCCGGCGCGCCCTGGCCACCACCGTGGGCGCCGACGTCGTCGTCGACCCGCGGGAACAGTCGCCCTACGAGGTGGCCGACCACGGGCACGTGCACCGGGCGAGCGAGGTCTTCGACCTGGCCGTCGACGCGGTGTCCCGGCTGCGCTCGCTGCCGTTCGTGCCCTGGGAGCGGGTCTGGCAGGCGGCGGAGTTCGTCGGTGCGACCACCTCCGAGCACCCGGTGGTCTTCGAGTGTGTCGGCGTCCCCGGCATGCTCGATGCGGTCATCGCCGGGGCCCCGCTGTACTCCCGCGTCGTGGTCGTCGGCGTCTGCATGCAGCCCGACCGCATCCGCCCCGCCATGGCCATCAACAAGGAGATCGACCTGCGGTTCGTGCTCGGCTACACCCCCAAGGAGTTCCGCGACGCGCTGCACCTGCTCGCCGACGGCAAGCTCGCCGTCGAGTCGATCGTCACTGGCACGGTGGGGCTGGAGGGGGTCGGGGCGGCGTTCGACATCCTGGCCGACGCCGGACGGCACGCCAAGATCCTCGTCGACCCGGCGAGCGCGGCGGTGACCCCGGCCTGAGCGGCGTTCTTTACCATGGACCGGATTCGTGAGCCGACGGCGCCGTCGAGCCACACACTGTGACCGTCGAAGGGCAGTTGCTCATGGGTGACCCCCGCGGATTTCTGAAGCACCAGACGCGTGAACTGCCGAAGCGGCGACCCGTCAGTGTGCGCATCCAGGACTGGCGCGAGGTCTACGAGGACTTCGACGACGCCACGCTGCGCGATCAGGCCAGCCGCTGCATGGACTGCGGCATCCCCTTCTGCCACGGCGGCTGCCCGCTGGGCAACCTCATCCCGGACTGGAACCACTTCATCTACAAGGACGAGGGGCGCAAGGCCATCGAGCGGCTGCACGCCACCAACAACTTCCCCGAGTTCACCGGCCGCCTCTGCCCGGCCCCCTGCGAGGCGGCGTGCGTGCTCGGCATCAGCCAGGACCCGGTCACCATCAAGCAGGTGGAGGTCGAGATCATCGACCGCGCCTTCGCCAACGGCTGGGTCACGCCGGTCCCGCCGAAGACCCGTACCGGCCAGAAGGTGGCCGTCGTCGGCTCCGGCCCGGCCGGCCTCGCCGCCGCCCAGCAGCTGACCCGCGCGGGCCACACCGTCACGGTCTTCGAGCGTGACGACCGGATCGGCGGGCTGCTGCGCTACGGCATCCCCGAATTCAAGATGGAGAAGCGGCACATCGACCGGCGGCTGGAGCAGATGGCGGCCGAGGGCACCGAATTCCGCACCGGCGTCGAGGTCGGCGTCGACGTGACGGTGGCGCAGCTGCGCTCCGACTACGACGCCGTGGTGCTCGCCGGCGGCGCCACGATCGCTCGGGACCTGCCGATCGAGGGCCGCGACCTCGACGGCGTCCACCAGGCCATGGAGTACCTGCCGCTGGCCAACCGGGTCCAGCAGGGCGACCTCGAGGCCTCGCCGATCGACGCGAAGGGCAAGCGCGTCATCATCATCGGCGGCGGCGACACCGGAGCCGACTGCCTCGGCACCGCACACCGGCAGGGCGCGGCCAGCGTCCACCAGTTCGAGATCATGGCGCGACCGCCGGACGAGCGCCCCACCTCGACGCCATGGCCCACCTACCCGCTCATGTTCCGGGTCAGCTCGGCGCACGAGGAGGGCGGCGAGCGGGTGTTCGCCGTCAACACCGAGAAGTTCGTCGGCGCCGGCGGCCGGGTCGTCCGGTTGGCCGCCTACGAGGTCGTCATGAACAGCGGCCGGTTCGAGAAGGTCGAGGGCAGCGACTTCGAGCTCGACGCCGACCTGGTGCTGCTGGCCATGGGCTTCACCGGCGCGCAGCAGGAGGGCCTGCTGCGCGGGCTCGGGGTCGCCATGGACGAGCGGGGCAACGTCCGCCGCGACGACCGCTTCGAGACCAGCACCCCCGGCGTGTTCGTCGCCGGTGACATGGGCCGCGGGCAGTCGCTGATCGTGTGGGCGATCGCCGAGGGGCGGGCGGCCGCCGCCCACGTGGACGCGTTCCTGTCCGGCGGCACCGACCTGCCCGCTCCGATCGAGTCGACCGCGGTCGCGATGCGGCTCTGAGCCCGATGGCGCGCAGGCGGGTCGGGATCATGGGCGGCACCTTCGACCCGATCCACCACGGTCACCTGGTCGCCGCCAGCGAGGTCGCGTCCCGGTTCGGGCTGGCCGAAGTGGTCTTCGTCCCCACCGGCGAACCCTGGCAGAAGACCGAGCGGCAGGTCAGCCCGGCCGAGCACCGCTACCTGATGGCCGTGATCGCCACCGCCTCCAACCCGCGGTTCTGGGTCAGCCGCGTCGACATCGACCGGGCCGGCCCCACCTACACCGTCGACACCATCCGGGACGTCTCGGAGCAACTGCCGGGCGACGAGCTGTACTTCATCACCGGCGCCGACGCCCTGGCCCAGATCCTGTCCTGGAAGGACGCCGAGGCAGCGCTGCAGCTGGCCCACTTCGTCGGCGTCACCCGGCCGGGCTACGAGCTGACCGGCGACCACCTGCCCCGCGACGCCGTGACCCTCGTCGACGTGCCCGCGATGGCCATCTCCTCCAGCGACTGCCGCGACCGCGTCGTCCACTCCCGGCCGGTCTGGTACCTCGTGCCCGACGGTGTCGTGCAGTACATCAACAAGCACCACCTCTACCGCCAGTAGACTCAGGTTTCGAGATGACTGCCACCGACGCCGCCGCCGACCTCGCCCGCACCGCGGCCCAGGCCGCCGCCGACAAGCTCGCGACCGATGTCGTGCTCATCGACGTCAGCGAACGGCTGGCCATCACCGACGTCTTCGTCGTCGCCACCGGCAGCAACGAGCGGCAGGTCGAGGCGATCGTCGACTCGGTCGAGGAGCAGCTGGGCCGCGCCGGGCACAAGCCGACCCGCCGAGAGGGCCGGCGCGACGGCCGCTGGGTGCTGCTGGACTACAGCGACATCGTCGTGCACATCCAGCACGCCGAGGAACGGGCCTACTACGCGCTCGAGCGGCTGTGGAAGGACTGTCCCTTCCTGCCGTTCACCGACTCCGCCGCCGCGGCCCACGCCGAGCAGCGGCAGGGGTGAGCGGCCGCCGGGTGATCCTGCTCCGGCACGGCAGGACGGCGTGGAACGCAGAGAGCCGCTTCCAGGGCCAGGCCGACCCGCCGCTGGACGACACCGGGGTCGCGCAGGCCTACGAGGCGGCCGGCATCCTGGCCGCGGTGGCCCCCGATCTGCTGGTCAGCTCCGACCTGGAGCGGGCGCTGCGCACGGCCGAGATCGTCGGTGCCGCCGCCGGCCGCCGGGTACGCACCCACGAGGGGTTCCGCGAACGCAGCCTCGGCCACTGGGAGGGCCTCACCCGCGCCGATGTCGAGCGCCGGTACCCGCACGAGTACGCGGCGTGGCGGCGCGGCGCCGACCTCGACGAGCGGGGCGGGGAGGACCGTCAGACCGTCGCCGACCGGGCGCTCGCGGCCCTGCAGACGCTGCCCGTCGTCCCGCTCACTGTGATCGTCACGCACAGCGCGACCGCGATGTCGCTGACCAACGCGCTGCTGGGGATCCCGGTGAGCGTGCGGCCGCTGGGACCGCTCGCGAATTGCCACTGGACCGAGCTCTACGACGACTCCGGGGACGCCGGCACGCCGCGGTGGCGGCTGCGCGGGCACAATCTCGGCGCGCCCGGCGGCGTCGTCCCGGTGCCGGTCCGTACCGACGGCGTCGAGCAGCTGACCGACGCCGACGCCTGAGCCGCGTGCACCGGTGACCGACGCCATAGGAACCGGCCGGGTCGTTGTCGGTGCAATGGCTTTAGGCTGAGGGTCGGTGCCCCCGCGTCCGGCGGCGACGGACGGCGGGCGCGGGGTGAGCACCGGCCTTCGACGCGCGGACAACGCGTTACGAGTAAGCTGTGCGTCATGGAATTCGGTCGACTGCTCCTTGTAGGGCCGCGCTGACCGGCGGACGCACCTCAGCGCGGCGAGCCTCTGTCCCTGGGCAGAGGCTCTTCGTCTGTCCGCCCCCTGAACCATGTCCGTAGAAGGAGCCCGACGATGAGCACCACCGAGAACGACACGCCTCCGTTCCGGTACACCGCCGCGCGCGCGGACGAGATCGAGCAGGCATGGCAGGCGCGCTGGGCCAAGGAGGGCACCTTCAACACGCCCAATCCGTCCGGGCCGCTGTCGGAGGGCTTCGACCGGGTGGCGATCCGGCCGCAGGCCTACGTCATGGACATGTTCCCCTACCCCTCGGGGGCGGGGCTGCACGTCGGGCACCCGCTGGGCTACATCGGCACCGACGTCTACGCCCGCTACCTGCGGATGCGGGGCAGCAACGTGCTGCACACGATGGGTTTCGACGCGTTCGGGCTGCCGGCCGAGCAGTATGCCGTCGAGACCGGGCAGCATCCGCGCGTCACGACCGAGCGGAACATGGAGGTCTTCCTGACCCAGCTTCGGCGGCTGGGGCTGGGCCACGACGAGCGCCGCCGGTTCGCCACCATCGACCCGGGCTACTACAAGTGGACGCAGTGGATCTTCCTGCAGATCTTCAACGCCTGGTACGACACCGAGCGCGACAAGGCCCGCCCCATCGCGGAGCTGGTCGAGGAGCTGGACGCGGGCGAGCGGCGGCCGGGCGACGGGACGAACCCCTTCGGGCGGGACTGGCCCGAGCTGTCCGAGGCCGAGCGGCGCCGGGTCGTCGACAACCACCGGCTGGCCTACCGCAGCGAGTCGATGGTCAACTGGGCCCCCGGCCTGGGCACGGTGCTGTCCAACGAGGAGGTCACCCCGGACGGCCGCAGCGAGCGCGGCAACTTCCCGGTCTTCCGGCGGCCGCTGCCGCAGTGGATGATGCGCATCACCGCCTACGCCGACCGGCTGCTGCGGGACCTGGACCAGATCGACTGGCCGGACAAGGTCCGCACCATGCAGCGGAACTGGATCGGGCGCTCGACCGGTGCGCACGTCCGCTTCGCCACCGGCACCGGGCCGATGATCGAGGTCTTCACGACGCGGCCCGACACGCTGTTCGGGGCCACCTACATGGTGGTGGCGCCGGAGCATCCGCTGCTGGACTCCCTGGTGCCGGAGGCGTGGCCCGAGGGCACGAAGGACGCCTGGACCGGCGGCGCCGCCACCCCGCCCGAGGCGGTCGAGGCCTACCGCCGGGCGGCCTCGCGTCGCTCCGAGCTGGACCGGCAGGCCGGGGACAAGGCCAAGACCGGCGTCTTCACCGGTGCGTGGGCCACCAACCCCGTCACCGGGGCCGGGCTGCCGGTCTTCGTCGCCGACTACGTGCTGATGGGCTACGGCACCGGCGCCATCATGGCGGTCCCCGGGCAGGACGAGCGGGACTGGGACTTCGCCGAGGCCTACGACCTGCCGATCGTGCGCACCGTCGCCCCGCCGGAGGGCTGGGAGGGCAAGGCGTACGTCGGGGACGGCCCGGCGATCAACTCCTCGAACGCGTCGCTGTCGCTGGACGGCATGGCCGTCGACGAGGCCAAGGCCGCGATCATCGGCTGGCTGGAGGACGCCGGGCACGGCCGCGGCGCGGTCACCTACCGGCTGCGGGACTGGCTGTTCAGCCGGCAGCGGTACTGGGGCGAGCCGTTTCCCATCCTCTTCGACGAGACCGGACCGGTCGCGGTGCCCGAGTCGATGCTGCCGGTGCTGCTGCCCGAGACCGACGACTTCTCGCCGACTGCGTTCGCGCCCGACGACGTCGACTCGATGCCGGAGCCGCCGCTGGGCCGGCTGAACGACTGGGTCGAGGTGGAACTGGACCTCGGGGACGGGCCGAAGACCTACCGCCGCGAGACCAACACCATGCCCAACTGGGCCGGCTCCTGCTGGTACGAGCTGCGGTACCTGGACCCGACCGACGACGAGCGCTTCGTCGAGCCGGACCTGGAGCACTACTGGATGGGACCGACCGCCGACCGGCCCCTCGGCGGCGTCGACCTGTACGTCGGCGGGGTGGAGCACGCGGTGCTGCACTTGCTGTACGCGCGGTTCTGGCACAAGGTGCTGTTCGATCTGGGCTACCTGAGCTCGGCCGAGCCGTTCCACCGGCTGGTCAACCAGGGCATGCTGCAGGGCTACGCCTACACCAACGCCGACGGTTTCTACGTCCCGATGACCGAGGTGGAGGAGCGTGACGGCCGGTACTTCCATCACGGGGTCGAGGTCTCCCAGGAGCTAGGAAAGATCGGCAAGAGCCTGAAGAACGCCGTCGCCCCGGACGAGGTGATCGCCGACTACGGCGCCGACACCTTCCGGCTGTTCGAGATGTTCTCCGGGCCCCTGGAGCAGTCGCGGCCCTGGGACGCCAAGGCGATCGTCGGGCCGTTCCGGCTGCTGCAGCGGATCTGGCGCGTCGTGGTCGACGAGAACACCGGCGCGGTGCACGTCGCCGACGAGGAGATCCCGGAGGAGTTGAATCGCCAGCTCCACAAGGCGATCGACGCCGTCCGTGACGGCTACGAGACGCTGCGGTTCAACACCTCCATCGCCCGCATCACTGAACTGAACAACGCGGTGACGCAGGCGTATCCGGACGGCGGGACGCCGCGGGCGCTGGCCGAGGCGCTGGTGCTGATGGTGGCGCCGCTGGCGCCGCACCTGGCCGAGGAGCTGTGGTCGATGCTGGGCCACGACACCTCGCTGGCGTGGGAGCAGTTCCCGGTCGCCGATGCGGACCTGCTGGTCGACGAGAGCATCGAGATCCCGGTGCAGATCAAGGGCAAGGTGCGCTCGGTGATCCAGGTCGCGGCGGACGCCGACGCCGAGGCGATGGAGGCCGCCGCGCGGGCGGACGAGAAGATCGCCGCCGCGCTGGCGGACCACGAGGTCAAGCGGGTCGTCACGGTGCCCGGCCGGCTGATCAACTTCGTGGTCTGACCGTGACAGGTGGCCAGGCGCGGGTCCGGATCGTCACCGACTCGACGTCCTGCCTGCCGGGCGGGACGCTGGCGGACTTCGGCGTCACGGTGGTGCCGCTGCGGGTGACTCTCGGCCACCGGACGGCGGTGGACGACGGCGTGGACGCCACCCCGGCCGACGTCACCCGCGCGCTGCGGGAGAAGTTCCCGGTGCGGACCTCCCGCCCCTCGCCGGCCGAGTTCGCCGAGGCCTACCGCGCCGTCCTGGACTCGGGCGCCTCGCAGGTCGTGTCGATCCACCTGTCCGCGGCGCTGTCGGGCACCTGGGAGTCGGCGGTACTGGCGGCGCAGGACTTCCCGCACGGAACGGTGCGGGTCGTCGACTCGCGCTCCACGGCGATGGGGCTGGGCTACGCGGTGCTCGCCGCCGCCGAGCGCGCCGCCGCCGGCGCCTCCGCGGCGCAGGTGCAGGGCGCCGCCGTCGAGGCGGTCGACCTCACCCGCTCGTTCTTTTACGTCGACACCCTGGAACACCTGCGCCGCGGCGGGCGCATCGGCGCGGCCCAGGCGCTGCTGGGGACCTCGCTGGCGGTCAAGCCGCTGCTGCAGATGGTCGAGGGACAGATCGTCCCGCTGGAGAAGGTGCGCACGTCCTCGCGGGCCTTGGCCCGGCTGGCGGAGTTGACGGTCTCGGCAGCCGGGCCGGGACCCGTGGACCTGGCTGTGCACCACCTGGCGGCGGGGGAGCGGGCGGCGGCGCTGGCCGACCAGCTGCGAACCGCCGTGCCGAACGTCGCGAGCTGCGAGGTCTCCGAGCTCGGCGCCGTCATCGGCGCCCACCTCGGACCCGGGGTGATCGGCGTGGTGCTGGTGCGTCGATAGCACCTCCGGCGGTGGTGAGGTCTGGTGTCGTCCACACCTCGGAGCGGCATCCACAGCCCCGCCGGGTCGGCGGCTCGGGGGTTGCCTGCTGCCTAGCGTTCCGGTCGTGCGAGGGGAACCACCGCCGCTGCGCGGGGAGTCGGCGCGAATAGCCGAGCGGGTGCGAGAGCTCGTCGCGGCGGGGTCCGCCCCGTCCGGGAGCGGGGAGGACCTGGCCGACGCCGATCTGGCCGAAGCCGATCTGGCGGAGGCCGACTGGTCGGCGGAGGACACGCCGGACCCGCAGCCGGACGAGCCGTACCGCTCGGAGTCCCGCTTCGACCGGCTGGCCGCACGGTTGCCCGTGCGGCTGGACCCCGGACGTCGCGGTGCGCTCGCGGTGGGTGCCGCGGTGCTGCTCGCGGCGGTGGTGACGGGGCTGTGGCTGTCGTCGTCCCGCCCAGCGGCCGCGCCTGTGGCCACCGCCCCGTCCGTGGCCGGGGCGACACCGCTGGCGCCCGGGACGACGGCGATCGCCTCCGGCGTCCCCGTGGCCGAGGCGCCGGCGGCGACCCCCTCGGCCTCGCCGGCCGGCGTGGTGGTGGACGTCGCCGGCAAGGTCCGGCACCCGGGTGTCTACACCCTGCCTCCCGGTTCGCGCGTCGACGACGCGATCGAGCGGGCCGGCGGAGCGCGCCGCGGCGTCGATCTCACCCCGCTGAACCTCGCCGCCCTGCTGGTGGACGGCCAGCAGATCGCGGTCGGTCGCCCCGGAGCTGCGGCCGCCCCGGTGCCTGCGGGCGCGCCCGCCCTCGGTGCCGCGGCCACGAGCGCCGTGGGCGCGCCGGTGGACCTGAACACTGCGACTCTGGAACAGCTCGAATCGCTGCCGGGCATCGGCCCGGCGCTGGGGCAACGAATCCTCGACTACCGCACGGCACACGGCTCGTTCCGCAGCGTCTCGCAGCTCGACGACGTCTCCGGAATCGGGCCGGCCACGCTGGCCGACCTGCAGCCGCTGGTCACGGTGTGAACGCCGGACGCCACGCGTCCGGCGACCGTCTCGACGCCCGGCTGGCGCTCGGGGCGGCGGCGGCCTGGCTGGCCGCGCTGGTGGCTGTCGACGCCGGCCCCCGGGCCGTGGCGGTCGCCGCCGGCGGCGCCGCCGCCGTCGCGACGGCGTCGCTGGTGGCCACGCGCCGCGCCACAGGGCGGGTCGCCGCGGCCGGGGCGTCGTTGGCCCTGGTCGGCTGGTGCACCGCGCTGGTGCTGCTGCCGCTGGCGGCCCGGATCGAACACGCCCGGGACGGCCCGCTGTACCGGCTCGCGACGCGACACGAGGCGGTCACGCTGGAGCTCACCGTCACGGCCGACCCGCACGTGCTCACGGCGAAAGGGACGTCCGGGGCGCCGCGGGTCGCCGTCGAGACGAGCGCCGACACCCTGGTCGAGGGCACGAACCGGATCCCGGTCGGGGGCACGGTGTTGCTGCTCGGCGACGCCGCCCCGTGGCGCACCATGCTGCCGGGGCAGCGCCTCCGCGTCGACGGGGCGCTGCAGCCGCAGCTGGGCGGCGGTTCGCTGTCGGTCACGCTCTTCCAGCACGGCGCCCCCCGCCGGCTGGGCCGGCCGCCCTGGTGGCAGCGGCTCGCCGGCCACATCCGCGACGGCCTGCGCCGGGCGGCCCGGGTGCTGCCCGACCCCGAGCGCGGCTTGCTGCCCGGACTCGTCGACGGCGACACCAGCCGGCTGGACCCGGTCCTGGCCCAGAACTTCCGGACCGCCGGGCTCACCCACCTGGTGGCGGTCTCCGGCACGAACTGCTCCATCATCGTCGGGGCGGTGCTGCTCGTACTGCGCCGGCTGCGAGTGCGACCCGTGGTGTGTGCCCTGGCCGGCGGGTTGGTGCTGCTGCTGTTCGTCCTGGTCGCCCGGCCCTCGCCGAGCGTGCTGCGGGCCGCGCTCATGGCATCGATCATGCTGGCGTCACTGGCAACGGGTCGGCCGCGGGCGGCGCTGCCCGGCCTCGCCGCCGTCACGATCGCGCTGCTGCTGTGGGACCCGACCCTCGCGGGCAGTGCCTCGTTCGCGATGTCGGTGCTCGCGACCGCGGCGTTGCTCGTCCTGGCACCGGGCTGGGCGCGGGCGCTACGGGCCCGGCGAGTGCCGATGGGGCTCGCGGAGTCGATCGCGGTTGCCGCCGCCGCGCACGTGGTGACCGCCCCGATCGTCGCGGCGCTGTCCGGCACGCTGAGCCTGGTCGCGATTCCGGCGAACGTGCTGGCCGAGCCGGTCGTCGCGGTGACGACGATCCTGGGTTTCGCGGCGGCCGCCGTCGCCGTGCCGGCCGGGCAGGCGGCGGCGGCGATCGCCTGGCTCGCCGGCTGGCCGTGTCGGTGGCTCGCCGGGGTGGCCGAGTTCTTCGGCGGGCTCGACGGCGCTGCCCTGCCCTGGCCCGGCGGCCGCACCGGCGGGCTGGCGCTGCTCGGGGCCACGCTCGTCGTCGCGGTGCTGTCGACGCACGTCCGGCTACGGCATGCGCTGGTCGCGGCCGGGCTGACCGCGGTGACCGTCCTGGTCCCGGTGCGGGCGGTGACCTCCGGCTGGCCGCCGCCCGGATGGGTCTTCGTCGCCTGCGACGTCGGACAGGGCGACGGCCTGGTGCTCAACGCCGGCCCCCACGCGGCGGTGCTCGTCGACTCCGGTCCGGACCCGGTGCTCATCGACCGCTGCCTCGACGATCTGGGCGTGACCTCACTGCCGCTCGTGCTGCTCACCCACCTGCACATCGACCACGTCGGCGGGCTGACCGGCGCCTACCGGCGTCGCCGGGTCGGGCAGGTTCTGGTGGGGCCGCTCGACGAACCGGCCACCGGGGCCCACGACCTCACCGCCGCCGACGCCACGGTTCATCGCGTGGCCCGGGTGCCGCCGCCGGGCACCCACCTGCACGTCGGCCGCGTGAGCCTCGACGTGCTGGGGCCACCGGCGGCCTACCACGGCACCCGCTCCGACCCGAACAACTCCTCGCTGGTCACCCGCGCCACGATCGACGGTCTTCGGATCCTGCTCACGGGCGACGCCGAGATCGAGGCGCAACAAGACCTGCTCGCCTCCGGCGTCGATCTGCGCGCCGATGTGCTGAAGGTGCCGCACCACGGCAGTGCCTACTCCGCGCCAGCCTTCCTGGCCGCCGTCCACGCTCGGGTGGCGGTCGTCTCGGTCGGGTTGCACAACGACTACGGCCACCCGTCGCCGGTGCTGCTGGCCGACCTGGCCAGGCTGGGGGTACCGCTGCTGCGCACCGACCAGGACGGGGACGTCGCGGTGACCGTCACCTCGGCCGGCATGGGAACGGTGCTGCACGGCAAGGCCGCCAGCGGGCCGGTGCTGGCGGCCGCACTGCCGCGTCCGGGACCGGCCGCGGCGGCGGCGGCGTCGGACGCCGGTGCGAGGATGACGGCATGCCGGCGCGCCCCATCACCGTCGAGGACCTCCCCGACTCCCTCCCCCCGCTGGTCCTGCTGGTCGGGGACGAGGACCTGCTCGTCGACCGGGCCGTCAGCGCGGTCGCCGCCGCGGCCCGGGCGGCCGATCCCGACGTCGCCGAGACCCGGCTGACCGGCAGCGACCTGCAGGGCGCGGAACTGCACGAGATGCTCGGCCCGTCGCTGTTCGCCGACGCCCGGCTCGTCGTGGTCACCGCCGCTCAGGACATCCGGCAGGCCGCCGCGGCCGTGCTCGGGCCCTACCTGGGCGATCTCGGCGAGGGCACCCGACTGGTCCTGCAGCACGCGGGCGGGGCCAAGGGCAAGGCGCTGCTCGACGCCGCCCGCAAGAGCAAGCCTCTGGAGATCGGCTGCGCGAAGATCACCCGGGCCGAGGAGCGCGCGGAGTTCGTCCGCGGCGAGATCCGCCGGCTGGGTGGGCGCATCGGGCCCGACGCGCTGGCCGTGCTGATCGACGCCGTCGGCAGTGACCTGCGGGAACTCGCAGCGGTGTCGAACCAGCTGGTCGCCGACTCCGCCAACGGCGAGATCAGCCTCGAACTGGTGCGGGCGTTCCACACCGGCCGGGCCGAGGTCAGCGGCTTCGCCGTCTCCGACCTGGCGGTCGTGGGACGCAGCGCCCAGGCCCTGGAGGCGCTACGGCATGCGCTCGCGATCGGGGTGCCGCACGTCGTGATCGCCGACGCGCTCGCCGACGGGGTCCGCACGGTGGCCCGCGTGTGGACCGCGGGCAGGGGGAGTGAGTACGACCTGGCCAAACGGTTGGCCATGCCGCCGTGGAAGGTGAAGCGGGCGCGGAGTCAGGCCCGGGAATGGACCGAGCCGGGACTGCGGTGCGCGTTGGGCGTCGTGGCCACGCTCAACGCCGACGTCAAGGGTGCAGCAGCCGACCCGGAGTTCGCGCTCGAGCACGCTGTGCGACGCATCGGCGCCGCCCGCGGCGAGCGGTGATGGGGCTGGAGTTCCTCAGATCTCGTGGGCGCGGAGCGCCTCAGACGCCTTTGGCGCGCTGCGCCATGGCCGACTTCTTGTTGGCGGCCTGGTTGGTGTGGATGACACCCTTGCTGACGGCCTTGTCCAGCTTGCGGGAAGCGGTGCGCAGCGCCTCCAACGTGGCCTCGCGGTCACCGCTGTCGGCGGCCTTGCGGAAGTGGCGCACGGCAGTCTTGAGCTGCGACTTGACGGCCTTGTTCCGCTGCCGCGCCTCCTCGTTGGTACGGATGCGCTTGATCTGGGACTTGATGTTCGCCACGAAATCCTCGGTCTGCTGGGGTCTGCTCCTACGACGTCTGTTGCCATGGGCAACCTCGCCAGCCTAGCAGCGGGGCTCGGAAGGCCCCAAATCCGGGAAGACCCTACGAACGCACCGAGACCAGCTCGTACTTGGTGAACAGGTAGGTCCGCACGCCCGGCTGATCGCTGATGACCTCGGTCGCCGGCTGGTCGTCGTCCTCGTCGTCGCCGTAGACCATCGCGTTGCCCTGGTCGTCGAAGTAGAGCGCCCCGTCGACCGGCAGCAGGTCGGTCATCTGCACCACCACATACCGGCCGCCGAGGGAGTTCACCAGCTTCTTGATCTCGTTGCTCCTGGCGTCGTCGGCCTTCCGGTAGACCCCGAGAACCTCCTGCCAGTCGTCCTCACCGGGCTGGGTGTTGACGAGATCGCCCTTCGTGAGCTCGACGGCGGGGACCCGGTACTCGGCGGCGGCGCGCTGGTCAGTCATGCCGCCCATCCTGCCCGACGGCCTGCAGCGACGCCGCGAAGGGCAGCTGCGGCTGCGGCGGGCCGTGGGCCGGGTCGACGCCGTCGAACAGGCTGCTGATCGACTCCCCGCCGTGGATGCGGCTGATGGCCTCGGCGAACAGCGGCGCCACCGAGTGAATCGTCAACTCCGGCCAGTCGACCGGGGGCGGCACGGTGTCGGTGGTCACCACCTCGCTCACCATCGGGTGATCGCGCAGGCGGCTCACCGCCCGACCGGCGAACAGCCCGTGGGTGCAGGCCACCGCCGCCTCCTGGCACCCCTGGTCGGCCAGCCGGCTCAGCAGCTCGAGGATCGAGCCACCGGTGGCGATCTCGTCGTCCAGGACGATCACCCGCTTGCCCCGCACGTCGCCGACGATGGAGTCGATCACCACCCGATCGTCGGCCAGCCGCTGCTTCGAGCCGGCGGCGACCGGCAGCCCCAGCAGCCGCGCGAACTGGGTGGCCGTCTTGGCGTTGCCGAGGTCGGGGGACACGACGACGGTGTCGGCCAGGTCCCGCCCGCGGAAGTGCTCGGCCAGCTCGCCGATGGCGGTGAGGTGGTCGACCGGCACCGAGAAGAACCCGTGCACCTGGGGCGCGTGCAGGGACATCGTCAGCACCCGATCGGCGCCGGCGGTGGTGAGCATGTCGGCCACCAGTCGCCCGGCGATCGAGATCCGCGACGCGTCCTTCTTGTCCGACCGGGCGTACGCGTAGTGCGGGATCACCGCGGTCACCTGCGCCGCCGAGGCCCCCCGGGCGGCGTCGAGCATCAGCAGCAGCTCCATCAGGTGCTCCTGCGTGGGCGGCACCAGCGGCTGCACCACGTAGACGTCCCGCTGCCGGCAGTTCTCCTGCAGCTGGACGTAGAGGCAGTCGTTGCTGAAGCGGCGGATGTCGACCGGCGAGAGGGGCACTCCCAGGGAGGAGCAGATGCGGTGGGCCAACGTCGGGTGCGCGTTGCCGGTGAGCACCACGATCTCCCGCATGCGATGCAGGCTAGCCGTCGCCGGCCGCGGCCAGCAGATCGAGGGGCCGCCGGTGGGCGCATGAGACCATGGAGGTGCTATTCGTTCTGCGACAGTCCAGCGACAGTGAGTGAGTTCCGCCTGTGACCTCGGCGCCGCCGGCCGGCCGTACCGACCCGGCGATCATCCGCAACTTCTCGATCATCGCCCACATCGATCACGGGAAGTCGACCCTCGCCGACCAGATGCTGCGCCTGACCGGCGTGCTGGACCCTCGGCAGGCCAAGGCCCAGTACCTCGATCGGATGGACATCGAGCGCGAGCGGGGCATCACGATCAAGGCGCAGAACGTCCGCATGCCGTGGACGGGCCGCGACACCGGCACCCAGCACGTGCTGAACATGATCGACACCCCGGGGCACGTCGACTTCACCTACGAGGTGAGCCGGTCACTGGCCGCCTGCGAGGGCGCCGTGCTGCTGGTGGACGCCGCGCAGGGCATCGAGGCCCAGACACTCGCCAACCTCTACCTGGCCCTCGAGAACGACCTGCAGATCATCCCGGTCCTGAACAAGATCGACCTGCCGGCCGCCCAGCCCGACCACTACGCCGCCGAACTGGCCCACATCATCGGCTGCGACCCCGGCGAGGTGCTGCGGGTCAGCGCCAAGACCGGCGAAGGGGTCGAAGCCCTGCTCGACAGGATCTGCCGCGAGGTCCCGGCCCCGGTGGGCGACGCCGAGGGCGCCGCCCGGGCGATGATCTTCGATTCGGTCTACGACATCTACCGCGGCGTCATCACCTACATCCGGGTCGTCGACGGGCACTTCTCGCCCCGCGAGCGGATCCAGATGATGTCGACCTCGGCCTCCCACGAGCTGCTGGAGATCGGCGTCATCTCGCCCGAACCGAAGCCCACCGACGGGCTGTCGGTGGGTGAGGTCGGCTACCTCATCACGGGCGTGAAGGACGTGCGGCAGAGCCGGGTCGGCGACACGGTCACCTCCGCGACCAAGCCCGCGCCCGAGCCGCTCGGCGGGTACCGCGACCCGCGTCCGATGGTCTACTCCGGGCTGTATCCGCTCGACGGGTCGGACTACCCGCTGCTTCGAGACGCGCTGGACAGGCTGCGACTCAACGACGCCGCGCTGAACTACGAGCCGGAGACGAGCGCCGCGCTGGGGTTCGGCTTCCGCTGCGGCTTCCTCGGCCTGCTGCACCTCGAGATCACCCGGGCGCGACTGGAGCGCGAGTTCGACCTGGCCCTCATCAGCACCGCGCCCAACGTCGTCTACCGGGTCGAGCTCGAGGACGGCGACGAGCAGATCGTCACCAACCCCTCGGACTGGCCCAGCGGCAAGAAGGTCGCCGGAACCCACGAGCCGATCGTCAAGGCGATGATCATCGCCCCGAGCGACTACATCGGTCCGATCATGGAGCTCTGCCAGGACCGCCGCGGTCAGCTGGGGGGCATGGACTACCTGTCCGAGACCCGGGTCGAACTGCGGTACACACTGCCACTCGCCGAGATCATCTTCGATTTCTTCGACCAGCTGAAGTCTCGCACCCGCGGCTACGCCAGCCTCGACTACGAGCTGGCGGGGGAGCAGACCTCCGACCTGGTCAAGGTCGACATCCTGCTGCAGGGCGAGCCGGTCGACGCCTTCTCGGCGATTGTGCACAAGGACAAGGCCTACGCCTACGGCACCTCCATGACCGCGCGGCTGCGGGAACTCATCCCGCGGCAGCAGTACGAGGTACCGGTGCAGGCCGCCGTGGGCTCGCGCGTCATCGCCCGCGAGACGATCCGCGCCATCCGCAAGGACGTGCTCGCCAAGTGCTACGGCGGTGACATCACCCGCAAGCGGAAGCTGCTGGAGAAGCAGAAGGAAGGCAAGAAGCGGATGAAGATGGTCGGCCGGGTGGAGGTGCCCCAGGAGGCCTTCATCGCAGCGCTGTCGACCTCCGGAGGTGGCGAGCCGGCCAAGAAGTGACCCGGACCTGGCGGGACTGGCGGGCCGAGCCGGCCCTCTGCTCAGACCTCGAGGACGATCTTGCCGACGAGGTCGCCCGCGGCCATGTCGCGCAGCCCGTCGGCCGCCTGCTCGAGCGGGATGGTGCGGTCGATCCGCGGGCGCAGGCCGGTGGCGTCGAGGAACGAGATCAGCTCCCCGAGTTCGGCCTTGGTGCCCATCGTGGAGCCGACGAGTTCGAGCTGCAGGAAGAAGAACCGGTTCAGGTCGGCCGGCGGGTTCGGCCCGGACGTCGCCCCGGAGATCACGATGCGGCCGCCGGGCTTCAGCGACTTGGCCGAGTGGGCGTAGGTCGCCTCGCCGACGGTCTCCATGACGGCGTCGACCTTCTCCGGCAGCCGGGCACCGGACTCGAAGGCCTGGTGGGCGCCGAGCTCCAGCGCGGTCGCGCGCTTCTGCTCCGTGCGGGCGGTGGCGTAGACGCGGAGGCCGGCGGCCCGGGCCATCGAGATGCAGGCGCTGGCGACGCCGCCGCTGGCGCCCTGCACGAGCACGGTCCGGCCCGGCCGCAGGCCGGACTTCACGAACAGCATCCGGTAGGCGGTCAGCCAGGCCGTCGACAGGCACGCCGCCTCGGCGAACGACAGGTCGGCGGGCTTGGGCAGCACGTTGCGCTTCGGGACGATCACGTACTCGGCCAGCGAACCCTGGTGCTTCTCCGACAGCAGCGTGCGCCCCGGATCGAGGGTGTCGTCGCCGGTCCAGCCCTCGGTGTTGATGACGGCATGGACGACGACCTCGTCGCCGGTCGACTCGTCGATGCCGGCGGCGTCGCAGCCGAGGATCATCGGCAGCTGCTCGGCCTTGATCCCGACCCCGCGCAGCGTCCACAGGTCGTGGTGGTTCAGGCTGGCGGCCTTCACCGCCACCCGGGTCCACCCCGCCGGAGGCTCCGGATCAGGCCGCTCGCCGACGACCAGTCCCTTCAGCGGATCGCCCGGATTGATGGACTCGGCATAGACGGCGCGCATGCCTCGACCCTAGCGGCCGGGATCAGCGCGTCATGTCGGCCGGGGCGCTGTCGAGGGCGGCCTGGATCGCGCTCATCAGCTCCCGCGCGGAGGACGCGGTGAGCTCCATCGCCACCCGCGACGACGGACCGCGACTCGGGTCGGTGAGGTCGATGTTGAGCGTGTGCTCGGCCATCGCGTGCACCGGGTGGTCGAAGTAGACCGTCGCGTCCGACACGTGCTGCCACGAGCCGCCCGGCCCCTTCGCGCTGCCGTCGACGCTGGTACGGACGGTGGCGTAGGTGCACATCAGGCGGCTCCGAGGTGGGTGGCGAAGAAGGCGGTGATCCGCTCCCAGCCGTCGTTGGCGGCCGCCACCCGGTAGGACGGGCGGTCGACGGCGAAGAAGCCGTGCCCGGTGTCGTCGTAGCGGTGGAATTCGTAGGTCTTGCCGCTCGCCTTGAGCAGCTGCTCGAGTTCGTCGACCGCCTCCGGCGACGGGTGCTGGTCCTCGTTGCCGAACAGCCCCAGCAGCGGGCAGCGCAGGTCGGGGATGCGGTCGACCAGGTTGCCGATCTCGATGGGGAAGCCCTCCGGGGTGGGCTCGGTGACGAACGCGCCGTAGCAGTCGACGGCGGCCTGCAGGTCGACGGTGCAGCCGGCCAGGACCGCCTGCCGGCCTCCGGAGCAGTAGCCGATCGTGCCGACGCGATGATTGCTGGTCGACAGCGCCCGCAGGTGTTCGGCCGCGGCCGCGACGTCGCCGCTCAGCCGGTCGTCCGGAACGCCCCCGGCCGCGCGGTTCGCCGCCGCGGCGTCGTCGGCGTCCGCGCCGGGAGCCTCCCGGTAGTGCAGGTTCGGGCAGATCGCGTCGTAGCCGAGCTCGGCGAAGCGGCGGACGATCTCCTTCGTCGCCCGGTCGTAACCGGGCATGTGGTGGATGACCACGACCCCGCCCCGCCGCTGGTCGCCCTGGGGCCGGGCCTGGTAGGCCTCGATCTCGTCCCCGCCGGCACCGGCGAGTCGGATGGTTGCTGCCGTCATTGATCCAGTCATGAACCGATCGAATCACAGGGCACCTAGAGTCGGACGCCGTGCGTCGTGGAGTCCGCCGGCCGCTCGTGGCCCTGGTCGGCCTCGTGCTGGCGCTGGCGATCGGTTACGGGGTGCGCGCCTGCCACGACGGTGCCGCGCGGCACACTGGATCCGTGCCGCCCGCCCAACCCCACGGTGACCCCGCCCCGAGCGACGGCCGGCTGCCGCGCAGCGCGCTGGCCCGGGCGGCCGACGTGCCATTCGGCGTCTACGTCCACGTGCCGTTCTGCCAGACCCGGTGCGGCTACTGCGACTTCAACACCTACACCGCGGCCGAGCTGGGGCCCGGCGTGAGCCGGCACAGCTACGCCGACACCCTGGTCTCCGAGGTCCGCTTCGCCGCGGCCGTGCTGGCCGACGGCAGCGGCGGGAGCCGGATGCCACCGGTCTCCACGGTGTTCTTCGGCGGCGGCACCCCGACACTGCTGCCGGCCGAGCACCTCGGGCTGGTGGTGGACGAGATCGCGCAACGCTTCGGCCTCGCCGAGGGGGTCGAGGTCACGACCGAGGCCAACCCCGAGACCGTCACTCCCGCCTATTTCGCCGCGCTGCGGGAGGCCGGCTTCACCCGCGTCTCGCTGGGGATGCAGTCGGCGTCGCCCACCGTGCTCGCCGTCCTCGACCGCGCCCACCGCCCCGGCCGGCCGGAGGCCGCCGTGGCCGAGGCCCGCGCCGCCGGGTTCGAGCACATCAACCTCGACCTGATCTACGGCAGCCCCCACGAGACCGACGCCGACTGGCGTGCCTCGCTCGACGCCGCGATCCAGGCCGGCCCCGACCACGTCAGCGCGTACGCCCTGGTCGTCGAGGAGGGGACGGCCCTGGCCCGGCAGGTCGCCTCCGGAGTGGTGCCGCCGCCCGACGACGACGTCCTGGCCGATCGGTACGTGATGGCCGACGAGACGCTGCAGGCCGCCGGCTACGACTGGTACGAGATCTCCAACTGGGCCCGAAGCGGTGCCGCCCGCTGCCGGCACAACGAGCTCTACTGGACCGACGCGAACTGGTGGGGGTTCGGGCCCGGCGCCCACAGTCACGTCGGCGGCGTGCGCTGGTGGAATCTCAAGCACCCGGTCCGTTGGACCGCCCGGGTCGAGGCGGGCGAGAGCCCGGCCGCCGGGCGCGAGACCCTCGACGAGCAGGCCAGGCTGACCGAATGGCTCATGCTCGGTGTCCGGCGCCGCGAGGGCCTGCCGGTGCTGTCCCTGCCGGAGTCGGCGCGGGCCGTCCTGCCGCAGCTGGCGCAGTGGGGGCTCGTCGACCGGCGGGCGGTCGACGGCGGCCGGCTGATGCTGACCCAGCGCGGACGCCTGATGGCCGACGCCGTGGTCAAGGAGTTGCTCGCCGCGGGCTGAGAGCGGCTCAGGAGCTGGTGCGGAAGGCATCCAGGTCGAGGATGCGGACGTGCATGGTGGTGCGTCCCTGCAACGCGGCCCGCAGTGCGCGGTGCAGCCCGTCCTCGAGGTAGATCTCGCCGTGCCAGTGGACGGCGTGCGGGAACAGGTCGCCGTAGAACGTGGAGTCCTCGTCCAGCAGCTGGTCCAGCGCGAGCTGCCGCTTGGTCGTGGTGAGGTCGTCGAGGCGGACCGTCCGGGGCGGCACGTTCGCCCAGTCCCGGGGGGACAGGCCGTGATCGGGGTACGGGCGCCCCTCGCGCACGGCCTTAAAAATCACGCGCCGACCCTACGTCACGCCCCCGAAAGCGATCGGCGAAATACCATGGCGGCATGGGAGCCGAGGAGCGCAGGCTGGAGGTGCTGCGCGCGATCGTCGCCGACTTCATCGCGACCAACGAGCCGGTCGGCAGCAAGGCGCTGGTCGAGCGGCACGACCTCGGGGTCTCGTCCGCCACGATCCGCAACGACATGGCGGCGCTGGAGGAGGAGGGGCTCATCGCCCAGCCCCACACCAGCGCCGGCCGCGTGCCGACCGACGCCGGCTACCGGTTGTTCGTCGACCGTCTGACCGAGATCAAGCCGCTGACGGGCGCCGAGCGGCGGGCGATCTCGACCTTCCTCGAGGGCGCCGTCGACCTCGACGACACGCTGCACCGGGCCGTGCGCGCGCTGGCGCAGCTGACCCGCAACGTCGCCGTCGTGCAGTACCCCACCCTGTCGCGCAGCAAGGTGCGGCACCTGGAGCTGGTCCCGGTCTCGACCACCCGCGTGATGCTGGTGTTGATCACCGACACCGGCCGGGTGGAGCAGCGGGTGGTCGACCTGCCGGCGCCGGTCCCGGAGCACGACGTCTACGACCTCCGCGGCGTGCTCAACGCCCGGCTGCGCGACCGCGGGCTGTCCGAGGCGCCGGAGATCATCGCCGAGCTGCCCAGCGCGGTCGCGCCCGACCTGCGCGGCATGCTCACCACACTGAGCACGGTGCTGCTCGAGGCGCTGGTCGAGCCCACCAGCGACCGCGTCGTGCTCGGCGGCACGGCCAACCTGAGCAACCAGACCCTCGATTTCCCGGCGATCCGGCCGGTGCTCGAGGCGCTCGAGGAGCAGGTGGTGCTGTTGCGGCTGCTCGACTCGTCGATGGTGACGCCGTCGGTGGTGGTGCAGATCGGCAACGAGACCCACCACGAGGGGCTGGCCTCGGCCTCGGTCGTCTCGAGTGGGTACAACGTCTACGGCTCGGCGGTGGGCGCCGTCGGCGTCCTCGGCCCGCGCCGCATGGATTACGCACACACCATGGCACGGGTGGCGGCCGTCGCGCGGTACGTCGGGTCGCTGCTCGAAGAACGGTGAGCCGCGCCGCGTCCGTACACTGGACTGGCACTCGGCGACTCCGACTGCCAACCCGTGCCCACGAGAGTTTCGAGGACGGACCGACGCATGCCAGGTGATCAACCCCGCGACTACTACGGGATTCTCGGCGTCCAGAAAGGCGCCACTCCCGAGGAGCTCAAGCGTGCCTTCCGCAAGCTGGCGCGAGAGCTGCACCCGGACGTGAACGCGGACCCCGCCGCCGCCGATCGGTTCAAGGAGGTCAACCTCGCCTACGACGTCCTGTCCGACCCGGAGAAGCGCCGGATCGTCGACCTGGGCGGGGATCCGCTGTCGCAGAGCGCGGCCGGGGCCGGCGCCGGTGCCGCCGGCAGCCCGTTCGGGGGCTTCGGCGGGTTCGGCGATGTGTTCGAGGCCTTCTTCGGCAACGGCGGCCCGATGGGCGGCGGCCGGGGCCGCCGCAGCCGGGTCCGGCCCGGCGCCGACGCGCTGCTGCAGCTGTCGCTGACCCTGGACGAGACCGCCTTCGGGGTCCGCAAGGAGATCGCGGTCGAGACGGCCGCGCTGTGCGAGACCTGCGAGGGCAAGGGCTGCGCCCCCGGCACCTCGCCGCGGACGTGCGCCACCTGTGGCGGAGCCGGCGAGATCCAGTCGGTGCAGCGCTCCTTCCTCGGCCAGGTCATGACCACCCGCGCCTGCTCGGCGTGCGGTGGGACCGGCGAGCAGATCCCGTCGCCGTGCCCGACGTGCGGTACCGAGGGGCGGGTGCGCTCGCGCGCGACCAAGACCGTCGACGTGCCCGCCGGTATCGAGGACGGCATGCGGATCCGGCTGGCCGGGCAGGGGGAGGTCGGCCCGGGAGGCGGGCCGGCCGGGGACCTGTACGTCGAGATCTCCGAGGTGCCCCACGAGACCTTCACCCGCGAGGGCGCCAACCTGCACTGCACGATCGGCGTCCCGATGACCTCGGCCGCGCTGGGCAGCGACCTGGTCCTCACCACGCTGGACGGGGAGGAGAAGATCGAGATCCGGCCCGGGACGCAGAGCGGCGCGGTGCTGAACCTGCGCGGCCGCGGCGTGCCGAAGCTGCGCAGCTCGGTCCGCGGTGACCTCTACGTCCACGTCGAGGTCCGCACCCCCACGCGGCTGGACGAGGAGCAGGAGGCGCTGATGCGGCAGCTGGCCGAGCTGCGGGACGAGGACGTCTCGCTGGCCAGCCGCTCGGGTGGGCTGTTCGGCAAGGTGCGCGGCGCCTTCCGGCAGTGACGCCGCCGCTCTTTCTCGTCGGCGAGCTGTCCGAGGCCGACCGGTTCGTCCTCGACGGTGAGGAGGGGCGGCACGCCGCCCGGGTGCGGCGGCTGCGCGCGGGGGAGCTGCTTCTGGTCGGCGACGGCCGCGGCGGGGTCCTCGACTGCGTCGTCCGGTCGGCCGGCGGCGACGAGCTGACGCTGGAGGTCACCGGGCGGCGGACCGTCCCGCCGCCCGAGCCGCGCCTCGTCGTGGTCCAGGCGCTGGCCAAGGGCGACCGGGCCGAACTCGCCGTCGAGACCATGACCGAGCTGGGGGTGGACGAGATCGTGCCGTGGGCGGCCACCCGGTCGGTCGTCCGCTGGGACGGTGCCCGCGGCGAGAAGGCGCTCGAACGGTGGCGGCGCACCGCCCGCGAGGCCGCCAAGCAGAGCCGCCGGCCCTGGATTCCCGCCGTCGCCCGGCCCGCCTCCACCGCGGACGTGGCGGCCCGGCTCGCCGGCGGGCTCGTCCTGCACGAGGACGCCGCCGAGTCGCTCGCCGCGGTTCCGCTGCCGGCCGGCCCGGAGCTGGTCGTGGTGGTCGGGCCGGAGGGCGGCCTCACGCCCGACGAACTGGACGCCTTCGGCGCGGCCGGCGCGCGGACGGTGCGGATGGGCGCGCCCGTCCTGCGCACCTCCACCGCCGGTCCGGCCGCGCTCGCGGCGCTCTCGCTGCGGCTCGGACGGTGGGGATGATCACGCCTGGGTCTCGGAAGGCAACCGATCGGGCCGGACGCACGTCTTCTGTTCGGGAGGCCCTGCCGGGAGCCGTGCCTGCTTGGAGTTCCGTAACTGGGAGAGGTGGACGCATGTTCGGTCCGACGACCGTGGTCGACGCCGCAGCTCGCGGCCGTCGACGCCGCTGGACGTTCGCGTCGACCGGCCTCGGGGTCGCAGCGGCAGTGGTCACCGTGGCGGCGTGCAGCGCCACCGCGGCGACCGGCCCCGCCGACCCGGGTACCTCGCCCGCCTCGCCCCCCAGCGCCGGCACGTCGCCGTCCTCCAGCGCGCCCGGCGTCACGGCGACGATCGCGAGCAGCCCGAACAACGGGGCGAACGGCATCAACCCGGTCTCGCCGATCCACGTGACCGTCAGCGACGGCACGCTCACCGGGCTGACGATGACCAACCAGTCCGGCGAGCGCGTGAGCGGGGCGATGGCCGACGGCGACGGCTCCTGGCACACCACCGAGGTGCTCGGCTACGCCAAGACCTACACGATCCACGCGAAGGCGGTGTCGACCACCGGACAGCCGACGACCCGAACGATCGTCTTCCACACCCTGACCCCGAAGTCCCGGGTGAACGCGTCGATCGACCGGATGGGCCTGTATGGCCTCTCCTCGGGGACCTACGGTGTCGGGATCGTGCCGATGGTGCACTTCGACCAGCCGGTGCAGAACCGGGCGAAGGTCCAGAGCCGGCTGTCGGTGACCACGAACCGCACCGTGCACGGCGTGTGGTCGTGGCGCGACGACGAGGACGTGGCCTACCGCCCGAAGAACTTCTGGCCCGCCCACACCAAGGTCACCGTCACCGCGAAGGTCTACGGCCTCGACACCGGCGGCGGGGTCTACGGCGCCTCCGACGAGTCGGTGAGCTTCACCATCGGGCGGCGGCAGATCACCCAGGCCTACGACAACGCCCCGCAGGTCGACAAGGTGAAGGTCTACGACGCCCACCACCGGTTGCTGCGCGAGATGAACACCTCGATGGGCAAGCACGGCGGCGAGACCGTTGACGGCAAGTACTTCAACTTCTACACGCTGGACGGCACCTACACGGTCCTGGACCACGAGAACCCGGCGATCATGTCGTCGCAGAGCTACGGCCTGCCGGCGACTGCCGAAAACGGCTACACCAAGCTCAAAGTGCCGTACTCCACCAAGATCAGCGTCGGCGGCATCTACCTGCACCAGTTCAACAGCACGATCTACCAGCAGAATCACGGCCAGGACGTCTCCGAGGGCTGCCTGAACCTGCGCACCGCCGATGCGGTCTGGTTCTACAACCACTCGATCGTGGGCGACCCGGTGGTCGTGCACGGTGCCAAGGGCGCCCCGAAGCTCCAGCCGTGGGACGGCGGCTACTGGACCGAGCCATGGTCCACCTGGACCGGTGACAGCGCCACCACCTGAGCCCCGGGCGCGGTTAGGCTGCGGACATGTCCGGCGACTGCATCTTCTGCAAGATCGTGGCGGGCGACGTCCCGTCCACCAAGGTCTACGAGGACGAGCACACCTACGCCTTCGTCGATCTGAACCCCCAGGCGCCCACGCACGTGCTGGTCGTGACCCGCAAACACCTCACCGACGTCGTCGACGCCGCCGGCGACACCGAGGCTGCCGCCGGTCTGCTGGCCGGCATCCGCGGCGTCGCGGCCCAGGAGGGCCTGTCGGACTTCCGCACCGTGTTGAACACCGGAGCCGAGGTGGGGCAGAGCGTCTTCCACGTCCACGCCCACGTGCTCGCCGGCCGGCCGATGGCCTGGCCGCCCGGGTAGCCGGAGCCCGGGCGCCCCCGCGGCTCTCGAACCGGTCAAATCTGGTGCCACGGCAGTACAGTGGAGGGGCCAGGCTCACCGACCGGCCGTCGCCGCCAGAAGGGGCATCTTGACCGACCCAATCGAGCCCGCGTCGCCCGCGGGACGCGTCTCCACGACACTTGTCGTGCCCGGTGAGCAGGCGATGGTTGCGCTGCTCGGCACCGGGGACGAGCTGCTGCGAGGCATCGAGTCGCTGGTGGCCAGCGACATCCACGTCCGCGGCAACGAGATCACCATCACCGGGGAGCCGGCCGAGAACGCCACCACGGTCCGCCTCTTCGAGGAGCTGCTGGCGCTCGTCAAGTCCGGCCAGAACCTCACCGGCGACGCCGTGGCCCGCGTCCACGCCATGCTGACGGCCGACAGCGTCGAGCGTCCGGCGGACGTGCTGAGCCTGAACATCCTGTCCCGGCGGGGCAAGAACATCCGCCCGAAGACGCTGAACCAGAAGCACTACGTCGAGGCCATGGACCGGCACACCGTGGTCTTCGGTATCGGCCCGGCCGGCACCGGGAAGACCTACCTGGCGGTGGCGAAGGCGGTGCAGGCGCTGCTGGCCAAGGAGGTCACGCGGATCATCCTGACCCGTCCGGCCGTCGAGGCGGGGGAGCGGCTGGGGTTCCTGCCCGGCACCCTGTTCGACAAGATCGACCCGTACCTGCGGCCGCTGTTCGACGCCCTGCACGACATGCTCGACCCGGACTCGTTGCCGCGGCTGATGCAGGCCGGCACCATCGAGATCGCGCCGCTGGCCTACATGCGCGGGCGCACCCTCAACGACGCCTTCATCATCCTGGACGAGGCGCAGAACACCACGCCGGAGCAGATGAAGATGTTCCTGACCCGGCTCGGTTTCGGCTCCCGGGTGGTCGTCACCGGCGACGTGACCCAGGTCGACCTGCCCGGCAGCTCGCGCAGCGGGCTGCGGGTGGTCCGCGACATCCTCTCCGAGATCGAGGACGTCCACTTCTCGAACCTCACCTCCACCGACGTCGTCCGGCACCGGCTGGTCGGTGAGATCGTCGACGCCTACGAGCGCTTCGACGCCAGGGAACAGCGCTCGGCGCACAACGCGCCGCACGCCCGCCGCTGATGTCGATCGAAGTCAGCAACGAGTCGGGCGCGCGGATCGACGAGCGCGGCCTCACCGATCTGGGCCGCTTCGTGCTCGACGCCATGGGGGTCGACCCGCTCGCCGACGTGTCGGTGCTGCTCGTCGAGGCCGACACCATGGCGACGCTGCACCAGCAGTGGATGGATCTGCCCGGCCCGACCGACGTCATGGCCTTCCCGATGGACGGCCCGGACGGCCCGGCCGAGCGGATCGACCCGTCGGCGCCGCCCCGGACCGACGACGACGCCGGCGAGACCATGCTCGGCGATGTCGTGCTCTGCCCCGCCGTCGCCGCCGACCAGGCTGCCTCGGCCGGGCACTCCACCGAGGCCGAGCTGCACCTGCTGTGCACGCACGGCATCCTCCACCTCCTCGGCTACGACCACGGCGAGCCGGAGGAGGAGAAGGAGATGTTCGACCTGCAGGCCCGGCTGACGCGGGACTGGACGGCTCGCTCCGGTCTCGGCCCGATCCGCGCCCCCCTGCCCGGCACCGGTGGTGAGGTGCGCGATGGGCACTGAGAGCGGGCACGACAGACCCGGGTCGCGGCGATGAGCGCGGGGGACATCGTTGCGCTGATCGTGGCGATCCTGCTCGTCCCGATCGGCGGGCTGCTGGCCTGCGTCGACTCCGCGCTGGGACGGGTGTCGAAGGCGCGAGTGGACGAGTTCGTCCGCGAGGAGGTGCCGGGCGCGAAGGCGCTGGCGGCCGTGGTGGCGGCCCGGCCGCGGTACACCAACCTGCTGCTCATGCTGCGGGTGTCGTGCGAGCTGACCGCCACGGTCCTCGTGACGATCGTGGCCCGCGCGGTGTTCGGCGCGCGCTGGCCGGTGGTCCTGCTGACGGTCGTGGTGATGATCGTGGTGTCGTACGCGGTCGTGGGCGTGGGGCCGCGAACCCTCGGCCGGCAGCACCCCAACCGGGTCGCGCTGGCCGGGGCGCCTGCCGTGCGTGTGCTGGGGCGGCTGTTCAATCCGCTCGCCGCGCTGCTCACCCTGCTCGGCAACGCGATCACGCCGGGACGCGGGTTTCGCGACGGGCCGTTCTCCTCCGAGGTCGAGCTGCGGGAACTCGTCGACATGGCCGAGCAGCGCGGCGTCGTCGAGCACGGCGAGCGGCAGATGATCCAGTCGGTGTTCGAGCTGGGCAACACCATCGCCCGCGAGGTGATGGTGCCTCGCACCGAGATCGTCTGGATAGAGCGGACCAAGTCGGTGCGGCAGGGGCTGGCGCTCGCGCTGCGCAGCGGGTTCTCCCGGATCCCGGTGGTGGGGGAGAACACCGACGACGTCGTCGGCGTCGTCTACCTCAAGGACCTCACCCGCCGGTCCCAGGACGCCGAGGGCGCCCGGAACACCACCGTCGGCGACGTCATGCGCGAGGTCGTCTTCGTCCCCGAGTCCAAGCGGGTGGACACGCTGCTGCGCGAGATGCAGGCGGCCCGCTCGCACCTGGCCATCGTCATCGACGAGTACGGCGGCACCGCCGGGCTGATCACCATCGAGGACATCCTCGAGGAGATCGTCGGCGAGATCACCGACGAGTACGACAACGAGCGCCCGCCGATCGAACAGCTCGACGACGAGCGCGCCCGCGTGACGGCGCGGCTCGCGGTCGAGGACCTCGCCGAGCTGTTCGGCGTCGAGATCCCGGACCGCGACGACGTCGAGACCGTCGGCGGGCTGCTGGCCGAGGCGCTCGGGCGGGTCCCGATCGCCGGCTCCACGGCCGTCGTGCACGGGCTGGAGCTGCTGGCCGAGGACGTCGGCGGGCGCCGGAACCGCGTGGACACCATCGTGGTGACGAAGCTGCCCGAGCCCGAGGACGACGACGCCGCGGCCGAGCAGGAGGATGAGGACGCCGACGCCCCGGCCACGCACGCCCGCTCGTAGAAGGGGAACTCGATGACCGACTCTGCCTACGGGCCGGGTGCCGACGGGCTGGACCCGGAGGACGCCAAGCTGGTCACTCTCGCCCGCTCCGCCCGGGCCCGCACCGGGGCGGCCCAGGGGGCGGCGGTCCGCGACGGCGACGGCCGGACCTACGTGGCCGCCACCGTGGCGCTGCCTTCGCTGCCGCTGTCCGCGCTGCAGGTGGCCGTGGCGATGGCGGTGTCCTCCGGCGCGGCCGGTCTCGAGGCCGCGGTCATCCTGGGCGACGACCCCACGGACGAGCCGGGTGAGTCCGCGGTGCGAGATGTCTCGGCCGGAGCCACGCTGCTGCGCGCCGGACCGGACGGCAGCCTGCGCTGACGGGGGTCAGTCCGGCAGCCGGCCGGCGAGCAGCGCGGGCAGCGCCGCTCGGGCCGTGGCCCAGGCCGCCGAGGCGGCGTCGATGACGGTGAAATGGTCCCCGGCGGTCTCCCACAGCGCCGCCGCGCCGCCCGCCGCGGTTGCCGCATCGACATAAGCGCTGCTCTGCGCAAACGGGACGTTGTCGTCCGCTCGCGCATGCAGGCACAGGATCGGCGCGGCGATCGGGACGGCCGCGAGGGGGTCGGCGACGCGGTACCGGCCCGGCACCTGCGTCGGGGAGCCGCCGAGGAAGTCGAGGACGGCGCCGCCGCCTACGCCCGTGGTGGCGGCCGTGTGCAGGTCGAGCACGCCGGCCTGCGAGATCACGCCGGCGAGCGTCACCGCGGGCTCGGCGCCGGGCGAGCCGGCCGGGAGCGACGGGCGTCCCGCGGCCCACGCCGCCAGCTGCCCGCCCGCGGAGTGACCGACCGCCACCACCGCGTCGGTGTCGACATCGAGGCCCGGAAGCAGGTCGATGGCCGCCGCCACGTCCTCGAGCGTGGCCGGCCAGCCGCCGCCGTTGCCGACGCGCCGGTACTCGAAGTTCCAGGCCGTGTACCCGCGCCCGGCGAGATCAGCGGCGAGCGGGCGCCCGAGGTCGAGGCCGTAGCGCGCCCGCCAGAAGCCACCGTGGACGATCACCACCGTGCCTCGGGAGTCGCCCTCCGGGCGGGTCAGGTCGCCGAACTGGGACGCATCGTCGCCGTAGCGGTGCCGGGTCGTCACCGCCCGATGCTGTCATCCCCGGGAAGCCCGAGACGGTCGGGTGCGAGGATGTCCGCATGGTGTTCCGGTCCGGCTTCTGCTGCTTCGTGGGGCGCCCGAACGCGGGCAAGTCGACGCTGACCAACGCCCTGGTGGGCAGCAAGATCGTCATTACCAGCGACAAGCCGCAGACCACGCGGCACGCGGTGCGCGGCATCGTCACTCGCGACGACGCCCAGCTCGTGCTCGTCGACACGCCGGGACTGCACCGGCCCCGCACGCTGCTCGGGCAGCGGCTCAACGACGTCGTCCGGGAGACCCTCGCCGAGGTCGACGTCGTCGGCTTCTGCGTGCCGGCCACCGAGCGGATCGGTCCAGGTGACCGGTTCATCGCCGCCGAGCTCGCGGAGCTGCGCGCGCCCGTCGTCGCGATCGTGACCAAGACCGATCTCGCGTCCCGGCAGCGGATCACCGAGCAGCTGGTCGCGGTGTCGCAGCTGGGCGACTTCGCCGACGTCGTGCCCGTGTCGGCGGTCTCGGGCGACCAGGTGGATCTGCTGGCCGGCCTGCTCACCGGGCACCTGCCCGAAGGGCCGATGCTCTACCCGGACGACGTCGAGACCGACACCGAAGTCGAGACCCGTATCGCCGAGCTGGTCCGCGAGGCCGCGCTCGAGGACGTCCGCGACGAGCTGCCGCACTCGATCGCCGTCACCATCGACGAGATCCGCCGACGGGAGTCGGGGCTGCAGGAGGTCTTCGCCACCATCCACCTCGAACGCGATAGCCAGAAGGGCATCGTCATCGGGCCGAAGGGGGCCCGGCTGAAGCGGATCGGCACCGCCGCCCGGGCCGGCATCGAGACGCTGCTCGGGGAGCGGGTGCACCTCGCGCTGCACGTGGCCGTCGAGCGGGAGTGGCAGCGCGACGCGAAGAAGCTGCACCGGCTGGGCTTTTAGAGCCGGATGCTCGACGTCTACCGCGCCGTCTTCCGCACCCGTGGCACGGCGGCCTTCTGCGCAGCGGCCTGGGTGATGCGGCTCCCGATCGCGATCTACCCGATCGGGCTGGTGCTCATCCTCTCGGCGCGGACCGGCCAGTACGGCTTCGCCGGCGTGCTCAGTGGGGTCTACGTCGTCGCCAACGGCGTCGGCAACCCGGTCCTCGCGCGGGTCTCGGACCGGATCGGGCAGCAGCGGATCCTGCTGCCGGCCACGGTGCTGCACGCCGCGGCGACCGTCGCGCTCGCACTGCTCCTCACCGCGGGGGCGCCGAACTGGACGCTCCTACCGCCCACCGCCGCCTGCGGCTTCCTGTTCCTGTCGGTCTCGTCGCTGGTGCGGGCACGCTGGTCCTACGTGCTGGCGGGCCGACCGGAACTCGGGACGGCGTACTCGCTGGAATCCACGCTCGACGAGATCGTCTTCGTCACCGGCCCGCTGATCGCGACCGTGATCGCCACCCGGGTGACCCCTGTCCTGGTGCTCTACATCGCGACCGCGCTCGTCGTGGGGGGTGCGGTCTGGCTGTACTCCCGCCGCGACTCGGCCCCACCGCCGCGGCCGCACGGCCAGCCGGCGCACCGCTCCGCCGTCCTGGAGCGGGGCATGCCCCTGCTCATCGTGGTCGCTGCCGCGATGGGCGTGGTCCTGGCCGGCGCCGAGGTGAGCATCGTCGCCTTCTGCGGCCAGCACGGCGAACGCGGGCTCAGCGGTGCGGTGCTCGCCGCGTTCGCCGGCGGGAGCGCGGTGGCCGGCTTCCTCTACGGCACCCGAACCTGGCAGCGGCCGCTGCTCGACCGTTTCCGGGTGCAGGCTGTGATCTTCGGCCTCCTGCCGCCGCTGTTCCTCGCCGCCGGCTCGATCGCCGTGCTCGCGCTGTGCACCTTCGTCGTGGGGTTCGGGATCGCCCCCACCCTGACGACCGCGTTCGGGCTCATCGAGCAGCTGGTCCCCGGGGCCTCCCTCACCGAGGGGCTGGCCTGGCTGGTCACCGGCCTCAGCCTCGGCTACGGGGGCGGGGCGGCGATCACGGGTCACGTCACCGACGCCTACGGCGCGCGGATCGCCTTCGGCGTCTCGGTCGGGGCCGGCGTCCTGACGGCGTTGCTGGCGGTGCTGCTGCACGCCCGGCTGCGGGCCAGGACGCCGGCACCCGCCGCAGGTTCCGTGCCGGCCTGAGGGCCGCTCAGGACCCCCAGGGCGGGGCACCGCCGGCCAGCCAGGCGCGGATCGCGTCGCCGTGCTCGTCCGGCACCGGCGGCGGGCTCGGCGCCGCGGTGCGGGCGTCGGCGTAGCGGATCGGGTGGCGCACCTGCGGCGCGTGCCCCGCGCCGACGTCGAGCAGCGGGTCGAGGCCGTAGCCGCGGGCCCGCTCCACGGCGGCGCCGATGTCCTCGACCTGGCCGGCCGGCACCCCCGCCGCGGCGAGACGTCGCTCCCACTCGTCGGCGCCCGCGGAGGACATCGCCTCCTCGAGCAGCGGCACCAACGTCGCTCGATTGATCACCCGTGCCGGGTTGGTCGCGAACCTGGCGTCGTCGGCGAGCTCCGGACGGCCGAGCGCTCCCGCGAGCCGCCGGAACTGACCGTCGTTGCCGCAGGCCACCGCGACCCGGCCGTCGGCGCAGGCCAGCGTCTCGTACGGCGCGACCGAGGGGTGCGCGTTGCCCATGCGCCCCGGCGGCGTCCCGGTGGCCAGGTAGCCGGAGGCCTGGTTGACCAGCCCGCCGAGCAGGCTGGAGAGCAGATTCACCTCGACGTGGTCGCCGCGGCCGGTGCGCTCCCGCCGGGCGAGGGCGGCGAGGATGCCGATGACCGCGTCCTTGCCGGTGAGAACGTCGACCAGCGCCACCCCGACCTTCATCGGCTCCCGGTCCGGCTCGCCGGTGACGCTCATCAGCCCGCCGACCGCCTGCACCAGGAAGTCGTAGCCGGGGCGGTCGGCCCCGGCACCGGGGCCGAACCCGGAGATCGAGCAGTAGACGACGCGCGGGTTCGCGGCCGCGACGCTCTCGTGGTCGAGCCCGTGGCGGGTCAGGCCACCGGGCCGGAAGTTCTGGATCATCACGTCGGCCCGGCGGGCGAGTTCCCGGGCCCGATCGAGGTCGTCCGGGTCGGCCAGGTCGAGGGTGAGGCCCCACTTGCTGCGGTTGATGCCGGCGAAGTAGGACGACGTGTCCCCCGAGTCACCCGACTCACCCGACTGACCCGACCAGGGCGGGCCCCAGGCGCGGGTCTCGTCGCCGGCGCCCGGGCGCTCCACCTTGACCACCGTGGCGCCGAGGTCGGCGAGGTGCATGGTGGCGAGCGGACCGGCCAGCACGCGGCTGAAGTCCGCCACCAGGACGCCGTCGAGCGGGGCGGTCGGCTGCGGTCCGGTTCTCGGCACGGCCCGACGGTATCGGCCCGGCGGTCCCGGCCCGGCGCGGCCGGGCCGTGTTGTCGTACGCCGGTGCGACGATGGAAGCGTGCCGCTCTATCGCGACGAGGCGGTCGTGCTCCGGGTGCACAAGCTCGGCGAGGCCGACCGCATCGTCACCCTGCTCACCCGGCGGCACGGCCGCGTCCGGGCCGTGGCCAAGGGCGTGCGCCGCACGTCCTCCCGCTTCGGCGCCCGGCTCGAGCCCGGCAGTCAGGTCGACGTCCAGCTCTACTCGCGCCTGCCCGAAGGGCAGGCCGGGCCCGGCGGGCAGCGCGGCCTCGACGTCGTCCAGCAGACCGAGTCGCTCAACGCCTTCGGAGCCCAACTGGCCGGCGACTACCCGGGCTGGACGGCGGCCGCCGCGATCTGCGAGACCGCCGAACGGCTGACGGTCGAGGGCGAGCCCGCGCTCCGGCTCTACCTGCTGCTCGTCGGGGCGCTGCGGGCGCTCGCCACCCGCGCCCACACCGCCGGCCTCGTCCTGGACGCCTTCCTGCTGCGGGCGATGGCCGACTTCGGCTGGGAACCGGCGCTGCACGAGTGCGCCGTCTGCTCCGAACGCGGCCCGCACACCGCGTTCAACGTCGCCGCCGGCGGGGCGGTCTGCGACAGCTGCCGGCCGCCCGGCTCGGCCCGCCCCGCCCGGGCGACCGTCGATCTCATGGTGGCCCTGCTCGGCGGCGACTGGCCGGTCGCCGATTCCAGCGACGCCCCCGAGCGGCGAGAGGCCAGCGGCCTGGTCGCCGCGCACCTGCAGTGGCACCTCGAGCGCGGCCTGCGCTCCCTCCCCCTCGTCGACCGCACCTGATTGTGGCGTTGTGGCGATGCTGTTGCGCTGAGAGCCACCGGAAGCCGGGAGGGCAGGGAGCCATGAAGATCGCGGCGGGAGGGATAGCCTGGCGCGATGACCGCGACCGCCTCCGACCGCTCCGGCGCGCGGTGGCCGGATCCGCCGCCGCACCCGTCCGGAGCGACCCCGCCCGAGATCCCCGCCGCCCTCGTGCCGAGACACGTGGCGATCGTCATGGACGGCAACGGGCGGTGGGCGCACTCCCGCGGACTGTCGCGCACGGAGGGGCACCGGGCCGGGGAGGCGAGCCTCATGGACGTGCTGCACGGCGCCATCGAACTCGGCGTCGGCACCGTCTCGGCCTACGCGTTCTCCACCGAGAACTGGCGCCGCTCGCCCGAGGAGGTCCGCTTCCTCATGGGCTTCAACAAGGACGTCATCCGACGCCGCCGCGACGAGCTCGCCGCCCTGGGCGTGCGGATCCGGTGGGCGGGGCGGCGGCCCCGGCTCTGGCGCAGCGTCATCAGCCAACTCGAGGACGCCGAGCAGTACACCCGGGAGAACAGCCGCCTGACGCTGCAGTTTTGCGTCAACTACGGCGGCAGGGCCGAGATCGTCGACGCCGTCCGCGCCCTTGGCCGCGAGGTGCAGGCCGGCCGGCTGAACCCGGCGAAGATCGACGAGCGGACGATCGCCTCCTATCTGGACGAGCCGGGCTTGCCGGACGTCGACCTGTTCATTCGCACGTCGGGGGAGCAGCGCACGTCGAACTTCCTGCTGTGGCAGTCGGCCTACGCCGAGCTGGCGTTCGTCGACACGCCGTGGCCGGACTTCGACCGGCGGCACCTGTGGCAGGCGTGCCTGGAGTACGCCCAGCGAGACCGGCGCTTCGGCGGCGCCGGCCCGGTGCAGCCCGGCGGCACGTCGTGATCGCTGTGACCCACTTCCAGGCGGACGGCGAGGACTTGCCGGCCCGGGCGGAGGCGGCGCTGGTCGCGCTCGCTGCTCGACCCGGCTACCGCCGCGGCAGCCTCGGCCGCTCCACCGACGACCCCGGGGCATGGCTGCTGCTGACCGAGTGGGACGACATCGGGTCCTACCGCCGGGCCCTCGGCAACTATGACGTCAAGCTGCACGCCACGCCGCTGCTGGCGGACGCGCTGGACGTCCCGGGCGGGTTCGAGGCCCTGCTCGAGGTGGGGCCCGGCGGGGAGGCAGCGCGCTACGACAGCGACCGCAACCCCTTGGCATGACGCTCGCCCCGGTCCGCGCCCTGCCCGCGCGGGTGGCGGAGACGTGTCGGGGGGTGCGCCGCCCCGCCTGGCTCGGCGACGAACTGCTGCAGGGGGTGCGCTGGGGGCTGGTCGGGCTCTGGGGGCTGGTCTTCGCCCGCCAGGTCATCCTGGGCGGCATCCCGTGGCTGCGATCGGACCTGCTGCTGTGGCTGATGGCCCTGCTCATGGCGCTCAGCATCGGTCGACGGTCGGTGCTGGCGGTGCTGCTGGACTTCCTGCCCTTCGCGGCCGTGCTGGTGGCCTACGACTACCTGCGCGGCCTCGCCGACACCATGGGCATGCCCACCTGGTGGCAGCCGCAGGTCTCGGTCGAGCGCTTCTTTTTCGCCGGCCACATCCCGACCGTGTGGCTGCAGGAGCACCTGAAACACGCCACCGCGCAGTGGTGGGACGTGGCCGTCTCGCTCTGCTACATCTCCTTCTTCTTCCTGCCGTACGTGACGGCCGCGGTCATGTGGCTGCGGCGCCGCGCGGACTTCTACCGGTGGTCGCTGCGGTTCGTCGCGCTGTCGTTCCTGGGATTCGTGGCCTTCGCGCTGGCCCCGGCCGCGCCGCCGTGGGCCGCGGCGAAGTGCTCGGCGTCCGCGGTGGCGAACCACCCCGCCAACCCCTACTGCCTGACCTTCGGCAACCCGCGGCCCGGCGGTCTGCTCGGGCCGTTCACCACCCACGTCCCGCACGCGCAGCCGTACGTCCAGCGGATCTCGGTGCGGGGGCTGACCGACCTGCACCTACGCTTCGCCGACGCCGTGATCACCGCCGGGCAGGACTCGGTGGACAACGTCGCCGCGGTGCCCTCGCTGCACCTGGGGGGCACGGTGCTGTTCGTGCTGCTCGTATGGCCGCGCGTCCGGAAGGCGTGGCGGCCGCTGCTGGTCGCCTACCCGCTGTTCATGACCTTCAGCCTCGCCTACAGCGGCGAGCACTACGTCGTCGACTGCCTCACCGGGGCGCTGCTGGCCGTGCTCGTGCACCTCGGCGCCGGGCGGATCGAGCGGCGGCGCTCGGGGCGGGCCGAGCGGCGGACCGAGCGCCGGAAAGCGGGTTCGCCGGCCCCGGATACCCTGGAGGTTCCGCACTAGCCACGACTGCAGGAGTTCCGCGTGCCCTCGTCCGCCACCGATGCCGCCAAGCGCAACGACGCCGTCGTCAACCTGAGCAAGCGGCGCGGCTTCGTCTTCCCGTCGAGCGAGATCTACGGCGGCACCCGCTCGGCCTGGGACTACGGCCCGCTCGGCGTCGAGCTGAAGGAGAACGTCCGCCGGCAGTGGTGGAAGGCCCTGGTGCAGGGACGCGACGACGTCGTCGGACTCGACTCGGCCGTCATCCTGGCCACCGACGTGTGGCGCGCGTCCGGCCACCTCGACGTCTTCACCGACCCGCTGGTCGAATGCCTGAGCTGCCACAAGCGCAACCGCGCCGACCAGCTGGAGGAGGCCTACGAGGCCAAGCACGGCCGGCTGCCCGAGAACGGCATGGCCGACGTGCCGTGCCCGAACTGCGGCACCCGGGGCCAGTGGACCGAACCGCGCGACTTCAACATGATGCTCAAGACCTACCTCGGCCCGGTCGAGTCGGAGGAGAACGTCCACTACCTGCGTCCCGAGACGGCGCAGGGCATCTTCGTCAACTTCCTCAACGTGCTGAACACCTCGCGCCGCAAGCCGCCGTTCGGCATCGCCCAGGTGGGCAAGAGCTTCCGCAACGAGATCACCCCCGGCAACTTCATCTTCCGCACCCGCGAGTTCGAGCAGATGGAGATGGAGTTCTTCGTCCAGCCCGGCACCGACGAGGAATGGCACGAGTACTGGCTGCAGCAGCGCTTCGACTGGTACGTCGAGCTCGGCCTCGACCCCGCGAACCTGCGCCGCTACGAGCACCCGGCCGAGAAGCTCTCCCACTACTCGAAGCGGACCGTCGACATCGAGTACCGGTTCGGCTTCGGCGGCTCGGAGTTCGCCGAGCTCGAGGGCATCGCGAACCGCACGGATTTCGACCTCTCCACCCACACCAAGCACTCCGGGGTCGACCTCACCTACTTCGACCAGGCGGCCAACGAGCGGTGGACCCCGTACGTCATCGAGCCCGCGGCCGGTCTGACGCGGGCGGTGCTGGCCTTCCTGCTGGACGCCTACGTCGAGGACGAGGCCCCCAACGCCAAGGGCGTCATGGAGAAGCGGACGCTGCTGCGCCTGGACCGCCGCCTGGCCCCGGTCAAGGCGGCGGTGCTGCCGCTGTCACGCCACGCCGACCTCTCGCCGAAGGCCCGCGACCTCGCGGCGCGGTTGCGGCGGAACTGGAACGTCGACTTCGACGACGCCCAGGCCATCGGCCGGCGCTACCGGCGGCAGGACGAGATCGGCACACCGTTCTGCGTCACCGTGGACTTCGACACGCTCGACGACGACGCCGTCACCGTCCGGGAACGCGACTCGATGCAGCAGGAGCGGGTCGCGCTCGACCAGGTCGAGTCCTACCTGGCGGCGCGGCTGATCGGCTGCTGATGACAGCGCTTGCCACCGAGTTCGACACCGACTCCACGACCGCGCCCGCTCCGGCTGTCCGAGCGGGTCGTGGCCGACCCGCCGGTCGTGCTCGCCCCGATGGCCGGGATCACCAACACCGCGTTCCGGCGGCTGTGCCGGGAGGCCATGGCGCCCCAGCTCGGCCCGGACCGAGCCGGCGGGCTGTTCGTCAGCGAGATGATCACCTCGCGGGCGCTCGTCGAGCGCAACGCCAAGACGATGCAGCTCATCCGCTTCGCCCCGGACGAGGCCCCGCGATCCATCCAGCTCTACGGGGTCGACCCGGCCGTCGTCGGCGCCGCGGTCCGCATGATCGTCGAGGAGGACCTCGCCGACCACGTCGATCTGAACTTCGGCTGCCCGGTGCCCAAGGTGACCCGCAAGGGCGGGGGAGCGGCCCTGCCGTGGCGCATCGACCTGTTCGACGACATCGTCCGCAACGCGGTCCGGGAGGCGCGTGGCGCCGTCCCGGTCACCGTGAAGATGCGTGTCGGCATCGACGCCGATCACCACACCTTCCGAGAGGCCGGCCTGCGGGCCCAGGACGCCGGGGTCGCGCACGTCGCCCTGCACGGTCGCACCGCGCTGGAGTACTACGGCGGGCACGCCGACTGGGACCGCATCGCCGAGCTGGCCGAGCTGCTCGAGATCCCGGTCCTCGGCAACGGGGACGTCTGGGAGGGCGACGACGCCGTCCGCATGGTCCGCGAGACCGGCTGCGCCGGGGTGGTGGTGGGCCGGGGGTGCCTCGGCCGGCCTTGGCTGTTCGCCGACCTCGCCGCGGCCTTCCTCGGCAGCTCCGAGCGGGTGCGTCCGGGGCTGCGCACCGTCGCGGCCACGATGCGCCGGCACGCCACGCTGCTGGCCGACTGGCTCGGCGAGCAGCGCGGCGTCACCGAGTTCCGCAAGCACGTCGCCTGGTACCTCAAGGGCTTCGCGGTCGGCGGAGAGCTGCGCTCGGCACTGGCGCAGACCTCGTCGCTGACCGAACTCGACGACCGGCTCGCCTCGCTGGAGCTCGACCAGCCCTTCCCCGACGTCGTGCTCGGCCAGCCGCGGGGCCGCACCACCGCCGGCCGTTCGGTACACCTGCCGCAGGGCTGGCTGGAGACGCGGCACTCCCGCGACGTGCCCGCCGGCGCGGAACTGGACAACAGCGGCGGCTGACCCGCGCCGACCGTGCCGACCGTGCGGGCCGGTTACGAGCCCTGGGTCTCGCTGTCGGAGCCCTCCTCGTCGGAGTCGTCGTCGCCGGTGCCGGGAATGTCGCTCTCCCCGGTGACAGCCGTGCCGGTGTAGAGCCCCTCGGCGGGGTCGAAGTCGATCACGCTGCGGTCGACGTAGTCCTGCGACTCGTCCTGCCGGTAGTCGCCCTCCCCGCCACCGGCGTCACCGGCCTCGCCGACGTCCGGCTCCTCCTCAGCGGCGTGGCGCCCCCGGGCGGGCCCCGGCCGCGGTCGGTCGGGGTCTCGATCGGCGTGCTCGGCCTGCGACGTCATCTGTCTCTCCTCGGGGTTCGGGTGCGCGCTGTATCGATCACCATTCCCACCGTCGTGACCGCACCCACACTTCGCGGCCCGGAGATCGGCGGACGCCCTCGGACGCCGTCAGCCGGCGTCCGGCGCCGCCTCGTCGGAACGCAGGTTCCAGTCCGACGAGGCGGTGGAGGCCGAGACCGCCATCGCGATCGACGAGACGAACAGCAGCGCCCCGAACGCGCGACGGAGCTTTCGGGGCCAGCTCAGGTCCGACATCGGGGTCGGACGGGGCAGCTTCACGGGCGGTTCCTCTCTGGCTCGGTCCGGATCACGGGAACGCCGGAACCTGCTGCTCGCGCTCGCGCTGCACGACCTTGTCGGCCTCGCTGCGCTCGTAGGCGCCGGGCTTGGTGCGCGGGCCGCCGCCGGGGAAGGCGAGACGCAGGATCGTGCGCTGCACGGTGCCCCACTGCTTGCGCAGCGGTCCGGTGTTGTAGGGCAGGCCGTACCTCTCGCAGATCTCCTTCACCCGCGGCGCGATCTGCTGGTAGCGGGAGCTGGGCATGTCCGGGTACAGGTGGTGCTCGACCTGGAAGGACAGGTTGCCGGCCAGGATGTGGAACGTCGGGCCGCCGTCGATGTTGGCCGCGCCGATCAGCTGCCGCACGTACCAGGCGCCGCGCGACTCGTTCGCGACCTCGTCCTCGGTGAACATGAAGGTCTGGTCGGGGAAGTGGCCGCAGAAGATGATGGCGTTGGACCACACGTTGCGGACGATGTTGGCGGTGAAGTCCGCCCAGAAGGCCGCGCGGTAGCCCTCCCCGGCGGCGCTCAGCGTGCCGGGCTTCCCGGCGCCGCGGCCGCGGGCGATCGCGGCCGACGCCGCACCGGACACGCTCGGCCAGCCCAGGTAGTCCTTGAGCACCTGGCGGCGGGCCTTGCGCCCGATGGCCTTGACCTCGTCCCAGACCTGGTTGCGGGGCTTGTCGCCGCTGTGGATGCGGGGGAAGTCGAGATCGTGGATCGCGACGCCCCACTCGAAGAAGGCGGTGAGCAGCAGGTTGTAGACCGGCTGGAACAGGTAGGACGGCTTCCACGGCTGCCGCGCGTCGATGCGCATGATCTCGTAGCCGACGTCCTTGTCCTTGCCGATCACGTTGGTGTACGTGTGATGGACGTAGTTGTGGCTGTGCTTCCAGGCGGCGGCCGGCGACGCGGTGTCCCAGTCCCAGGTGGACGAGTGGATGTTCGGGTCGTTCATCCAGTCCCACTGGCCGTGCATGACGTTGTGGCCGATCTCCATGTTCTCGAGGATCTTGGCCAGCGACAGGCCCGCGGTGCCGAGCACCCAGGCGGGCTTGGAGCGCGAGAACAGCAGCACGGCGCGCGAGGCGGTCACCAGCCGGCGATGGAAGGTCACCATGTTGCGGATGTAGCGGGCGTCGGCCTCGCCGAGGTCGTCGTAGACCTCGTCGTGCAGCGCGTCGAACTCCTTGCCCAGTTCGTCCATCTGCTCCTGGGTGAGCTGGTACAGCGGGTTGTTCTGGTCGTATGGCATACGGGTCGAATCCTCTCTACAGGTCTATTTCGACGTGGCCCTCGGGGGCGTTGATGCAGACGCGGATCATCTGCCCGTCCGCGGTCTCGACCGCGCCGGTGCGGATGTCCCGGACGGCGCCCTCCTGCAGCCGGCCGACGCAGGTGTGGCAGATCCCCATGCGGCAGCCGTACTTCAGGTCGGCCCCGGCCTCCTCACCGCCCACGAGGATGGAGACGCCGGGACCGCACTGCGCCTCGCAGTCCGACACCCGGTAGTGGACGGTTCCTCCGGAGCCGTCGCCACCGCCGTTGCCGATGATCGGCTGGAAACGCTCGGTGTGCAGCCGGTCGGACAGGCCGTCGGCCTCGAACCGCTCCTCGACGGCATCGATCAGCGGCCGTGGGCCGGACAGGAATGTCTGCCGTTCCTGCCAGTCGGCGCAGTGCCGCTCGAGGTCGGCCGGAGTGAAGCGGTCCTCGTGCTCGGTGTGCACCTCGATCAACCGGTAGCCGGGCTGCCGGTCGGCGAGATCTCGCAACATCGGCCCGAAGGTCATGTCGTCCTTGGTGCGGGCGCTGTGGACATGGACGACGTCGCGGAGCGCGTTACGCCGCTCGAGCTCGCGCAGCATCGCCATGATCGGCGTGATGCCACTGCCGCCGGAGAGGAACAGCATCCGGTCCGGCAGCGGGTCGGGCAGCGTGAACTCACCCTCGACGTCGCCGAGGTAGACCCGCTGCCCCGAACGCACGTAGCGGTTGAGGACCGGGGAGACCCGCCCGCCCTCGTTGTGCTTGACGGTGACGCTGATCAGACCCTCGGGGTGGTTCGGGTCCGAGGTGATCGAGTAGGCCCGCCAGTGGCGGACGCCGTTGATGTCCAGTCCGATGCGCAGGTACTGCCCCGGCACGTGCGGCGGCATCGCGAAGTTGGGCTTGACCACCACCGTGGTGGCGTCACCGTTCTCCTGCTGGATCCGCACCACGTCGCCGGTCAGCTCCCGCGTCGACCACCGCGGCTGGATCAGCGCGAAGTAGTCGTCCGGGAGCAGCGGAGAAGTGAGGATCCGGCCGATCCGCGATACCTGTCGGCGGACGAACGAGACTCGTGGTCTCGCACCGGTCTCGACCATGCCACTCCTCATCCATCAATGCAGCGATCCCCTGACGCAACCAGGCGAGTGCACATGTGTCAACTGAAACTTCGGGTTCCGGGTGGGCGAGATGTGACCAACTGCTCGGGGACGCCTCCGCCCCAGGCCCTACCCTCTGGGGACAACCCTGAAGCCACGCACCGCGACGGGACGAGGTCAACGATGATCGGGTCGAGCAAGTTCGTGTATGCCTTCCACGAGGGCAGCAAGGACATGAAGGACTTGCTGGGGGGCAAGGGCGCCAACCTGGCGGAGATGAGCAACCTGAAGCTGCCGGTGCCGCCGGGCTTCACCATCACCACCGAGGCCTGTCAGGCCTTCTTGAAGTCCGGCCGGGAGCCGGAGGGTCTGGCCGAGGAGGTCGGCGAGCACCTGGCCACGCTGGAGCAGCAGATGGGCAAGCGGCTCGGGCAGTCGGACGACCCGCTGCTGGTCTCGGTGCGCTCGGGGGCGAAGTTCTCGATGCCCGGGATGATGGAGACCGTTCTGAACATCGGGCTCAACGACCAGTCGGTGCGGGGGCTGGCCAAGCAGTCCGGCAGCGAGCGGTTCGCCTTCGACTCCTACCGGCGGCTGATCCAGATGTTCGGACGCACCGTGCTCGGCATCGACGGCGAGCACTTCGACGCGGCGCTGGAGGAGGCGAAGCGGGGCACCGGCAGCGACAACGACCTGGATCTCGACGCCGAGGACATGCGCAAGCTGGTCGAGGCCTACAAGGAGGTGGTCGTCGAGCGGGCGGGCCGGCCGTTCCCGCAGGACCCGCGCGAGCAGATGGATCTCGCGGTGCGTGCTGTCTTCGAATCCTGGAACACCGAGCGGGCCGTGATCTACCGCCGGCAGGAGCGCATCCCGTCGGACCTCGGCACCGCGGTGAACGTCGTGGCCATGGTGTTCGGCAACCTGGACATGAACTCCGGCACCGGGGTGGCCTTCACCCGCGACCCGGCCAGCGGCGCCCAGGGCATCTACGGCGACTACCTGCAGAACGCGCAGGGCGAGGACGTGGTCGCCGGGATCCGCAACACCGTCCCGCTGGCCGAGCTCGAACAGCTCGACAAGAAGTCCTACGACGAGCTGCTCGGCATCATGCAGACGCTGGAGGAGCACTACAAGGACCTCTGCGACATCGAGTTCACCATCGAGCGCGGCAAGCTGTGGATGCTGCAGACCCGCGTCGGCAAGCGCACCGCCGCCGCGGCGTTCCGCATCGCCACCCAGCTGGTCGACCAGGGCCTGATCAACATGGACGAGGCGCTGGCGCGGGTCAACGGCGCCCAGCTGGCCCAACTGATGTTCCCCCGCTTCGACGACACGGCCGAGAAGCAGCGCATCGCCAAGGGCATGAACGCCTCGCCCGGCGCCGCGGTCGGCAAGGTCGTGTTCGACTCCTACACCGCGATCAAGTGGTCGCGCTCCGGCGAGGACGTCATCCTGGTGCGCCGCGAGACCAACCCCGACGATCTCAACGGCATGATCGCCGCCCGCGGCATCCTCACCTCCCGCGGCGGCAAGACCTCCCACGCGGCGGTGGTCGCCCGCGGCATGGGCAAGACCGCGGTGTGCGGGGCCGAGTCGCTCGACGTCGACACCAAGGGCCGGGTGATGCGGACCACGTCGGGTCACGAGATCCACGAGGGCGACGTCGTCTCGATCGACGGCACCTCCGGCGAGGTCTACCTCGGGGAGGTGCCGGTCGTCGACTCGCCGGTCGTGCGGTACTTCGAGGAGGGGGCGATCGACGAGTCGGACGACCTCGTGGTCTCGGTCGACCGGATCATGAAGCACGCGGACGGCGTGCGCCGGATGGGTGTCCGCGCCAATGCCGACACCCCCGAGGACGCCGAGCGGGCCCGCCGCTACGGCGCACAGGGCATCGGGCTGTGCCGCACCGAGCACATGTTCCTCGGCGAGCGGCGCCAGCTGGTGGAGCAGCTGATCCTGGCCGACACCGACGACGACCGCGAGAAGGCGCTGGCGGAGCTGCTGCCGCTGCAGCGCGCGGACTTCGTGGGCCTCCTCGAGGCGATGGACGGCCTGCCGGTGACGATCCGACTGCTCGACCCGCCGCTGCACGAGTTCCTGCCGGACATCACCGAGCTGTCGGTGCGGGTGGCGGTGGCCGAGACCCGCGGCGACAAGCAGGAGAACGACCTGCGGATGCTGCAGGCGGTGCACAGGCTGCACGAGCAGAACCCGATGCTCGGGCTGCGTGGCGTGCGGCTGGGAGTGGTGATCCCGGGGCTGTTCGAGATGCAGTCACGCGCGATCCTGGAGGCGGCGGCGCAGCGCATCAACGACGGCGGAGTGCCGCGGGTCGAGATCATGGTGCCGCTGGTGGCGAACGTGCAGGAGTTCGAGACCGTCAAACGGGACATCATCCAGGTCGCCCGGGAGGTCCGCTCGGAGACCGGCGTGCACCTGGAGTTCCTGGTCGGGACCATGATCGAGCTGCCCCGCGCGGCGATGACCGCCGACCAGATCGCCGAGGCGGCGGAGTTCTTCTCCTTCGGCACCAACGACCTGACCCAGACAACGTGGGGCTTCTCCCGCGACGACGTCGAGGCGGCGTTCTTCTCCGCCTACCTGGAGAAGGGCATCTTCGGGATCAGCCCCTTCGAGTCGCTCGACGTCGAGGGCGTCGGGGAGCTGGTCCGCATCGCGGTCGAGAAGGGCCGCTCCCGCCGGCCCGGTCTGAAGCTCGGCATCTGCGGGGAGCACGGCGGCGACCCCGACAGCGTCCACTTCTTCGAGCGGGTGGGGCTGGACTACGTCTCCTGCTCGCCGTTCCGCGTCCCCGTCGCACGCCTGGAGGCCGGCCGCTCGGTCGCCGACTGACCGGCCGGCCGAGACGCTCAAAAGGCGGTGAACACCGCCGCCATGTCGTCGTCGCCGTGACCGGCGGCGGAGGCGGCGTCGAAGCGGGCCAGGACGGCGGCCACCACGCTGCCGTCGACGCCGGCGCCGGCCGCGGCCTCGCCGATCAGTTGCAGGTCCTTGCGCACCCCGTCGACCCCGAACGAGGGCGTCCAGTCGTGCTGCAGCATCGCGCGGCCCTTGAGCTGGGCGTAGGGGCTGTTGACCGGCCCGCCGTCGATCGCGTCCAGGAACAGCTGCGGGTCGAGCCCCAGCTTCCCGGCCAGCGCCACCGACTGGGCCGTGGCGGCGGTGATGGAGCCGATCCAGGCGTTGCAGGCCAGCTTGAGCGCGCTGGCCGCACCGAGCCGGTCGCCGGCGCGGACGGTGCGGCTGCCGACGGCGTCCAGCACGGGCTGCACCCGGTCGATCGCCGACGAGTCGCCGGACACCAGCGGGACGAGCTTGCCCTCCTCGGCGGGTTTCTTGGTGCCGAGCATCGGGGCGTCCAGCAGGGCCGCGTCGCCGGCGGCCGCGGCGATCCGCTGGATCCCCTCGACGCCGACGGTGGCCGACTGCAGCCACACGGCGTCGGGCCCGAGCGTCGAGGTCAGCGGCTCGGTCACCGCCAGGACGGAATCGGCGTCGAAGAGCATGGTCAGCACGGCGTCGGCGCCCTCGACCGCGGCGGCGACCTCCTCGGCGACCTCGATGCCGTCGTCGGCCAGGGGGCGCGCCTTCTCCGTCGTCCGGTTCCAGGCGACGACCTCGTGCCCCTCCCGCTTGAGCGATCGCGCCATGCCGGCGCCCATCGTGCCCGTTCCCAGTACCGCTACGCGCATGCGTCCACTCCGAGTCGTGTCGAACCGCGTGCCCGCGCCGGGCACGTCTCGTTGTTACTTTCGCCGGCCGCGGGGCGGGTCTAACCACGGCTCGGTGACCGGTCGACCGACAGGTAGCGTTGCCACGTGTTTCGTCGTCGGTTCCGGTCCGCCGCTCCGTTCGACGCCGCCGCCCCGGCCCGGCGCGGCGAACGCGGGGGCGGCACGAGCGTGCTGCCCTCGGCGCCGCTGCTGCAGCAGATCCTCGACGAGTTCGGGCTGAAGCACGGCATCGACGGCGACGGCGACCTCGTGGTCCGCTGGGAGCGGAGCACCATCTACTTCTTCTTCTACGGTGAGAAGAACGAGGTGCTGCAGGCGAGGCTCTACCTCAACCGCAGGTTCAACGTCGAGGACCGTGGATCGCTCAGCCTGCTGCTCGACGAGTGGAACCGCACCCGGCTCTGGGCCAAGGCCTACACGATCCTGCCCGACGACGGCATGGTCGGCGTCTGCGCCGAGCAGGCTCACGACTTCGACGGCGTGACCCGCCAGCAGATCAAGTACTCGGTCGGATCCTGGATCGACGCGCTGCTGCGCTTCGCCGACTGGGTCGACGAGCAGGTCTGACGGTCACAGACACCCGCCCTGCCCGATGACCGACCACCCGAGCTACGGCCGCGACGACCGGGCCCGCCGGGTGCCCGAGGCGCCCAAGCGGGCCGGCGCGCAGCCCGGCGCGGTCGACCGGGACGACTTCGCCCGCGACCGGGCGCGGGTGCTGCACTCCTACGCCTTCCGCCGGCTCGCGGACAAGACGCAGGTCGTGGTGCCGGGTGAGGACGACTTCCCCCGCACGCGGCTGACGCACTCGCTCGAGGTCGCCCAGATCGGTCGCGAGATCGCGCTCGCGCTGGGCTGTGCCCCCGACGTCGCCGACGCCGCCGGCCTCGCCCACGACATCGGCCACCCGCCGTTCGGGCACAACGGCGAGGCGGCGCTCGACGGCGTCGCGGCCGGCTGCGGCGGCTTCGAGGGCAACGCGCAGACCCTGCGGGTGCTCACCCGGCTCGAGGCGAAGGTGGTGGACGAGTCGGGCGAACCGGCCGGGCTGAACCTCACCCGGGCCGTGCTCGACGCCACCTGCAAGTACCCGTGGCCGCGCGGGTCGGGCCGGGCGAAGTTCGGGTACTACGCCGACGACGCCGAGGCCTTCGCCTGGCTGCGGCAGGGTCGAGACGACGAGCGGCGCTGCCTCGAGGCCCAGGTGATGGACTGGGCCGACGACGTCGCCTACTCCGTGCACGACGTCGAGGACGGCATCCACGCCGGCCAGATCAAGCTCGGCACGCTCACCGACACCGACCGCGCCGTGGTCTGCGAGATCGCCGCCTCCGACTACTGCGCGCTGCCGGCCGACCGGCTGGCCCCGCTGCTGGACGGCCTGCTCGGCCTGCCGCCGCTGCGCGACCTCGCCGACGGCGACGGCTCCTACCGCGCTCAGGCCGCGGCCAAGCGCGCCACCAGCGAGCTGACCGGCCGCTTCTCGGTCGCCGCCGTCGAGGCGACCCGGCAGCGGTACGGACCGGAGCCGCTCACCCGCTACGCCGCCGAGCTGGTGGTGCCCGAGACCGTCCACGCGGAGTGCGCGCTGCTCAAGGCGCTCGCCGTCCACCTCGTGATGCGCCGGCCCGGCACCGCGGAGCGGCAGGCCGGGCAGCGGCGGCTGCTCACCGAGCTCACCGCCGCCATCGCCGACGGCGCGCCGGGCACTCTCGGGCGCGCCCTCGTCGGCGCCTGGCACGTCGCCGCGAGCGACGCCGCCCGGCTGCGGGTCGTCGTCGACCAGGTGGCGCAGCTGACCGACTCCTCCGCCCACGCGTGGCACAGCAGGCTCGTCCGGCCGGTGACCTAAGGGAGGTCTTAGGTCACCGTTGACATCCCCGCGCCGTGGGCAGATGGTTCGCTCAACGGCAATTCGGGGGGCCACCATGCAGGTACCAGCACCCTTCGACTACGCACGAGCGACCAGCGTCGACGACGCGATCGCCCAGCTCGGCCGGCTGGGTGACAGCGCGCGCCTCGTGGCCGGCGGGCACAGCCTGCTGCCGATGATGAAGCTGCGGCTGGCCGACGTCGAGTACCTCGTCGACATCAACGACCTGCACGACGAACTGGGCTACATCACGGTCGAGGCGGACGTCGTACGCATCGGCGCGATGACCCGCCACCGGGAGTTGCTGGAGTCGGCCGAGCTGCTCGACATCTTCCCGATCTTCGCCGACGCCGAGCGGGTCATCGCCGACCCGGTGGTCCGCAACCGTGGCACCCTCGGTGGATCGCTCTGCCAGGCCGACCCGTCCGAAGACCTCTCCGCAGTCTGCACGACGCTCGATGCCAGTTGCGTCATCCGCGGCCGTGACGGCGAGCGGGTCGTTACGATGGAGGAGTTCCACCGCGGCCCGTACGAGACCGCGGTCGGGGACGCCGAGATGCTCACCGAGATCCGCCTCCCGCGGCGGCCGAACGGCTCGAGCGCCTACGCCAAGGTGGAGCGCCGCGCCGGAGACTGGGCGGTGGTCTCCGCCGGCGCCGCTGTCTGGCTCGACGGAGGCACCATCGCCGACGCCCGCGTCGGCCTCGCCGCCGTCGGCCCCAACACCACCGGCCTGCCGGAGATCTCCGAGGCCCTGCGGGGCCGGCAGCCGTCCGAGCAGCTCTACGAGCAGGCCGGGGCGATCGCCGCCCGGAGCTGCAGCCCCGCCGACGACCAGCGCGGGTCCGCGGACTACAAGCGGCACCTGGCCGACGAACTGACCCGACGCACCCTGCGCCGCGCGGTCGAGCGGATCGAGGGGAGAGCCTGATGCAGGTCACGATGACGGTGAACGGGCAGGAGGTCACGCGCGAGATCGAGGGTCGGCTGCTGCTGGTCCACTTCCTGCGCGACCACCTCGGCCTCACCGGGACGCACTGGGGCTGCGACACGAGCAACTGCGGCACCTGCGTGGTCTGGCTCGACGGCGAGCCGGTCAAGTCGTGCACCGTCCTGGCCGCGATGGCCGGCGGCCACGAGGTGCGCACGGTCGAGGACCTCGACCGCGACGGTCAGCTGGACCCGATCCAGCAGGGGTTCATCCAGTGCCACGGCCTGCAGTGCGGCTTCTGCACCCCCGGGATGCTCATGACCACCCGGGCCCTGCTCGACCGGAACCCGCTGCCGTCCGAGGCGGAGATCCGCGAGGCGATCAGCGGGCAGATCTGCCGCTGCACCGGCTACGCCACCATCGTGCGTTCGGTGCAGTGGGCCGCGGCCGAGCAGGCCGGTACCCGGACGGTGGTGACGTCATGACGGCCGTGGAGGAACGCCGGACCGCGTTCGAGGACAACGACGGCAGCCCGATCGGTTACGGCCGGATGCTGCGCAAGGAGGACCAGCGCTTCATCCGCGGCCGCGGGCGGTACATCGACGACGTGCAGCTGCGGGGCATGCTGCACCTGGCCGTGTTGCGCTCGCCGGTCGCCCACGCCCGCCTGGTGTCGGTCGACACCAGCGCGGCCGAGGCGCTGCCCGGGGTCCGGCTGGTGGTCACCGGCGCGATGCTCGCCGAGAAGAACCTGGCCTGGATGCCGACACTGTCCAATGACGTCCAGGCCGTCCTGGCCACCGACAAGGTCCGCTTCCAGGGCCAGGAGGTGGCCTTCGTCGTCGCGGAGGACCGCTACAGCGCCCGCGACGCGCTCGAGCTCATCGACGTCGAGTACGAGCAGCTGCCACCGGTCGTCGACGTCCGTCGGGCGCTGGAGCCGGACGCGCCGGTCATCCGCGACGACATCGAGGGCAAGACCGACAACCACTGCTTCGACTGGGAGACCGGGGACGCGGCCGCGACCGACGCGGTCTTCGCCGACGCGGAGGTCGTCGTCACGCAGGACCTCGTCTACCCGCGGGTGCACCCCGCCCCGATGGAGACCTGCGGTGCCGTCGCGGACTACGACGCGATCGACGGCAAGCTGACGCTCTACACCACCACCCAGGCACCGCACGCGCACCGGACGCTGTACGCGATGGTGGCCGGGCTGCCGGAGCACAAGATCCGCATCCTGGCCGGCGACATCGGCGGCGGGTTCGGCAACAAGGTGCCGATCTACCCCGGGTACGTCTGCGCGATCGTCGGCTCGCTGCTCACCGGCAAGCCGGTCAAGTGGGTCGAGGACCGCTCGGAGAACCTGCTCAGCACCGGCTTCGCCCGCGACTACGTCATGCGCGGAGAGATCGCCGCCTCCCGGGACGGCAAGATCCGGGCCATCCGCACCCATGTGCTCGCCGACCACGGCGCCTTCAACGGCACGGCGGCCCCGGTGAAGTACCCGGCCGGCTTCTTCGGAGTCTTCACCGGCAGCTACGACCTGGAGGCCGCGCACTGCTCGATGACCGCGGTCTACACCAACAAGGCCCCCGGCGGGGTGGCCTACGCCTGCTCGTTCCGGATCACCGAGGCCGTCTATCTCGTCGAGCGGCTGGTCGGGTGCCTGGCCGACGAGCTGGGCACCGACCCGGTGGAGCTGCGGATCAAGAACTTCATCCAGCCCGACCAGTTCCCCTACGAGACCAAGACCGGCTGGGTCTACGACTCGGGCGACTACGAGCCCACGATGCGCGAGGCCATGCGCATTGCCGGCTACGAGGAGCTGCGGCGGGAGCAGGCCGAGAAGCGGGAACGCGGCGAGCTGATGGGCATCGGCGTCGCGTTCTTCACCGAGGCCGTCGGGGCCGGGCCGCGCAGGGACATGGACATCCTCGGGCTCGGCATGGCCGACGGCTCGGAGCTGCGGGTGCACCCGACCGGGACGGCCGTGCTGCGGGTGTCGTGCCAGACCCAGGGACAGGGCCACGAGACGACCTTCGCGCAGATCGTCGCCGAGGAGCTGGGGATCCCGCCGGCCGACATCCAGGTCGTGCATGGCGACACCGACCAGACGCCCTTCGGGCTCGGCACCTACGGCAGCCGCTCCACCCCGGTGTCCGGCGCGGCGGCGGCGCTGGTGGCCCGCAAGGTCCGGGACAAGGCGAAGATCATCGCCTCCGGGATGCTGGAGGTGTCGGTCGCGGACCTGGAGTGGGACAAGGGCGCGTTCCGGGTCGTCGGCGACCCCTCGAAGTCGGTGACGATCCAGCAGGTCGCGCTGCGCGCGCACGGGGCGGGTGACCTGCCCGAAGGCATCGAGGGCGGGCTGGACGCCGAGGTCTGCTACAACCCGTCGAACCTCACCTACCCGCACGGCGCCTACATCTGCGTCGTCGACATCGACCCGGGGACCGCCGAGGTGAAGGTGCGGCGCTTCATCGCCGTCGACGACTGCGGCACCCGGATCAACCCGATGATCGTCGAGGGGCAGGTCCACGGCGGGCTGACCGACGGCGTCGGCATGGCGCTGATGGAGATGATCTCCTTCGACGAGAGCGGGAACTGCCTCAGCGGTTCGCTGATGGACTATCTGATCCCGACCGCGCTCGAGGTGCCGGACTGGGAGACCGGCCTCACCGTCACCCCCTCGCCGCACCACCCGATCGGCGCGAAAGGCGTCGGGGAGTCGGCGACCGTCGGCTCGCCCCCGGCGATCGTGAACGCGGTGGTCGACGCGCTGGCGCCGTTCGGCGTGCGGCACGTCGACATGCCGATGACCCCGTCGCGGGTGTGGGACGCGATGCAGGGCCGCGCCCGGCCGCCGATCTGAGCAGGTGGACGGTGAGCTCGCCGCTGCTACGGGAACGGATGGCCCGGCTGGACGCCGAGCGGGTGCCGTACGTCCACGCCGTCGTCGTCCGCGCCCAGGTGCCGACCTCGGCCAAGGCGGGCGACGACGCGCTCGTGTTCGGCGACGGCGTCATCGAGGGCTTCGTCGGGGGCCGGTGCGCGGAGTCGTCGGTGCGGGTGGCGGCGCTCGACACGCTGGCGCAGCGGGCGCCGATGCTGCTGCGCGTGCTGCCCGAGGGCGAGGCGCCGTTTCCCGACTCGCACGGCGCCCGCGTGGTCGTGAACCCCTGCCTGTCCGGAGGAGCCTTGGAGATCTTCCTCGAACCGAAGCTCCCCCCGCCGCTGGTGTGTGTCAGCGGGGCCTCGCCGGTCGCGGACGCACTGCTGGAACTGGGGAGCGTGCTGGGATACGAGGTGCGTCGCGGCACGGCGGTCGACGCCGGCGCGACCGCGGTGGTGGTCGCGAGCCACGGCACCGACGAGCTGCCGGTGCTGCGGGCCGCGCTCGAGGCCGATGTGCCCTACGTGGCGCTGGTGGCCAGCCGCCGGCGGGGTGCGGGGGTGCTCGACGAGCTGCGTCTCGGCCCGGTGGAGCGCGGCCGGATCAGTACGCCGGCCGGGCTGGACATCGCCGCGCGCACCGCGCCGGAGGTCGCGCTGTCGATCCTCGCCGAGATCGTCCCGGTGGTGCGCGCGGGCCGGGTGCCCGCGGCGGCCGCCCCGCCCGCGCCGGTCCAGGCCCTCGACCCGGTGTGCGGCATGACCGTGGTGGTCGGCCCGGAGGTGCCACACCTCTCGACGCCCGACGGCGAGATTCACTTCTGCAGCGTCCACTGCCGCGACAGTTACGCGACCCGGGTCGGTCAGTCGGCGTGACCGACCGCTTCTCGTCGGTCGAGGACGTGGTGCGTGCCCTCGACGAGGTCGGCTACCTGGTCGACGAGGGGCTGGCGAGCGCGCTGTTCCTCGCGGCGACGCTGGAGCAGCCGCTGCTGCTGGAGGGCGAACCGGGCGTCGGCAAGACCGCGGCCGCGAAGTCCCTCGCCGCCGCGGTGGGGGCGCCGCTGATCCGGCTGCAGTGCTACGAGGGGCTCGTGGCCGGCGAGGCGCTCTACGAGTGGAACTACCAGCGGCAGCTGCTCGCGATCCGGCTGGCCGAGTCGCGGCACCAAACGCTGGCCGACGCCGACCTGTTCGGCGAGGAGTTCCTGCAGGAGCGGCCGATCCTGAAGGCGATCCGCCACGAGGGCCCGACGCCGCCGGTGCTGCTCATCGACGAGATCGACCGGGCCGACGACGAGTTCGAGGCGCTGCTGTTCGAGTTCCTCGGCGAGGCAGCCATCACCATCCCCGAGATCGGCACGTTCACCGCGCGGCGGCGTCCGCTCGTGGTCCTCACCTCCAACCGGAGCCGGGAGCTGCACGACGCGCTGCGGCGCCGCTGCCTCTACCACTGGATCGCCTTCCCCAGCCCGGAGCGCGCCGCCGAGATCGTCCGCCGGTCGGTCCCGGCGGCGACCGAGCCGCTGATCGCCTCGACCACCGCCTTCGTCGGGCAGGTCCGCGAGCTGGAACTGGACAAGGCTCCCGGCATGGCCGAGGCGATCGACTGGGTCTCGGCGCTCGCCGCCCTCGGGGCCGCCGACCTGGGACGCGCCGACGCGCTGCGCACGGTGAGCGCGATCGCGAAGACCCCCGACGACCGGGACGTGATCGGCGCCGCGCTCGACCGGCTCGCGGTGCCGTGACCGCGATGCTGCGCGGCGTCGACCGGGCGGCCTTCGCGGTGGCGTTCGCGGGGCGGCTGCGGGCCGCCGGGGTGCGGGTCGGACTCAGCGCGGTGGAGCAGTTCGTCCGGGCGCTGGACGCCGTCCCGCCGGCCCGGCGAGAGCGGCTGTACTGGACGGCCCGGATCACGCTCGTCCGGGACGTCGCGGACCTCGCCCGGTTCGACGCCGTCTTCGAGGCGGTCTTCGCCGACGCGACGCTCGCGCTGGACCCGCACGCGCGCCGGGGCGGTCCCGGTGCCGCCGGCGACCCGGCTGACCGGAACCTGCCGGTGCCGCGCGGCGACGCCGAGCCCGAGGCGGGTGAGGGGCTGCCGTGGGCGACGCTGCCGCCGGCGGTCGCGGTGGCCGAGGAGCCGGCCGACACCGGGCTGGCGGTGCCCGAGCGGCTCCCGGCGGCCCTGGTCGGGCAGGCGGACACCCCCTTCGACGAGCTGGACGCGGAGCAGCTGCGGCTGCTGCGGGACTGGCTCGAACACGCCGCGCGCCGCTGGCCGACCCGGCGGGCGCGGCGCCAGCGGCTCGGCGCCACCGGCCCGCGGGTGGCGCTGCGGCCGACAGTGGCCCGCGCCCGGCGCACCGCGTGGGAACCGGTCGAGCTGGTGCGGTCCCGCTCGGTGGACGAGCCGCGCCGGGTCGTGATGCTGTGCGACGTGAGCGAGTCGATGCGGGCGCAGGCCACCGCCTACCTGCACCTCATGCGGGCGCTGACGCTGCGCCGCCACGGGGAGGTCTTCGCCTTCGCCACCTCGCTGACCCGGCTGACTCCGGTGCTGTCGCGACGCAGTGCCGCCGAGGCGGTCGAGCAGGCGACCGAGCGGGTGACCGACCGCTTCGGCGGGACCCGCATCGCCACCTGCGTGCAGGAGTTGCTGTCGTCCCGGCACGGCGGCGCCGTACGCGGTGCGGTGGTGATCATCGGTTCGGACGGGTGGGACAGCGACCCGCCGGAGCGGCTGGCGGCAGCGATGGCACGGCTGCACCGCCGCGCCCACCGGGTGGTGTGGATCAACCCGCGGGCGGGCGCGCCTGGCTTCGAGCCCCGCGTGGCGGCGATGGCGTCCGCCTTGCCGTGGGTGGACGCACTGCTGCCCGGCGACACCGTCGCCTCGCTCGTCCGCGCGCTGGAGGCCGTGGAGGCGCTCAGCTCCAGAGCGTCACGTGGATCGAGGGCCGGAACCGCCCGGCGGTGACGCCGGCCCCGCGCAGCATGGCCTGGGCGGCGCGGGGAGTGGTCAGGAAGCGGAGGAACTCCGCGGCGGTCGGGTCGGTGTCGCCCGCGAGGTGCAGCGCGCCCCAGACCCCCTTGGCCTGGGTGTGGCGAGCGGTCACGCGGTGCAGTGAGCCGTGGGCGAGTTCCCGGGAGACCGCGGAGGCCAGCGCGATGGCCAGGCCGTTGCCGCGCCGGGCCTCGTCGACTGCGGCCGCGTGGCTCTGGAAGATCCGCTGGTGGCTCTCGGGCACGCCGAAGCGGCGCAGCATCGCCGCGAACAGCCCGTGGTCGGTGGTGAGGGCCGGTCCGAGCAGCCAGGGGCGGTTCCGCAGCTCTTCCACGCTCGGGACGCTCCCGGCCACCGGGTCGTCCGGAGCGGCCACGACCACCAGCTCGTAGTTGAGGAAGGCGGTGTCGGTGACGGCCTCGATCGTCCCGGTCGGGCGCGGCCCGATCGCGACGTCGATGCTGCGGGTCCGCAGCAGCTCGGGGAACCGCTCCGGGCTGTGCACGCTCAGCTCCACGTCGAGGTCGTCCGCGCGGCGGGCGAACAGCTCGATCAGGCCGGGGGCGGCGTACTCGGCGAAGAGGCTGGAGGCGCCCACACGCAACAGCCGCCGGCCCGCGGCGGCTTGACTGACCTCGAGGACGGTCCGGTCCTGCAGGCCCAGCAGCTCGGCGGCCCGGCTGGCCAGCCGCAGGCCGCCGGGAGTGAAGGCCAGCCCCGCCGCCGTGCGGGTGAACAGCTGGTCGCCGAACTCCTTGCGCAGCTGGGCGACGTGCAGGGACACGGCGGCCTCGGTGACCGACAGCTCGGCGGCCGCGCCCTTGACCGAACCGAGGCGCACGACCGCGGCAAAGGCCCGCAGCTGGGTCGGTGTCACGTCTCTCACCCCCCGGCACGGTGCGTCGGCGCCGCGGCCCGTCAAATCTACCGGCGGCCGGGAGGGGCGGTAATTATGTGCTCCGGACGGTCGCGGCCAGCGGCGGGGAGTCGTAGGCGGGCTCCTTCTCCTCGATCCACCGCTGCAGATCGGGCGGGTGCGGATGGGCGCCGCCGGTGAGCAGCACGGTCAGCGCCATGCCGCCGCCGAGCAGGCAGACGCCGATCGAGATCGCCGCGGCGATCCGCAGGCCGTGGGCGGTGTTCGACTGCATCAGCGCGATCTGCAGCACCACCGGCGCCAGCAGGTAGGCGGCCTCCGAGCGCAGCAGCTCCACCAGGGCGAACGTGGGCCCGAGGCGGTCCGAGGGCGCCGACAGCCCGGCCATGAACAGCGCCGGCGCCACGCCGGCGCCGGCCCCGAAGCCGAGCAGCAGTCCCGCTCCGGCCACCAGCCAGACGTCGCGTCCGGGCGACAGCGCCAGCAGCAGGACCCCGCCGACGGCGACGAGGCCGACGCCGGTCAGCGCGAAGGCCGGTAGCCACCGGGTGCGCAGGAACCGGGAGAACAGCACCGCGGCGAGGAGGACGCCGGCAACCTGGGTGGTCAAGACCGCGCCCGTGACCAGCGGCGGGTGCTGGCCGACCTCGAGCAGGTAGACGGCGCCGATGTCGAGCAGTGCCGTGACCGCGCCGCCGGCGGCCATGGCGGCCAGGATGCCGGTCACCGGCAGCGTGTGGGCGATCAGCTTCAGCGGCATGAGGGCCCCGGGCTTGCGGAACTGGCGTACCAGCAACGTCCCGAGGCCGAGCAACCCCGCGCCGAGCGGGACGAGGAAGCCCGGTGAGCTGAAGCCGCCCTTCGCGATCCAGGCGATGCCGAGGAACGGCAGCACGGTCGAGACGAGCGCGACGGGGATCGCCGACCAGTCGAACCCGATGCGGCTGGTCTCCTCGCCGCCGGCGAAGCCGAGCACGCCCAGCACGATGCCGGCCGCGGTCAGGCCGGCGAGGATGACGAACATCGTGCGCCACTGGCCGGTCGCGGCGCTGATGCCACCGGCGAGCGGGCCCAGCGTCACCATCCCGAACAGTCCCAGATCGACCACGGCGGCCGTGGCGGGCAGCTTCCGGGCGCCGAACCGGGTGACGAGCGGCGGCAGGGCGGCCACGAGCAGCATCCCGGTGGCGACGCCCTGCACGGTGCGTCCGACGAGGAAGGCGACGATGCCCGGAGCGAACCCGCTCAGCAGCGCCCCGGCGAGGAAGGCGGTCTCGCAGGCCAGGTAGAGCCGCCGGGCCGGCAGCCGCTGGATGAGATCCGCGGCCAGCACGGCGCCGAACGCGTAGCCGGCGTTGGCGAGGGCGTTGGTCAGCTCGATGTCGAACATCGTGGCGTGCAGATCTCGGATCAGGTCGTTCTCGATCAACTGACCGGCGGTCGAGACGACGATGAAGGGGCAGAGACCGAGCAGGGCGAGCGCCACCGCGACGGCGTAGGAGCCGGCGAGCGGGCGGCGATCGGCCCCGGTTCGGGCGCGGTCAGCGATCAGGGACACCCGGCGCAGATACCCCGCCGCGGCTCCGCCGAATCGGGCGCCCGCGTGCCGTGGGCCACAGCCTAGACTGGCGGACCGTGGCAGGGCGGATCCGGGACGAGGACATCGCCCTCGTCCGTGAGAAGTCGCCCATCGCCGATGTGGTCGGCGAGCACATCCCGCTGCGCAACGCCGGCGGCGGCAACCTCAAGGGCCTCTGCCCGTTCCACGACGAGAAGTCCGCGTCGTTCAACGTCACCCCGTCCCGGGGCCTGTTCTATTGCTTCGGCTGCCAGGCCGGCGGCGACGTCATCAAGTTCGTGCAGGACATCGAGCACCTCGAGTTCGGCGAGGCCGTGGAGCGGCTGGCCGGCCGCGCAGGGGTGCAGCTGCGCTATGTCGAGGGCGGGCCGGCGCACGGCGTCCACCACGGGCAGCGGGCGAGGCTGATCGAGGCCCACGCCGCGGCCGCCGAGTTCTACGCCGAGCAGCTGGGCGGCGCCGAGGGCGCGACCGCCCGCGAGTTCCTGACCCAGCGGGGTTTCTCCGGCCTGGACGCGGCCCGCTTCGGCTGCGGCTACGCGCCCTCGGGGTGGGACGCGCTCACCCGGCACCTGCTGGGGCGCCGCTTCACTGCGCAGGAGCTGACGCTGGCGGGGCTGTCCCGCCAGGGAGGACGCGGCGGGCTGATCGACCGCTTCCACCGGCGCCTGCTGTGGCCGATCCGGGAGGTGAACGGTGACGTGGTCGGCTTCGGTGCGCGCCGGCTGTTCGACGACGACCGGATCGAGGCCAAGTACCTGAACACTCCTGAGACGCCGATCTACAAGAAGAGCCAGCTGCTCTACGGCGTCGATCTGGCCAAGAAGGAGATCGCCCGCAAACACCAGGCCGTGATCGTCGAGGGCTACACCGACGTCATGGCCTGCCACCTCGCCGGTGTCACCACGGCCGTCGCCACCTGCGGCACCGCGTTCGGCAGCGAGCACGTCTCGGTGGTGCGGCGGCTGCTGATGGATTCGGACACCTTCACCGGCGAGGTGATCTTCACCTTCGACGGCGACGCGGCCGGGATGAAGGCCGCGGAGCGGGCCTTCGCCGATGACCAGAAGTTCATGTCGCAGACCTTCGTCGCGGTCGAGCCGACCGGGATGGACCCGTGCGACCTGCGGCTGAAGTCCGGCGACGCCGCGGTGCTCGACCTCGTGGCCCGGCGGGTGCCGCTGGTCGAGTTCGTGCTGCGGGCGACCGTCGGGCGATTCAACCTCGACACCGTCGAGGGGCGCACGGCCGCGGTCGACCGGTGCATCCCGCTGGTGGCCCGGATCAAGGACCGTTCGCTGCGCGACCAGTACGCCATCCGGCTGGCCGGGCTGGTGGGCTTCTCCGGCAGCTCGGAGGACGAACGCAGCATCCTCAGCCGGGTTCGCGGGCAGGGGCGAGCCGACGACCGGCGCGAGGCCCCGGCCCCGCGGGAACAACCGCCACGGCACGCCGTGGACGAGGCGGTCGTCGCCGTCGAGCGGGAGGTGCTCAAGGTGGCGGTGCAGCTGCCCGGCGTCGCGGGCCCGGAGTTCGACACCCTCACCGTCGACGCCTTCCTCGTCGATGCCCACCGCCAGGTGCGGGCGGCGATCGAGGCGGCCGGCGGCACCGCCGCCGGAGTGAGCGGCGCCGCCTGGACCGAGGCGATCACCGCGCACCTGCACGACGATCGGATCCGCAGCGGCGTCAACGCGCTGGCCGTCGAGCCGCTGCGGGTCGAGGCGCAGTCGCAGGAGCGGTACGCGGCCGCGGTGCTGGCCCGGCTGCACGAGGTGGCCGCCAGCAGGCAGATCGCGGCGATCAAGTCGCGGCTGCAGCGGATGAACCCGCAGGAACAGCCGGACGACCACGCTCGCCTGTTCGGCGAGCTGATCGCGATGGAGAGCTACCGTCGCAACCAGCGTGAACGTGCGATCGGGAGTGCCGGATGAAGCTGTTCGGGCGTCGCGAACGCCCGCCCGCCGAGCTGGTGAGCGCCCTCGACGACGGTGAGCGGCTGGTGTCGTGGGCCGACACCGCCGACGACGCGGTGGTGGCCGCGACCTCCTACGGGCTGTGGTGGCCCGAGACCGGTGGACGGCGCCGGATGGACTGGCACCGGCTGGACAAGGTGGTGTGGAACGACGGCATCATGTCCGTCACCGAGGCCGACATCGAGGAAGACCTGCTGCTGGTCGACCGGCCGGTCGTGCACGTGCGGCTCACCGTGCCGCGGGACCTGCCACCGGTGGTCCGCAAGCGGGTGGAGCAGAACATCGTCCAGCGGGAGCTGGTCACCGTCACCGGGGGAGCGGTGCGGTTCGTGGGCCGCAAGCGGCCCGGGCACGACGGCGTGTACTGGTGGGCCCGGCTGGAACCCGGCACCCCTGACACCGCGCGGCTGCGCTCCGCGGTACGGAACCGGTTGGAGATCCTGCGTTCGAGCTAGCGGCGGTGGCCGTTGACCCCGTCCACGCCCGTGGTGGCCCGGTGCGCGCTCACCTTGGGGGAGGTGCGGTTGGCCGCCGTGGCGGTGGGCTGCGGGCCGCCGAGCCGCTCGGCCACGACGCCGCGGGCCTGCTGGATGCGGCGGTCGAGCTGCGCCTGGACCACGCCGGCGGTGGCCTGGACGGTCTGGCTGCCCACGACCCGCCGTCCGAGCCGGACGATCTGCTCGTAACGTTCCTGGCCTGCGCGCGCGCCCAGCGTGTAACCGATGGCGGCGAACGCCAGGTGCGAAAGCTTCACGACGGTCAGTCCCTTCACTTGGTTTTAGCAACCCTAACTCCGGCCGCCCGGCTCCTCCCACCCCGGCGGCACGCGCTGCGTCGGGGGCCGTGTCCCGACCCTGAGGGAGGCGGGGCCGCAGACGCCTCGGCGGGTGAGTTATCCTCGACCGGTTGCCTGCGGGCAGCAGGGTGATCCCCCGTAGCTCAATTGGCAGAGCATTCGACTGTTAATCGAAGGGTTACTGGTTCGAGTCCAGTCGGGGGAGCTGAAGGCCCCGGATTCCGGGGCCTTCCTGCATTTTCAAGCCCGGCACGAGACGCTGAGTCATCCAGGGCCCGGCCGACGTTCCGCGACTTGGACGGCCGAATCCGGCTGGTCGCCGAGCGGACCGGGGGTTCTCGCCAGCCGGTTTGCGGACTCCGGCGTCGGGTTAGGTCAATAGTGATCGCTCGATGAGCCGTACCCGAGCCCGAGCGCTTCGCGCGCGAAAACACCCACGCCCCTGTCGCAAAGGAAGATCATTGCCATGCCCAATCCCACCGCTGCGCGCCCAGTGACGGCGAGCTCGTGAATTGGCTGCCGCGCGGGGCTGCCGAGGCGGTGGTCGGCATCCACTACGCGTTTCTGGGCTACCTGCTCGTCGGCGGATTCGTCGCCTGGCGATGGCCGCGCACGCTCATCGCCCACCTGATGGCCGCGACCTGGGGCGTGCTCATCGTCACGATGCAGCTGGACTGTCCTCTGACGGCGTTGCAGAACTGGCTGCGTGAACAGGGTGGCCAGTCCGCGGTGCCGGGGTTCATCGACACGTACGTGCGGAGCACCTTCTACCCCCCGCGGGCGCTGCTGGCTACGCCCAGCTGAGCGTTGCGCTGGTCGTGGTCGCGTCCTGGATCGGGCTGCTCGCCCGGCGACGCAGGTGTCGACATCCCGCTGCCGGAAGCATGATTCCGAGTCGAGTCCGGGACCTGCGATGAGCAACGCGACTGCCGGTGGGGCCTCGGCAGCCGGTGTCGCCCGGACGAGGACCACATCACGAGACGCTGTGGGCCCGCTGCCACGATGGATGACCTGCGCCGCCGCCCCCGCTAGGGCGGCCGTGCCCCGGTGGGTACTTGCCACGTCGGGGCTGGCCCCGGTGCTGCTGATCGGGGGCTGGCTGGTGGCCGACGCGCTGCAACCCAGCAGTTACGACCCGATCCGCCAGACAGTGAGCGTGCTGGCCGGGCATGGAGGGCGCGATCGGTGGGTCATGACTGCGGCCCTGCTCGCGATCGGCCTGTGCCACGTGGCGACGGCGTACGGGCTGCGGGTGCTGCGCCGCCCGGCGCGAGTCAGCCTCGCGATCGCCGGTGTTGCGGGGCTCGGCGTTGCCCTGTCGCCAGAACCGTCGCACGGCTCCAACCTCCGACACCTCGCCTTCACCGCCCTGGGCGCAGTGATCATTGCGGCCTGGCCACTGTTGGCCGCGGACAGAGGCCGGACCCGACCCATCGTGTTGAGCGTCGCCGGCGCGGCCGTGGCCACCACCGTGTCGCTCGGGCTGTTTGCGTGGATGGTCGTCGAGACCCAGCACGGCGGTTGCCTCGGACTGGCCGAACGCCTGGCCTCAGGATCCCAAGCCTGTTGGCCGTTCATCGTCGCGCTCGCTGCCTACCGCTCCCAACGACAATGCCGAGACCCGTTCCCCGTCAGCCGACGGGCCGGTCGGGTCCCCCGAGCCCCAGAGACCCTGATGTGCCCCCGGTCCTCCGGGCTCGATTGTTGAGAGACTGGCGCTGCCTCAACAGGCAGAGCGTTCGACGCCGCGCGCTTGACTGCGCTGGTGCTCGCGACGGGGCGCCAGGTTCGGATCCAGGGCTGAGCGCGCAGGGCGGTTCGGGCGGACGGCGCTAGTATGGATGTGCACTGCCACGGGTGGCGTGTGGCGGTTTATGACTGTCGACCGGCAACGTGTGGTTATAGGCCGCCGTGCCGGGGGATGGCTGGAGCGTTCGGCAGCTGTCCCTTGTTCGGTCGCAGCGGCGTCGATCTTGCGGGGTGCGGTACCGCGGCTGCGAGCAGCTGCACCGGGCGTTCCGGGCGGACGGCCTCGTCCGTCGCAGGGGCGTCTGCGGCGTTCACGCCTGGCAACCGTGCCGGGCGTTCAGAGGAGGGGTTTGTGACTCGACCGGGCCGGCGTCAGAGGGGCGCTCGCCAAGCGGCTTCGCGGCCGCAGCGCGTGCCGGTGCGGGAGGACGTGATCTCTGTGCTGGCCCGTGCCGTCCGTGCGGTGGAGGCAGCTGTCGAGCGGGGCCGGGTGACGCCCGCAGTGTGCGCAAGGTTCCAGGTTGTTGCGCTGCTCGTGCGTGAGGAGCACGCGCGGGTTCGCGCGGACAGTGCCAGCGGTCAGACTGGCCGGGATGCGAAGTTGAAGCGGCTGGACGGCATTGCGACAATCCTCGCGAAGACTGCGGTCCGCGATTCCAAGCTGCTCGCGCTTCTCGCCGAGGATGCTGTTGTCTCGGACGCGGTCAGGTCTCTCAAGCGTGACATGCTGAGGAGCGCTGGCGTCGAACCGGCGCCCGAGGAGATCGCCCCCGCCGAGTCCGCGGACAGTTCCGCGAGCACCGAGCGGCGGGTCGTGCCGCAGTCGGTTGCCACGAGACAGCTGGCCGCCCCGTTCCTCGCTCCCGACCTCTCGTCGACCCAGCCGACGTCCAGGCCGCGCCGCCTGGCGGGCTGGGAGTTGCTCAACCCGCTGTTCAGCTCGTTCGAACGGGCCGATAGCGGAGCTGCGACGTGCATGGCGCTGCCGGCAGCAACTCCTCGGCGCGTGCGGGGCGACCTGGACCTGATGCCGCACCAGGCGCAACTCGTCGCTTCCGCTGCGGCCGGGCACCGCACCTACCTGCTCGCCGACGAGCCGGGTCTGGGCAAGACGGCTCAGGCGCTGCTCGCCGCGGACGTGGCGAACGCTTATCCGCTGCTGGTGGTGGCCCCGAGCGTCGTTAAGATCAACTGGGCACGCGAGGCCGGCTTGTGGACACCGCACCGCTCGACCACCGTCGTGCATGGCAACGGCGACACCGTCGACGGCTACGCCGACATCGTCGTGGTCAACTACGACGTCCTCGACCGCCACGTCGGTTGGTTCGGCGACTTCGGCTTCCGTGGCATGGTCCTCGACGAGGCGCACTTCATCAAGAACAAGACCTCGCAACGCTCACAGCACGTCCTGGAGCTCTCTGAGCGAATCCGGTCGCGCAACGTGCGGCCCTTGCTGATGGCACTCACTGGTACCCCGCTGATCAACGACATCGAGGACTTCCGCGCCATCTGGCAGTTCCTCGGCTGGATCGGCGAGACCGAGCCTGGCGCCGAACTGCTCGACTCTCTCGAGGCGGTCGGCCTGACCCCCGCCGACCCGGGTTTCCATGCCGCCGCGCGCCGGTGCGTGATCGACCTCGGCATCGTCCGGCGGCGCAAGATCGATGTGGCCGCCGACATTCCAGCCCGCCGCATCGCCGACCTGCCGGTCGAGTTGGATGAGAAGGTTGGCCGTTGGATCCGCAAGGCCGAACGCGACCTTGCTCATCGGCTGGTGTCGCGCTACGAAGCTGCGCTGGCACAGCGTCGCGGCGCTGCTGCCGACGGCATCGACCACGACCTCGTGCGCAAGGTCGCCATGTGGGAGCAAAAGGACGCGGACACGACGAGCGGTGAGAACGTCTTCACCATGATGCGGCGCATCGGCCAGGCGAAGGCCGGCCTCGCCGCCGACTACGCGGCGCAGCTCGCACGTAGCGCGGGCAAAGTGCTGCTCTTCGCCAGGCACGTCGACGTCATGGACGCCGCCGAAGAGGTCTTCGCCAAGCAGGGGATGCGCTTCTCGTCGATCCGCGGCGGCCAAACGCCCAGAGTGCGGCAGAAGAACATCGACGCCTTCACCAACGATCCGGACGTCGCCATCGCCGTCTGCTCGCTGACTGCGGCCGGAGTTGGCGTCAATCTGCAGGTCGCTTCCAACATCGTGCTGGCCGAGCTGTCCTGGACCGACGCGGAACAGACGCAGGCCATCGACCGCAGCCACCGCATCGGGCAGACCGAACCGGTCACCGCATGGCGCATCATCGCTGCGCAGACCATCGACCACCGAATCGCGGCGTTGATCGACAGCAAGGCGGGGCTCGCCGCCCGCGCGTTGGACGGCTCGGACGACGCGGTGTGGTCATCGGCCGACGTGCAGCACGAAGCATTGGTCGCATTGTTGACGGACGCGTTGACGGCCGCAGAGTCGAACCGCCGGCAACCACCGAGCTTGGACAGAGCTCGAGGAGCGCGCGGAATTCGGCGATGACTCATACGCCTCGTGCGCCCACTTCCGCGGCGCCCCGCATAGCGATCAATCTGCGCAGCGGGCCCCGATTCCCACGCTGCTCGATATCGATATCGACGGCTCTCGGGCGCCGGCGGATCCGCGCCGTCAGCGGCATGAGCGTATGGCCGCGACAGCGGCAGATCCGGTTACCGGTCGCAGCGAGCACGGCGACGTGGGCCGCTGTTGACGGGCAATGCTCAGTAGGTGGAGGCTATCGCTGATCCGAGCTGGGGAGGCCGCTATGGCCGTCATCCTGATCCAAACGTTGCCCGATGGTGTGCCGATCGCGATGCTCGATGCGGTCACAACCAAGATGGATGCGAAGGCGAATCCGCCTGCCGGGATGATCGTGCACACCCACTATGAGGAGGACGGCAGAGTTCGGGTCATGGATGTGTGGGAGTCCGAGCAAGCGTTCCGCACCTTCCAGGAGGAGCGACTCATGCCTGCGATGCAGCAGGTCGCATCCGAAAATGGCATGGACCTGGGCGACCAGCCGGAACATCGAGTTGTCGAGGTCCACGACTTCATTCGGGGCAACTGAGCAAACCGACGGTCTCGAACTCCGGCATCGCAGTCGTCCTCAGATTGGCATCGTCGAATCGCGCCCTCACGTGACAATTTCGCCGGACTGGTATGCCGCCGCTCCGACCAGCGGCATGTGCGGACGTCTAGCGAGGCTCAGCGGATCACGCGGGCAGCCGTCCGTCGCCATAAGTTGCGCTTCGCGATCAAGCGTGGTGGGACGGGTTGCGGCGCGATCTTGGACGTGCGCTGATGTAGGGCCCTGGGGCCTCAAGATTCGTGGTGTGTGGACACGAGTCAAGGGAGGCCCTAGGTGCATGACGACGGTACTGCGGCGACGGTGATGCTCGGCTTGCCGGGCTTTGTGCTGCTCGCCGGGTCGGAACACGATGACGAGCTCGAGTACGCGATCGAGACGGCGGAGGCGGTGGCCGGCTGCCCGAGCTGCGGTGTGGTGGCGCGGCTGCATGACCGGCGCCGCACGGACGTGCGTGATCTGCCTGCCGGTGGGCGGCCGGTGACGCTGGTCTGGCTCAAGCGGGTCTGGCGCTGCCACGAAGCGACGTGCCCGCGACAGACCTGGACGGAGACGAGCGAGGCGATCCGGCCGCGGGCGAGCCTGAGTGAGCGGGCGCGCCGCGAGGCCTGTCGCCGAGTCGGGCAAGACGGCGAGACCGTCGCTCGCGTCGCCGCGCAGTACGGCGTCGGCTGGCAGACCGTCATGAACGCGGTGCGCGAGTACGGCCTCCCGCTGGTCGAGGACCCGGCCCACCTCGAGGGCGTGAGACGGCTCGGCGTGGACGAGACGGCGTTCCTGGCCGCGAACGCGCATCGCGCGACGCTGTTCGTCACGTGGCATCGTGGATCTGTCCGGGCCGGTTGCGCGGCTGCTCGACGTGACCCCAGGCCGCAGCGCAAAGGCCTTGTGCGACTGGGTTTCCGGTCGCGACGCCGCATGGCGCAGCGCTGTCGAGGTCGCCGCGCTCGACCCGTTCCGCGGATACGCGGCAGCATTGTCGACATCGCTGCCCGAGGCCATCCGGGTGCTCGACGCCTTCCACGCCACGAGGCTCGCGCTTCGCCGCCGTCGACGACGTGCGACGGCGCGTGCAACAAGACTCCACCGGCCATCGTGGCCGCACCGGTGACCCGCTCTACGGCATCCGCCGACTGCTACGCCGCCGCGCCGACCGGCTCTCCTCGCACGCCTGGGCCAGACTGCTCGCCGGCCTGGACGCCGGCGACCTGAACCAGCAGATCGGCCTGACGTGGATCGCCGCGCAAGATCTCTGCCGCCTCTACCATTGCCGCACCCGTTCCTCGGCCGAGCAGCACCTGCACCGCTGGCTGACCCACTGCGCCGACGCCGACGTGCCCGAGCTCAAGCGGCTGGCCCGCACCCTCGACTCCTGGCGACCCGAGCTGCTCGCCTACTTCGACACCAGCGGCGCCTCCAACGGACCCACCGAAGCGGTGAACGGGCTGATCAAGATGATCAAGCGCGTCGGCCACGGCTACCGCAACTTCGACAACTACCGGCTCCGACTTCTACTGCACTGCGGCGTCGACTGGCAGACTCCCCAACCAGCACGAATCAGAGGCCGGCTACCACGTTTGGCTGCGTAGCGCCGCCAAACTCGGCGACGTCTCGGCCGCGATCGGCCGGGTCGCTCGCGCCGCCGGATACGGGCTACATACCGACTTCGGCGGACACGGAGTCGGACACACCATGCACGAGAGTCCACACATACCCAACGACGGGCGGCCCGGCCGCGGCCTCACCATCCGCTCGGGACTCACACACGGCGACCGCTGCACTCAATGCTCGAAAACATGGCCGGCGTGAAGGGCGAACGCGACGCCCTGACCCGGTACTCACGTCCGCTGACCGGCGCGTACTACGTCGTTCCATCTCTCGACGATCTCGGCGCGTTCGGGCACACGATCGAAGAATGATGTTGGCAGGTTTCGACGCCATCAGTGTTGGCGTATTCGAGCGCTCACGCGTGCGGACCGAGCGTACGGGCGTCGTTCACTGCGCATCGACGGTCGTGGAAGCTACGCATCGTCGATGCGTCCGACCGCGGTGGGGCTTCGGTCCGGTTCACCGGGGGGTCAGCTGGTCCGCGTCCCCGGGACCGGGCACGGCCCGGACGTCGCGGGCGGTGATGGGCTCTCCGCAGGCCGAGCAGGTCAGGACGGCCTGGGACACCTTGCCGCAGTCGCGGTGGATGACCTCCAGCGGCGGCCCCTCCGGGGCCGCGTACTTGTCGCCCCATTGACGCATGGCCGTGAGGACCGGCCACAGATCCCTACCCTTGGCGGTCAGGCGGTAGTCGTAGCGGAGTGGGTGCTCCGAGTAGGGGACCTTGTCCAGGACACCCTCGTCGACGAGCTTGCTCAGGCGCTGACCCAGGATGTTGCGGGAGATGCCGAGCCGTTCCTGGAATTGATCGAAGCGGGTCACCCCGAGGAAGACCTCTCGCAGGATGAGCATCGACCACCACTCGCCGACGACCTCGAGGCACTGCGCGACCGAGCAGTGCATATCGGCGAAGCTCTTGCGTTCCACAGATCCCAACGTAGAGGGTTGCGTCATAGAACGCAATGCACCTAGAGTGCGTTGCGTGACGATACTTACGGGGTCTCCGGCCCCAACGGCGGTGCGGGCGGGTACCAGGCCGGGCGAGGTTCTGACGATCGTGTGCGCTGGTGTCATCCTGGCCAGCCTCGATCTGTTCATCGTCAACGTTGCGCTACCCCAGATCGCCCGGGCCCTGCATGCCTCGAACCTGGGTGCGTTGTCGTGGGTTCTCAACGGGTACGCGATCATCTACGCCTCGTTGTTGGTGTTCTTCGGCCGGCTGGCCGATCGGTACCGGCGCGACCGCGCATTCCTGCTCGGCGTGGCCGTGTTCACGGCAGCCTCGGCGGCCTGCGCCGCCTCCACGAGTGTGGGGATGCTGGTCGCCTTCCGCGTCGTGCAGGCGGCGGGCGCCGCCCTCCTGACTCCCACATCGTTGAGTCTGGTGCTCGCGTCCTACGAGCCGGAACGCCGCTCGGGGGCGGTCCGGGCGTGGACGGCGATGGGCGGGCTGGCCGCGGCGATCGGGCCGGTCGTAGGAGGGCTGCTGCTCGCTGTGAGCTGGCGGTGGGTGTTTCTGGTCAACGTTCCCGTGGGCCTCGTGGCCCTGGTGGTGGGGTGGCGGCGCCTCCCGGCGATTCCCGGGCATCCCAGCGCACGTCCGGACGTGGCGGGAGTCGTGCTGGCCACCGCCGGGGTGGGACTGGTGACCCTCGGACTTGCCCAGGGCCCGGACTGGGGCTGGGCGTCCCCTCGCATCGTCTCGATCCTCGTCGCCAGTCTCGTGATGCTGGTGGCCTTCGCCGGCCACTGCCGTACGGCGCGCAGCCCGCTCGTCGATCCCGCCCTGTTCCGAGCCCGCGGGTTCACGGTTGCCTCGGTCATCGCACTGTCGTTCTCGGCTGCGTTCGGCGCGATGCTGTTGTCGATCGTGCTGTGGGAGCAGGGCGCCTGGGACTGGTCCGCGCTACGGACCGGAGTGTCACTGGCCCCCGGCCCGTTGATGGTGCCGTTCATGTCCTTCCTGGTCGTCGGGCGCCTCATCCGCCGGTACGGCGCCGCAGCGGTGATCACCTTGGGCAGCCTCGCCTTCGGCGCCGGGATGGCCTGGCTGGCCATGGCCGTCACCGCCGCACCGAACTACGCCTCCGGGGTGCTCGGGGGGCTGCTGCTGACCGGCGTAGGGGTGGGCCTGACCCTCCCCACGCTGATGGCAACCGGGACCGCATCGCTGCCTTCGCACGCGTTCGCGACCGGCTCGGCCGTGATCAACATGATCCGGCAGGCCGGTCTCGCCTTCGGCGTGGCGGCACTGGTGGCGGTACTGGGAACCGGCGCTGCCGACGGCGCCGCAGGCCTGGCATTCTTCCAGCGCGCCTGGTGGCTGACCGCAGCCCTCTCCGTCCTGGGCATCATCCCAGCCCTTGTGCTCCACGCGTCGCATACCAGTGGCACGCCGGGAACACCGTTACCGCGTTAGGCCCCGGGGGGCACGCGTCGCGGTGAGCTCCTTTTCTGCGGGGTCGGCGTGTGGTTCTGGGTTATGTCAGTGTGCGGAGTGCGGCGGCGACTTCGGTGATGCAGTCGGCGAAGTCGGGGGTGGCGCCGGCGTGGATCCAGTGGGTGAAGGCGAGGTGGAAGACGGTCACCGCGCTGTGGGCGGCGAGGGTGGCGGTCGGCTCGCCCGCCCCTCGCCGGCGCAGCGCGGCGGCGGTTGCGTCGGTCATGGCGGCGAGTTTGAGCAGTTCGCGCTCCTGCAGGCTGGGGGTGGCCGCGACGATGGCCGCGCGACGCAGGGCGTGCTCGCGGATCTCGTTGAAGGTGCCGGCCGTCGCGGCCATGCCGGCGATGGCGGCCTCGAGGGACGAGAGGTCGGCCGGTGCGGCCGCGATCGCTTCGTCGATCGTGTGCTGCAGCTGGTGCGAGCCGTCGAAGAGCACCTCGCGCTTGTCGGGGAAGTGGCGGAAGAAGGTGCGTTCGGTGACGCCGGCGCGCTCGGCGATGTCGGCGGTGGTCGTCTGCTCGAAGCCGCGCCGCTCGAACAGTTCGGCCGCGGCGCGGATCAGCCGCCCGCGCGCGTCCGGCTCCCAGCGACCCATAACCCGAGACTCTAGGCGATGACAGCGGCTGACATCGGGTGCTACCGTCATGTCAGTCACTGTCATGAAGGGAATGTCATGCGCATCTTCGTCACCGGCGCCTCCGGCTGGATCGGCTCGGCCGTGAGCAAGGAACTGCTCACCCACGGCCACGACGTCGTCGGCCTCGCCCGTTCACACGACTCGGCCGCCGCACTCTCCGCGGCCGGAATCACCCCGCACCACGGCAGCCTGGACGACCCCCAGGACCTCGCCACGGCCGCAGCGGCCGCCGACGGGGTGATCCATCTGGCCTTCAAGCACGACTTCTCCGACTACACCGGCGCCGGGCGCAGCGAACACCTCGCCGTCCAGGCGATGCTCGACGCGCTCGCCGGCAGCCACCGACCGTTCCTGCTCGCCTCCGGACTGGCCTCGGGCCTCACCGGCCGCCCGCTCACCGAGGACGACCCGTCCCCGTTCCACGGCATCGACTCCATGCGCGGCGGCAGCGAAAACCTCGCCCTGGACTACGCCGAGAAAGGTGTGCGCGCCGTCGCGCTGCGCTTCGCGCCGACCGTGCACGGCATGCACGACCACGGCTTCACCGCGACCCTGACCAAGATCGCGCAGGACAAAGGCGCCGCCGGCTACCCCGGTGATGGAACCAGCCGCTGGGCCGCGGTGCACCGCGACGACGCCGCACGCATGGTGCGCCTAGCACTCGAGAAGGCGCCAGCGGCCTCGCGCGTGCATGCCGTCGGTGAAGAAGGCATCCGCTCAGGCGACATCGCCGCCGCGATCGGCGACTTTCTCCATCTGCCCACGGCGTCCGTGCCCGCCGCCGACATCGAGACACACTTCGGCTGGATCGGGCGGTTCTTCAGCATGGACATCACCGCCACCAGCACGAAAACCCGCGAGCTACTCGACTGGCAGCCCGCAGGCCCCACCCTCCTCGGCGACATCGCCGCCGGCGCCTACGCACTCGTCTGATGCAGCACCCGGGCTCGAGCACCAGTCCAAGATCAGCATCACAGCACACAGCATCCAATCTGCGCGTGACGGCGGACGAGACAGCGTGCTCGAGATCGACGGGTCGCTGCGCGCCCGAACCCCGCCTCAGCGGCGTAGTCGCGCTGATGGTCGCTCTGCGCCGCGACAGCGGAGATTCGGTTGCTCAGAGCCGACGCCCGCGAGACCGCTGATCGTCTGCGCGGCCCGGACTGGATGCCCTTGACCGTCCGCCAGCATGCGAAAGCGTGTTGATCGCGGCGTCGGGCATAGTTGCGGCGTGATCAACTGGCGGGATGATCGGGTGGGTTCGGCGCTCCAGGGTGAGAATCCGACGGTTCTGGCGCGTCTGTCGGCAGGTTCGTCGCACCGCCGATCATCCTCTCCTCTGGGTGAGGCGGACTGTCGTGCCAACGGCGCCGGTCCTGCCGGCCCTGTCGACGCCGCCTGAAACCTGACCCCGGAGCGCCGTCACAGTCGCCCGTGGCGTGTGAGCCGACGCGGGGCCACGTCGCACGGTCTGCCGGAGTCAGCATCGTCAACCAGCCCGACCGAGGATTCACCGTGTGCGGCGTCAGACATCAAGGCGACCGTTTCCCAGAGTGGCCGACACGGCGTCGGTACCAAGGGCGGCGGCGGGCGGTTGCGACCTGCCGCGCCGACACCAGTAGCTCGCCGCGTAGCCGATCGACGTCGCCGACGTACTGACCGGACCACAAGAGTCGCTCGGCCCGCTCGGCCTCGGTCGGGTCTCCGCAGGCATCGATGGCCGGCAGCAGGACTTCGAGGAAGGACATCTCGGTACCGATGTCGTCCGCGGCTGGTGCGGCCGCCGATTCACCCAGCGCCGCGGCGAGGCGCGTGTACCAGTCGGCAACCTGCTGGGTGCGACCGACGAAGATCGCGGCTGCGTTGTCGAGCTGCGGGTCTCCGGGCGCCACGATCTGTCCGGCAGGCGCCCGGCGTTCGAGTTCTTCGATGGCCACGCCTGCCAGGCGCAGCCGCGTCGCGCCGTTGGCCAGCGCGGCGACGCCGGCGAAGGGAACCTGCTTGGCGCCGCGGTCGGCCAGGTACTGGCGCAGCGCCTCGTCCAACCGCTGGCCCGCGGCGTGGGCGGTGGCGTCCGCGTCGACGCTCGAGCGACGGCCGGCCACCTGGTCGGCGACCTGGCGTAGGAAGACCGCGGCGGTGTCGTAGGCCTCGGCATAGGCTGCTCCCAACGCGGCGCCGGCTCCGCGGGGCCACAGCAGACCGGCGATCAGGCTCGCGGCGCAGCCGAGAACGACGTCCTCGACGCGGACGACACCGATCTGCCACCCGGCGGGCGCGATGATGTTGAACAGAATGATCACGAAGACGGTGAAGGCGACCTGTCCGGCGACGAAGGAGATCACCGGCGTCGCCGCCGCCGCAGCCAGCACCGCGAACGGCAACACGGTCCAGAGCACCGCGTGATTGGTGCCGATGAGGGCGACTGCCATCCCACCGATCGCGAACCCGACGACGGTCCCGGCGATCGCCCGCAGCGCCGTGGCGCCCGTCGAGACCGCGTTCGAGCGCAGCACCGACAGTGCGCCGAGCCCGATCCAGAAGGCGTTCTGCGCGTCGACGAGACGCGCGAGCAGGACCGCGAGCGCGAGGCCGGCTGCGCCGCGCAGGCTGTTCTGCAGCCAGGTCGAGTGGCGGTTCAGATGCCCGGCGGCCACTCGCTGCGCGACGGCCAGCGGAGCGGCCTCGCCGGGTACCGGCTGCCGCCCGAGCAGCCGCTGCCACCAGGATCGGGTGTCGGCGGCCGCCGCGGCTGCGACCGTGCGGGCAGCGAGATCGACGGCGTAGCCGAGCTCGTGGGCGGCGTACAACGGCCGCTCGAACTCCCCGGCATGCCGCTCGGGCCCGCCGAGCGACGCTCGCAGCTGCGCCAGGGTCTCCGCGGCTACGGACCTGCGGGCCTCAGCCAGTTCGGCGATGCGCTCCGTCAGCCGCTCGCAGGCCGCCCCGGTTGGCCCCTCCCCACGGTGCTGCAGGGTGGCCGCCGCGGCGTCGAGCGCGCGGGCCGCGGCCGCCCGCAGCCGCCGACCCTGCTCCGGCCAACCCGCCGGAGCGTCGGCGCAGGCGCTCACGACGATCGGTGTCACCCATTCGAGTTCGTCGACGAGCCGGAACACCAGCCGCGACCCGGTGCTCACTGCGGCGAGACGCGCGGCAGAGGTCCGGAACGCGGTGCGCAGCTCGGCGGACGCGCGGTGCATCGCCACGAGCGGATCCCCCTCGCCCGGCCCGGGTTGTTCCAGGGCGAGCATCCGGGCCAGCGCGCTACACATCGCCGCGGCCTTGGCCCGCAGGACGTTCCGGTCGGTGGGTGGCCAGACGAACAGGGCCACGGGCACCGATACCGCGAACGCGATGCCCCATCCGGCCAGCCGCGGCCTAGTAGTACTTGGTTAGGTTGGTCCGGCGCGGGTGCAGTAGGGGCAGCGGCTGAGCATGCGGATCACCGCGACCTGGAGCTCGCGGAGGATCTCGAAGAAGCTCAGGCTGCCCCGCTCGCTTTTGGGTCGGCGTTCACTCGTTGGGTCGTGATGAACAGGTGGGCGGCGGTGACGAGGGTGACGTGGTGGTGCCAGCCGGGCCAGGTGCGGCCTTCGAAGTGGTCCAGGCCGAGGCCGTGTTTGAGTTCGCGGTAGTCGTGCTCGATGCGCCAGCGGATCTTGCCGAGCCGGACCAGTTCGGCGATGGGGGTGTCGGGCGGGAGGGTGGAGATCCAGTAGTCGCTCGGGGCGTCGGCGTCCTCGGGCCACTCGACCAGCAGCCAGCATTCGGGCAGCGACCCGTCGGGGTTGCGGGGCAGGTTGCGGTTGGCGGGCCGTACCCGGGCCGCGGTGAACCGGCTGGTCATCATGCCGTGGGAGCCCTGCCGCCAGGACACCTGCTCGAACGCGGCCGGCGGCATCGCCTGGACCAGGGCTTTCGCCTGAATCGGCGCCGTTCGGTAGCCCGGAACCGGCGGTCGGCCCCGCCCGGTGTAGGCCGGCGTGACGAACGGCGCGTCGGCGCGGTGCAGGCTGGTGTCGGACTTCACCTGCACGAGGTAGGGGATCTCGCGTTCGGTCAGGCCGGTGCGGAAGTAGCCGATCTCGCCGTAGCCGGCGTCGGCGACGACCAGCGGCGGGCGGTGGCCCCACGAGATCAGTTCATCGATTGACTCCAGCGCGAGTTCCCACTTGGGCCGGTGGCGCACGGTATCGGGGATCTGCGCCTTCGCTCTCTTCTCGGCGACCGCCGCGGCGCGGTCGTTGGTCTCGCAGTAGATGTCGTCCCAGCTCTCGGGCAGGAACAGCCGCCAGTCCAGCGGGCACGAGGCCTGGTCGGTCACGGCGTGCAGGCTCACGCCGATCTGCACGTTGCCGACCTTGCCCAACGTCCCGGAGTACTGCCGAGCCACTCCGGGCGAGGCCGGCCCGTCCTTGACGAAGCCGGTGTCGTCCACCACCCATGCCTGCGGCCCGATCACCTCGATCGCCTTGCGGGCAAGGACTCTCCGAACCGGCTCGACCCGCCACGGCGAGGACGACACGAACTGCTGCAGCTGCTGATAGTCGATCCCGAGCCGCTCACCCATCGGCTGCATCGACTTACGGCGACCCTCCAGCATCACACCCTGCAGATACAGCCCGCCCTTGGCGCGCTGATCCTTCCGCGCCAACGAGGCGAACACCTCGCCCACGAACGCATCGAGTTCGACCCGCACCCGCCCCAGCTCGTCCGCCCGCACAGAGCGAAATTAACACCGATCCGCGCAAATTAACAGACCTAACCAAGTACTACTAGGTCGTCCCGGGTCACCGGCAGCAGCACGGCGAGGATGAATGTGAGCAGGGCGGCCTGCGTCCCGCCGTTGACCGTCGAGCTGATGACTCCGGAGAACAGCACCGCGAAGGGGACGAGCGCCATACCCACCACGGCGAGCCAATCCGGTGTCGCGATCAGCGTGCCGACAGCGATGAGCAGAGCACCGGCGAGGCCGAGCAGCCCGAAGGCGGCCGCCCGCGAGCGTCGGTTCCCCCGGAACTGCGCGAAGATCAGCAGCGCGAACGATCCGAAGGCTGCGAACGTCGCGACCTGCGCGTTGCCGACCAGCTCCGAACCGATGGCGAAGTTCACCGGCACGACGACGGCGGCCCGGAGCGCACCGCGTGTGGCGAGCCACCCGGGGTCGTGCCCGCGCAGCCAGGTGAGTGGCCCGCGCCGTGCCGGAGCAGGTACGCGTCCGGTCAATGCCTGAGTGGACACCGAAGGTCGACCGCTCGACGACGACTCAGTGCACGCGCCGCTGCCAGTCGGGCGGTACCCGCCCGGCCGGTCCGGGAACGCCCTGCTCGGCCGGGCGGCTCTGCGGGTCGGGCAGCACGGGGCCGTCGTAGTAGTCCTCGCTGGCGTAGTCCCAGAACCAGGCCTCGCCGGGCTCGAAGCTCTGCACGATCGGGTGGTCCGAGGCGGCGGCGTGCTTGCTCGCGTGCTGCTCGGGCGAGGAGTCGCAGCAGCCGATGTGGCCGCACTGCGCGCAGCGACGCAGGTGCACCCACCAGCCGCCGGCGGCGTCGCACTCGACACAGCCGGTGCCCGAGGGCGTCGCCGACACATCGACGCCGGGAATGGTCATGAGCGCTCCGTGGGTTGCGGTACCCGATCACCGTCGTAAACGGGTAGGCGGACGCTGAACCACGTTGCACCGGAGCGGGAGGCGACGCGCAGGTCACCGTGATGGTTATTGACCACGATGCGACACGCGATGTCGAGCCCGAGGCCGGTGCCCTGCCCGACCGGCTTGGTGGTGAAGAACGGCTCGAAGACTCGCGAAGGGCTCGCCTCGGGTGTGCCGGCCGGGTCTCGCCGGTCTCGGCACGGGCGAAGTTGTCGACATTCACCAACAGGGAAGCCATGAACGGGAGCATGCTTGCCGCCCGGCCGGCACACCTCACCCGGCTCGGGTGACCGCCACTGCCGAGCGACCTCCCGCGCAGACGCCCAAGCCCGATCGGCATCACGCAAACGGTTGATCAGCTTGTCATGAGGCACGATCGCAGACTAGGACCGCACGAGCGGTCGCGCCGATCGTCGGTTCGGAGCGGAATGCCCTCATGCGGCTGGTGTGCGAAACGCTCGGAACGGCAGTCGGCGAGCGCGGACGGCCTCATTCTCCTCCCAGGCAACCTGCGAGGAGTCCGGGTTGGTGCGCGAGCGCACGGAGCCCACTTGGGGGCTTCAGTCGTCGTGGTCCGGCTCAGGCACGTAGTCGAGTTGCTCGGCGACGGCGAGAAGATGGATCGCGGCGAGCAGTGCGTCTGTCTCGCTGGCGATGTATCCGTCTGCATGGAGGTTGTGAGCGAGCTGCTGAACCTCATCACCGCCGTGGGGTCTGGACAACGCAGCCCTCCTTTCCCGACCGTATGCTTGCCCGCCGACCCCGCCGGTCAAACCGTCTGCAACGCACTTGCCTGACGACCTGTCCGAGCGCCGCGAAGTTGTCCAAGGCGCGTCTGCCGCGTATGCCCGAACCGCCAGACAAGTCCCCTCGCGAGCGCAGGCACGAGTACCCAACCGCCGTGATACGGAGGCCGACGTCGACACTTGAGCCGCACGACACGACCGAGCCGGTCCGCACGGCTGTGTGATCCCGCCCGGCGGCCGGCCGTGGGTGGTCCGCAGCGGCAGGAGGGAGCGCAGACAGCCCATGAGCTACGTGGTGGTCACGGAGCTGTTCCGCTCGCTGGACCTGTCGGGCGTGTTCGCCAACGCGGTGCTCGGTGGCGTGATCGCACGTCGGATGAAGTTGGACCCGGTGGGTTTCGTCGTGCTCGCGGTGCTGTCCGGGCTTGGCGGCGGCTTGATCAGGGACACCCTGCTGCAGCACGGGACGCCGATCGCGCTCACCGACTACGCCTACCTGCTCACCGCGGTTGCTGGGGCGGCGTTGGCGTACCTGCTTCGGGTCGAGGGCCGGGTGTGGAACCGGGTATGGCCGGTCGTCGACGCGCTGGCGCTGGGCTGTTGGGCCGCCACCGGAGCGCAGAAGACTCTGGCCGTGGGGTTGGGCTGGTTGCCCGCGGTGTTGCTCGGCACGATCACCGCCGTGGGCGGGGGTGCGGTGCGTGACGTGGTGCTGCGGCAGCTGCCGGCGATTCTGGGCGGAAACACCCTGTATGCCACCTGCGCGGCGTTGGCCAGCGGCGCGCTGGTGCTGCTCGACTACCGCGGCTACCCGACCGCGGGGTCGTTGACCGCGCTGGTGCTCGGGGCGGGCCTGTGCCTGCTCGCCCGCTGGCGCGGCTGGATCTTGCCCAGCGCAGACGCGTGGTCACCGTCCCGGGTCGTGCCCGCCCGCTACCGACTGCACCGACAGCGGAGCAGGGTCGACGGGGCTACCGACACCGAGCCGGGGAGATCGTCGTGAGCGCGGTCCCGCATCACGTGGGGCACGGAGCCCGGTACTGCCACACGAGCTCCACCCGCGCTTGGCCCGGCTCAACCGCCGATCCCGGTTCGCTCAAGTCCGCACAATCTCTCGGCCGAGTGGCGTGAGCGAGATCGGCACCATCTTGAAGTTTGCGATCCCCAGCGGGATGCCGATGATCGTGATGCACAGCAGCACCCCTGTGACGATGTGCCCGAGGGCAAGCCAGATGCCACCGAAGACGAGCCACACGAGGTTGCCCAGAGCGCTCGCGACGCCGGCGTCGTCGCGGCGCACGATCGTTCGCCCGAACGGCCACAGGGCGTACTGCGCGATGCGGAACGAGGCGATGCCGAACGGGATCGTGACGATGAGGATGCAGGCGACGATTCCGAAGACGACGTACGCGAGGGCCATCCAGAAGCCGCAGAGCACGACCCACAGGATGTTCAGCACGGTCCGCATCCATCAAACCTAACCGCCACTCGTCATTGCACGATTTCGGTCACGGCAAGTGCCGGCGTGGGGGGCGTCGCCGCCGGGCTGACCTACGTCTGGCTTCTGGCGCGGTGTCGACGTGTCCACGACGCGCTGCGGACGTCCGGGCAGAGCCACTAGGGCCTGCCGATTCTGCGCGAGTAGGACGAACGGGACGGCGTACGCGGCCGGGTTGAGCAGGACGAAGGGGTGCTTGTCCCGGCGGATCGCCACCGCCTACGGGCGTGCCGGCGGCAGAGGCGTCAAGATGGAGGGGTGACTCTGGATCCAGAAGAGCTGTTCGACCTTGACGCTGACCGGCCGGACCTGTCCGGCGCGGTGCTACTGCACACCCTCGACGGCTTCGTCGACGCGGGCTCGGCGGTAGGCCTCGCCCGCACGACGCTGCTCGCCGACGGGGCGCCGATCGTGGCGAGGTTCGACGCGGACCAACTCTACGATTACCGGGCCCGGCGGCCGATGATGCGCTTCGACGTCGATCACTGGGCCGACTACGACGCTCCGCAATTGGCGTTGCGCCTGCTGCACGACGGGGACGGCACGCCCTACCTGCTGCTCGCGGGGCCGGAGCCGGATATCCAGTGGGAGCGGTACGCGGCCGCCGTCGCGCTGCTGGTCGAGCGACTCGGAGTACGTCTGGTGGTCGGGCTGGACGCCTTCCCGATGTCGGTGCCGCACACCCGCCCGACGCCGATCATCGTGCACGGCTCGCGGCGCGAGCTGTTCGCCGACTACCGCGCCTGGCTCGGCCAGATCATGGTCCCGGCCAGCGCCGGCCACCTGGTCGAGTACCGCCTGGGCCAGGCCGGTGTCGACGCGCTCGGGATCGCGGCGCCCGTCCCGCCCTACCTCGCCCAGACCGAGTACCCGGCCGCCGCGCTGGCCCTGCTGCGGGAGGTCGGCGCGCGGACCGGCCTCCGCCTGGACGGCGGCACGCTCGAGGAAGCCGAGGGCGAGAACCGCAAGGCGATCGAGCGCGAGGTGGGCAACTCCGAGGAGCTGCAGACCCTGATCGCCGCCCTCGAGCAGCAGTACGACGCGGCGACCGCTGCGGCCCAGAGCTCGCTCGCCGAAGGGGACCTGCCCTCCGCCGACGAGCTGGGGGCCGAGCTCGAACGCTTCCTGGCCGACCAGTCGCGCGGCGACTGAGGGCCGGCGTCGATCAGCCGCCCGGGAACTGCCGGTCCAGCGCCAGGTTGAGTTCGAGGACGTTGACGCGCGGCTCGCCCAGGAAGCCGAGATCCCGTCCGAACGTGTGCTGCCGGACCAGCGCCCGCACCCGGGCGGGCGAGACACCGCGGGCGTGAGCGACGACCGGCGCCTGCAGCGCCGCATAGGCCGGCGTGATGTTCGGGTCGAGCCCGGAGCCCGAGGCGGTGACCGCGTCAGCCGGCACCGCCGGGTGCGCGGGTGCGGCGCCGCGAACGGGCACGGTCTGCGCGCGGGCATAGCTGACGCCGCCGCGCGCGCACCGCACCGGAACCCCGTGGTAGCGGGCCAGGAAGGGCCGCTGCGGGCACTGTTGATTCAGGCTGACCACCCGGGTGACGTGGCCCGCGTAACCGGGGCCGGACCAGAACACGCCGAGCACGGCCCCGACACCGTCGGGTGTGCAGTACGGCCGGGCACCCGAGACGCCGAGGCGCTGCCCGACCGCGAGGCTCCGGGCGCACACCTGGGTGAGCAGGCTCCGGCGGACCGTGTCGCCCGGGACCGCCGGATCGGGCAGGGTGTCGACGATGGACTCCGGGCCGAGGTTGCTCGGCCCGGTGGCGGTCGGGTCGTAGCCCCCGGCCGATGGCCGGGGTTGGAAGTACTGCGGGAGCGGGGTCCCCTGGGCGTCGGTGAAACGCTGAGCCAGCTGCGTCGAGCCGACGACCTTCCCGCCGACCGCGGCCAGCGACCCGTCGGCCCGGGACTGCAGGCCGGGAAGCTGGGAGACGAGCAGGACAAACAGCGGATAGCCGAGCCCGAGGATGACGGTGAGGACGAGCAGCATCCGCAGTGCCGCCGCGTGCTGCCGCAGCGTCGTGGAAAGGTTGCTCACGGCAGCTCACCCGATCCCTGGCAGGAACTGGACGACGAGGTCGATCAGCTTGATGCCGAGGAACGGCAGCACCAGCCCACCCGCGCCGTAGATGTAGAGGTTGCGCCGCAGCATCGCGCTGGCACTGGACGGGGTGTACCGGACACCGCGCAGCGCCAGCGGGATCAGCGCGATGATGATCAACGCGTTGAAGACGACCGCGGACAGGATCGGCCGACTCCGGCGAGTGCAGCCGCATGATGTTCAGCGTGTCCAGGCCCGGGTACACCGCCGCGAACATGGCCGGGATGATCGCGAAGTACTTCGCGATGTCGTTGGCGATCGAGAACGTCGTCAGCGCGCCGCGGGTGATGAGCAACTGCTTGCCGATCTCGACGACCTCGATGAGCTTGGTCGGGTTGGAGTCGAGATCGACCATGTTGCCGGCCTCCTTGGCGGCCGACGTCCCGGAGTTCATCGCCACGCCGACGTCGGCCTGCGCGAGCGCCGGCGCGTCGTTGGTGCCGTCCCCGGTCATCGCGACGAGGCGGCCGCCCTCCTGCTCCCGCGTGATCAGCGCCAGCTTGTCCTCGGGCTTGGCCTCGGCCAGGAAGTCGTCCACCCCGGCCTCGTCGGCGATGGCCTTGGCGGTGAGCGGGTTGTCCCCGGTGATCATGATGGTGCGGATCCCCATGCGGCGCAGCTCGTCAAACCGCTCCCGCATGCCCGACTTGACGATGTCCTTGAGCTGCACGACGCCCAGCACCCGCACGGCCGCCCCCTCGACCGCCTCGGCCACCACCAGCGGGGTCCCGCCGCTGGAGCTGATGCCGTCGACCAGCTCCCCGGCGCGAGAGGGCACCTCGCCGCCCTGTTCCCGCACCCACGAGATCACCGCCCCCGCGGCGCCCTTGCGGATCCGGCGGGCCGGCTGCCCGTCGACGGCGGTGAGGTCGACCCCGCTCATCCGGGTGTGGGCGCTGAACGGCACGAACGTGGCGTGGGTCAGCTCGCCGGGCGCCCGCTCCCGCAGGCCGTGCTGGGTCTTGGCGAGCACCACGATCGAGCGACCCTCCGGCGTCTCGTCGGCCAGCGAGGCCAGCTGGGCCGCGCTGGCCATGGCCTCGGCACCGACGCCGTCGAGCGGGACGAAGTCGGTGGCCTGCCGGTCGCCGAGGGTGATGGTTCCGGTCTTGTCCAGCAGCAGGGTGTTGACGTCGCCCGCGGCCTCGACGGCGCGGCCGCTCATCGCGAGCACGTTGCGTTGCACGAGACGGTCCATGCCCGCGATGCCGATCGCCGACAGCAGCGCGCCGATGGTGGTCGGGATCAGACACACCAGAAGGGAGGCCAGGACGACGCCGGTGATGCCGTTGCTGTCCAGCGCCGCGGTGTTCGCGATTCCGGGTTGGGTGTTCTTGGCGAAGATCGCCAGGGGCTGCAGGGTGACGGTGGCCAGCAGGAACACGATCGTCAGTGACGCGAGCAGAATGTTGAGCGCGAGCTCGTTGGGGGTCTTCTGCCGGCTCGCCCCCTCGACGAGCGCGATCATGCGGTCGATGAAGCTCTCGCCGGGCTTCTGGGTGATCTCGACGACGATCCGGTCCGACAGCACCCGGGTGCCGCCGGTGACCGACGACCGGTCACCGCCGCTCTCCCGGATCACCGGCGCGCTCTCGCCGGTGATGGCGCTCTCGTCGACGCTGGCGATGCCCTCGATGACGTCGCCGTCCCCGGGGACCAGGTCGCCCGCCTCGCAGACGACCCGGTCGCCCTGCCGGAGCTCGGGGGCGGGCACGGCGTCCTCCGCCCCGTCCAGGGCGTCGCGGTCGCGCAGCCGGCGCGCGATGGTGTCGGTCTTGGCCCGGCGCAACGCCGCCGCCTGCGCCTTGCCGCGGCCTTCGGCGACGGCCTCGGCCAGGTTGGCGAACACGACGGTGAGCCACAGCCAGACGACGATGAGCCAGGCGAAGACGGTGGGGTGCGCGGCCGCGAGGACGGTCGTGAACGCCGCCCCCACCTCGACGAGGAACATCACCGGGTTGCGGTAGAGGCTGCGGGGATCGAGCTTGCGCAGCGCGTCCGGCAGCGAGGCCCACAGCAGCTGCGGGTCGAGCAGCCCACTGCCGGGCTTGCCGCCGCTCGGCGCGGGTGGGGCCGGCTGCGGCTCCTCGGAGCCCGGCTGGGGGAACAGGGTGGAGGTCGTCATGTCAGTGCAGGCCTTCCGCGAGCGGGCCGAGAGCGAGCGCCGGGAAATAGGTGAGGGCGACGACGATGATCGTGACGCCGAAGAGCATGCCGACGAACAGCGGACGGTGGGTCGGCAGTGTGCCCTCCGAGGCGGGCACCGGTTGCTGGCGGGCGAGGGAGCCGGCCAGGCCCAGGACGAACACGATCGGCAGGAAGCGGCCGAGCAGCATGGCCAGCCCGAGCATCGTGTCGTACCAGGCCGTGTTGACGGTGAGGCCGGCGAAGGCCGAACCGTTGTTGTTCGAGGCCGAGGTGAACGCGTAGAGCACCTCGGAGAACCCGTGCGGCCCGCTGTTGAGCATGCTGGCGCGTTCGCCGGGTAGGGCCATCGCCAGCGCCGTGCCGATCAGCACGAGGGCCGGGGTGGTCAGCAGGTACAGCGAGGCGAATTTGATCTCTCTGCTGCGCAGCTTCTTGCCCAGGTACTCGGGGGTGCGCCCCACCATCAACCCGGCCACGAAGACGGTGATGACGGCCAGGACGAGCATGCCGTACAGCCCCGAGCCGACACCGCCCGGCGCGACCTCGCCAAGGGCCATGTTGAGTACGAGGGTGCCGCCGCCGAGGCTGGTGTAGGAGTCGTGGAAGCTGTCCACCGCCCCGGTGGAGGTCAGCGTCGTCGCGGTGGCGAACGCGGCGGAGTTCGGTACCCCGAACCTGACCTCCGTGCCCTCGGTCGCCGCGCCGACCGCGGTGGGCACCGTGCCGTGATGGGCCGTCTGGGCGGCGAAGTTGGCGGTGACGCTGAGGACCGCGATCAGGGCCATCACCGCGAGGATCGCGTAACCCTGGCGCCGGTCGCCGACCAGCCTGCCGAAGGTGCGGGGCAGCGAGAACGAGATGACGAGCAGCAGGAAGATCTCCAGCCAGTTCGTCCACGGGGTCGGGTTCTCCCAGGGGAAGGCGGAGTTGGCGTTGAACGTGCCGCCGCCGTTGGTCCCCAGCTCCTTGATGGCCTCCTGCGAGGCGTAGGGGCCGCCGGGGATCGTCTGGGTGCCGCCGGCGAGGGTATGCACGGTGGCGTAGTGGTGCAGGTTCTCGATCATCCCGGCGCCGACGAACACGATCGCGACCACGACCGAGATGGGCAGCAGGATGCGCAGGCTGATCCGGACCAGATCGACCCAGAAGTTGCCGAGCCGGTCGGTCTTGGACCGCGCAAAGCCCCGCACGAAGGCGATCGCCACCGCGACCCCGACCGCCGCGGAGACGAAGTTCTGCACCGCCAGCCCCGCCATCTGTACGGCGTAGCCCAGCGCGCTCTCGCCGGAGTAGGACTGCCAGTTGGTGTTGGTGACGAAGCTGGCGGCGGTGTTGAACGCCTGGTGGCCGGGCATCTGCGGAACGGCGTAGGGCGGCCAGAGGTGCTGCTGGATCCGCAGGAAGCCGTACAGGAACAGCACGGAGACGGCGCTGAAGGCCAGCACCGAGCGCAGGTAGCGTCCCCAGGTCTGATCGGCTGCGGGATCGATCCCGCCCAATCGGTAGACGGCCCGTTCCACCCGGGCATGCCGCGTCCCGGTGACCACGCGGGCCATGTAGTCGCCGAAGGGCTTGTGCGCGATGGCCAGCGCGAGAACAAGGCTGCCGACGAACACCACCCCGGCCCAGGTGTCGGACATCTAGAAGCGCTCCGCGAACAGGAGCGCGATCACGAGAAAAACCGTCAGACCGATCGCGAGGATCAGTCCGACCAGGTTGGCCGCGCTCACAGCTTCTCCAGCCCCCGCGCCACCAATGCCAGCAGGGCGAAGACCGCGATCGTCAGCAGGACGAACCCGACGTCAGCCACCGCAACCTCCGGGGACGTGGGACGAGACGGCGTCCCGGGCCGGCGGGGCGGTCGTCCGCCTGGCGCACTGAACAGCGTGCGCCGGACTCCACGCCGGCAGGACCGAAGGCCGTGATCCTCACGCATCGCTCACGGAACGCTCGCGGACCGGTCACGGGGGCGCGGGGCGATGGTGGCGCATGCTGGTCCCAACGGCAGCGACCGGTGGCCGAGAGACGGAGGCGGGCATGCCGCGGGGAAGCCTGCGCGTCTATCTCGGCGCCGCGCCCGGCGTCGGGAAGACCTACGCGATGCTGGGGGAGGGCACGCGACGCTTCGGCCGAGGCACAGACGTCGTGGTGGGTTTCGTCGAGACCTACGGCAGGCAGCACACTGCGGAGCAGCTCGAGGACCTGCCGGTGATTCCGCGCACGACGGTGCGCTACCGCGACACCGAGTTCGAGGAGATGGACCTCGAGGCGATCCTGGCCCGGCGGCCGCAACTCGTACTCGTCGACGAGCTGGCTCACACCAACGTGCCCGGGTCGGGGCCGAACGAGAAGCGGTGGCAGGACATCGAGGTCCTCCTCGACGCCGGCATCGACGTGCTCTCGACCGTCAACATCCAGCACCTGGAGTCGCTCAACGACGTGGTCGAACAGATCACCGGCATCAGCCAGCGCGAGACCGTGCCCGATTCGGTCGTGCGGGCCGCGGAGCAGATCCAGCTGGTCGACTCCACGCCGGAGGCGCTGCGGCGCCGCATGGCCCACGGCAACATCTACCCGGCCGAGAAGGTGGACGCCGCGCTGGCCCACTACTTCCGCCCGGGCAACCTCACTGCCCTGCGCGAACTCGCGCTGCTGTGGCTGGCGGACCGGGTCGAGGAGGGGATGCAGCGCTACCGCGAACAGCACGGGATCACCGCCACCTGGGAGACCCGCGAACGCGTCGTGGTCGGCCTCACCGGCGGCCCGGAGGGTGAGACCCTCATCCGCCGGGCCTCGCGGATCGCGGCTCGCACCAATGGGGAGTTGATGGGCGTCCACGTCGCCCGGAGCGACGGGCTGCTGGGGGCCAGCGTCAACGACCTCGCGGCGCAGCGGTCGCTGCTGGAGTCGCTGGGCGGCAGTTACCACTCCGTGGTGGGTGACAACGTGCCGCAGGCGCTGCTCGCCTTCGCCCGCAGCGCCGACGCCACCCAGGTGGTCCTCGGGGCCTCCCGCCGCCATCCGTGGCTCGCGGCGCTGACCGGGCCCGGCACCGGCGCCACCACGATCGCGAACTCCGCGGCGATCGACGTCCACATCGTCAGCCACGACTATGCCGGTCGGGGTCGGTCACTGCCGCCGCTGGGCCGCGGCCTGACGCCGCGCCGCCGCTGGGCCGGTGCGGTCGTGGCGGCGGTGCTGCTCGCGGCGCTGACGCCGACGCTGGCGGCGCTGCGCGGCCCGCTGGAACTCACCGCGGACCTGTCGCTCTACCTGCTGGTGGTCATCGTCACCAGTCTCGTCGGCGGTTTCTACCCGGCGCTGGCCTGCGCGGTGGCCGGGTCCCTGCTGCTGAACTACTTCTTCACGCCGCCCTACCACACGCTGACCATCGCGCACACGGGCAACCTGGTGGCGCTGGTCGTGTTCGTCGTGGCCGCGGCGCTGGTGTCCCAGGTCGTCGACCTGGGCGCCCGGCGCTCGTCGCAGGCCGCCCGCGCCGCCGCCGAGGCCGAGACGCTGGCCATGTTCGCCGAGAGCCTGATGCGCGGCGACGACGCGGTACGCGCTCTGCTCGAGCGGGTGCGCGAGACCTTCCGGATGCGCAGCGTCAGCCTGCTGCGCCGGGACGCCGCGGCCGCGGGGGGCCGGCCGTGCGAGCTGCTCGCCGCCGTGGGCACCGACCCGGTACTGCGTCCTGCCGACGGCGACGCGTCGGCCACCATCGACGACCACCGCGTGCTCGTGCTCAGCGGGCGCTCGCTGCCGGCCGAGGACCAGCGCGTGCTGACCACCTTCGCCGCGCAGATCGCGGTCGCCTACCAGCAGCAGGAGCTCACCGCCGCGGCGCGCGCCATGGAACCGATCGCCGAGTCCGACCGGCAACGCGCAGCACTGCTCAACGCCGTCAGCCACGACCTGCGCACGCCGATCGCCACGGCGAAGGCAGCGATCTCCAGCCTGCGTGCGGACGACGTCCCGTGGACCGAGGAGGACCGACGGGAGCTCTTGACCACGGCTGACGGCGGTCTCGACCGGCTCACCGAACTGGTCACCAACCTGCTCGACATGTCGCGCCTGCAGGCCGACGCCCTGCCGGTGCTCACCGGCCCCGTCGGCCTCGACGACGTTGTGGTCCGGGCGGTCGATCACGTCGCTCCGCACAGTCCGATCGACATCGACGTCCCCGCCGATCTGCCCGAGGTCGTGGCCGACGCCGGCCTGCTGGAACGGGTCGTGGCCAACCTGGTCCAGAACGCCGTGCGCTACTGCCCGGAGTACGTCCGGATCGCCGGCAGCGCGCTCGCCGACCGGGTCGAGCTCCGCGTCATCGACCGCGGGCCGGGCATCCCCCCGGGGGAGAGCGAATCGGTGTTCGAGGCCTTCCAACGTCGCGGCGACTCCAACCAGGACAGCGGGGACGGGCTCGGGCTTGCCATCGCGCGCGGGCTCACCGAGGCCATGGGCGGCGCGGTGACCGCCGAGGAGACCCCCGGCGGCGGCGCCACGCTGGTCGTCAGCCTGCCGGCGGTGAAGGGCCTCGAATGACGCGCATCCTGCTCGTGGAGGACGAGACGGGCCTGCTGCGCGCCCTCGCCATGAACCTCGCAGCCCGCGGCTACGAGGTGACCGAGGCGCCGAACGGGACGCGGGCGCTCGCGCTGGCGGCCGACCGGACCCACGACATCGTCGTTCTCGATCTGGGCCTGCCCGACGTCAGCGGCTTCGACGTCATCAGGGCCATCCGCCGGTACGACAACCGGCCGATCATCGTGCTCTCGGCCCGGACCGGCAGCTCCGACAAGGTCACGGCCCTCGATCTCGGCGCCGACGACTACGTCACCAAGCCGTTCAGCATCGACGAACTACTCGCCCGGTTGCGGGCCGCCGGCCGCCGGGCTGCCGCGGTCGACGCCGCCCGCGTCGTCACGCTCGGCGACATCGCCGTCGACCTGGAGGCCAAGACGGCGATCCGCCCCGACGGCGAACCGGTCCAGCTCACGCCGACCGAGTGGCAGATGCTCGAACTGCTGCTCCGCCAGCCCGGCAAGCTGATCACCCGACAGCAGTTGCTGGCCGAACTGCGCGGCGGTGACCCGCGGAACACCGACCCCAGCTACCTGCGCATCTACATGGCCCAGCTGCGGCGGAAACTGGAAGCCGAACCCAGCCGCCCCCGCCACCTGATCACCGAACCGGGCATGGGGTACCGCTACCGCCCGTGACCGGCGGGACGGCGGGGGGCTGGTTAGGCTGAGGGCGTGTCTGGTCGGAGACGCTCAACGCGAACGGTGGTGTGGTGCATCCTTCTGTCCCGATGACCGAACTTTCCGGCGGCACGCTGGACGGGCTGCTCGACCAGGCCCGAGCCGAGTTGATCGCCGACACCGCCGCGGTCCTGCTGTTCGACCAGTCCGAGCAGTTTCTGGTCGCGACGGCCGCCAAAGGCATCGAGGACGAGGTCCGGCAAGGCGCGCGGGTCAAGGCAGGCCTCGGGTTCGCGGGCCGGGTGGCCAGCGAGCGACGTCCGGTGATCCTCGACCGGATCGGCCCGCACAACGTGTCCAACCCGCTGCTGCTCAAGGCCGGAATCGTCTCGATGCTGGGAGTTCCGCTGCTCGGCCGGGACCGGGTGCTCGGCGTGCTGCACGTCGGCACCCTGGCCCCTCGGGCGTTCACCGCCGCCGACGTCGCGGCCTTGGAGGGCCTCGGCCGTCAGATCGCCGCCGCCATTCTCCGGCACCGCTCCTTCGTCGACATGACGGCGGCACAGGCGCTGCAGAACAGCCTGACGCCGCGGTTGCCCGACCTGCCCGGCATCGAGCTGGCCGCCCGGTACGTTCCCGGCAGCGAGTACGGCGTCGGCGGCGACTGGTACGACGTCTTCCCGGTCCCGGACGGGCATATCGGCATCACGATCGGGGACGTCATGGGCCACGGCCTCCGGGCCGCGGTGGTGATGGGCCGGGTGCGCAGCGCGCTGCGCGCCTACGCCCTCGAGGACGACAGCCCGGCCAGCGTGCTGGGGCGGCTGGACCGCAAGATGCAGCACTTCGAGCCGGCGTTCATCGGCACCGTCCTCTACGGTCTGCTCGACCCGACCACCGGCGGGCTGGTGTTCTCCACCGCCGGCCACCTGCCGCCGGCGCTGTGGGTGCCGGGCTCGCCGGCGGAGCTGCTGCCGCTGCCGGCCGATCCGCCCATCGGCGTCACCGCCCGCTCGGGCCGTCGCGACACCACGGCACTCATGCCGGTCGGCGCCATGCTGTGCCTGTTCACCGACGGGCTGGTCGAGCAGCGGTTCGGCGTCCTCGACGACCGATTGGCCCAGCTGACCGCCACGCTGTGCTCACCGGCGGTGGCCTCGGCCGGGTCACCGGCCGAGGCCGCGTGTGCGGAACTCATGACCGTCATGGCCGGCGGGCGCGAGGCCTTCGACGACATCTCGCTGCTCGTGGTGGCGCGCACCCCCTGAGCGCCGGATGACGCCTGCGCCCGCGCGGATTGCGCCGGCGTCATTCGAGGAACAGCGCGCGATGGGGGCACGCGCGCACAGCGGCTCGGGCCCGGGACTCCTCCCGGCCCGTGAGCGGCCGGCCGGCGATGATCGGGTAGCCCCACGGATCAACGGTGATCAGGCCGGCTGCGACGTGGGTGCAGACGCCGACGCCGTCGCAGCGGGTGGGATCGATGCGCAGGTTCCTGTCCGCCGTGGTCACGCGCGGGGCTCACCTTCGGCCAGGCACCGACCGCGGAGATGGGCACGGACGTCCGCCTCAAACACCCGCAGGGCCGAGGCGACCATCCGGGCGGCCCCGTCGGGGTGGTGGCAGGCCCCGCGGCCGTGGATCGCCGCCACGAATTCCGCCAGCCGGTTCGCTTCCCGACGCCGCCACCGGTTGCCATGGACGAGCGCGTGCACCGCGGACGCGACCGCGGCGAGTCCGAACAGGCACGGCCCGCACTGGCGGGCACTGGCGGCGGCCAAGGCGTCGGCGATCTCGGCCACCCGCGCGAGCCCGCAACGGCCGTGCGGCAGCACGTGGATCACCCCCGCGCCGAGCGACAGCCCCCGGGCCCTGGCCTCCGGCTCGGACAGCGGCAGGTCGCCGGCCTCGGCCCACCCCACCCAGCTGCCGCCGTCCCCGCCGAGCAGGACAGCCTGGGCGTCGTCCGCGCCCAGCGTGATGAGCACGGCGTCTGCGACCGTTGCCGCCGCCGGCAGCTCGATCACGACGACGCCCTCCGTTCCCACGGAGGAGACACTGGCCAGGGTGGTGTCGGGCAGCGAAGGAGAACGGGCCAGGAGCCCGACACGAGCAAGGGTTTCGACGTTGTGGACCAACACCGGGTGTTCGTCTGGCCCGGCGGCCGCGATCGGCGTCCGACGAAATCTGGGTCGCGCCCGGCCACCCGCCACCGCGTTCGCCACGGCGCTGCTCTCGCCGGCCAGGTAGTGGTGTGGGCCCAGTTCGACCCGCGCCGGGTGGCGCTCGTCGCGCTCGGCCAGGGCACGCGTGATCGCGAGCCGGGCGGCGTGCGCGTCCTCGTGCAACCAGACGATGGTGGCTCGGGCGCCGATCGCCTCCGCGGCGCATGCCAACCCGTCGAGCACAAGGTGGGGACGAAGTTCGAGCAGGGCGGCGTCCTTGCGGCTGAGCGGTTCCCCTTCGGCGCCGTTGGCGACGACGGTGACCGACTGGCCTCGCGCGGCAGCCGCGCGGGCGACGCGCCACTTGGCCGCCGTCGGAAAGTGGCCGCCACCGCGCCCGGTGAGTTGACGGCGCTCGAGGTCCGTCAGCAGCGCTTCCACGTCCGCGTCGGCGTCCAGGAGCGGACGGGGCCCCCAACGCCGGCGGTGCGCGCGCAGCGGGTGTGGATCGAGCTCGGTGAGCGCCCCGCCCTCCCGGTCGAGGTAGCGCACCGGCGCGGCCAGGAGGCTCTCCTCGAGCGGCTCCGGCAGCGCGCCGACCAGATGGAGCGTGGTGCGCATCACGTCACCTCGATGGGTCGGGCAGCGACGTAGCGCCACACCCCGACGCCGACGACCAGCGCGCCGGACCCGGCGTAGAGCCCGAGCAGGGCCGGGGTGTCGCCGCCGGCCAGTACGCCGTGCAACCAGACGAGGATCAGCGACACCCCGGCGATCTTGTGCAACGGCCACCAGAGCCCGTGGGGGAGCCGTCCGGCCGCTGCTGCTGTGAGCCCGGCCAGCATGGCCGTCCAGAGCCCCAGCACACCGAACGTCACCGGCAGGGGTCGGTACGACGCGTGCATCGGCAGCGCAGCGCCCCACCACCCCACACCTGCCCACCGATCGGTGGCGAGCACGACCACGTGCAGAACTGTGAAGGCGAAGGTGAACAGCGCCAGGGCGATGTGCGCCCGGATGCGTCCGGGGGTGGACCCGCCCCGGCGCGCCCGCGCGGGGTGGGCCAGCACCAACCCGAACACCACGAGCGCGACCAGCAGCAGGTAGGCACACAGACCGCTGGCTCGCCCGAGGATCCACGGCGCCATGCGGTCGCCGCGCACGCGCGCCACGGCCTGCCCGATCAGTGCTCCGGCCGCACCCATCGCCAGCGCGGCGGCGCTCATGACCAGTGCGGGGCGTCGCCGGGTAGGCGCCGTGGGGGAACTCACCAACGCCACCAGAGCAGCTGGGGGCGGATCGCCTCGCTGAACCCGACGGCGCCGTCGAGTCCGACCCACAGCGCTGCGAGCGATTCGCGCGCTGCGACCGCGGCGGCGGCATCTCCGTGCAGGAACAGGGTCTTGCTCCATACCTCAGCCTCGGCCGGGTCGCGGTCGACCACGGTGACCGACCGCAACGCCGCGGCCGAGGAGCGGGCCGTGCGGGGATCGATGATGTGGTGGACCTCCTCGCCGCCGGCCTGCCATCGACGCAGCCGGGTCGATGAGGTCGCCACCGCGGCGGAGTCGACGTTGACCACGGCGACGGGTTCGGTGGGCCGGTCGCCGGGCAAGGCGGGATCCTCGACGCCGATGCGCCAACCGGCGCCGTCCGGGCCGCCGCCGCGGGCGAGACAGTCACCGCCGGCATCGACCAGGTACGTCTCGCTGCCGGCGGAATGCAGCAACTCACCGGCCCAACGGAGCGTCAGCCCTTTTCCGATCCCGCCGAGGTCGACCGCGCGAGGGCCGATCCGCACCGCGCTGCGCGGCGCGTCGAAGTCCGGCTCCCACGGGTGTGCCGGTGGCGGTGCTCCGGTGCCGGCGCCGCTGTCGGCGGGTGTGCCCACGCGAGGCCAGGATCTGCCGTAGCCGAGATCGGTCAGGGCCGTCAGCACCCTGGGTTCGAACGACCCATGGGTCATGAGGTGGGCGTCGTAGGCCGCCAGGAGCGCGTCGAAGCAGTAGTTGCCGACCCGCTGCCAGTCGCAAGCAGCGGCGTTGGCACGCATCAAGTCGCTGTCGGGGTCGAAGCGGGTGCACTGCCGCTCGACCTCGGTGAACAGTTCGCGCACCTCCCGGTGGCGGCGTTCGGGGTGGGGGGTGCCACCACCGAGTTGCACCCGGATCGGTGATCCCATCGCGCGGAAGCTCGCATGCCACAGCCCGTCCTCGGTCCGCCCGTAGCTATGGCTCAGGTCGGGGAGGGCTGTCGGCGAGTTCATGCCCCGCTCCCGGAGGCGCCTGTCACGCTGTGCACCGGCGGAGCGGCGGCAGCGGGTGCGAGCCGTACTGGCGCCGGGGCCGGCGGCGCCGGTGCGACCGCGCTGGCTGAGCGGGAGGCCGCCCGCAGGCCGTTGAGAGTCTCGGTGAGGCGGGCCAGGCGGTGTTCCAGGACGGCGGAGTCGTGCCGCTGCCTGGCGAGCGAGCGGCGAAAGTCGGGAGCGCGATCGCGGACGGGGTTCTCGCCGCGACGGCTGTCGCCGGGGGCGCCGGGGGTGGTGGTGCGACCTCCCACGCTCGGGCTCGTGATAGCGGTCGTGACCGTCCCGGTCGTCGGGGTGGTCCCGGCGGCCCACCACACGCTGGCACCGAAGACCGCGGCCGCGCAGGGCGCGAGGACGATCGGCGCGTTCCACCAGGCGGATCCGCCGGGTGCCGGGTGCCGGCGGTGCTCAGTCATCGCTGCCTCCCTCGTGCTCGCCCGCCGGGACGCCGCCGCTGGCGCCGGTGTGGGTGTGGGTGCGGGGTGCGCCGGGTGTCGCGCCGCTGGCGCCGGTGTGGGTGTGGGTGCGGGGTGCGCCGGGTGTCGCGCCGCTGGCGCCGGTGTGGGTGTGGGTGCGGGGTGCGCCGGGTGTCGCGCCGCTGGCGCCGGTGTGGGTGTGGGTCGATGGCGCGGAGTACCGGCCGTTGACGCGGGGAAGGCGCGGCACCGGCGCGACCGGCTGCGCCGCTGCAGCGGCGCGGGCCCGAGCCAGGGTTTGGCGGGCGCGCTCGGCGTCGATGCGCGCTTGTGTGAGCGCGACCCTGCGACGGAGCTCCTCGATACGCAGCCGCTCCTGCTGCGTAAGACTGCGCAGTCGACCGGCGCGGACCTCGGCGCGCTGCGGACCGGGTGTCGTCGGGGTCGTCGTCGTGTCGCCGGCCGCGGCGGCGTCCGATGCGTGATGGACGGGTATCGAGGTCACGGCGGCGACGCCGCCACTCACGATGGCACCCGCCGCGACGGCCGAGGTGGCGACGCGGATACGTCGGCTCATCTGGTTCTCCTCTGCGGTGGTCCGTCGAGGCCGGGCACGGGAACGTCGGGGCGGCCCGGGCAGTTGTGTCATCGGAGCCCACGGCGGTCGGGTTACGCGGTCTACCATCGTGGGCTATCCCGAGCCGGACGGGAGGTGTGACGGACGGTGCCGGATCCCTTGACCGACGAGGTGGTCGCCGCTGCCCGAAACGGCGACCGGCAGGCCATGCGCGCGGTGTACGAGGCGCTCGCTCCGGCCGTCACCGGATACCTGCGGGCCAAGGGCGTCACCGACCCGGAGGCCACGACCGGGGACGTGTTCGTAGCCCTGCTCACCCGGCTCGACCGGGTGACCGGGGGCGCTGACGGGCTGCGGAAGCTCACCTTCTCGATAGCGCACGCGCGAATGGTCGACGATCACCGGAAGCGGGCACGTACTCCCGCGTCGGTGAGCTACGACCCGGAGTGCGACCGACGGTCGGTCGATTCGGCCGAGGCCGACGCGCTGGCCGCCCTGTCGACCGCTCGGGTGCAGGCAGTGCTCGCCCGGCTGCCGGAGGACCAGCGCGAGGTGCTGACCCTGCGAGTCGTCGCCGACCTCTCCATCGAACAGGTCGCCGAGATCATGGACCGCAGCCAGGGTGCGATCAAGCAGTTGCAGCGGCGAGCCATGATCGCCGTCCGCGGCATTCTCGCCGAACGGCGGGTAACACGATGAGGCCGCCGGATGATGACTGGGACGAGATGAGCGGCGACGACTGGTACGAGGGCGATGGCGGGGCGGCCCGCCCCGGCGTTCCGGCGACGGCCGACCAGGCCGCCGTGACGCAGTTCCTGACCGATCTTCGAGTCCTCGGAGAGGCGCCTGTGCCGCCGCCGACTCCGGAACTGGAGGCGCTCCTCGGCGGGGAGACCACGATCGCCGAGGCCCGCCGGGCCGGCCGGCGGCGGAGCCTCCCGCGGCGCGGCGCGCTCGCCGCGGCCGCACTGGTTGCGGCCACGGCGGCCACGTCGGCCGCGGCAGCGAATCACACCCTGCCACCACCCGCGCAGCGCGTCGTGTCGAATTTCGTCAACACCGTCACGCCGTTCCACATCGACCCGGCCGTTACCCCGCGACGTACCCATCCCGCGCCCGCCTCCCATCCGCCCCCGCCGGGAAGCTCGCGCGCCCGCACCGATGAGGGTGATGTGGTCGGCCCGACCGACGAGGGCACCGGCTCGGGCGAGAACGGCGACTAGCGTCGCCTCGCCACGTCCGGGTGGGCGCCGGCACCGGGACGGACCGGGTCGCACGGCCCTGATCCGGGCAGCTGATCCGCCGCAGACTCGGCATGTCGGCAACTGCTGGTCGGGGAGTGGTGAGCGTTCATGCGCGGATTCGGCATCGATCTCGGTACCGCGAACACGGTCGTGTGCCAGGGTCAACGCGGCGTCGTGCTCGACGAGCCGTCGGTGATGGCCGTGCGCACCGACCAACGGGGCCGACGTGTGAAGCCGGTGATGGTGGGCAACGCGGCGCGGTCGCTGATGGGGCGCTGCCCGCTCGGGTTGATGACGGTGCGGCCGCTGCGCGACGGCGTCATCGTCGACCTGGAGGCTGCGCGTAGTTACATCGTCGGGGTGCTGTCGCGCATCACCGAGCACCCCTGGCAGCGGATCCGGCCGCGCGCCGTCATCGGCGTGCCCGGCGGCGCGACCTCCCTCGAGCGGCGGGCGCTCGTCGAGGCCGCCGACGAGGCCGGGATCCGGCGGGTGCGGCTGCTGCCCGAGCCGATCGCCGGCGCGCTCGGCTGCGGGCTCGACCCGCTCGAGGCCCGCGCGCACATGGTGGTCGACGTCGGTGGCGGGACGGCGGAGGTCACCGCGTTCTGCTACGGCGGAATCCTCGCCCACCGCTCCTGCCGGGTGGCCGGCGACGAGATGACCCTGGCGCTGTTCCAGTACCTGCGCACCGAGCACCAGCTGATCGTCGGCGAGCTGACCGCCGAGGACGTCAAGTGCCGCGCCGGTGCCGACCCGAGCACGTCGCTGGTCGCGCAGGGCATGGACGCCGCCACCGGCCGCCCCCGTCTCGTCACCCTGGGGATCTCCGAGGTGGTCGAGGCGCTGCGCCCGACGGTCGACACCATTCTCGCCACGCTCGTCAGCTGCCTCGAGGACCTGCCGCCGCAGGCGGCCAACGACATCCTCGACAGCGGCGTCGTGGCGTTCGGCGGCGGGTCGCTGCTGCGCGGGTTCGACAAGCTGCTCGAAGACAGCTTCGCCTTCCCGGTGCGGCTCGCCGACCGGCCGCTGACCTGCGTGGCCGAGGGCGCGGCCGCCGCGATGCACCGGGGCGACGTGCTGGCCGCGTTCGACGGCGAGCTGGTGCAGCCCGTCTAGACAGGTACCGGGCCAGATGCACGCACCGGCCCAGGATGTCAGTGGGCCAGGACGGCCCGCTCGTGGGCGAAGAAGTACTGCAGCGCGTCGTGGACGATCTGGGTCGACGTGTCGTGACCGTCACCGCCGTGGATGTAGGCGGTCGCCTCCACGACGGGCGGCCGTCCACCGGCGGGATGGAACGGGGCGACGGCGGACATCCAGGAATCCGTGCCGGCGCCCGGCGCGGTCGGATCCTCCGCGGTGCCGGTCTTGGCGCCGACCGGAGCCGGGATGTCCCCCAGCGCCAGCGCGGTGCCGTCCGTGACCACCTGGCGCATGCCGTCACGGACGGGGCCGAGCCGGCCGGCGAACGGCAGCCGCCGCGGCGCCGGCCAGGTCAGCGCCGTCTGCCGCCCCGCCCCGTAGGCGAGTCCGAGGCGAGGGGTGACGACAGAGCCGGTGGCGACGCCGGAGGTCCACACCGCGTCCTGCAGCGGCGTCACGGTCAGGTAGCCCTGGCCGATGCCCATCAGCACCGTCGAGCCCGGGTACCACTGCTTGCCCTCCGAGGCCGGCGTGCCCAGGTAGCCGGCGGCCTCTCCCGGCAGATCGAGGCCGGTGGGTTTGCCCACCCCGAACCGGCGCGCCATCTGGATCATCGCGGCCGGGCCGAGCTTCCAGGCGAGCTTGTAGAAGTAGACGTCGTTCGACCAGGCGATCGCCTGGGGCAGGTTTTGCGGTGGCAGCACGGACCAGTTGTGGAACGTGTGGCCGCCGAGCGTCCAGGCCCCGCCGGTGGGCACCACCTGGCCCGGCGGCTGGACGCGGTGCACCATGTCGGCGGCCGCCACCACGAGTTTGAACGTCGACCCGGGCGGCGCCGCGGCCTGGGTGACGTGCTGCAGCATCGGGTGGCCGGGGCGGTGGTAGAGCCGGGCCAGCGCCGCGTTGCGTACCGGCGGGCCGAAGATGTTGGCGTTGTAGGTCGGCATGCTGGCCATCGCCAGCACCTGGCCGTTGCGCGGGTCCATGACGACGGAGCCGCCGAGATCGGCCGGTGCGGTGCCGGAGCGCAGCGCCTCGGCGAGCGATCGGCTGAGCCGCCGCTGCAGCCCGAGGTCGATGGCCAGCCGCAGCGCGGGCCCGGGCCGCGGGGTCACGTGCGGGCCCATGCGTACCGGGGTGCCGGCCGGGTTGACGTAGACGCACTGCTCGCCGTCGACCCCGCGCAGGATCGAATCGTACTGCTGCTCGATGCCGGCGCGCCCCACGATCGCCCCCAGCGGGAGGTCCGGCCACCGCTTCATGTCTGCGGTGGTCGCCACGCCGGTCCAGCCGACCACGGGAGCGAGCAGGCCGCCGTAGGGGTAGCTGCGACCGGCGTCGGGGACGACCGACACTCCGTACAGCCGCGCCCGGCTGATCCGGTCGGCGACCGGGACGGGAACGTCGCCGACGTCGACCATGACCGAGTCGTGACTCGCCGCGGCCAGCCGGTCGATCGTGGACGGTGACCGGGACATCAGGTAGGCGAGACGGGTGCGGACGGGACGGGGCACGAGCGCGGGCACGATCAACACCTGGTCGCGCCGCGTGTCCCGGACCAGCGGCGTGCCGTGGCGGTCTGTGATCACCCCGCGCGGGGCCGGGATCCGGACGCAGCGCGTCATCTGGGTGACGCCCTCGGCGCGCAGCGAGACGCCGTGTTGCTGCTGCAGGTTGACGACGAAGGCCAGCATCGCGACCAGGGTGGCGGTGACGCCGACCGCGGTGGCCCGCACGAGTCGCGGCTCGATCCGCCGCCGCCGCGTCGGCGCCCACAGCTCGTGGGTTTGCGCATCTGCACGCAAGCCAAGAACCAGGCCCATCGCGGCGATGTGGATCGCCGCGGCGGTGCCGCCGTAACTCAGCAGCGGGAACGGGACACCGGCCGTCGGCAGCAGCCCGACGTTGGCCGCGATGGAGATGAGCACCTCGATGCCGAACAGCGCCGCGAAGCCACCCGCCACCAGGCCGGCGGGACGGGTCCGTGCGTGCCGGGCGGCGAGGGCCAGCCGCCAGACCAGGGTCGCCGCCGCCAGGGCCACCACGGCGCCCGCGACGACGCCGCGCTGCTCGACGAGGCTGGCGAAGGCGAGATCGCTCTCATGGGCGGGCAGGTACTCACTCATCAGCGACTGTATGGGGCGGCCGGACCGGCCGGTGGTGCCGCCCCAGGCGAGCGCGATGTGGGCCTGCAGGATCGTCCAGCCCGCCCCGTCGGCGCCGCGCGAGCCGTCGAGGAAGGCGTGCAGCCGTTCGAGCTGGTAGGGCTGCAGCAGCCGCTCGGCGAAGGGGCTGACGGCGGCGATGGCGCCGACCGCGGCCCCGAGCGGTAGGAGCGGTATCCGGCCCAGGACGAGCATGGCCACCGTGAGCGCGGTGAGCACGGTGGCGGTGGACAGGTCGGGCTCCATCGCGACGAGGCCGATCGGGACGACGGCGACCGCGAGGGCCAGGCCGAGGCGCTGCCACCACGGCCTGGCCGTGGCGAGCACCTGGCCCAGCGCCAGAAGCAGGCCGATCTTCGCCAGTTCCGAGGGCTGGAAGGTCGTCGACCCGATCGCGAGCCACCGCTGGGCGCCGTAATCGGACGAGCCGAAGACGCCGACGGCGGCGAGCAGCACCACGCTGAGGCCGTAGCACGCCAGCGCCAGCCGGCGTAGCTGGGCGGCGCGCAGCTGCCGCAGCACCAGGAACAGCAGCACCCCGGCCGCGATGGCTACCGCCTGGTGCTCGGCCAGTGATCGGGCCCCGAGGTCATTCAGGTGCACCAGGCCGGCCGTGACGAGCACGGTGACCGCGGCGATCGCGAGCAGGTCAGGCCGGACCCGAGCGCGTGGCACGCGCTGGGCGGTCCCGCCATGGCGTCGGCCCGAGGCGCCGCGCTCCACGCTGAGCATCGAGGCTCAGAGCCGCGGGCAGCTGCCGCCGCCGGCCGGAACCGGCAGCGGGCGGGACGCGGCGGAGACCGGGGAGTCGACGACGCCCAGCACCGCCATCGATCGCAGGTGCGGCAGCTGCAGAGGCACGGTGACGTAGGCCGATCGCCACCCGGGTTCGGCGATCATCGATCCGGTGTGAATGCGCCGGACCGCCCCGGTGCACCGATTGACCAGCGCCGCGTGCCACGTGAACGACGACAGCCAGGGCGGCCGCAGCCACACGCGCACCGTTACCCGGCAGGTCGAACCCGCCGTGCAGGTGTGCGCCGGACGGAGCGTCACCCTGGACACCGCCCCGGCCGCGTGCGGCGCCAGGCTCGGCACCGGCCGTGGCTGCCTCGGCGTGGCGTGGGAGCCGCTCGGGCTAGGGGCGGGGGACGAGGTGGCGGGCCGGTCGGCGCCGGCATTGGCGGAGTGCCCGTCCGGGAGGTACAGCACCACCGCGGCGATCACCCCGGCGGCGACGAGAATCGCGATCCCGATGATCGCGGTCAGTCGTATCCGGCTCGACCGGGCGGTGCTGGGCGGCGCCGGGACGTGCGGCGTAGGCGGCTCCCGCACCAGGGCAGCGGACGGTATCGGTCCGGTGACGGCCGCCGCGGGGTCGGCGGAGCCCGCGGAAGCGATCGGGGCGGACGGCCGCGCGGCCGGGGCCCGGGTCGCGCCCGCCCGCACCAGCGGAACAGCGACGAGCGCGGCGAGTTCACCGCGCAGCTGGTCGCGGTCGGCCCCGGTGGCCGCCAGCGCGGGACGCAGCTCGGCGAGCACGGCCGCCACCGTCATCGGTTCGGTGGCGCAGCGAGCGAGCGCGGCCAGCACGGCCGCGTCCTCGGCGCGGCGGTGCGCCGCCGGGCGTTCGGCGTTGCGGGCCAGCTGCTCGGCGACCCGGCAGCTCTTGCCTACCGCCGCTTCGCGGTCGGTGACGGCGCCCGCGAGCCGCACGGTGCCGTCCTGTCCGACCTCGACGTCGTCGGCGTCCAGGTCGCCGCAGCCGCTGTCACCGTCGCAGCTGCCCAGCGCCTCGACCGCGACGTGGGCCGCCTGCGCCGGCGTGAGCGTGGCCAGCCGCAGCAATCGCCGCAGAGCGACGGCCGCAGTAGACGACTCGGTGTCCCCGCCCCCACGATCTGGTGGTTGCGCACCCCGAATTAGCGTCGGTTCCCCCCGCACGGCAACCCCCCGACTCGTCGTTGCCGATCCGCACGCCCGACGCTAGGCAGGCGCGGCCTCGGGGGGCAGAGGCATTGGACCCAGCGGATCGCGGGCAGAGATCAGGTCCGACGGCGTGACCAAAGTCTGGTGACACCGTCGCGGCGCCGAGGACGGCGGCAGGGCACCGGGTGGGACGACGCCCGGCTCACACCGTCCAGCTGAAGCCGAGCGCGAAGTTCACCGTCGCGGCGAACATCAGGTACATCAACCACAGGCCGGTCACCGTGTGCACCAACCCCAGGACCCGCTCGGCGGCCTCGCTGCCGACGGCGACGAAGAACTCCGACAAGTACACCGCGAACAGGCCGAGGAACAGCAGACCCACCGGCCAGTCACCGCCGTGGAAGAACACCGTCGCCCCGAGCGCGCAGATGACCATGAACGCGACGCACATGCCGGCGTTGGGACGTGGGTCGTTGCCCCGGTACCGGTTCCAGCCGAGCACGAACCAGTGGATGCCGAAGGCCGAGAAAGCCAGCGCGGCCATGTAGAGCGCCGGGTCGCCGGTGAACACCTGGAACAGCGTGAGGCCGAGGAAGAGGATCATCCCGGTCACGAACTGCGTGAAGCCCGGCAGCCAGATGCCCCAGAAGCCCACGGACCGGTCGACCGCCTCGTCCCGGGGCGGGAAGCCCAACAGTTCCTGCGGGCCCCAGATCAGGTAGCCCGTGCCCAGGCCGAAGAAGCCGAGCGCGAGGGGCGGGAACGAGGACGCGGCGAAGGTGATCGTTTGCACGCCCGTCCGAATACCCGCGCGGGGTGTCGCGCAAACCGGCCCGGCCGCGAGGCCGGGGGCATCTCGACCTGGCTGCAATCACCCGCGGGCGTCCCGAGTGTGGGGCGTACGCTGTGGGCGCTCTCGGGCGTCCCGGTCACAGCGCGAGAACGCGAAGGAGGACCGTGAATCAAGCTCCCCTGGGCGCCGCGCCCGACCCGTCCTTCGACCGGCTCGCGCGCCTGATCCGGGAGGCGGTCGGGGTCCCGGTGGCCCTGGTCTCGGTGGTCGAGAGCGAGCGACAGGTGTTCCCCGGCGCCTCCGGTCTCCCCGCCCCGTGGTCCGAGTGCCGCGAGACCCCGCTCAGCCACTCCTTCTGCCAGCACGTGGTGGCACGCTCCGACGCGCTGGTCATCGAGGACGCGCGGACGGAGCCGCTGGTCCGGGGCAACCGGGCGGTCGCCGAACTGGGCGTCGTCGCGTACGCCGGGTTCCCGCTCGTCGACCCGGCCGGGCGCACCCTCGGTTCGGTCTGTGCGATCGATCATCGGCCGCGACGGTGGACCGAGGCCGAACTCACGATCATCGCCGACGTCGCGGCGGTGGCGTCCGCCGAACTCGAGCTGCGGGAGTCCCGCACGGAACTGGCCCGGGTCGCGCAGGGGGCCACCCAGATGTCGCAGCGCTCGTCGTTGCTGCTGGAGATGAGCGAGGCGTTCGGCGTGACCACGACCGCCGGCGACGTCGCCGCCGCGGTGAACGTGCTCGGCGCCCGCCACCTGAACTGCGAGCGCACCGGCGTCTGGGCACACGAGACCGAGAACGGCCGGCCGGTGCTCCGACTGGTGGACGGCCCCGGCCAGAAGACCCCCGAGCCGCCCGAGTGGTCGGAATGGCCGGAAGGCCCCGCGGCCACCGGCCGGGGGGCGGCGGGCGACGGCCGGGTGGTGGCGCCGCTGGTCGCCGGCGGGCGGCCGGTCGGCGTCATGGTGCTGCAGTGGGCCGAAGCGCATCGGCTCAGCAACGACGACGCGGTCACGGTCGCCGCCCTGCGCTCCTACGGCGGCCAGGCGCTGCACCGTGCCCAGCTGCTCGCGGAGCGCTCCTCCGTGGCGCGGACGCTGCAGAAGGCCATGCTCAGCGGCGTCCTGCCGCAGCCGGAAGGGGTCCAGCTCGCGGCCCGCTACCTGCCACTCGCCGAACACGACGAGGTCGGCGGCGACTGGTACGACGCGGCCGTGATGCCCGACGGGTCGGTGGATGTCACGATCGGGGACGTCCAGGGTCACGACGTCGGCGCGGCGTCGGTGATGGGCGCCTTGCGCAACATGCTGCGCACGCTGTCGTTCGCGGTGGAGGACAGCCCGGCCGAGACGCTGCGCCGCCTGGACCGCTCGGCCCGGCACCTGGACCTGCCTCGGCTCGCCAGCGTGGTGCTCGGGCAACTCACCGCTGAGCCCGACGGCAGCTCTGGAAGCGACGGTCTGAACTTCGAGTGGTCCAGCGCCGGGCACCTGCCCCCGCTACTGGTCCTGCCGGACGGCCGGTGCCGCACGCTCGACGACGAACTGCCGCACGACTACCTGATCGGAATCTCGCCGGACTCCCCACGCCGGAATCGGCAGGTGTTCCTGCCTCGCGGGTCCACGCTGCTGCTCTACACCGACGGTCTCGTCGAGAACCCTGAACGCGATCTCGACGCCGGGATCGGCGCCCTGTGCACTGCGCTGGTTCGGCACCGGGGGCTGGACCTCGAGCGGCTGCTCGACGCGGTGATTCTCGACGTCGTGCAGGCCGCCACCGAGGACGACGTCGCGGCCCTGGCCGTCCGCGTCGAGTGACCGGCGTCGATGCGGGTTGACTAGGGTCCAGCCCATGCGAGCCATCCAGGTGACCTCCCTCGACGGACCCCGTGCCGTGACACTCGACGAGGTCGACGAACCCCTACCGTCCGAGGACGCGGTGATCGTCGACGTCCACGCCGCCGGCGTCACGTACCCCGACGTGCTGCTCACCCGCGGCCAGTACCAGCTCAAGCCGGAGCTGCCGTTCTCCCCGGGACTCGAGGTGGCGGGGACGGTTCGGTCGGCGCCGGAGAACTCGCCGCTGCGGGAAGGGGACCGGGTCGCCGGGCTCAGCATGTTCGGCGGTTTCGCCGAGCAGGTCGCCGTCCCGGCCGACCACGTGTTCCCCCTCCCCGACGGCGTCGAGTTCGCCGCCGCCGCGGCGCTGCCGGTCAACTACTTCACGGCCGAGTTCGCGCTCACCCACCGCGCCGGCCTCGCCGAGGGCGACACCGTGCTCGTGCACGGTGCCGCCGGCGGGGTCGGTACCGCGTCGATCCAGTACGCCCGGGCCCGCGGCGCCACCGTCGTCGCCGTCGCCTCCACCGACGAGAAGGCGGCGCTCGCCACCGAGGTCGGCGCGCACCACACCGTCCACCCGGACGGTTTCGCGGCGGCGGCAAAGGAGCTGACCGGCGGGCGCGGCGTCGACATCGTCGTCGACCCGGTCGGCGGCGACCGCTTCACCGACTCGCTGCGTTCGCTCGCCGCCGACGGCCGCCTGCTGGTCGTCGGCTTCGTCGGCGGGGAGATCCCGACGGTCAAGGTGAACCGGCTGCTGCTGAACAACACCGGGGTCATCGGCGTCGCCTGGGGCGCCTACGCCCTCGTGAGACCAGGCTTCGTTCGGCGGCAGTGGGACGAGCTCACCCCGCTGATCGCCGACGGCACCCTGCGCGCCCCGCTCGGGCTGCGGGTCCCGCTCGCCGACGCCGCCGAGGCGCTCGCGGCGATGGAGGAACGGCGGGCCGTCGGCAAGGTCGTCGTCGACGTGCGCTGAGCACGCCGCCCGGAGAGCCGACTGAGTCGATCGGCTGCCTCCGCCGGCCGCGTCCGGCGCGCTGGGTAGTGTCTGACGAACGGCCAAAATCACGCGAGGGGGAGGCATCGTGGCAGACGCCGACCGCGTCGGTGACCGCTACCGCCTCGATCGTCTCCTCGGGTCCGGCGGCATGGGCAGCGTGTGGCTGGCCCACGACGAACTGCTCGCCCGCGACGTCGCCGTCAAGCGACTGCACGTGCAGCCGGACCTCTCGGCGCAGGAGCGTCAGCTCGCCGTTGACCGCGCGATGCGTGAGGCGCAGCTCGCCGCCCGGCTGGACCATCCCAACACCGTCCCGGTGTACGACGTCTTCGACGACGAGACCGGGCCGTGCCTGGTCATGCAGTACGTGCCCTCCCGCAGCCTGGCGCAGCTCGTCACCGACGAGGGGCCCCTGGCGCCGGAGGCCGTCGCGCGTATCGGCACCCAGATCGCCGCGGCGCTGGCCGCCGCGCACCGCGCCGAGATCGTCCATCGCGACGTCAAGCCCGCCAACATCCTGGTCACCGACGACGGGACGGCCGTCCTCACCGACTTCGGCATCTCGCACACCTTCGACGACGTCAGCGCGGTGCAGGCCGGGCTCGTCACCGGCACCCCGGCGTTCCTGGCCCCCGAGGTGGCCCGCGGCGAGGCGTCCACCTACGCCTCGGACGTCTGGTCACTTGCCGCGACGCTGTACCTCGCCACCGAGGGGGAGGCGCCGTTCGGCTACGAGGACGACGCCGCGGCGGTGTTGCAGCGGGTCGCGACCGGGGCACCCCGGCCGCCGGCCCGTAGCGGTGCGCTCGCGCCGCTGCTCGTCGCCATGATGGCCGCCGACCCCGGTGACCGGCCCCGGATGGTCGAGATCGCCGCGCGCCTGCCCGACCTGCATCCGCTCGCGGACACCCCGGCCGACGGGCAGGCGGCCGAGCGTGAACAGACCGTCGACGACCCGGCAGCGCTGCTGCCGGCGATCGCCGATCCCGCCGATTCCGCCGATTCCGCCGACTCCGCCGACTCGGCTCGCTGGGGCACCGTCTCGCTCGCCGGGGCGGCCTCGGCTGCAGCGCAGCCGCCGGCTCGCCGACGCCGCGTGCGGGTGTTGCCGGCGACCGTCCTGGGACTGGCCGTGGCCCTGGTCTGCGTCCTGGTCGTCGCGTTGGCGAAGGGCGGTCACGACCACTCGCAGGCCTCGGCCCCGCTGCCGACGAGCGCGACGAACTCGAGCGCCACCTCCACCTCCGCCGGCGCCCCCGCGTCGACGTCGCACCGCAGCCGGACGCCTTCGACACCGCAGCGCAGCCGGACGTCCTCGACACCGCAGCGCAGCCGGGCGTCAACAAAATCGACCCCGCACCGCAGCCGGCCGTCGGGCCCCCAGCTGGCGGCGGCGATCCAGACCTACTTCCGGCTGGTGCCGGGCGATCTCGACGCCGGCTGGCAGCGGCTCACGCGCGGTTTCCAGAAGCGCAGGGCCAAGAGCCGTCACGTGTACAACCGCTACTGGGGCACCGTCGATCATGTCGAGGTGCGGCGGGCACGGGGTCAGGCCCCGAACCGGGCCGTGGCGACGCTGGACTACTACTACAAGAACGGGCGGGTCGTCTCGCAGCGGACCACCTTCCGCCTCGTGTCGCGAGACGGCATGCTGAAGATCGCCGCGGAGACCTGAGCGCGGCCGGGGTTCACACCAGTCCTCGGTCGCGACCCTCCCAGTACGGTCGGCGCAACTCCCGCTTCATGATCTTGCCCGTGGGGTTACGGGGCAGCGCCGAGATGATGTCCACCCCCCGCGGGCACTTGAACCGCGCCAGGTGTTCCCGGGCGTAGCCGATCAGCTCCTCCTCGGTCGCCGACGCGCCGGGGTGCAGGCTGACGACAGCGCGGACCGACTCCCCCCACCGCTCGTCCGGGACGCCGATCACGGCCACCTCCATGACGGCCGGGTGTTCGGCCAGCACCCGCTCGACCTCGGGAGAGTAGACGTTCTCGCCGCCGGTGATGATCATGTCTTTCAGCCGGTCCTCGACGTAGACGTAACCGTCGGCGTCGACCCGCCCCATGTCGCCGGTGCGGAACCAGCCGTCGTCGGTGATCGCCTCCGCCGTGGCCTCCGGCTTGCCCTTGTAGCCGAGCATCAGCTGCGGCGTCCGCATCCACAGCTCGCCGTGCTCGCCCGCCGGAACGTCCTCGAGCGTCCCCGGGTCGACGATGCGCAGCTCCACCCCCGGCAGTGGCTTCCCGGCCGAGACCAGGCGTTCGGGGTGGTCCGGGTCGCGGTGCTCGGGCGGCATGAGGTGCGTCGCCACCCCGCAGACCTCCGTCAGCCCGTAGACCTGCATGAAGTCGGTCTCGGGCCACACGTCGATGGCCCTGCGCAGGAGCGGTAGCGGCATCGGCGCCGCCCCGTAGGTGAATGTCTTGAGGCGGCCGAACAGCGCTATGGCGTCGTCACCGGACTGCAGCACCTGCGCCAGCACGGCCGGGACCAGGAAGACCCGGTTCGCGCCCTGCATGATCGCCCTGGCCAGTGACGGGCCGTCCGGGTCGCGGGTCATCACGCTGGGCACGCCGTCGTTGATCCCGAACATGATGTAGGACGAGCCGCCCACGTGGAACAGGGGCATCGCCACCAGGTTCTTGTCACCGGGATCGAAGCCCCAGCCGTCGTGCGCGGCGACGGTGTGGGCCAGCAGGTTGCGATGGCTGATCATCACCCCCTTGGGGTGTCCCGTGGTCCCCGACGAATACATGATCAGCGCCGCGTCGTCCGGCGCGACCTCCGGCGAGCGGTCACGCGGCGTCGCGGCGGCGAGCATCGCCTCGTAGCCGTCGCCCTCCTCGCCGTCCGGCGTGACCTCGACGACGTCGGTGACATTCGGCAGCCGGTCGCGGATCCGCGCGATGGCCGGCATCAGCTCGCTACCGACGATCAGGACGGTCGCGCCGGAGTCGTTGACCGCGTAGTCGATCTCGTCGCCGGCGAGTCGAAAGTTGATGATCGCGTTGGCGGCGCCCAGCGAGCTCGCCGCCAGCGTCGCCTCCACGCAGGCGGGGTGATTCTTGTCCAGGAAGGCGACCACCCCGCCGCGGCCGACACCCCGCTCGGCGAGCGCTCCGGTGAGCCGTCGCACCCGGTCGTGCCACTGGGCCCAGGTCCAGCTGCGCTCGAGGTAGGCGACGGCCTCACCGTCGGGTCTGGCGGCGGCCCAGTGGGCCAGGCGGTCGTCGAGGTAGGTGGCCTCCGGCGGCGTCTGCTCGGTCCCGGGTGCGGCGGCACTGGTCAGCGACATGCGGCTGACTGTGGCACACGCCACCAGGCCGGACAACGGGAGCCGACTGTGTTCCGAGCCCTGTGTTCCCGCCCAAAACTGAACCGTGGCTTCGCATGATTGAGAAAGGGGTCGACCGGGAAGGTCGTTGAGGACGACATCAACTTCGAGTACGAAACGCAGGCCCATGACAGACCACTCCGGCACCACGACGTCCCACCCGGTTGTTGCGGGGCGCTACCGGCTGTCCGAACGCCTCGGGACGGGGTCGTTCGGGCAGACGTGGTCGGCGTCGGACCTGCGCCTGGAGCGGACCGTCGCCATCCGGGTCTTCGAGCCGGGGCGGGTCCATCTGGACCGCGATGCCACCCTGCTGCACCGCTTGACCTCCACCTGGACCGAGGGCCTGACCCGGGTGCTGGACGCCGGCGTCGCCACCATCTGGGACGACGACCCGGAACCGCGCGGCTTCCTGGTGCGGGAACTGGTGGCCGGCGAATGCTTCGAGCAGTGGGCGGCCGACGACGCGCGCTCGATGCTCGACGTGGCTCGGGCCGGTGCGGCCGTGGCGGACGTGCTCGCAGCGCTGCACGCCGACGACCACGCCCACGGCGGAACGCTCGCCACCAACGTGCTGGTGCCCGAGGCGGCCCCGGACGCGGCCGGCGACATCGTGGTCGCCGACTTCGGCATCGCCGGGCTCCACGGCAGCGCGTCGCGCACCTGCGCCGACGACATCCGGGAGCTGGGCCTGATGCTGTTGTCGGCGCTCACCCTTCGCCCGGTCTACGGCTCCCGCACGGCCCGCGCGGCGCTGAACTCGCTGCCCAAGGCCGCGAACATCCGCGGCATCCGCCGACGGCAGTGGGTGAAGTTGCTGGGCGCGATGATCGACGACGACGAGGCGGCGCGGCCGGCGGCGACGAAGGTCGCAGCCGACCTGCGCCGGCTCGCAGCCGAGTCGGACACGCACCCCCGACCGCTGTTCTCGTGGCGCCGGCCGCGGCAGGACGAGGACTCGGTGTGGGAGGTTCTGCCCGGCGCCTGACGCTCACTACCGGCCGGCGGCGACGCCCGGCGGCTGATGGTCGCCCTCGTGGAAGAACCCGTGATCGTGCTGCCAGCTGGACGAGGCGCCGAGCACGAGCATCGCGGTCACCACAGCCGTCGCAGTCGTCAGTAGCAGGATCGCGGCGCGCACGACGCGCCCGCGCGGGGAGCTTTCGTGCACCTTCCCGGCGGCGAGGCGGGCCGCCGGCACCATCCGACCCAGAACGTGGAGCCCGGTGGCGGCCAGGAAGAGCAGGAAGAAGCCCTGGTGCAGGGTGAGGGGGTCCACGGCGAAGCCGAGCACCGTCAGGAACGGCTGCCTCCCGGCGTCGGGACCCAGCGGCACGAGGGCCAGGCCGGTGCCGAGCACCCCCAGGGTCGAAAGCACCACGAGCGGGCCGAGCAACCGCAGCGCCATCGGCGGCGGCCCGCCGACCCGATAGGACCGGTGCCCGGTGTAGTAGCGGACGATGCGCCAGAACGTCGACGCGGTCTTCAGCAACGCGAACGGCACGAGCAGCGTGCCGACCACGATGTGCCAGCTGATCAGTCCGTGCACGTTCAGCAGCGTGGCGAGTTCGACCAGGAACATCGCGAGCAGCAGCAGCCCGGTCCAGGCCGTGAGCGTAGCGTTGCCGGCCGGCCCGCCGGTGCGACCCGTCGACGGGTCCGGTCGTGTCGTCCGGCCGACGGCCTCGTCGACGACCTCGCGAGCGGCGCCGGCCAGCTGGCTTTCCCGGCCGATGGAAGGCGATGCCATGCCGTCACTGTGCGAGACGGACGTCAGGCAGCTGTCTGGGTTTCCTCTGCGGCGGCGCTGAGGTGCGCTGAGGCCTCTCAGGCGTGCTTCACGGCGCCGACCTGCAACCGGCAGGCCTGGAAGGAGCCGCGGCGGAACAGCGGCTGCTTCTGGTTGGGCGGGTAGACCCGCAGCCGCGAGCCGGTGCGGGGGCCAGGGCACGCGGGGTCAGGGTCGGTGTCGACCGCCGACACGATGAACACCGCCGAGGCGCCGGGCGCCAGGCGGACGGTGCGTTCCCGACCCTGGGTCAGGGTGGCGTTGCGGTGGGCGGCGTGCTGGACGATGTGGCCGACGGAGTTCAGCACCGACACCCCGGGGTAGCCGTAGAGACTGCACGGGCTCGAGCCGGTGTTGCGCAGCCGGAAGGTGAGGTACTCCGTCCCTGCCGCCCCGTTGGGCTGGCCGGGTGACAGGTGCAGGTTCCGGGTCTGGCAGCGAGCGCTGCCACTACCGCTGCCACTACCGCTGCCACTACCGCTGCCCTGGTTGCCGCCGGTGCCGTTACCGGTGCTGTCGCCACTGCCCCCATCGCTCGGCGCCGCGGTGGGAGAGGTCCGGGCCGGCGTGGTCGGGGTGCCGGGCGCGACGGTGTCGTGCACCGTGCGGGTGACGGTCTGCTGCGGGGGCGGGGCAGTCGTGACGGGACCGCTGGACGAGCCGGCTGTGCAGGCCGCCGCCGCGAGCAGCGGCACCACGGCGAGACCGAGCAGGATGAGACCAGTGGTGCGGGGGTGACGGGCGGGGAGGGCCATGCCGGGATCATTCACCCTGGGGGCGCTCGGCGACGAGTCGCCTCGCGCAGAGCACGGTCAGGCGGGCCCTCACAGCCGTTACAGAGCAGACCAAGAGAAAGTGACGGCATGCTGAGGGGTGTGAGCCGTGACCCGGATACCGTCGGCGAGCGAGAGGGGCGTCCGCTGCGCGCCGACGGCAGCGCGTCCCGGGTGCTGGTCGTCGACGACGAGCAGAGCCTGGCCGAGGTCATGGCCAGCGTGCTGCGCTCGGAGGGGTTCGCCGTCGAGACCGCGCACAGCGGCGCGTCCGCCGTGGCCGCCGCGCGGCGCTCCTCACCCGATGCCGTCGTGCTGGATGTGATGCTGCCGGACTTCTCCGGGCTCGAGGTGATGCGCCGGATCCGGGCCGAGGACCCGGGGGTCTGCGTGCTCTTCCTCACCGCGCGGGATGCGGTCGAGGACCGGATCGCCGGCATCACCGCCGGCGGTGACGACTACGTGACCAAGCCGTTCAGCCTGGAGGAGGTGCTGGCGCGGCTGCGTGGGCTGCTCCGCCGGGCGGGGACCGCCGCCGCCACCGGCGATGACGCCACCCTTGCTGTCGCCGACCTGACGATGGACGAGGACGCGCACGAGGTCCGCCGCAGCGGGCAGCGCATCGACCTCACCGCCACCGAATTCGAGTTGCTGCGCTATCTGATGCGCAATCCGAGGCGGGTGCTGTCGAAGGCGCAGATCCTCGACCGGGTGTGGGCCTACGACTTCGGTGGCCGCGCCCACGTGGTCGAGCTCTACATCAGCTACCTGCGCAAGAAGATCGACGCCGGCCGGGAGCCGTTGATCCACACCGTCCGCGGCGTCGGGTACGTGCTGCGGCCGCCGGACTGAGCCGGTGAGGCTCGCGACGAGCCGGCCGCCGGGGACGCCGTCGCGCCTCCGCCGGCGCCTCGGCACCCTGCGGTGGCGGCTCACCCTCGGCCTCGCCGCCGTGCTGGTCCTCATCGGCGTGGTGACCGCCGGGGCCACCGCCCTGCTGCTGCGCGGTTACCTCGTCGGCAGGTTGGATGCGCAGCTCGACGCGGCGAGCGGCCGCTTCGCCACGGCGATCACCGACCACGACGTCGACAACCACGCCGGCGTCCGCACGCCCGCCCCGGGGCAGGCGGTGGGCACGCTCGTGGTGCGCCGCATCGACGGGAGGGTCACCGTGGCCGTCGTCGACGCCGCGGGCCGGTACCGCATCTTGCGGCCGGCGGGGGACGACCTGGACCAGCTGCGAGCGCTTCGGCCGGGAGACCATCCCGAGACGATCCACCTCGACCGGCTGGGGGAGTACCGGGTCCAGGCCGTGGCCAAGCCCAAGGGTGAAGTCCAGGTGGTCGGGCTGCCGCTGCAGCCCACCGAGGACACCGTGGTCTACCTGGTGCTGGCCGAGCTGACGCTGTTCGCCGTCGTGGTGCTCGCGAGCGCGACGGGCACCGCGTTCTTCGTCGACCGCGAGCTGCGGCCGCTGCGCCGGCTCGGCGACACCGCTCGGCACGTCTCGGACCTGCCGCTCACCGATTCCGGGGCGCCCTTCCCGGACCACATCGCGCCACCCGAGCCGACGACGGAGGTGGACCAGGTGGCGGTGGCGTTCGACCACATGCTCGACCAGGTCCGGCGTGCGCTGACCGAGCGCGACCACACCGAGGCCAGCCTGCGCCGGTTCGTGGCCGATGCGAGCCACGAGCTGCGGACCCCGCTGGCCACGATCCGTGCCTACCGCGAGTACACCGACCGGTCCCACGGCGACCCGGAGGCCGTCGCGACCGCCCACGCCAGGATCGACGCCGCCACCGCCCGCATGGCCACGCTCGTCGACGAGCTGCTGCTGCTCGCCCGGCTGGACGCGGGACGCCCGCTGGGCCGGGAGGAGGTCGACATGACCCACGTGGTGATCGACGCCGTCGACGACGCCCGCACGGCGGCGCCGCGGCACGGCTGGCGACTCGATCTGCCGGAGGAGCCGGTGGAGGTCATCGGCGACGGCGAGCGGCTGCGACAGGCGTTGGTCAACCTGTTGACCAACGCCCACGTCCACACCCCGCCGGGGACGACGGTGACCGCGCGCCTCGCGGCGGCCGACGGCGCCCTGGAACTGGACGTCTGCGACAACGGGCCCGGCATCCCGGAGGAGATGCTCGACGGGCTGTTCGACCGCTTCGCGCGTGGTGACTCCTCGCGCGGACGCGAGTCGGGCAGCACCGGCCTCGGGCTGGCGATCGCCCACGGGATCGTCGCGGCGCATCGGGGCACGCTGGAGGTGACCAGCCGGCCGGGGGAGACCCGATTCCGCGTCAGGATGCCGACGGGCGTCGTGGCTGACGCCGCCGTCGAGGAGCAGTGACCTCTGGAGCTGCTATGAGATCCGGTCATATGTCGCTATTGCTGTTACTTGCGGCGAAGCGGGCGGAACTCCTGTAGCTGCGGGCCGCCCCGGCCCGACCGGCGCACCCGTGTGCCGCCTTCTTCGACACCGGAAAGGGTCAGCTGTGACCGAACTGCGGCAACGCCCGACGCGTGCGCCCACCGCGACGCCGACGCGAGGTGCCAGGACGGCCTACCTCGTGCTGATCGGCCTCAGCGCCCTCGCCGTGCTGCTGCAGGGCGTCTGGGCGGGAATCTTCCTGCAGCACAGCGGGCAACGCAGCAACTACCCGGGCTGGATCGAGGTGCACGCCCGCGGAGCGGACGTCGCGCTCGCGCTCGGCATCGTGGCGTTCGCCGTTCTGGTCTGGAAGCTGCGCGACCGTCGCGATCTGCTGATCGGCACCGGTCTCTACGTCGTCGGCGTGATCGTCGAGTCGTACCTGGGCGGCCGCATCCGGGAGCAGGGCGATGACGTGCTCACGGTCGTGCACATCCCGCTGGCGCTGGCCCTCATGGCCCTGGCGGTGTGGCTGCCGCTGCGGGCGCGGCACGCCCGGCGCGACTGACGCCGCCGCCGCCGGTCAGGAACCGTGGCTGCCGCCCTGCGGCAGCTGCCCGCCGGCCGGACCGAGGCCGCCGGGGACGCCGTACCCGCCGTACCCGGTGTTCGGGGCGGCCGGCGACGGCACCCCCGGGTTTTCGTCGGTGGAGCGGGTCGCCGAGTCGCCCCCGCCCTCGTCGTACCGGTAACCGTTGCCGTCGTTCTCGGTCGCGCCGTTGCCCGAGGCGGGGTTGGAGCTCGCGGTGCCGCCCGACGGGTTCGCCGAGGCCACGACGGCGGCCACCAGGCCCGCCGTCGCCACGCCGGCACCGGCCGCCGCGACGACGCCGGCGGTGCGGGCGCGGCGGAGCAGGGTGATGCGAGTCATAACCTGCAGCCTGCCCGGGGAGACCTCAGGCGCTCGTCACCGGGACGTCAAGAAATCCTCAAGCCGGCAGGGGAGCAGGCTGTGCACCGGCTCGATCGGGACCATCCGTGCCCGGGTGCACCGGGGCCGATCGACTCGTTCCGCGGATTTCGGCGACCGGCTACATTGCACGCCATGGGTGCTGACACCGACGAAGCGCACGACGTGCGTCTGGGCGAAGCCATCGCCGAGTCGCAGCGGCAGGAGCGCGCCGATCTCGACGCCGACCTGTGGCGGCAGTCGGCCGCCGACGAGCGGGTCGTGGCCGCGCTCGCCCACCGCGGCGACGAGTAGGGATTCACTCGACGAACGTGGTCACCCGCACCTGGGCGGGCCGGCGCGGTGCGGAGGCGAAACCGAAGCGCACCGGCGGGTGCACCGGCCGCAGGGGGCCCTGATCGCGTTGCTCCCAGTCGGCGCTGACGGCGTCGACGCGGTGCTCGTCGAGCGGGCAGTAGCGTTCGCGGCGCCCGTGGCCGGCGGCGCCGAGAACCCTGACACCGGGGCGCATCATCCGGGCGACCGGATCGATCAGGCGGCACCACCAGAGGCTGCGCGCCACCGCCCGGGGCACCAGTCGCAGCACGGCACCGACGCCCGTGCGGCGACCGGTGGTCAGCGTCAACCGCAACGACGACGACTCGACCTCCCACCGCCGTCCGGCCCACCGCCGTCCGGCCCGGCGTCGCCGGACCGGCTCCACCCGGACCTCGTCGAAGCCGTAGGTGTCGGCCACGAAGCGCCCGATCTCGGTGGTCGGTGCCACCAGGACGCGGCGCCCCTCGGCGGTCTCGACCATGACGTCGGTGAACTCCCCGAACGGGCTGCGGTCCCACGCGCCGACGACGAAACGCGTCCCGGCCGCCGTGCCCACCCCGAGGATGTGGCCGTCGAAGCGGCCGCCGGTGGCCGTCACCGACCTGGCCCCGGCGCCGCGTCCAGCCGCTCGCGCAGCGCCCGGGTCGCGGCAGCGGGGTCGTCGGCCTCGGTGATGGCCCGGACCACGACGACGCGCCGCGCGCCCAGGCCGAGCACGGTCTCGAGCCGATCCCGGTTCTCGATGCCCCCGATCGCGAACCACGGGCGCTCGTCCTGGCCGGTGGTGGCGTGTCGCAGCAGGTCCGGCCCAGCGGCGTCCCGGCCGGGCTTGGTCGGCGTCGTCCAGGTCGGGCCGCAGCAGTAGTAGGCCACCCCACTCTCGACCCGGGCCGCGTCGCACTGGGCGGGCGAGTGCGTCGACCGGCCGATGAGCACGTCCGGCCCCACGATCTCCCGCGCCACGTCCAGCGGCAGGTCGTCCTGGCCGAGGTGCAGGATCGGCGCCCGGGCCGCTCGGGCGACATCGGCGCGGTCGTTGACCGCGAACAGTGCTCCGTGTCGTTCGGCGGCCGCGGAGAACCGCTCCAGCAGTTCCAGTTCCTGCCGGGCCTCGAGGCCTTTTTCGCGCAGCTGCACGATGTCGACCCCGGCGGCGAGCACGGCCTCGAGGAAGTCGTCCAGATCACCCTGTCGCGACCGGGAGTCGACGCACAGGTAGAGCCGAGCCGCGTCGAGTCGCCTCACCCGCTCGGGCCGGAGCGTCATGCCTGATCCTTCCGTCGCCTTAACCCTGGTGCTTCAAGATCGGCTGGGCCCGTCGGCGGGTAGATGAGCGAAAGTGCCTGTCCTGTAAGGGATTCTGTGATTGCTGAGATCAGAGAATCTTCGAACAGGAAGGCACCTTCGGCGTGCACGCTACCCGTACTCGTCCGGCCCTTGAAGTGTCTGCTGAGGGCGCGGGTGTCGTGTCGCATGCCGGGTCGCGGCTGTTGGCCGATCTGGCCGACCGGTCCACGCTGACGGCGCAGGTCTCGGCGGTGTTCTTCGACCGGGTCCGGCCGCAGACCGCGCATGATCCGGGGCGGGTGCTCACGGATCTGGCGGTGATGATCGCCGATGGTGGGGAGTGCATCAGTGTCGTGTCCGACGCGACCGGCCCGAACACCTCCGGCTGGTCGGCCAGCGTCGCGATGTCGGCACCCCGGTGCCCAACTGGACCTCATCGAGGAACGCGACGGCTGGCGTTACACCTGCTTCGCCACCGACACCGCCCGCGGACAGCACGCCTGGCTCGATGCCCGCCACCGTTCCCACGCCCGCGTCGAGGACCGCATCCGCTGCGGCAAGGACACCGGTCTCGGACGGTTCCCGTCCAAGGTGTTCGCGATCAACCAGGCTTGGTTGGCCTGCGCCCTGATCGCGATCGACCTGCTCGCCTGGACCCAAACCACCCTGCTGGCAGATCAGCCAGCCCTGGCCAAGGCCGAACCCAAGACACTGCGCTACCGGCTGCTGCACGTCGCCGCCCGACTCGTCCGCGGCCAACGACGAGTCCGACTCAAACTCGACCGAACGTGGCGCTGGGCCGCCGCGCTGGCCACCGCCTTTGCTCGCCTGCACGCGCTACCAACACCGCAGACCTGAACCAGGCCAACCGTCACCACGTCTTGCACGGACAACCCGGGAACCGAGCCCGGGCCGATCACCACGCCCACGTCCGCCCAGCCCCACACCAAGATCAACACCCCAGCCGAAGATCATCACCAGCGGAGACCTGAATATCCAGGGTTAACACGCAGTCCTCGCAGATCCCACCGCCGGGCACCCGGTAGTACAGGCAGCAACTGTGGCGGCGCAGGCCGGTCGGGGTCAGCGTTCCCGCTCCGGCCAGGACGGACGCCGTCGTCGTCGGCGAGAGCAGCTCCGCCGTCAGGCGGTACGCCGGGCCCGCGAGCGGCGGCCACCGGCCGGCGCGTACGCCCGCCGCGCCGGCCACTGCCGAGGCCACGTTGCCGCGCAGCACCCGGGTCGAAACACGGAAGCGCCCCGCCACGGCCGACAGCAGCGGCACGACGACCGGGTCGAGCGCCCCGTCGGACAGCGCCGGAGCCGGCCGCGCGCCGGTCTCGAGCCCCGGCGGCGCCATCGCCACCGGGCCGGTGGGGCGGCACCACACCGTCGCCGGGGTGAGCCTCGGCACCTGCCCGCTCAGCAGGGCGGCGGCCAGGGGTGGGGAGACCAGCCGCGCCGTCAGCCCCAGGAACCACATCGACGCCGCGGTCCGCAGCGGCACCGACGCCGACGCGGCCCCGTGCCCCTCGGCCAGGGCGCGGCGGGCGGCAGCGACGAACCGCTCGAGTTCCCGCCCGGCCGCGACCAGATCGCTGAGCGACGTCCAGTCCTCGCCGGGCGAGCCGGCGGGCGGCTCGACGGGAGCGAAGAACTCGCCGGCGTCGGCGGCGACGCGGCACGCGGCGAGCGCGGCGGACATCACCCCAGCCTGCCAGCCGCAAGTCGGTCGGGTCGCGCGGCTCGCAGCTGGGTAGGCCCCTGGCATGGCAGATACCTCAGTCACCGTTCAGCGGCTCTTCGACATGCCGGCGCGCGACATCTTCGACGTCGTCTCCAATCCCGAGTGGCACCCCCGGATCGACGGTTCCGGTTACGTCCGCAGTGAGGACACAGCCGACCGCATCACCGGCACCGGTCAGGTCTTCCGGATGAACATGGAAGGTGACCACATGGGCGGGGAGTACAAGACCGACAACACGGTGATCGGCTATGAGAAGGACAAGCTGCTGGCGTGGCAGACCGCGCCGGCGGGGACGACGCCCCCAGGCTGGGAGTGGGTCTGGAAACTCGAGCCGCAGGGTCCGGATCAGACCCGGGTGAGCCTGACCTACGACTGGAGCAGGGTCACCGACAAGGAGCTGCTGCGCAAACTCTCGTTCCCGCTCATGACCCCCGAGCAGCTGGACGGTTCGCTCGCCAACCTGGCTTCCGTGCTGGGCTGCTGAAACCCCGCCGCGCCCCGGCCGCGTCCGACCCCCGGCCGGGTCGTCCGGCTCATCAGGTACTGAGACCATCGACCCCCACCGCTTGCCAGCGGCGTTCGAGGTACCTAGGTTTCGACGAGAAGCCGGTGAGCATCCGGAGGGCGGCGAGCCACGGTGAGCGACAACGGTCAGCATTTGCATCTGCCGGAGCCTGGTGCTGTCGCGTGGCTGGACATCTCCGCCGACAACCCTGACGCCTGGGCGGGGCGGCGACGCACCGGCCCCTTGGGGCTGCAGATCGCGCCGCTGCGCAGTGGGCGGGGGCGGTTCTACTTCAGCGGCGCGCGGCTACGCGGAAGCCGCTGCGTGTGGGCGGCGGCCACGATCAGCGGGGCCGAACTCAGCCGGGCCGTGCGCCCTGCGGACCCGGCCACGCATGACGCCTACGTGCACATTCTCGCGCGGGCCGACGCGCCCGGGTCGGTCTTCGAGCCGGGGGAGGACGGCGTTGGCACGTTCCGGGTCATGCCCCCGGACACGGAGATCGCCGAGCAGTTCGGCAACAACACCCACCTCTACACGCTCAACGTGCCGCAGGCCGCTCTCGGTCTCGACCTGCCCGCCACGCGGAGCATGTTCGAGCACACCTACACGCTGACGCCCTTCCAGCTGCGCCTGCTGCGCGGGGCCGTGGGCATTCTGCTGGCGGGTGAGAACGACCTGGACACGCCGTCCAGCCTGGTCGGGGTCGACCGCTACCTCGCGGCGCTCTCCGCGCTGCTGCTGCGCACCGCGGTGCAGCGCCCCGGGGCCGACGCGGCGCGGGCCGAGGACATCCGCGGCCGCACCGACGCCATCATCTTCGAGCAGGCCGCCGACCCGGCGTTGACGCCGGCCTCCATCGCCTCGCAGCTCAACATCTCGTTGCGGCAGCTGTACCGCGCGTTCAGCGGCACCGAGAGCCCGGCCGCGCGCATCCGGCGCCGGCGGCTCGAGCGGGCGGCCGAGATCCTCGCGGCGCGCAGCGGAACCGGCCAGGTCGAGCGGGTCGCCGCCGAGTGCGGCTTCTCCTCGGCCGAGTACTTCTCCCGCGCCTTCCGGCGGGAGTTCGGGCTCAGCCCCCGCGCGTACCGCTCGGCGCACCGGGATTCGTCGCTGGCGCGCTACCGACTGGGCCCGGACACGGCGCCGCTCGTCGAGCGCTCGGCCCGCTGAGGCCCCACCGCTCCGCTAACACACCGCCCCGCGCGGGTGATTCATCCGCTGGGTGACCTGGGCGAACCCTGTGGAGCCTTTACCTTGACGCTACGTCAATGTGGATAGTCAGACTCGTGAGTTTTCCAGACGGTGCCCAGCGCCGGCTGTCGGTGAAGCAGGTGGCCGACATCGCCGGCGTCACACCCCGCACTGTCCGGCACTACCACGCGATCGGCGTCCTGCCCGAGCCGCCGCGCGACGCCTCGGGGTACCGCCGCTACGGCGGCACGGAGGTCGTCGAGCTGGTGCGGATCGTCCGGCTGCGGGCCCTGGGGATGTCGCTGCCGCAGATCACCGAGCAGATCGGGACCGCCGGCGCCGAGGAGACCACCCGGGCGGAGGCACTGAACGCGCTCGCCGACGAGCTCGACGCCGAGATCACCCGGCTCACGGCCAGCCGGGACCAACTCCGAGACCTCGCCGCCTCCGAGACCTTCGATCAACCGGTCAAGGCGCTGACCCAGGCGCTCCAGGACCGGGGAGTCCTCGGTCCGGCGGACCACCTTCGGGGCGGCGAGACGCTGGCCGCTACCGTTCTCGATGCCCTTCACCCGGAGGGCATGCCCGGAGTGTTGGCCGCGGCGGACCGGCTGCTCGGCGACACCACGCTCATGGCGGCGCTCCGACCGCTGCGGCGCCGGCTCGGGAAGTTGGGGGTGAAGACCTCGGAGGAGGAGATCGCGGCGCTGGCCACGGAGGTCGCCGCGGTGCTGCGGGCCGAGCAGTCCGGCGGGGCCGATGCGCGGATCGACATCGGCTTGGTCGAGGCGTTGCTGACCGACCGGTTGAACCCGGTCCAGCAGCGGTTCATGCGTCAGTTGCGGAGCGAACTGCAGGAGGCGAGATGACCGAGCCGGTGGCGCCCGCCCCCGGACTGCACCGGGCCGGGGCGAGACTGCCGATCGACGAGTACACCCGCCGGCTGTGGCAGCGGCGTTGGTTCGTCGTGGGCTACTCGACGGCCTCGAACGCCGTCGGCTACGAGCGCAGCTTCCTCGGTCAGGCCTGGCAGCTGCTGACCCCGGTGCTCAACATCCTGGTCTACTACCTGATCTTCGGCGTCATCCTGCACACCAACCGCGGTATCCACAACTTCGTCGCGTTCCTCGCGGTCGGCGTCTTCTTCTTCGGTTTCCTCACCGCCTCGCTGAACAGCGGCACCCGGTCGATCACCACCAACCTCGGCCTGGTTCGCGCCCTGCAGTTCCCCCGCGCCGTCCTGCCGCTCTCGACCACCCTGGTGGCGCTGCTGCGGCTGCTCAACTCCCTGCTGATCCTGCTGCCGATCGTGCTGCTCACCGGCGAGCCGCTGACCTGGCACTGGCTGGAGGTCGTGCCGGTGATCGCGATGCAGTCGCTGTTCTGCCTGGGCCTGGCCTTCTTCGCGGCGCGCATCGGCACGCGCATCCCCGACATGGTGCAGATCCTGCCGTTCGTCACCCGGCTGTGGCTGTACCTGTCCGGCGTGATGTTCAGCGTCCAGTCGTTCACCAGGTCCCACCCCGGCGTGCTCACGATCATCTTGAAGTACAACCCCGGCGGCGTGTACCTGTCACTGGCCCGCCACGCCCTGCTCATCGACAACCCGGTATCGCGGTCCACGTGGGTCGCGGGGCTCGCCTGGGCGGTCGTGCCGCTCGCGATGAGCTACCTCTACTTCTGGCGCGGCGAGGAGGAGTACGGCAATGTCTGACGCCCGCATCGCGGAGGTGGCCGAGAAGCTGTCCGAGCAGCAGCCCGCGGCGGGCGCCCCGCCGGCCACGGAGCAGACCGTCGTGGTCGAGGACGTGCACCTGAACTACCGCATCGTCGGGTCACGACGGGGTGGCGCCCCGGCCGCCCTGCGGCGCATGGTGATGCGCGAGTCGGCGCCGGGGCAGCGCTCGGTCCACGCCGTGCGCGGCGTCAGCCTCACCACCTACCGCGGCGAGGCGATCGGGCTGATCGGTCCCAACGGCTCGGGCAAGTCGACGCTGCTGCGGGCGGTGGCGGGGCTGATGACGCCGTCGCAGGGCGCGGTGTGGACTCGCGGCCAGGCCTCGCTGCTGGGGGTCTCGGCCGCGATGATGACCGGAATGTCCGGCGAGCAGAACATCGTGCTCGGCTGCCTCGCCATCGGCATGAGCCCGGAGGAGATCGCCGAGGAGTACGACTCGATCTGCGAGTTCGCCGGCATCGGCGACTTCGTCAAGCTGCCCATGAGCACCTACTCCTCGGGCATGGGGGCGCGGCTGCGCTTCGCCATCGCCGCCGCGCGCGCCCCCGAGATCCTGCTGATCGACGAGGCGCTCGCCACCGGCGACGCCCAGTTCCGACGCCGCAGTGAGCGGCGCATCCGCGAGCTGCGGCAACAGGCAGGAACCGTCTTCCTCGTCAGCCACGGCCTCGGGGTCATCCGCGACACCTGCAACCGGGCCATCTGGCTCGAGAACGGCCTGATCGTCGCCGACGGCGAAGCCAACGAGATCGTCGACGCCTACGAGGAGCGTCACGACCCGTCCGATCGACCGACCGCACCCCCCACCACCTCCGACCGGAGCTGACCCCCGTGTCTTCCACGAAGCAATCCCCCTCCGCCTCCGTGCTCGGAGGCCCGCTGGCCAAACTGGTGTCGGCGGGATCCAGCGTCCGTCATGGCGTGAGACGACCGAACCTCAAGCGGTGGGGCCTCCGCCTGCTCGCGGTCGTGGTCGCGCTGGTGGTCGTCTGGGAGCTGTTCCTGGTCGCCGTCCGGATCATCACGGCCAACATGTGGTTCGACTCGGTCGGCAACGGCTCGGTGTACCGCACGCTGCTGGAGGCGCAGATCGTGCTGTTCTGCGTCTTCGGGGTCATCGCCGGGCTGGTGGGCGGCGTGACCGTCGTGACCGTGCGCCGGGTCCGGTCGCCGCTGTACCTCTCACCCGAGACCGACACCTTCCGCTGGACGTTCCGCAAGTACGAGCCGCGCTTCCGGCGGCTGATCGTGCTCCTGGCCGTGGTGATTCCGGCGGTCCTGGTCGGGCGGCAGGCGGCGGCCGGTGCGCGTACCTACCTGCTGTGGCGCCACGCCGCGCCGTGGGGGTCGACCGACCCGCTGTTCCACAAGGACATCTCCTTCTTCGTCGAGGTCTTCCCCTTCCACCGGCTGGTGGTGACGCTGCTGCTGCAGGCGGTCGCCTACGGCCTGTGGATCGCGGTGATCAGCGGCTACTGGTACGGCACCTGGCGGCTGCGGCGGGGACGCCAGAAGATCACTCGCGACTTCACCACCCTGATCTCGCTGCTGCTGGCCGGCTACCTCGTCCTCAAGGCCGGCAACTACTGGCTGGCCCGCTACGCGCTCACCACCTCGCAGCGGGGGCCGGTGACAGGGGCCTCCTACGCCGACGTGCACGCGGCGCTGCCGAGCAAGTACGTGCTGATGAGCGTCGCGCTCGTGTGCGCGGCCGGGTTGCTCGCCAGCGCGTTCCTGCGGGTGCGGGTGCGCGGGCTGGTGGCCGCGGTGAGCCTGATGGTGGCCGCCGTCCTGCTCGCCGGCGTCGCGTGGCCGTCGCTGCTCTACCACTTCCGCGAGGCCCCCAGCGCCGCGAAGCTGGATCTCGGCGAGATCGCCCACAACCAGAAGGCGACGCTGGACGCCTTCGGCCTGTCCGGCGACGTCACCACCGTCCCCTACAACCCGTCGACGAGCATTCAGGGCACGCAGCTGGTGAGCCTGGCGAAGAAGACGGCCCAGGTGTCGCTCATCGACCCGAACCAGCTGTCGCCGACGTGGAACGTGGAGCAGCAGCTGCAGGCCTACTACGGCTTCAAGTCGACGCTCGACAACTCCCACTACCAGCTCGACGGACGTTCGCAGGACGTCGTCCTGGCGGCCCGCGAACTGCAGTCCGGCGGGATCCCGCACTCCAGCTGGGTCAACCGGCACCTCGTCTACACCCACGGCTACGGCATCGTCGCGGCCCCCACGACCAGGGTGGACTCCCAGACCGAGAGCCCGGTGTTCCTCGACGGTGGCATCCCGCCGTCGCAGGAGATCCCCGTCAGGCGGCCGCAGATCTACTTCGGGCAGGCCTTCACGTCACCCTCGTACTCGATCGTGGGCCAGCCGGCCGGCAGCCACGAGAACCTCGAGTTCGACCACCCCGGCAGCAACGGCTCGTCCCGCTCCGCCTACACGACCTACCGCGGGAACGGCGGGATCCCGATCGGGTCGGCCCTGCGGCGGTTCCTGTTCGCGGTCCGCTTCCGCAGCCCGAACATCTTCTTCAGCTCGGAGCTCAACAAGGCCTCCCAGCTGCTCATGGTCCGCAGTCCGCGGGCCCGGGTGGCCAAGGTCGCTCCCTGGCTGACGCTCGACGGTGACATCTACCCGGCGGTCGTCAACGGCAGGATCAAGTGGATCGTGGACGGTTACACCTCGTCGAAGACCTATCCGTATTCGCAGTTGGTCAACCTGCACAAGGCCAGCGCCACCACGCTGACAGCCGCGGGCGGCGCCTCGGTGGCCCAGCCGAACAGCCAGGTCAACTACCTCCACAACTCGGTCAAGGCCGTGGTCGACGCCTACACCGGCAAGGTCTCCCTGTACGCCTGGAACCAGCAGCAACACGCGGACCCGCTGCTCCACGCCTGGGAGTCGGCCTTCCCGGGGCTGGTCAAGCCGCAGTCCAGCATCTCCTCGGCCCTGCTGCCCCAGCTGCGCTATCCGACCGATCTGTTCAACGTGCAGCGCTACCTGCTGGCGAAGTACCACGTGTCGCAGCCGGCGAGCTTCTACAGCGGCAACGACTTCTGGACGGTGCCGAGCGACCCGACGGTCGCGGCCGCCAAGAAGCTCAACGCGAAGAAGGCACAAGCCGCGAGCCCTCCGCTGCCGTCGAAGTACATGTCGCTGTCGCCCAAGGGGTACGGCAGCCAGCGCTACTCACTGTCCAGTCCGATGGTGACGCTCAACGGTCGGCAGCTGGCCGCGTTCGTCTCGGTCGATTCGCAGCCCGGGCCGAACTACGGCAAGATCACCGTGCTCAACTTCCCCTCGGCTTCGGGGGGTGAGTCGCCAATCCAGGTGCAGAACGACATCGAGTCCGACACCCGCATCACCGAGGCGCTGACGCTGCAGCGCGGGGGCAAGTCGAAGGTGGAGCTCGGCGATCTGCAGGCGATCCCCGTCGCCGGCCGGATGCTGTACGTGGAGCCGGTGTACACGCGCTCGAGCGGCAGCGCGTCGTTCCCGGTCCTGCGCCACGTCATCGCGCTCTACGGCAACGGCAACCCGTCGTTCGAGACCTCGTTGAACGCGGCCCTGCAGCAGGCCATCCACCCGAAAGCCACGGCGACCGGTTAGGCGCCGGTGGGGCGGGTGGGGCTTGAACCCACGACCCACGGATTATGAGTCCGCTGCTCTGACCGGCTGAGCTACCGCCCCGGCGGGCCCACGCTACTGCAGCCGGCGGCGACAGCCGGCGCGGCCGACCGGTTTCGCGGCGACCTGGGTAGGACGTGACCGTGACCGGTGGAACGAGCTGATGGCCCGCACCTTCGTCAAGACCGACCCCGCGCCGCTCGAGGCCGCCGGACTGCGGTGGCTGGCCGACGCCGGCGCCCGCGTCCCGGAGATCCTCTCGGAGACAGGCGGGACGCTGGAGCTGCAACAGATCGAACGCGGCCGGCTGGACCCGGCGGGGGAGGAGGAGTTGGGCCGGATGCTGGCCGGCGTCCACCGCGCCGGCGCCCCCCGATTCGGCTCGCTCCCGGCCGCCGGACCGTTCCTCGTCGGGCGCTGCGAGCTCGAGTCACCCGAGGGCGACGACTGGAACGTCTACTACCTGCAGCACCGCTGCCTGCCGCTCGCGCGCCGGGTCGGGCTCGAGGCCGAGGTGGCGCGAGTGCGGGTCGAGGCCCCCGACGAACCGGCGGCCCGGCTGCACGGAGACCTGTGGTCGGGCAACGTGCTCGGCGACCGCGCCGGCCGTCCCTGGCTGATCGATCCGGCTGCCTACGGCGGCCACCGCGAGGTTGACCTGGCGATGCTGGAGCTGTTCGGCAGCATCCCGCCGCGCACCGCCGCGGCCTACGACGAGGTGTGGCCGTTGGCCGACGGCTGGCGGGACCGGATCCCGCTCTGGCAGCTGTTCCCGCTGTTGGTGCACGCCGTGCTGTTCGGCGGGAGCTATCTGTCGCAGGCCCACGATCTCGCGGTGCGCCTGGCTCACTGAGCCTCACAGCGCGATCCGCCAGCGGACCTCCGGAATCGTGACGCCGGCGACCTCGAACCCGTTCGTCAGACCGTCCTCGCGCCAGCCGCCTGCGGCGTAGAAGCGCTGGGCCGCGGTGTTGGCCGCGAAGACCCAGAGGGTTGCCTCCACGAACTCCCGCTCGCGCAACCGGTCCAGCCCGGCGTGCATCAGCGCCCGGCCGAGGCCGGCGGCGCGTCGGTCCGGGTGGACGTAGAGCGACCACACCTCGCCGCTGCCGGGGGAGGGCGGCGCCGCGTCGACCGGCCGCTGCGGCCCGACCGAGACGAAGCCGACGACCCTGCCGCCCTCCTCGGCCACGAAGGTCTCGCTGTCGCCGCTCTGCAGGATGCGCGTCCAGCGCTCGGTCCGCCACGCCACGTCGAGGTCGTCCAGGTGGGCGTCGCTGACGATCCCGCGGTAGGCCACCTGCCAGCTGGCCACGTGCGTCGCCGCGAGGCCGGCCGCATCGCGGACGACGGCGTTCCTGATCCACATGCCGCGATCGTCGCGCGCTCGTCCGACAGCCGGACGCGCGCATGCCATGCTGACGGCATGCCGGACGTGCGGGTCATCGAGGCGCCGCCGCCCCCACCGTCGCCCGCGCGGGTCCGCGACCCGGAGCGGGCGCCGCTGCGGGTCGCGGTGGTGCAGCACGCCTGGGCCCCGGCCGGGCTCGAGGCCTGGCTGGACGAGGCGCTCGACGCCGCGGCCGCGGGTGGCGCGCGGATCGTGTTCCTGCCCGAGCTCACCCTGTCCCGCTACCCGGCCGACACGCTGCCCGAGGGCCGAGCCGCGGAGGCCGCCGAGGACCTGGCCACCGGCCCGACGGTCGCCTTCGCCCGCGCCGCGGCAGCGCGGACCGGGGCGCACGTCCACGCCTCGCTGTACCGCCGGTCGGACGCTGCGGACGGACTCGGGCTGAACACCGCGGTCGTGGTCTCGCCGGCGGGCGAGATCGTGGCGGTGACCAACAAGCTGCACATCCCGGTGACGGCCGGCTACCACGAGGACCGCTGGTTCCGCCCCGGCCCCGCCGGCCCGGACGACCCGTACCCGGTGCACGAGCTCGCCGGGCTCGACGGGCTGCGACTCGGCCTGCCCACCTGCTGGGACGAGTGGTTCCCGGAGGTCGCGCGCGCCTACGCCCTCGGCGGCGCGGAGGTCCTGGCCTACCCGACCGCCATCGGCTCCGAGCCGGACCACCCCGGCTTCGACACCCAGCCGCTGTGGCGGCAGGTGATCGTCGGCAACGGCGTCGCCAACGGGCTGTTCATGATCGTCCCCAACCGCACGGGCGCGGAGACCCGCCCGGACGGCACGCCGGGCAACCGGTTCTACGGCTCGTCGTTCGTCTCGGACCCCTACGGCCGGGTGCTGGTCGAGGCGCCGCGGGACGAGCCGTGTGTGCTGCTGGCGGATCTCGACCTCGACCAGCGACGCGACTGGCTCGACCTGTTCCCCTTCCTGCGCACCCGCCGCCCCGAGACCTACGCCGCGCTGGTCCGCCCGGTGGACCCGGAGCGTCCGTACGGCGACAGCCGGTGACCGGGTGGCGGATGCCCCACGAGGGCGACCCGCACGAGCGGCTCTGGCTGGCCTGGCCCGGGCAGGGCTACACCCTCGGCGACACCGCGGCTGAGGCCGACGAGGCCCGCCGGACCTGGGCCGCGGTCGCCAACGCCGCCGCGGGCTTCGAGCCGGTCACCGTGGTGGCGCGACCCGCCGACGTCGACCTCGCCCGCCGCTTCCTCGACCCGTCGATCGAGATCCGGCCGCAGCCGATCGACGACGCGTGGATCCGCGACTCCGGGCCGACGTTCGTCCACGACGGCGAGCGGCTCGGCGCCGTGACCTGGACCTTCAACGGCTGGGGACGGCAGTCCTGGGCCCGCTGGGAGAACGATGCCCGCCTCGCCGCGGCCGTCGCCGACTGGAGCGGGGCCGTGCGCGTCGACTCGCCGCTGGTGAACGAGGGCGGCGGCTTCCACGTCGACGGGCGCGGGACGGTCCTGCTCACCGAGACCGTCCAGCGCGACCCCGACCGCAACCCCGGGCGCTCCCGCGCCGACATCGAGGCCGGACTGGCCCGCACCCTCGGGACGCGCCACGCGATCTGGCTGCCGCGCGGGCTCACCCGTGACTCCGGCACCTACGGCACCCGAGGTCACGTGGACATCGTCGCCACGTTCGCGGCACCGGGCACGGTGCTGCTGCACGACCAGCGGGACCCGGCCCATCCCGACCACGCGGTGACGGCGCAGATCCGCACGGTGCTCAGCGAGGCGGTCGACGCCGCGGGCCGGCCGCTGCAGCTGGTCGACCTGCCGGCGCCGGCCGTGCTGCGAGACCGCGACGGGTTCGTCGACTACAGCTACGTCAACCACGTGCTCGTCAACGGGGGCGTGATCGCCTGCAGCTTCGGCGACCGGCAGGACGCCTCGGCCGCCGCGATACTGCGCGATGCCTACCCGGGCCGCGAGGTCGTCCCGGTGGACGCCCGGCCGCTGTTCGCGCGCGGGGGTGGCGTGCACTGCATCACCCAGCAGCAGCCGCGGCTGACCCCGCCGAGCTAGCGGCGTGGTTTCGCCCGGTTGTCGCCGGACGTGGCCGGTCAGGTGGTGACACGGTTCGGCTGGTCGTCGGTGGCGAGCGCGCGGTCGAAGGCGACCAGCATCCGGCCGAAGGAGTGGTCGAGGTCGTGGGGCAGGCCGAACCCGCCGGCGAGCTCGAGGGTAACGAAGCCGTGCAGCGCGGCCCGCAGGGCGCGGGTGACGTCGACGGCGTCGTCGCCGGTGACGCCGTAGCCGGCGAGCACGGCGAAGATCACCGTCAGGGCCGCCTCGGCGGCTGCCACATGCTCGGCGTCCTCGGCCTCCGGCGCGCGGATGGTGGCCGTGTAGCGGCCGGGGTGGGCGCGTCCGTAGTCGCGGTAGGCGTCGGCGATCGCGAACAGTGCCTGCGATCCGGAGCGGCCGACGGCGGCGGTGGTGAGCGCGTCGGCGAGCTCTCGGGTGGCGAGCGCGGCCACCCCCTGCCGCAGCGCGTCGAGGCTCTCGACGTGCTTGTAGAGGCTGGGCAGCCGCACGCCGGTACGTTCGGCGACCGCGGCCAGGGTCAGACGCTCCCAGCCCAGGTCGTCCACGACGGCGGCCGCCTCGGCGATCACCTTCTCGCGGGTGAGGCCGGCCCTAGGCACCGGCGTTCACCGCCCGTTCGGCGAACGCGGCCAGAGCGGGGTTGACCAGGTCCGGGTACTCCGCCTGCGGGTAGTGGCCGGCGTCCGGCACCAGCATCGTCTCCGCGCCCAACTGCTCGCTGATCCAGCGGGCCTCGGCGGCCGGGTCGGGGAAGTCGGGGTCCTTCTCGCCCATGATCACGAGAGCGGGCCGGCCGTGGACCTGCGGCAGCCGCTGCTCTGCCGGCGCGTGATCGGAGCGAGTGGTCGCCTTGAACGCCTTGGCGTGCCCCGGCTTCGCGAGGCTCGCCCGGATGGCGGCGAGGTGGTCGCCGAGGTCGTCGGGCCGGCGCCCGGGATACAGCTTGGGCAGGTAGGACAGCCAGGCCCGTCCCGCCCAGGGGCCGCTCATCGCGGCGCGGAACGCCAACGCCATGACCGGATTGATCGTCGGGTTGCGCACGAACGCGCCGAGCAGAGCGACACCCGCGACCAGATCGGGGCGCTCGGCGGCGGCCCAGACCGCCGCACCGGCCGACATCGAGTTCCCGACCAGCACCGCGGGCCCGCCGAGGTGCTCGGCCAGGGCGAGCGCGTCCTGACCGGCCGCGACGTCGTCGTAGGCGGTGAACGTCGCGTCACTGTCCCCGTGGCCGCGCAGGTCCATCGTCGCCACCCGGAAGCCGGCCTCGACGAGGGCGGGGACGGTGAACCGGTACACCCGGCGCAGGTCGCCCATGCCCGGGATGCAGATGATCAGTGGGCCGGAGCCGGTGACGTCGTAGCCGATGCCTCCTTCGGGTCGTTCCAGCAGCTGGGTTTCGGGTGCGGTGCTCATGTGGCCTCCTTGGCTCTTTGATATAGCCAAAAAGCTAGTGCTAATAGCTAACGCTGTCAACCCTGCCGCTCACAGCGCCAGGTGCGCGCCCATGACGATCGTCTGTTCCACCGGCAGCCCGAAGTTGAGCGCGGGGTTGGCGGCGTTGTGGGCCAGCGCGATGAACAGCCGCTTCTGCCACACCGGCATCTCCTCGTCGTCGCCGCGCTCGATCGACAGGCGCGACAGGAAATAGGTGGCGAGGTTCGGGTCGAAGTCCAGGTCCTCCGTCCGCCCTACCGCGAGCCGCAGCATCGCCGGGACGTTCTGCTCGTCCTGGAACCCGTACCGGAGCGCGATGTGCGTGATGCCGTCGTCGGTGTGCACCAGGGTGTCGACGGTGATCCGCTCGTCCGGCGCCACGAACGGCACGTTCGCCGTCTGGACCGACACGATGATCACCTTCTCGTGCAGTACTCCGTTGAACGCCACGTTCTGCCGCAGCGCCAGGGGGGCGGTCTCCTTCGACGGGTGCGGGAAGACCGCCGTCCCCGGCGTGCGGGCGACGGGACGGTCGTGCACGGCGTCGATGAACTCCTGCAGTGAGCCCTCCATGTCACGCCGGCGCGCGGTGACCACCCGGCGCCCTCGCTGCCAGACGGTCATCACCGTCACCACCACCACCGCGATGAGCAGTGGCAGCCAGCCACCGTGGACGACCTTGGTGGCATTGGCGCCGAAGTACGCCAGCTCGACCACGCCCAGAACGGTGCCGAGCACGATGAGCCGCCACCACGGCCAGGACCAGATCGTGCGGGCGATGACGAGGAACAGGGCGGTGGTGGTCAGGAAGGTGCCGGTCACGGCGAGCCCGTAGGCGGTGGCGAGCCGGCTGGAGGACTGGAAGGCCAGCATGAGAACCAGGACGGCGACGTACAGCAGCCAGTTCACCGCCGGGATGTAGATCTGGCCGCTCTCCCGCGGCGAGGTGTGACGCAGGCTCAGGTTCGGCAGGTAGCCCAGCCGCACCGCCTGCTGGCTCACCGAGTAGGCGCCGGAGATCACCGCCTGGGACGCGATGACCGTGGCCATGGTCGCCAGCAGGACCAGCGGCCAGCGGGCCCAGTGCGGGGCCAGCAGGTAGAAGGGGTTCGAGACGGCGCCCGGTTCGTCGAGCACGAGCGCGCCCTGCCCGAGGTAGTTCAGCATCAGGCAGGGGAACGCCACGAAGAACCAGGCCAGCCGGATCGGTACGCGGCCGAAGTGGCCCATGTCGGCGTAGAGCGCCTCGGCACCGGTGATCACCAGCACGACCGCACCCAGCGCGAGGAAGGTCAGATAGGGGTGCCGGGCGACGAACTCCACGATGTACTGCGGCGACAACGCGGCCAATATCTCCGGGTGCCGCACGATGCCGGAGACACCCATCGTGGCGAGCGCGGCGAACCAGACGATCATGACCGGGCCGAACAGCCGCCCCACCCGGTGCGTGCCGGAGCGCTGCGCGACGAACAGCACGGTCAGGATCACCACCGCGATCGGCAGCACCGCCTCGGACAGACCGGGCGCGGCCACCTCGAGCCCTTCGACCGCCGACAGCATCGAGATGGCCGGTGTGATCACGCTGTCGCCGTAGAACAGCGATGCGCCGATGACGCCGAGGACGAGCGAGACGGTGACCAGCCCGGTGCGGCCGGTGACCACCCGCCGCACGAGAGCCGCCATCGCCATCACGCCGCCCTCGCCGTCGTTGTCGGCCCGCATGATGAACAGCACGTACTTGAAGGACACGATGAGCGTCACCGACCAGAACATCATCGAGATGACGCCGTAGACGTCGCCGCGGGTCGGGGGGACGGCGCCGCCGTCGATGTGGAAGACGGTCTGCACCGCGTACAGCGGGCTGGTGCCGATGTCGCCGAACACGACGCCGAGCGCGCCGACGGCCAGACCGAGCACACCCGCCCGACGCTTCCGGTTCGGTCCTGGGGCGTTGCGGGGCGGGGCGACGACGCGCGGCCCAGGGGTCCCGTTGCTCACGGGGGCCACGCTAGTGACCGGCGAGGCGGGAGCGTCCCGGCGAGGCCGGCCCCGGCCGCCTTAGGTGCGGGAGTACAGTCCTTCGATCTCGCCGGCGTACTTCTCCGCGATGGGCTTGCGCTTGAGCTTCATCGTCGGGGTGAGCTCGTCGCCGCCCGGCTCCCAGACGTCCGGTAGCACGGTGAACTTCTTGATCTGCTCGACGCGGGCCAGGCGTTCGTTGGCGGCGGTGACGGCCGCCTGTACTGCCTCGCGTACCGCCGGGTTCTCGGCCAGCGCCTTCGGGGCGGGGTCGAGGCCGTGCTGCTGCGCGAACTGGGTCGCGGCGTCCGGGTCCAGGGTGATGAGCGCGACCACGTACGGCCGGTCGTCACCGACCGCGACCACCGACCCGATCAGCGGCGAGCCGACCTTCACGGTCCCCTCGATGTTCGACGGCGACATGTTCTTGCCCGCCGCGTTGATCATCAGTTCCTTCTTGCGGTCGACGATGCGCACGTAGCCGTCGTCGTCGATGGTGGCGATGTCGCCGGTGTGCAGCCAGCCCTCGTCGTCGAGCGTCTCGGCGGTCTTCTCCGGGTCGTTGCGGTACCCCTTCATCACCAGCGGCCCGCGGACCAGCAGTTCGCCGTCGTCGGCGATGCGCAGCTCGGCGTTGGGCAGGGCGGTGCCGACGGTTCCGATCCGCACCGCGTCGGGCGGGTTCACCGTCGCCGCGCACGACAGCTCCGACATGCCCCAGAGTTCGCAGCACGGCAGGCCGAGGGCGAGGACGAACTCCAGCGCGTCCGGGTCGATCGCGGCGGCCCCGGTGGCGGCGAACCGGACGCGGTCCAGGCCGAGCCGGGCCCGGACCTTGGAAAACACCAGCCGCTCGGCGATGGCGTCCTGGATCTCGAGCGACCGGGGGACCGGCTTGCCGTCCGAGCGCAGTCGCGCCCGCCGCCGGCCCACCTCGAACGCCCAGGACGCGATGCGCTTCTTCAGCGGTGAGGTCTCGGCGGCCAGCTGCCCCTCGATCCCGGCCTTGAGCTTGTACCAGACCTGCGGCACGGCCCCGAACAGCGTCGGTCGCGTGGTCGGGAGCACCGAGATCATCTGCTTCATGTCGGGGAGGGCGACGATCTGCATGCCGCTGGCGATGCTGGTGTAGTGCGCGCCCCAGCGGTTGGCGATGTGTGCGTCGGGCAGATAGCTGATGATGACGTCGCCCGGCCCCGGCTTCGAGATCGGCAGTGTCGAGGAGAGCTCGGCCATCAGGTTGGCGTGGGTGAGCTCGACGCCTTTCGAGGGCCCGGTCGTGCCGGAGGTGTAGATGATGGTGAGAACGTCCTCGGCCTCGACCGCGCGCCACCGCGCCTCGAAGTCGAAGCCCTCGTGCGTGCGGCTCTCCAGGTCGGCGAAGCCGATCGTGCCGTCGGGCGCGCCGGTGCCGTCGGCCAGGCAGACGACGTGCTCGACGCGCGTCGCGGCCGACTCCGCGGCCTGGCGGATCTGCGGCAGGAACTGCTCCTCGCACACCACCACCCGGTTGCCGGCATTGCCGAACAGGTGGGCGATCTGCTCCGGCGCCAGGGTGTTGTAGATCGAGAACGGGGTGCCACCTGCGTGCAGGGTCGCGGTGTCGGCGAGGTGGAACTCCACCCGGTTGGTCAGCATCAGCCCCACCGTCTCGCCGCGGTCGACGCCGAGCGAGGCCAGGCCCTCGGCCAGCCGCCGCACGCGGGCGCCGTACTGCCGCCAGGTGAGGCGTTGCGTGCCCTCGGGGTCGCTCAGGGCGAGAGCGTGCGGATGCGCGGCGACGGTCTGCTGGAAGGCCTGGGTGAAGGTGGGTGGGAGCATGATCGGATCCTGTCTCGCGAGGAGGTGGCCCGGCCGTCGCGGCCGGCAGCGTCGGCGGCCGCGTCAGACGTCCGGACAGTAGTGCGTGGGGCTGGATCGTTCCTGTGGCGGTGGCAGGTTGCGCCGCGGCCTCCCGGCCGTCGTCATGTCGGCGACATTAGGGTTGACGACAGGTGTCGTCAACCTTAGGTTCACGGCATGATCGGGCCTGTGAGCGAACGCAGCTGGGCGGGGACGACGCTCGAGGACCGCCGCGCCGACCGCCGGGCCCGGCTGCTGGACGTCGGTCTCGAGCTGGTGGGAACCAGCGGGAGCGCGGCCGTCACCGTCCGGTCGGTCTGCCGCGCCGCGGGCCTGACCAACCGCTACTTCTACGAGAACTTCGACGACCGGGACGCGCTGCTGCTGGCGGTGTACGACGAGGTCGCCGCCGAGGCCGAGGCGGCGCTGTCGCGGGTGGTGGCCGAGGCGCCGCCGGACGACCGGGAGCGGCTGGCCCGGGCGGCGGTCGAGGCGTTCCTCGACGTGGTGGCCGACGACCCCCGTAAGGGCCGGGTGCTGCTGCTGGAGCCGTTGACCGACCCGGTGCTGGGCACCCGCAGCGTCGCGGTGTCCCCGACCTTCGTCGGCATCGTGCGCGCCCAGCTCGGCGACGTCGACTCCACCGCGGCCCGGCTCACCGCCGTCGCGCTCGTCGGGGCGATGTCCAGCCTGTTCCAGACCTGGCTGGACGGCTCGCTGGCCGTCGACCGGCCGACCCTGGCCGACTACTGCGTCCGGCTGCTGGTGACGGCGATGGGGCTGGTGTAGCGCGCGGGAGGCGGGTATCCGGCGGGCTCAGGCCGTCGCGGCGGCGATCTCGCGCAGCAGCGGGTCGGCGAGGTCCGAGCGGCAGATCAGCAGGTCCGGCAGGTAGGGGTGGGCGCTGTTGTAGCGCAGCGGGCTGCCGTCGACGCGGCTGGCGTGCAGCCCGGCGGCCAGGGCGACGCCCACCGGGGCGGCGGAGTCCCACTCCCACTGCCCGCCGGCGTGCAGGTAGGCCTCGGCGTCGCCGCGCAGCACGGCCATCGCCTTCGCGCCGGCCGAGCCCATCGAGACCAGGTCGGCCCCGAGCGCCTCGGCCACCGGCGCCGCCCACCCCGGCGGGCGCGAGTCGCTGACCAGGAAGCGCATCCGCTCCGGGCTACCTGCCGTGGCGGTGGCGTCGTCACTGACGTAGACGGTGTCGAGGCCCGGCTGTGCCACGGCGGCGGCGGTGATCGATCCCGCGCCGCCGTCTCGGGTCCACAGCGCGACGTGCACCGCCCAGTCGCTGCGCCCGGTCATGCCGTACTCGCGGGTGCCGTCGAGCGGATCGATGATCCACACCCGGTCGGCGGACAGCCGGGCGGGGGAGTCCGCGGACTCCTCCGACAGCACTGCGTCGTCGGGCCGGGCGGCCGCGAGCTCCCGCAGCAGCAACGCGTTGGAGTCGGCGTCGCCGCGCCGGCCGAGGTCCTTGCCGGTGAGCCCGCTGCTCCGTTGCAGCTCGAGCAACAGCTGCCCCGAGCGCTGGGCCAGCCTGGCCGCCAGCCGGGCGTCGGTCTCGGCCGCTGGGCTCACTGGGCCATGCGTTCGACGAGGTCGTACACCAGCCCGGCCTGGACGGCAGCGTCGCCGTCCTCGGGGCGCAGGCGCAGGTGGGGCGACTCCGGCGCCTCGTAGGGCGCGTTGACGCCGGTGAAGTCGGTGATCTCGCCGGCGCGGGCCTTGGCGTACATGCCCTTCGGGTCCCGCTGCTCGCAGACCTCCAGCGGGGTGTCCACGAAGATCTCCGCGAACGGCAGGCCGCCTTCGGAGTGCGTCTCCCGGGCCTGGGCCCGATCGGCGGCGTACGGGCTGACCAGCGACACGATCGCCACCACCCCGGCGTCGGCCAGCAGCCGGGCGACCTCGCCGACCCGGCGGATGTTCTCGGTGCGGTCCTCCGGCGAGAAGGACAGGTCCGAGTTCAGGCCGTGGCGCAGGTTGTCGCCGTCGAGCAGGTAGGCCGGGCGACCGGAGGCCACCAGCCGACGCTCGAGCTCGGCGGCGACCGTCGACTTGCCGGAGCCGGACAGCCCGGTGAGCCACACCGTCATGCCGTGGGTCGCGCGCTCGTCGCGCTGCACCGAGCCGCTGTGCCAGACGACGTGCGACTCCTGCTGGCTCGGACCGGTGACCATGCCGGCCGCGACGGTGTTGTTGGTCGCCTCGTCGATGAGGATGAAGCTGCCCGTCTCACGGCTGCGCCGGTAGGCGTCGAACAGCAGCGGGGCCTGCGTGCGCAGCCGGACCCGGCCGATCTCGTTCAGCGAGAGGTTCTCGGCCGACTCGTCCCGGTGCAGGGTGTTGACGTCGAGCCGGTAGTCCAGCTCGCGCACCACGGCGCGCGTCGAACGCGTGGTGTGGTGGACGGTGTAGCGGGCCCCGGGCGTCAGCGACGACTCCGCGGTCATCCAGCAGATCATCGCGTCGAGGTCCTGACCGGCGTGCGGGCGGTTGTGCGGGCGGCAGATCATGTCGCCCCGGGCGATGTCGATGTCGTCGGCCAGCTCCAGGGTCACCGCGAGGCCCGCCGACGCCTCCTCCAACTTGCGCCCACCGGGGGCCCACACCCCGGCCACCGAAGTGGTGAAGCCGGACGGCAGGACGGTGACCTCGTCGCCGTGGCGGATCACGCCGCCGGCCACGGTGCCGCCGTAGCCGCGGAAGTCGTGCATCTCGGCGCCTGCCGTCTGCTGCGGCCGGATGACGTACTGCACCGGGAACCGGACGTCGATGAGGTTGCGGTCCGAGGAGATGTGAACCTCCTCGAGGTGGTGCAGCAGCGAGGTGCCCTCGTACCAGTTCATCTCCTCGCTGCGGTTCACCACGTTGTCCCCGGTCAGCGCGGAGATCGGGATGAAGGCCAGGTCGGTGACCTCGAGCTTGCTGGCGAACGAGCGGAACTCGCGGCGGATCTCGTCGAAGCGCTCCTGCGAGTAGTCGACGAGGTCCATCTTGTTGATGCACACGATCAGGTGCGGGATGCCGAGCAGGCTGGCCAGGAACGCGTGCCGCCGCGACTGCTCCAGCACGCCGTTACGGGCGTCGATGAGGATCAGTGCCACGTCCGCGGTCGAGGCGCCGGTAACCATGTTCCGCGTGTACTGCACGTGGCCGGGGGTGTCGGCGATGATGAACTTGCGCTTCGGCGTCGCGAAGTACCGGTACGCGACGTCGATGGTGATGCCCTGTTCGCGTTCGGCCCGCAGACCGTCGGTCAGCAGGGCCAGGTCCGGCGCGCCCTGGCCGCGGGCGGTGCTCGTGCGGGCCACGGATTCGAGCTGGTCCTCGAAGATCGCCTTCGAGTCGTACAGCAGCCGGCCGATGAGGGTCGACTTGCCGTCGTCCACGCTGCCGGCGGTCGCGAGCCGCAGTAGCTGAGCCATCAGAAGTACCCCTCTTTCTTGCGGTCTTCCATGCCGGCCTCGCTGATCCGGTCGTCGGCCCGGGTGGCGCCGCGCTCGGTCATGCGGGCGGCGGCGACCTCGGCGACGACGTCGGCGGCGGTCTCGGCGTCGGACTCGACACACCCGGTCGTGGTCGCGTCGCCCATCGTGCGGTAGCGGACCTTCGCGGTGAAGCTCTTCTCGCCGTCCTCCGGCTGGATGAACCGGTTGACCGCGAGCAGCATGCCGTCGCGCTCGACGACCTCGCGCGGGTGGGCGAAGTACAGCGCCGGGATCTCGATGGCCTCGGACTCGATGTAGGACCAGATGTCCAGCTCGGTCCAGTTCGAGAGCGGGAACACGCGGATGTTCTCGCCCTTGCGGTGCTTGCCGTTGTACAGGTTCCACAGCTCGGGACGCTGGTTGCGCGGATCCCACTGCCCGAACTCGTCGCGGAAGCTGAAGACACGTTCCTTGGCGCGGGCCTTCTCCTCGTCGCGCCGGGCGCCGCCGAAGACCGCGCCGAAGCGGTTCTCGGTGATGCCGCGCAGCAGGGTGACGGTCTGCAGCTTGTTCCGCGGGGCGCCGGGATACTCCTCATGCGAGCGACCGGCGTCGATGTCGTCCTGCACGCTGGCCACGATCAACCGCAGACCGTGCCGTTCGACGGTGCGGTCCCGGAACGCGATGACCTCGTCGAAGTTCTGCCCGGTGTCGACGTGCATGATCGGGAACGGCACCGGGGCGGGCCAGAAGGCCTTCACCGCCAGGTGCAGCATCACCACCGAGTCCTTGCCGCCGGAGAACAGCATCGCCGGGTGCTCGATGGTCGCCGCGACCTCGCGGAAGACGTGCACGGCCTCGGACTCGAGGCGATCGAGATCCGAGAGCTCGTACCCCTCAGCGCTCATCACAGGGTCCTTCTGATCGGGTGCGGCGGCCTGGGGCCGCCCGGGGCATCGGCCAACCCTATTCAATCGGTGCACGCCCCGGTGGTGCAGGGCGGGGCGGACGGGTAGGCCGTCCGGGCGGGCGGGCAGGCTCGTCCCGTGACACCGCAGCCGAACCCGGCCTCGACCGAGGCGAAGCCAGCCGACGCCGGCACCTCCTCGGGCAACGGCGGCGACAACTCCGAGAGCACCGTAACGGTGCTGCTGGCGCTGGCCGCCAACGTCGGGGTGGGCATCTTGAAGCTCGCCGCCGGGCTGCTGAGCGGGTCGTCGGCGCTGCTGTCCGAGGCCGCGCACTCCGTCGGCGACTCGACCACGGAGATCCTGCTGCTGGTCGCGCAGAAGCGCTCGGAGCGGCCCGCGGACCGCTCTCACCCGTTCGGCTACGGCAAGGAACGGTACTTCTGGTCGCTGATCGCCGCAGTCGCGATCTTCGTGTCCGGCGCGATCTTCTCCTTCTACCAGGCCTACGAGACGATCACGGGTCCGGCGGACAACTCCGGCCCGTTGTGGATCAACTACCCGGTGCTGGCGCTGGCCGCGGTGCTCGAGGGCGTCTCGCTGCGGCAGGCCTACAAGCAGATGCGGGGCGAGACGCGGCGGCTGCGGCGCTCGATGCCGGACTACATGCGATCGCCGCGTGACCCCACGGTCAACAGCGTGCTGTTCGAGGACAGCGCCGCGATCATCGGGCTGGTCATCGCCGCCCTGGGGGTGGGGCTGCACCAGGTCACCGGCGACAAGGTGTGGGACGGCATCGCGTCGTTGCTGATCGGCCTGTTGCTGCTGGGCGTGACGATCACCCTCGCCCGCGCCAACGAGAACCTGCTCATCGGCCGGCAGGCCGACGCCCGGCTGATCAGCGCCATCGAGACCTGGTTGGAGGAGCAGCCCGAGATCGTCGACGTCGTGGACCTGCTGTCGATGATGACCGGCAGTGACAGCACCCTGCTCTGCGTGCGGGCCGACTTCGTCGACACCACGACCGGCGGGGAGCTGGAGCAGGCCTGCCTGCGGCTCGACCGCGACCTGCGGGACCGCTGGCCCACGCTCGACGAGATCTTCATCCAGCCCGCCTCCCGTCGCGACGCCGGCCTCCGCCACCGGGTGACCGAGCGGTACGGCGAGGCGCTGGCCGAGGAATGAGCCCGGCGGCCGGTCCGCCCGCCGGTGCCGCGGCGGGCACCATGGAACGGTGACGTTGACGGCGCAGGCGGACGTGCGGCGGCTGCGGGCGCTGCTGGAGTCCGGCGGGGTCACCGTGCTGTCCGGGGCGGGGCTCTCCACCGAATCCGGCATCCCGGACTATCGCGGACCGACCGGCGCCCGGCGGACGACCTCCCCGATGACCTATCAGGACTTCGTGGGCTCCCCGGCCGGGCGGCGACGCTACTGGGCTCGCAGCTTCCTGGGCTGGCGGCAGATCGCGGCCGCGCATCCCAACGACGGGCACCTGGCCGTGGCGGCGTTCGAACGGCGCGGCCTGCTGCGCGGCATCGTCACCCAGAACGTCGACGGGCTGCACCAGGCCGCGGGCGCGCGACACGTCATCGAGCTGCACGGCAGCCTGGACACGGTCGTCTGCCTCGACTGCGGCCGCCGGGAGCGGCGCCCGGCCTACGGTGCGCGGCTGGCCACGCTCAACCCCGACTTCGGCGCGACCGTCACGCGCGTCAACCCCGACGGCGACGCCGACCTGCCCGACGAGCAGCTGTCCGGGTTCGTGCTGGCCGGCTGCTTCTGGTGCGGCTCGGAGCTGGTGAAGCCGGACGTGGTGTTCTTCGGTGAGAACGTTCCCAAGCCGCGGGTCGCGGACTGCTACGCGCTGGTCGACGCGGCGAGCTCGCTCCTGGTGCTGGGCTCGTCCCTGACCGTGATGTCGGGGCTGCGGTTCGTCCGGCACGCGGCCAAGCGCGACATCCCGGTCGCGATCGTCAACCAGGGTGCGACCCGGGGGGACCCGCTGGCGACGCTGAAGCTGGAGGCCCCGCTCGGGCGGGTGCTGAGCGCGTTGAGCGCCCCGGCCGCCTGACGGGCCGGCCAGAGCCGGCCGGAGCCGGTTCCGGCGCACTGCCACTGGCGCAACAGCGGCCTCATAGGTAACAATAGGGGTACACACCACCCGCCATCGGACGGACCGCAGGGGAAGGCGTCGCCGTCGAACAGGGAGGTGTGCGATGTCTCGTGCCCGCACCGGCACAGGTTCTGTCACGCCCACGACGCGGGGCGTCGTGTTCCTGCACTGCTGCCCGTCGGCGCTCGCGCCGCACGTGGAGTGGGCGCTGGCCGGCGTGCTGGATCGGCCTGCCCGGCTGCAGTGGAGCGCGCAACCGGTGGCGCCCACGCAGCTGCGCGCCGAGGTCGCGTGGGCCGGCCCGGTCGGCACCGCGGCCCGGCTCGCGGCCGCGCTACGGCAATGGCCCATGCTGGTCTTCGAGATCACCGAGGACGGCACCTCCGCCACCGACGGCGAGCGGCTGGCCTACCTGCCGGGACGCGGCTTCCACCGCAGCGCGGTGTCCGCCAGCGGCGACGTGGTGGTGGGCGAGGAGCGGCTCCGTGGCCTGCTGAGCCGCGCTCGCACCGTGGATGACTACCGCCACGGCCTCGCCGAGCTGCTCGGGACCGCCTGGGACGCCGAGCTGGAGCCGTACCGCGAGGGCGGCGACGGCGCCCCCGTCACCCTGCTGCACAACGTCGTCTGAGGGGTCGTCTGACGGGTCCCCGCGGCTCGCTCAGGCCTTGCGGAACAGCAGTGAGACGTTGTGGCCGCCGAAGCCGAACGAGTCGTTGATCGCGGCGCCGACCAGCATCGTGCGCTTCTCGCGTGGCACGTCGAGGCGCAGGTCGTCGTCGGGGTCGTCGAGGTTGATGGTCGGTGGCACGACGTCGTGGCGCACCGACAACACCGTGGCGACCGACTCGATGGCGCCGGCGGCGCCCAGCAGGTGGCCGGTCATCGACTTGGTGGCGGTGACCACGGTGTCCTCGCCGAAGATGCCGGCGATGGCGCGGGCCTCGCCCATGTCGCCCACCGGGGTCGACGTGGCGTGGGCGTTGATGTGGACGATGTCGTCGGCGGCGAGATCGGACCGGGCCAGCGCGAGCTCGAGGGCCCGGACCTGACCGGCCTGGTCGGGCTGGACGATGTCGTAGGCGTCGGAGGTGATGCCGGCCGCGGCCAGCACGGCGTACGGTTCGCGGCCGCGGGCGGCGGCGCCGGCGGCGCGCTCGAGCACCATGACTCCGGCCCCCTCGCCGAGGACGAAACCGTCCCGGTTCTTGTCGTACGGCCGCGAGGCCAGGGCCGGCTCGTCGTTGCGCGTCGACATCGCCCGCATCTGCGCGAAACCGGCGATGTTCAGCGGGTGGATGCAGGCCTCGGTGCCGCCGACGACCACCACGTCGGCCCGGTCGAGCTGCAACAGGTCGAGGCCGAAGGCCACGGCCTCGGCGCCGGACGCGCAGGCACTGACGGTGGTGTGGACGCCGGCCTGCGCGCCCAACTCGAGCCCGACGTACGCCGCCGATCCGTTGGGCATGTTCATCGGGATCAGCAACGGCGAGACCTTGCTCGGTCCCTTGGCCTTCAGGATGTCGTACTGGTGCAGCAGCGACGTGACGCCGCCGATGCCGGTGCCGATGACCACGGCCACCCGGGTGGGCTCGAGCCCTGCCTCCCCGGCCGTGCCCTCGAAGCCGGCGTCGGCCCACGCCTCGCGGGCGGCGACGATGGCCGCCTGCTCGCTGCGGTCGAGGCGGCGGGCCCGCACGCGGGGGAGCTGCTCGGCCGGGTCGACGGCCATGCGGGCCGCGATGCGGACCGTCAACCCCTCCGCCCACTCGTCGGTGATCGCGGTGACTCCCGAGCGCCCCTCGCAGAGGGCCTCCCAGTAGGTCGCCACGTCACCGCCGAGCGGGGTGGTCACGCCCAGACCGGTGACGACGACGTCGTCGGTACGCGCGCTGGTCATCGTGTCCTTAGTTCTGGTTCTCGACGATGTAGTCGACGGCGTCCTTCACCGTCTTCAGGTCGGACAGCTTCTCGTCCGGAATCTTGACGCCGAACTGGTTCTCGGCCTCCATGGCGACCTCGACCATCGACAGCGAGTCGACGTCCAGATCGTCGACGAAGCTCTTGTTGTCCTGGACCTCGGCCGGGTCGACGTCGGCGACCTCGTTGAGGATGGATGCGAGTCCCTGGCGGATCTCGTCGGCACTGGCCACGGGATGAGTCCCTTCTGTCGTGACGGGTGGTGATGTGAACGTTACGGGGCGAGGACGACCTGGCCCGCATAGGCGAGGCCGGATCCGAACCCGAGCAGCAGCACGGGCGAGCCGGAGGGGATCTCGCCGCGCTCGACCATGCGGGACAGCGCCAGCGGGATCGTCGCGGCCGAGGTGTTGCCCGAGGTCTCGATGTCGCGGGCGACCACGGCGTTGGGCAGCCCGATGCGGCGGGCCAGCGCGTCGATGATCCGCAGGTTGGCCTGGTGCGGGACGAACGCGGTGATCTCCGCGGGGTCGACCCCCGCGCGTCGGCACGCCTCGAGGGCGACCGGGGCCATCGACCCCGTGGCCCACCGGTAGACCGCCTGCCCCTCCTGCCGGAAGAAGTGCGACTCCTCGTCGATCACGACGGTCTCGGACATGTCCCCGTCGCTGCCCCACACGACCGGGCCGAAGCCGTGGGTCTCGGACGGGCCGACGACCGCGGCGCCGGCCGCGTCGGCGAGGATGATGCAGGTGCTGCGGTCGGTCATGTCCAGCCAGCCGGAGAACCGCTCGGACGCGACGACAAGGGCGGTGCGGGCCTGACCGGTCTCCACCGCCGCCGCGGCGGTGTTCACCGCGTAGACGAACCCGGAGCAGCCGGAGTTCACGTCGAACGCGCCCGGGTGGTCGATGCCCAGCCGGTCGGCGAGCTGCGGTGCGGCGGCCGGCACCGGCGTCGGCATGGTGCAGGTGGCGACCAGGACGAGATCGACGTCCGAGGCGTCGACCCCGCTGGCGGCGAGCGCCTTGCTGCCGGCCTGCTCGGCCATGTCGACGACGGTCTCGTTCTCGTCGGCCCAGTGGCGCTCGGCGATGCCCACCCGGGTGCGGATCCATTCGTCATCGGTGTCGACGCCGCGTGCGATGAGGTCGTGGTTGGTGACAACGGTGCCGGGCCGGTAGTGGCCGAGGCCGAGGATGCGGACCGCGCCCGGCGCGGGCGGTATCGGCAGCGTCATGGTGTGCCTCCGTCGGACAGGAGCGAGCGGGCGGCGTCCAGGTCGTCGGGGGTCTTGATGGCGACGCGCTCGGCGCCGCGCAGCTCGCGGCGGGCGATGCCGGCGAGCACACCGCCCGGGGCGAACTCGACGACGCCGGTGACCCCGAGCGCGGCGCAGGTGGCCATGCACAGGTCCCAGCGCACCGGCAGGGTCACCTGGGCGACGAGGCGGCGGACGAGTTCGGCCCCGTCGTCGACGGCCGCGCCGTCGGCGTTCGACAGCAGGGTCGGGCGGGGCGCGGCGACGTCCAGGCCGGCCGCGTACCCGGCGAGCCGCTCGGCCGCCGGGGCCATGTAGTCGGTGTGGAACGCACCGGCCACCGCGAGCGGCCGCAGCTTGACGCCGTCCGGCGGGGCGGCCGCGAAGGCCTCGAGCGCCTCGGTGTCGCCCGCGGCGACGATCTGTCCGGCACCGTTGCGGTTGGCCGCCGTCAGCCCGGCGGCCTCGATGGCCTTGACGACATCGTCCGGCTCCCCGCCGAGCACCGCCGACATGCCGGTGGCGGCGGCCGCGCAGGCGGCGGCCATCTCGGCGCCACGGCGGGCGGCGAACGCCACGGCGTCGACGGGGCGCAGCGCCCCGGCCACGGCAGCGGCGGTGAGTTCGCCGACGCTGTGCCCTGCCACGCACCGCTCGACCGCCGGCGGCCCGTCGAGCAGGCCGAGCTGCCCGGCGGCCAGCAGCCCCGCCGCGACCAGCAGCGGCTGGGTGACGGCGGTGTCCTTGATCTCGTCGGCGTCCGCGACGGTCCCGAGCCGTTCGAGGTCCATGTCGGCGGCCTCGGAGTAGCTCGCTAACCGGTCCCGGACCCCGTCGAGCGGCAGCCACGCGTCGAGCATCCCGGGCGACTGGGCACCCTGGCCGGGGGCGAGAACGGCAATCACCGGTCCATCATCTCGGTCCGGCGGCTCGTTGGCGAGGGGGAGACGGACAGCGGAACGACGGCGCACATGTAGGGAACCTCCAATCAGTAGGGGTCATTACCGGCGAGTCGCCCCCAGCCGTTGTGGACTCCCTCACTTCAGTCGGCTCAGGGTGAGCGCGACACGCAGGCAGAGCGCCCCTCGGGCATCGGTCGGAGTCTCGCCGCAGACCTCCGCGACCCGCCGCAGCCGGTACCGCACGGTGTTGGCGTGCACGAACAGCGCGCGGGCCGTCGCCTCGAGCGCGCCGCCGCAGTCCAGGTAGGCGCCGACCGTCTCGACGAGGGAACCGCCGGCGGCCACCAGCGGCTCCCAGACCTCGGCCCCCAGCTGCTCGCGCGCGTCCGGATCACCGGCGATCGCCCGTTCGGGGAGCAGCGCGTCGGCATCCACCGGGCGCGGGGCGCCGGGCCAGGCCGGCGCCGCGCGCAGTCCGCTCAGGGCGGCGCGGGTGACCGCGGCCGCGGACTCGACATCGGAGGTCAGCGGACCGAGCACGACGGGGCCCGGCCCGAACGACGGCAGCAGCGCGGCGGCGAGCGCGTCGCGCTGCCGGGCGCCGCCTACCACCACGACGAGCCGGCCGCCGTGGACGCCGGCCATGACGTCGGCGCCGAGCTGCCGGGCGTTCTCGTGCGCGGCGGTGAGGACGCGATCGTGGGCCGGCGCGTCCGTGCCGTCCGTGCCGTCCGTGCCGTGCGCCCCGTCCGCCCCGTCCGCCCTCGGCGGGATGTCCCCGTCGATCGGAGCGGCGCCGACCATCGCGAAGAGCGGCGCGGTGTGCTGCCAGCCGAGCGCCGCGAGCTGGCTGGGCAGGTCGTCACCCACCGCTGACCCGCTGATCAGCCGGTCGATGACCAGCGCCTCGAGCCGCCGGTCCCACGAGCCGCGGTTCTCCGCGGCCGTGGCGTACACCCGCGCGGCGGCGAAGGCGATCTCCCGGCTGAAGCGCAGCAGCTCCTCGCGCAGTGTGGCCACGTCGGCCTCGCCCGCCAGTCCGGGCAGGTTCGCCTCGGCCACCGCGATCGCCTGCCGCACCAGCTCCACGGTCCGCTGCAGCGTCACCGAGCGGGCCATCGCGTGCGGGGCCGCGGCGAACACCTCGCCGGTGAGACGCAGTTCGTCGTCGGGCTGGCGAAGCCACTCGACGAACGACTGCAGGCCGGCCTGCGCGACCAGCGTGACCCAGGACCGCTGATCCGACGGCAGCTCGCGGAACCAGGGCAGCTGCTCGTCCATCCGGGCCACGCTCTGCGTGGCCAGCCGCCCGGTCGCCTGCTCGACGGCGACGATCGTCGCCTCGCGCAGCCCGGGGCGGTGCGTCGTCACGGCGCCAGCCTGCCACGGGGAGCTTCGGCCGCGGCGCCTCGCCGGGCCGGGGCGTTACGTTGGCGCCGTGTCCGATGCCCTGTCCGCGTCGCGCGACCCCGCGGCCGACCTGCGGCAGATCGCGTTCCTGCTCGAACGCGCCCGCGAACCCACCTACCGGGTGCGGGCGTTCCGGACCGCGGCCGGCGTGGTCGACGGCCTCGCGGCCGAGGAGCTCGCGTCGCGGGCCGAGGCCGGCACGCTGCAGCAGCTGACCGGCATCGGGAAGGTCACGGCGCTGTGCGTCAGCGAGTCGTTGCGCGGCGAAACGCCCGTCTACCTGCGCCGGCTCGAGGCCACCGAGGACCAGCCGCTGGACGAGGCCACGGCGGCCCTGCGCGCCGCCCTGCGCGGCGACTGCCACGCGCACTCCGACTGGTCCGACGGCGGCTCCCCGATCGCCGAGATGGCCGACACCGCCCGCCGGCTGGGTCACGTGTACCTCGTCCTCACCGACCACTCGCCGCGGCTCACCGTCGCCAACGGACTGTCGGCCGAACGGCTGGAACGGCAACTGGACGTCGTCGCGGAGCTGAACGACGGCTACGCGGCCGCGGGGGAGGGCTTCCGCATTCTCACCGGCATCGAGGTCGACATCCTCGACTACGGCACACTCGACCAGAAGCCCTCACTGCTGGCCCGGCTCGACCTCGTCGTCGCCTCGGTGCACTCGAAGCTGAAGATGCCCGCCGGGGAGATGACGCCCCGGATGGTCGCGGCCGTCAGCAACCCGCACACCGACATCCTCGGCCACTGCACCGGCCGGCTGGTCACCGGCGGCCGCGGCACCCGCCCGGAGTCGCAGTTCGACGCCGAGGTGGTGTTCGCGGCCTGCGAGCAGTTCGGCGTCGCCGTCGAGATCAACTCCCGGCCCGAACGGCTCGACCCGCCGAAGCGGCTGCTGCGCATCGCGGTCGAGGCGGGGTGCCTGCTGTCGATCGACACCGACGCCCACGCCCCGGGGCAGCTCGACTGGCAGCCCAACGGCTGCGAACGTGCGGCCCGCTGCGGCGTCGACGCCCGCTCGGTCGTCAACACCTGGTCGCGCGCGCAGTTGCTGGCCTGGACGGCGGATCACGCCGTCCGGCCGTGAGCCTCGTCAGTTGGTGACGGCGACCTCGTAGTTCCAGACCTCGCTGGAGACGCCGACCGGCTTCGGCGCGTCCCCGCCCTGCCGCTCCTGCTCCGAGCGGTGGCCGTGGGCGAACGCCGGTGAGCTCATCCACGCCTGGAACGACTCCTCGTCGCGCCAGCGGGTGACCACCAGCCACTGCGTCCGCTCGTCGGTGGGCTTGAGCAGCTCGAAGCCCTCGAACCCCTCGGCGCCGTCCACGGCCCCGGCCCGGGCGGCGAAGCGGTGGGCGAGCTCGTCCCCGCTGGCGGAGTCGACGGTGATGGCATTGATCTTGATGACGGTCATGCCTTCATCCTCCTCTCCCGCTGTCCCGGTGACCGGGCGGATCTTGTTGCGCCCCGCGCGCTGGGACGCGGGGGGCGCAGCAAGATCGCCGCGCTCGGTCAGGCGTCGCCGCCGACCGTGCCCACGCCGGCCGCCTCGATCGAGTTGAGCTGGTAGTTCTCGAACGCCTCGCGGGGGCAGTCGGACTTGACCTCGCCGCGGCGGGCCAGCTGCTGCAGCACGGCGACGGTGATCGACTGGGCGTCGACATGGAAGAAGCGCCGGGCGGCGCCCCGGGTATCGGCGAAGCCGAAGCCGTCGGTGCCGAGCGAGGTGTAGTCGTTCGGCACCCACCGCGCGATCTGGTCCGGCACGGCGCGCATGAAGTCCGACACCGCGACGACCGGGCCGGAAGTGTCGGCGAGGGCGGAGGTCACGAACGGCGTCGGCGCGTCCTCGTCGGGGTGCAGCAGCGCGTACTCCTCGCACTCCACCGCGTCGCGCCGCAGCTCGTTCCACGACGTCGCCGACCACACGTCGGCGGCGACGCCCCATTCCTCGTCGAGCAGCCGCTGCGCCTCCAGCGCCCACGGCATCGCGACACCCGAGGCGAGCAGCTGCACCCGCGGACGGTTCGTGTCGCCGGGCGCGGCCGCGAAGCGGTACAGCCCCTTGAGCAGTGCGTCCACGTCGAGGTCGGCCGGTTCGGCCGGCTGCACGACCGGCTCGTTGTAGATCGTCAGGTAGTAGAAGACGTCGCGGTCGCTGACGCCGTCGGTGTCGTAGGCGCCGACGCCGTACATCCGCGCCAGTCCCGCCCGGACGATGTGCGCGACCTCGAAGGCCCACGCCGGGTCGTAGGCGATGCACGCCGGGTTGGACGAGGCCAGCAGCAGCGAGTGCCCGTCGGCGTGCTGCAGCCCCTCGCCGGTGAGCGTGGTGCGTCCTGCCGTCGCCCCGAGAACGAACCCCCGACCCAGCTGGTCGGCCAGCTGCCAGAACTGGTCGCCGGTCCGCTGGAATCCGAACATCGAGTAGAAGATGTAGAACGGGATCATCGGCGTGGCGTGGGTGGCGTACGCCGTCGCCGAGGCGATGAGCGAGGCCATCGAGCCCGCCTCCGAGATGCCCTCGTGCAGCACCTGCCCGCGGGTGGACTCCTTGTAGGACAGCAGCAGCTCCCGGTCGACGGCGTCGTACTCCTGACCGTGGGGCGAGTAGATCTTCGCCGTCGGGAAGATCGCATCCAGGCCGAAGGTGCGCGCCTCGTCCGGGATGATCGGCACGAACCGCGAGCCGATCTGCTTGTCCTTCATCAGGTCCTTGAACAGCCGGACTGTCGCCATCGTCGTGGCCACCTGCTGCTTGCCGGAGCCCTGCCGGAACTCGGCGTAGGCCTTCTCGCCGGGCTGCTCCAACGGCTTCGCGCGCACGACCCGCTTCGGCAGCGCGCCGCCGAGTGCGGCCCGGCGTTCCTTCATGTACTGGATCTCGTCGGACTTCTCGCCCGGGTGGTAGTAGGGCGCCGGGTCGGCCTCGAGCTCTTTGTCCGAGATCGGCAGGTAGAGCCGGTCGCGGAAGGCCTTGAGGTCGGCGGTGGTCAGCTTCTTCATCTGGTGGGTCGCGTTGCGCCCCTCGAAGGACTCCAGCGTCCAGCCCTTGACGGTCTTGGCCAGGATCACCGTCGGCTGGCCGGTGTGGTTCCGGGCGGCCTCGAAGGCGGCGTAGACCTTGCGGTAGTCGTGGCCGCCGCGCGAGAGCTTGCGCAGCTCGTCGTCGGAGAGGTCCTCGACCATCTTGCGCAGCCGCGGGTCGCCGCCGAAGAAGTGGTCGCGAATGTACTCGCCGCTCTCCACGGTGTAGGTCTGGAACTGGCCGTCGGGGGTCTGGTTCATCCGGTTGACGAGCACCCCGTCGCCGTCCTTGGCCAGCAGCGGGTCCCAGTCGCGGCCCCAGACGACCTTGATGACGTTCCAGCCGGCGCCGCGGAAGTACGACTCCAGCTCCTGGATGATCTTGCCGTTGCCGCGGACCGGCCCGTCCAGACGCTGCAGGTTGCAGTTGATGACGAACGTGAGGTTGTCCAGCTCCTCGCGGGCGGCGACCCCGATCGCCCCGAGCGACTCCACCTCGTCCATCTCACCGTCGCCCAGGAACGCCCACACGTGCGAGTTGGACGTGTCGGCCAGCCCGCGCGCCTGCAGGTAGCGGTTGAACCGGGCCTGGTAGACGGCGCTGATCGGCCCGAGGCCCATCGAGACCGTGGGGAACTCCCACAGGTGCGGCATCAGCCGGGGGTGCGGGTAGGACGAGAGCCCGTACGGCGCGCGGGACTGCTCCTGGCGGAAGCCGTCCAAATGCTGCTCGGTCAGCCGCCCCTCGAGAAACGCGCGGGCGTAGATGCCCGGCGCCGCGTGACCCTGGAAGTAGACCTGATCGCCCATTCCGGCGGCGAGGTCCTTGCCGCGGAAGAAGTGGTTGAAGCCCACCTCGTAGAGCGACGCGGCGGAGGCGTAGGTGGCGATGTGACCGCCGACGCCGACCGACTTGTTCGCCCGGGAGACCATCACCGCCGCGTTCCAGCGGATGTAGGCCCGGATCCGTCGCTCGATGTGCTCGTCGCCGGGGAACCACGGTTCGCGCTCCGGCGGGATGGTGTTGATGTAGTCGGTGCTGCGCAGGCCCGGGACGCCCACCTGGCGCTCGCGGGCGCGCTCGAGCAGCTTCAACATCAGGAAGCGGGCCCGCTGCCGCCCGTCGGAGTCGATCGCGGCGTCGAGGGACTCGAGCCACTCCCGCGTTTCTTCGCGGTCTATGTCGGGCAGTTGATTGGGTAAGCCGTCAGTGATGATGCTGTATCGGTCACCGGTCACGTGACACTCCTCGGCGCTGTGCTTGTGGCAATGCGTGCAGGTCCAGTCAACACCCTTGCTCACGCGTTAGGGTCGCCAGAACAGCCTTACCGTCAAGTAGGAACATCACCCCCGGTTCGCCCACGGCGGACCGCGATCAAGGAGGCAGGAACATCGTGAGCCCGAGCGCCCAACCCGGCAACGGTGCGGGAATCGCCGAGCGGCTGGGGCTGGACCCCGGCATGATCGTGATGGAGATGGGCGTCGGCGACGACGCCGACGAGGAGTTCCGTGGTGAGATCGCAGGCCGCACGGGCGAGGAGATCGTCGACGAGAACTCCGACGAGGTCGTCGACGCGGTCCTGCTCTGGTTCCGCGACGGGGACGGAGACCTCGCCGACGCGCTGGTCGACGCGATCTCGCCACTGGCCGACGACGGCTACGTCCTGCTGCTGACCCCCAAGCGCGGGCGAGACGAGTTCGTGGAACCCTCGGACATCGCCGAGGCCGCCTCGATCGCCGGATTGTCACAGACGTCGGTCACCACGGTCGGTGACGACTGGTCCGCCGCCCGATTGGTCGGGCGCAAAACCCCCGGAGGGAAGAAATGATCGCCGTCGGCGACACTGCACCTGATTTCACGCTGAAAGACCAGAACAACGAGGAGGTCACGCTGTCGTCCTTCCGGGGCGACAAGGCCGTGCTGCTCGTCTTCTACCCGCTGGCCTTCACCGGCGTGTGCACGGGCGAGCTGCACCATGTGCGCGACGAGATCACCCAGTACCAGAACGAGGACGTGCAGGTGCTGACGATCAGCGTCGACTCCCCCTACTCGCACAAGGTCTTCGCCGAGCGGGAGCAGCTGAACTTCCCGCTGCTCTCGGACTTCTGGCCGCACGGCGGCGTGGCGCAGCAGTACGGGGTGTTCCTCGAGGCGGCGGGCATCGCCAACCGGGGCACCTTCCTCGTCGACAAGGAAGGCTCGGTGCGCTTCGCCGAGATGAACGGCCCCGGCGAGGCCCGCGATCCGGCCGCCTGGCAGAAGGCGATCGCCTCGCTCTGAGCCCGCCCGGCCCGCCGCGCCGCGCTCAGCGAGAGCGGCGGGCCCGCACCAAGGCGTCGATGGCGGGCCGCTCGGCCCCGTCGACCGGGCGGAGCACCTCCTCGGCCCGCTCGAGCTCCAGGCCGAGCGGGGCGAGGTCGTCCGCGACGTCGAGGGCGGTGTAGAGGACGTCGGGATTCTGCGGGCCGCCGGTCCCGTCGGCGAGGTTGCGCGAGTCGTGCGCAACCACCAACAGCGTGCCGCCGGGCGCGAGCGCGGCCGCGGCATTGCGCACCGCCGCGCGCCGCACCGGCGCCGCCACCTGCAGGTAGATCAGCATCGCGAGGTCGAGCGGCTCCGGGCTGCGGAACTCGACGGCGTCGTCCAGCACCCAGGTGACGCGCTGCTCCGCCTCGGTGCCGGCCACGCCCGCCGCGCCCTTGTCCAGCCCGACCTTCGAGAAGTCGACGGCGAACACCCGCCATCCGCGGTGGCCCAGCCAGGCGGCGTTGCGCCCCTCGCCACAGGCGAGATCCGCGGCGACGCCCGGCGGCAGGTCGCGGACCTCCTGCTCCACCCAGAGGTTGGGGGCGGCTCCCCAGACGCTGTCGGAGCTCCGGTAACGGTCGTCCCAGTAGGCGGCGTCGAAATTCGGCATACCGTCGAATCTAACGGCGGGCCGGGCGGCCGTACCGGTCGGCGAGCTTCGCCTCCCGTGCTTGTTCGGGGCTCGGCTCGGAGTCCGCGGTGGCTTCCGCGGCCGCGACCGGTTCGGCCGCCGGCGCATCGACGTCCCCGGTGGGCCGGTGCCTGGTCTCGGCGCGGGCCATCGCGATCGGTGCGGCCAGCGCCAGCAGCGCGAACAGGTACCACTGGATGACGTAGGCGAAGTGCTGCGGCTCCAACGCGCCGCCGGCGGGGTTGGACAGGTTGGGCTTGGGGATCGGGGTGAGCGCCCCGGTACCGGGCTGGCCGGCCTCCAGCGTGGTGTAGCCGTCGTACACCGGACCGCCGAGACGGGGCTCCTGCTCGGCCGGGTTGATGGTGGCGACCTGGTGGTCGGCGAGCTGCGCGGCGTGGTCGTCGCCGGGTTCCGGCGCCTGCGCCCGGGCGCGGACGGTCACGGTGCCGCTCGGCGGCGCCGGCGGGACCGGGATCGCACCCGACGCGGGCTGGTCGAGGAAGCCGCGCACCACCAGGAGGGTCGGACCACTCGTGCGCAACGGTGTGAGGACGTAGAAGCCCTGCTGGCCGCCGACGCTGCGGTTGCGGACCACGACCTGCCCGGCCGCGTCGTACCGACCGGTGGCGCGGACGGCGCGGAACTCCACCGCGTCGATCGACGGCGCGGAGCCGTGGCCGGCCACCGGCAGCACCCGGTCGACGGGGACCGCCTGGTTGTAGGCGTTGGCGCGGAGGGCGTCGTTGGCGTGGACCTTCTGCTGGAACCGGAAGATCTGCCACGTACCGGCCGCCACGCACACCAGGGCCACCAGAATCATCAGGACGCCGAAGGCCGCGTAGCGCGGCTGCCGCAACGTCCGGAACACGGCTCCACGGTACCCGCGGCGCCCGGCCTGACTCGCGCCGCGCGCGTCGTCGAGAGCTGTGCCCCGGGACGGATTCGAACCGCCGACATACGCCGTGTAAAGGCGTCGCTCTGCCAGCTGAGCTACCGGGACGCGCGAGCTTAGAAACTACCCGACCGACGGCAACGGCTGGTGGTCCCGGACCGTGAGCCCGGAACCACCAGCCGTGTCGTGCGGCGGGCGGCGTGTCCCGCCGCCCCGTCGCGTGCCTAGTGCCTGTGCTGGGTGAGGAAGGGCAGCAGCGCGTCCATCGTCTGTACCTGCGCGTGGTCGGAGGTGTAGCCGAGCTCCGGCAGGCCCCACGCGTCCTCGAGCGTGCGAAGCAGCGAGTAGTGGTTGTAGGCGGTGTCGCTGACCACGTGGTGCGGCCCGGAGCCGGTGACGACGACGGCCGGAACCTTGCCGCCGCCGTAGACGCCGCCCGGCCAGTCGGCGCTGACATCCGGCGCGCCCTTCGGCAGGACCGGGGAGTCGCAGCAGCCCGCCGGGGACTCCCAGCCGCCGTTGGTCTCATTGCTCGTGTAGTCGCCCTCGTCGGCGACGATGAAGATCGCCGAGTGCCGGGTCCAGCCGCGGCTGTGCATGATCGTTCGCACGGTGTGCTTGACGAACGCGTCGGCCTTCTGCTTCAGCGCCACGTCGTTGGTGTCGTTGTTCGCCGAACCATAGGCGCACGGCGACTCGGGGTGACCGTCCACGGCCGTGTAGACGCCGCCGTGCAGGTCGTTGCACTGGTCGGGAACGATGAACGAGAACCTCGGGGCCTGGCGGGAGTTCAGATCGCGCGCCAGCGCGGTGTAGGGCTTGACCTGCTTCAGCCGCGCGGGGTTGTTGCGCACGTCCTTGAACAGGACGAACGGGTTGTGCTTCGAGGCGTACAGCGCGTTGCTGGAGCTCGGCCAGTAGTCGGCGAGCTTGTCGTGGGCGGGCATGGCCTCCATGTAGGCGCCCCAGCTGAGGTGGGCCCGCTCCAGCGTGTCGACCAGGTTGGTGTGGTCGTAGCGGTTGTCCGGGCTGTCGTTGTTCGTCCACCAGTTGGAGCCGGAGATCGAGGCCACGTAGTTCGGCTCGCTCGGGTGGGTGACGCCGTAATAGTTCGTGGCGTTGCCGTAGTGCCTGGCCAACGACGACAGGAAGGGCATGTTCGGGTCGTTGATCACATTCTGCTGCGAGTGGTTCTCCAGCATGATCACGTAGGCATGGTCGAGCCGGGCGCCGTGCTCGTGGCCGTGTTCGTGGCCGTGGTGGCCCGCGCCCTCGGCCAGGGCCGTGCCACCGCCTCCGGCGAAGACGAGGGCGACGCCGGCCGATGCCGCGGCCGCGGCCACAGTCGACGCCCAGCGACGGGTACGTCGGGACAGCTTCATGGATTCTCCTTCGAGAGGGACACCAGCGCCGCCATCATCTGGGGCTCCGGCGATGACCGGGCGGCGGCGTCATGGCTGGAATTCAAGCGAATCGTGAACGCCGGATGATGTCGGAAACGGGGTAAATGTTCCGTAAAGGGACCCCGGCGTCCGTCCTCGAGCCTCCGGCGGTGCTGAGTAGCCTGCTGCGCGGGGACCGGATCCGTCGACGCGAGAGGACACCATGAGCGACGCCGTCATCTGCGAACCGCTGCGGACGCCCGTGGGCGGGTTCGGGGGAGCGCTGCGCGACGTGCCGGCGCACCGGCTGGGCACCACCGTGGTCCGGGCGCTGCTGGAGCGCACCGGGATCGCACCCGAGGCCGTCGACGAGGTGATCCTCGGCCACTGCTACCCGACGATGGAGGCACCCGCGATCGGCCGCGTCGTCGCCCTCGACGCGGGGCTGCCGGTCACCACCACCGGCTACCAGCTCGACCGCCGCTGCGGCTCCGGGCTGCAGGCCGTGCTGAACGCGGCGATGCAGGTCGGGGCCGGTGTCTCGGACCTGGTCGTCGCCGGCGGCGCCGAGTCGATGTCGAGCGCCCCGCTCTACTCCAGCGCGCTGCGGTGGGGGGTGCGCAACGTGCCCGGCGTGATGCTGCACGACGCCCTCGCTCGCGGCCGGGTCACCGCCGGCGGCGAGAACTACCCGGTGCCCGGTGGCATGATCGAAACCGCCGAGAACGTACGCCGCGAGTACGGCATCGCGCGGGAGGAGCAGGACGAGCTGGCGCTGCGTTCGCACCAGCGGGCCGCCGCCGCGCAGGCGGCCGGCCGGTTCGACGAGGAGATCGTCCCGGTCGAGACCGGGGGCCGGAAGTCGGTGACGGTCACCGCCGACGAGCACATCCGGCCCGACTCCACCCTCGAGACGCTGGCCCGGCTGCGGCCGATCATGGGGCGCGACGACGACGCGGCGACCGTCACCGCCGGCAACGCCTCCGGACAGAACGACGGCGCCGCGGTCTGCATCGTGACGACCCCGCAGCGGGCGGCCGAGCTCGGCCTCACCCCACTCGTCCGCGTGGTCTCGTGGGCGGTCGCCGGCACGCAGCCGAAGCTGATGGGCCTCGGCCCGGTGGCGGCCGTGGCAGCGGCCCTGGAGCGCGCCGATCTCTCGCTGGCCGACATGGACCTCATCGAGCTCAACGAGGCGTTCGCCGCGCAGGTGCTCGGGTGCACCCGGGAGTGGAAGTTCGGCGAGGACGACTTCGACCGGCTCAACGTCAACGGCTCCGGCATCTCCCTCGGCCACCCGGTCGGCGCCACCGGCGCCCGGATCCTGGCGACGCTCGCCCGCGAGATGGTGCGCCGGGACGCCCGCTACGGCCTGGAGACGATGTGCATCGGCGGGGGGCAGGGGCTCGCCGCGGTGCTCGAGCGCGTCTGACGCGGCCCAGGAGCCCTCAGGGATTCCGGTAGCGCCCGAGCCAGGCCAGCCGCCAGGTGTTGGGCCCGATGTAGCCGTTGGGGACCAGGCCGTTGAGGCGTTGCAGTTGCTTGACCATGCGCTGGGTGTTGGGGCCGTACTGGCCGGTGCCGACGGGGAAGTAGCCGCGGTGGTGCATCTGGTCCTGGAACCGTTTGATGTGGTTGTTCCAGTCGCCGTAGGTGTACCAGCGGCGGCCGGGAAAGGCCGGCACCCGGGGAGTCGCCGCCACCGTCACCGCCCTGTGCGACGCGGCGGGCCGGTGGCGCGACCCCACGACCCGGGCCGCCGCACGCGGGAGGTCGGAGGTCCGGCCGGACCCGGCGTCGGCGTCGCCGCGCAGCCCGAGGATCGACGCGCAGGTCCACGGCTGCCAGCCGCGTAGGCGATACAGCCGCAGCGCGCGCCGGTCCTGCTCGGCCTTGCTCGCCCGGTTGGGGTAGCCCTGCCCGCCGACGCTCCGCCAGGTGGCCAGGTCGAACTGGTAGGCGCCGTAGTAGCCGTTACCGGTGTCGGTCGCGTAGTCGTTCGACGATTCGCACACCCGCAGTTGGTGCCACTGGCCCCCGGTCGGGTCGGCCGATGCCGACTGCCGGGGGACGGCGACCGCCGCGGCAGTGAGGCCGGCGAGCGTCGCTGCGGCCAGCGCCACGCCGAGCGCCCTGCGCGTGCCCCGCTCCCGCGTCAGGCGCAGCAGCGGCGGCCGGGCGGCGTTCTCGTCCTGCCAGTCGGCGAAGAAGCGGCCGGGCCCGGCGGGGCGCGGCGACGGGGCAGAGGTGTCGGTGGCGATGGCGGCGAACCCTTTCGCTGGCGGAGCCCTCGCCTGTCGGCCGCCTTCTCGGCGCTGTCACCGACCCGAGGCTCACGTCGTGGCGCACGCCGAAAACGTGGGCCTCTTGCGTCTCACGGGACTCAACCGTCACACACGTGCTCAGGATTCACAAGAGGTGATGCGAAAAGGCCAGCGAGTTCTCGGCGTGTCGTCGTCGGTGAGTGCGCCGTGACTGCTAGCAGTCCCCGGCTCAGCCTGGGTCGTCCGGACCCTCGTCGTGGCGGCGCCGGCGCCGGCGCTTCTCCTCCTCGGTCCGCAGCGCGAGACCGGCCAGGAACTCGTCGTCGTCGTCCGGTCGCACCGGCCGGGCGGCGCGTCGCCGCGGTGGCCCCGCGGCCCGCGGACCACGTCCCCGCTGCGCGGTGGGCGGCAGCCGCCGGCGGCCGGCGACCAGCCACGCGATCGCGCCGAGATCCACGACGACGACGACCACGACCAGCCAGGCCGGCTTCGGCAGATTCCGGACCTGGCCGGCGGGGGTCGTCACGACATCCGCGATGCCGAAGACCCACAAGGCCAGGGCTGCGAGAGCGAGGACGCCTCCGAACAGCAGCATGGCGCGTCCTTTCGTGGCGTCGGCGGCACGGGCGAGCGCTTCACCGTACGTCCGCGAAGCTGGGTAAGGGCGTGGCCGGAGCGTCGGCCGGCGCGCGGTAGTTTCGCGGCGTGCCACGACTCGCCGATCTCGTCGCCGTGCTGGACGACTGGTACGACCCGCGGACCGCGGAGCCCTGGGACGCCGTCGGGCTCGTGTGCGGCGACCCCGACGCCCGGGTCGAGCGGGTGATGCTGGCGGTCGACGCGGTCCCGGCCACGGTGGCCGAGGCCGTCGCCGCCGGCGCCGGGCTGCTGATCACCCACCACCCGCTGCTGCTGACCGGGGTGCACGGCGTGCCGGCCGGCGACCCCAAGGGCGGGCTGGTGCACCGGATGATTCGCAGCGGCGTGGCGCATCTGGTCGCCCACACCAACGCCGACGTCGCCGACCCCGGCGTCTCGGACGCGCTCGCGATGCTGCTCGGGGTCGCCGGGCTCGAGCCGCTGGAGCCGATCCCGGACCCGGCGTTGGACAAACTCGTCGTCTTTGTTCCCCGCGAGGAGCGGGAGGCGCTCGTCGACGCGCTGGCCGCGGCCGGCGCCGGCCGCCTCGGCGACTACGACCGCTGCGCCTGGTCGACCGACGGCGTGGGCACGTTCCGGCCGCTGGCCGGAGCGAACCCGACCATCGGAGCGGTGGGCGACATCGAGCAGGTGGCCGAGTCGCGGGTCGAGATGGTGGTCCCGCCGTCCCGCCGGGCGACGGTGATTCGCGCGCTGCGGGCCGCGCACTCCTACGAGGAACCCGCCTTCGACCTGCTGCCCATGGCGCCGGTGCCCGGCACCCGCGGGTCGGGGCGGGTCGGCGACCTGCCGCAACCGATCACGCTGGCGGAGTTCGTCGACCACGCCGCCGCGGTCCTGCCGCGCACCACGTGGGGCGTGCGGGGGGCCGGCGATCCGGACCGCCCGGTCCGCCGTGTCGCGGTCTGCGGCGGCTCCGGGGGCGGGTTCGCGGAGCGCGCCCGCGCCGCGGGAGCCGACGCCTTCCTGACCGCCGATCTGAAGCACCACCCGGTCGTCGAGGCGGTCACCGAACGCGGCGGCGACGCCATGGCCCTCGTCGACGCCGCGCACTGGGCCACCGAGGCGCCCTGGCTCGACGACCTGGCCACCCGGCTGCGCGGCCGGTTCGGCACTACCGTGGACGTCCGGGTGTCGCGCACCGTGACCGACCCCTGGACACTGCACCGATCCGCACCACCACCGACGACAGGAAGCACCGTCAGCCCGTGAACGCCGATCCCGCCACGCAGCTCCGGCTGCTCGACCTGCAGGCCGTCGACACCGCGCTCGCGCAGTTGTCCCACCGGCGCCGCACGCTGCCCGAACTGGCCGCGATCGCCGACCGCACCAGCCGCGCCACGGCGGCCCATGACGCGGTCGTGGAGGCCGAGACCGCGGTGGCCGACATCCAGCTCGAGCAGGACCGGCTCGAGAAGGACGTCGAGACCGTCCGCAACCGTGCCACGCGCGACGACGCCCGGCTGCAGGCCGGCGGCCTCCCGGCGAAGGAACTCGAGGGGCTGCAGCACGAGATCGCGACTCTCGCCCGGCGTCAGAGCGCGCTCGAGGACGAGCTGATCGAGGTGATGGAGCGGGCCGAGACGGCTGAGACCACCCTGGCCGAGACCACCCGGGCGCACGAGGCGATCGTGGCCGAACGGACCGAGCTCGAGGCGTCCCGCGACGCGGCGTTCGCCGAGATCGACGCCGCCGTCGCCGAACGCACTCCGGAGCGCGCCGAGATCGCCGCGAGCATCCCCGACGAGCTGCTGGCGCTCTACGAGCGTGCCCGCACCCAGGGCGGCGCCGGCGCGGCGCTGCTGAAGCAGCGACAGTGCCAGGGCTGCCGGATCGAGCTGTCCGGCAGCGACCTCGCCGCCGTGCGCAGGGCCGAGCCGGATCTCGTCGTGCGCTGCGACAACTGCCGTGCGGTGCTCGTTCGCACCGCCGAGTCCGGGCTCTGACGGGCGTCGCCAGGTGACGAGCGAGCACGTCATCGTGGAGGCCGACGGCGGGTCCCGCGGCAACCCCGGGCCGGCCGGTTACGGCGCGGTGGTGTTCGACGCCGGGTCGCGGGCCGTGCTGGCCGAGGTCAAGGAGTCCATCGGCACGGCCACCAACAACGTCGCGGAGTACGGCGGGCTGATCGCCGGGCTGCGGGCCGCCCAGGAGCTCGGGGCGCGGCGGGTCGACGTCCGGATGGACTCCAAGCTCGTGGTCGAGCAGATGTGCGGGCGCTGGAAGGTGAAGCATCCCGCGCTGCAGGGGCTGGCGCGGGAGGCGCAGGCGCTGCGGCGCGGGTTCGACCGGATCGACTTCGAGTGGATACCTCGCGAGAAGAACGGGCACGCCGACCGGCTGGCCAACGAGGCGATGGACGAGGCCGCCGGGATCACGTCACCGCCGGCCCGGACGCGCGCGACGCCACCACCGGCCTGGACGCCGCCCACCGGCCCGCCGACCCGGCTGCTGCTCGCCCGCCACGGCGCCACGGAGCACTCGGGGCCCAAGCGGTTGTCCGGACGCAACGCGCTGCCGCTCGACGCGACCGGCCGGCAGCAGGCCGCGGCCCTTGCCGCCCGCCGCTGGCCCGAGGTCGCGGCGGTGTACACCTCACCGCTGCGCCGCGCCGCCGAGACCGCCGCCGCGATCGGCGAGGCGCTCGGCGTGGTCCCGGTCGAGCTCGACGGGCTGATGGAGCTGGACTTCGGCGACTGGGAGGGGCTGACCGCCGCTGAGGTCCGCGAGCGTGATCCGGGCACGTTCGACGCCTGGCGCGCCTCACCCGACACCGCGCCTCCGGGCGGGGAGTCGTTCGCCGCGCTCGCCCGCCGCGTCCGCCGGGCCCGCGAGGAGATCATCGGCAACCATCCGGGCGAGACGGTGGTGGTCGTCTCGCACGTCACGCCGATCAAGACGCTCATCCGCCTCGCCCTGGACGCACCGCCCTCGGCGATGTTCCGGCTGTTCCTCGACGTCGCCTCGGTGTCGGCGCTCGACTACTGGGACGACGGCACGACGGCCGTCCGGCTGGTCAACGACACCGCCCACCTGGGCTGAGCCGGTCGCGGCGGGCGCTCAGGTGCCGATGACCGTCAGGCCGAGCCACAGCGCCACGGTGGCGGCCACGACGAGCACCGGCACGGTGAGCAGCCCCAGCAGGTGGAACTCGCCCGCGCGCGGTTTGGCGTGGCCCGGCAGCAGCCGCCGCCAGAGCAGGGTGGCCAGCGAGCCGGGGTAGGTGGCGTTCGGGCCGAGGTTGACCCCGACGAGCATCGCCAGCACCGCGGCCGGTGAGCCGGCGACCAGCGGCAGCAGGGCCAGCGTCGCCGGCAGGTTGTTCACGAGGTTGGCCAGGACGGCCGCCACCGCGGCCACCCCCAGCAGCGCCGGCAGCGCCGTGCCCGCCGGCAGCAGCCGGGACAGCGCGCTGCCGAGACCGTGGCGGGTCACGCCGTCGACCACGATCGCCAGCGCCAGCACGAAGGCCGCGAACCCGAGCGACGCGGAGGCCAGCAGCCGCCGCGGCTGCACCTCGCGGCGTCGCGCCGCCGGTGCGAGCAGCGCCAGGCACCCCAGCAGCGCCGCCCAGGCGGGTGCGACCCCCAGGGCGGAGGCGACGACGAACAGCCCCACCGTGATCGCCAGGACGCTCAGGGCCCAGGTCGGCCGCGGCGGGACGGCCACCTGCTCGTCGGACGGCGGCACCGCGAGGTCGCGGCGGAAGAACGTGCGGAGGCCGGCCCACTCCAGCACGCAGACCAACACCCACGGCAAGGCCATCAGCGCGGCGAAGCGCCCGAACGACAGCCCGGCCACGCCGAAGGCCAGCAGGTTGGTCAGGTTCGAGACCGGCAGCAGCAGCGACCCGCCGTTGGCCAGCCGCGTGCAGGCGTAGGCGAACGGCCGAGGGGGGAGGGCGAGGCCGGCGGTGGTCGCCAGCACCACCGGCGTCAGCAGGACGACGGTCGCGTCGAGGGTGAGCGTCGCGGTGACCACGGCCGCGAGCGTGACCACGAGCACCAGCAGCCGGCGGGGCTCGCCCCGCGCCGTCCGGGCCGCCGCGGCGCCCAGGTAGTCGAACACGCCCGCATCGGCGCACAGACGGCCGAAAACCAGTATCGCGACGAGAAACGCGACGGTCGGGCCGAACCGGCGCAGCGTGTCCAGCGCGTCGTGGGCGGGGACGATCCCGAGCCCGACGACGAGCAGCGCGGACGGGACGGCCACGACCGCCTCGCTGACACCGCGCGGTCGGATCACCGCGACGGCCAGGGTCAGCGCCAGCAGCAGCAGCGAGACGGTCTCGGCCGGAACGCCGGTCACGGCGCCGTGCGCGCGGTCGGCGACGGGTGTCGGCTCAGAGCAGGTCCGAGCCCTCGAAGCGGCCGAGTTCCTCGCGGTAGAGCTCGAGGCCCATGCCGTTGGGGTCGCGGAAGTAGAGGCTGTCGTCGGCGCCGCGGTCCGGTCCGAGGTAGTCGATCCCGGCATCCTCGAGCTTCGCGCGCGCCGCCTCGAACTGCTCCGTGGTCACCGAGACGGCCAGGTGCTGCAGCGCACCGATCGTCTCGACGTAGTCGGCATGGTCCTCGCCCGGGAAGTCGAAGAAGCCCAGCAGCGTGTGGTTGCCGAGATCGAAGAAGAAATGGCTCGATCCGGCGTAGTCGCGGTTCTCGACCAGCTCGACCAGCGGGAAGCCGAGGAAGCCCTGGTAGAAGCGGATCGTCTCCTCCACGTCCCGGCAGACGAACGCGGCGTGGTGTATCCCGCGCGCCGTGCTGGGGGAGCGGTCGGCTTTCGGCGCCAGGTAGGTGGCGCGCAGCTCCTGCCGTCGTTCGCGCACCGCCTCGAGGGCGGCTCCGGTCGGTTCAGGCATGGTCCGAGCGTATCCGCGTACGATCCTGGTGCGGCGGACGAGCCGACCGGACGGCCGCGGGGCGTTCACCCGAACGCCTCGAGGAAAGTCCGGACTCCACAGGGCAGGGTGGTTGCCAACAGCAACCCGGGGCGACCCGCGGGACAGTGCCACAGAAAACAGACCGCCGCGGCCTCGGCCGCGGTAAGGGTGAAACGGTGGTGTAAGAGACCACCAGCGCGGCGGGTGACCGTCGCGGCTCGGTAAACCCCACCCGGAGCAAGGTCAAGAAGGACCGGTCCGCCGGTCCGCGCAGGCGTTCGAGGGCGGCCCGCCCGAGCCTGCGGGTAGACCGCGCGAGCCTGCCGGCGACGGCAGGCCCAGATGGATGGCCGTCACCCGGCCTCGGGCTACCGGGGCCGGGAACAGAATCCGGCTTACATGGTCGACTCGTCCGCCGCCCCGCCCGCCGGCGGCGTGCCATACTGGCGCCCCGAAGCCCCCCAGGGAAGTGACGCCAGCACGACGGTTGGGGGTAGCGGTGCCAGGCAGCCTGACCCGTCTGCGGTCCATCGCGCCGCTCCCCACGATCCGCGCCCGTGCCGGTGGCTCGAACGTCGTGGTGTTTCGCGGCACCCGCGTCCACAACCGCGGAGAACTCCGGGTCGACGCCGGTCGCCTGTCCCTCGGCCGTCAGTGGCCGGATGCGCCGTTCTACAGCCCCGGGCACCTGATCATCGCCCCGGGGGGCCGCCTCACCGTCCAGGGGCACTTCAGCATCCACACCGGGATGCAGGTCGTGGTCGACCGCGACGCCTCGCTCACGCTGGGCAGCGGCTACATCAACGACGACGTCAGGATCTGCTGCTTCCGCTCCGTCACGATCGGCCACGAGGTCGCCATCTCGGAATCGGTCGTCATCCGCGACAGCGACAACCACCGGATCGACGGGTCCCGCGAGGCCACGGCGCCCGTCGTCATCGGTGATCACGTGTGGATCGGGCTGCGCGCCACCATCCTGAAAGGCGTGACCATCGGGGACGGTGCCGTCGTCGCCGCCGGCGCCGTCGTCACGCGCGACGTCCCGGCCCGCTGCCTGGTCGCCGGAGTACCGGCATCCGTCCGTCGCGAGAACGTCGCGTGGGAAGACCCCGAGCCGGCCTCGGCGTGATCAGGCCGCCGGCGGGGTGCCACCAGCCCGAGGCCCGATCGCCGGGCGTGGTCCGGTCGCGACGATGAAGGTCTTGGCGGCGGCCGACAAGTTCAAGGGGACAGCGACCTCGGCGGAGATCGGCGCGGCGATCGTCCGCGGCGCCCGCGCGGCCGACGGCGAGGCGCGGGCGGTGACGCTGTCGGACGGCGGCGAGGGGCTGCTGGACGTCTACGGCGGCCCGAACCGGGACAGCACCGTGACCGGGCCGCTCGGACTGCCCGTCGACGCGGCGTGGCGGCTTTCCGGCGGCACCGCGGTTGTCGAGTGTGCGCGCGCCTCCGGGCTCACCCTGGCCGGCGGCGCCGCCGGCAACGACCCGGTGGCGGCCACCTCGGCCGGCACCGGCGAGCTGATCGAGGCGGCCGTGCAGGCCGGCGCCCGCCGAGTGGTCGTCGGCCTCGGTGGTAGCGCCTGTACCGACGGCGGGATCGCCGCGGTCGAGGCGCTGTCCGCGGCCACGCTGCACGCGCTGCGCGACCGGACGGTCGAACTGCAGATCTGCTGCGACGTGACGACCACCTACCTCGAGGCGGCGGTCGTGTACGGCCCGCAGAAGGGCGCCGGCGCCGAGCAGGTGGCGCAGTTGACCGTGGGACTGCGCGCAGCGCGGGAGCGGTTGCTCGCCCGCTTCGGCGTCGATGTGGCCACCCTGCCGGGAGCCGGCGCGGCAGGCGGGCTAGGCGGCGGGCTGGCCGCGGTGGGGGGCCGGCTCGAGTCAGGCTTCGAGGTGGTGGCCGAACATGTCGGGCTGCGGGACCAGATCGGGTGGGCCGATGTCGTGGTCACCGGGGAGGGCCGCCTCGACCCCACCTCGTTCGAGGGCAAGGTGGTGGGCGGTGTGGTCGCGGCCGCCGGCGCGGCGGGACGCCCGGTGATCGTGGTGGCCGGCGACTGCGCCGAGGGGTTCACCCCACCGCCAAAGGTGGTGACGCTCGTCGAGCGGGTCGGGCGCGAGCGGGCACTCGCCGATCCGAGCGCCGGTGTCGAACGAGTCGTGCGGGAGGAGCTGAGCCGCTAACCGGCGGGAAGGATCCGGTCCAGCCAGGCGAGCAGGTCGGCGACCACCTCGTCGCGGTTGATCTCGTTCAGGATCTCGTGACGCGCCCCGGGGTAGATCCGCACGGTCACGTCGTCGAGCACGGACCGGTACCGGTCGACCAGCGGGTGCAGGGCGGCGAGCCCGGCGTGGACCGGATCCTGCTCGCCGACGGCGACGTATACCGGCAGGTCACGTCGCATCGTGGCCAGTCGTTCCGGGTCGGCGAGCGGACGGGCTCCGGCGAACATCTGCCCGCCGCCCGTGGTGTCGAGGCCGAAGCCGCAGTCCGGGTCGGCGAGGTACAGGTCGACCTGCGCCTCGTCGCGGGACAGCCAGTCGTAGTCGGTGCGGGCCGGCGCGAACGGAGCGTTGAACGCCGTGAGATCGAGGGGGCCGTCGAGGTCGAGCCCGGGTTCGAGGACGTCGATCGCGGCCGTCCCGGTGAGCACCAGCCCGTCGATCTCGCCGCTGTGGTCGAGCGCGTACTGCTGCGCCGCGAACGACCCCATGCTGTGGCCCAGCAGGATCAACGGCACGCCGGGACGTTCTCGCCGCGCCACCGTCGCGAGCCGGCCGATGTCGTCGACGAGACCGGGCCAGCCGGCGGCGCCGAGGTGCCCGTGGTTCTCGTTGGTGCCCGCGGTACGGCCGTGGCCGCGATGATCCTGGCCGATCACGTCGATGCCCCGGGCTACGAGCGCGGCGGCGAGCGGCTCGTAGCGACCCACGTGCTCGCCCATGCCGTGGGTGAGTTGAACGATCCCGCGGGCACGGCCGTCAGGCCACCACCGAGTGGCGACGATGGTGGCTCCGCCCGCGGACGGATACCTGAGCTCGGCGGTGTGCATGCGGTGGTCCCTCCTGCCGTCTTGCGTTGTTCTTCGATGCGATCGTGTCGCCACCCTACGAGTGAAACCTCGGACATGGAGCTCGCGGCCCGATTTACGCGAGGACGCGAAATAGGCGGCGGTGGGCGGGAGCGGCCGGATTGTTGTCAGGCGTCGACGAGCGTTCGACGACCTCGTTGTTGCCGGTTCCCCGATGGTCCGCGATGATGCCGAGGTGGATCCCTTACAGCGCAGGCGATTGGGCGCACTGCTGTGGCTGACCGCCGCGGCGCTTGCCTTCGTCGCCCCGTCGGTACGCCGTCGAGCACCGGCGCGCCGTGTTGACGGGAGCGCATGGTCATCGTCAACTAAGTCGCAAGAGCGCGATCACACGACAGTCGCCTAGGAGGCAGACCCCATGACCGCACCCGCCAGAAAGACCGCGAAGAAATCCGCGGCAGCGAAGACGACCGCAAGGAAGTCGCCCGCCAAGAAGAGCGCCGCGAGGAAGTCGCCCGCCACGAAGACGGCTGCGAGGACATCGCCCGCGAAGAGGACAACGGCGAAGAAGGCCGTCGCGAAGAAGACGACCGCGAGGAAGTCGCCCGCCAAGAAGACAACGGCCAAGAAGACAACGGCGAAGAAGCCCCGCCAAGAAGACAACGGCCAAGAAGACAACGGCCAAGAAGACAACGGCCAAGAAGACCGCCGCGAAGAAGGCAACGGCGAAGAAGTCGCCGGCGAAGAAGACTGCGGCCAAGAAGTCACCGGCCAAGAAGGCGAACGGCGCGAAGAAGACCGCGGCCAAGAAGACGGCCACGGCGAAGAAGACTGCGGCCAAGAAGGCGACCGGCGCGAAGAAGACTGCGGCCAAGAAGGCGACCGGCGCGAAGAAGACCGCGGCCAAGAAGGCGACCGGATCGCGCGCCTCGCGCTGAGGCGTCAGACCTGCAGGTCGCCGGTCAGCACGGTGACCGCGCGACCCTGCAGGATGATGCGATCACCCCGCAGCTCGAGGTCGACCCGGCCGCCGCGAGGTGAGAGCTGTTCGGCGCGCAACGACGTGCGCTCGAGTCGCTCGCACCACAGCGGTGCGAGCGCGCAGTGCGCCGACCCGGTGACCGGGTCCTCGGGCACGCCTACCCGCGGGGCGAAGAAGCGGGAGACGATGTCCCGTCCGCTGCCGGGCGTCGCGAGGGCGGTGACGACCACCCCTCGGGCGTCCACGCCGGCAAGGACATCGAGATCGGGGTCGAGCCCGGCCACGGCCGGCTCGTCCGCGACCTCGACGACGATGTCATCGGTCCTCGCGCGATACGCCGCCACGACCTCCGCGCCGAGCGCGGCGGCCAGTCCCGTCGGCAGGTCGATGGGATGCACCGGCGCGACCGGGAAGTCGAGCGCGATCACACCGTCCGAACCGACCGTGGCCACCAGCGTCCCGCTGGGGGTGGCGAAACGGTAAGGCCCGGGGACACCCTCGCCGTGCAGGGCGTGCGCGGCGGCGAGGGTGGCGTGGCCGCACAGGTCGACCTCGACGGCCGGCGTGAACCACCGCAGCCGACGCACCCCGGCCACCGGGGCGCCGATGAAGGCGGTCTCGGAGTGCCGCAGCTCGGCGGCCACCGCCGCGCGCCACGTGTCGTCGCGTAGGCCGTCGTCGAACACCACGCCGGCGGGGTTGCCGCCGAAGGCGGAGTCGGTGAAGGCGTCGACTACGAACAACTGCACCGGCCGACGCTACCGCGCTGCCGGATCCCGGCGAGCTGCCGGAGCGGGGTTCAGGAGTACTCGTGCTCCGGCGCCGGGTAGCTGCCGGCGCGGACCTCGTCGCCGTAGCGCGTCGCCGCGTCCAGCAGCACCTCGCCCACCGCGCCGAACTCCTTGACGAACTTGGCCGGCTTGCCCTCGCCGCGAAGCCCCGCCATGTCCTGCCAGACGAGCACCTGGGCATCGCACGACGGTCCGGCGCCGATGCCGACGGTGGGGATGACCAGCGCCTGCGTGACCTCGGCCGCGACGTCGGAGGGCACGACCTCCATGACCACCGCGAAGGCGCCGGCGTGCTGCAACGCCTTGGCGTCCTGCAGCATGCGGTGGGCCGCCTCGTCGCCCCGGCCCTGCACTCGGTACCCGCCGAAGGCGTTGACCGACTGCGGGGTCAGACCGATGTGCGCCATCACCGGGATGCCGGCCGCAGTCAGCGCTTCGACCTGCGGGGCGACGCGGGCGCCGCCCTCGAGCTTCACCGCCTGCGCGCCGCCCTCCTTCATGAACCGCGACGCCGTCTCCAGCGCCTGCTGCGGCGACGCCTGATAGGAGCCGAACGGCAGGTCGGCCACCACCAGGGCGCGCGAGGTGCCGCGCACGACCGCCCGGACGAGGGGGAGCAGTTCGTCGACCGTCACCGGCAGCGTGGTGTCGTAGCCGTAGACGACGTTGGCGGCCGAGTCGCCCACGAGCAGCACGGGGATTCCGGCGGCGTCGAACACGCGAGAGGTCGAGTAGTCGTAGGCGGTGAGCATCGGCCAGCGCTCGCCGCGGTTCTTCGCCAGCTGCAGGTCACGGATCGTGACCCGGCGAGTGGTGACACCGCCGTAGAGCGATGCGGTCCCGGCCGTGCCGTCGGCGCGGGTGGACGTGGCTGCGGTTTTCTCGGCAGGGGTCTGCGACACGGTTCGCCTCATCTCATCCTCGAGGCCGGCGTGGCCGGTCCCCGGGTTCGTAATGCGGACGACACAATGTTGCAACGTACCGGCCGGTAAGTCAGCTCGAACTCCGTGAGAGACGTGTCACGGTGCGGGTGGACGCGGTCAGCTGCCCTCGCGCCAGCGGTTGGTGATCGGCAGCCGCCGGTCCCGCCCGAACGCCTTGAAACTGATCTTGGTCCCGGGCGGGAACTGCCGCCGTTTCCACTCGGCCCCGTCGACCATGCCGGCGACCCGGCGCACGAGCTCGGGGTCGAAGCCCTCCGCGGCGATCTCTGCGACGCCGCGATCACCGTCGACGTAGCGGGCCAGGATCGCGTCCAGCAGGTCGTAGCCGGGCAGCGAATCGCTGTCGAGCTGTCCGGGCGAGAGTTCCGCCGACGGCGGCTTGCTGATCGAGTTCGGGGGTATCGGCAGCTGCTCGCCGCGGCTCTGCGCCTCGGCATTGCGCCAGCGCGCGAGCGGCCACACCAGCGATTTCGGCACGTCCTTGAGCGGCGAGAAGCCACCGATCGAGCCGGCGTCGTAAATGGTGGCGTAGCCGACGGCGAGCTCGCTCTTGTTGCCCGTCGCGAGCACCAGGTGGCCGTCGCTGTTGGACAACGCCATGATGAGCGTGCCGCGGATGCGGGCCTGCACGTTCTCCTCGGCGACGCCGGACAGCGACAGCGTCGAGACGAAGGTGTCGACCATCGGCTTGATCGGGATGCTGCGGTACTGCGCGCCGAGGCGCCGGCAGAGGTCCTCGGCGTCGGACACGGAGTGCTCCGAGGAGTAGGAGCTCGGCATCGAGACGCCGTGGACGTTCTCGCCCCCGACGGCGTCGGCGGCGATCGCCGCGACGACCGCGGAGTCGATGCCCCCGGAGACGCCGAGCACCACCGATCCGAAGCGGTTCTTGCGCACGTAGTCGCGCAGCCCGAGCACGAGGGCGTGCCACACCTCGGCCTCGTCCGGGAGCCGTGGGGCCACCGGGGCGCTGGCCGCCTCGCGGTTCGGGACGGGCGGGACGCCGGTGGCAGAACGCGCCACAGTCATGCGGTGTCCGCGAACCTCCGGTGCAGGGGCGCTCGCCGCCGACACGGGCACGTCGACCAGGACGAGGTCCTCGACGAACTGCGGCGCCCGAGCGACCACCCGGCCGTCCGGCGCCACGACCATGGAGTCGCCGTCGAAGACGAGCTCGTCCTGCCCGCCGACCATGTTGACGTACGCGATCGGCGCTCCGGCCTCGGCGGCGCGGCGCTGCAACAGCCGTAGCCGGACGTCGTCCTTGTTCCGCTCGTACGGCGAGCTGTTGATGTTCACCACGAGGCCGACACCGGCGGCCCCGGCCACGGTGAACGGCCCCCCCTCCTGCCAGAGGTCCTCGCAGACGGTCAGTGCGATGTCGACACCGCGGTGCCGGACGACCGTCAGCTCGCTGCCGGGAGCGAAGTAGCGACGCTCGTCGAAGACCCCGTAGTTGGGCAGGTGGTGCTTGAAGTAGCGGGCCACGACCCGGCCGCCGAGCAGCAAGGCGGACGCGTTGCGCGGCATCCCGTCGTCGTCCACGTAGCCGACAACCACCGCGACCTCGCCCAGCCCGGCCTCGGCGAGGCTGCGCGCGACGGTGTCCAGGCAGGCGCGGGAGGCGGCGCGGAACCCCGGGCGCAGCACCAGGTCCTCGATCGGGTAGCCGGTCAGCATCATCTCCGGGAAGGCGACGAGGTCGGCTCCCGCCGCCACGGCCTGCCGGGTCCGGGCCACGACGGCCTCGGCGTTGCCCGTCAGGTCCCCGACCGTGCAGTTGACCTGGGCGAGCGCCAGTCGCAGGACAGTCACGTCGCCGATTGTCGCGCACGGGACCCGGCCCGGGTGCGGCACCGCGGAGCCGTGGCGGCACGGTCCTGTGAAATCGATGGGAGATCGGTTCGGAGTACTGGCGAGGAGCGGCGCCGATCACGTCCACCAGGGACACTGGCGGGAGGCGAGTTGCACCGACGCGGCGAGCCCGCAGCGATGGAGGGGCGGATGCAGCAGAAGCGCGCCGGGCTTCCGAGGAACGGCACAGGGCGAATGGGGCCCACCCGTTCCGGGATGCCGACGGCGCCGCGGGTGACGGCTCTGGCCGCCTCGCTCGCCGCGCTCGTGGGGTTGTCGGCCTGCACCGCCGAGAGTTCCGGCTCGTCGCCGGCCGGGAGCGGCGAGGTCGGCGCCACCACCGGCCGTTCCGGCAGCGGCAGCCCCGCTCCCGGCTCCACGGTCCCCGGCGAGGCGGTGAGCCAGGCCTCGGTCTCGGCCACCGCCGTGGGCGGGCTGCGTGCCGCCAACCCGGCCAAGCCCGTGAGCATCGAGGCGGCGCACGGCACGCTGAGGTCCGTCAGGCTCGTGAACGCCTCGGGCTATGCGGTCAAGGGCACGGCCTCGGCCGACGGCGCCACCTGGACCACCGCGGAACCGCTGGGGTACAGCAAGACCTACACGTGGCAGGCCACCGCGCGAGACCCCGCCGGGCTCACGACAACGGCGCGGGGCAAGCTCACGACGCTCACGCCGAACAACATGACGCTGCCCTACTTCGACACCATCAACGGCACGAGCATGACCGACGGCGCGACCTACGGCGTCGGCATGGTCATCGGCGTCCACTTCGACGAACCGATCCCGAACCGCACGAAGGCGGAGAAGGCGCTGCAGGTCAGCACGTCGCCGCACGTGCAAGGTGCCTGGTACTGGCTCGACGATCAGAACGTGCACTGGCGCCCCCGGCACTACTACGCGACCGGCACCACGGTGAAGGTCAAGGCGAACGTCTACGGCGTCGACTTCGGCGGCGGGTTGTACGGCCAGTCCGACGAGCAGACCTCCTTCACGATCGGCCAGCGGCGGGTCTCCGTCGCCAACGCCAAGACCCACCGCGTCCGGGTCTACGTCGGCGGGAAGCAGGTCCGGAACATGCCGACCTCGATGGGTCGAGGGGGCTACGTGCACGGCGAGAACGGCCCGATCGCGCTCTGGACGCCGCCCGGCACCTACACCGTCATCACCAAGGAGAATCCGGCGATCATGTCGTCGGACAGCTACGGGCTGCCCACGAACTCGCCCGACGGGTACGGACGGTTGGTGGTGCCCTGGTCGACCAAGATCAGCACCGACGGGATCTACCTGCACGAGCTGGACTCCACAGTCTCCGAGCAGGGCCGGGAAAACGTCTCCCACGGTTGTCTGAACCTCAATCACAAGAACGCCAAGTGGTTCTTCCGGCACTCGCGCGTGGGTGACGTCGTGCGGGTCGTGCACTCCGGCGGCCCCACACTGCAGGTGTGGCGCGGCGGCGACTGGTCCGTCCCCTGGTCCCAGTGGGTCAAGGGCGGCGCCGCCTGACGCGAGGCGTCCCACGACAACGCAGCCGTAACATCCAGCCGGTACCGTCCGCTGGAACCGGAGAGAAACGCTGGTAGATCCACCGCGAGAGCGATGCGGGACAACAGCAGAGAAATCCGGAGAGGCGGGATTGGAGGCGTCCACGTGGATCGGCAACAGGAGTTCGTACTGCGCACCATCGAGGAGCGCAACATCCGCTTCGTGCGCCTCTGGTTCACCGATGTGCTGGGAACGCTGAAGTCGGTGGCCGTGGCGCCGGCCGAGCTCGACGGCGCCTTCGAGGAGGGCATCGGCTTCGACGGCTCCTCCATCGAGGGCTTCAGCCGCGCCAGCGAGAGTGACATGCTCGCGCGCCCGGACCCGAGCACCTTCCAGATCCTGCCCGAGAGCGACGGCACGCCGCCCGATTCGGCGCGGATGTTCTGCGACATCCAGATGCCCGACCAGTCCCCGTCCTGGGCCGACCCGCGCTACGTGCTGCGACGGGCGCTGTCGAAGGCCGCCGAGCGGGGCTTCACCTTCTACACCCACCCCGAGATCGAGTTCTTCCTGCTGAAGAACCGTCCCACCGACGGCTCGGAGCCGCTACCGATCGACACCAGCGGCTACTTCGACATGAGCAACCACGACGTGGCGCACGACTTCCGCCGCGCCGCCGTCTCGGCGCTCGAGGGACTCGGGATCTCGGTCGAGTTCAGCCACCACGAGGTGGCCCCCGGGCAGCAGGAGATCGACCTGCGTTACGCCGACGCGTTGTCGATGGCAGACAACCTCATGACCTTCCGGCACGTGATCAAGGAGGTCGCGATCGCGCACGGCGCGCACGCGACGTTCATGCCGAAGCCGTTCATGCATCAGCCGGGCAGCGGCATGCACACCCACCTATCGCTGTTCGAGGGCGACCAGAACGCCTTCCACGACCCGAACGATCCGCTCAACCTGTCCAAGACGGCGCGGGCGTTCATCGCCGGGCTGTTGGTGCACGCCCGGGAGATCACCGCGGTAACCAACCAGTGGGTGAACTCGTACAAGCGGCTGTGGGGCTTCGGCTCGCCCGGTGCGATCGTCGAGGCGCCGACCTTCGTGTGTTGGGGTCACGCCAACCGCTCGGCGCTGGTGCGGGTGCCGCGGTACAAGCCGGGCAAGGCCAACTCGACCCGCGTCGAGGTCCGCAGCCCCGACGCCGCCTGCAACCCCTACCTCGCCTTCGCCGTCATGCTGACCGCCGGGCTGAAGGGGATCGAGGCGGGTTACGAACTCCCGCCCGGCGCCGAGGACGACGTCTGGCTGCTGTCCGACACCGAGCGGCGGGCGTTGGGGTACGACGAGCTGCCGCACAACCTGTCCGATGCCTTGCAGGCCATGGAGGGCTCCGAGCTGGTGGCCGAGGCGCTGGGCGAGCACGTCTTCGACTTCTTCCTTCGCAACAAGCGCGAGGAGTGGGTCGACTACCGCTCCGAGGTCAGCCCCTTCGAGCTACGTACCTACTTGTCGAAGCTCTGAGTCCTCTCCCACCCCTCGGTAGGGTGGCGGGCGTGGCGGCGACGCGGGTGCTCATGCTTCAGCTCGACCCGGCCGACGCGCCGGGCCGGCTCGGGGAGTGGCTCCGGGACGCCGGGGCCGAGGTGACCGTCTGCGACCTTGCCGCCAGCGCCGCCGGCGCGGCGTTGCCCGACTCGCTCGACGACATCGACGGCGTGGTCGTGCTCGGTGGGGGGATGGGCGCGGCCGACGACGACCGGCATCCCTTCCTGCGCGACGTGCGGGCGTTGCTGCGCGAGGTGGTCCGCCAGGAGGTGCCCACGCTCGGCGTCTGCCTCGGCGCCCAGTTGCTGGCGCTGGCCCACGGCGGGCGGGTCGAACCGATCGCGGACGGTCCGGAGCTCGGAGCCCAGCTGGTGGCGAAACGCGCCGCCGCCGCGACCGACCCGCTCTTCGGCCCGATGCCGATCACCCCGGACGTCATCCAGTGGCACTACGACGCCGTGACGACGCTCCCGGCCGGCGCGGTGCACCTGGCCAGCTCACCGGCCGTCGACCACCAGGCGTTTCGCGTCGGCCGCCTCGCCTGGGGGATCCAGTTCCACATCGAGACCACGCCGGAGGTGGTGGCCGACTGGGCCCGGGCCGACGCCCCCCTGCTGCCGGATCACGACCTCGACGGCATCGTGCAGCGGGCCGAGCGGGTGCACGACGACCTGGCCGAGGCGTGGGCGCCGTTCGCCGCGGCCTTCGTCGAGGTGGCGGGCAATCCCGCCGCCGTCCGCCCGGCCAGCGGCCCGGCGTCGTCGACGGCGGGGCCGGTGTCCGACCCCGGCGCGATCCGGGCCGCGCTGGCCGGCGAGGCCGAGGCGGCCCGCGGCGCCCCCGGGGGCGCGCCGCTGCCGATGCCGGAGCGGCGGCCTGCGGGTGACTGACCGCACCGACGCGCGGGCCGACGCCCGCACTACCGCCCGACTGACCCGGCTGTCGTTCGCCGATGCGGCTCGCGCCGCCGAGCTGCTCGCCGGCGAGCCGATGCGCTGGTGGGACCTCGAGGCCGGCGGCCCGGTGAGCGACGACGCCGCGGTGGTCGTGGCCGCGTTGGCGCGCGCGGCCGACCCCGACGCGGCACTGGAGGCACTCGCCACGCTGCTCGCCGCACCCGGCGCCGAGGGCCTGCGGGAGGCCCTGGAACAGCGTCCGGAGCTGCGGGCGCGGCTGCTGAGCCTGCTGGGGATCTCCGGCGAGATCGCCGACCACCTCGTCGCCAACGCCGACCAGTGGCCGGTCCTGGTCGGCGAGCTGGACGCGGCGGGAGTCGCGGCGCGGCTGGCCGCGGCCGTCGGCGCCGACCCGGACGATCCGGTCACCGGCACCACCGGCGGGCGCGCCACGGTCGAGCGGGCCGAGGGCATCACGGCCCTGCGGGCCGCCTACCGCCGCGAGGTGGTCGCCATCGCCGGCCGGGACGTGGTCGGGGACCTCGACGTGCAGGCCGCCACCGAGCTGCTGGCCGACCTCGCCGGCCACACGCTGCAGGCGGCGCTGGCCCTGGCCGCCGTGGCGCTGCCGGAGCAGGCGGCCCCGTGCCGGCTGGCGATCATCGGCATGGGCAAGACCGGTTCGCGGGAGCTGAACTACGTCTCCGACGTCGACGTCGTCTTCGTCGGCGAGCCGGTCGACCCGGACGCCGACGACGACGCGATCACCGGAGCGCTGAAGTCCGCCACCCGGCTGGCCGCTGAGATGATGCGGATCTGCCGCGACGTCGCCTGGACGGTCGACGCCAACCTCCGGCCGGAGGGCAAGGACGGCGCGCTGGTGCGCACCCTCGCCAGCCACGAGGCCTACTACCAGCGCTGGGCCAAGACCTGGGAGTTCCAGGCCCTGCTCAAGGCCCGCCCGGTGGCGGGGGACGCCGACCTCGGCCGGGCCTACCGCGACCTCGTGGCGCCGATGGTCTGGACCGCCGCCGAGCGCACCGACTTCGTGGCCGACGTGCGGGCGATGCGCGCCCGGGTGCTCGACCACATCCCCGCCTCGCAGAAGGCGCGGGACATCAAGCTGGGCCACGGCGGAATCCGGGACGTCGAGTTCGCGGTGCAGTTGCTGCAACTGGTGCACGGCCGCGGCGACGAGACGCTGCGGCAGGCCGAGACGCTGCCCGCGCTCGAGGCCCTCCGCAACGGCGGGTACGTCGGCCGGGACGACGCGCTCACCCTGATCGACTCCTACCGCTTCCTGCGGACCATCGAGCACCGGCTGCAGCTGCGCCGGCTGCGGCGAACCCACATCCTGCCGGACGACGAGGACGACCTGGGCTGGCTGGCCCGCTCGATGGGCTACCGGCCCGACCACCGCGGCACCTCCCGCGACGTCTTCGACTTCGAACTGCGCCTGCACGTGCGCGAGGTGCGGCGGCTGCACGAGAAGCTGTTCTACCGGCCGCTGTTGGAGTCGGTCGCGAAGGTCCCCACCGAGGCGCTGCGGCTGACCACCGTCGAGGCGCGCCGGCGGCTGGAGGCGCTCGGGTTCGACAACCCGGAGGCCGCGCTGCGGCACATCGAGTCGCTCACCGCCGGGCTGAGCCGCCGCGCCGCGCTGCAGCGCGGGCTGCTGCCGGTGCTGCTCGCGGAGTTCGCCGAGTCACCCGCCCCCGACACCGGGCTGCTGGCCTATCGGACGCTGTCGGACCAGCTCGGCGGCACGCCCTGGTACCTGCGGCTGCTGCGCGACGGCGACGCGGTCGCCACGAACCTGGCGCTGGTGCTGGGCACCAGCCGCTACGTGGCGCCCATGCTCGGCCGGGCCCCGGAGGCGCTGCGGATGCTCGAGTCGTCGCAGGCGCTGGAGCGGCGCAACCCGGCCGAGCTGCTCTCGGCGATGCGCGGTTCGGCGGAGCGGCAGGCCGACCTGCCCGCCTCGATCCGCGCGATCCGAGCCGTCCGCCGCCACGAACTGCTGCGTACCGCCTTCGCCGACCTGCTCGAGTCGCCGGAGGTCACCGAGATCTGCGCGGCGCTGAGCGCGACCTTCGACGCCACGCTCGACGCGACCCTGGAGCTGGTGCTGCGGTCGGTCACCCAGAACCGGAAGCTCGAGGCGCTGCCCGTCCGCTTCGCCGTCATCGCCATGGGCCGCCTCGGTGGCGGCGAGGTCAGCTACGGCTCGGACGCCGACATCATGTTCGTCTATGAGAAGATCGACGGTGACGACGAGACCGCCGCCGCCATCGCGAAGGACCTCGCCGGCACGCTGCGCTCGGTCCTGGGCGCCGCCTCGTCCGACCCACCGCTCAAGCTCGACGCCGACCTGCGTCCGGAGGGACGCAGCGGCGCGCTGGTGCGTTCGCTGGACTCCTACCGGGCGTACTACGCCCGGTGGTCCTCGGCCTGGGAGGCGCAGGCGCTGCTGCGCGCGCGCCCGGTTGCCGGGGACCGGGGCCTGGGGGAGCGGTTCGTGGCGATGATCGACCCGGTCCGCTACCCCGAGGGAGGGCTGGCGCCGGACGATCTGCGGGAGATCCGGCGGCTGAAGGGGCGGATCGACGCCGAGCGGCTGCCGCGGGGGGCGGACCCCACGACGCACACGAAACTCGGGCGGGGCGGACTCGCCGACGTCGAGTGGACCGTCCAGCTGCTGCAGCTCGATCACGGCCACGAGGTGGCGGAGCTGCGCACCCCCCGCACGCTCGAGGCGCTGGCCGGGCTGGCCACGGCCGGGCTGCTGGAGCCGGGGCAGATCGAGGTGCTCGACACCGCGTGGCGGTTCGCGACGCGTATCCGAAACGCGCTGGTACTCGTCAACGACAAGCCGGTCGACCAACTGCCCCAGCTGGGCCAGGAGCTGGTCTCCGTGTCCCGGGTGCTCGGCTACCCCAAGGACTCCGACCCCGGACAGCTCGTCGACGACTACCGGCGCGCCTCCCGGCGGGCCCGCAAGGTGGTGGAGCAGGTCTTCTACGGCGCGTGAGCGTCCTGGGCGGCCCGGCGGGGCAGCGGCGGGTCGGGACGCCCGAAGTCGGGGGCGTCGGTCGGTGCGACGAAGGCGCCGTGGCCGGAGAGCAGGTACTGCACCCCGAACGCGACCGCCACCAGCACCACCCCGGCGACCGCATCCAGGATGTAGTGGTTGGCGGTGCCGATGATGACGACGAAGGTGCCGAGCGGGTAAAGGACGCCCAGCGCCTTCACCCAGGCGTGCCGGGCGCAGACAAAGATCGCCACGCCGCTCCAGAGCGCCCAGCCGATGTGCAGGCTGGGCATTGCGGCGAACTGGTTCGAATGGTGGGCGATGTCGGGATCCGCGAGCGAGCCCCACGTGTGGTAGAGCTCGACGGTGTCGATGTAGCCGGCCCCCGACAGCAGCCGGGGTGGCGCGGTCGGGAACAGCACGAAGCCGCCCAGCGCGATGAGGGTGGTCGTGACCAGCACCGTCCGGGCGCCCCGGTAGAGATGGGACCGGCGCACGAACAGCCACACCATCACCGCCGGCGTCACGATGAAGTGCAGCGTGGCGTAGTAGTAGTTCAGCACCTGTGCGAGCGACTCGTGGGCGGCGACGATCTCGTTGAACGACAGCTCCCAGTTCAGGTGGAGCCAGTCCTGCAGGTGCTGGATGCTTCGGCCGTGCCGTTCGGCGATGGACGCCTGGCGGGGGATCGCGTTGCGTCCGAGCGAGTACAGCCAGTACCCCACGGCGATGATGGCGATCTCCTGCCACCAGATCGGCCGGCGCCAGCGCAGGACCCGGTGCGGGAGGATTCCGGTGAATCGCCGTGGGGTCGACGGAACAGACGCGCGCTGAAGCGTATCTGTCCCCGACATGAAGACCATCTTCCCACTTGGGCACGCCGATACCTGACCCGGCACGGCGGGACTTAAGGTCGGTTCGGCCCGGGTCTCACCCAGCGGCTCAGCGGGACAGCAACGGTCGCAGGTCCGAGAGTTTGTCGAACAGCTGCCACACGTAGTTGGCCGAGCCGGCCTCGCGGTGCGGGTGCAGGTCGGCCAGCTCCGGGTCGTCGAGATAGCCCTGGAAGGCGGCGCGGGACTCCCACTCGACGAGGATCAGCGTCTCCCGGGCCGCCAGCTCGCCGACGACGTTGCTCCCGAAACCGCCGAGCGCGACGACTCTGCCGCCGTGCTGGCGGACGGCTTCGACCGAGCGGCGCGCGTACTCCCGGTACTCGGCGGCGTCGGCGATGTCGAACAGGTTCAGGGCGTACACGGGGCCGTCGGACATCGGGGGTCCTCTCGTTCTCGAAGGCGACTGTCGGTGGGGTCCATCAGACCAGGCCATCAGACCAGGCCATCGGCCCAGGCCATCGGCCCAGGCCGTCAGGCGAGCCGATTAGGCCAGGCCGTCAGGCGAGCCGATCAGGCCAGGCCCACGGCCCGGAGCAGGGTGTCGGGCGCCCGCCCGGGCGACGGGTCGACCAGCGCGAACTCGATTCCCAGCTGCGTGGCCCCGCCGTCGGCCTCGGCGTTGTCGCCCACCATGAGGCAACTGCGCGGCTCGGCGCCCAGCTCGGCGCAGGCGTGCCGGAAGATCCGCGGATCGGGCTTGGTGACGCCCTGCTCGTCGGAGAGCACGAGAGCGCCCAGCAGGTGAGCGACGTCGTGTCGCGCCAGCACCGGGCGCGGATCCCAGCCGATGTTGCTGACCAGCGCGGTCGGGACGCCGAGGGCCGCGAGCCGCTGCAGGGTCTCGACGGTGTCGGCGTACGCCTGCCACGCCTCGGCCCGGACGGTGTGCTCGTAGAGCGCGGTCGCCTGGGCGGGGGTGAGGCCGGCGTGGACGGCCAGCCCCCTGTAGGCGGCACGGTGGGCGGCGTGCGACAGGTCGCGGGTGTGCCAGGCGTCGGCCAGGTGGTCGGGCAGGTCCGACGAGCTGCTGCAGCCGTTGACGGCGCCGAGCTCGAGCAGCCGGTCGGCCCAGGAGGCGTACTCGGGTCCCAGCGAGGCACGCAGCGCGTCCGCCGCCGGTTCGAGGCGGAACAGCGTCCCGGAGAAGTCGAGGAGCACCGCGTCGTAGGGGGAAGGCCTGCCGGTTGCCATGCCGCGAGCCTCGCACGCGGCCCGGGGCGTGCGTTCGGCCGATCCTCGGGACGTTGTGTCATCATTTTTCGGCCGGGCGATTCCGGACGTGGTTGCAGCAGGCGAGGAGGGCGGTTTCGTGCCCATCGATCCCCTTGCGGGAGCGCTCCGCGATCGAACCGCCGCCCGCCACGCTCGGGTCGAGACGCTCACCGACCTCCTGGACCCCGCTCTGACCGCCGATCGCCTGGCCGCCGTGCTGAAGGCGCTGTATCGGTTCTGGGCGGTGACCGAACCGCAGCTGGATCGGTGGGCCGACGCCTCGCCGGAGTTGGCGGCCGCCGTCGACTGGCCGCGCCGCCGGCGGGCGGCGTTGCTGGCCGGTGACGTGGTCGCGGTCGGCGGCGACGCGCACGTCGCGCCGGAGGTGGCGGCCGACACCGAGGGGGACGACACCGACGCGGTGGCCGCCCCGATCGAGGACGCGGACGCGCTGGGCCGCCTCTACGTCACCGAGGGCTCCACGCTCGGCGGGGCGGTGCTCGCCCGGCGGCTGCGCCCCCTGCTCGACCGGCTCGGCACGACCCTGCGCAGCCTCGAACCGTATCCCGAGGGGCCGGTACCGATGTGGCGCTCGCTCGGATCGGTCACGGCCGCGTGGGTCGGTCCGGATCCGGCCCGCCGCGAGGGCGTGCTCCGGTCCGCCGAGTCGACCTTCGCCGCCCTCGAGGTCGAAGTCACCACCCTCGAGCGGGACCGCGCGGCATGACCGGGACGCCCGGCGCCCCCGCGGACGACGGATCCGGGGAGCTGCTGCCGCCCGGGACCCAGATCGACCTCGACAACTGCGCCCGTGAACCCATCCACGTCCCCGGCAGCGTCCAGCCGCGCGGCGTGCTGCTGGTCGTCGACGAGACGCGGTGGGAACTGGCGCAGGCCAGTGCGAACCTCCCCGACCTGCTGGGCGTGGAGGTGGCGGCAGCCTTGGGCAGGCCGCTGCCGGAGCTGCTCGGAGCCGACGCCGCCGACGAGGTGCGCCGATTCGTGCGTTCCTTCGCCGACCTGCACGCCCGCAACCCGCTGGAACTCGTGCTGGCGCGGCACGGCGCCCCGCAGCGGTTCGACGCCATCCTCCGGCGCGATCAGGGGGTGCTGCTGCTCGAGCTGGAACGGGCCGAGGGGCCGCGGCCGTTCTCCTTCCCCAACACCTATGGCCCGGTCCGAGACGCGGTCGCGGAGCTGAACTACACCGCCGACCTGCGGCGGCTGTACGACGTCGCCGCCCGCGCTGTCCGCACTCTCACCGGCTTCGACCGCGTGATGATCTACCGCTACGACCAGGACTACAACGGTGAGGTCGTGGCCGAGGCGCGCCGGGACGACCTCAACTCCTTCCTGGGCCTGCACTACCCGGCCAGCGACATCCCGGCACAGGCGCGCGCGCTGTACGAGAAGAACTGGGTGCGGTTGATCTCGGACGTCGACTACGAACCGGCCCCGCTGATCCCCGCGCTCAACCCGGTCACCGGCGCCCCGCTGGACATGACCCACGCGTCGCTGCGCAGCGTGAGCCCCATCCATCTCGAGTACCTGCGCAACATGGGCGTGCGGGCCTCGATGTCGATCTCGCTCATGCGTGACGACCGGCTGTGGGGGCTGATCGCCTGTCACCACTACAGCGGGCCACACACCCCGCCGTACGGCACGCGGGCCGCCGCCGAGTTCCTGGGCTCCACCCTGTCGCTGCGACTCGTCGACCGGATGGCCGACGAGGACTTCCGCGCGCGGCTCGCCTCTCAGACCGTCCTGAACAAGCTGACCTCGGCGGTGCTGGACGACTCCTCGCCGGTCACCGACGCCCTGCTCGGTGCGCCGGACCTGCTCGATCTCGTCCCGGCCGACGGCGTGGTGGTGTCGGTGCAGGGCGACGTCGCCCGGCGCGGCACGGTCCCTGACGACGCCGCGCTGGAGGCGGTGGTGCAGTGGGCCCGCGACAGCGAGGAGTCGGTGACCGCCACGGACTGCCTGGGCGAGACGCTGCCCAACGCGGGGATCCGGCCCGAGCAGGCCAGTGGCGTGCTGGCGGTGACGCTGCCGGACGGGCAGCACCTGCTCTGGTTCCGGGTCGAGGAGCAGCGCACCGTCGACTGGGGCGGCGATCCGCGCAACAAGGCGATCGCGGTGCGCGAGGGGGGCGGCGTCCGGCTCAGCCCGCGTCGCTCGTTCGAGCGGTGGCGCGAGATCGTGCGCAACCGGTCGGCGCCCTGGGAGGCGCACCACCTCGAGCTGGTCGACCAGCTGCGGACGCACGTGCTCGAGGCGATGTACAAGCGCGCCCAGGGGGAGCTCCGGATGGCGGAGCTGCTGCAGCGCAACCTGCTGCCGCGGATGCCGACGCTGCCGCGGTGGGACCTCACCGCCCACTACGAGCCCGCCGAGGGCGGCCGGATCGGCGGCGACTGGTACGACGCCTTCCTGCTGCGGGACGGCGCGCTGGTCGTCGTGCTCGGTGACGTCGCGGGCCACGGCATCAGCGCCGCCGGGACGATGGCGCAGCTGCGCAACGCGTTGCGGGCCTATCTGCACGTCGGCCGGGCGCCGGCCGACGCCCTGGCCAGGACCAACGACTTCGCGATCGGCCTGCTGCAAGGTGCCTTCGCCACGGCGGTGGTGGCCCGGGTCGATCTCGCCGACGGCACCGTCGAGATGGTCAGCGCCGGGCATCCGCTGCCCCTGCTGGCGGCGGGGGACGGCTCGGTCACCGACGCCGCCGTCGTCACCTCGCCGGCGATCGGGGTGCGAGGTGTCACCTACGCCGCCCACCGGTTCCGGCTCGAGCCGGGGGCGACCTTGGTGATGTTCTCCGACGGTCTGATCGAGCGCCGGGGCGAGGTAATCGACGACGGTCGGGCCCGGCTGCGCGAAGCCCTCACCGGCCTGTCGTCGCTCGGGGCCGAGTCCGTACGCGACGCCCTCGCCGGGGACTCGTCGCCCGACGACGAGACGGTGGTCTCGCTGCGCCGCCCGCGGGACTGACCCGCCCGCCGTGGCGGTGGGTCTCAGCGCGGATGGTGGATGACGCGGCCGAACGCCTGCCGGCCCAGCCCTACCGCCTGAGCCACCGCCCGGTGGTCGAGCGAACCCACCGGGTGCGGCGAGGCGAGTTGCCGCACGGGAGGCATGGCCGGAACCGCGATATCGCGGGAATCCGCCAGCGGCGGGACCGGCACGAGCCGATACCGCGAGGCCAGTGACGCCGCCTCCAGCCGGGAATGCACCCCGAGTTTGGTGAGGACCGCCTGCACGTGACTGCGCACGGTCGTGGTCGAAACGCCGAGGGTGCCCGCCATCGCTGCGGTGTCCTGGCCGGCGGTGAGCAGGGCCAGACACTCGAGCTCACGCCGGGTCAGGTACTCCACGAGCCGCTGCAGGTCCGGCGGCACCCCCGCATCCTCGACCGGCGCGCGGGTGAACGAAGCCTCGATCACGACGTCGCCCGCCGCGACGCGGCCCAGCAGGTCGAGCAGCACGACGATGTTCCGCGTCTTGTGCACGTAACCGGACGCACCTGCACTCAGCGCGGCGTGCAGCGCGTTCCGGTCGGGGTCCGAGGTCAGCACCACCACCTTGGTCCCCGGGCTGTGCGCGACCGACTCGGCGATCTTCTCGATGCCGCCGCCGTCCTTCAGCCGCAGCTCGGTCACCACCATCTCCGGCTGAAAGGCCCGCACGCTGTCGCGCAGCGCCACCTGAGTCGTCACCGCGGCCAGGACGCGATGGCCCAGTTGCGTCAGAACCGCGGACAAGCCGTCGAGAAACATGACGTGCTCGTCGGCCAAGACCAATTCGAAGCTATCGCCCATTCGCCATCATCACCAGGTTCCGAAACCTCGGCTCTGCACTTTCACCAGCCGACGGGTTCCGGACGCCCGCTCCTCGCTCAGCCGCAGTGCGGCTCCCCCCGATCCCGGCCAAATGAACAGCCGGGGCGAAAACAGTGGCGCTTCCGCTGTGAGAACATTAACCATGAAGAACGTCTGAGAATAGCGTCGTCGGACCCTTGCGTCGGTGTGAATTGACGCGCATTCCGACGTTCTCTACTGATCGGGCAAAACGCACGGCGGCGCGCGACGGGGTCAGTCGCTAGCCGCCACGGACGCACACCCCGAGGCAGCGGGCGATCAGCGCCAGGTCGCGGCGCACCGAGCGATGCCGCAGATGGTCGAGGTCGAGGGCTAGCCGCGGATGCAGCTGGGTGTCGAGGTAATACTGCTCCGGGTCGTCGGTGTCGTCCAGTGCACTCTGCTGCTCGGTGGCGAACAGCAGTGCGCCCGGGCCGATGATGCCGGGCCGCACTCGCAGCAGCTCGCGTTCCTCCGCGGTGTAGGCCGCCACGAAGCGCAACACCTCCGGACGCGGGCCCACGAGCGTGAGCTCCCCGCGCAGCAGGTTCACCAGCTGCGGCAGCTCGTCGAGGCGCGACCCGCGCAGCCAGGCCCCGATCGGGGTGATACGGCTGTCGGCGGGGCCGCTCACCAGCGGAGCGTCGGCCGGTCCGTCCACCATGGTCCGCAGTTTGAGGATGCGGAACTCCTCGCCGCCCTCGCCGACCCTGGCCTGGCGGAATATCGCCGGGCCGGGGCTGGTCGCGCGCACCGCCGCGGCGAGGGCACCGAGCAGCGGGGCCAGCCCGACCAGCCCGAGTGCCGCGACGACGATGTCGACGACCCGTCGCGCCCGGGAGTCGGCCACGACCTCCGAGCCGGCCCGCTCGGGCACGCGCACTGCGGTCGATGTCATCGCTCCACCTCTCGAAACACCTGGAATGCCTCGGCCGCGGCCACGCCGATCCGGCTTCCCCAGTAGGCGGCACGTTCGCGCAGCGCCTGCAGCGAGCGTGGGTGCGGGTAGTCGCGCAGTTCGCTGCCGTAAGACGCCATGGCCGCGAGCTTCTGCTCGATCGTGGCCGTCACGTCCACGAACAGGGCAGGGGCGAAGGTGGCGCCGGCCAGGGGCCAACCCCACTCGGTCGACGACGGGGTCTCGTAGACGGCGAACCGGCGCAGGCCCGGGGCCACGTAGGGCCGGCAGGCGATCCAGGCCGCCCGCGACACCTGACCGTGGTCGGTGTTCACGTCCCCCGGAAAGTGCGTGTACACCACGGTCGGACGCACCTCGTCGACGTGCTCCTCCACCACGCGGGTGAGTTCGACGATGGGCACGGTGTCCAACCGCTGGTCGGCGAACGACCGAACGGAGACCGACGCGAGGCCGAGCACCTTCCCGGCCCGCTGGGCGCAGTCGGCCAGGACATCCACCATGTCGTCCGCGTACCGACTCGTCGCCCCGTCGGCGAGGATCACCGCCCGCACGTCGTCGCCGGCGGCCACGTGCTTCGCGAGCGTGCCGCCGGGGCCGAGCAACTCGTCGTCGGGGTGGGCGGCCACCACCAGCACCCGGCTCATGACACCACCACCTCCGGACGGCGGCCGCCACGCCGCGACCATTCGGCGATCGCTGCGGGTACGGGGTCGAACGCGGTTCCGAGGCCCACCGGCTGCCCGCGGAACCACTCCGCCGCGTGCTGCGGGGGCTCACCGGCGCAGGAGAGCTCGGTGACGAGGAGGTCCCCGTCTCCCACGGCGATCCGGACGCCCGCGTCCCCGACGTCGACGATCTCGCCCGGCCGGCCACGCCGGCCGCCCGGTCGACCCTCGGGCTCGGGACGGCGCGAGGCCCACACCATGACCCGCCGCCCGCCGAGCACACCGAACGCGCCGGGGTAGGGGGCGGTGAGGGCCCGGATCCAGTCGTAGACCTCGCGGGCCGGCCGAGTCCAGTCGATGACGCCCATCTCCGGCGTGCGCCGCGGCAGCAGATCGCCGTCGTCGCGGTGCTGCGGCCGCCGCGGGGCCGTGCCGTCGAGCAGGCCGGGCAGGTGCTTGATCAGCAGCTGCGCGCCGACCCGGCCGACCTTCTCGTAGACCGTCGCGCAGGTGTCGAGCAGCGAGATCGGGACGGGCAGCTGGTCGACGATGTCGCCGGTGTCGGCACCGGGATCGAGCAGCATCATGGTGTTTCCGGTGACCGCCTCGCCCCGCAGGATCGCCCAGTTGACCGGCGCGTGGCCACGGTGGTGCGGCAGCAGCGAGGCGTGGAAGCCCACGCAGCCGCGCCGGGGCACGGCGAGCAGGTCCGGTTTGATCAACTGGTTCCACCCCACCACCACGACCAGGTCCGGAGCCAGGGCCCGCACCGAGGCCACGACGCGGGGGTCGTTGGCGTCGTCGGTGCGCACGACCGGCACGCCCCGTGCCTCGGCTGCCGCGGTGAGATCGACCGCCCCGGCTCGGCCGGACGCGCCGTCGGGCGTCGAGGTCACCACGGCCGCGACGTCGACCAGTGCACTGGTCAGCAGCGCCTCCAGGGCCGGCCGGGCCTCGTGCACCGCACCGATGAACACGGCGCGTCCCCGCGTACTCATCATCCGAACACCACGTTCATCGCACACCAATCCGTTGTCGAAGGGGGGTGAGGGTGAACGCCGTCAGCAGGGCCGCGGTCCCCAGGTAGGCGATGCTCGAGGCGACGGCGGCCCCGGGCGCCCCGTGCGCCGGGATGAGCAGCAGGTCGAACCCGATCGTGAGCACGACCCCGGCCCCCATCGCGAGCGAGTTGGCGCCCGGGCGGCCGGCGCCCCAGAGGTAGGCGGACCCGACCGCCGCGGCGCCTTCCACCGAGAGGCCTAGGAGCAGGAGACAGGCGGGCAGGACGGCCGGCTTGAACTCCGTGCCGAACAGCAGCGGCAACGCGACCACGGACAGCACCGCGAGGACCGGTGTACCGGCGACGGTGAGCAGGCATGCCCGTTTGAGCAGCCGGCGGGCGTCCAGCCAGGCTGCTCGCGGGTTCTCCCGGGTGAAGCGGGGATAGAGCACGTAGTTGAGGGCGGTGGCCGGCAGCCGCATCAGCTCGGCGAACTTCGACGCGACGGCGTAGATGCCGAGCGTGGCCGGACCGGCCATGGCGCCCAGGATCAGGAAGTCCAGCCGGAGGTTCACCAGCCACAGCAGGTTGCCCAGTTGCCCGCGGGCGCCGTAGCTCAGCACGCTGCGGGCGAGCGGCAGCGAGGGACGGCCCCAGCCCCGGAGGAACCCGGCGCGGACCAGGCGGGCGAGGGCGATGAGGGTGGCGGCGGTCCCGCCCGCCACCATGCCGGCGACCACGGCTTGGATGCCGCTCAGGCCGAGCCCGAGGGCGATGCCGTAGGCGGGCAGGAACATCAACTCTTCGCAGACGATGATCAGGTTCGCGCCGCGCAGGTCCGCCGAACCCTGGCAGCACGCCTTCGCCCACACCGTCCACAGCTGGGTGATGCCGGTGAAGCCGATCACGACCACCAACGCGAAGGGCACGCGCTCGAACAGCAGCCCGTGCAGCACCGGCGTCAGGGCCGCCCAGACCCCGATGGTGACCAGACCACTGAGGCCGGCCAGGGTGGCGAGCGTCGGCCGCAGTGCCCGGTCGTCGCTGCGCGCGCCCAGGAAGTAGCTCGAGGCGATCGGCAGCCCGCAGCTGGTGACCACGCCCACCAGCCAGGGCAGCACCCGTAGCAGGGTGTACTCGCCGAGGACGGCGGCCCCGCCGAGGCGGGCGATGATCAGGCTCGCCAGCGACACCACCCCGAGCGCCGCGCCCTGGGCGACCAGGTTGGACATCGCGGATCGGCGTCCCAGCCGGGCGGGCGGGGACGCCGGTCGCGGTTCGGCCTCCGCCGGGTGGGGTGCTGTGCCGCTCATCGACGCTCCCGCGTCCACCGCCGGCCCGCGGCCTGCTGCTGCCACGAGTAGGCCGCGATCAGCGCGAACAGCGCCCAGATGAAGCGGAAATGCAGGATCTCGTAGAAGGTGCCGGCGACCCCGGCGGCGACCACCGCGGCGAGCAGACCCGCCGGCCGCGGCAGCGCCGTGACCTGGTCGTGCAGGGCGGCGCGGGCCACGGCGCCCGCGCGCACGGCCACCGAAGCGACCAGGCACAGCAGACCGAGCAGGCCGAGGGGACCGCGCTCGGTCAGCGCCGCGAGGTAGTCGTCGTGTGCCTCCTTGGCGTACTCGTAGCCACGGTCGGTGAGCAGCTGCTTGGTCGAGGCCGGACCCGAGCCCTGCCATCCGTCCTGGGCGTAGAGCTGGAAGGACTCCGCGATCAGCTGGCTGCGCTGGGAGCTGCTGTCGTTGCTGCGGCCGATGGAGTTGACGAGGTAGGACTGCCCGGAGTCGCGCGCCCACGTCTGGATCGTGCTGAGCGGGGTGAACACGGCCGCGCTGCCGGCGAGGGTGAGCACGACCAGGGCGGTGGCGACTCCGGCGGTCGTGCCCCGCCGGCGCGTCTGCGCCACGATCACCAGGACGCCGAAGCCGACGATCAGCTCGACGACGCCCCCGTTGGACTCGGTGAGGAACAGCGCCCACAGCAGCAGCGCGTAGGCGCCGCGCCGCAGCCACGGGCGCAGCGGTCGCCGGCAGGCGTAGACGACGAAGATCGACATCACCCAGTAGGTGGCCGCATAGTTCGGATCGCCGAAGGTGAACAGGACGCGGTTGCCCTCGCGCGCGACCACCCCCGTGATCGCGGTGACATGCGTCAGGTACCCCACGATCAGGACGACCGCGGCGATCTCGGCGCTATAGGCCCAGGTGTTGGCCAGCAGGCTGAGGCGCCGCCGGTCGGAGGCGAGGACCGCGAAGGCCGCGCACCACATCACCAGCAGCAGATCCTGCATGACCGTCAGCAGTGCTGTGCGCGGCAGCGGCCCGACGGCGCCGGCGATCGCACCCCCGAGCACCATCAGGCCCACGCCGTATGCGTAGGGGACGCGGACGCGGACGAGCGTCGCTCCCGACCAGAGGGCGACCGCGAGGATCGACAGCACCGTGAACACGTCCACCGGCGAGCTGTTGCCGGGGCCGCTCGGGTGCAGCAGGGGCTGGCCGGCCACCGTGAGCGCCATCGCGATGACCGCGAAGCGTTCGGTACTCCCGCGGCGCAGGCCGGCTCCGGGTCTCGGCGTCGGCCGGGCGGGCGCGGCGGTCAGCAGCGTCATCGCGGGTCCCGGGCCAGGGCGGCGAAGATGAGCCAGAGCGTGCGGGCGAACTCCGGGCTGGTCGACTCGGCGGCCATAGCCGCCAGCTCGGCCAGCAGGACGTCCGAGTCGAGAGTGCTGCTCAGCCCGAGCCGGGCGAGTCCGCGGGCGACGAACGCGCGAACGGTGGCCGGGTACCAGCCCGTCCCGTGCAGGGCGTAGCCGATTCCCCCGGTTCGGGACCCGGCGACCAAGCCGGGGTGCCCGCGTACCGGGCGGCCCGCAGGCGTCTGTCGGTCCAGGTAGAGCGAGTACGACACGGCGAAGCGGCCGAGGTCGCGCACGGGGCTGCCGGCCGGCTCCCACCGTTCCCAGTCGATGACGCCGCTGACCGTGCCGTCGCGCAGCAACAGGTTGCCGGCCCAGAAGTCGCCGTGCACGATGCGCTGCGGGCACCGGTGCGCCGAGAGCCGGCGCTCCAGCGCGAGCAGGCCCTCGTCGACCAGCTCGCGATCGGCGGGCCGATCGACGAGGTGGGCGCGAGCGGCCGCACGGATGCCGTCGGCGAGATGCAGTGGGGTCGGTTCCCCGGTGGCGTCGGCCTGCAGGGCGGCCAGCCACTCCTCGGCGGCGCGGAAGTCCGCGCGCACGGCGGCCGGGTTCTGGGTCCGGCCGTCGCGGTAGTAGGCCACGAACATCGGCTCGCCGTGCATTGCGGTGGTCACGAGCAGCTCGTCGGCGTCGGCCACCGGCAGCGTGACCAGCCGCGGCACGGTGCCACGTACATTCTCAAGCGGCATGCGTGCCAGCTGGGTCAGCCGCGACCGCTCGCCGGCGATCCGCGCGGTGGCCTCCGGGGTGGCGGGGACCTTCACCGCCAGCGACGGCTCGGCGGAGCTCTCCGGGAACACGAGCAGCACCGCCCGCCGGTCCGGGTCGTGGCTGTGCTCCAGCGCCACGACCCGGTGCCCCGAACGACGGATCCACTCGGCGAAGGCCGCTTCCCACCCCGCGCGGACGGCGGTGTCGGGCCGCCAGGTCGGCACCATCCGCCACACCGCGGGCGCCCGCAACGCCGACCGCGCCGCCTCGTAGACCCACCCCGGCAGCCGGGTCCCCGGCGGCCGGGCGAGCAGCGAGCGCCGGACGTACTCCAGCACGTCCGCGTCGCGGTCGGACGCGAGGATCGGGTGCGTCCGCGACGGGAGCACCACGTAGCGGCGGTCGGCGGGCAGCAACGCGCGCCACGTCCGCGACGTGGTCTGCGCCGTGCCCGCGGCGGTCACGTCAGCACCGCGAACGGCCGCAGCCGGGCGACCGGGCGCACCAGCCCGTTACCGGTCAGGATGCCGACCGCCTCGTCGACGCCGCGGTCGTCGTACTGCATGACCTCGTCCGGAGCGCCGTCGGTGTAGCCGTAGCGCAGCGTGTGCCTGGCGTACGGATCCGGACCGGAACGGCCGTCCTGGACGAACGCCTTGATGATGCTGCCGGTGCCGTGGCAGGCGGTGTAGAGGCTGCGGTGCGCCTGCGGCGCGGGCACGCACAGGAACGACGAGGTCCGGTTGGTGCCCGGAACCAGCAGCGGCTGCCCGGTCTGCGCGAAGGCGGGGTGGCCGGTCATCATCTCCGGCGTCCACGCTCGAGCCGCGTTGTGCCGGTGGACGAAGGCCGGGGCGCCGCCGATGTTCTCCTCGTAGATGGAGTTGTGCGGCGAGTCGACGACCAGGTCGAGCTGCGCCCCGAGCACCTCCCGCGCGAACTGCCGGAGGTGGGCGAAGGTAGCCAGGCGGTAGGCGAAGCCGTAGTTCATCGACAGCTGCTGGGCGAGCATCACGCGCCGCCCCTCGTCGCCCTCGATGGGGATGGAGGGGCAGCCGGCCTTGAAGTAGGCCGAGTAGCGCTGCGACAGCGCGGCCCGCCGGCGGCCACGCACGTGGGCGAGCGGCTTCGCGAGTGACATCTCCGCCCGCAGCAGCCGCGAGGCCGCCTTGCGCCGGGCGTACATCTCCCCGACCTGGCCGGTGAGCACTCCGCCGCCGTTGTGGAACTGCAGGGTCACCTGCCCCTGCCGTACGCCGAGAGCGGCCGCGGCGGCAGGGTCGAGGATCTCCTCGACCTCCTGCAACTCGAGGAAGTGCGTGCTCGGACCGATGCTGCCGAAGCGGAGCCGAGCCATCTGCACGCAGATCCACGGCAGCTCCCGGCGCGCGCGCTCGGCACCGCCGTACGACTCGGTGTCCAGCCGGCCGAACTCCTCCACCCGGTCGATGTCGCGCTGCTCGATGCCGAACCGGTCGGCCGCGAAGTCCGCGCCCTCGGTCGCCGCCCGCAGCACCTCACCGCGGGTGAGCTCCCGCTTCCAGCCGGGCGGGTTCGGGTACCGCTCGCGCACCCGCCGGTAGAACTCGGTGATCGCGGACCTCGCCGGGCGGTCCACGTCGAGGGTGGCCAGGGCCATGCCGCAGTTGAGTGCGGCATCGGTGAGCGACGGACGTATCGCCCCTCGGGTCGCCACCGCGATGCTGGAGGGCATCTCGGACTTCTCCTTGTGGCAGAAGTCCGGCAGCACCACCGGGTCGGCGGCGAGATCGGCCGTGCGCGTCCCCTCCGACAGCCTGGCCAGCAGGTCGGTGTCGGCCCGCGCCTCGGGGCTGTCGAAGACGGTGAGCCCGGGAACCGGGCCCGCGTCGATTTCAGGATGACTGAACAGTTCTACGTGCACACCGGCTCCTCGATGTCGGCGGAATTCTGATCAACGGCCGCGGCGGGTGCCGGGGCCGGCTGCTCGGGCAGGTAGGCGTGCGTCAGGGCGGTGGCGAGTTCGGCCTCGTCGTGCCGCCCGTCGAGCGCGATGCGGGCGGCCCGTGCCATCTCGGCCGCGTGCGCAGGGTGGTCGAGCAGGTAGCCGACCGCCCCCGCGAACAGATCCGGACGCTGCGGCGGGACGAGCAGCCCGCTGCGGCCCGGCACCACGACGTCGCCCATCGCGTTGACCGCGCTGGCCACGACCGGCACGCCGCAGATCATCGCCTCGACGATGGCCACCGGCAGCCCCTCGTAGCGGCTCGGCAACGCGAACACGTCGAAGGCGGGCAGCAGGTCCGGCACGTCGGCCCGTTCGCCGGTCAGCAGGATGCGTGCCCGGGGCGCGGCCCGGTCGACGGCGCGGCGGATCTCGTCGGCCATCGGCCCGTCGCCGATCCAGACCCCGACGACGTCCCGCCGGCCCAGCCGGTCGAGCGCCGCGACGAAGTGCTCCGGCGCCTTCTGGTAGGCGAGCCGTCCGACGCACCCGACCACCAGTGCGTCCTCCGGAAGGCCCAGCGCGGCCCGGGCGGCGGAGCGGGCCGCGGCGGTCGCGGTCGGCACCGCATGGTCGACCGCCACGCCGATCGTGCGCACCCGCTCCGGGGCGATCAGTCGCCGGCGCACGGCCTCCGCGGCCACGCCGGATCCGACGCAGAGTCCGACGTCGGTGAAGCGCCCCATCCGCCGCTCGATCGCGACGTAGGCCGCCCGGCGGGCGGGGGACTGGAAGTCGTGGAACGGGAAGCCGTGGTAGGTGTGGACGATGCGCGGCACGCCGACCCGCCTCGCGGCCAGCCGTCCGATCGTCCCCGCCTTCGCGCTGTGCGTGTGCACGACGTCGGCGGGGTCGGCCGCGAGCAGCGCCTGAAGCCGCGACAGCGCCTGCGGTTCGAGCCGCGGCGAGATCTCCGCGCGCAGCTCGGGCACCAGCCGCACCGCGAACCCTGCCTCCGCCGCCTCGTCGAGCAGCCGGTCGCCGCTGCCGGCGAGGATGGTCACCCGGAAGCGGTCCGGGTCCAGGCCCCTCGCCCCGTGCAGCGCGACCGAACCCGCGCCGGCCTGGAAGCGGGTGACGATGGTGGCGACGTGGAGCCGCCCCGCGGCGGTGGTCATGCGCTTTCCAACGCCGCAGCGGGCAGCAGGTCGTCGAGGGTCGGGACCGGGCGCTCCCCGAGCACGATCTCCACGCAGGGCAGCCGGCCGAGCCCGGCCGCCACCGCGGCGATCGGCGGATGCATCGGCCCGCGGCCCGTCCCGTAGCCCAAGGTCGCGGCGAACGACCAGTACCGGCGCAGCTCCCCGGCCATGTAGGTGCCACCGACCAGCGCCTCGACCGCGCGCCTGCCCGGCACGTCCCGGGCGGTGGTGCGGCCCCCGGGGGCGCGCCGCAGGATCACCACCCGGTCCGGGACGAGCGCGTCGACCCGTCCGGGCAGGCTGCGCTCGCCGCGGCCGTGGGGCATCCGGCGCCCGCCGGCCCCCTCGATGCGCACCGGCTCCACCAGCCCGTGCACCGTCTGCCCGTCGCTCACGCAGAGGTTGTCCGAACTGGCGACCGCCCCCCGGCGCAGCGCCTGCAGCAGCATCGTGGACCGGCCGACGCCCCCCGGCCCGGCCAGCAGCGCCACGCCCGAACCGAGCCGCACAGCCGCCGCGTGGAGAGGGACCCGGCCCCGGGTGGCCGCGATCCACAGCGCCGGGTACTGCAGCAGGACCGCCCGCGCCAGCAGGTGGAACCGCGAGCGCAGGGCGTACGCGGCGGCCCGTTCCCGGGCGGGCGGGCGGAACCGGGCCTCCATCCGGATACGCGTGCGAGCGAGCTCCGGCAGCACCGTGATGCGCAGGTCCAGACCCGAACCGCAGGCGTTCTGCACCACTACGTTGCCGTCGCGGTGGTACGCGCCGCGGGTGAGCGGACACCAGCCGTCGAGCTCGAACCCGTCGGCCCGGTCGTCGATCAGCAACCGGATGTCCGGCTCGTCGGACGGCGAGCCGTCGTTCGGCGTGGGGCGAAGCGCCGCCCCGCACGCCTCTGCGATCAACCGGTCGAAGTGCGCGGCCCGGCTCTCGATCGTCATCCGGGCGCCGGCCTGGACGAGGGTGGCGTGCATCAGTAGTCGTCCGGATACAGGGAGTCGAACAGCCCGGCGAGGGCGCCGACCGGCTCGACGGGGGGCAGGTATTCGGTGACGATTTCGGCCATCTGCAGCCGCGCCTTCTCCGCCTCGTCGCGGGCGGCGGTCTCGATCAGATCCTCCAGTCGCTCCTCGAGATCGACCGGCAGCGGCTCGCCCCTCGTCGCGGAGATGCGCGGGTGAGCGGTCGGGACGCGCGACTCGGTGGAGCTGAACAGCGTCTCGTTCAGCTTCTCGCCCGGCCGCAGACCGGTGAACCGCACCTCGAAGTGGGTGATCCCGGCCTGCGCCGCGTACGCCTCCACGAGGTTGACGATGCGCACCGGCTCGCCCATGTCGAGTACGAACGTCTCGCCGGATTCGGCCATCGCGCCCGCCTCGAGCACCAGCCCGACCGCCTCCTCGACCGTCATGAAGAACCGGTCGACGTCCGGGTCGGTGATCGTGATCGGCTCGTTCGCCGCGATCTGGTGGGCCAGCACGTGCAGGAAGGAACCGCGGCTGCCGAGGACGTTGCCGAACCGGACCGCCCCGACGCTCGTGCCGCGACCCGCACGGCTGCGCACCACCAGCTCGGCGATGCGCTTCGTGACGCCGAGCACCGAGGTCGGCTCCGCGGCCTTGTCGGTCGAGACGAGGATGAAGCGCTCGACTCCGCTCTCGACGGCGGCGTCGATCAGGTTCTTGGTGCCCTGGACGTTGGACTTGATCCCCTCGCAGGGGTGCTTCTCCAGCAGCGGAAGATGCTTGTGCGCGGCCGCGTGATAGACGACCTGCGGCCGGAGTGCCGCGAACAGGCTCCGGATCCGGGCGGTGTCGCGGATGTCGGCCACGATCAGCTCGTCGGAGTCGAGCAACGCCGTGCCGCTGATCTCCAACTGCAGCCGGTGCAGGTTGGACTCGTCGTGGTCCAGCAGGTAGAGCGCCGAGGGCCCGTAGGAGCTGATCTGCCGGCAGAGCTCACTGCCGATCGAACCGCCCGCCCCGGTGACCAGCACCCGGCGGCCGTGCACGGTCGCCCGCGTGGACGGCCGCACGACGTGGACCTCGTCGCGACCCAACAGCGACGCCGGCGAGACGAGGCACAGGTCCCCGCCCCGGCTACCGCGCTGCACGGCCGCGTGGAAGGTCGGCAGATAGCGCACCTGGGCCCCCGTGCGCGCCGCGTCTCGCAGCAGGTTCGCCAGCTCGATCGGCGGCAGCGAGGGGATCGCGACGATGACCACCTCGACGCCGTGGTTCGAGACCACGTCCGGCAGCGCCGCGAGCGAACCCAGGACCGGAAGGTGCTCGACCCGCTTGTGTCGGGCGTCGTCGAGGAAGCCGATGGGCCGCAGCCCGAAGCTCGGCGTGTCGATCAGGTCGCGGACCAGGGTGTGGCCCGCGTTCCCGGCACCGACGATCAGCGTGCGCGCCCGGCTGTCCGGCTCGTTCGTGAGCTGGTCGGAAGTTCGGTTCCGCAGGTACTTCACGTCGTCTCCTTCGATCGGCACAGCGAGGCAATCCGGTCACAGACGTGGTCGACGTCCTGATCGGACAGCTGCGGGTGCATGGGTAGGGACAGCAGTTGATCAGCCACCAGCTCCGCCACCGGCAGCTGCGGAGCGAGGTCGCCGAGCACGCTCCGGAAGTAGCGGAAGCGGTGGACCGGGATGAAGTGCACCGAGGTGCCGACCCCGGCCACGCCGAGCTCGGCGGACAGCTGGTCCCGACTCAGCCCGAAACGGTCGTGGACGCGGATGACGTACAGGTGCCAGGCATGCCTGCCGTCGACCGGGCGCGGGGGAAGCGAGATACCCGGCACGGTCGACAACTGCAGGTCGTACCGGGCCGCGATCTCATGCCTGCGGTCCTGCCACCCGTCCAGGTGGGCCAGCTGCCCGAGGCCGATCGCTGCCTGCAGATCGGTGAAGTTGGCTTTCAACCCGCTGCCCTCTACGTCGTACCGCCAGGCGGCGCCGTGCTCGTAGCGACGCCAGGCGTCCCGGCTCATGCCGTGTTGAAGCAGGACCCGTAGCCGGTCGACGAGCTGGGCGTCGGCGGTGGTGATGGCGCCGCCCTCGCCGATGGGCAGGTTCTTGGTGGCGTAGAAGCTGAAGCAGGTCGAGCCCGAGATCGTGCCGATCGGCCCGTCCGGCCCCGCGGCGCCCAGGCCGTGCGCCGCATCCTCGACCACCCGGCCGAGCGGGAGCCCGGCGGCGTCGGCCAGGGCAGTCACGTCGGCCGGGTAACCGGCCATGTGCTGGAGGATCATGGCGGCGGGCCGTGCCGCCGCCGCCGTCCGGGCTGTCGCCTCGACGTTGGTCGTCAGGGTCGCCTCGTCGACGTCGACGAACACGGGCCGGAGCCCGGCATGCATGATGGCGTGGACGGCACCGCAGAACGTCAGCGTCGGGGTGAGCACGGGAGAGCCGGGTGGCAACCCGAGCGCCCGCAGGGACAGTTCGATCGCGGCGGTGCACGAGCTGACCGCCACCGCCTGTCGTGCCCCCACCCAGGTGGCGAAGCGATTCTCGAACTCCACCGTCCGCTTGCCGGCCGTCAGCCAGCCGCTGGACATCGCCTCGAGGGCCTGGGTCCGGGCTCCCGGGCTGATGTGACAACCGGCGAAGGGGATCGTCGGTGGCGGCGCCGTCGAACGGACCGGGTCGGTGATCACGCGGCACCACTGATCAGCGTGCGCCGCTGCGCCCTGCGGTACACCGCGAGCAGGGAGCGCGCGAACTCGGCCAGGCGGTGACCCGGCGCCGGTCCCGGTGCGGCGCGGCTGAACAGCAGGTCACCGTCGAGCAGCTCCAGCACGCCGCGGGCGATGCGGCCGGTCCCCGCCGGCACCACCGCACCTGCCCCTCTCGCCAGTACCAGATCGGAGACGGCGTCGGTGGCGCGCGCCACCACCGGGAGACCCCAGTCGATCGCCGCGACTGCCGGGGAGCAGGCCGTCAGGTGCGAGTCGGCTGCGACGAACCCGTCGCCGGCTGCGAGCAGCGCCGTGAGTGACAGCGGCTCGGGCAACCAGCCCGTCCCGGCGGCATGCACCCGGTAGACGCTGTGTTCCAGGTCGGTGGGGCGGATCCGCAGCACCACGATCTCGGGGCGGCGGGAGGAACGCAGGTCGCGCTCCCACGCGGGTTCCTGGCCGCCTTCCTGGTCGCCGGCGACGGCGAGCTCGCGGCCGATCACGAGCCGCTGCCCCGGCCGAAGGCCCAGGCGGTCGCGTACGGCCGTGCGCAGTGCCGAGTGTGTCGGGTCCGGTTCCTCGACGGGTGGGGCCAGCAGCGGCAGGCAGTGCAACCGTCCGGCGGGCGAGAGTCCGGCGGCGAGCAGCAACCGCCCGGCACTCTGCCCGTGAGCCAGCCAGGTCGCGCCGTGATGGGTGCGGCGCTGCCGGCGCACCCATCCCGGCGAGGGCGCCAACCGCCCGGCGCGCAGCGGGAGCACATCGACGCTGCGCAGGGGCATCGCGGCGCGTCCGGTCACCTCGGCCGCCCCGACGGCGTGGGCGAGGTCGGCGGGCTCGTCCGGACCGACGAGCTCGATCCGCCGTGCCTCGGCCAGCATGGCCAGTCCGGCCCCGATGCGGGCCGAGAGCGCGGACGCTGCCCCGTCGCCGTACATACACACTCTGACACCCGGGTTGCTGATCATCTACCGATCCCTCCGTCGTGAGCCGTCGATGTCGAGGACACCGACAACGGGCCAGCCGGTCGCGCCGGCGAGATCCCGGATGCGTCGGACCTCCGCCGCAGGCATGAGCGCCCGCGCGGTCACCAGCAACCCGTACCGCTCGCCGGGAACCCCGGCGCCGATGTCCTCGAGGGTCAGGACGCGCACAGCCGGCGCGACCTCGGTGGTGACCACCTCGCGGGTCGCCGTCGTGCTGCTGCTCCCGCTGCCGGTCCCGCTGCCGGCTTCTTGTCGGCCGGCGGTCTTCTTTCCGTTGCCCGGGGCGGGGCCGGGCTCGGAGCGGGCCCGGCCGTTGCTGCGCCGGTTGCTGCTTGCGCAGCTCGTCTCGAGCTGGAGGGTCAGGGCCCGCGCCAGCTCCTTCGACTCGGTGTTCCCCGTGGCGCCCAGGAGCGCGAGGCTCCCGACGTGCGCCTTGGTGGCGGCGCGGCGGAGGGCCAGAGTGGGCCGGGTTCCGAGGCGGGACGGCGGCGGGGTGGCTGCGCTGCGCCGCCACCTGCGTGGCCTCCACCTGCGTGGCCTCCACCTGCGTGGCCGGAGGTCACGCAGGTGGAGGCGGCGGTCACGCAGCCGGGGGCGGGCAGCAGCCGGTGATTCCAGGACGCCGAGCATCGGTGCGTCCAGTTCGCGTGCCACCGCGTGCGCGTCGGCGCACCGTGGGCGGGCGATCTCGAGCAGCGACGCGACCAGCAGGCCCGCGACCAGGCCGCCGAGCCCGGCGAGGATGTCCCTCACTACCGAGCTCGTCGCCAGCGGCGACGAGGTCAGCCTGGTGGAGATCACCTCCGCGGTGCTGGCCGTGGCGGCCGCCACCTCCAGTTGCTGCACGGTGCCCGAGACGTCGCCGAGCTGCTGGTCGAGACTCGACAGCTGCGCCGAGTACTGGGCGATCGTCGAGGCGCCGTGCGCCTGGGCGAGCGCGGTCACCAGTCGACTGCGCTCGGCCTGCAGGCTCTGTTCCTGCTCGCTGAGCTTCTTGACCAGCGAGTCGGAGGCGCCGTTGCCGGAGCCCCGCATGAAATTGACGACCACCTTGGCCAGCGAGCCGGCGAGCGCCTTCGCGAAGTTCGCGTCCCGGTCGGTCACGGTGATGTCGACGACGCCCGAGCTGCCGAGCCGGGTGACGGTGATCTCGTGAGCACCGACGTAGGCGGGCGCGTGTCCGGTGAGCCCCGCGTTGTGCATCGCCCGGGCGACGACGTCCGTGCTGGTCGCGATGCCGCGCACCCGGTTCAGGACGGAATCGGCCTCGGTGTCCGAGCCGAGTGTGTCGCTGGTGGCCTGGATGCGGGCCGAGGCGACGCGTTGGCCGGTCCCGCCCGGGCCGAGTGCGACGACCGCGAGCAGCGGCACGATGACGAATACGGCGATCAGCAGCCGGTGACCGGCGACGATGCACCGAAACGGTTCGTTGACTCCCATTGACCATTACCCCCGTGTGGATCTGGGGGGAACGCTACGAACCATCGGGCCTTCACAGATCCCGTCAACGGCCGAACTCCGTCTCGGGCGTTCGGCGGGCGGCGCCTCCCCCATCTGGAGGAGGAGCGCTTGCTGTCCTCGGGCGCCCCGCGGGGGTCAGCGCGTGGAGCGCCCGGCCGGGGGGACGATCAACGCGGCGAGCTCATCGAGCGAGCTGGACGCCGCGATCTGACTCCACGACGGAACTTCGCCCAGCGCCTCGACCAGCGGGGTGTCGCGGGGGTCGACGAGGGCGATCAGCCGCAGCCCGGGGTGGTTGCGACGCAAAACAGCGGCCAGCTCGGCCAGGTACTCGGGGTCGGGCGGGAATGCCCGCTCCGGGCCGGTGGTGCCCGCCCCCGGTTCTGCCGCGTTCTCCGCTCCCGGGCCCTCGACCAGGGCGACGACGGCAACGTCGGCGGGGGCGGCCGCGCAGCGTTGCGCGAGCTCGGGGTCGCGCAACGGCAACCGGCCGACGACGACGAATTCCGGGCGCGCGGACAGCCCGAACGCCAGGACCTCGGCGCGCAGCACCAGATCGTCGATCAAGAGGACGCGGGTGGGGGGCACGCCTCACGGTATTTCGCGGCGACAGCGAATGTCCTCGTACGTCGGTACTGATCTGGATCGAGCGTCCGACGGAAGTGGCTCGCTCGCCAGTGTCTCGTCAGCGTCAGTGTCTCGTCAGTGGCGAATGACCAGCGTCGCCGCGGCGGCGTGGACCGCCCGCCGGCGCTCCTGCTCGGCCGCCCACAGGACGCCCAACATGAAGCCGACCCGATCGGCGGGTTCTACGTCCTGGGCGCCGAGGTCGTACAGGAGCGCGGCGGCCACCACGGCGTCCTGGCCCTCGCCGAGAACGTCCTGGACGTGCTTGGCGCTCGCGCGCTGCCGGCAGGCCGGCTGGCCGAGCCGCGGCCGGAGCACCTCGGCGGTGTACCGGGCCCGCTTGGCCGCCTTGCGGGCGCGGTGCAGCGCGGCGTCCATCTCACCCGCGGGCAGGTCGGGGTCGGTGGCCGCTCGCAGCCGGGCGACGGCCTTGCGCCGGGAGCGTCGCAGGTAGTACTTCGGTGCGCGGAAGCCCGCCTCGGACAGCGGGGGTTGGACGTCCCACTGCGCGAGGGTCGCCAGGATCGCGGTGTACCGCTTACCCCGCAGCGTGCGGCCGAACCGCCCGCGCGCCCGGCCCGCCCGACCGTTCAGCTCACGATGCAGCCGCTCGTGGACGGGGCCCGCGTCGACGTCCTCGGGGAGGTTCGCGAGTTGCTTGTCGAGCCGCGCGCTGAGCACCTGGGCGTCGCGCGCGGCACCCAGCACGGTGGCGAACCAGGCCAGTTCCGCGTCGAGGTGCGCGGCCGCCTCGGCATCGAAGCCGTCGGCGAAGACCCGCAGCACGCTGCGGTACCGGCGGATGGCGACACGGGTCCGGTGTACGGCGTCCTGACCGCGGCGCAGGTCGAGGTCTCCGGCCAGGATGCGTTCGTAGTGGGTGCGCAGGTAGCGCTGCACCAGCGGTCGGGTGGAGTTGCCCTGCGCCACCGGCCGGTGGGGCGCGCCGACGGCGCGGGCCAGCTTGGACGAGACAGCCGAGCGCGTCGCCCCGGCTCGCAGCATCGCCTTGTCGGCCCGCCGCAGAAACTGCTCGTCCCCCTCCACCAGCTCGATCTCGATCTCGCGCCACGAGGTGGGGACGTGGGCATCGCCGGGTAGATCGGCCCGCACCTCGTCGTCGGCCAGCTCGGCGAGCACCTTGCCCGACGCGTTCTCGATGAGGTGGGCGGTGCGGTTGGTCTCGATGCGGGCCACTTCGGACAGCCGACGTCCCCGCCGGATGCCGACCAGCAGGTCGGACGCGCCGGAGGGCAGCTCCTCGGCGTCGTCGAAACGCAGTTCCTCGCGGGCGTTCCCGAGCGGCAGCTTGAGCTGCCACCCGTCCTCCCCGCCGCCCGAGCGCCGCCGCAGGGTGACGCCGTGGCCGAGCAGGCTGTGGTCCTCGGTGTCGTAGTAGACGTTGACGAGGTGCTTCGTCGAGCTGCGAACCAGACCGCCGGCCGGCACCACGGCTGACGGCACACCGTCCTGCCACTCCGGTGTGACCTCGTAGGTGAGTTCTCGTTCCCGCCACCGTTCCATAGAACGACCCATGCTACTGATGACCACAAGCCGCGGTCACCGTTGCAGTGCTTGTGCGAGTGCCTCGAGCGCGTCGTCGACAACGCGGTAGTAGGCCCACCTGCCGCGCTGCTCTCGGGTGAGCAGGCCGGCCTCGACCAGCTGCTTGAGATGGTGCGAGACCGTGGGCTGGCTCAATCCGACCGGGTCGGTGAGGTCGCATACGCACGCCCCGCCGTCGGCATGTGCGGCGACCAGCGACACGAGCCGAACGCGGGTCGGGTCGCCGAGCGCCTTGAAGATGCGGGCCAGCCGCTCAGCCTCGGCGAGGGCGATGGCGCCGCCGGTCGTCGGACTGCCGCAGGCCGACCGAGCGGCCTCGAGCACCGGCAGCATCTTCGTCATGGCCTCAGTCTGCCAATCACATTGACAGGTGTCGATACGTCAGGCAAGGTTGATGCATCGAAGTTCGTCGATAGGAGTGTGGCATGACTGATCGGGTTCGCGAGCAGGTCAGGGAGCGGTACGCCGCGGCCGCCACCGCCGTCAGTGCGAGGGGCCAGGACGCCCTGGCCGGCGTTGCCGCCCGGTGCTGCCCGCCGGCGGCGGCCGACGGCACTGCCCCGTGCTGCAGCAGCGACCTGGAAAACGACGCGGCGTTCGGCTCGACGCTGTACAGCACCGACGAGCAGCGCGACCTGCCGGCCGAGGCGGTGGCCGCCTCCCTCGGCTGCGGCAATCCGATGGCCGTGGCCGAGCTGCGGGCGGGGGAGACGGTGCTCGATCTCGGCTCGGGCGGCGGAATCGACGTCCTCCTGTCGGCCAAGCGGGTCGGCCCCACGGGATACGCCTACGGCATCGACATGACCGACGAGATGCTGACGCTCGCGCGCGCGAACGCCACCAAGGCCGGAGCGACGAACGTCGACTTCCGCAAGGGCACCATCGAGGCCGTCCCGCTGCCCGACGCCGGCGTCGATGTCGTGATCTCCAACTGTGTGATCAACCTGTCGACGGACAAGCCCGCGGTGCTGGCCGAGATGTTCCGGGTGCTGCTTCCCGGCGGGCGGATCGGGATCTCCGACGTCGTGGCGGAGGATCACCTCACCCCGCCGATGCGCGCCGAGCGCGGTTCCTACGTCGGCTGCATCGCCGGTGCGCTGTCTCGTCGCGAGTACCTCGAGGGCCTCGCAGCCGTCGGCTTCACGGACGCCGAGGTCGCCTACACCCACGAGGTCGCGCCGGGCATGCACGGCGCCATCGTGCGCGCCACCAAGCCCGCAGCCGTTTCGGACCCGGCCTGCTGCGACCCGGCCGAGCAGGCGAGCTGCTGCGCGCCGGCTGCGAAGGAGACGTGCTGCCGCGGCTAGCATCCGGCCGGCTCGTGTGCCTGCCGGCCCGGCGCCGACCCCCGCGGGTCCTGGTGACTCTCGCCGAGCAGGCACCGTTGCTGACGCCACGTGCCGTCGCCGAGACCCGCCGTGCTCGTCATGCACGGCCCACGGGGACGTCGAGCTGGCAGAGCAGGGTGAGCACGCGCTGCTCGATCTCGTCGCGCAGCGGGCGGACGGCGGCGCTCCCGAGCCCGGCGGGGTCGTCGATGGTCCACTCCTCGTACCGCTTGCTGGGGAAGACCGGGCAGGCGTCGCCGCAGCCCATGGTGACCACGACGTCGGCGGCCTGCACGACCTCGTCGGTCCACGGCTTGGGGTACTCATGGCCGATGTCGATGCCGCGTTCGCGCATGACCTCGACGGCAGCCGGGTTGACCTCGTCGCCCGGTTCCGAGCCGCCGGACCAGGCGATAGCCGCGTCGCCGGCGAAGTGCTGGAAGAAGCCGAGCGCCATCTGCGAGCGGCCGGCGTTGTGCGTGCACAGGAACAGCACCACCGGCTTGCCGTCGTGGGTGCTGCCTTCGACGCGGGCCAGCGCCTGCAGCCGTTGGCGGGCGAACCGCTCGGCCAGCAGCGGGAGGAAGGTGGCGATGGTGGCTCTGCCCGCAAACTGCTCGTAGGACGAGTGCAGGAAGCGTTCGATCGTCTCTTCGTTGAAGGTGCCGGCGAAGTCGCGGCTCAGCCGGGACGCCGCCGCCTTCAGCGCGACGGTCTGCTCGAGGGTGATGGCGGCGCGGGGGTGGGACATGGCGGTGCTCCTGTCAACTGGTGTGGACGCGGCCGGCGAGGTCGTCGACCCGCCGGGTCAGATCGGTGAAGGCGTCCTCGAAGGCGTGGTCGGTGCCGACGGGAACCGGGTCGGGAATCGACCAGTGCAGGTCCGGGCGGGGGGCACCTTCACCGGCGGCCATCTCCTCGTGTGCGTGGTCGCACACGGTCACGACGAGGTCGCGCGCGGCCAGCACGCCGTTCAGGGCGCGTGGGTGGCCGCGCTTCAGCGGCAGCCCGTGGCGATCCGCGACGGCGACGGCGCCGGGGTCGATCCGCTCGGCAGGGTGCGTGCCGGCGGAGGTCGCCGGTACGCGGCTCGTGCGGCGCCACAAGGCGGCGGCCAGTTGCGAGCGTGCGGAGTTGGCGGTGCAGACGAACACCACGCGCGGGGCGGCCACGACGGCCCCGACAGTCGCTGCTCTCAGGGCAGCCGGCACGAGGGTGAGATACGTGCGGCGGCGGTCTGCCTCCGACCGGCGGCGCACGACAAGCCCGGCCGCCTCGAGCGTCTTGATGTGGTGTGCGACCAGATTGGACGGCATGTCCAGCAGTGCCTGCAGCTCGCTGGGGGAGGCGTCGCCGAGACTCAGAGCGTCGACGACCGCAAGGCGTGCTGGGTCGGCCAGCGCGGCGTGCACGGCGGCGCGCAGCTGCAGCGCAGCGAGACGCTCAGTGTTCATTGACTCAATAGTTACTGAGCAATCGCGAACCGTCAAGCTGGGCCTGCGGGTCGGAACCCTGGCCGTGCGCGACGTCGCATTGACAATCGCCGGTGCGCCTGCTGACATCAATGCATGTTGATATCAACGCAGACTGATATCGCGACAATCGATCTGCTGTCCGTGATCGCCGATCCGCTGCGGTGGCACATCCTGCAGCTCCTGGCCGAGGAGGAACTGTGCAGCACGCACCTGCAGGACATCCTCGGTGTCAAGCAGACCCTGATTTCCCATCACATGAAAGTGCTGCGCGAGGCCGGCCTCGTGGACACCTCACCGTGTGGCCGTTTCAGCTACTTCCGCCTGCGGCCCGGAGCGTTCGACGACATCAGCGATGCAGTGCACGCCCTCGCCGAAGCCGCGCATCGCACCCCCGCACGCCGCGCCTGCTGACGACCGCGACCCACCGGCACCCACGCTAACTTCGACCAGAGAACCGAGGACACCTCGCATGAGTGACGTCGTCACCGACAGACCGGCCGCCGGCTCGGACGCGCCCGTCCTGAAGCGGCTGTCCACGCTCGACCGCTTCCTGCCGTTGTGGATCGTCGTCGCGATGGCCGTCGGCCTCGGTCTCGGCCGGGCGATCCCCGGCCTCGCCGGCGACCTGGACAAGGTGAAGATCGGCAGCGTCAGTCTGCCCATCGCCGTCGGGCTCCTGCTCATGATGTATCCGGTGCTGGCGAAGGTCCGCTACCGTCAGCTGGACCGCGTCACCGGCGACCGGAAACTGCTGGTGACCTCGTTACTGCTGAACTGGGTCATCGGCCCCGCGCTGATGTTCGCGCTGGCCTGGCTCACCCTGCCGGACCTGCCCACCTACCGCACCGGTCTGATCATCGTCGGGCTCGCCCGCTGCATCGCGATGGTGCTGATCTGGAACGACCTGTCCTGCGGCGACCGCGAGGCCGCCGCCGTCCTGGTCGCGATCAACGCGGTCTTCCAGATCGTGGCCTTCGGCCTGCTCGGCTGGTTCTACCTGCAGGTCCTGCCCGGCTGGCTCGGTCTCGACCAGGTGCAGGCGGGGTTCTCGGTCGGCACCATCGTGGTGTCGGTGCTGGTATTCCTCGGCATCCCGCTGCTGGCCGGTTTCCTGACCCGCACGGTCGGGGAGCGGCGTAAGGGCCGGCAGTGGTACGAGAACCGGTTCCTGCCCAGGATCGGCCCGGTGGCACTCTACGGATTGCTGTTCACCATCGTCGTGCTGTTCGCGCTGCAGGGGCACACGATCACCGCCAAACCGCTGGACGTCGTGCGCATCGCGGTACCGCTGCTCATCTACTTCTTCGTCATGTTCGGCGGCAGCTTCGCCCTCGGCGCCCGTCTCGGGCTCGGCTACGACAAGACCGCAACGCTGTCGTTCACCGCCGCGGGCAACAACTTCGAACTCGCCATCGCGGTGTCCATCGGCGTCTTCGGCGTCACCTCCGGCGAGGCCCTCGCCGGCGTCGTCGGTCCGCTGATCGAGGTCCCCGTCCTGGTCGCCCTCGTCTACGTGGCGCTGTGGCTGCGCCGCCGCTACTGGCCTGAGCGGGCAGGCGCCACCCTCGCCACGACGAGCGACCCCGCCGCGCCCACCGCCGGCGAGGCGCACTGACCGGCCGGCGCGGACACCGCTTAAACGACGCCGGAGGCCCCGCGATCGCGGGACCTCCGGCGTCGTCGACGGTCAGATGTTGTAGTACAGATCGAACTCGTAGGGGTGCGGGCGCAGCCGGATGGGGTCGACCTCGTTGGCCCGCTTGTACCCGATCCAGGCTGTGATCAGGTCCTCGCTGAACACGCCACCCTGGGTGAGGTAGTTGTGGTCGGCCTCGAGGGAATCCAGTACGGCGGGCAGCGAGCCCGGCACCTGCGCGATGGCCGCGGCCTCGTCCGGCGGCAGCTCGTAGAGGTCCTTGTCGATCGGCGCGGCCGGCTCGATCTTGTTCTTGATGCCGTCGACGCCGGCCATCATCATCGCCGCGAACGCCAGGTAGGGGTTGCACGACGGGTCGGGCACGCGGAACTCGATCCGCTTGGCCTTCGGTGAGGTGCCGGTGATCGGCACCCGGATGCAGGCCGAGCGATTGCCGGCCGAGTAGACCAGGTTGACCGGCGCCTCGAAGCCCGGCACGAGGCGGTGGTAGCTGTTGACCGTCGGGTTGGTGAAGGCCAGCAGCGACGGGGCGTGGTGCAGCAGCCCGCCGATGTAGTAGCGGGCGGTGTCCGACAGCCCGGCGTAGCCGAGCTCGTCGTAGAACAGCGGCGAGCCGTCCTTCCACAGCGACTGGTGGCAGTGCATGCCCGAGCCGTTGTCACCGAACAGCGGCTTGGGCATGAAGGTGGCGCTCTTGCCGTTGCGCCAGGCGACGTTCTTGACGATGTACTTGAACTTCAGGATGTCGTCGGCGGCGTGGGTCAGCGTGTTGAACTGGTAGTTGATCTCGGCCTGGCCGCCGGTGCCGACCTCGTGGTGCGCCCGCTCCAGGGTCAGGCCGGCGTTGATCAGCTCCAGGCTGATCTGGTCGCGCAGGTCGGCGAAATGGTCGTACGGCGACACCGGGAAGTACCCGCCCTTGACGTTCGTCTTGTAGCCGAGGTTGCCGCCCTCCTCCGCGCGGCCGGTGTTCCAGTACCCCTCCTCGGAGTCGACCCGGTAGTACGAGCTGTTCATCGAGGTCTCGAAGCGGACGTCGTCGAAGACGTAGAACTCCGCCTCGGGGCCGAAGAAGGAGGTGTCCGCCACCCCCGTGGAGATCAGGTACTCCTCGGCCTTGGTCGCGACCTGGCGCGGGTCACGGTCGTACTTCTCACCCGTGCGCGGCTCGAAGATCGAGTGGGTGATGTTCAGCGTCTTCGCCGCACGGAACGGATCCACGAAGGCGGTCTCCGGGTCGGGGATCAGCTGCAGGTCGGACTTGTCGATCGACGCGAAGCCGCGGATCGACGAGCCGTCGAACATCAGGCCGTCCTCGAAGGTCTCCTCGGTGAAGTTCGACGCCGGCACGTTGAAGTGCTGCTGGACGCCGGGGAGATCCGTGAAGCGGATGTCGACGAACTCGACACCCTCGTCCTTGATGAAAGCCAGGACCTCTTCTGAGCTGTTGAACATCCGTCCTCCGTAGCGGGTGGAAAGTCGCGACCCTAATCAGCCGCGGTTGCGGACCGGTGTCCCGATTGTTTCGGCCGTGTTTCCCAGACCTGCGGTCTGGGCGGTTCCTCGGGACAGAACATGGTGCGGCCGGATCACGCCCGGACGACGGCGGTGTCGGTCAGGCGGTCGTGCAGCCCACGGCCGTCGCGGTCGAACACCACGGCCGGGACGAGCAGAAACAGCAGTACCGTACGCAGCACGATACGGAGGGGGCTCACCGCGACGGCGCGCTCCACCCGGATCAGGCGCAGGCCGAACAGGTACATGCCGAGGGTGCGGCCGGCGATGAGGCTGCCGAGGACGTAGTCGACCGCGAGCGGAACCAGGCTCCAGGAACCGGGCAGGTTGTTCGCCAGCCCGTCGCCGCGGTGCGAGACGAACAGGGCCGCCACTAGCGAGGACGCGAGCGCGTCGACCACGAAGGCGCCGAGCCGCGGCCCCGTCGCCGACAGCGACCCCCGCCCGGCGCTGGGCAGCCCGATCCGCTCGCCGCGGAAGGCCTGGGGGGCGGTCACGGGGTACCTGCTGGCATCGGTCGCGTCGTCGGTCGTCGTCGGTGTCGTGATCGATTCAGCTGCGTCGGCGCACGGTCCGCTGCACGTTGCGCATCTTCGCGCCCTGCGGCATGGGCCCCTGGGGCACCGGCGCCTTCCCGCCGCCGAGCGCGGCCAGGCGCTTGTCCAGCGCGGCAACCTGCTCCTTGGACAGGTTGTTCGGCAACTTGAACAGATACCGGTTGAGTTTGGAGAGCCGGATGTCACCCTCGCCGGTTCCCACCACGACGTCGTAGATGGGGGTGTCGCCGACCAGCCGGGCGGTGCGCTTCTTCTCCTGTGCGATCAGCCCCCGCAGCCGGTGCGGCGCACCCTCGCCGACCAGCACCACCCCGGGGCGCCCGACCAGCCGATGCACCGCGTCGAGTTGCGTGGTGCCGGCAACCGCCTGGGACAGCCGCCAGTCACCCTTCAACTGCTGCTGGAGCATGTACCCGGCCGCGCCGGCCTGACCCTCGGCCTGGGAGAACATCGACTTCTGGGCCCGGCGGGAGAAGACCAGCATGCCGACGGTCAACCCGAACAGCAGCGCGATGGGAATCGGCAGGTAGGGGCCTCCCGTGAGCAGCAGGACGACCACGTAGGCGACGGCGGCGGCGGCCACGGCCGAGCCGATCAGGTAGGGCAGGAACTTGGAGTCGTACTGGCGGGTGAGGCTGAACGCCTGCCGGAGGTTGTTCCAGGTGTCCTTGCGCTTCTGCCGCTTCGCCGCGCGCATCGCCTGCTTGTCCTCGCGGGTCAGTTTCGGCTTCGTCGATCCGGCACGAGTGCCCTTGCCCGCGGTCTTGGCCATGCCGTCGAGGATAGTTGCCGCTGGCAGCAGGGCCGAATGCGCCCGGCGGGGGGTCAGCCGCGGGCGGCGACCGCCTGCCGGTACAGCCGCCCGGCCCGGTAGGACGAGCGCACCAGCGGGCCGCTCATGACACCGGCGAAACCGATCTCTTCGGCCTCCTCGCCCAGCTCGACGAACTCCTCCGGCTTCACCCACCGCTCCACCGGGTGGTGGCGGGGGGACGGACGCAGGTACTGCGTGATCGTCACCAGCTCGCACCCGGCCTCGTGCAGGTCGGCCAGGGCCTGGCTGACCTCCTCACGGGTCTCGCCCATGCCCAGGATGAGATTGGACTTGGTCACCAGGCCGGCAGCCCGCGCCTGCGTCAGGACGTCGAGCGAGCGCTCGTACCGGAACCCCGGGCGGATCCGCTTGAAGATCCGCGGCACGGTCTCGACATTGTGGGCCAGCACCTCAGGACGGGAGTCGAAGACCTCGGCCAGCAGTTCGGGCTCGCCGTTGAAGTCGGGGACGAGGTTCTCGACGCCGGTGCCCGGGTTGAGCTCGTGAATCTGGCGCACGGTCTCGGAGTAGAGCCAGGCGCCGCCGTCGGCGAGGTCGTCGCGGGCGACGCCGGTGATGGTGGCGTAGCGCAGCCCCATCGTCCGCACGCTCTCGGCGACGCGGCGCGGCTCGTCGCGGTCGAGCGGCTGGGGGCGGCCGGTGTCGATCTGGCAGAAGTCGCAGCGACGCGTGCACTGGTCGCCGCCGATGAGGAAGGTCGCCTCCCGGTCCTCCCAACACTCGTAGATGTTGGGGCAGCCGGCTTCCTGGCAGACCGTGTGCAGCCCTTCACGGGCGACCAGTGACTTCAGCTCGCTGTACTCCGGACCCATCCGGGCCCGGGTCTTGATCCACGACGGCTTGCGCTCGATCGGCGTCTCGGCGTTGCGCTGCTCGATGCGCAGCAACCGTCGGCCGTCGGGCTGGGCTGGCTGGGCGGGTCGGACTGCGGTCACGCCCTCCACGGTACGCGGCCGGTGATCCTCAGACCGGCGCGGCGACGTCGGCCAGCAGCTCGCCGAGCTGCCGCTCCACCACCGGTAGCACGTCGGCCACGGTGACCTCCCGGCCCAGCTCGCGGGTCAGCGAGGTCACACCGGCGTCGCTGATGCCGCACGGCACGATGCGATCGAAGGCGGTGAGGTCGGGGTCGCAGTTGATCGCGAAGCCGTGCAGGGTGACGCCGCGGGCCACGCGGATGCCGATGGCCGCGACCTTGCGCTCCGGGCCCCGGTCGTCGGCGGGCAGCCACACGCCGCTGCGCCCCTCGACCCGGGTGCCGGGCACGCCGAACTCGGCGCAGACGTCGATGAGCACGCCCTCGATTCGCCGCACGTAGGCCACGACGTCGATGGGATCCGCCAGTCGGAGAATCGGGTAGCCCACCAGCTGGCCCGGACCGTGCCAGGTGATCTTGCCTCCGCGGTCTACGTCGACCACCGGCGTGCCGTCCTGCGGTCGTTCCCAGGCCTCGGTGCGCTTGCCGGCCGTATAGACGGGCGGGTGTTCGAGCAGCAGTACCGCTCCCGGCGCGCCGTCGACGACCTCGGCGTGCAGCTCACGCTGGCGCGCCCAGGCCTGTTCGTAGGCAACCGTTCCCGCCCGGATCACTCGCAGCTCGCTCACACCGGTCACACCTTCACGGTACTCAGGGGCCCTGCCCGGACGGCCGAGTGACGAAAGTCAGGGGGGATTAGGGGAAATACCCCATCGTCCCTTGTCGGTGGGGGTCGTTACGGTTTCCGCGTCAGACACAGTCCCGCGGGTCACTCAGCGCGTCGCGGGCCGAACCTACGCCGGGGGCACCGATGAGGACGATTGCCGAGTTCGCCGTTCGGCGACGGTGGTGGGTCGTCGGAGGATGGCTGGTTCTCATCGTCGCGGTCCAGGCCCTCGCCGGCGCGGCCGGCGGCTCCGCCTACAAGGACACCTTCAGCCTGCCGCACACCGAGACCGCGACCGTCACCACCCTGCTCAAGCACGCAGGCCTGGACAACCAGAGCGGCGCCACCGGCACCGTCGTCGTGAAGAAGCAGTCCGGCTCCTTCTCGGGCCCGCCGGGAGGGTTGGTCCCTGCCCTCAAGGCGCTGTGCGCGTCCCACGACAAGGTCGCGATGATCACGACGCCATGGCAGTCGGTCGACTGCGCGACCGGGTCCGTCAGCGGTGCGGGCAACCCGAAGCAGCTGAACACCGGGCGCGGCTCCGACACCGCCCTGGTGGCCATCACCTGGAAGAGCGGCGAGTACGACCAGGCCCTGTTCACGAAGGCCTATGACCAGTTGAAGACGCTGCGCAGCCCCGCCCTGCAGGTCGAGTTCACCGGCAACGCGTTCGCCGGGATCGGTCAGAGCGAGGGCTCGGGCAGCTCGGTGCTCATCGGCTTCCTGGCGGCGCTGATCATCCTGGCGGTCGTCTTCCGTACGGTCGCGGCCACCGCCCTGCCGCTGGCGAGCGCGGCCGTCGCCCTGGTCGGCGGCCTCGGCGTCATCTACCTGCTCAGCCACGTCATCAACGTCTCCAACATCACGCCCTACCTCGCCGAGCTGATGGTGATCGGCGTCGGTGTCGACTACGCCCTGTTCATCGTCACGCGGCACCGGCGCAACCTGCGCCGCGGCATGCCGCTGCAGGAGTCGATCGTCACCGCGATCAACACCTCGGGCCGGGCGGTGCTGTTCGCCGGCACCACGGTCTGCATCGCCATTCTCGGGCTCATCGCGCTCGGGGTGAGCTTCTTCAACGGCATGGCCGTGGCCACCGCCCTCGCCGTCGGTTTCACGATGGCTGCGTCCCTGACGTTGCTGCCCGCCCTGCTGAGCCTGTTCGGGCTCAAGGTGCTGCCGCGCAAGCAACGGGCGGCGGTCCGCGCCGGGCAGTTCATCGACGACCGGCCCGTCGGGTTCTGGGCCCGCTGGTCGAAGTTCGTCGCGCGGCGCCGCGTGCTGGTCGCCGTCGCCTCCGGAGCCGTCATGATCGTCCTGGCGATCCCGTTCTTCTCGCTCCAGCTCGGCGCCAGCGACCAGGGCAGCGACCCGAACGGCTCCACCACGCGTGCCGGCTACGACCTGATCAGCACCGAGTTCGGCGTCGGGTACAACTCCACGCTGGAGGCTGTGGTGAGCGGTCCGGGCGCCTCAAACCCGGCCTACCTGCAGCGGCTGTCGAACACCCTCGCCGGCACCGACGGGGTCGACCGGATCAGTCTGTCCCGGGTGCCGTTGACCGACCGCGTCGCGTTCGTGTCCTTCAAGACGACGACGTCGCCGCAGTCGGAGAAGACCTATGACCTGGTTCGGAGCCTGCGCTCGACGGTCCTGCCGCCGCTGTACGACGGCACGGCCAATCACGTCTATGTCTACGGCGACACCGCGATCAACGTCGACTTCGCCAAGGTGCTCGGCCGCAAGATGCCGCTGTTCATCGCGGTGGTCGTGGGCCTGTCGTTCCTACTGCTGCTGATCGCCTTCCGCAGCCTGGTGGTGCCGCTCACGGCCGCCGTCATGAACCTCCTGGCCGTGGCGGGCTCCTTCGGGCTGGTCGTGGCCATCTTCCAGTACGGCTGGCTGTCCGACAGCATCGGAGCCGGCCCGGGCGGCCCCATCGACGCCTGGATACCGGTGATGCTGTTCGCCATCCTGTTCGGCCTGTCGATGGACTATCAGGTCTTCCTCGTCAGCCGCATGCACGAGGAATGGGTGCACACCAAGGACAACCGGCGATCCGTGACCGTCGGGCAGGCCGAGACCGGCGGGATCATCACCGCGGCGGCGCTGATCATGATGGCTGTCTTCCTCGGCTTCCTGCTCACCCCCGGCCGGCCGATCAAGATCTTCGGCACGGGCCTGGCGTCGGCCGTCTTCCTCGACGCCTTCATCCTCCGGACGATGCTGGTGCCGTCCCTGATGCAGCTGTTCGGCCGCGGGAACTGGTACTTCCCGCGCTGGCTGGACAGGATCACCCCGAAGGTGTCGGTCGAACCACCCGAACGCGACGACGGTCGGCCGGCGCCGCCGGAGGAGCGTCCCGTGAAGCTCACCCGCCAGTAGTTCCGCCCCACCCCGTGACGAATGTCAGGGGTGATTGAGGGGCAAACCCCATCGTCGCCGGGCCCGCTGCCTCGATACGGTGAGCCGGAGCCTGTTCGCCCACGCTGACACCTCGCTGACACCGGGCCGGCTCCGACACCGTTGCCCACCCCGACACCGAGGAATGCCGTCGATGACGAACACCAGCCTCACCACGCGCGAGCCGGCCTCGCCGCCGCCGAGTCCAACGCGCTCGCGCGGAATCTGGGCCCTGGGCGCGCTCGCGCTGGTGCTGCTGCTTACCGGCCTCGCCGGCGGCGCCTTCCAGGGCAAGCTCTCGGACGTCCAGAAGAACGACAACTCCTCGTTCACGCCGGCGTCGGCGGACTCGACCAAGGTGGCCAACGCGGCGGAGATGTTCAACCCCACTCAGACCATCCCCGGGTTCATCCTCTTCCAACGGCAGGGCGGGCTCACGGGGGCGGACAGGCAGTTCATCCAGGGCCGTATCGCCGCCGTCCGGGATGTGCAGGGGGTGGCGTCCGACCAGGTCAGCCCGCAGCCCGAGATCAGCTCCACCGGGCCCGAGGCAGGTGAGGTGGCGGCGATCTCGGTGCCACTGGTCGGAAAGAAGGGCAACGGCGCGAGCCGCACCGGTCCGGAGCTGGTCAACACCGAGACGGCCGTCATCGCCGCGGCCAAGCAGGGCGCTCCCGACGGGCTGCGGGTCCTCAGCGCCGGGCCGGGCGGAATCCTGGTGGCGTTCATCGACGCGTTCAGCGGGATCGAGGGCAGCCTGCTGTTCGCGGCCCTCGGGGTCGTGATCCTGATCCTGCTGATCGTCTACCGCAGCCCGGTGCTGTGGTTCTTCCCGCTGTTCAGCGCGGTCCTGGCCCTCGGGGTGTCGTCCATCTTCGTCTACGTCCTCGCCAAGAGCGGTGTGGTCACGCTCAACGGCCAGAGCCAGGGCATCCTCGACGTCCTGGTCATCGGGGCGGGCACGGACTACGCCCTGCTGCTCATCAGCAGATACCGGGAGGAGCTGCACGAGTACGAGAGCCGCCTGGCCGCGATGACCGCGGCCTGGAAGGGCGTCGCGCCCGCGATCGGCGCCTCGGGCATGACGGTCATGCTGGGCCTGCTGTGCCTGTCGTTCGCGGAGCTGAACTCCACCGCCGGTCTGGGACCCGTCTGCGCCATCGGCATCGCCGCCACCATGCTGGTGATGCTCACCGTGCTGCCGGCGCTGCTGGTGCTGGCCGGGCGCTGGATCTTCTGGCCGAAGCGGCCATCGGTCGACTACCAAATCGACATCTCCTCGACCCATCCCGCCTGGTCCCGCTACGCCCAGGGCGTGGTGCGCCACCGGCGCCGCAACTGGATCGGGGCGGCGGTGGTGCTGCTGCTCTGCGCGTTCGGCCTGACGCAGCTGCGCACCGGGGGGCTGTCGAACGTCGACGCCTTCACCTCCGACCCGCCGGCGGTCGTCGGCCAGCACCTGTACGAGAACGCCTTTCCGGAGCAGCAGGGGGCGGGTGCGCCGGCCGACATCCTCGCCAACGCCGATACGGCGCAGCAGGTCATCGCCGCCGCCCAGCAGGTGGACGGGGTCTCGCAGGCGCCGGGCGGAGTGTGCGTCGCGACCGACTTCCAGGCCGTCGCCACCGCGGCGAAGCAGAATCCGGCGGCGTTGCAGGGCCTCGGGAACTCGTGCCCGCCGGGACGGTTCCACGTGTCGCCGAAGCAGGGCAAGCTGCTGATCGAGGCCACCCTCACCAGCAGTTACGACACCCAGCAGGCCTACGACACCGTCGGGCGGCTCCGCGACGCGGTCGCCGCAGTGCCGGGGTCCGACGCCCTCGTCGGCGGGAGCACGGCCACCAACGTCGACATCCAGGCGGCGTCCCGGCACGACCGCAACCTGATCATCCCACTGGTGCTGCTGGTGATCATGATCGTTCTGGGGCTGCTGCTGCGCGCGCTGGTGGCACCGGTGCTGCTGATCCTGACCGTCGTGCTGTCGTTCGCGGCCTCGCTCGGGGTCAGCGCGCTGTTCTTCGACCACGTCTTCGGCTTCGCCAACGCCGACCCGGCCTTCCCGCTGTTCGCGTTCGTCTTCCTGGTCGCGCTGGGGATCGACTACAACATCTTCCTGATGACGCGGGTCCGGGAGGAGTCGCTGCGGCACGGCACCCGCGAGGGCATCGTGCGCGGTCTGGCCGTAACCGGCGGGGTCATCACCTCGGCCGGGATCGTGCTGGCCGCGACCTTCGTGGTGCTCGGCGTGCTGCCGATCGTGTTCCTGGCCGAGATCGGGTTCGCGGTGGCCTTCGGGGTGCTGCTGGACACCATCGTGGTGCGCTCGATCCTCGTGCCGGCCCTGTCCCACGATCTCGGTCGCAAGATCTGGTGGCCGTCCGCGCTGGCCCGCGAGTAGCCGCAGCAGACGCCGTCAGAGGCGGCGGGTCTCGAGCGCCGTCTCCACCGCCGTACCGTCCGGCCCCGGCTCGACGAAGTACGCGTGCTTGCCGTCCTGCTCGGTGACGGCCTCGACGTACTCGGTGCCGCGGTAGAGCACCCCGGCCCCGTCGTCGGTGGCGTAGCCGGCGGGCAGGGTGCCGTCGGCGATCAACGACTGGAACAGCGGCCGGCGCTGCGGCTCGGAGTCATAGTGCACGCCGTTGGACCACCGCACCAGGCCGAGCCCGTTCGTGACCGGGCGCAGCTGCGGACCGAACGAGTCGGTGGTGCCGCCGGTGTGCCAGCAGATCGAGCCCGCGGAGACGCCGGTCAGCACGACGCCGGCCTGCCAGGCGGCCCGCATCGCCTCGTCGACGCCGTGCAGTCGCCACATCGCCAGCAGCCCGGCGACGCTGCCGCCCCACACCCAGACGACGTCCTGCGCGAGCAGGTGCTCGGTGAGGTTCTCGACGTTCGGCATGCCGAACAGGGCCAGGTGGGACGCCTCGAGGCCGCGGGCCTGGGCGGCGCTGTAGAAGTTGTAGACGGTGGTGACGTCGTCGCCCAATGCGGTGGCGAGGAAGCACACCTTGGGGCGGCGAGCGTCGACTCCGGCGAGCTCGATCGCGTACTCGGTCAGCGGCCCGATCCGCCACCGGATCCGGTCGGCGGCGGCGATCCCGCCGGACGTGGCGAGGATGGTCGGCGCGTCGGCGGTCACCACCGCGACCCTAGTAGGCAGGGTGAGCACTGGTCCGGACCGGCCGCCCGGCGCCGCCCCGCCGCCAGGACGATGGGTTCGGATCCAGGCTGTGGACAACCGCGTTCCGGCCGCCGAGCGCCCCTAGCCTCGTGCCATGTCCGGCCCCTGGAAGCTGCACGGTTACACCGTCGAGCGCCTGCTCGGACGCGGCGCGTCGGGGGAGGTGTGGCGGGCCCGGACCAACATCTCGGGCGAGGCGGTGGCGTTGAAGCGGCTGCCGCTCGCCGGGCCCGAGCAGGCCCGCCGGGCCCGCGCCGAGGCCGCCATGCTGACGGTGCTGGACCACCCCAACCTGGTGCGGCTGCACGACCTGCTCACCACCCCGGACTCGCTGGTGCTGGTGCTCGACCTGGCCGACGGCGGCTCGCTGGCCGACCTGCTCGCCGCGCGCAGCCGGCTGACGCCCGGCGAGGTCATTACCGCTGTGGCGCCGGTGGCCGCCGCGCTCGCCCACGTGCACCGCAGCGGTGTCGTGCACGGCGACGTCAGCCCGGCGAATCTGCTGTTCACCCCGGGCGGGGTGGCCCTGCTCGCCGATCTCGGGGTCGCGCGGCTGATCGGCGACGAGGCCGAGGTCGAGAGCACGCCCTCGTGCATCGATCCGCTGGTGGCCGAGGGCGGGATCCCCGCGGCCGCCAGCGACGTGTTCATGCTCGGCGCCGTGGCGCTGCACGCCCTCACCGGCGAGCCGCTGTGGCCGAGCCCGGGCCCCTCGGCGGCGCTGGCCGCCGCGCTGGCCGCCGCCCGCTCCGACGATCTCGGCGACGTGGCGGGTCGATTGGCCGCCGCCGGAGCCCCGGAACCGATGGCGGCGGTCGTGCGGCGGGCGCTGACGATCGACCCGGCGCGGCGGGGGACCGCTGCCGATCTGGCCCTCGATCTGCGGCACAGCGGGACGCCCGTCGCCGTCGAGCTCGCGGCCGGCCGGGCACGGCCGGAGCCGCTACCGCCCGTGCCGGCCTCCCGCGCCCGCTCCGGCATCCTCACCCGCGGCGCGCCCACCGGGGAGGACGCGGCGCAGCACCCGGGTGAGCCGGCCGCCGGGGGCGGCGTCCACGTGCCCCGCCACGCCGCGCCGCCCACCAGCGCGGTGGCGCGGCGACGGCCGGAGCTGCCGCGTCCGCAGCGACGGCGGCGGCTCGGGCCGCGGGTGCTGGGCGGCCTGTTCGGCGTGGTGGCCGCGGCCGGGGCGGTGGTGTGGGTCGGGGCGGTGGTGTGGGCCGGGTCGGCGGGGGGCGACCCGGCCGCATCTCCCGCACCCGCCGGCCGGGCAGCCGGGCACGTCACCGGCGGGCCGGCGGGCTCCGTCGCACCCCACCCGAGCCCGACCTCGGCCGGTCCCCGGTCGACGGACTCCGTCGCCCCGCGCGACTGGCCGGCGACGCTGCGGCGGTTGGATGCGACGCGGGCGCGGGCCTTCGCGCGCCGCCGCCCGGCCCTGCTGCGCCAGGTGTATCTCCCCGGAGCGCTGCTGGCGGGCGACACCGCGACCCTGCGGCGGACCGTGCCCGTGGGCTGCCGGCTGCTGGGCGCGACGACCGTCTTCTCCGGCGTCAGCGTCGAGTCGGTCCGGCCGGACCGGAGCGCGGCGGTGGTGACGGCCCGGGCCCGGCTGCCGTCCGCGATCCTGCGCTGCGAGGGGCGCCCGGTTCGCCGCACCCGCGCTGCCGGCCCGGTCCGGCTGCGGATCGAGCTGGTGATGGGGGACGCGGGGCCGCGCATCGCCGCGATGCGCTCGCTCTGACGCACCTGCGCCCGGCGATCCTGATGAGGCGGCCAGGTCAGCCGAGCTCGGCGCGCAGCGCCTCCTCGAGCCGCGGGTGGGTGAAGGAGAAGCCGGCCTCGGTGAGCCGGGCCGGCACGGCGTTCTGCCCGGTCAGCACGTTCTCGGCGAACTCGCCGAGGGCGATGCGGGCGGCGAAGCCCGGCACGGTGAAGATCGTCGGCCGGTGCAGCACCGACCCGAGAGTGCGGGTGAACTCGGCGTTGGTGACCGGGGTCGGGCCGGTCAGATTCACCGGGCCGGTGACGTCGTGCTCGACGACGAACCGGATCGCCGCCAGCTCGTCGGCCAGGGAGATCCACGGCATGTACTGCCGTCCGGAGCCGAGCTTCCCGCCGAGGCCGGCCTTGACGAGCGGGACGAGCCGCTGCAGCAGGCCACCCTGCTTCGACAGCACGAGACCGGTTCGCAGCTGGGCGACGCGGTGCCCGGCGTCGGCGGCGGGCGCGGCGGCGGCCTCCCACAGCTCGCACACCCCGGCCAGGAACGTGTCGCCCGCCGGCGCATCCTCCTCGACGACCCGGTCGCCGGTGGCGCCGTAGTACCCGACCGCGGAGGCGCTGATCAGCGCGGTGTCGCCGCCGGCCTCGGCGATCGTGCGGGCGACCGTCCCCACGCTGTCGACACGGCTCTGCACGATCAGTCTCTTGTAGGCCTCGGTCCAGCGCTTGTCGCCGACGCCGACCCCGGACAGGCACACGACCGCGCCGGCGCCCTCCAGCAGCGCCGGGTCGAGCTGGTGCTGGTCGGGGTCCCAGCGCGCCTCGTCCTGGCCACGGGGCTCCCGCCGCACGAGCCGGAGCACCTCGTGCCCGGCGTCGCGCAGCTGGTCGATCAGCGGCCGGCCGATGAGGCCGGACGCCCCGGTGACGACGATGCGCACCCGGTCAGCCCAGTCCCAGTTCGCCCTCGAAGGCCCCGCCCTCGAGGCGCTGCTTCACCGTGACGAGGAACCGCGCCGCGTCGGCGCCGTCGACGACCTGGTGGTCGTAGGACAGCGCCAGGTAGGCCATCGAGCGCACCGCGATCGTCTCGCCGAGGTCCTCGTCGTCGATCACGACCGCCCGCTTGACGACGGCCCCGGTGCCGAGGATGCCGACCTGCGGCTGGTTGATGATCGGGGTGTCGAACAGGGCACCGCGGCTGCCGGTGTTGGTCAGCGTGAAGGTGCCGCCACCCAGCTCGTCCGGGCTCACCTTGTTGGTGCGGGTGCGCTCGGCGAGATCGGCGATCTTGCGGGCCAGGCCGGCGAGATTGAGGTCACCGGCGTCGTGGATCACGGGCACGGCGAGCCCGCGTTCGGTGTCGACCGCGATGCCCAGGTGCTCGGCCTCGTGGTAGGTGATCGACTTGTTCTCGAGGTCGGCCGTCGAGTTGACGATCGGGTGGGCCTTGAGCGCCTCCACCGTCGCCAGCGCGAAGAACGGCAGGAACGAGAGCTTGACGCCCTCGCGGGCCTCGAAGTCGCGCTTCGCCCGCGCCCGCAGCCGGGCGATCCGGGTGACGTCGACCTCGACCACCGTGGTCAGCTGCGCGGAGGTCTGCAGCGACTCCACCATCCGCTTGGCGATGGTCTGCCGCATCCGCGACATCTTCTCGGTCGTGCCGCGGCGGGCCGCGGCGGCGGGGGAGACGGTCGGGGCGCTGGAGGCCGCGGCCGCCTGGCGCCGGCCGCCACCGGTGGCCGGCGCCGGCTGCTCGGCCGCGGCATCCGCGGCAGCATCGGCGGCGGCCAGGACGTCGGACTTGCGGATCCGGCCGCCCACGCCGGTGCCCTGCACGCCGTTCAGGTCCACGCCGTGCTCGGAGGCCAGGCGTCGCACCAGCGGCGTCACGTACGCGCCGCCGGCGTCCTCGTCACCGGCCGCGCGGGTGTCGGCCCCGTCCCCGGCGGCTGCGCCGGCCTCGGTCGTCGGTCCCGCGGACGGCGCGGTGCGCGCGGCCGTGGCCCCGACACCCTCCGTGGCGGCCGGAGCCGCGGGCGCGGCCGGGGCGGCCGGGCGCGGACGCGGCTTTGCGGCCGGTTCCTCCTCCGGCTCGGAGTCTGGCTCGGTTTCTGCGGCCGGTTCGGCCTCCGGCTCCGGTTCGGTTTCCGGCTCCGGCTCGGTTTCCGGCTCCGGCTCGGTTTCCGGCTCCGGCTCGGGCTCCTGCTCTGCGTCGGGCTCGGTCTCGGCCGCCTCCGCCGAGTCACCACCGCCGGCGGCGCCGGCGTCCTCACCGGCCTCGCCGATGACCGCGAGCTCGACACCGATCTCGACCGTCTCGTCCTCCTGCACCTTGATCGAGAGCAGGGTGCCGGCCGCCGGGGAGGGAACCTCGGTGTCGACCTTGTCGGTCGAGACCTCGAGCAGCGGCTCGTCGGCGTCGATCTGATCGCCCTCCGCCTTCAACCATCGGGTCACGGTGCCCTCGGTGACGCTCTCTCCGAGCTGCGGCATGGTCACAGACGTCGACATCGGTCAGTTGCTCCTCGCGGGGACGGGTGGCGGGGTTCGTGGGGTCAGTCGTGGACGTGGAGCGGCTTGCCGGCGAGCAGCAGGTGCGCCTCGCCGATGGCCTCGGACTGGGTCGGGTGCGGGTGGATAAGCTGGGCGACCTCCCCGGGCAGTGCCTCCCAGTTGTAGATCAGCTGCGCCTCGGCGATCAGCTCGCCGACCCGGTCACCGACGATGTGCACGCCGAGCACCGGCCCGTCCTTCTGGGCGACGAGCTTGACCGCCCCCTTGGTGTTGAGGATCGCGCTGCGGCCGTTGCCGGACAGGTCGTAGGTGACGGTGGTGATCTCGTCCGCCCCGTACTTCTCGGCGGCCTGGGCCTCGGAGAGTCCGACGGAGGCGACCTCGGGCTGGCAGTAGGTGATGCGCGGGACCCCGGCGTAGTCGATGGGGGCAACCCGCTGCCCGGCGATGTGCTCGGCGGCCAGAATGCCCTCGGCGAAGCCGACGTGGGCCAGCTGTAGGTGCGGCTCGCCGTTGATCGAGATCAAGTCGCCCACCGCGTAGACGCCCTCGACCGAGGTGCGCAGGTACTCGTCGGTGATGACGAAACCCCGCTCGACGGTGACGCCCTGCTCCTCGTAGCCGAGGCCCTCGGAGACCGGGCCGCGGCCGACGGCCACCAGCAGCAGCTCCGCCTTGAGCGTCTCGCCGCCCTCGAGGTGGACGGTGACGCCGGAGTCGGTGGTCTCGACCTTCTCGAAGCGGGTGTTGAGCTTGTGGTCGATCTTGCGCCGGCGGAAGGCGCGCTCGAGCAGCTTGGAGTTCGCCTCGTCCTCGAGCGGGACGAGGTGGGGAAGCGCCTCGACAATCGTGACTTTGGTGCCGAACGAGCTCCACGCCGACGCGAACTCGCAGCCGATGACGCCGCCGCCGAGGACGATCGCGGTCTCGGGGACGTGGTCGAGCAGTAGGGCGTGCTCGCTGGTGATGACGCGCTGACCGTCGATCTCCAGCCCCGGCAGGCTGCGGGCGTATGAGCCGGTCGCGAGCACGAGGTTGGTGCCGGTCCAGGTGTCGTCGCCCACCTTGACGGTGCGCGGCCCGACCAGCGTGCCCTCACCCTCGACGGTCTCGATGCCGCGGGCCTTGATGAGCCCCTGCAGGCCCTTCCAGTTCTTGCCGACGACCCCGTCCTTGTACTTGTGGACCCCGGCCATGTCGATGCCGTCGAAGGTGGCGTTGACGCCGAAGGTGGAGCTCTCCCGGGCGGCGTCGGCGACCTCGCCGGCGTGCAGCAGGGCCTTGGTCGGGATGCAGCCGCGGTGCAGGCAGGTGCCGCCGACCCGGTCCTTCTCCACGAGCACGACCGACTTGCCGAGTTCGGCCGCTCGCAGCGCGGCCGCGTATCCGCCGCTGCCGCCGCCGAGTACGACGAGGTCGACCTCGTTGTCCGCCATCGCTGCTCCCTGTGTGTTCCTTGTGTGTACGTGCTGCGGTCGTCTCGAAACCGAGCCCGAGTCCATCTTGGCACTGCAGTCCCGGACGCGAACACTCCGGTTCCCGGGCCTCGCTGGGCCGTTCTGCCGTGTGTCGGCCGCCGACCGGTGTCAGGATGGCTGCCGCACAGTCTCGTGTTCCACAGTGACAGGAGCCGAAACGGGGGAGGCAGCGTGACGCTGTTGCGACGTAGGCGGCGACCCAGAACACAGCGGGTCGGATCGCCCGAGGACCTCGAGCACCTGACGGAGTTCCTGCATTCCCGCGACGGGGTCGAGGCGTTCGTCGAGCCCCGCACGACGGTTACCGACACGACGGTGCTGCTGGTGGCCGAGGACGGCGAGTGGACCCGCCGCCGGGTCGGCGGTCCCGACGGCGCCACGTCCTTCGCCACGAAGCACCGGGTGCCGCTCTACGACGTCGGCCGCGTGGGCTACCCGCAGCGGATGCGCGACTGGAACGAGCGCCACAAGCGTTCTCGCTGACCCGTCCCCGCCCTCCCGCCCCACCCACCCCCTCGGTGAGTGGTGCGTTACTGCCCGGGTGGCGCGGTACAACGCACCACTCACCTCACACCGCGCCACTCACCGAGGGGGTGGGGGCGGGGGTAGGTGTCGGAGGTGGGGTGGTTACTCGGTGAGGGACTCGGCGGCGGCGATCATGGTGCGGACCGCGGCGCCGGTGCCGCCCTTGGGGGTGTAGTCCCGCGCGCCGCCCTGGTTGAAGGCGGGGCCGGCGATGTCCAGGTGCACCCAGGGCAGGCCGTCGGGGACGAACTCGCCCAGGAAGCGGCCGGCGATCAGCATGCCGGCCCACCGGTCGCCGGCGACGTTGACCATGTCGGCGACGGGGGAGTCGATGCGCGCGCGCAGGTCGTCGGGCAGCGGCATCGGCCAGGCCGCCTCTCCGGCCCGGTCGGCGGCGGCGACCACGCGGTCGCGCCAGCCCGGCTCGCCCATCGCCCCGATGACGCGGGGGCCGAGTGCGACGAGCTGCGCCCCGGTGAGCGTCGAGGCCTCGATGAGGTAGTCCGGCTCGTCCTCGCCGGCGCGGGTGATGGCGTCGGCCAGGATCAGCCGCCCCTCGGCGTCGGTGTTGCCGATCTCGACGGTCGTCCCGTCGTACATCGTCAGCACGTCCGAGGGCCGGTAGGACGTGCCCGAAGGCATGTTCTCGGCCATCGGCACCGTCGCCGTGATCGCCACCGGCAGCTTCAGCGCCGCGGCGGCGGTGACCGCGGCGACGGCCGCCGCGGCCCCGCCCATGTCGGACTTCATCCAGGTCAGGTTCGCGGTCTTGAGGTTGATGCCGCCGGAGTCGAAGGTGATGCCCTTGCCCACGAGCGCGAGGTGGGCGGACGCCTTCGCCGGCCGGTAGCTGATCCGCACCAACCGGGGTGGGCGGACACTGCCCTGACCGACGCCGAGGATCCCGCCGAACTTCTGCTTCCGCAGGGCCTTCTCGTCCAGCACCTCGACGGTGAGGCCCTGGGCCTCGGCCAGCTCCCGCGCCCGCTGCGCGAACGTTTCGGGGTACAGGTCGTTGGGGGGCGCGTTCACGAGGTCGCGCGCGGCGCTCACCGCCTCGGCGACGGTCGTGGCCCGCTTCACCTCGCGGCGGGCCGAGGTCGGCGCGGCCACGCTGATGCTGCGCAGCTGCCGGGCGCGGGGCTTGGACTTGAAGGCGGTGTAGGCGTAGGCGCCGAGCAGCGCCCCCTCGGCCAGCGCGCCCGCGGCGGCGTCCAGGGCCAGGTGGACCCGGCGCTTGTCGGTCAGCGTCCGCAGCGCCGCCCCCGCCGCGCGGCGGACGGCCTCGGCGTCGGTGGCGTCGTCGCCGACCCCGGTCGCGACGACGAGCGGGACGTCGGCCAGCCCCAGGGTCGGCACCTTGAGGACCTCGTCCGGGCGGCCGGAGGCGCCCAGCGAGCGCAACGCGTCGAGCAGCCGGCCGCCGAGCGCCTCGTCCATGGCCTCCGCCCCGCTGACCAGTTGCGGCCCGTCGGCTGTGCGGCGCACGCCGACGACGACGGCGTCGGCTTTCACGGCGGAGGTGGCGGACACGACGGACACGGATGGCACAGCGGGCATGGCGTGAATCTAGCGCCGACCCTCACCCGGCGCGCCGTCCGGTGGACGCCCGATAGGTTGGCCGGATGACCGACCTGCTGCGATCACCCCTGCACGACCGGCACGTCGCGCTCGGCGCCAAGCTCGCCGACTTCGGCGGGTGGGAGATGCCGATCGAGTACACCGCGAGCGGTGGCGGCGTGCTGAGGGAGCACACCGCCGTCCGGAACGCGGTCGGTGTCTTCGACGTCTCGCACCTGGGCAAGGCCACGGTGCGCGGTCCGGGTGCGGCCGCCTTCGTGAACGCCTGCCTCACCAACGACCTCGGGCGGATCGAACCCGGCAAGGCGCAGTACACGCTGTGCTGCACCGAGTCCGGCGGCGTGGTGGACGACATGATCGCCTATCTCGTCGGCGACGAGGAGGTCTTCCTCGTCCCGAACGCCGCCAACACCGCCGAGGTCGTGCGCCGGCTGGTCGCCGTAGCGCCGGACGGGATCGAGGTGACCGGCCAGCACCAGGACTTCGGCGTCCTGGCCGTCCAGGGGCCGCGGTCCTCGACGGTGCTGGCCGCGCTCGGGCTGCCGACCGAGCACGACTACATGGCCTACCTCGACGCCGAGTGGGACGGCCGGTGGGTCCGCGTGTGCCGCAGCGGCTACACCGGCGAGCACGGGTACGAGCTGGTCGTGGGCAGTGACGACGCGGCCGTGCTGTGGGACGCCTTGGCCGAGGCGGTCCGTCGCGAGGGCGGCATGCCGGCCGGCCTCGGCGCCCGGGACACGCTGCGGACCGAGATGGGGTATCCGCTGCACGGGCAGGACCTGTCCTTGGAGATCTCCCCGGTGCAGGGCCGCTCCGGCTGGGCGGTGGGCTGGAAGAAGGACGCGTTCTGGGGCCGGGAGGCGCTGCTGGCCGAACGGGAGGCCGGGCCGAAGCGCCGGCTGCGCGGCCTGCAGTCGCTCGACCGTGGCATCCCGCGGGCCCACATGGCGGTGCTCGACGCCGACGGCAACCAGGTCGGCGAGGTCACCAGCGGCACCTTCTCGCCCACGCTGCGCACGGGCATCGGCCTGGCCCTGATCGACACCGCCGCCGGCATCGAGGACGGCACGGAGCTGGCCCTGGACGTGCGAGGCCGGCGCAGCGCGGTGCAGCTGGTCAAGCCGCCGTTCGTCGACTCGCACGTGCGCTGAGGAGCATTCGCCGGCTCCCGCGACGAACGCGTCAGGAGCGCCCCACCGCCGGCTCGTCCGGGTCACCGGGCTCGTCGGCGTCGCCCGGCCCGTCCGGCCGGCCGCGCTCGACCAGCCGCTTGCGGGCCGCGGCCCTGTCCCTGGCCGACGGTTCGGCCAGGTCGACCTGCTCGTCCTGGCCCCGGGAACTGACGGGGAACCCGCCGTCGCCGTCGGGCCCGGCCGAGCTGTCCCGCATGGCGTGCACCGTCGAGTTGACGAACGCGACCAGCGGCACGGCCAGCAGCGCCCCGACGATGCCGGACAGCACCGTGCCGGTCAGCACCGCCAGCGCGATCGCGAGCGGGTGCACCTCCACGGTGCGGCTCATGATGAACGGCTGCAGCAGGTGCGCCTCGAGCTGCACCAGCACGATGATCGCGACCGCAACGATGATGGCGGTGGTCAGGCCGTGTTCGAGCAGCGTCACCGCGACCGCGAGCGCCCCGGTCACCGTCAGGCCGATCAGCGGCACGAACGATCCGAGGAAGATCAGCACCCCGAGCGCGGCGGCCAGCGGCACCCGCAGGACGAACAGCAGGATCATCACCGAGATGCCGTGGAACAGCGCGATCGTCAGCTGGCCGCGCATGTAGCCGCCCAGCGTCCGCCAGCCGACCCGGCCGGCGAGGTCCACCCGATGCTGCGCGCGGCGCGGCAGCAGCCGCAGCGTCCAGTTCCAGATCTGGTCGCCGTCGCGCAGCAGGAAGAACGTCGACAGCAGGACGAGCAGCAGCGCACCGAGGAACTCGACGACGGTGCGGACGGTCTGGATCGCTCCCGAGATGAGGGTGGAGCGGTTCTTCTGGATCGAGTTCTGGATCTGCTGGGTGAACTTGTCGATGTCCTTCGAGCTCAGATGCAGCGGCCCGTTGTGCAGCCAGCCGCGGGTCTGGTCGACGAGCTGGGTGATCTGGTCGCCGAGCTCGCCGGAGTGCTCGGTGATCTGCCATGAGACGAAGTAGCCGATGCCCGCGAGCAGGGCCATCCCGAGGACGAGGGCGAGCAGCGCCGATACCGACGCCGGACCCGGTACGCGTCGCAGCACGCGCTCGAGCGGGTGCAGCACCGAGGTGAAGAACAGGGCGATGACGAACGAGAACGCGACCAGTTCGACGGAGAAGAAGATCTTGAGGAGGACGTAGATGCCGAGGCCGATCAGCAGCAGCCGCCACGACCAGGCGGCGGCGGCGCGAATGCCGTAGCTGACCGAGTCGACGGCGTCACGGCCGGGCGGGGGACCGGAGTTCGGCGGGCTGGTGCTCACTCCGCCGTCGTCCCCTCGGTGAGGCCGGACATCACGCCGGCGGCGCGCGCCGCGGCCGCGCGCAGCAGCGTCAGGCAGGTCAGGCCGGCGAACCCGCTGCCGGACCGCGGCCCGAGGTCGAGCAGCGGGGTCTGGTCCAGCGCGTCCGCGCACCGGCCGACGGCCGGGCCGTCGAGGTCGGCGATCTGCCACCAGCGCGCGGCTCGCGGCTGCACGTCGTGGGCGAGCAGACCCGCCACCACCGCGAGGTGCCCGTCGAGGACGAGCGGGGTGCGCCGGGCGGCCGCGTGCAGCACGAACGCGGCCACGGCGGCGAGCGTCGGCCGACGCAGCCGGGCGAGCAGGGCGTCGGCGTCCTGCCGCAGCTCGAACGCCGCGTGTCGCAGGTCCCGCAGCCGGGCGGCGTGGGCCACCCAGGCGCGGGTGTCCAGGGCCGCCGCGCCCCGCGGCAGCAAGGCCACCGGCTCGGCGCCGGTGAGCAGGCTGGCCACGGCGTCGACCGCGGCGTCGCCCTCGCCGGCCGCCACCACGAGCAGGTCGGTCCCGGAGTCGACCTCGTCGTCGGCGAGGTCGCGGCCGTGGGCGGCGGCGGCCGCGACCTCCTCGGGGACCTCCAGGTGGCGCAGGCCGGCGCCGACGCTCGCGGCCAGCTCGGCGAGCCCGGGCGCGGGGTCGCCGGCCACGAGGCAGCGGGGTCGGGCCGGCGGCTGCGGCGGGTACCGCCCCTGCGCGCCGGCGAGCCACTCGGTGAGCTCGTCCAGGCGGTTGGGCGGGCGGCCCGCTGCCGCACGGGCGAGGGCGGCGGCCTCCGCGTCCGGCCATTCCACATCCGTCCCGAGGGAGGCGAGGCCGACCGGGGGCTGGGTCACTCCGGCAGTATGCCCAGGCTGGCCCCGGGGGCGGGGCAGGAGGGACCGCGCGGCGTTGCCCGGGCCGGGTGGCGCCTTCGGCCGAGCGGGCGGTGCACGCCGTGGTGGGGGCCGTCAACGATCGGCGTGCCGGTGCGACCGGAGGAAGCGCAGCACCCCGGCGTTGAACTCGCCCGCGTGGCTGGCGAACATGATGTGGGTCGCTCCCGGGATGGTCATCTGCTCCGCATCGGGCAGCAGCGCGGCCAGCCGGGCGGTGACGGCCGCGATGTGCGCGGGCGAGTCGCCGCCGCCGACGAGCAGCGTGGGCACGGTGATGCCCCTCGCGTCGGATGCCCGGAACGGGGGGAAACCGGCTCTGAGCTGAGCCTTGAGGGGGCCGACGTTGTCGAGAAAGCGTTGGAACACCGCCTCGGGCATGCCGGCCATGACCGCCGCGCTGGTGTTGGCGGCCAGGAAGGCTCGCAGCCCGGCCGCGTCGTCGCCGCGCTCGAACGCCTTCGTCGCCGGACGGATCCCCGTGGCGCCGAAGGTGAGGAAACCGAGACCGGCGCGCGGGTGGCGGATCGCCAGCGTGAGCACCTGGGCCGGCCGGGGCGGGATGTCGACCCCGAGCAGCGGGAAGGCCGGCGGCTCGAGCAGCACCAGCGTGCGCAGCAGCTCCGGATGCCGTGCGGCGAGACGCATCCCGCCGAAGCCGCCGGGCGAGGAGTGCCCGATCAGATGCACCGGGCCGGCGTCGAGCGCCCGGATGAATTCGGCCAGGTCGGCGACGAAGGTGTCGAGGGTGACCGGCTCGTCGGGGCGCAGCTTCGCATTCGGCCACGACCCCCGGCAGCTGAGGGCGATGGCCCGGTGGTCGGCCCCGAAGGCGTCCATCTGCTGATCCCAGACGCGGTAGTCCCCGGTCCCGCCGTGCACGAACAACACCGGCGGTCCCTGGCCATGCTCAATGTAGGCGAGTTCGACGCCGTTGACCGTGGCAGTGGACATTGCGGTCCCCCTCCGGGTGGCCGCGTCGGCCGGCTCCGTCGGCCGATCGCGGACTGCCTCCGACGTTAGGACCGCTTCGCCCGGTGCCCCATCGGAAATTCTCCCCATGCCACCAGGCCGTGCTCCATCGCGAACAACGTCACCGCGGCGCGGGACGAAACCCCGAGCTTGGCGTAGATGTTCTGAACGTGGCGGTCCGCGGTCTTCGCCGAGACGCCGAGCGCCGTTGCCACCTGCTTGGTCTGGAGGCCCCGGGCCAGGAGCCCCAGCACCTGGGACTCGCGGTCGCTGAGGCCGTGCGGGCGAGTCATGCGTGGCACCCGCTGACCCGACGACTCGATCACAGCGGCAACGGCGTCCGGGTCGAGGCGGCCGGCCGTGCCTCGGCGGCTAGCACCTGGGCCGCCTGCTCGGCCGACACGCTCGCGCGGTGGGGACGTGGCTCGCACTTGGTGTGGAACATGTCCGCGGCGGCCAGCAGGCGCGCCGGCATGGCCAACTCGGCCGCGGGCAGGCCTCGGTGGTAGCCGGACCGGTCGAGGCGCTCGTGATGGGCGCAGGCGACCGGCGCGAGATCGGCCAGCAACGCCGCGCGCGACAACACCCGCTCGGTGCGGTACGGGTGCAGCCGAACCTGCTCCCATTCGTCGGCGCTCAGCGGTCCGGGCTTGCCCCAGGTGCCCGCGTTCACCGCCACCCGGCCCAGGTCGTGCACCCACCCCGCCCGGCGGACCGCTCTCGTGGCGGTGGCGGCCAGCCCGCAGCACTCCGTCGCGGCGGCGGCCAACGCGGCGACCCCGTCGGAGTGCCCCGCGTGGTACGGACAGATCAAGTCGGCGAAGCGACCCATCGCGCCGAGCGCGCGGTCGACCTGCTCCCCGGTCAGACTCAGCCAGGGGCGCGGCTCGGCCAGGAGGACCTCGTCCCACACCGAGCGGTCGTTCGGGAAGCTCAGCACCTCGGGAGCGTCCGCGACCAGGTGACCGGCCACCGTCGGGTCGAGCCCCACCCCGGCGTGTTGTGCGATCAGCGGGGGCCGCGAGCTGCTCGCCCGCCAGGTGGCGCTGCAGGGCCGCGTCCATGGCCACGTGCACGATCCGCATCGCCAGCGGGATCGCCTCCCCGGCCGCGCGACGCAGCGGGCCTCTGCCGTCCCAGCGTTCGGACAGGTGTTCCAGCATCGTCGCGACGCCAGGCGGGGCGCCGGTCTGCTCGGCGAGCATGCCGGCCACCTCGCAGTTGGCCGCGATCGCGCCACGGGACGCCCCGATCATTCGCGGCAGCCGCTGCCCGACCTGCAGCGCGCGGGCCGGCCAGACGGCACCCGGGTCGGGAAGCGCCCGGAGCATGCCGGTCACCACCGCACGCCCGGACGCGTACATCACCGGGTTCAGGTGTTCGGTCAACGACCCGCCGAAGATCTCGGCGGCCAGGTGCGCGTCCGTCGTGCAGCCCGCATGCGACAGCAGGCTCGCGTAGTACGTCTGCACCGCAGTCGCCCGGTCGACGCCGAGGCGGTCGCAGAGCCGCATCGCGATGACCGTGGTCTGCAGGCCGTGCTCGAAGGGGAACCCCATGCCGAGGTCGGTGGCCAGGCAGAGGGACCCTATGGCCTCGGCGGTGCGCAGCCGGCCGGTCGCGGACCCCTCACCGTGCGGTCCCACGCGGGAAGACTACCGAGGTATCGGCGCTCAGCCGAGCGCCTACTCCCAGGCCTGCTCCGGGTCCAGGTGGCGTCGCAACTCCATCGCGTCGTGGAGTACTCGACCAACCACCAGGAGGTCGCCGGCTCGTCGGCAGATCAGGAAGTGGCGCGGGCGGTGAACAGTCCCGCCCGGCGAGCGAGTTCTGCTCTGTGCCAGATGCCAGGAGAAGACTCCGCTGCCCAGCTCGGGGCGAGGCCTGTGTCCGACGTCGTCGCTTCGCAGCGCGGCGTCCCGGATGGCCGTGGCGATCAGTATCTCGTAGCGCTTGCTTGCTTCGGCTCCGAATCGTTCGTTCGACCAGGCGAGGATCGAGACGATGTCGGCCTGGGCGGCGTGCGTGAGGCGATACCTCGCCATCAGCTCGCTGACGAGCTCTGAGCCGCGCGAGCTCCAAGCTGTCCGATGAAGGCATCGAGCGACTCGTCATCGACGTCATCGAATCGGCCCGAGGCCAGGTCCGACCAGCCCGCTTCGGCAGCTCGGCGCAGGACGGCGACCTTGGCCGCCGCTTCGGCCTCCTCGCGCTCCAAGAGCCGAAGGCCTTCCCGCATGACCTCGCTGGCGTTCTGGTACCGCCCTGACGTCACCAGTGCCTCAACGAGTTCGTGCTGGTGCTGGCTCAGGACCACGTTTCGTGTCGCCACCGTGACCACCTCCGTTGGCAGTATATGCCAGTCGGCGTCGGGACGGATCAGCCCGAGCCGCCCGCCCCTTACACATCGAATCTCACTTGCTGCCGACCTCAGCCGAAGGCGAGTCCGGCGAGCGTCAGCGCGGTGGCCAGCTCGACCAGGGCGCCGAACACGTCGCCGGTGACGCCGCCGAGTCGCCGGGTGGTGTGGTGGCGGAAGGCGCCGGCGAGCAGCAGGGCGGCGGCCTGCGCGGCCACCCACGCCCCGATCGAGGCGTGGACGGCCGCGGCCAGGCCGGCGCCGTAGCCGAGGACGAGGAGTGACGCGACGCCGAGCACCGGGGTCGGCAGCGAGCCGGCGACGAAGGCGCCGAACCCGGTCGGCCGGGCGGAGGGGACGCCGCGGTGGGCGGCATGTAGCACCGCGAGCCGGCCGGTCGCCGCGGCCACCGACAGGGCGGCGACCGGCCGCCAGGTGCCGCCGCCGAGCGAGGCGAGGGCCGCGATGTCGAGCAGGACCACGAGCACGAGCGCAAGCACGCCGAACGGTCCGATGTCCGAGCGCCGCATGACCGCGAGCGCGTCCGGGGCCGGGGCGCGCGAGCCGAGCCCGTCCGCGGTGTCGGCGAGACCGTCGAGGTGCAGCCCGCGGGTCAGCAGCGCCAGCAGGGCGACGGCGAGCACTGCCCCGACCAAGACCGTCCGCGGTGCCGCGGCGAGGGCCGCAGCCACGGGCAGCCCCGCCAGCGCGCCCAGACCGGCACCGACGAGCGGAAGCGGCCGCAGCGCCGCCACGGCTCGCTCGCGGCTGAGCGGGCGGCCGTCCGCCACCGGCACGATGGTGAACAGCGCGAGCGCGGTCCTCACTTCAGCCGAACCGGCAGGCCGGCGACCACGAGGTGGACGGCGTCCGCGGCGGCGGCGAGACGCTGGTTCAGGGTGCCGAGGCAGTCGCGGAAGCGGCGGCCGGCAGCGTTCGCCGGCACCACGCCGCCGCCGACCTCGTCGCTGACCGCGACCACCCGCCGCCTGCTCGCCGTCCAGGCCGTCACCACCTCGTCGGTCCGGGTGGCGAGGTCCGCGGCCTCCAGCGCAGCGGCTACCCAGGTCGTCACCGACTCGAGCAGGACGGCCGGCCCGTCGCCGCGCAGCACCGCCGCGACGTCGAGGGTCTCCAGCGTGTGCCAGTGCGCGGGCCGGCGCGCCCGGTGCGCGGCGAGCCGGGCCGTCCACTCCGGGTCGTCCGCCCGCTGGGCCGCGGTGGCGACGTAGTCGACGGCCGGCTCACCGGCCAGCAACGACTCGGCGAACGCCGACTTGCCCGAGGCGCTGCCGCCCAGCACGAGGACCCGGGTGCTCACTTCTCGGTGACACCCGCCGAGTCGAAGGTGGCGACGTCCCGCAGCACGCGGGCCGCGGCCTGGACGAGCGGCAGCGCGAGCGCGGCGCCGGAACCCTCGCCGAGCCGGAGGTCCAGGTCGACCAGGGGGCGCAGCCCGAGCCCGGCGAGCGCGGCCGAGGCGCCGGGCTCGACCGAGCGGTGCCCGGCGATCATGGCGGCGACGGAGTCCGGGGCGAGCGCCCGGGCGATCAGGGCGGACGAACACGCGATCAGGCCGTCCAGCACCACCGGCACCCTCGACGCCGCGGCCGCCAGCAGGTAGCCGGTGAGGGCCGCGTGCTCGAGCCCGCCGAACGCCGCCAGGGCCTCGAGCGGGTCGGCCGGCTCGGGGGAGTGCACCGCGAGCGCCCGCTCCACCGCGGTCACCTTGCGGGACAGCGTGGCGTCGTCGACGCCGGTGCCGCGGCCGGTGACCTGCGCCGCCGGGGCGCCGGTGAACACGGCGACGAGGGCGGCCGACGCGGTCGTGTTCGCGATCCCCATGTCGCCGGTGAGCAGGCACCGGGCGCCGTCGGCGATCAGGGAGCGGGCGACGTCGATGCCGACCTCGACGGCGGCGGTGACCTCGTCGCGGGTCAGCGCCGGCTCCTGGGTCATGTCGCGGGTGCCCGAGCGGACGCGGTGGGCCAGCAGCCCCGGCATCGCGTCGAGGGGGGTGGCCACGCCGACGTCCACCACGACCACCTTGGCGCCGGACTGGGCGGCGAGAGCGTTGATCACAGCGCCGCCGCCGACAAAATTCGCCACCATCTGCGCGGTGACCTCCTGCGGCCACGGGGTGACGCCCTGGGCGTGCACGCCGTGGTCGCCGGCGAACACGGCCACGGCAGCCAGGTCTGGCAGCGGCGGGGGGCACCCGCCGGCCAGGCCCGCCAGTTGGACCGACACGTCCTCCAGCACGCCGAGGGAGCCGCGCGGCTTGGTCAGGTCGTCCTGCCGGGCGCGGGCGGCGGCCACCGCCGCTGCGTCCGGCGGCGTGATGGCGGCGATGGTCTCGTCAAGCACGGAGAGCCTCCTCGAGGGCGCGGGTGAATGCGGTGGACGTGGTCTCGTCGCGGACGGCGACCCGGAGCCACTCCGGGCCGAGGCCGGGAAAGGTGTCGCCGCGGCGTGGGGCGAACCCGCGCTCCCGCAGCGGCTCCCACACCCGCGGGCGCGGGGTGCGGGCGAGCAGGAACGACGCGGCCGGGTGCGGCACGATCTGCACGCCGGGCAGCGCCTCGAGCAGGCCGGCCAAATAGGTTCGCGCGGATGTGAGCGAACTCGCCCATGTCCGGGCCTCGGCCACCGCCGCCGGGGACGAGCAGGCGACGCAGGCCTCGAGCGCCGGGGCGCTGACCGGCCAGTGCGGCTGCGCCGCCCGCAACCGCTCGACCAGCGGCGCCGGCGCCAGCACGTAGCCCACCCGCAGCCCGGCCAGCCCCCACGTCTTGGTGAGGCTGCGGACGACCACCACGTCGGTTTCGGACGTGAGCGCCTCCGGCTCGCCGGGCACGCAGTCGGCGAACGCCTCGTCGACGACGACGAGGCGCCCGGGGCGGGCCAGCGCCCGGACCGTCTCGGCCGGATGCAGCACCGAGGTGGGGTTGGTGGGGTTGCCGACGACCACGAGGTCGGCGTTGTCCGGTACGCGGGCCGGGTCGAGCGTGAACGGCGGCGGCAGCAGGACCTGGCTGACCCGGTGACCGGCGGCCCGCAGGGCGAGCTCGGGCTCGGTGAACTGCGGGTGGACGACAGCGGCGTGCACCGGATCGAGGGCGCGGGCGAGCAGGACGAACGCCTCCGCCGCGCCGGCGGTCAGCAGGACCTCGGACTCCGGTCGGCCGTGCCGCTCCGCCACCGCCGCCAGCGCCGCGGCCTGATCGGGATAGCGGGCGAGGTCGACGGCCGCCAGCCGCTCCCGCAGCCACGGCGGGGGAGAACCCTGGCGCACGTTGACCGCGAGATCGACCAGCCCGGCGCCGGTGTCGAGGTCGCCGTGGTGACGCAGCGCGACGCTCACGACGGCCCCACGCGCCGGGGCGGCGCCCCGAGGGGCTGCTGCGCGCCGGAGAGCACCGCGGCGTGCACCGCCCGGGCCAGGCGGGCACCCCACGGCGAGCGTGGCCCGGCGAACGGCTCGGCCGGCCCACGTCCGGGCACCGCGCAGGCCACGGCGACCGCGTCCGAGGCGGTCCCGGTCCCGGGGATCCCGGCCTCGAACAGGGCCTGTGTCTTGGCCTCGGTCACCGTGCACAGCGCGTTCAGCAGGGCGGCCGCGGTGAGGGCGACCGGCAGGGAGGCCACGATGTTGATCGTGCCGGGCGGGGGCGTCGCCGAGACGGCACCGTCGGTGTCGGCGGCCCAGGTGGGATGCGTCAGCCCGACCGTGGCCTCGACCGCCACGCCGCCGTCCTCCCCGGAGCGGACGCACCGCACGTCGGCGGCGGTGAACAGGACCACGCCCGCACCGGTCACCCCGGCGGTCGCGGCGAGCTCGGCGCCGTGCCGCTCCTGGTCGCGACGGCAGTAGTCGCGCGCGACCTGTGCGTTGATGACCCAGTCGCGCCGGCCCAGGCCGCCGCCCACCGCGGCCGTGGCGGCAACGGTCGTTCCCGGCTCGAGGCGCCAGGCAAGCAGCGGCAGCTCCAGCCCGTCCTCGACGCGGACGACCTGCCGTCGCGCGCGGCCGAGGGGGTGCGGTTCGAGGGTCATCTGACCCGGTCCGGGGCCCGTTGCGGCACGACGAGCAGCTCCCCGTCGGCGTCGGTGAGCACGCGGATCCGGCCGCCGAAGCACTCCGAGAGCAGCGATGCGTCGAGGACCTCCGCCGGCGGGCCGGACGCGACGACCCGGCCGGCCGCCAGCAGCAGCAGCCGGTCGGCGAACTGGGCGGCCAGGGTCAGGTCGTGCATGGCACTCAGCACCGTCAGCCCCCGCTCGCGACGCAGCCGGTCCACCAGCTCGAGGGCGTCGACGCGGCGGCCGAGGTCCAGGGCGCTGGTCGGTTCGTCGAGCAGCAGGACCGGCGCCTCCTGTGCCAGTGCGCGGGCCAGTACGACGCGCTGCAACTCGCCGCCGGACAGCGTGGCGAGCGTCCGGTCGGCGAGGTGGGTCAGCTCCAGCTGCTCGAGCGCGTCGACGGCCAGCCGGCGGTCCTCCCGCGACTCCGCGCCGAAGTAGCCGATGTGCGGGGTGCGGCCCAGCAGGGTGTAGTCGAGCACCGACATACCGGCCGGCAGCTCGGGCTGCTGCGGGACGTAGGCCACGAGCTGGGCGTGTCGCCGTCGTGAGCGTCCCCGGGCGTCCTCCCCGGCCACCCCGACGCGCCCGCCGTGCGGGACGAGGTGGGCCGCCGATCTCAGCAGGCTGGACTTGCCGGCGCCGTTGGCTCCGATGAGGCCGAGCCACTCGCCGCGGCCCACCGTCTCGCTCACCTCGTGTACCGCGACGGCGTCGCCGTAGCGCACCGTCACCTGCTCGAAGGTCAGCATCGGGCCGGTCACAGCACACCGTGCCGGGTACGCCGCGAACGGAGGACGAGCAGGAAGAACGGGCCCCCGACGACGGCGGTGACGACCCCGATCGGCACCTCGGTGGGGGCCTGCACGGTGCGGGCGACGAGGTCGGCCAGCACCAGGAACGTGGCGCCGCAGATCATCGAGACCGGCAGCACGACCCGGTAGCTGGCGTTGGTCGCCAGCCGCACGGCGTGCGGGACGATGATGCCGACGAACCCGATCAACCCGCTGACCGACACCGCCGCCGCGGTACCCAGCGTCGCCGCGCCGACGATGATCAGCCGAGTGCGTTCGGGGTGCAGGCCCAGGGTTCCGGCCTCCTCCCGCCCGACCCGCAGCACGTCCAGGATCCGCCGGTGCGCCAGCAGCACGGCGCCGCTCACGACCACGTAGGGCAGGATCAGCAGGACGTCGGACCAGGAGGCCACCGCGAAGCTGCCGAGGATCCAGTTGTAGATCCGGCGCAGCTCCGCCGTGTGCTGCTGCTGCAGGTAGGTCTGCAGGGCGGTGAACATCGCCGCGACGGCCACCCCGGCGAGCAGGATCGCGTAATCGCTGCTGCGCCCGCCGCCTGCCGTCGCCACCAGGTAGGTCACCGCCACGGCGAGCACGGCACCGGCGAAGGCGGCCACCGGCAGCGCGAACGACCCCGCGGCGCCCGCGACGATCGCAATGGTGGCGCCCAGCCCCGCGCCGGCGGCGACGCCGAGCAGGTACGGATCGGCCAGCGGGTTGCGCAGCACCCCCTGGTACGCCGTCCCGCCGCCGGCCAGCATGGCGCCGACCAGAACGGCCAGGACGACGCGGGGCAGCCGCAGCTGCCAGATGATCGCCTGGTCCACCGGCGACGCCGCGGTGTGGACGTGCAGCAACGGGACGCGCGCCAGCACCGTCCCGACGATGTCGGGCAGGCCGATGCCCACCGGGCCCACGGCGACGGCCAGCAGCACCGCGGCCAGCAACGCCAGGGATGCCACCGCCACCGGAGTGCGAGCCGGGTGGCTCCGTCGTCCGGCCCGGACCCGCGCGACGACGCCGGCCCGGAGGTCGCCCTCGGAGCGGGCGGGATGCGCGGTCACGTCGCCGGGTGCTGCCGGATCGCCGCGGCGACGGTGCGGAGCAGGTCGACGATGCGGGGGCCCCACCGGGAGGCAATGTCGTCGTCGAGGGAAACGACCCGGCCGTGACGCACCGCGGCGAGGCTCGACCACCCCGGACGCTGGGCCACGCTCGACGGGCTCTGCTTGCAGCACTTGGTGTCGGCGAGCAGGACGTAGTCGGGGTTCGCATTCAGGACGTACTCCGCCGACAGCTGCGGATAGCCGCCGGCGGCCGCCGCCCCCTTGGCGGAGTCGGCGATGCTCGTCAGCCCGAGCCGGTGCAGCACTCGACCGATGAAGGTCGAGGAGGTGACCGAGTAGTAGGTCTGGTCGAGCTCGTAGTAGTACGTCGCGGGAGTCGTGCCCGTCTTGCTGACGATCGACGCGATCTGCCGTTTCATCGCCCCGACCGTCGCCGTGGCGCCGGCGACGTGCCCGGTGGCCCGGCCGAGCTGGCTGAGCTCCGCGTAGGCCTGCGGCAGGTCGTTCGCCGCCGGTTCGTTCAGGACCGGGATGTTCAGCTTGTCGAACTGGTCGGTCTGCGCGGGCGTGAGGTTGGAGGCGACGACCAGGTCCGGCTGGTAGCCGGCGACGGCCTCGGGGTTGAGGTGGTAGGCGTCCAGCTTGGTGTGGGGGGCCCGGGCCGGGTAGTCGGAGTCCTGGTCGACCGCCGTGACCTGACTGCCGGCACCGATCGCGAAGAGATCCTCGGTGGCCGTGGGGGACAGCGACACGATCGCCGTCGGTCGACGGCGAAGAGTGACATCGCCGCTCGCCGCGTGCACGGTGACCGGGAACTGCGCGGCAGCCGAGCCGGAGGACGGGCCCGGAGATGACGGTGGCGCGGTGCCGCCGGTGCTCGCGCAGCCTGCGGCCGCGACGAGCAGCGCCACGGTGGGGGTGACAGCCGCGAGAACGCGGCGATGTGCGACAGACAAGTTCATCCTCCATCAGGTCGCGGAGGACGAAGTGCGTCCGCTACGACACCGAGGAGGGCGCCGGAACGAACCGCCCTTCCTCCGAGGACAGTGCGTCGGCGTAGGGCAGGCGTCCGGGCTCGCCCCCGGCAGGAGGGGCAGTACCGTTGCGGGACAGCGCCGGGTTCTCACCGGTCTTCGCTGCGGCTACACCGTCCCGAGATCACTCGCGGGACGCGCCGAGCCTAGCAGCGACGCGCCCGCAGCGCGGCCGGCACTGCGGCTGCCACTGCGGCCGCCACGGTGATCGCGGCGCTCAGCCGCGTCGCATTCCTGACGTCGGTGACCGCCGGCGGACGGCCGTCGCCGAGGGCCGGACGCTGCTCGACCCGGCCCCGGTAGACCGCGCGGCCGCCGAGCCGCAGCCCCAGGGCCCCGGCGAACGCGGCCTCGCTCATCCCGGAGTTGGGGCTCGGATGCTTCCGCCCGTCGCGGACGGTCGTCCGCACCGCCGCGATCGCGTCGCCGCGCATCGCGGGCGCCACGCCGGCCGCCAGCGCCGCGGTGAGCCGGGCGGGAAGGTAGTTGAGCACGTCGTCCAGCCGGGCCGAGGCCCACCCGAACGAGCGGTACCGGTCCGACCGGTGACCGACCATCGCGTCCAGCGTGTTGACCGCCCGGTAGACCAGCAGTCCTGGGGCGCCGGCGACCGCGCCCCACCACAGCGGGGCGACGACCGCGTCGCAGGTGTTCTCGGCGACCGACTCGACCGCGGCCCGGGCCACGGCGGCGGCGTCGAGGGAGGCCGGGTCGCGCCCGACGAGGTGCGTGACCCGCTCGCGTGCGGCCGGCAGGTCGCCCGCCTCGAGCAGGTCGGCCACCCGGGTCGCCTCGGATCGCAGCGAGCGTCCGCCCAGCACTGCCCAGGTGGCGACGGCGACCACCGCCGCCCGGCGCGGGAGCAGAGCGCCCACTACGGCCACCCCCGCGACGCAGGCGGCGGTGAACGCGGCGCCGTGAGCGCGGTCGTCGGCGTAGAGCCGCCGCTCCAGCCGGTCGGCGGCGGCGGCGAAGACCGCGACGGGGTGTCCGCGGCGCGGGTCCGGCACCACCTGGTCCAGAGCGAGCCCGAGCAGGAGCCCGGCGGCGCGCTCGCGGTGAGGTCGTCGCATCGTGCGAACCTATCGGCGTGCCCGCCGTCCTCCATCTCGTGCGCCACGGCGAGTCGACCTGGAACGCCGAACGACGGCTGCAGGGGCAGCGCGACGACGCCGGGCTGACCGAGCGGGGGCGGGCCGAGGCCGCCGCCGCAGCAGAGGCCTTGCGTTCGGAGCCGATCGTGGCGGTCTACAGCAGCGACCTCCGGCGGGCCCTCGAGACGGCATGGCCGATCGCGGCAGGCCACGGCCTCGTGCCCCGGCCGACGATCGCGCTGCGGGAGCAGGGCTACGGCGTCCTCGAGGGCCTCCCGACCAGCGCCGCCCTCCGCGACCCCGGGTACGACCTCCTCGACCCGGACGACCGCGCGTGCGGCGGAGAGAGCATCCGCGACGTGTACGAGCGCGTGGGGGCGGGGCTCACCGAGATCGTCGAGACCCACGACGGTTCGGCCGTGGTGCTGGTCAGCCACGGGGACACCCTCCGCATCGCCCTGGCCCGGCTCGCGGGGTTCGGCGCGGACGCCGTGCCCTGGCGGGAGATTCCGAACGGGTCGGTGACGACGGTCGAGGCGTCGGTGGAGTTCCGGGCTCCGGCGGGTAGGGAGCGGGCATGAGAATCGTCTCGCTGCTGCCGTCGGCCACCGAGATCGTCCACGCCCTGGGGTTGGGTGGCGACCTCGTCGGGGTCACGTTCGAGTGCGACGAGCCGCCGAACGCTCGCACCGACGCCACCGTCGTCGTCGGCGGCAAGGACACCAGCGGCCTGACGCCCGGCGAGATCGACGCCTACGTCCGGGCGCAGCAGTCGGCCGGCGCCGACCTGTACCACCTGCACGAGGACGCGCTCGCCGGCCTCGACCCGGATCTCGTCCTGACCCAGGACCTCTGCTGGGTGTGTGCGCTGCCGTCGGCCACCGTCGACCAGGCGCTCGGCTTCCTCGGCTGCTCGGCCGACGTCGTGGCGCTCGACCCCTACTCGCTCGACGACGTGCTCGCGACGATCCGGCGGGTCGCCGCCGCCGCCCGGGTTCCCGAGCGGGGAGACGACCTGGTGGCTTCGCTGCGCGGTCGGCTGCAGGCCGTCGCCGACGCGGTCACGGGCCGCCCCCGCCCGCGGGTGGCGGTGGTGGAGTGGGTGGACCCGCCGTTCACGGCCGGCCACTGGATTCCCGACCTGGTGCGGGCCGCCGGCGGCGAGCCCGTGGCCGCGTCTCCGGGGGAGCGGTCGGTTCCGACCAGCTGGGACGCCGTCGCCGCCTCCCGGCCCGACGTGGTACTCGTCGCCCCCTGCGGCTACCACCTCGACGGCGCCGCCGCCCAGTCGGTGGTCGTGTCCGACGCGCTCCCGGACGTCGCCGTGTGGGCGATCGACGGTGACGGCCTGGTGGTTCGCCCGGGACCGCGTGTGGTCGACGGGGTCGAGGCCGTCGCAGGGGTGCTGCACCCGGGCGCCCTCCCCGGCCGGCCAGACGCGGTGCGCGAGATCCACCGGGGCGTCCCGACGGCTCAGTAGGGTCGGCATCCGAGCGACGAGAGGAACTGGCGATGACGTGGACGTGGCGGCTCGAGGGCGAGGACGGCTCCGAGGTCGACGGCCCGAACCCGCAGTACTCCAACCAGTCCGACGCCGAGAGCTGGCTCGGAGAGAACTGGCGGGAACTGGCCGAGCAGGGCGTCGCGCGGGTGACGCTGCTCGACGACGGCGAGAAGGTCTACGGGCCGATGCCACTGTCGGCGGAGTAGGGCGGCCATGAGGGTCGCCGTTGCCGGCGGGACCGGGCTGATCGGGCGCATGGTCGTCGCGGCGGTCCGCGCACAGGGGCACGAGCCGGTGGTGCTGAGCCGGGCGCGCGGTACGGACCTGCTCTCGGGTGACGGGCTCGCCGGCGCGCTCACGGATACCGAGGCGATCATCGACGTCGCGAACTCGGGCTCGACCCGCGCGCGGGCCGCGCGCGAATTCTTCGAGACCACCACCACGAACCTGCTCGCGGCCGGGTCCGCGGTCGGCGTGAAGCATCACCTCGCACTCTCGATCGTCGGCGTCGACCGCGTGCCGTGGGGCTACTACCGGGCCAAGGCGCGGCAGGAGGAACTCGTCGCAGCGAGCTCGGTGCCGTGGACGCTGCTGCGGGCGACCCAGTTCCACGAGTTCCCGGTGCAGCTACTGGCCCGCACACCCGGCCCGGTGGTGCCGGTGCCGCGGATGAGGTCGGCCACCGTCGCCGCCCGGGAGGTGGCCGCTCGCCTGGTCGAGCTCGTGGTCGCCGGGCCGCAGGGACGGGCGCCGGACATGTCCGGCCCGGAGATCCACGCCATGCCCGACCTGGCGCGCCGGGTGCTGCAGGCCGACGGCCGGCACGCCACGGTCGTGCCGGTTCGCGTGCCGGGCGCCGCGGGCAAGGCGATGGCGGGTGACGGTCTGCTGCCGCTGGGCGCGGGCACCGTCGGCGTCCAGACGTTCGAGGAGTGGCTCGCACAGCGGCCCGCCCCGAGCGCCGACCGGCCCGTCTAGGCTCCGGCCGGGTCGCCGTCCACGGGCTCGGCGTCGTCCGGTTCGGCGGCGGGAGGACGCGCGCCGCGGTAGAGCTTGGGTCGGAACGCGACCGGCCGGAATCGCGGCGGCTGCTCGCTGGTCGGTGCCTCCGCGGGAGCGTCCTGCCGAGCGGCCCGGTAGACCTTCGGACTGAACGTCACGCGCAGCATGCGGGGCCGCGGCTCCCCGTCCGGCGGCGCGGGCTCGCGGCCGCCCGCGAGTTTGGGCGCGAAGCGCACCGTTCGGAAGCCGGGCGGGGCGGGATCCGGTGTGCGCTCGCGGCGACCCGGCACTCCCTCGGGCACGCCCGGTTCGGCCATCGGCGGCAGGCCTCGCGCCGAGGCCGCCCGGGCCGTCGCCTCGTGGTGCATAGCGGCTGGGGGCGCGCCGACCGCCGGCGTCGGGTCGTCGACGAACACCGACAACCAGCTGCCGGACGGGTACAGCGCGAGCAGATCGTCGTTCGCGGCGAGCAGCCGCAGCCCGTCCTCGGTGACCGTGAAGGTGTCGGCCTCGGCGTAGACCTCCCGCGCCGTCCGCACGCCCTCGTCGTCGCGGGTGGTGACGACCGTGATGGGCACGCCGCGGATGCTACCGCCGCCCTGGGCGTCAGTCGGCAGAGCGCGGAACGTGGCCACGCAGCAGGACCAGCGGGCCCGCCGCGGCGGCGGTGGCGACCGCCAGCACCGCGAACGCGAGCGCCGGCTGGTGGACGATCGCTCCGATCACGCCGGTGACCACGAGCGCCCCCAGCTGCCCGGAGAGCCACACCAACCCCGCCGCCGTGCCTGCGGCGTCCGCGGCGCCCCGCTCGGTCATCTCGAGCACGATCGGCAGCGTCGCGAGCAGCAGGAAACCGAACGCCGCGAACACGATCAGCGCCACCGCGAACCCCGGTACGAGGGCGAGCACGACGCAGGCCGCCACGGTGACGGCGAGCGCGGCGGCCATCAGCGGCAGCTCGGCGTGCCGGCGGGCGGCGACCACCGGGAGCACCGCCGAGCCGGCCACCCCGAGCACGATGTTGACCAGTAGCAGCACCCCGGCCTGGTCGCTGCTCACCCCGGCCGGGTGCAGCAGGGTTTCCGCCCAGGTCGTCACCGCCGTGAACGTGCCGAACGGCACGAACACCAGGAGGCAGAGCCGCCTGACCAGGGGACTGTTCCAGGCCGACCGCAACGAGCCGGCACTCGGCGCGGCCGAGGCGAGGGCCTCCTCGCCGGACGAGGGTCGCCGGGCCAGCGCGGCGATGAGCCCGCCGGCCGCCACCACCGAGACCACCGCCCCGACCAGCAGGGCGCGGGGGAGCGACACGGCGGTGGCCAGCGCGAACGCGGCGATCATGCCGGCGAAGGTGCCGGCCGACCCGACGGCGATGCCGGCGGGACGGTCCGACGGCGCCAGGTAGCGCTGGGCCACGCCGGTGATCGCGTTCAGCACGAGCGGCTGGGCGAGTGCCACCAGCGTCTGCCCCGCGAGCACGACCTCATAGCTGTCCCCGCCCAGCCGGACCACACCGCCAGCGGCGGTCAGCACGGCCCCCAGCGCCAACGCCGGCCGGAACCAGCGGTCCAGCAACCGGCCGGCCGGGATCGCCAGCACGACGTACCAGAGCGGGAAGACGTTGGCGAGCCACCCGATCGCCGCCTCGGAGACGCCGTAGCGCTGCGCCGCCTCTGTGGTCACCGGGGCGAACGTCAGCCACAGCAGCTGCGTCGTGGCGCCCAGCACGGCGAAGGCCGCGACCACCGACCACCGGCTCGCCCGTCCGGTCGTTGCGGTCACCGACGCCGCTGCCTCCACGGTCGAACAGTATGGCCCGGCCCTAGGCTCGGCACGGTGACCAGGGAGCGCGGTGTCACGGCGATCGCCACCAATCGCCGCGCCCGGCACCTCTACGTCCTGCTCGACACGCTCGAGGCGGGCATCGTGCTGGTCGGCAACGAGGTGAAGAGCCTGCGGCTGCGCCGCGCGTCGCTGGGCGAGGCCTTCGCCACGATCGACGACCACGAGCTGTGGCTGCACAACCTGCACATCGCCGAGTACGCGATGGGCAGCTGGACCAACCACGCGGTGCACCGCAAGCGCAAGCTGCTGCTGCATCGGGCGCAGATCCTGAAGTGGGAGCTGCGGGTCCGCGAGAGCGGGCTGTCGATCGTCCCGCTGTCGATGTACTTCAGCGACGGGCGCGTGAAGGTCGAGATTGCGCTCGTGCGCGGGAAGAAGACCTGGGACAAGCGCCACGACCTCGCCGAGCGCGACGCGCAGCGCGAGATCGAACGCGGCCTCGCGGCCCACCGCAAGGGCCGCGCCGACGCCCGAGTGCGCGGATCAGCGCTGCGCCCACCTGGTCCATCTCGCCCACCGGGTGGCTGAGGCATCGAGCTCTCAGCGGATACGGTCACCCACGTGGTCGTGCGGTACGTCTCGGGGGAGGAGGACAGCGCCCGCTGGGACAACTTCCCGTTCCGCGACGGTGACATCGTCATCAGCACCCGCTCCAAGAGCGGAACGAGTGGATGCAGATGATCTGCGCCCTGCTGGTCTTTCAGAGCCCGGAGCTGCCCGCGCCGCTCCCGCGGCTGTCGCCTTGGCTCGGACCACACCACCACGCCGGCCGCGCAGGTGTGGGGCGACCTGGCGGCGCAGCAGCACCGCCGCGTGATCAAGACCCACACCCCGCTCGACGGCCTGCCGCTGGACCGCCGTGCGACCTACATCGTCGTGGGACGCCACCCGCTCGATGCGGCGGTGTCGCTGTACCACCAGGGCAGCAACATCGACCGCCGCCGCCCCGACCGGACCTGCGCAGCTGGCTGCTGTCCTGGATCGACGACGACGCGTCCCCGCAGCAACGCATGGACGGCCTGCGCGGCGTGCTCTGGCACGCCACCGACGCCTGGGCCCGCCGCCGGCAGCCGAACATCGTGCTTGCCCACTACGACGACCTGCTGGGAGACCTGCCCGGGGAGATGCGACGCCTGGCCCAGCGGCTGGACATCGACGTTCCCGCCCGGCGGCTCCAGCAGTTGGTCGAGGCCGCGAGCTTCGAAGGCATGAGGGCCCGCAGCGATCGCGTCGCCCCCAGCCCGGGCGGCATCCTCAAGGACAGCGGCGCCTTCGTCCGTCGCGGCCGCTCCGGCGCGGGCGCCCAGGTTCTCACGTCCGCGCACTGCCGCCACTACCTCGCGCGCGGGGGCGAGATCGCGCCCGAGCCGGTGCTGCGCTGGCTTCACCACGAGCCGCCGCGCACCTCGCCGTCGAGGTAGTACCAGCGACCGTCTTCGCGGACGAAGCGCGACCGCTCGTGCAGCACGCGGACGTCGCCTGGGGCGGCCACGTAGCTGGCCCGGAACTCGACGACACCGGGTCCGGTCCTCGGCCGTACCTGCGACGACGTCCACGATCTGCAGCCCCCGCCACCGCGGGTTGTCCGCGAGGTCGACCTCGGCCGGCCGCGTCGACGGATGCCAGGAGGCGAGCAGCCATTCGGCATCCGCGTCGCGGAATGCCTCGAACCGCGAGCGCATCAGCGCCTCGGCCGTCGACGGCCATGCTCGATCCGTCACCGCGGCATTGTCGCAAGTTCGGACGCGGACGGTGCGCGATAGCGTCGCCCTGTGCCTGACCTGCAGCTCGTGCGGCCGGGGCATGCCGCTGCCGTGCTGGCCTTCGAGCGGATCAATCGAGCGTTCTTCGCCACGACGATCTCCGATCGTGGTGACAAGTACTTCCAGCACTTCGACGAGCGACACCGCAGCCTGGTGGCCGAACAGGCGGCCGGCGCCGGCGCGTTCTACCTGTTGGTCGAGGCGGATGCGTCGGTCCTCGGGCGCTTCAACCTGACCTTCGATACAGCCGGCGGCGCGGAACTCGGTTACCGGGTGGCTGAGCACGTCTGCGGGCGGGGCGTGGCGACCGCGACCGTGCGGGAGGTGTGCCGCCTCGCCGCCACCCGGCACGGCCTGCACACGCTCCGGGCGGCCACCGCCCACGGCAATGTCGCCTCGCAGCGGGTGCTGCTCAAGGCCGGGTTCGTTGCTGTCGGCCCGGCGGACCCCGCTGCGATCGGCGGCAAGACGGGCACCTGGTACCACCGCGAGCTGGCGGACGGGCCGGAGCGGCTGTGAGCCTTCGCTAGGCTGACCCGCCCTGAGCAATGAGAGGGGGAGTGTTGCCGGAGACAGTGGTGCGGCCGGTGGCCCAGGACCAGTGGCCGATCGTGGCGTGGCTCTGGCAGGCCTTCCGGCACGACCTCGCCCCGATCGTCAACGGCCTGCCGTACGCCGACGGTCGCTATCAGGCGGCCGAGCTCGCCAACTACCCGTCCCCGGACGGCGCCGGCTACCTGGCCTGGCGCCCGCACCCGAATACCGGCCGCGACGCCCCCGTCGGATTCGCCCTCGTGAGCGGCCTGCTGGGGGAGCGACGCTCGATCGCCGGCTTCTGGGTGGCGCCGGCCGTGCGAGGCGACGGGATCGGCCGCCTCCTCGCCGACACGGTGCTGGCGCGCCACCAGGGCCCGTGGTCGATCGGCTTCCAGCACGACAACCTGGAGGCCGCCGCATTCTGGCGCAGGGTGGCCGGCGCCGTCTTCGGAGCGACGGGATGGTCAGAAGTTCGGCGACCGGTGCCCGGCCGGCCGGGCGCTCCCGCCGATCACGTCATCGAATCGGTCTGACACCCGCCCGCCGGGCCGTTCTCAGGCCGTCGCGTAGCGCTCAAGCCCCGCCGCCTGCAGATCCTCCGCTGCGATCGCGAGGCGGTAGTGCACCGCGGCATCGAAGGCCAGCATCAGCGGCTCGGTCACGTGCGGCACCTGGCTGGCGTCGTCCAGCTCCACGATCATGATCGCGCCGCGCCCGGTCCCGTTGTCGGTGAAGTACACGACCTCGGGCTGCACGGCGCTGATGGCCTCGGCGATCCGCTCGCCGGCGACGCCCTTCCGGACGTAGGTGTTGAACGGTTCGTGCGGAAAATCGACTTCGACGATGAATTTCATGACGCCTCACATGCCCCGTGGTGTGAGCCCGCGGATCCGATGCCGATCAGAACCCTGCATCGTCCCCGTCGCCGGCTGCCTGATGCCTCTTATCGCAGCCCTGCTCCGGCCGCGGGTCAACCAGGCCGTGGCACGTCTGCGCAGCGGCTCAGGCGGTTCGGCGCCGGCGGAGGAACGGGTCCTGCTGCGCGGGCGGGACGTAGCCCTTGTCGGAGTCGGCGAGGGTCGTGCCGGGCGGCACGATCTTGTCGATCTCGTCCAGCACGTCGGTGCTGAGGGCGACCTCGTCGGCGCCGAGCTGGGACTTGAGGTGGTCCATCGTCCGGGGCCCGATGATCGGGGCTGTCACGGCGGGGTGAGCGAGGGTGAAGGCCAGCGCCAGGTGGATGAGGCTGAGCCCGGCCTGTTCGGCCAGCTTCGCCAGGGCGTCGGCGGCGTCGAGCTTGGCCCGGTTGCCAGGGTCGTCCAGGTCGAACCGCGCCGGCATCCGTTCGGCCCGGTGGGACGTCGGCGCGTCCTGGTCCTTGCGGTACTTGCCCGACAGCCAGCCGCCGGCGAGCGGGCTCCACGGCAGCACGCCCATGCCGTATTTCTCGGTCACCGGCAGCAGGTCCGCCTCGATGCCGCGGACCAGGATCGAGTACGGCGGCTGCTCGGTGACGAAGCGGCCGAGGGCGCGGCGCTCGCTCGTCCACTGCGCCTCCACGACCTCGTGGGCCGGGAAGGTCGAGGAGCCGAAGGCACGGATCTTGCCCTGCCGCTGGAGGTCGGTCAGCGCCGACAGCGTCTCCTCGACGTCGGTGTCACGCTCGGGTCGGTGGACCTGGTAGAGGTCGATCCAGTCCGTCTGCAGGCGGCGCAGACTGTTCTCGACCTCCTGGACGATCCAGCGGCGCGAGTTGCCCCTGCGGTTGGGGTCACCGCCGGGCTGCCCCATCGGCACGTCCATCGGGCCGTGGAACTTGGTGGCGAGGATGACGTCGTCGCGCCGCCCGCCGGCGAGCGCCTTGCCCACGATCGTCTCCGACTCACCCTGCGAGTAGACGTCGGCGGTGTCGATGAAGTTGATGCCCGCGTCCAGCGCGTGGTGGATGATCCCGACCGAGGTGTCATGGTCGGGCTCACCCCAGGCGCCGAACATCATCGCTCCGAGACAGAGCGGGCTGACCTGCATTCCGGTGCGTCCGAGGCTGCGGTAGTCCATTTGCTCCACAGTAGGACGCCACCGCCAGGGCGTTCGCCGCGAGCACCGCCCCTACACGCGCAGCGGCCCTGCCGCGTGCAGCGTGAGCTGGAAGATCCGCGGCGGCTGGTGCGGACGACAACCGAAGAACGCGCCCCGCACGCGGAACTTGCCGTGCCCGCGCGCGCCGGAGTAGGCGCCCGTGCCGCCGGTGACCCGGTAGACACCACGCTGATGGAAGGTGCCGTAGCAGGTCACCGGATCGAAGCGCTGGTGCTGCCCGGTCGTGTTCCGGTGCTTGATCGTGATGCTGCCCTTCGGGAACACGAACCTGTCGACGTGCTGGTTCACCACCACGTCCCTGCCGTGCGCGTGGATCGGGCCGTTGCCGATGACCACCGCAAAGCCACCATTGCTCTGCGGGTTGTTCTGCAGCCCGACGATGTGCTCGATCGGCGCTGCGCCGCCGGCCGCGCCGGCCGCGGCCGGCGTCAAGAATCCCGCCGCCGCCAGCACGGATGCACCCAGCGCCGCCCAGACGCGAAGACCTTTCATGATTTCCCCCGTGTGCCGAGTCCCCGCCCCGGATGCCCGAACGCTACGCACGGGCGGCTCGCCCGGCTAGGGCATGGCGCGGAGAATGCCGGTCGTTGGCGGGGCGCACCTGAATCGATCGAAACTGCACCGACGGGGCAGGCTCCGCGGTGGTCCGCACCGGCCCCCGAGTTGGTGACGCTCGCCCCACCCGCGACACTGTCCGCACCGACGGAGGGATGCACACGATGGCGAAACCGGATCGCGGGATCGAGATTGGCGCGTGGTTGCTCGAGAACGGTCATCGGCTGCTGCTCAGGCTGACCGGCGGGCGCTATCCGAAGACGGTCATCGGCATGAAGCCCGTCGAGCTCCACACGGTTGGTCGAAAGTCCGGTAGGTCGTATTCGACATTGCTCACCGCACCCTTGCACGACTCGAAGCGGCTGGTCGTCGTCGCCTCGAAGGGCGGACACACCGACCATCCCGATTGGTACAAGAACCTCGTCGCCAATCCCGACATTGAGGTCACCGTTGACGACCACACCACCCCGATGCGCGCTCGAACCGCGACGCCTGAGGAGAAGGCCGAACTGTGGCCCCAGGTCGTGAAGGTCTACAAGGGGTACGCCGGATACCAGCGCAACACCGACCGCGACATCCCGTTGGTCATCTGCGAACCACGCTGACTCGCGATTACGACGTGGCCCCACACCGTTCTCCTGCCAGCGAACGAGAGGCCCTGACGGGCTTCCTCGACCAGCAACGCGATGCACTCGTGCGCAAGGTCCGCGGCGTGCCTGAGGCCGACGCGCGCCGCGCACCGACCGCGAGCTCGCTGTCACTTCTCGGGTTGCTCAAGCACTGCACCGTCTGGGAACAGCGATGGGTTCACGGTGTCGTCGCCGGCGACGTCCTTTCCGATGGCTGGCCGGACTCCGGCTCCGACGGCGAGGACGACCTCGTCGTCGACGGCACGGACACCGTCGAGCACTGGCTCGATGGCTACGAGCAGGCGATACGACGCTCCCGGGAGATCGCGGCCGCCGTCGGGCTCGACGAGCCCGTGGCTCGGGTTGATGTCGTCGACTGCAACGTTCGCTGGGTGCTGCTGCACCTGATCGAGGAGACCGCCCGGCACGCCGGCCACGCCGACATCATCCGCGAGACACTCGATGGACAGCGAGGGTTGTAGTGCGATCCATAATCGCTGAGATCTACGGCGCGGCCGCCCTCCCCGGTTGCCGCGCACGACGCGAAGCCGGCGTGGCCTCGGCCAGATGGCTTCGGTTGAAAAACCGGCATGTTACATGTAACAATCGGAGTTATGGCTTCTACCCGCGAGCGCGTGCGAGAGCACCGGGCGAGGCTGCGCCAGCAGGGACTGCGGCCGATCCAGATCTGGGTGCCTGACGTGCACGCCCCCGAGTTCGCCGCCGAGGCGCACCGGCAGTCCGCGGCCATCGCCGCCAGCGAGATGGAAGCCGACGACCAGGCCTTCGTCGACGCGATCTCCTCCGAATGGGACACCCACCCGGAGCAGCCTGAGTGAGTCGCGGCGACATCTACACCGCCGCCACTCGCGGCTCGTACACCGGAAAGCCACGCCCGGTCGTGGTCATCCAGGACGACCGCTTCGACGCCACCGCCTCGGTAACGGTCTGCCCGCTGACCACTAACCCGGTCGAGGCACCGTTGACCCGCGTCCCGATCGGATCATCGCAGCTCAACGGCCTCGACGAGCCCAGCAAACTCATGGTCGACAAGATCACGACCATGCCTCGCGCAAGCTTCCGCGACCGCCTCGGCCGGCTCGCGGAGGACGACCTTGTCCGCCTCAACCGGGCATTGGTCGTCTTCCTCGGGCTGGCCGGCTGACGCCTCGAACCCCAGTGGTAGCCGGCGACCCGAGGCGCGCCGCTACTTCGTCCGCAGCACCTCGTAGTCGCCCTCGGCATGGTGCGAGCGCAAGACCTTCTTGTCGAACTTGCCGACGGTGGTCTTCGGCACCTCGTCGATGAAGGTCCAGTTCTCCGGGACCTGCCACGACGCGACCTTGCCGTCGAGGAAGCCGGCCAACTCGGCGGCGTCCACGCTCGATCCCGCGGCCCGGACGACACAGGCCAGCGGCCGCTCGGTCCACCGCTCGTCCGGGACGCCGATGACGGCGGCCTCGGCGACGCCCTCGTGGGCCATCAGCAGGTTCTCCAGCTCCACCGAGGAGATCCACTCGCCGCCGGACTTGATGACGTCCTTGCTGCGGTCGGTGATCTGGAAGAACCCGCGGCGGTCGACCGTGCCGATGTCCCCGGTGCGCAGCCAGCCGTCGTGGAACTTCTCCGGCGCGTCGGCGTTGTAGTAGGCCTGCGTGATCCAGGGGCCGCGGACCTCGATCTCGCCGACCGCCGTGCCGTCCCACGGCAGCTCCTCGCCGGCCTCGTCGACGATCCGCATCTGGACGCCGGCGATCACCCTGCCGGACTTCATCCGGTAGGTGATCTCGTCGGGGGAGCCGATCGGGACGTCGGCCGGGGGATGGGCCATGCCGCCGACCGGGGAGGTCTCGGTCATGCCCCAGCCCTGGATGATCCGCAGACCGTACTTCTGCTCGAAGGCCTGCATCATCGCCTGCGGGATCGCGGCACCGCCCGAGGTGCCCATCCGCAGCGACGAGAGGTCGATCTCGGTCTGCGAGCCGTGCTGCAGGATGCCACCCCAGATGGTCGGGACGGCCGAGGCCATCGTCGAGCGCTCGGAGCGGATGAACTCGCAGATCGGCTCCGGAGTCATGTGCGGCCCCGGGAAGTGCAGGCCGGCGCCGGACATGAACGCGGCGAACGGGATGCCCCAGGCGTTGACGTGGAACATCGGCACGAAGGTCAGGATCCGGTCGCTCTCGGTGGCCCCGGTGACGCCGGCCGCGTTGGTCGCCATCGCGTGCAGGAACGTCGAACGGTGCGAGTACACGACGCCCTTCGGGTCGCCGGTGGTGCCGCTGGTGTAGCACATGGCGGCCGGCGACTTCTCGTCCAGCTCGGGCCACTCGAAGCCCGGCTGCTCAGCGGCGACGATCTCGTCGTACCTCACCACGCGGGCGTTCGCCTCGAGCGCGGAGGTGTCCGCGTCCCCGATCACGACGTAGGTCTCGACCGTCTTCAGCTCCGGCGCCACCGGCCCGAGCAGCCCGACCAGCGTGCCGTCGACGACGATGACGCGGTCCTCGGCGTGCAGCACGATGTGGGTCAGCTGCTCGGGGGTGAGGCGGATGTTCAGGGTGTGCAGCACCGCGCCCATGCCCGGGACGGCGTAGTAGGCCTCGAGGTGCTCCTGGTTGTTCCAGCAGAACGTCCCGACCCGATCGCCGGGTTCGACGCCGAGCCGGGTGAGCGCCGCCGCCAGCCGCTCGGCGTTGGTGGCGATCTCGGCGTAGGTGGCCCGACGCGCCCCGCCGCCGGTCCATGTCACGCACTCACTGTCCGGGTAGACCCGCGACCCGTGCTGCAGGATGGCGGTGGTGGTGAGCGGGAAGTCGTCCTGCATCGTGCTGTGGATCACGGCAGCTCCTCGGGTCGGTTCTGCTGCCCTTCATACCCCACAGCTGGGGACTGCCACCGGCGGAGGTTAGATCTCGTCGCCGCGCTCGACCTGCGGGCCGGGGAGCCGCCACCGGCGCGGCAGGTAGGCGCGCGAGCCGGCGTACCAACCGATCGACATGTTGCCGCCGTCGGCCTCACCGAAACGCTGCATCGCCATCGCGCGGATCCGTCGCCCGACGATGTACCACTCGAGAATGAGACCGAAGAACAGGACCAGCACCAGAATCTGGATCGTCGCCAGCTGCGGGATGAACGAGCCGATGATCATCAGCGGGAACAGGTACAGCAGGTAGTTGCTGAACATCCGGTGCGAGTCGACGTAGTCGCGCGCCAGCTTGCGGGTCTTGCCCTGGTCGCGGCGCGGCAGGGCGGAGGGGTCACCGCGCTTGAGCGCCGCCCGCTGCTCGGCGACGCTGCGGGGCTTCGCGCTGCCCCCGGCGTCGGCCTTCCCGCTCTTGGCGGCGGCGCGCTGCTCGCGGGTCTGCTCCTTCTGCCGCCGGTAGGCCTCCTTGCGCGTCTTCGGGGCCGAGACCGGCCCGCGCTGGCCCTGCGAGTCGCGGCGCTTCGGGGTGGGACGGCCCTTCCCGGGAGGGCGGCCATCCTTCGTCATGGACACCGTGTCGCCGGATGCGGCAGCGGTCTCCTCGGCCTCGGCGTCGTCGGACTTCTCGCGGCGGAGCTTCACGGCGGCTCAGTCTACCTAGGGCATGAAGGGGCTACGGCAGCGCGAGCATCCGGTCGAGGGCGAGACGCGCGTTCTCGGCCGTGCGCGGCTCGACGCTGATGCGGTTGACGACCTGTCCCGCCGCCAGCGATTCCAGCTGGGCGACCAGGTGCGGCAGGTCGATGCGGTTCATGGTCGAGCAGTAACACACGGTCTTGTCCAGGAACACGATCTGCTTGTCGGGATGCCGGTCGGCCAGCCGTCGCACCAGGTTCAGCTCGGTGCCGATCGCCCACGCGGTGCCGGGCGCGGCCTCGTCCAGGGTCTTGATGATGTACTCGGTGGAACCGATCAGGTCGGCGCCCAGGACCACCTCGTGCCGGCACTCCGGGTGGACCAGAACGGTGACGCCGGGGATGCGGGCGCGTACGTCGGCGACGCTGTCGGCACTGAACCGTCCGTGCACCGAGCAGTGGCCCTGCCAGAGGATCATCGTGGCGTCGCGCAGCTGCTGGGCGCTCAGCCCGCCGTTCGGGCGGTGCGGGTTGTAGACCACGCAGTCGGCGAGGTCCATCCCCAGCCGCTGCGCCGCGGTGTTGCGTCCCAGATGCTGGTCGGGCAGGAACAGCACCTTCTGCCCGCCCGCGCCGCCGTCGGCCTCGGAGCCCAGCGCCCACCGCAGCGCCCGTTCGGCGTTCGACGAGGTACAGACGGCCCCGCCGTGCGCCCCGGTGAAGGACTTGATGGCGGCGGAGGAGTTCATGTAGGTGATCGGCACGGTCGCGTCGGCGATTCCCGCGTCGGCCAGGGCGTCCCAGCACTCCACCACCTGCTGGTGGTCAGCCATGTCGGCCATGGAGCAGCCGGCGGCGAGGTCGGGCAGCACCACCGCCTGCGACGGCCCGGTCAGGATGTCGGCCGACTCGGCCATGAAGTGGACGCCGCAGAACACCACGAACTCGGCCTGCGGCCGCGCCGCGGCGTCTCGGGCCAGCTTGAACGAGTCGCCGGTGACGTCGGCGAACTGGATCACCTCGTCGCGCTGGTAGTGATGGCCGAGCACGAAGGCCCGATCCCCGAGTGCGGCGCGGGCGCTGCGGGCGCGGTCGACGAGTGCGGGGTCCGACGGCGAGGGCAGATCGCCGGGGCAGTCGACACCCCGTTCGGAGGACGGGTCGCTGCCGCGGCCGAGCAGCAGCAACGCGGTCGGCGACGCGGACGGTTCCGTGAACGTCACGCGCCCCAGGATAGAGGGCGCAGAAATCGCTGTCGGCATCCACCGGAGGCGGCCTCACACGACTACATTGGTGGTCAGCGGTCACTACAGTGGTGGCTACGACGGAATAGTCGCCGCCCCCGCGGTGGTTGCCCGTCGCGGGAGCACGACCAACCGAACCCGATTTCTGGGAGCGACATGACCAGCACCGAAACCCCTGTCGACCTGAGCAGCACGCCCGGCGAGGCGACCAAGGACCTGCAACTCACCGAGACCGCCGCGGTCAAGGTGCGCGCGCTCCTCGACCAGGAAGGCCGCGACGACCTCCGGCTGCGGGTGGCTGTTCAGCCCGGCGGCTGCTCCGGCATGCAGTACCAGCTGTTCTTCGACGAGCGCTCGCTCGACGGCGACGTGGTGCTCGAGCCGCACGGGGTCCCGGTCGTGGTCGACCGGATGAGCGCCCCGTACCTGGGGGGTGCCGTCGTCGACTTCACCGACACGATCGAGCAGCAGGGCTTCACGATCGACAACCCGAACGCGGGTGGCGGCTGCGCCTGCGGCAACTCGTTCTGCGGCTGACTGAACCGCCGCGCCGGATTTTTCTGCTGTTGTCCTGACCTTCCGGTGGGTAGCAGTGGGCGCTGTTGCTCTCGGCCTGCACTGTCAGGTTCAGGTCGGGAGCAGCGGCTCCTTTCAGTCTTTCTTCAACAGTTCGTTAGGCTGGGTTGATGCCTACTCTCGTTGCCGGATCAATCGCCACCGACCACCTGATGCATTTCCCGGGCAAGTTCTCCGAACAACTGCTCGCCGACCAGCTGCACAAGGTGTCACTGTCGTTCCTCGTCGATGAGCTCGAGGTGCGCCGCGGCGGGGTCGCCCCCAACATCTGCTACGCGATGGCCCAGCTGGGCGGCTCGCCCGTTCTCGTCGGCAACGTAGGCAAGGACTTCGACGACTACCGCACCTTCCTGGAAGACGCCGGCGTCAACTGCGACCACGTCCAGATCTCCGACGAGAAGCACACCGCCCGGTTCGTCTGCACCACCGACCAGGAGATGTGCCAGATCGGCTCGTTCTACGCCGGCGCCATGGGCGAGGCCGGGAGCATCGACATTTCACCCATCTGGGACACCACGGGCGCGGACCTCGCCGTCATCAGCGCCTACGACCCCAGCGCCATGACCCAGCACAGCTCGGAGTGCCGGGACAAGGGCCTGCGCTTCGTCGCCGACCCGTCGCAGCAGATCACCCGCATGGACGGCGACGCGCTGAAGGCCCTGATCGAGGGCGCGGACCTGCTGTTCACCAACGACTACGAGAAGAGCCTGCTGGAGTCCAAGACCGGGTACTCCGAGGCCGACGTGATGTCGCAGATCAACGTTCGCGTCACGACGCTGGGCAAGGACGGCGTGGAGATCGTCGGCCGCGACGTCGAACCGGTCCACGTCCCGGTGGCCAAGGAGCGCGCCAAGGCCGACCCGACCGGCGTCGGCGACGCCTTCCGCGGCGGGTTCCTGACCGGTCGCGAGTGGGGGCTGTCCTGGCGGCGGGCCGCCGAGGTCGGAAGCCTGCTGGCCACCATGGTGCTCGAGAGCGTCGGCACCCAGGAGTACACGGTCGAGAAGTCCAACTTCGCCGACCGGCTCGCCGAGTCCTACGGCGACGACTGCGCCGCCGAGGTGCTGCCGCACCTTAGCTGAGCGTTCGGACCGCCCCCGCCGCCGGGCTGACTGTTGCCCGGTGGGCGGGGGCGTTTCGCGGTCAGGCCGGCGCCGCGTGCGGCCTTCAGAGCCGGACCGGGTAGACCGGCTCCGGCGGGGTGATCGCGATGCGCTCCTCGACGAAGATGCCGTGCCAGACGAGGAACACCAGCAGCGTCCAGATCTTGCGGGAGTAGTCGTGCGGCCCCGTGCGGTGGGCCTCCAGCAGCCGCAGCGCCGCCCGACGGTCGACGAGCTCGTCGGCCTGCGATTCGGTGATGATCGCCCGGGCCCACTCGTACATGACGTCCTTGAGCCAGTGCCGGATGGGCACGGGGAACCCCAGCTTCGGCCGGTTGATGACGTGCGCGGGCACGATCAGCTCCAGCGCCCGCCGCAGCGCGAACTTCGTCGTCTCGCGGGTCAGCTTCAGCCGGGTCGGGATCGACGAGCCCACGCCGAACACCTCGGTGTCCAGGAACGGCACCCGCAGCTCCAGTGAGTTCGCCATGGTCATCTTGTCGGCCTTCACGAGGATGTCGCCCCGAAGCCAGGTGAACAGGTCGACGTACTGCATGCGGGTCGAGTCGTCGAGATGTGCGGTGCGCTCGTACAGCGGCGCCGTCACGTCGGTGTAGGACACCGAGGGGTCGAAGCGGCGGTACAGCCCCTGCATCTCGTCGGGACGGAAGATGCGGGCGTTGCCGTAGTAGCGCTCCTCGATGCCGATCGCGCCGCGGCGTAACAGGTCCTTGCCGCGCGTGCCTTCGGGAATGCGGGTGGACAGCCGGCCCAGCCCCTGCCGCACCGAGCGGGGCAGGTGGTCGAAGCCGCGCAGCGAGATCGGTTCCCGGTAGATCGTGTACCCGCCGAACAGCTCGTCCGCGCCCTCGCCGGACAGGACGACCTTGACGTGTTTACGCGCCTCGCGGGCGATGAAGTACAGCGGCACCAGGGCCGGGTCCGCGACGGGATCGTCCAGGTACCAGACGATCAGCGGCAGCGTCTCCATCATCTCCTCGGCGGAGACGACCTTGGTGATGTGCTCCACCCCGATGGCGCGGGCGGACTCCGCGGCGACGTCGATCTCGCTGTAGCCCTCGCGCTCGAAGCCCGTGGTGAAGGTCAGCAGGCTCGGGTTGTGACGCTTCGCCAGCGCCGCCACCGCCGTCGAGTCGATCCCGCCCGACAGGAACGACCCGACCGTGACGTCGGCGCGCATGTGCTTGGCCACCGAGTCCTCGAGGGCGTCGGCGATCTCGCGGTACAGCTTCTCCTCGTCCGGGACGGCCCGGATGGGGAAGTCCGGATGGAAGTACCGGTGGGGACGCAGCTGCTCGCCCGGGCGCAGCGTGAAGTAGGTGCCGGACTCGATACGGCGGATCCCGGCGTGCATCGAGGCGGGTTCGGGCACGTACTGCAGCGTCAGGTACTGCTGCAGCGCGGCGGTGTCGACGTCGGCCCGCTGCTCGTCGGAGGCGAGGTCGAGCAGCGACTTCTTCTCGCTGGCGAAGAAGGTGCCGCGCTCGTCGGCCATGGTGAACAGCGGCTTGATGCCGAACCAGTCCCGCGCGCCGAACAGCACCCGCTCCTGCGAGTCCCAGATCAGGAACGCGAACATGCCGCGCAGCTCGCGGACGATCTTGGGCCCCAGGTGGTGGTAGCCGGCGACGATCGCCTCGCCGTCACCCTCGGTCTCGAAGACGGCACCGAAGTCCCGCACCAGCCGCTCGCGGAGCTCGACGTAGTTGTAGATCTCGCCGTTGAAGATCAGCTGGTAGCGCTCGGCCAGCCAGGGCAGCGGCTGGTGGGAGTGCTCGATGTCGATGATCGACAGCCGGCGGAACCCGATTGCGACGTCCCGGTCTTGCCAGACCTTGCCCTCGTCCGGGCCGCGGTGCCGCATGTGGGGCAGGGCGCCCTCGACCTCGGGGGCCACCACCTCCGCCCCGCCGGAGGCGGACAGAAAACCGATCAGGCCACACATGGCGACCAGTATCCCGGGCCGGTCACATCAGCCGGCGGACGGTGTAGCCGGGCGTGCCGTCGGCGGCGGGGGTCTCGCCGACGTATGCGTGGCCGCGCATGCGGCACCAGGCCGCGACGTCGGGGCGGGCGGCGGGGTCGTCGGCCTCGACGGTCACCGTCTCGCCGACGGGGACGTCGCCGATGTGCCGCGCGAGCTCGAGGATCGGCAGCGGGCAGCGGCGGCCGCGGCAGTCCAGCACCGTGCTCACAGCCGGTCGGCCCCGAGCTCGGCGCGGACCTCGGCCACCACCTGCGGCAGCACGGCCAGGAACTGCTCGATCTCGTCCTCGCGCGTGTCCCGATGTAGCGAGACCCGCACGTTGCCCGAGGTCAAGGCCCCCATCGCCACCAGCACGTGCGACGGCTCGAGCGTCGAGGACGTGCACGACGAGCCGGACGACACCGCGAACCCGCGCCGGTCGAGGCGGCTCAGCAACGCCTCGCCGTCGACATACAGGCAGGAGAAGGTGACCAGGTGGGGGAGCCGGTCGTCCGGGTCGCCCAGCACCTCGACGTCCGGCACCAGCCGCGGCACCGCTGCCCGGACCCGGTCGATCATCGCCCGGTGCCGCGCCGCGGTGTCCTCGGCCTCGGCGCAGACCGCCCGCAAGGACGCCGCGGCCGCGACGACCGCGGGCAGGTTCACCGCACCGGCCACCCGACCGTGCTCGCCCTCGTCGGCCGGGCCCGGCGAGCGCCAGCGGGTCCCGGTGCGGACGGCGAGGATGCCGGTCGTCCCGCCGCCCCACGTCCGGGCGTCGGCGGCGAGCACCGACCAGCCCTCGGGCAGCGGCCCGTGGCCGAGGGCCTGGGTGGCGTCGACCACCAGTGGTACCGGCGCCACCCGCTCGGCCGCCGCCGCGACCGGCTGACGGGTGCCCACCTCGTGGTTCGCGGCCTGCAGCGCCACCGCGGCAACGTCCGCGCCACCGGCGGCAGCCACGAGCGCGTCCAAATCGACCCGCGCCAGCGCGTCTACCCCCACCGGGACGGTCCGCCCGCCGGCGGCCTCGTGCGCCTCGGCGGCGTGCAGCACCGCGGAGTGCTCCACCGTGCCGTGCACGAGGCTGCGGCGCCGACGGTTGCCGGCTAGGGTCCCCAGCACCGCCGCGTGGAGGGCCTGAGTGGCGTTGGGGACGAACGAGATCTCCTCCGGGCGGGCCCCGATCTCGGCCGCGACCGACTCCCGGGCGGCGGCCAGCAGGACCGCGGCGCGGCGGCTCGCGCCGGTGAGCTTCGTGGGGTCGGCCCAGCCGTCGTCGAGGGCGGCGAGCAGCGCCTCCCGGGCGACCGGATGCAGCGGCGCCCCGGCGGCGGCGTCCAGATGCGCGGGCACGCCTGGAACGGTAGCCCGGCCGGTTCGGCGGACCGGAGGTCAAGTAGTCTCGAAGCGTTCGTGGCCGGGTCGAGAGGCGGTTTTCTGGTGCGTCGGAGTCGATGGTCGTTGCCGACCCGCGTCGCGCGTTACGGGTTGCTCCTGGCGGTGCTGGCGGTGGCCCTGAGCGGCTGCTCGGCCAGCGACTGGGAGCGCAACCTCCGGTTCGGTTTCCCCACCGGCGTGACCAAACAGGCCACCAGGATCCGCGTCCTGTGGACCTGGGCCGGTGTGGCCGCGCTCGTGCTCGGCGTCATCGTCTGGGGCCTCATCTTCTGGTGCGTCATCCGCTATCGGAAGCGGGACGACCGGCTGCCGCGGCAGACCAAGTACAACTTCGCCATCGAGATGGTCTGCGTCACGATCCCGTTCCTGGTCATCGCCGGGCTGTTCTACCGGACCGTGGTCGTCGAGGACTACGTCAACCGGCTCAGCGCCAACCCCGACGTCAACATCCAGGTCGACGCCTTCAAGTGGAACTGGGAGTTCGAGTACCACTCCTACCGCGGTCCGAAGGGCCAGCAGACCTCCACGCCCGAGCAGCTGGCCTACCAGCGCAACGGCAAGACGCTGCTCAACCCCCAGCACCGGTCGCTGAAGGTGCCGTACTACCTGAACACGGTCGGTGACTCGAACCTCATCCCGATCCTCGTCGTCCCGGTCAACCAGAGCGTCCAGATCGACGAGCACTCCTTGGATGTCGCCCACTCGTTCTGGGTGCCGGAGTTCCTGTTCAAGCGCGACGTCATCCCCTATGAGAACCCCAACTCCCTCCAGGGGCAGGACAAGTACCAGACCAGCCGGGACAACAGGTTCCAGTTCACGGCGACGTCGGTGGGTAGCTACGTGGGCCGCTGCGCGGAGCTGTGCGGCACTTACCACTCGCAGATGAACTTCGAGGTCCGCGTGGTCCCGCAGCAGACGTTCGTGAAGTACACGAGCGCGCTGAAGCAGCTCGGACCCGACGATCCGAACCGGCAGACGAAGGCCCTGGAGATGGCGATGCCGAACTCCAGCCCCACGGCGACCACGACCTACCCGCTGGACACCAGCCGGACCGCGCGGCAGGCCGCGCATCGCGGAGGGAGCGCCTCATGAAGATGGAAGCCCGCGTGTTCATGGGCGTGGCGGCGTTCTTCTGGCTCACCGCGATCGCCTACGGCGTCTGGACCGACCTGCCCAACAGCTTCACCCACGGCCACGTCGAGCCGATCGGGCTCACCGGGTTGATCCTGTCGGGCGGGCTGATGGCCATCCCCGGCTCGTTCTTCATCTTCGTGTCGCGGCGCATCGACCCGCGTCCCGAGGACCGCAACGACGCCGAGATCGCCGAGATGGCCGGCGACTACGGCTTCTTCAGCCCCGGCAGCTACTGGCCGGCCGGCCTCGCCGCCGCCGCGACCGTCGTCGGGGTGGCACTGGCGTTCGCCGAGCTCTGGCTGGTCATCGTCGGTGCCCTCCTCCTCATCTTCATGGTCGGCGGCCTGCTGTTCGAGTACTACACCGGCGGCAAGCGTCAGGCTGCCCCGAGCCACGACCACCCCGTCAACGGCTGACGCCGGCCGGTGAGCCGGCCCGGCCCGAGGGGCGCCCGCCGGTCACGGCGACCGGCGGGCTCGGTGCTCCCCAGCGCTCTTCAGCTCTCCTCAGCGCCCCCAGCTCGACCGGCCCGGTGGGCCGGTGAGCAGCTGCGTCCACAGGGAAGACTCCGGTCATGACCTCGGACGAGCAATGTGGTGAAGTGCTGGACGTCGTGCGGTGCCAGCTGCGGGTCGGTCATTTCCCCGAGGTTCACGTCGCGGGCCGCCACGACGGCGCCGGACGGCGATCATGGCTGCTCGGGCGCGATCACGACCCCGGCCGCGAGGACGCTGAGCTGGACTGGGCCCCAGGCTTCCCGCAGCCCTAGCCGGTCGGTTGGCCGGGCCCCGGGGGATCGAGACAACGTCGGACGTGGCGGCGGCCCGGCCGTGGGCGGCCAGGGGCGCACCACGATCCGGACACCGGTGTGCCTGCGCCCTCGTCGGCGGTAGCTGAAGCGAGGCTCAGGGAGGCGACGAGGCCCCCGCCGGATGCCGGCGGGGGCCTCGAACGTCGGCCGGGGGAGCGGTCAGTCGGTGAGTTCCTTGCGGGAGGAGTCCTCGGTGCCGCTCTCGTCCTTGTCGGCCGCCTCGATGGCGTCGAGCCGCTCCTGGATCTCCGGCTTCTCCTTCACCGGCCACAAGAAGCCGCGAACCGCCTTGATCGGGTTGGCGGCACCCAGCTGGTTCATCCGCTTCGGAACCGGCGTCCCGGCGTACTTGAGCTGCCCGTGGCCGTGCTCGTCGGTGGGGCCGAGCGGCTGGTGCACCTCGATGAACTCCCCGGAGGGCAGCACCTTGACGACACCCGTCTCGACGCCGTGCTCGAGAACCTCCCGGTCGTGTCGCTGCAGGCCCAGGCAGACCCGGTAGGCGGCCACGTAGGCGATCGGCGGCAGTAACAGCAGTGCGATGCGCCCGCCCCAGGTCATCGCGTTCAGCGAGATGCTGAAGGACTTGGCGATGATGTCGTTCGCGCCGGACAGCAGCAGGACGATGTAGAACGTGATCACCATGCAGCCCAGACCGGTCCGGACCGGAACGTCCCGCGGCCGCTGCAGCAGGTGGTGGATCGCTCGGTCCTTGGTCATCCGCGCCTCGAGGAACGGATAGACCGCCGCCAGGGTGAACAGAATCCCCGGCAGCACGACCGTCGGCCAGAACAACGGCGAGATCGTGTGGTTCCAGAGTCTGATCTCCCAGGACGGGAACAGCCGGGTCGAGCCGTCGAGGAACATCATGTACCAGTCCGGCTGGGAGCCGGAGGAGACTCGGGACGGCTCGTAGGGGCCGTACAACCAGACGGGGTTGATCTGGGCGAACCCGCCGAGGGCCGCGGTGACACCGAAGACGATGAAGAAGAATCCGCCGGCCTTCGCAGCGTAGACGGGGAAGACCCGCTCGCCGGTGACGGTGTCCTCGGTGCGCCCGTGCCCCGGGAACTGAGTGTGCTTCTGGCGCACGACCAACGCGAGGTGCGCGCCGATCAGAGCCACCAGCAGACCCGGTAGCAGGAAGACGTGGGCGATGTAGAGGCGCTCGTTGATGATGTCGCCGGGGAACTCCCCGCCGAAGACGAGGAACGACACCCAGGTGCCGATCACCGGGATCGACAGCATGATCGCGTCAGCGATGCGCAACCCGGTACCCGAGAGCAGGTCGTCGGGCAGCGAGTACCCCGCGAAGCCCTCGACGATGCCCAGGGCGATGAGGCCGAGCCCGATCAGCCAGTTCAGCTCGCGCGGCTTACGGAACGCTCCGGTGAAGAAGATCCGGAACATGTGCACGAGCATGGCGGCCAGGAACATCAGCGCCGCCCAGTGGTGGATCTGCCGGACCACCAGCCCGCCGCGGACGTCGAAGCTCAGGTTCAGCGTCGAGGCGTAGGCGTGGGACATCTTCACGCCGTCCATGAGCGTGTACCGGCCGTGGTAGACCGTCTCGCCCAACGACGGGTCGAAGAAGAACGACATGTAGGTGCCGGTGAGCAGCAGGATGATGAACGAGTAGAGCGCGATCTCGCCCATCATGAACGACCAGTGGTCCGGGAAGACCTTGTTCAGCTGCTTGCGCATGGGGCCCGCGAGCTTGAGTCGCGTGTCCGCCCAGGCCCCGGCCTTGCCCTGCGGGGTGCGGGGCGTATCGGAACGTCGGGACGTCGTGCTCGTCATGGCCGCTCCCAGAACGACGGGCCAACAGGCTCAGGATAGTCACGGTCGGCGACGAAGTACTGCGCGCCGTCGGCATCGGTGACCACCGTGAGTGGCAACTTCGGCAGGGGACGCGCCGCGGGACCGAAAACCGGGGTCGCGTCCTTGAGAACCTCGAACTGCGACTGGTGGCAGGGGCACAGGATGCGTGAGGTCTGCTGCTCGTACAGCGAGGCCGGGCAGCCGGCGTGGGTGCAGATCTTGGAGAAGGCGACGTACTCGGGGTCCTCGGGCGGCCAGCCGAACTTCGCCTGGCCGGGCAGCGGCTGGATCTTCTGCCCCGGACGCAGCCGGATCAGCAGGGTGGGGGAGGAGACGTCCTCGACGCCGTTCTTGTCGAAGCCCTCGACCGGGTGCCGCACCCCCGGGAAGACGGTCAGCAGTCCGCCGGGCTCGAGGTCGCCGGGGCCGACCCGTTCGAAGTTCTCCAGCACCAGCGGGACGCGGCCCCCGGTCTCGGGAAACAGCTTCTTGTTCCGCTGAAACATGGTGTGGAACAGCAGATCGCCCGGTGACTTGATCATGCCGCCGACGATCGCGACCAGCGGCACGGTGGCGATGGCGCCTCCGGCGAGACCGAGCGTCTTCAGCAGCAGCGAGCGACGGGGGAGGCCGGTGTCCTCGTAGCCGGTCACCAGAGAGGCCTCGATGATGAGGTTGTCCTCTTCGGAGGTGGGCTCGTCGTGCCGGTCCTGGATGACCTCTTCCTCGGGCATGAGCCACTTGGCCCAGAGCACCATGCCGATGCCCATGAACAGCAGCATGAGGGCGATGGTGCCGCCGAGTGCCGGGGTGAAGAACCGGAAGGTCTGCGGCGTGCCGGGCAGGTGCCACTTGAACGGGATCGCCACGAACGCGACGACGAACCCGACGCCGGCGAGCGCGGAGATCGCGAAGCAGGCCGCGACGGCCCGCTCGGCGCGCTTCTCGGCCTTCGTCCCGGGAACGGGGAACCGGTGCCGCCGGTGGACGATGTGGATGTCGTCGGCCTCGGCGCCGGCGATCATCACCTCCTCGGCGGACATCTGCCGGAGGTCCTCGGCGGAGAGCGGCTGGCGTCCGCCGGCGTGCGAGCTCTCGGCCGACGGCTCCTCGTGGGTCGTCGTCACTGCGGCCTCCTCGTGTCCCGCTGCCGGGTTGCCGACGGTGTCAGAATCTGGACGGTCCGGGTCATCGTTCGCGCGCCCCGATCCAGAGGATCGCAATCATGAGCGCGCCGACCCCGGCCACCCAGATGACGACGGCCTCGGAGGCCGGGCCGATGCGGTCGATGCCGGCGCCGCCCGGGTCCGCGCTGGCGTGCAGCGCCTGGATGTAGCTGATGATCGAGCGCTTCTCGGCCGGGGTGACGCTGTTGTCGCTGAAGACCGGCATGTTCCCGGGGCCGGTCAGCATCGCGGCGTAGATCTGCTTGTCGGTGGCCTTGCGAATCGAGGGCGCGACCTTGCCGGCGCTCAGCGGGGCGCCGGCGCCGGTGGCGCCGTGGCACTGGGCGCAGTTGAGGCGGAACAGCTCGCCGCCCTGGCCCAGCGCCGCGCTGCTGCTGCGTAGCCGTCCCTCCGGAATGGACGGCCCGCCGCCCATGGCCTCGACGTAGGCCCCGAGCTGCTCGATCTGCTTCTCGTCGAACTTGACCTGGCCCTGCGGGGCGTAGGCGCCCTGCGCCCCCAGCGGCATGCGACCGGTGGAGACCTGGAAGTAGACGGCGGCGCTGCCGACCCCGAGCAGCGACGGACCCTGCCCGACCACGCCCTGCAGGTGGTCGCCGTGACAGGTGATGCAGGTGTTCTCGTAGATGCCCTTGCCGGCGGCGGCCTGATCGGCCGTGGAGGTGGTCGGGGCGGCACCGGACGAGGTGGCGAACGCGGCGTACCCGCCGCCCATCGCCGCCAGCGCGCCGAGCAGGACGACGGTCGCTCCGAGCTTGCGGCGCAGCCCGCCCGCCACGGCGAGGGCCCGCCGGTTGCGGCGGGGGGACGCGCCGTCGACGGCGGCGGAGCCGTCGGCACCCTCGGTGCCGGTGGCCGACACCGCCGGCTCGAAGCCGAGCTCCGAGGCTGTGTCCTCCGAGGCTGTGTCCTCCGAGGCTGCGTCGAGGTCGTCGTCGTTCAAGGCCTACCCCTTCGGTTCTGCGGGTGGTCCGTGTCGATCGTCGGATCGATCACTGAATCAGGTAAATCACCGCGAACAGCCCGATCCAGACTACGTCGACGAAGTGCCAGTAGTAGGAGACGACGATCGCGGCGGTGGCTTGGGCCGGGGTGAACTTCCCCAGGGTGGTTCGGATCAGAAAGAGGATGAAGGCGACGAGCCCGGCGATCACGTGCAGGCCGTGGAAGCCGGTGGTGATGTAGAACACCGAGCCGTATCCGGTGGCGGAGATGGTGTCGCCCTCGGCGATCGACATCCGGAACTCGTTCGCCTGGCCGAGCACGAAGATCAGGCCCATCAGGAAGGTGATGACGAACCAGCGGCGCAGCTTGAAGACGTCCCCCCGCTCGGCCGCGAACACGCCCCACTGGCAGGTGAAGCTGGAGGCCACGAGGATCACGGTGAACGGTACGGCGTAGGTGACATCCAGCTTGATCTGCTCGCCGTCGGGCAGCTTCATCGGCCAGTTGCTGCCGTGCACCGACCGCACCGTGAAGTACATCGCGAACAGTCCGGCGAAGAACATCAGCTCGCTCGAGAGCCACACGATGGTCCCGACACTGACGATGTTCGGTCTGGTCAGCGAATGCACCCGGCTCGAGTCGAAGCTGGACGCCGTGGCTGTGGATGTCACGTGAGCATTGTGCCTCGCGACGCTGCCGCTCGGGCAGCCGGGGTGGCAGATTTGGCGGCACAGTTGTTCGGACTGTTGTTCGACGAGCGCCGCGGCCGGCGGGCCGCCGGGGCGGCCCCGGAGGGCGGCCGGGCCGCCGGTCGATACGATCGGCGCAGTCGTCGACAGCAAGGGGCCAAAAAAGCGATGTCGGGCCAGGAAACCTCCGCCGCGCCGGAGCGGGTGTCGGTGCTGGTGTACAGCAACTCGGCGGACGTCCGGTCGCGGCTGCGCACCGCTGTCGGGCGCCGCCCCGCGCCGGATACCGGTCGCATCGACTGGGTCGAGTGCGCCACCAACGCCGACGTCATCCGGGAGTTGGACCAGGGCGGTATCGACGTCGCGATCCTCGACGGTGAGGCGCAGCCGACCGGGGGGATGGGGCTGTCGCGCCAGTTCAAGTTCGAGCTCGACGACTGCCCGCCGATCGTCGTGCTCATCGCCCGGCGGCAGGACGGGTGGCTGGCGAGCTGGTCGCTGGCCGACGCCGTGATCAACACACCGATCGATCCGGTCGAGAGCGCCGCCGTGGTGGCCGAACAGTTGCGCCGGCGGCGCAGCGACATCCCCGTCGTCCGGTAGCGAGGGATGACCGGCGCGGGTCGCAGCTGGCCCGACGTGCTGTCCACGCTGAGCGCCGGGGAGGCGCTCGAGGCCGACGACACGTCGTGGGCCATGGACGAGATCATGGCCGGCAACGCCTCGCCGGCCCGGTTGGCCGCCTTCGCGGTGCTGCTGCGCTCGAAGGGCGAGACGCCGGCCGAGCTGGCCGGGCTGGTGCGGACGATGCTCGACCGGGCCACCCCGCTGGACCTCCCGGGTCGGGCGGTGGACGTGGTGGGCACCGGCGCCGACCGGGCGCACACGGTCAACATCTCCACCATGGCCTCGCTGGTGGTGGCCGGGTCCGGACGGCGGGTGGTCAAGCACGGCAACCGGGCCGCCACCTCCGCCTGCGGCGCCGCCGACGTGCTCGAGGAACTCGGGGTCGTGATCGACCTGCCGCCGCAGGGCATCGCCCGCACGGTGGCCGAGGTCGGGATCGGGTTCTGTTTCGCCCCGGTGTTCCACCCCGGCATGCGCCACGCCGGGCCGGTCCGGGCCGACCTCGGCGTCCCCACCGCCTTCAACTTCCTCGGCCCGCTCACCAACCCCGCCCGGGTCCGCGCCGCCGCCATCGGCTGCGCCGACCCGGCGATGGCGCCGGTGATGGCCGCGGTGCTCGCCGAGCGGGGTGACTCCGCCCTCGTCTTCCGGGGCGACGACGGCCTCGACGAGCTCACCACCACCACCACGTCGCGGGTCTGGATCGCCGCCGGCGGGCGGGTCACCGAGACGGCGGTCGACCCCGGCGACCTCGGCATAGCCCCCGTCCCGGCCGAGGCGCTGCGGGGCGGCGATCGGGTGGTCAACGCCCACGCCGTCCGGGAGCTGCTGGCCGGCCGCGGTGCGGGGTTCCGCGACGCGGTCCTGCTCAACGCGGCCGCGGCCGTCGCCGCCTTCGACGGGCTGGCCGACGTCGACGCCGATTCGCTCACCGATGCCCTGCGCCGCGGGCTGCGCCTGGCGGCCGAGGCCGTCGACTCCGGCGCCGCCGCCGCGCTGCTCGATCACTGGGTCGGGGCCAGCCGCGCTGCGCGGACCTGAACCCCCGGCCCGCCGCCGGGAGGCGGATAATGGTGGCGTGCAGGATTCCCGGATACCCCGGCTGGCCCTCGCGGCGTGGGCCCTGGCGGTCGCGGCGCTGGCCGGACTCGGGGTTGCGGTCGCGTACTTCCTGTCCTCCGGCGGCCACCACGGGATGACCGGGATGGCCGGCTCCACCACCGCCGACGCCTTCGCCCGTGGCGGGGCCGGCGTGCCGAGCCGTCCGATGCACGAGGTACTGCTCACCGCGTGGCACCTCGACGCCACCGCCGTGGCCGTGCTCGTGCTGATGGCGGCCGTGTATCTGACCGGCGTGGCGCTGGTGCCGCGGCGCAGCCCCGACGCCAGGTGGCCGGCCGCCCACACCGCCTCGTTCCTCGCCGGCCTGGCCGTGGCCGCCTTCGCGACCAACGGCAGCATCGCGGTCTACGACCAGGTCCTGTTCACCGCCCACATGGCCGGGCACCTGGCGCTGGTGATGATCGCACCGGCGTTGCTCATGTGGGGGCGGCCGCTGCAGCTGCTGCTGGCCGCGCTGCCGCCGCGGCGCCGGGAGCGGGCCGCCCGGCTGCTGCGGGGCCCGGTGGTGTCGGTGCTCAGCGCGCCCCCGGTGGTGCTGGCGTCCTACACCGTCGTGATCGTGGGCAGCCACCTCACCGGCCTGATGGGCCTGGTCATGCGCAACACCTGGGCCGGTCAGGTCGAGCACCTCGTCTACCTGGTCGCGGGCTGCCAGTTCTTCCTCCTCGTCGTCGGGGACGAACCGATCCGCTGGCGGCTGGGTTCGCCGGCGCGCTGGCTGCTGCTCGCGCTCGCGATGGCCGTCGACACCTTCACCGGCGTGATCCTGATGCAGCAGACGACGCCGGTGAGCGTCCTGCCCTCGGCGCTGAACGGCAACACGCTGGCCGACACCCGCGCCGGCGGGGCGATCATGTGGTTCGGCGGCGACGCCATCATGGCCGTCATCATGATCGGGCTCGTCATCGGCTGGCTCCGCACCGTCGACCTGGCCCAACCGGATCGCGGGTGGCTGGAGCAGGCCCGCACGGCCGCGTTCACCAACCACACGGGCGCGGAGGAGCCGGACGAGACCTCGATCGACACCGACGACGACGCCCGCGAGGCCTACAACCGGTGGCTGGCCCGGATCAACGAGTGACCACCGCGGGAGACCGCGGGAGACCTCAGTCCAGACCGATGTTGAAGGTGCTCTCCAGGTCGTGCCGGCTGTAGGCGCGGAACGCGATGTGGCTGTCGGTGTGGACGACGCCGGGCACCTTCGACAGCCGTCCGGCGATGACGTCTGCGATGGCGTCGAACTCGCGGACCCGGACGATGACCACCAGATCGACGTCGCCGGCGACGGAGTAGACCTCCGAGACGCCCTCGAGCCCGGCGATCTGCTCGGCCACCTCGGGGATCTGGTCGGACTCCACGGTGACCATGACGATCGCGGTGATCACGGCCGTGCCACCTCCGGCGGGGCTGGGGACGGTGTCGCCTCGTGCATGCTCGCGAGACTATCGCCGCCGGCTGCGCCCGCTCATCACAGGCCGGCCCGGGCGGGGCGGCCGGCCAGCGGCAGCCGGCGCCGGTCGGCGAACGGGTTCGCCTCCCGCTGGGCGCCGGAGCCGAGGTAGGCGGTGAGCCCGCCGGCGCCGTAGGCGGGCAGCTGCCACGGATCGGAGGCGTCGACGAGCCGGGCGCCGGGTTCTTCCAGCCACCGCAGGATGCACTCGGACTCCTCGGCCAGCGGCCTCGAGGCCGGGTCGACGGCCTCGGCCGTGGCGCGCAGCGCCGCGACGACCGGCCACGGCGGGGTGCCCCTGGGCGCGACGCCGGCGGCCACGAGCCGGCCGGAGCGGATCACGGACAGTTCCCACCCGCCGTCGCCGTCGGGGCGCCCTGCGACGAGCTCGCCGATGGCCCGCAGCGCCGATAGCCGCTGCATCCGGGCGCAGGCCCGCACCACCGTCGTGATGCGGTCGCGCACGAGCGCCGCCTGCTCGTAGCGCTGGGCTGCCGACAGGCTCGCCAGCCTGCGCTCCAGCGGGGCGACGAGCGGCCGGACGTCCCCCCGCCAGGCCGCGGCCACGACGTCGACGAGCTCGCCGTACTGCTCCGGGGTCGAGCCGCCCTCGCAGGGGGCGCTGCAGCGGCCGATGCCGGCCAGCAGGCAGGCGGCCCGCACCACGCGCCGCAGCGACAGGCGGTCGGTGCACTGCCGCAGGGGCACCGCGTCGTGAATCGCGTCGCGGACGGTCTCGGCCTGGCGTCGGGTGCGTAGCGGCCCCAGGTAGGACGCGCCGTCGTCGCGGACGTCCGAGACGATCGACAGCCGCGGGAACGCCTCCACGGTGAGTTTGAGCCACACCGAGCGTTCCGGGAACTTCGACCGGCGGTTGTAGCGCGGTTTGTGGGCGGCGATCAGGCGCAGTTCCCGCACCTGGGCCTCGAGGGCGTGGGCGCACACGACCGGATCCACCCGCTCGGCGAGCCCCACCATCTCGCCCATCCGGCTGCGGGTCTCACTGGAGACGAAGTACTGCCGCACCCGGGCCCGGAGATTGCGGCTGGTGCCGACGTAGAGCGGGTTGCCCTGGGCGTCGCGGAAGACGTACACCCCGGGCGCGGCCGGCAGGCCGTCGGCGAGGTGACGCTTGCGCCGCTGGGCGTCGGAGACCTGGGCGGTGAACGAGCGAAGTTCCGGCAGCGACTGCACGCCGAGCGGGCCGAGCCGTTCGATCAGGCCGTGCAGCACGTCGACGGTGGCGCGGGCGTCGTCGAGGGCTCGGTGGGTGGGTGGGTTCCGGGCCCGGAAGAACGGAGCAAGGGTCGCCAGCTTGCAGTTCGGGACCTCGTCGCGGGTGAGCACCCGGCGCGCCAGCACCGCGGTGTCGACGACCGCGTGCCCGGGCCACGGCAGCGTGACCTCGGCGCAGGCGGCCTTGAGGAACCCGATGTCGAAGGGGGCGTTGTGCGCGACCAGCACCGCGCCGCGGGCGAACTCCAGGAAGGCCGGCAGCACCGTGGCTGCCCGCGGGGCGGCCGCCACCATGGCGTCGGTGATGCCGGTCAGCACGCTGACGTACGGGCTGATCGAGCGCCCGGGGTCGACGAGGGTCTGGAACTCGCCGAGGATCTCGCCGCCGCGCACCTTCACCGCGCCGATCTCGGTGATGCCGTCGCGGCCGGCGGCGCCGCCGGTGGTCTCCAGGTCGACCACCACGAACGTCGTCGCCCGCAGCGGCTCGGCGAGTTCGTCGAAGCTCAGCTGGGCGGCGGCGGTCATGGACGGACTCCGTCTCGGCCCGGCGGGAACGGTCGCTGGTGCATGCCTCGCAAGCTAGGTCGGGGGTACGACGAAACGACGCAGGCGCGCTCGGACCGCCCCCGTAGGCTCGGGCGGATGACCGACGGCGACGGCAGCGCGGGGCAGTCGCCGGGACCACGCCTCGTCGAGCCGGCCCGCCGGCGCCTGGTCGAGCTGGCGGCGGCCGCCGTGGCCGGCCTCCCGGCCGACGACGTCCCCCCGCCGCTGCGGGCCATCGCCCGGTTCGCGCCCGCCAAACGCGCCCGCCTGGGCGGCACCGCGCTGGCGGCGGCGTTGGAGAGCGATGAGGGTTTCCGCGCCGCCGTCGCCGAGGCCGCGACGGCCGGCGCCGCCGATCTGGCCGCCGGGGCGGCCGCCGACCCCGTCGACGTGCGGGTGTTCGGCTACCTGCTGCGGCCGGACGGCTGGGAGGCCACCGTCACCGCGGCCGCCGAGTCGTGGGAGCAGCGGCGTGGGTCGGCCGCCGAGATCGAGTCGTTGCGCGCGGCACTGGACGGGGCGCGCCGGCAGGCCCGGGGCGAGCCGGCCCGCACCCGCGAGGCCGTCGCCGCGGCGATCACCCGCCTGGAGGCCCAGGCGAGCGGACTGCAGCAGGAACTGCGGGAACGGAACAGGGAGCTGCGCGCCGCCGAGCGCGACCGCGACGCAGGCCGGAAGGAGCGGGACGCCGAGCGTGACCGGGCCGCGCGGCGCACGGGCGAGGCCGAGACCGAGCTGCGCCGGCTGCGAGGACGGCTCGCCGACGCCGAGCAGGCCGCCGACGCTTCGCGCCGAGCGCGCGCACGCAGCGGGAGGTCGACGACGCCCGGTTGGCGCTGCTGGTCGACACGGTGGTGCAGGCGGCGACGGGACTGCGGCGGGAGCTGTCGCTGCCGCCTGTCTCGGTCCGCCCGGCGGACGCCGTCGCCGCGGCCGCTCCGGAGTCCGGAGCGGGGCGGCGGGTCGACGACCCCGCCGCGCTGGACGGCCTCCTGACGCTGCCCAACGCCCATCTCGTCGTCGACGGTTACAACGTCACCAAGACCGGCTACCCGGACCTCCCGCTGGCCGACCAGCGCGGCCGGCTGATCACCGCCCTTGCGGCCCTGGGCGCCCGCTGTGGCGCCGAGGTGACGGTGGTCTTCGACGGTGACCGGCGCCCGCCGGTGCAGCCGGCGGTTCCGCGGGGAGTGCGCGTGCTGTTCAGCGCCGCCGACGAGATCGCGGACGACCTCATCCGGCGGCTCGTGGCGGCCGAGCCGGAGGGGCGTCCGGTGGTCGTCGTCACCAACGACCAGCAGATCGTCCGGGACACGCGGCGCGACGCCGTCTGGTCGGTTCCCTCCGAGGCGCTGCTCGCCCGGCTGGGCTGACGCGCCCGGATTTGTCGGAGGGGCGTTCTAGCGTCCCGGCGAGCGCGATTTACCGCGATTCACCGCGATCCGTCGTGACGGCCCCGAGGGGGTCGGCGGGTCGAGCACGAGCCGAACAGGAGCCCGCCGATGCTGATCGACTGCCAGACCTGCGTCGCCCGCGACGTCGCATGCCGGGACTGCGTCGTCACCGTCCTGCTGCAACGGCCGCCACAGCAGGACGCCCCCGCCCCCAGCCGGTCGGATTGCGCGTACCCCGTCGATCTCGACGAGTCCGAGTACGCGGCCCTGGACCGGCTGGCCGAGGCGGGGCTGGTGCCGCCCCTGCGGCTGGTGCGCCCGACCGATCGGCCGGCCGAGAACATCGCCTGACGCGGCCGGCGGCCACCGGGGGGCATTGCCTTCTGGCGTGGTGGCGTCGGTCGCTGAGGAACTCGGAGCGACTCGCCGGTACCCCGGCGTTGCCTCTGCCTAACGCGCGTCGTAACCTTTCCGAGACCTCGTCGGTCGCAGGCGTCCCCCAGGTCGCCGCCGGCAGGTACCGCCTAATTACAGGTCTTGTCGAGTCGTCGTCGTCGTGTGTACATCCGCGCGTCGACGTCGGCCGTGTAAGCCGGGGACCCACGTCAGTTCCGGGGTGAATCGGACACGCGGTGCGGGCTGTGACCCAGCGCCACCGCACGTCCGTAGGGCTACTTCCTGGCCCGAACCCGTCAGCTAACCCGGTCGGCGGATGAGGGAGAAGGAGCACCGTCGCCCGTGGCGATCCGTGTCACCAACCTGGTCAGAGTCGCGCTGCGGCGGATCCGGCCGGCAGTTCTCGTCGGTGTCCTCACCGCCGTCGCCGTGCTCATCCCCACCGTCGCCTCCGCGACCCCCGCCGCCCCGTCGCACCACCCGAGCATCAACCAGGTGCAGAAGCGCCTGGGCCGGCTCGCGCTGCGCAACACCCAGCTGGTGGAGAAGTACAACAGCGCGCGGGTGCTGGTGAAGCAGCGGGAGAAGGAGGCACGCGACGCCGGTGCCGCCCTCGACCGGATGTCGGCCGCCTACCAGGCGGCCAACGTCGCCTTCGCCCGCACCGTGCAGGCCCGCTACCAGGCCGGCTCCCTCGGCGCCGCCGGGGCGCTGCTCGAGAGCCGCAGCGACAGCGACTACATCGACCGCCTCAGCACCCTCGATCTCATCTCGCAGCACGAGGCCGACATCGTCGGTCGCGTCCAGGCCACCCACGACGCCGCGGCGCGGCAGGCCGCCACCACGCAGCGGCTGCTGGACGAGGCGAAGCAGCAGCGGGACCGGATGGAGCAGGAGAAGACCAAGACCCGCCACGAGATCGACAAGTACCGGACGCTGCTGGCGACGCTCAACTCGCAGCAGCGGGTCGACTACCAGCGCGCCCTCAACCCCTCGGTGTCGGCGCCGTCGCTGTCGAACCTGCCCGGTGCCGGCTCGGCCGCGGCCCATACGGCGGTGCGGTTCGCCCTGGCGCAGGTCGGCAAGCCCTACGTGTTCGGGGCGGCCGGACCCAGCTCCTACGACTGCTCGGGCCTGACCATGGCCGCGTGGGGTGCCGCCGGCGTCAGCCTGCCGCACTCGGCCGCCGACCAGTACAACTACGGCACTCACGTCAGCCTCGGCCAGCTGCAGCCGGGCGACCTGATCTTCCTGTACCAGCCGATCGGGCACGTCACCATCTATATCGGTGACGGCATGATGGTCTCCGCCCCGACGGAGGGCGAGAACGTCTCCGTGGTCCCGCTCAGCTCCTTCATGAGCGACGTGGTCGGCGCGACGCGGCTGGGCTGATCGCTCGCTTCCCCGGTCGTTACGCTGTGCCGGTGAGTCCGCCGCCCGCGATCCGCGGCGGCCGGGCGGCGGCGCTGCTGCTCACGGCCCTGCTCGCCGCCACGCTGTGCTCGTGTTCCGGGGGTCACGACACCTCCCCGCCCACCCGGCCGGAGATCGCGTCGATGTTGCAGGGGCACGCCGCCGCCGCGCGCCGGCACCACCGGCAGGAGTTCCTGGCCGCGGTGGCGCCCGGCACCTTCCGGCGCGCGCAGGCCCGCAGCTACGCCAACCTGGCCCGGCTGCCGCTCGCGAGCTTCCGCTACCGGCTCGGCCCCGCGGTCCAGGACCGGGACGCGCAGCGCGCCGTGCGCCGGAGGTACGGCGCCACGGCGGTGATCGTGCACGTCGTGCTCAGCTACGCCCTGCGGCGGGCCGACCGTCGGGCCTCGGCCCACGACCTCTGGTGGACGGTGGTGCGGCAGAACGGCCGGATCATGGTCGCCGGCGACTCCGACCTGTCCACCTACGGGGCCAGCACCTGGCGCGGCCCCTGGGACTTCGGGCGGCTCACCGTCACCCACGGCCGGGACGACCTGGTGCTGGGGCACCCCTCCCAGGGCAGCCTGCCGCGACAGGTCGCCACCGCCGTGGACCAGGCGGTCCCCGCCGTGAGCTCGGTCGTGGGCACGTCCTGGCCGAGGTACGTCGCGGTGGTGCTACCGGCCACGTCCGCCGAACTCCGCGCCGACCTGGCCTCGAACGCCGGCACCGACACCCGGATCGCCGCCGCCGCCGTCAACGACGGGCGCGACCCCCTCAGCGGGATCGTGAGAGGCGAGCGGCTGGTGCTCGAACCGGCGCAGTACACGCAGCTGAGCGCCGTCGGGCAGCGGATCACGCTGCGCCACGAGCTCACCCACGTCGCCACTGCCCGCGAGACCAGTGACACCACCCCGACCTGGCTCGTCGAGGGCCTGGCGGAATACGTCGGGAACCTGCACAGCGGGCAGCCGGTCACCGTCAGCGCGAGTGAACTGGCGGCGCAGGTGCGGCACCACGGCCCGCCGAAGGGGTTGCCGAGCTCGTCCGACTTCACCGGCTCCGGCGCGCCGCAGGCCTACGAGGAGGCCTGGCTGGCCTGCCGGCTGATCGCGGCTCGCATCGGTGCCTCCGGGCTGCTGCGTCTCTATCGCGCCGTCGGCACGGCGACCGCGACGCCGGACGCGGCGGTGTCCGCCGCGCTGCGGCACTACCTGCACCTGTCCCGGGCCCGGTTCGTGGCCCGGTGGCGGACCTACGTGGCGGGCCGGCTGACATGACCCGCCGCACCCTGGTCGTCACCAACGACTTCCCGCCGCGGCAGGGCGGCATCCAGTCCTTCGTGCACGAGATGCTCGTCCGCCAGCCCCCCGGCTCGGTGGTGGTCTACGCCTCCGACCATCCGGGCGCGGCGGAGTTCGACGCCGCGCAGCCCTTCCCGGTCCACCGGCACGGCAGCGGGCTGCTGCTGCCGACGCCCGCCGCCCGACGCCGCGTCGTCGAGACGCTGCGCCGCCACGAGTGCACCGGGGTGTGGTTCGGGGCGGCCGCCCCGCTCGGGTTGCTGGCCCCCGCTCTGCGCCGGGCCGGAGCCGAGCGCCTGGTCGCCACCACCCACGGTCACGAGGCGGGGTGGGCGATCCTGCCCGGCAGCAGGCAGGCGCTGCGCCGGATCGGCGACGGCGTCGACGTCGTCACCTATCTCGGCGAGTACACCCGGGCGCGGTTGGCCCGGGCCGTCGGCGACCACCCGCAGCTCGTCCGACTGACCCCCGGCGTCGACATCCGGACCTTCCGGCCTGCCATCGACGCGGCCGCCGTCCGGCAGCGGTACGAGCTCGCGGACCGGCCGGTCATCGTCTGCGTGTCCCGGCTGGTGGCGCGCAAGGGGCAGGACACCCTGGTCGCGGCCCTGCCCCGGGTGCGGGCCGCGGTGCCCGACGCGGTGCTGCTGCTCGTGGGTGACGGTGGCTACCGGGAACGCCTCGAGCAGCAGGCGAGGGAGCACGGGCTCGCCGACGCGGTGCGTTTCGCCGGCGGCGTCCCGCACGCCGAGCTGCCCGCGCACTTCGCCGCCGGCGACGTGTTCGCCATGCCGTGCCGCACCCGCCTACGGGGGCTGGACGTCGAGGGCCTGGGGATCGTCTTCCTGGAGGCGTCGGCCACGGGTCTGCCGGTGGTCGTCGGCAACTCCGGGGGCGCGCCCGACGCGGTCCGCGACGGCGAGACCGGCTACCTGGTGGACGGTCGGGACGTCGCCGCCGTGGCCGACCGGTTGGTGGAGCTGCTGCAGGACCCCGCCGCCCGCGCCCGGATGGGAGCGGCCGGCCGCGACTGGGTCGAGCGGTGCTGGGACTGGGACCTGCTGGCCGGCACGCTGACCGAGTTGTTGCAGGGCTGAGTCAGCGGGACTGCTGCTTGTCGTAGAGGGCGGCGATCTCGTCCGCACTCTCCTGGTGCACGACGTTGCGCTTGAGCTTCATCGACGGGGTGACCTGGCCCCCCGCTTCGGTCCAGTCCCCGGGCAGGATGGTGAACTTCCGGATCGACTCCGCGCGGCTGACCGCCTTGTTGGCGTGGTCGACCGCGGCCTGGATCTCGGCCTGCAGGTCCTCGTCGTCGGCGACGTCGGCGACCGGCGTGTCCGCCGGCTTGCCGGCGTTGTCCAGCCACTGCGGGAACGCCTCCTGGTCGATTGTCACCAGGGCCGCGATGAACGGCTTCTGGTCACCGACCACGAGGCACTGGCTGACCAGCCAGTGCGCGCGGAGGCGGTCCTCCAGTACGGCGGGCGAGACGTTCTTGCCCCCGGCGGTGACGATCAGTTCCTTCTTCCGGCCGGTGATGCGGACGAACCCGTCGTCGTCGATCTCGCCGACGTCGCCGGAGTGGAACCAGCCGTCGGACTCGAGCGTCTCGGCGGTGGCGTCGGGGTTCTGCCAGTAGCCGCGGAAGATGTGGGGCGCGGTGAACAGCAGTTCCCCGTCCTCGGCGACGCGCGCGGTGACACCACCGACCGGACGCCCGACGGTGCCGATCTTGATGGCCCCCGGGCGGTTGACGGTGATCCCGGCGGTGGTCTCGGTGAGGCCGTACCCCTCGTAGATCGTCACCCCCATGCCGCGGAAGAAATGCCCCAGCCGTGCCCCGAGCGGCGCACCGCCGGACACCGCCGCCACGCAGTGGCCGCCGAGCGCGGCTCGTAGCTTGCCGAAGACCAACCGGTCGAACAGGGCGTGCTCCAGCCGCAGCAGCAGCGACGGCCGGCCCGCCTCGAGGGCCTCGGAGTACCGGATCGCGACCGCCTCGGCGCGGTCGAAGATCATGCCCTTGCCTTCGCTGTGGGCGCGCTGCTTGGCGCTGTTGTAGACCTTCTCGAAGACCCGGGGGACGGCGAGCACGAAGGTCGGCCCGAACCCGCCGAGGTCCTCGAGCAGGTTGGACACGTCCGGCGTGTGGCCCAGCGTGCAGCCGCCCGCTAGCGCGCCGATCTCGATGACCCGCCCGAAGACGTGCGCGATCGGCAGGAACAGCAGCGTCGAGGTGTCGGCGTTGAAGAACTCCTCGAGCAGCTCCAGCAGCTCGCCGGCCTCGGTGACGAAGCACCGGTGGGTGAGCTCGCAGCCCTTCGGCCGGCCGGTGGTGCCCGAGGTGTAGATGATCGACGCGAGGTCGTCGAGGGTCACGGCCGCGCGCCGATCGGTCACCTCGCTGTCGTCGCGGCCTTCCCCGGCGGCGACGAGGTCGTCGACCGCGCCGTCGTCCAGACACCACACGTGCTCCAGGTCGGCGAGCTCACCGCGCACGGACGCGACGAGGTCGCGGTGCTCGTCGGTCTCGAGGACGATGCCGCGGGCGCCGGAGTTGCCGACGATCCATTCGACCTGATCGGCCGAGGAGGTCTCGTAGATCGGCACGACCACCGCGCCGACGCTGAACAGCGCGAAGTCGATCAGCGTCCACTCGTAGCGCGTCTTGCTCATCACCGCGACGCGGTCGCCGGCGGCGATGCCGGCCGCGAGGAAGCCCTTCGCCACGGCGAGGACCTCGTCGGCGAAGCCGACGGATGTCACGTCACGCCAGCTGCCGTCCACTCGCCGCCGCAGGGCGACGTGCTCGGGCCGGCGCTCCGCGTTCTGGAACACGAAGTCGGCCGTGTTGTTCTGGCCGATGGTCGTGACGTTGCTCGGGACATGCACTTCCTGCACGGGCAGCGGTTCCTTCCATCATCAGGGGCCCGGTAGAAGCGGGCGGCGGCGGTGGTGGCTCCTGGCCGCGGCGCCTCACGTTAGCCGGTCGCCCGGCCGTCGGCACGCCGACGTGGCCACGGCCGCTCCGGCCGCGGCCCCGAGGCGTCGCTGGTACTTCGGGGCGTCGCGTGGTCGATGTAGACGTCTCGGTGAACGAATTCGTGCCGCAGCGATGACTTTCGGGCGCGAGCCGAGTCCCATGGGCGTCATCACGACGACATCGGAGGCATCGATGACACTCGCATCGACCGGACTGCGCACGCTGGGCTTGGTGTGCGTCCCGACCGTGGACCAGGACACCGCCATCGCCTTCTACGAGAAGCTCGGCTTCGAGAAGCGCACCGACGTCGCCATGGGCGACCAGTACCGCTGGGTGGAGGTCTACCCGCCGGAGGGCGGGACGGGCATCGCGCTCGCCCCGCCGCCGCCGGACCGGCGTGACATCACGCCGGGCGACACCGGCATCATCCTGACCACCGACGACGTCGAGCGCTCGCACGCCGAGATGCAGTCGCTCGGCGTCGACGTCGACACCGACATCTCGCGCATGGGCGACCCCGTGCCGCCGATGTTCTGGTTCCGCGACCCGTCCGGGCACACGCTGATGGTGGTCCAGAACTCCTGACCCCGTCGCCGGTGGAGCCACCGGTCGCGGGGCTTCGGCGCCGCGGCCGGGGCGGGTAACCTTGCGAGCCATGCCGGACCAGTCGACGCAGTCGATCGTCATCGACGCCGACCCGGCTCGGATCATGGGCGTGATCGCCGACTTCGAGCACTACCCGATCTGGGCGGAGTCGGTGCGCTCCGCCGAGATCGTCGAGCCCGGTGAGGACGGCCGGGCCCGCCGGGTCGCGTTCCGGCTGGACGCCGGGATCGTCCGGGACCAGTTCGAGCTGGCCTACGTCTGGCAGGCCGACGCCAAGGTCGAATGGGAGCTCGTGCACGGGCAGATGATGCGTGCCCAGAACGGGTCCTACGTCATCGAGGCCGAGCAGCCCGGCCGGAGCCGCGTCACCTACTCGCTCACCGTCGAACTCGCCGTACCCATGCTCGGCCTGCTCAAGCGCAAGGCCGAGCGCGTCGTCATGTCGACGGCGCTGGCCGAGCTGAAGAAGCGCGTCGAGTCGCTGCGGGTTGCGTGAGCGGGCCACCGGGCATGCGCATAGTGCTGTTCACCGGCAAGGGCGGGGTCGGCAAGACGACGACGGCGGCGGCCACCGCGCTGCGGCTCGCCGACCGCGGCGTCAAGACCCTGCTGCTCTCGACCGACGTCGCGCACTCGCTCGCCGACGCGCTGGACCACCCGCTCGGTGACGAGCCGAGCGAGGTCGTACCCGGGCTGTGGGCGGTCCAGATCGACACCCAGGGACGATTCGAGGTGGCCTGGCGGGACGTCCAGGGCTTCCTGGTCGACCTGCTCGCGCGAGGCGGGGTCGACCCGATCACGGCCGACGAGCTGACGGTGCTGCCCGGGGTGGACGAGGTGCTGGCCCTGCTCGCGGTCCGCGAGCTGGCCGTCACCGGCGACTGGGATGCTGTGGTCGTCGACTGCGCCCCCACGGCCGAGACACTGCGGCTGCTGGCGCTGCCGGAGGCGCTCGGCTGGTATCTGGACCGCGTCTTCCCGGCCCAGCGGCGGATCGCCCGCACCGTCCGGCCGTTCGCCACCGTCCTGGGACGCGGCGACGCGATCCCGCCGGACACGCTGTTCGAGGCACTGGTGCGGCTGGCCGACGAGCTCGGCGGCGTCCGGCGGCTACTCGGTGATCCGGCGGTCACCTCGGTCCGGCTGGTGCTCACCCCCGAGGCGGTGGTCGCGGCGGAGGCCCGCCGCACCTTCACCGCTCTCTCGCTCTACGGCTACAGCGTCGACCTCGTCGTCGCCAACCGGGTCTTCCCGGCCGGGGACGACGAGTGGCGGCGCGGCTGGGCCGAGGCGCAGCGCCGCCAGCTCGACGCGATCCGCGAGTCGTTCGCCGGGCTACCCGTCCAGGAACTCGCCTACCGGCCGGCCGAACCGGTCGGCGCCGGGCCGCTGCGCGGGCTGGCCGATTCCCTCTACGGCGAGTTGCCGGGCCGCGACCCGGCCCCGCCCTCGGACAACACCGGCCTCCTGCGCGTCGTCACCGCCGAAGGGGGCTACGAGCTGCACGTCGCGTTGCCGCTGGCGGAGCGCGCCGACGTCGACGCGGCCCGCGCCGGCGACGACCTCATCGTCAGCGTCGGCCCCTACCGGCGCGTGATCACGCTGCCGAGCGCGCTGCGCCGGTGCGAGATCACCGGCGGCGACTTCGACGGCCGCCGGCTACGGGTCCGCTTCCGGGGCGACCCGCACCGCCGGCGCCCGTCGCCGCGGCGGCGGCCGTCCCCGGGCCCCGGTAGCCATCGCGCGGGGCGGCGCCAATGACCGGCACCGCCGACGAGAACGAGGGCGCGGCGACCGGCGGCGGCGACCTCGGCGACAGTGCCCGTGACAGTGCCCGCGCGCTGCTGGACGTCGTGCAGCAGTGGGCGCAGCGGACCATGCCCGCCCCGCCCTCGGGCCACCCCGGGCCGGAGTGCCAGTGGTGCCCGCTGTGCCAGCTGGCCGCCATGCTGCGCGGCGAGAGCCCCGAGATCGCCGAGCGGCTCACCGAGGCCGGCGGGGCGCTGGTCTCGGCGGCCCGGGCGCTGCTGGACGCCGCCCCCGCCCGCCGCCACGACCCCGGGGTCGCGCCGCACGCGCGCAAACCCCCGCCGGGCCATGACACCGACCCCTCGGACGGCGACCCGGCCGCCGGCCGGCCCGCCCGGCCCCGCCCGCCGACGAGCCGGGTGCAGCACATCCGGCTCGACGGCGACCCGGACTAGGCGATGGTCAGGCGCGCGATCGGCGTCGACATCGGGGGGACCAAGGTCGCCGCCGGCGTGGTGGACGGCTCGGGGCAGGTGATCGACCGCGAACGCGACGACACCCCGGCCGGCGCGGCGGCCACCGAGACCGCCATCGTCGACATCGTCAGCCGGCTGCTGCGCCGCCATGAGGTCGACGCCGTCGGTATCGGCGCCGCCGGCTGGATCGCCGCCGACAACGCCACCGTGCTGTTCTCGCCGCACCTGGCCTGGCGCAACGAGCCGCTGCGAGACGCGCTCGCCGACCGGATCCCGGTCCCGGTGGTGGTGGAGAACGACGCCAACGCCGCCGCCTGGGCGGAGTACCGCTTCGGCGCCGCGCGGGACGAGTCGGTCGTCGTCTGCGTCACTCTGGGCACCGGGATCGGCGGCGCGCTGATCGAGGGCGGGCGCGTCTTTCGCGGGGCACACGGGATCGCCGGCGAGTACGGCCACATGACACTCGTGCCCGAGGGCCACCGCTGCGCCTGCGGCAACCGCGGCTGCTGGGAGATGTACGCCTCCGGTCGCGCGCTCGCCCGGGACGCCCGCGAGTTGGCCGCCGGGTCACCGGTGGCCGCGGCCGGCATCGTCGAGCGCGCCGGCGGGGTGGACCACATCACCGGCGAGACGGTGACGACCGCCGCCGCCGCCGGAGATGCGGCAGCCCGGTCGCTGTGCACCGCGGTCGGCCGCTGGTTGGGTCGCGGGCTGGCGAACCTCGCCGCCGCCATCGATCCCTCGGTCTTCGTCATCGGGGGTGGCGTGTCGGCCGCGCACGAGCTGTTCCTGGGGCCGGCCCGCGAGGAGTTCGCCGACACCCTCACCGGCCGCGGCTTTCGGCCGCAGGCCCGGGTGGTCGCCGCGGCGCTGGGGCCCGAGGCCGGACTGATCGGTGCCGCGGATCTCGCCCGCCGGTACGCGCGTCCGGCGCCCTGACCCGGCTGGGGGAGGATGGCGGCCGTGCCGACGCTCCGAGTGCTCCGAGTCGACCCTGCCGCCGCATCTCTCGATCCCGAGCAGGCGGCCCGCCTGATCGCCGAGGTCGCCGCCGGCGCCGGGGTCGACGTCGCGGTGCTGCACGGGGCGCCCAGCCTGCTGCGGTGGCGCTCCCGCTGCGCGGCCCTGGCCCGGCGGGCGGGACTGGTCGTGGTCACCGGCGGCCGCACCGCCGGTGGCACGCTGCTGCTGTCGACGCTCGGGGTCGACGTGGACGCCGTGCAGGACCTGACGCTGCCCGGGGGCCGCGGCCCGCGCCGGCCCGGGGCCGCGCTCGCCGCCGTGCGTCGTGAGGGCGCCTCGCTGGCGGTGGCCGGTGCCCGGTTCGCGTCCGGGGCGGGAGCCCCCGACGTGGCGGCCCTCACCCGCGCACTCGACGGTCTCGTCACCACGCGCCCGCCCCACCTGGTGGTGGCCGGCGGGGTCTCCGGCGCCGCCCGCTCGGCGCTGGACGCCGAGCACCGCAGCGCCGCCGAGGGCATCTGGGTCGACCCGCGCCTCGAGGTCGCCGCGGCGGAGCCGGTCCGTCCCGGCGCGGTCCGCGTCGAGCTGTCCGTCCCGGCGTGACCGCCGGTGGGCGGGCCGCCCACCTACCCTCGGCAGGAGACACCGACTGACGCGAAGGGCACCACACGATGCAGGGCGACACCACCGCCGGCGAGACCGGCCGGGGCGCGGGGCGCGCGAACCGGGTCATCACCGGCCTCGTGCTCGTCGTGCTCGGAGCCGTCGCCGGGGTGCTCGCGATGTCCCAGCTGTCCTGGTTCCGCTCCGGCGTCGGCGAGATCGTCACCGGTGACAGCAGCGCCGACGGACTGCGTAGCCAGCTGCGGTTCTTCCAACAGATCATCGACACCCGGCTGCCGAAGGTCAGCCTCGGCATCTCGCTGACGTACTTCAGCTGGCTGGGCTGGACGCTGTTCACCGTCACCGCGCTGCTCGCGATCATCACGGCGGCGCTGACCGGACGCGCCGGGAAGATCGTCGCCGCCGGCGCCGTGGCGGTCGCCCTCGGCGGCGTGGTCACGACGATGCTGGCGATCCAGCTGGTCCACTACCCGGCGTCGCTGGTGCAGCACACCGGGGGCGGGGTGCCCGGTTACGCCGACTTCCTGGGCGCCACCGGCATCGGCACCTGGCTGATGCTGCTCGCGTACGTGCTGCTCGGCGCGGGTGCCGTGCTGGTGCGCGGCGCCCGGCAGCAGATCCAGCGGCAGTTCGCCGCCCGCCCCGAGGAGCCGCCCGCGGCGGCAGACCAGGCACCGTACCCGCCGGACGACGCGCCTCCGGGCGTCGCACCGCCGCAGGACGACGCGTCGGCTGATGGCGCTACGGCGGAGGGCGTCACGGCCCACGCGGAGCAGGTGGCCGGCGAGCCGCGCGGCAAGGAGCCCGTCGAGGACTGGTGACGCGCCTCGCGAGCCGGCTCGCGGTCAGATCGCGGCGCCGTCGTCGCCGTCGTCGAGGTCGCGCCGGTGCTCCCGGAGGCGGCTGAACAGGATGCCGGCACCCAGCAGCAGCCCGCCGATCCCCAGCACGATCGACAGGTTGCCGGCCAGCCCGACCTGCCCGCCGATGCCGAGCACGATGATCGAGATGGCCAGGACGGCCATGGCCAGGATGGTCGGGGCGGCGAGTCGCGGTAGCGGCGGCGGGGGCGGGGGAATGTAGTGGTCCTCGTCCAGCCAGACGGGGTCCTCGGCGGGCGGCTGGTTCAGCCGGGCCCGCCAGTCGGCGTCCTCGCGGTTGAGGTCTCGCTCCGCGGCACGGATCGCGGTGTGGGTGTCGACGTGCCAGTCGGCGACCAGGGCCTGGAACTCGGCGTCGGTGTCGATCCCCGCCAGGGGGTCGGCGGCGGCCACCGGGCCCGGCTGCGGGTGGGGGTCCGGGGTGTCGGGGCGGACCTCGGGCGGCTGCTCACCGAGCGCGCGGACCGCCGCGGCGACGATCGTGCGGGCGTCCCCCCGCTCCTCCGAGGCGACGAACAGCCGCTGCCGGTCGGGGTCGGGGGCGGTGGCGGACAGGTAGGCCGCGATGCGGGCCCGGCCGAGGGCCGTGAGCAGCAGCTGGCCGAGGTCCGGCTCCACATCGGTCAACGGCACGTAGGCCGGGGCCCGCAGCCCGTTGTCGTGCCGGTCCGAGCCGGGCGGCCACGCGCCGTCGCCGGGCCGCGGCGGGTCCGGGGACGGGCCGTCGCCGCCGTCGGCGGTCACGGTGCCGCCCGCCCGGGCGAGACCGACCGCAGGAACTCCACCGTGCCCTCGAAGATGGTCGGCGCGTCGTTGTCGAGTGTCGCGACGTGATAGCTGTCCTCGAGGATCACCTCGCGGATCGTGGTGTTGACCGTGCCGGTCTTGAGCAGGTGGACCGACAGGTCGTCGACGACGTGATCCTCGCGGGAGCGGTAGAGCAGCACGGGGGCGGTCACCTTGGCCAGGTCGTCGACCGTCACCCGCCACAGCTTCAGCAGCGACGCGAACGCCACCACCGGGGTCTTTCCGTCGGCGGGTTCCTCCACGCCCGGTTTCTTGATGTCGCCGCCGATCGAGGGGCGGGAGCGGATCACGGGGGCGATGTAAGGGGCGAACTTGGCGTCGCGCCGCCGGGTGCCGTACGCGGGGTTGACCAGCACCAGGCCCGCGACGTCGTCCGGGTACTGCTCGGCCAGTCGGGTGACCAGGGTGCCGCCCATCGACAGGCCGACGGCGAAGACCGTCTGGCACTGCTCCCGCAGCTCCAGGAACGACCGCTCGACGGTCTCGTACCACTGCGGCCACCGCGTCCGGTTGGTCTCGCGCCAGGTGGCGCCGTGGCCGGGCAGCAGCGGGAGCCGGACGGAGTGCCCGGCGGCGGCGATCGCATGGGCCCAGTCGCGGACGCTCGCCGGCGTTCCGGTGAACCCGTGGCTGACCACGACCCCCACGGGCCCACCGTCGGCGCTGAACGGTTCGTTGTCCGCAACGGGCGCCACCCGATCCTGCGTCACGCGGTCCTCCAGCAGTCCGACGTCGAGCTCGCGGTGCGAGTCCATCATGCCTTCGCCGGGGGTGTCCCGGCGAGGCTGTGGAACCGTGCCCTCCCGCGGGTTGGAGCGCGTCGGCGCTGCGGCTACTGTTCGGCTACGACAGATCGCCCGAACGGGCTCCGGCAGCGGTGAGCAGGGGGACGCAGGTGGGCTTCTGGCTCGCGAAGTTCGTGTTCCTCGGACCGCTGCTGCGCCTGCTGTGGCGGCCGTGGATCGAAGGCCGTGAGCACCTGCCCGACCAGGGCCCGGCCATCCTCGCCAGCAACCACCTGTCCTTCTGCGACTCGTTCTTCCTGCCGGTGCTGGTGCCCCGCAAGGTGACGTTCCTGGCCAAGGCGGAGTACTTCACGATGCCCGGCCTCAAGGGCCTCGTCTCGCGGATGTTCTTCGCCGGCGTCGGGCAGGTCCCGATCGATCGGGAGGACAAGGACGCCGCCCGGGCGGCGCTGCGGACCGGCGTGCGGGTCCTCGGCGAGGGAAAGCTGCTCGGCATCTATCCCGAGGGCACCCGCTCGCCCGACGGCCGGCTCTACCGCGGCAAGACCGGGGTGGCCCGCATGGCCCTGGAGTCCGGTGCCGTGGTCATCCCCGTCGCCATGGTCAAGACCGAGGTCATCCAGCCGCCGGGGCGGCTGATCCCGAAGCTGCGGCCCCGGCCGGGGGTGCGGGTCGGGCGGCCGCTGGACTTCGCCCGTTACGAGGGCATGGCCGGCGACCGGTTCGTCGAGCGCTCGGTCACCGACGAGATCATGTACGAGCTGATGCGGCTCTCCGGCCAGGAGTACGTCGACATGTACGCCGCCCGGGCCAAGCAATCGTCCGACGGCGACCCGGATTCCGACGCCGAGCGGGTGCGGGAGATCGCCGACCGGCTGCCCGGAACGAAGGCCTCCTGACCCGTGGTCTCGTCGGCGTCGTGTTCCTGACCGGAGGTCTGTAGGTCTTGTTCCTGTTCCCGACCGGAGGTCTGTAGGTCTGGTGAAGTTCTTCTACGACTGCGAGTTCATCGAGGACGGCACCACCATCGACCTCGTCTCCATCGGCGTCGTCGACGAGACCGGGCGCGAGTTCTACGCCGTCTCGACCGAATTCGATCCCGAGCGCGCCATCGGCTGGGTTCGCCGCAACGTGCTGGACAAGCTGCCGCCGCCCGCCGACGCCGCGTGGCGCTCCCGGGAGCGGATCCGGCAGGACCTGCTGGAGTTCCTGCTCGCCCCGGGCGACCCGATCGAGCTCTGGGCGTGGATGTCGGCCTACGACCACGTGGTGCTCTGCCAGCTCTGGGGCGACATGCGAGCACTGCCGCGGCCGATCCCGCGGTTCACCCACGAGCTGCGGCAGCGGTGGGAGGACGCCGGCTCGCCGTCGCTGCCCGCTGCGCCCGACGACCAGCACGACGCCCTCGCCGACGCCCGCCACAACCTCGCCCGGTGGAACGCCCTGAACCCGATGCTGGAACGATGAGGCAGCATCGGCACGTGACCGATGCTGGGTCGAGACGCCAGCAGAAGAGTCCCGGAGAGGCGGAACGGTGCGTGTAGGGGTGCTGACCGGCGGTGGCGACTGCCCCGGTCTGAACGCGGTGATCCGTGCGGTGGTGCGCAAGGGCGCCGGTGTCCACGGCCACGACTTCGTCGGCTTCCGGGACGGCTGGCGGGGGCCGTTGGAGAACCTGACCCGACCGCTCGGCATCCCCGACGTCCGCGGGATCCTGCCCCGCGGCGGCACCATCCTCGGCTCGTCGCGCACCAACCCGTTCAACGAGGACAACGGCGTCGCGCGGGTCGTCGAGAACCTTCACCGCGCCGGGGTGGACGCGCTGATCGCCATCGGCGGCGAGGACACGCTCGGCGTGGCGACCAAGCTGCACCAGGAGGGCGTCAACGTGGTGGGTGTGCCGAAGACGATCGACAACGACCTCGACGCCACCGACTACACCTTCGGCTTCGACACCGCGGTCAACATCGCCACCGAGGCCATCGACCGGCTCCACACGACCGCCGAGTCGCACCACCGGGCGCTGATCGTCGAGGTGATGGGGCGGCACGCGGGCTGGATCGCCCTGCACTCCGGCCTCGCCGGCGGCGCCAACGTCATCCTCGTCCCCGAGTTCCCGTTCAACGTCGAGCGCGTCTGCGCCTACGTCGAGAGCCGGTTCCAGGCCCACTACGCGCCGATCATCGTCGTCGCCGAGGGTGCCACGCCCGACGGCGGGGAGAACGCGGTGCAGGACCAGGACGTCGACGCCTTCGGGCACGTCCGGCTCGGCGGCATCGGCGACTGGCTGGCGCGGGAGATCGAGCAGCGCACCGGCAAGGAGGCCCGCACCACCGTGCTCGGTCACATCCAGCGCGGCGGCACCCCCACGGCGTTCGACCGGACCCTCGCCACCCGGTTCGGCCTCCACGCGGTGGACGCGGCCAACGACGGGGACTGGGGCATGATGGTCGCGCTGCGCGGCACCGACATCGCGCGGGTGCCGCTGGCCGAGGCCACCGCGCAGCTCAAGGTGGTGCCTCCCGAGCGCTACGCCGAGGCGGAGGTCTTCTTCGGCTGAGGCCGACCGGAGTTCCCCGCGAGCCGCCGCGGCCGGGCCCGCGACCTTTGCCCTGCGGCGCCCGGGCCGTAGGGCGGTGGCCGTCCGCCGTGTCCTGCGCTGCTATCGATACGAGGGTGGCGCAGGTCGGACGAGGAGACGGCATGAAGGTCGATGAGGTGCTGGCGCAAGCCCGGGACACCGTGACCGTCCGAAGGGTGTTCGGTGAGCCCTACGCCCAGGACGGTGTGACGATGATCCCCGCCGCGCGGGTGGCAGGCGGCGCCGGCGGCGGCTCCGGCCACGACGCGAAGAGCGGGGAGGGCGAAGGCGGCGGATTCGGGGTGCAGGCACACCCGGTCGGCGCCTACGTGATCGAAGACGGGAAGGTGCGGTGGGCGCCCGCCGTCGACGTCAACCGGTTCGTCGCGGCCGTGGCGGCCGTCGTGGTGACCGCGCTGCTGACGCGCCCCCGACGGGCCCGGTCGGGGCCGCAACCGACCGGCCCGGCGTCCGCCCCGCGACGCCGCCGTTTCCGCGCCCGGCGCGGCAGGGCCGGGCACGCCGGGCGGTGATCGGCGGGCCCGAACGGGCCGTCCTGCGGGGCGCATACCCTGGTCGGCGTGAACGCCGCCCCTGACCTGCCTTCGACCAGCCCCACCGACGCCCGCGACGTCGTCACGGAGGGTCTGGACGCCTGGCGGGCGTTGCCGGCGGCGCAGCAGCCGGCCTGGCCGGACCCCGGCACGCTGCGCGAGGTGGCACTGACCCTCGCCGGGATGCCGCCGTTGGTCGTGGCCTCCGAGGTCGACCAGCTGCGCGAGCGGCTGGCGGCGGTGGCGCGGGGCGAGGCGTTCCTGCTGCAGGGGGGCGATTGCGCCGAGACGTTCGCCACCAGCTCGCAGGCCGACGTCGCGGGCAAGGTCCGGGTGCTGCTGCAGATGGCAGTGGTGCTCACCTACGGCGCGTCCATGCCGGTGGTGAAGCTCGGCCGGATCGCCGGTCAGTACGCCAAGCCGCGGTCGTCCGACCTGGACGCCTCGGGCCTGCTGTCCTACCGCGGCGACATGGTCAACGACCTGAACGGCGAGCGGACCCCGGATCCGCAACGGATCCTGCGCGCGTACTCGACGGCCGCGTCCACCCTCAACCTGATGCGGGCCTACGCCGGCGGTGGGCTCGCGGCGCTCGACCGGGTCCACGCCTGGAACACCGCCTTCTCGGCCTCCACCGACACCGGCGCGCGCTACGAGAAGCTCGCCGCCGAGATCGACCGCGCCGTGCGGTTCATGCGGGCCTGCGGCGTGCACGACTCGGCGCTGGACACCGTCGAGCTGTACGCCTCGCACGAGGCCCTGATCCTGGAGTACGAGCGGGCGCTGACCCGCCTCGACGACGGCCGGGCCTACGACCTGTCGGGCCACTTCGTCTGGGTGGGGGAGCGCACCCGGCAGATGGACGGCGCCCACCTGGAGTTCGTGTCCCGGATCGCCAACCCGATCGGGGTCAAGCTCGGCCCGACGACGACGCCGGAGTTCGCGGCCGAGCTGGTCGAACGGCTCGACCCGCAGAACGAGCCCGGGCGCCTGACGCTGATCAGCCGGATGTCGAACGGCAAGGTCCGGGACGTCCTGCCGGCCATCGTCGAGAAGGTCACCTCCACCGGGCATCAGGTCGTCTGGCACTGCGACCCGATGCATGGCAACACCGAGGAGACCGCGGACGGCGTGAAGACCCGCCACCTCGACCGCATCATCGACGAGGTGGACGGCTTCTTCGACGTCCACGCCGACCTCGGCACCCATCCGGGCGGGTTGCACGTCGAGCTCACCGGCGACGACGTCACCGAGTGCCTCGGCGGCACCGCCGAGCTGACCGCCGACGACCTGGCCCGCCGCTACGAGACCGCCTGCGACCCGCGCCTGAACATCGAGCAGTCGCTCGAACTGGCCTTCCGGGTGGCCGAGCGGCTCGTGGCCGAGCGGCGGGCGCGATGACCGGAAGGCAGGTCGACCTCCGCTCCGACACCGTCACCCGGCCCACGGCGGCGATGCGGCGCGCCATGGCCGAGGCCGAGGTCGGCGACGACGTCTACGGCGAGGACCCCACCGTCAACGCGCTGGAGGAGCGCGTCGCGGCGATGCTCGGCAAGCAGGCCGGCCTGTTCGTGCCGTCCGGCTCGATGGGCAACCAGCTCGGGCTGCGGCTGCTGGCCCGGCCGGGCGAGGAGATCGTCTGCGACACGCTCGCCCATATCGCCCGGGCCGAACTCGGGGCCGCGGCGGCGTTCGCAGGCATCACGTTCCGCACCTGGCCGGCGGACCCGAGCGGACGGGGCCGGCTGGATCCGGACGCCGTCGCCGCGCTCATCGCCCCGAAGGCCGGTCCGCACCTGGTCTCGACGGTCGCCGTCGCGGTGGAGAACACCCACAACTTCGGCGGCGGGACGGTGCAGCCCGCGGCGGCCGTCGAGGCCGTCGCCCAGCTCGCCCGCGACCACGGGCTGGCGCTCCACCTCGACGGCGCGCGGCTCTGGAACGCCCACGTGGCGACCGGGACGGCGCTCACCGAGCTCGCGGCCCCGTTCGACACGGTGTCGGTGTGCCTGTCGAAGGGCCTCGGCGCGCCGGTGGGGTCGGTGCTCGTCTCGACCGCGGACCGCGTCGCCGAGGCCCGGGTGTGGCGCAAACGGCTCGGCGGGGGAATGCGCCAGGTCGGCGTGCTGGCCGCCGCCGGCCGGCATGCTCTCGACCACCACCTGGACCGGCTGGCCGACGACCACCGCCACGCCCGGGAAATCGCCGCCGCGCTGGGCCGCGACCCGGAGGCCGTCGACACCAACATCGTGGTGTTCGACGTCGACGACGCCGGCCAGGTGGCCAAGGCCGCGGCGGCCGACGGGGTGCTGGTCTCGGCACTCGGCCCGCGCTTCCTGCGGCTGGTCACCCACCTCGACGTCGACGACGCGGCGACCGCCCGCGCGATCGAGGTGCTTCGCCCGCTGGCACCCTCACACTGAACGCCGCCGAGGTTCTTCCAGAGCGGGGGAGACGGCAGACTGCCCAGTCGTGAGCAGCTACCCGCCGCCGCCACCGGGCCCGCCGCCCCCGCCAGGGCCGCCGCCCCCGCCTGGGCAACCCGGACCACCAGGGTCACCAGGCCCGTCAGGGCCCTACACCGCGCCCGCCGGCCCGGTCCGCAAGCGCGGCCGCGTCCCGCTGCGGCTGGCGCTCGTGCTCGGCCTCCTCGGGGTGGCGCTCGCCGTCGTCGGCGGGGTGCTGCTGTCCATCGCGCCGATCACCAACATCGGGTCCTTCCCGCACGCCGACTTCGCGACCGACGGAGGCACCGTCCAGCTGCACCGCACGGGCAACTACGTCGGCTACTTCGAGACACCGGTGGGCGGCAGCCACTCGGCCTTCGTGAACATGGCGCTGGCCGGGCCCGCCGGGCAGCCGGTCCCCCTCGAGCGGTACGGACAGAGTGGGGCCGGGACGACGACACTGGTCTACAACCTGAACGGCTACCACGGCGAGGCGCTGTTCCAGTTCAGCATCGACCGGCCCGGTCGCTACGCGGTGCGCCTGCAGAGCAACGACGCGCCCTCCGGCGCCCGGATGGCGTTCGGCGAGTCCATCGCCCACGGCGTCGTCCGGGCCGTGCTGGTGCTCGTGCCCGGCGTGCTGCTCGTCATCGCCGCGATCGTCCTGCTGATCGTCGGGCTCGTGCGGCGCAACAGCCACAACCGGGACCTGGCGCAGCAGGCGGCCTACGGCGCCCCACCGCCCGGCTACGGTTACGTGCCCTAACCGCGCTCAGCCGGCCAGGTGGGCGGCGCTGGTGCGGCCCAGCATGGGCGGGATGGTGGCCACGGCCTGGGCCAGCTCGTCCAGGACGTCGCCGACCAGCGCCTGCGCCCCGTCGCACAGCGCAGTCTCCGGGTGCGGGTGGACGTCCACCATGACCCCGTCGGCTCCCGCCGCGATGCCGGCCCGGGCCAGCGGAACCACCAGGTCGCGGCGGCCGGCCGCGTGCGACGGGTCGACGAGAACCGGCAGGTGCGAGAGGCGGTGCACCGTGGGCACGGCCGAGATGTCGAGCAGGTTGCGGATGGAGGGCTCGAACGAGCGCACCCCCCGCTCGCACAGCACGATGTCGAGGTTGCCGCGCTGCGCGATGTACTCGGCCGCCATCAGCCACTCCTCGTAGGTGGCGGTGAGGCCGCGTTTGAGCATGACGGGACGCCCCGCCCGCCCGACCGCCTGCAGCAGCCCGAAGTTCTGCATGTTGCGGGTGCCGATCTGCAACATGTCGGCGTGTTCGGCCACCACTGAGACGTCGGCGGCGTCCACCACCTCGGTGACGATCGGGAGGCCGACCTCGTCCCGGATCTCGGCGAGGATCCGCAGCCCGGCCTCGCCGAGCCCCTGGAAGGCGTACGGGCTGGTGCGCGGCTTGTACGCGCCGCCGCGCAGCAGCGTGGCGCCGGCCCGCTGGGCCATCCGGGCCGCCTCCAGCGTCTGCTCGGGCGTCTCGACGGCGCAGGGTCCTGCGATGAGGGTGAAGGTGTCCGGCCCGATCGGCACGCCGCCGACGCGGATGGTGCTGTGCCGCGCCGCCCCGCCGGTGTTCTGGGCCGACACCAGCTTGTAGGGCGCGGTGATCCGCATCGTCTCGGCCACGCCGGGCAGGCCGCCGGCGTCGAGGGTCTCCAGGACGTCCTCGGTGCCGACGACACCGATGATCGTGCGCATCACGCCGCGGCTGACGAACGCCTGCCCGCCGTGGGCCTCGATGTGTGAGACGACCTCGTCGACGTCCGAAGCCGCCGCGCCGGGCGCCATCACGATGACCATGCCGGGGAGCCTATCCAAGCCCCGGCCCGGTCAGTGGCGCGATACCGGTTCGGTGGTGCGGTATACCGCACCACCGAACCGGAAACGCGCCACTCAACGGAGAGGTGGGGGTGGGGGAGGGGGTATGGCCGCGGTCGCGGCGGCGCGGTGGCGCTGCAGGGTGGCGATGTCGATGGCGTGGTCGGTGTCGGCGGTCTCGACCACCATCGGCACGCGCCGGGTCGCCGGCGTGGTGAACAGCGCGGCGAACGGTTCGGGCCCGATGGTGCCGCGCCCGACGCCCTCGTGCCGATCGCGCCGCGAGCCCGCCGGGTCCCGGCTGTCGTTGACGTGGATCAGGCCGATCCGGCCGCGGCCGGCAGCACGGGCGTACGAGCGCAGCGCCGCCGCGAACGAGCGGCGGGTCGACAGGTCGTGGCCTGCGGCGTGCATGTGGCAGGTGTCGAGGCAGACCCCGATCCGCTCGTCGCGCCCGAGGACCTCGAGGTAGGCGGCCAGGGAGTCGGCGTCGGACGCGAGCGCCCCGCCGCCGCCCGCGGTCGGCTCGATCAGCAGCCGCGGCACCGCCCCGACGTCGTCGAGCAGCGGCAGGAGGGCGGCGCGGACCTGGGCCATGGCGTCGGCCCACCGGTTGCCGAGCACCGCCGAGCCGGCGTGGACGATGACGCCGCGAGCGCCGATGTCACGACCGCGCTCGAGCGAGAACCGCAGCGCGTCGGCCGAGCGGTGCAGCGTCTGCGGCGACGGTGAGCCGAAGTTGATCAGGTACGGGGCGTGGACGAAGACCGGGAGCCGACAGGCGCCTCGGAAGGTCGCGTCGCCGTCCGGGTCCGGCGCGGGCGGCGCCCAGCCGCGGGGGTTGGCCACGAAGACCTGCAGCGCCTCGGCCCCGACCTGCTCGGCGCGGGGCAGCGCCTTGGCCAGCCCGCCCGCCACCGACACGTGGGCGCCGACGGGCGCGAGAGGACGCGGGGGCACGGCAGGTAGCGCTCAGTGCCCGATGACGTAAAGGGTGACGGCGTCGCCGACCTTGGCGGTCGAGCCGGCCGACGGGGTCTGGTAGAAGACACCGCTGTCCGGGCCGGGTATGGAGCGAACAACGGGCACCAACCCGACGTCGCGAAGCATCTTCTCGGCATCGGTGACCGAGGTGCCGGTCGGGATGTCGGGCACGCTGACCGTCTGCGGCCCCTTCGAGACCGTTATCGTGATGGTGCTGAACTTGCGCGCCCGGCCGGAGGGATCGATCGAGACGACGTTGCCCTTGTCGATCTTGTCGCTGAAGACCTCGGTGGTGGTCGTCTTGAACTTCTTCGCCTCGAGGGTCTGCTTCGCGTCCGCGAGCGGGGTCCCCGGCGAGATGTCGGGAACCGCGATGATGGGCGGGCCCTTGGAGACGATGATCCGGACCAGGTCCTTGCGGGTGACCGACGCGCCGGCCTTGGGGTCGGTGCCGATGACCTTGCCGCGGGGCACGGTGTCGTCGAACTTCTGGTGCGGTGTCGCCGCGACGTCGAGATTGCCCAGCGCCGTGAGCGTGGTGCGGGCCTGCTCGAACGACGACCCGCGCACGCTCGGCAGCGTGAACGTCTGCGAGCCGGCCGAGAGCGTGACCGCGACCGTCTTGCCGGTGGCCAGGCGGGTACCGGACGAGGGCTTGGTGCGGATGACGTGCCCGGCCGGCACGCGGTCGCTGAACTCCCGGCCGGGGAGGACGGCCACCTTGTAGCCGGCGTCGCGGAGGTGACCGACGGCGACCGAGCGGCCGGCGCCGGTGACGTCCGGGACGTGGGCGAAGCGCCATTGGATGACGGCCCTGGCACCGAAGAACGCGCCCAGCCCGACCATGAGCACGAGCAGCGCCCCGATGATGGTCCGCCGCCGGCGGCGACGGCGAGCGTCGACCGGAGTGATGACGACCGGCGGCGGAGGCTGGTCCCGGCCCCCGCCCGCCCGGTGGTCGCGGGTGTCCCCGCCGGGCTGCTCCGGGCTCGATACCGCCACGGTGTCGTGGGTGCCGCCGCTGCGCAGCGTCTCGGTGGTGGCGTGCTCGGCCCGGGCCGGTCGGGCCCGGCCGGCCCGGCCCCCGCCGTTGCCGCCGGCGAGGGCCGTGGTGGCGGCGCCGGCCACGCCGGGCCCGGCCGCGGGCCCGTTGCCGCGGTGGGCCTGCCGGCGTTGCTCGTCGCGGCCGCCGCGATGCCGGCCGCGGGGCGGCACCGGGGTGACCGGCAGCGCGAGGACGGAGCGGGCGTCCGCGATCTCGGCCAGCATCTCGCCGGCGTCGGCGGGCCGGCCCTCGGGGTCGCTGTCGGTGGCCTCGACGACGATCTCGTCGATCTCGCTCGGGACCGACCGAACCTTGGACGACGGGGCCGGGACGCGGTTGTGCACGTGCTGGTAGGCGACGTTCATCGCCGAGTCGCCCTCGTAGGGGGGCTTGCCGGTGAGCAGCTCGAAGAGCATGACCCCGGCGGAGTAGACGTCCGAGCGCGGGTCCGAGCGGCCCCGGCTGATCTGCTCCGGCGCGCAGTAGGCCACCGTTCCCATGATCAGGCCGGTCCGCGTGGCGGCGGCATCGGTCTCGACCGCCCGGGCGAGGCCGAAGTCGGCGACCTTCACCACCCCCTCGTCCGAGAGCAGGATGTTCTCCGGCTTGACGTCGTGGTGCACGAGCCCGGCCCGGTGGGCGGCGGCCAGCGCGCTCAGCACCGGCTCCATGATCGAGACCGCCTCGGCGGTGGTCAGGCGGCTGCGCTCGCGGATCAGGTCGCGCAGCGTGCGCCCCTCGACCAGCTCCATGACCAGAAAGACGTGGTGACCGTCGGAGGCGTAATCCTGGCCCTGGTCGTAGACCGAGACCGCGTTGAGGTGTGTCAGGCGGGCCGCGGCCCGCGCCTCACGGGCGAACCGGTCGGTGAAGGCGGGGTCGGCGGACAGCGTCGCCGACATGACCTTGACGGCGACGAGCCGGTCGAGCCGCTCGTCGACGGCCGAGTACACCGTGGACATGCCGCCGCGCGCGATGCGGTCGACGATCCGGTACCGGCCCTCGAGCTTGCGGCCCACCAGGGAGTCCGTGGTGGCCGTCTGCACGCCGTGATTCTACGGTCGCGGTGGGCGTTCGCCGTGTGACGCACCGCGGGCCGCCGTCCCGGGGCTCAGCGAACCCGTAGTCTGACAGCTCATGACCCGTGTCGATCGGACCGCCGCCTTCGGCCGGGCCGAGCTGCTCGCCGACGCCGACCGCCCCGGTGGCTGGCTGCTCACCGTCGACCGGATCCGGCAGTCCTACGTCGACCTGGACGACCCGTCCTACCTCGACTTCGAGTACGTGCAGGCCTTCGCCGACGTGCTGGACGCCCTGCGCCCCGGGCCGCTGGCGGTGACACACGTCGGCGGCGGCGGGTGCACGCTGGCCCGCTACGTCGCCCACACCCGCCCCGGCTCACCGCAGCTGGTGCTCGAGCCCGACGAGGCGCTGACCGAGGTCGTGCGGGCGCGGCTGCCGTTCGCCCGCCACGGCAAGCCCCGCATCCGGCCGGTGGACGGCCGCACCGGGGTGGGGCGGCTGCACGACGCCAGCGGCGACGTCGTGGTCGTCGACGCGTTCCGCGGCGGGCGGGTGCCGCCCGAGCTCGCGACACGCGAGTTCGTCGCCGACGTCGCCCGGGTGCTGCGGCCCGGTGGCGCGCTGCTGCTCAACGTGGCCGACGGCCCCCCGCTCACCTACACCCGGCGGCTCGTCTCGACGCTGCGCACCGGTTTCGAGCACGCGCTCGCGATCGCCGACCCGGCGGTGTGGAAGGGCCGACGGTTCGGCAACCTCGTGCTGGCGGCGTCCCGCGCGCCGCTGCCGGAACAGGAGGTCGCCCGCGCCGCGGCCCGCGCCGCGTTCCCGCGCGTGGTGCACCACGGCGCGCGGCTGGCCGAACTGGCCGGCGGGGCCGCACCGCTGACCGACGACGATCCGATGCGCTCGCCGCAACCGCCGGACGAGCTGTGGCGCGTGGGAGGGGCCGAGCTTGACTGACGACGCGACCGACGACCTGCCCGATGACCCCGGGGCCGCGTTCGCCCTCTTCCGGAACCGCGCCCGCGCCGAGTCATTCGGTGAGGTCGCCGAGGAGTACGACCGGGTCCGGCCGGTGTACCCGCAGGCGATGGTCGTCGACCTGCTGGCCGGCGGGGGCACCGACGTGCTTGACGTGGGGTGCGGCACCGGCAAAGCGGCCCGGCTGTTCGCCGCGCACGGTGCCGCCGTGCTCGGGGTCGAACCGGACCCGGCGATGGCGGCGGTGGCTCGCCGGCACGGCCTGCAGGTCGAGCTGTCGGCCTTCGAGTCCTGGGAGGCCGCCGACCGGCGATTCGACCTGCTGGTGAGCGGGCAGGCGTGGCACTGGGTGGACCCCCGGGCCGGCGCCGTGAAGGCGCGGGGCGTGCTGCGGCCGGGGGGCCGGGTCGCGCTGTTCTGGAACCGGGACTCCCTCTCGGCCGAGCTGCGGGCGGAGCTGGATGTCGCCTATGGGCGCGAGGCCCCGGAGCTGCGGGACCGCGAGTGGCAACGCGGGGTCCGGTGGGACCGCCGAGGCGCCGCCGAGGCCGGGCTGCAGGCCGCGGGATTCGTCGGCGTCGGCTCGCGCACCTACGAATGGCGCCGGGAGCTGTCGGGCGAGGACTGGCTGGCGCTGGTGCAGACCTACAGCGACCACCACCTGCTTCCCGAGACGCAACGAGGACGGCTGATCCAGGGACTGCGCGAGGCGGTCGACCGGCGGGGTAGGACGGTCGCCATCGACTACGAGACGCACCTGATCACCGCGCGGAACCCGTGAGTCGGTCTGGCACGGTAGGTGGCATGGCGACGTCCCCCGACCTGCTCAGCTTCGCCACGGTGGCCGAGGAACTCGGCGTGCCCGTGACCCGCATCCACCAGTTCGTCCGCGAGGGGCAGCTGGCCGCCGCCCGCCCCGAGGACGGGGTACGGGGCGTGCCGGCCTCCTTCGTGCAGGACGGCGCGATCGTCAAGTCGCTGTCCGGGGTCGTCACGCTGCTGCGCGACGCGCGGTTCAGCGACGACGAGATCGTCGAGTGGCTGCACCGCGAGGACGACACCCTGCCGGGGACGCCCATCCAGGCTCTGCGGGAGAACCGCGGCAGCGAGGTCAAGCGCCGCGCCCAGGCCGCCGGGTTCTGACGAGGCCGCCGGTGCGGCACCTGACCTACCTCGCGATCCTCGCCGCCTGCCTGCTGGGGACGCTGCCGCTGGAGCTGTGGCTCGGGGCCCGGGTCTACCGCCGGCTGCTCCGCCTGGTCCCGACACTCGCCGTCGTCGTGGTGCTGTTCGGCGGGTGGGACATCTACGCCATCGGGGCCGGCTGGTGGTCCTACGACCCGGCGCAGCTGGTCGGGGTCACGCTGCCCGGCCGGCTGCCGCTGGAGGAGCTGCTGTTCTTCGTCGTCATCCCGGTCTGCACGGTGCTGACCTTCGAGGCCGTCCGCACCGTGCGGCCGGACTGGTGGGAGCCGGAGGCGCGGCGGTGAGCTACACGGTCGCCGCCCTGGTGGCGGTGGCGGCGGCGGTGCTGCTCGACCTCGCCGTGCTGCGCACCCGGCTGCTCACCCGGCGCGCCTTCTGGGTCGCGTACGTCATCGTCGTGGTGTTCCAGCTCGTGGTGAACGGCCTGCTCACCGGCCTGGACGTCGTGCGCTACGACCCGGCCCGGATCATCGGGCTGCGGATCGTGTTCGCGCCCGTCGAGGACCTGCTGTTCGGGTTCGCGATGGTCGTGGTCACGCTGATGGCGTGGCTGCTGGCGGCCCCGCTCGGCGAGCGCGCCAGGCGCCGCGCAGGCCGCTGAGCCCCACCGCGGCGCGGCGGCGCAGCCCGACCCGGGCGCGTTCGGTGAACACGTCGTAGTCGTTGGCCTCGACCTCGTCGAGGATCTCGCGGTACAGCGTCCACGCGGTCGTCAGGCAGTCGCGGGAGGTGGGATCGACCAGGCGGATGCCCGGCCGGGCGCCGGCGTAGAGCTTCCGGGCCCGCTCGATCTCCCAGGCCAGCAGGCTGCGGACCGCGTCGTCCACGACGCCCCGCCGCAGCCGGTGCTCGTCGACACCGAACATGGTCAGCGACTCCTGCGGGAGGTAGATGCGGCCACGGCGCAGGTCGTCGCCGACGTCCCGGATGAAGTTGGTGAGCTGGAAGGCGTACCCGAGCTCGATCGCGTGCGGCTCCAGCTCGTCCCACCGCACGCCCTCGTCGCGGCGGCCCAGGATCGGCAGCATCTGCAGCCCGATGACGGCCGCGGAGCCCCACATGTAGCCAGTGAGGTCGTCGTAGCTCTGGTAGCGGGTCACCTCGAGGTCCGCGCGCATGGCGGCCACGAAGTCGCTCAGGTAGTCCACCGGGATCGACCAGCGCGTCACGGTGTCGAGCAGCGCCCGACCGATCGGGTCGCTGGTCTCGCCCCAGTCGAGGTCGGCGAGGAACTCCGAGTACCAGGCCTCCAGGCGGGCCGCCCGCACCTCGGCCGGAACACCGGGGGAGAGGTCGTCGACGATGTCGTCGGCGAAGCGGGCGAAGCCGTAGAGGGCGTGGACGTACGGGCGCTTGGCCGGCGGCAGCAGCAGGGTGGCCAGGAAGTAGGTACGGCCGTGCGTCGCGTTGAGCGCGCGGCAGCGGCGGTAGCTCTCCCGCAGGGCCGGCCCGTCGATGCCCGCCGCGTCGAGTTCGCTCTCGGCGGTCATGGGGCGAGGGGGCGGCCGGTCACCGCGTCATCGTCGCAGAGGTCCGGTCACCCGCTCGGCAGCCAGCCGCCCCGACACGAGCACCATCGGCACGCCGACGCCGGGTTGGGTGTTCGAGCCGCAGAACACCAGTCCCGAGATCTGCCGGTCGAGGGTCGGCGGCCGGAAGGGGCCGGTCTGCCCGAAGGTGTGCGCGGCCGCGAACGGGGCGCCCTGGGCCAGGCCCTGCGCCCGCCAGTCGGCCGGGGTGGTGAGGTGTTCGACCTCGATCGCGTCGCCGAAGCCGGCGTAACCGCGGGCCTCGAGGGTGCGGACGATCTCGTCGCGGTAACGCTGCCGCTGCCCGACCCAGTCGACCGAGCCGCTGAGGTTGGGGGCCGGGAACAGCACGTAGTGGGTGTGGCGTCCATCGGGAGCCAGCGTCGGGTCGGTGCGGGAGGGGCAGGTGACGAGGAACGAGGGGTCTCGCATGACCCGACCGCGGTCGATGATGTCGGCGAACGTGGCCTCCCAGGAGGTGCCGAAGTCGATGGTGTGGTGGGCTCCGTCGGCGTGGGAGTAGGGCGAGCCGGTGTGCAGGACGACGGCCGAGGGCGAGTACCGCACCCGCCGCAGCCGCCGCGGGGCCGCGTCCGGCGGCAGCAGCTCGGCCCGGGCGGTGGGCAGGTCGGCGTTGACGACGACGACGTCGGCCGGAATCCGCTCGCCGGCAGCGGTGATCACGCCGCGGGCGCGGCCGTTGCGCACGTCGATCCGGGCGACGGGGGTCCCGTAGCGGAACCGCACGCCGTGCTCGGCCGCCGCGGCGGCCATCGCGGTGGGGACCGCGTGCATGCCGCCCTCGGGGAAGTACACGCCGCGGACGCAGTCCATGTAGGTGATGACCGCGTAGATCGCCAGCGCTCGGGCGGGCGCGAGCCCGGCGTACATCGCCTGAAAGGTGAACAGCCGGCGCAGTCGCTCGTCGTCGACGAACCGCGCGATCGCCGGCGCCAGCCGGCCGAACCCACCCATCGCCACGAGCCGGGCCAGCGACGGGCGCAGCAACTGGGTCGGACGGTCGAGGTTGCGGTCGATGAAGTTCGGCATCTCCAGCCGATACAGCTCGGCCAGGTGGTCGACCAGGCGCCGGTACCCGGCGGCGTCCGCACCGCCGCACTTCTGCGCGATCTCGTCGGCCATGGCCTCGACGTCGGCGCGGACGTCGATGGTGGTGCCGTCGGCGAACCGGGCCCGGTACGCGGGATCGAGACGGTGCAGGGTGAGCCGGCGTTCGCGCTGCTCGCCGACGGCGGCGAACGCGGCGTCGAGCAGCTCGGGCATGGTCAGCACGGTCGGGCCGGTGTCGAACCGGTAGCCGCGGTCCTCGATGCGACCGCAGCGGCCGCCGGGCACCAGCTCCCGCTCGACGACGGTGACCTGCCGGCCCGCGCCGGCCAGGTGCAGGGCCGCCGACAGGCCGCCGAGACCGGCGCCGACGACCACGACACGATCGGTGGGACCGGGGACCGTGCGCACCGCCTCGACGCTAGCGTGCGACGGGTAAGCCCTGGCCCGGGCAGCGCCGGACGGCTGTTCCGAGCGCACCGGCCCCCTGCTCCGCAGGGGTGTGGGACAGCTGTCCCACAACTCGGGAGAAGGGGTGCGTGGCGCCGCCTCCCCGGCCCGTGAGACCCGGCGGACCCCGTCGGCCGGGGTCGCCCCGGTACCCTGTAGTCCATGACTCGAACCGTCCGGGACTGCCTTGCCGATGACGGCCCCACCTTCTCTTTCGAGTTCTTCCCGCCGAAGACGGCCGACGACGAGCCACTGCTGTGGAAGACGATCCGCGAGCTGGAGCCGCTGCAGCCGTCCTACGTCTCGGTGACCTACGGGGCGGGAGGCTCGACGCGGGACCACACCATCGAGATCACCGAACAGATCGCCACCGACACCACCCTGATGCCGGTGGCGCACCTGACCGCGGTGAACCACTCGACCGCGGAGCTGCGCGCGATCGCCGGTCGCCTCGCCGCGGCCAGTGTGACGAACGTGCTCGCACTGCGGGGTGACCCACCCGGCGACCCGATGGGGGAGTGGGTGAAGCACCCCGAGGGGCTGGAGTACTCCTCCGAGCTGGTGGAGCTCATGAAGGCCCACGGTGAGTTCTGCGTCGGCGTGGCCGCCTTCCCGAACGGACACCCGCGCTCGAAGACGCTGGATTTCGACACCGACTTCCTCATCGGCAAGTTCCGCGCCGGTGCCGACTACGCCATCACCAACATGTTCTTCGTCGCCGACGACTACCTGCGCATGCGGGACCGGCTGGCCGCCAAGGGCTGCGGGGCCCCGGTGATCGCCGGGCTGATGCCGGTCACGAACATGGGCCTGATCCGCCGCTCCGAGCAGCTCACCGGCGCGCCGTTCCCGGAGCAGCTGGCCAAGCGGTTCGACGCGGTGTCGCACGACCCGAAGTCGGTGCGGGCGATGGGCATCTACGAGACCTCGAAGCTGGCCGAGCGGCTGCTCGCCGAGGGCGTGCCCGGCATCCACTTCTACACGCTCAACCGGTCCAAGGCGACGCGGGAGGTCTGGGCCAACCTCGCCCTCGGCGCCCGCTTCTGAGCGCCGGCGTCCGAGCGCCGGCGGAGGTCGCGCGTCGTGACCACCCCGTTCCAGCGGTGGTCGCGGCTGCATCACGGGATCGACCCCGCCGGGGTCCCGCTGCTGCGGGGCTGGCTGCGGCTGCTCTGGACGCTCGCCCGGCCGGCGGTGCGCCTCGGTGTGCCCCCCACGGCCGTGACGGCCTGCGGGGTGCTGTTCGCCCTCGCGGCGGTGCTGACGGCCGCCACCGTGCCCGCGGCGGCGCTGCCGCTCGTGGTGGCCGCGGCGGTGTGCGACGGCCTCGACGGCGCGGTCGCGGTGCTCGCCGACCGGGCCACGCCGGCCGGCGCGCGGGCCGATGCCGTGGCCGACCGGCTGGTCGACGCCCTGTTCGCCGCCGTCTTGTGGCGCTGCGGCGTCCCGGGCTGGCTGGCGGTGACCGCCGCGGTGACCGCGGTCGGCGTCGACCTGCTGCGACGCGCCCGGCACGTGTCGGCCGTGATCACGGCCGGGGAGCGCCCCACCTGGACGATCTGTGCCGGGCTGGCCTGCCTCTGCGCCGCGCTGAGCGACGCGCGCTGGCCGGTGCTGGTCTGCGCCGCGGTGTGGCTGGCGGCCGCCGCCGTCGCGGCGGGGCAACTGCTCCACGCCCAGGCGCCGCCGGTCGCGTAGTCGCCGGGCTCAGACCACCGGGCGCCCCTTCCACCGCAGCCGCCCCCGGCGCCTGCCGACCAGCGAGCCGACGGCGAGCCGGGCGAACAGCAGGACCGAGACGGGGTGGGCGAGCGCATCGGGCCAGGCCCTGCCCCCGGTCGCACGCGCTGCGACGACTCGCGACGCCACCCCCGCGGCGTAGCCCACCAACCCGGCTCGGGACCCGCGAAGCGCCGCGGCGGCGGGCAGCACATAGACCCACGCCAGGGCCGCGATCACCGCCGCCGCGCCGAGCGGGGAACCGAACGCGGCCCAGAGCGATTTCTCGTAGCCCGCGCGCAGGGCGGGCCAGTCGGCGTACATGCGGGCGGTGGCCAGGTCGCTGCCGTCCGCGACCGCGACGCGGCCCCCGGCCCGCTTCACCGCGCGAGCGAGCGCGAGGTCGTCGAGCACCTCGGACCGGATGGCGGCGAATCCGCCCGCCCGGCGGAGCGCCGACCGGCGGAGCACCAGGAACTGCCCGCAGGCTGCGGTCAGGGACGGGCGCGGCGAGCGTTCGGCTGCCCGCAGCGGCAGCGTCGTCAACCACGACCACTGCAGCAGCGGCTGCACCAGCCGCTCCGCCGGCCCCGCCGCCCGCTGCCGCGGGAACGGGCTGAGCAGATCCAGGTCGGCGTCGTCGAGCAGGGCGAGCGCGCGGACCACGGCGCCCGGTGCGAGCACCACGTCGGCGTCCACCAGGATCAGCACCTCCGCCTCGGGGACGGCGGCCGCCAGCTGGGCGTGGGCCCACGGCTTGCCCGACCAGCCCGGCGGCGGCGGCGTGCCGGCCACGACGCGGGCGCCGGCGGCCACTGCCCGAACGGCCGTGGCATCCGACGACTCGTCGTCCAGCACGACGACTTCGGCCACGCCCGGTTGCCCGACCAGCGACCCCACACAGGCCTCGATCGTCGCCGCCTCGTCCCGCGCCGGGATCAGCACCGGCACCCCGCGTTCCGGCAGCGTGGTCGCAGGCCCCGGAGCCGCGGCCGGGCGGCGCAGGTGGCGCGCGTTCATCGCGGCGTGCAGCGCGCCGGCCACGGCGAGCGTGGCGCCGGAGCGGACCGCGAGGCTCACGCCGCGGACGAACCCGCCGTGGCGCGCCGGGCACCGGCGCCGGCGCTCCGCCGTAAGGGCATCCGGGCGGCCAGCGGGACGGCGACGACGCCCATGCCCGCGGCGCCCCAGGTGGCCGCGACCGGTTGGCGGAGGAAGATCGCGAGCGCCACCGTCCAGCCCATGTACCACCACAGGTACAGCGCGATCGGCACCGTATCCGTCCCGGCGGGGGGCGTCGCGGGGTCGGCCGAGTCCAGGAGCCACTGCAGCAACAGCGACAGCACCGCCGCGACCAGCACCCAGCCCGCCAGGTTGGTCAGCGGAACGTCGGCCACACCCGGCAGGTGGGCGAAGGGTCCGCGCCACTGCCAGTAGCCGTCGGCGACCATCTGCGGGTCCAGGAACAGGTCGGCCGAGGCGAGCCCCCACGTGCCGACCAGGACCCGCCCCGCGAAGGACGCGACGAGCCGCCGGGCTGCGAGCGCGGCCGGCCAGGCCAGCATCGTCCAGGCCAGGGCCACGACGAGCGGTACCCCGACCAGCTGCGGGCCGAGCGTGCCCGCGTAGCTGTAGTCCCCGAACGGCACCCCGGTGTGGACGCCGACGACCTCCGCCGCGAAGCCCGGACCCGCGGTGACCAGCAGCAACGTCCCGGCGAACCGCGTACCGCGCGTCGCCGCAGCGTGCCCCAGGCAGGTCAGCGCGAAGAGGGCGACGATGCTCACGGTGAGCCGGTCGCGCCAGGCCCCCGACGTCAGCGGATAGGCGATCTGCAGGGCGACGACGGCTCCGGCGAGCACTGCGAGCGCTGCGGGCACCGTGGGCACCGTGGGCACGGCGGTGCCGCGGGGGTGCGTCGCCGGCGTGAGGGTCATCGTTCCGGCAGCGGCATCCGGGCCCCCAGCACCGCGAAGGGGCGCGAGTCCCCCGGGAACAGGTAGTTGCGGGCCAGGTCGACGAAGCCGGTGGAGCGGTAGAGGCGGAACGCCCGGGTGTCGGTGTCGGGTGTGGAGAGCAGCACCGCGCCGTGCGGCAGCCCCCGGGTGAGGTCGAAGAGCAACCGGCGTCCGAGCCCCGCGCCCTGGAAGCCCGGCAACACGTGCAGTTCGGACAACTCGAAGGCGTCGTCCAGCCAACCCTCGTTGCCCTCGCGGACCAGGGCCCGGCGGACGAGGTCGTGCCACCACTGGCCGCGGGCGGTGGTGTAGCCGTAGCCGAAGCCGACGAGCCGGTCCTGGTCGGTCAGGGCCGCGCGACAGGCGAAGCCGTCGAGATCGGCATGCCTGCGCGCACTGACGCCACGCTGGGACCCGGTGTAGTCCGGGTAACCCATGGCCTGGACGTAGATCCCCATCGCGTCCTCGACCCGATGCGCGAACTGAGGCCCGGACCAGACCTCGATACGCGCCCCGGTCATCGCCGGACGCTCCGCGGATCGCATGTATTGATCGTGCCTCACGGCCGGCCCGCCTCGCATCGGGACGGACACGACCGCGGCGTGCTGACGTTCACGGCGCGCGCTCACCCGACGGTCGCCGGAGCCCCGCCCGCGAGCAGTACCTCGTTCACGGCCTCGCAGTTCCGGTGCACGCGGCCAACAGTAGTCGGCCGTCGAAGATCACCCGGCCGCCTCCGTGGCCGCGGGCCGCGGGTTTTGTCGGACCTCGGTGGGAGGGTGCGGAGCAAGGGACGGCAGGCGCTCGGACCCCGGGGAGAGCGGCGGGGGAGCCGACCTCGAGTGCTTGACTCTATCGAATAGGTGTACTAATAATGGTGCGGACGCGAGGACCCGAGGAGGTTTCTCATGACTGGTCGCACGACGACGCGGTTGCTGACCGCAGCCACGTGCCCGGCCCGCGGCTCGGTAGTCGGGCTGCTGGAGCAGGCCCGGGCGGGGCTGCTGGCGGCGCGGTCGGAAGCCGACCCGGGGGAGCGGTTCCGGCTCGCGCAGCTGGCCGCGTTGCGTACCGCCGCCGCGGTGGCGGCCGAACGCGGGCGGCCGGCCTCGATGCAACGGCGCCTGATGAACGTCTGGGTTCTTCTCGAACGCGTCGCGCCCGAATTCGCGGACTGGGCCTCGTTGTTCGCCGCCGGGGCCCAGGTCCGGGCCGCGATCGAGGCGGGGGCAGCCTCGGCGGTCACGGCCCGTTCGGCGGACGATCAGGTGCGGGCGGCCGCCGAGTTCCTCGCCCTGGTGGAGCGGCGACTGGGGCTGCTGGCCGCCTGATCGGCGATGCTTCCGGTGCCGGGCCGTTGGGGGCGGCCCGTCACCGGATCCCGAACTCCCGGGCCATCGCGACACCCGGGGCATCGCGACACCGGTTGCGATGCCGCGGCGTGTCCGAGCCGGCGGCTACTGTCGGGGACGTGTCCCGACCGCCCACCCGTGACCGGCTCGCCACCGGGCGTATCGGGCTGGTGGTGGAACGGGTGCTGGGCGCCCTGACCGGCGACGGAACAGGACGCCGCGTGCTCGACTGCGGCGGCGGCAGCGGTGCCATCGCCGTGCCGCTGGCGGCGGCGGGAGCGCAGGTCACCGTGGTCGACGTCAGCGCCGACGCCCTGAGCACGCTGCAGCGGCGCGCGGCCGAGGCCGGGGTCGAGGGCGCGGTCACCGGCGTTCCCGGGGACATCGAGGTACTCGCAGCCGTGTTCGAGGGGGACGAGAGCTTCGACGCGGTACTGGCCCACGGCGTGCTGGACTCGGTGAGCGACCCGGACGCCGTGCTCGCGGCCATGGCCGCCCGGGTCACACCCGGCGGGGTGCTCAGCGTGGTGCTGGCCAATCCGGCGGCGGCGGTGCTGGGGCGGGCCCTGGGCGGTGAACCCGCGGCCGCGCTCACCGAACTCCGTCGGTTGGACGCCCCCGACACCGTGGGCCCGGACCGGGTGGTGAGGCTGGCCGCGGCGATCGGGCTCACGCTCGAGTCCCGTGCCGGCGTCGGCGTGTTCTCCGATCTCGTCCCCGGTTCGGTCGGCGAGACCCCAGGCGCCCGTGAGGCGGTCGCCCAGCTGGACGCGGCCGCCGCCGAGCGCCCGCCGTTCGCCGAGATCGCCGCTCGCGTCCACCTGCTGCTGCGCCGCCCCGGCCCGTGACCCGCCTCGCCCCACCGGTCGCCGGCCCAGCCTCTGTGCCCGTCCGATCCGCCAGGGGCCGGTGATGGGCCGCAGCCACGACCTTCCTCGCACCGCCGGCCGCTTCGACGGGGACGACGCCGGCTGCACGATGCTGCACGTCGACATGGACGCGTTCTTCGCCAGCGTCGAGACCCGTCGCCGGCCCGAGCTGCGCCACCGGCCGGTCGTGGTCGGCGGGGGGCGGCGCGGCGTCGTCGCCGCTGCCTCCTACGAGGCCCGCCGCTACGGCGTGCGCAGCGCGATGGCGATGAGCCAGGCGTTGCGGCTCTGCCCCCGGGCCGTGGTGCTGCCCCCGGACCGCGAGGCCTACAGCGAGGTCTCCCGCCAGGTCATGGCGATCCTGCGCGACGTGACGCCGCTGGTCGAACCGCTGTCCCTCGACGAGGCCTTCCTGGACGTCGCCGGCGCCCGGCGCGTGCACGGCAGGCCGGGTGCCATCGCCGCGGCGATCCGGCAGCGGGTGGCCGACGAGCTCGAGTTGAGCTGCTCGGTCGGCGTGGCCCCGACCAAGTTCGTCGCCAAGCTCGCCTCGGCGCGGTGCAAACCCGACGGCATGCTGGTGGTCCCCGCGGCGCGCGTGCTCGATTTCCTCCACCCGCTACCGGTCACCGCGCTGTGGGGGGTCGGCGCCCGCACCGCCGAGCCGCTGCACCGCCTCGGCATCCGGACGGTGGGCGACCTCGCCGAGACCCCCCTCGACACGGTGCGACGCGCCGTGGGAACCGCCGCCGCCGAGCACCTGACCACCTTGGCCGCCGGCATCGACCCCCGCCCCGTCCAGCCGCACGAGGTCGAGAAGTCGATCAGCTCCGACCGGACGCTCGAGGAGGACCTGACCGCCGAGTCCGAGGTACGGCGGGAGCTGCTCCGCCTGGCCGAGGACGTCGGCACGCGGCTGCGCCACCGCGGCTTCGTCGCCCGCACGATCGGCATCAAGATCCGTTTCGCGGACTTCCGCACCCTGACCCGGGTGCGCACGCTGCCCGGCTGGACCGACGTCACCGCCGAGATCGACGAGGTGGCCGTCGAGCTCTACCGCGGCCTCGGCCTCGACCGCCCCCGGGTGCGGCTGGTCGGCGTCAAGGCCGAGAATCTCCGCCCGGCCGACCAGGCCCCGGAGCAGCTCACCCTGGACGTCGGCCCCGCCCCCGTCGAGCACCCGCTCGAGCACTCTGCCGAGCGCTCTGCCGACAACCCCACCGAGGTCGCGCCCTCCGCTGACGCGGGCCGGGCCGCCCCGCCCGGCCCCGCCCGGCAGGCCCCGGCCGCCCGCCGGCAGGCCGAACGGGCGGTCGACGCCGCGCGGGAACGCTTCGGAGCGCAGGCCGTCCAGGTGGGCTCGCTGCTGGCGCCGAGCCCACCGCGGGGCGGCGGGAATCAGGCGCGCTGAGGCCGAGCAGCCGGGCCGGTGCGCCCATCCCGCCACCAATTCGGCCTCTGGCGCCCACAGACTGCTCCTCGTAACTTTCGATCCGGCCAATTGGCTCGTATGCTCGAGATTGACGGCGCCCCGGCACCGTCACATCCCCCACGTTGGTCGACAGCATGCTGACGGTGACGCCGCCGCAGTAGACGAAGGAGGGCCCAGTGCCGCTCTCCGAGCACGAGCAGCGACTGCTGGACGAGATCGAGCAGGCGCTCTACGCCGAGGATCCCAAGTTCGCCCAATCGGTGCGCTCGGCCCGGGCGAAATCCCGCACCCGCCGGTCGATCTTCCTCAGCGCGGCCGGAGTGCTGGTCGGCCTCGCCCTGGTGCTCGTCGGGCTGGTCTCGCAACTGATCCCGCTCAGCGTGGTGGGCTTCGTCCTGGTCGTCGGTGCGCTGGGGTTCCTGGTGCAGACCGTCCGCGGTCGCAACAGCAGCAGCACTCCCGAGACGGCCGAGGCAGCCGCCCGCCCGACCAAGCAGCAACCCGGCGGCAACGGCCTGCGCAGCCGCATGGAGGACCGGCTCAAGCGTCGGTTCGACGAAGGCCAGTAGAGAAGGCCAGTAGACCAAGACCGGTAGGCCGAGGTCAGTAGACCGGCCACTCAGCCTTGTTCGGTGCTGTTCAGTGCTCTCGGCGCCACCGCGCGCGTGGCACCAGCCGGCGCACCCGCCCGAGCCGCTCCCGCAGCGCCGGGGAGAGCGAGCCGCTCACCGAGGCCGGCCAGAACCGGGCCCGCCACCGCGCCCGGCCGCTGCGTTCCTGGCGCAGTTCGCCGGTGAGGGCCTGCAGCCCGGCCACCAGCGCCCGCCCGTCCACGCCCTCCGGCCTCGACCCGGCCGGGGCGTAGCGCTCGCGCTCCACCGCCGCGGCCAACGCGCTCAGCTCCCCGGCGTGCTGCGGCGCGTGCGGGCCCAGCCAGCCGGCCACCTGGCGGGGTGACCGCGCCGGGGACCAGACATAGCCGAGGTCGACCGCGGTGTCCGACAGCTCGGCCCAGAGCGGGTCGGTGACGCCGTGCCGCCCGGCGGCGTACCGCCGCCGGCGACGCTGTTCGCGGATGACGGCCGGTGTCGCCGCCAACGCCAGGACGAGCACCAGCAGCCCCAGCGTCGCGAACCAGCCGATCGAGCGGGACACCTGCTCGCCGGAGCGGTGCGGCCGCGCGCCGGGTTGCGCCGGTGCCGTCGCGGCCGCGCTGGCGGTGGGCGAGGGCGTGGTCTTGGGCGGCAGCGAGACGCGAGGGTCCACGCTTGCCGCCGAGCCGTTGCCCTGCGGATGCGGCGCCCAGGGCATGCCGTCCGCGGCGCCGGCGGCCAGCCCGGCGGCCGGGGTGGGATCGAACGGCACCCAGCCGACTCCGGCGAACCACGCCTCGACCCAGGAGTGCGCATCCGACGTGCCGACGGTGAAGCTCTGGTCGCGACCGGGGGCGGCGTGCATGTAGCCGAGCACCACGCGGGAGGGCACCCCCGCGATCCGCAGCATGATCCCGAGAGCGGCCGCGTACTGCTGGCAGAAGCCCCGCCGGTTCTGCAGGAAGTCGACGAGGTCGCTGCCGGAGTCACCGACCTTCGTCTGCAGGTCGTAGGTGAAGCCGTGGGCCGGGTCGGTGAAGTACTCCAGCAGCTTGCGGGCCTTGCGGTACTGCGTGCTCGCGCCGCCGACGGTCCGCCCGACGAGCGACCGCACGTACGGCGCGACGTCGTGGGGCACGTTCAGGTCGCTCCGGACGGCCTGATCGATCCGGGCGGAGGCCCGGTCGAGCTGACTGACCGACGGCGCCGGCTGGGCGAACCGCTCGGTGAAGCGGGTGTTGTCGTCGATGGCGGTGTTGAGCAGCAACTCGCCGTCCGGATGCCAGGTGGTGCTGCTCGGCAGCCCCTCGATCAGGGTCGGGTCGGCGAAGACCGGCGGGTTTCCGCGCATGCCGGTGATGCTGATCTGCGCCTGCATCGACACCGAACGCGGGCTGCCGCCGCCGGCGCGGGGGAACACGCCGTTCGCGGTGGGGAGGTCGATTCCGGGCTCGCGCGCGCCGACCTCCCACCCGGCGTCGGTGTACTTGGTCAGCGTGTTCACCCGCAGGTAGAACGGGTTCACGACCACGGGTCCCGCCATCTGGACGCGCGCCAGCACACGGGAGTTCGTGCGGTTGAGCTGGCCCTTGAGCGCGGCGAACGGGCTGATGGTGCCGTTGCCGTCCCCGCCGAAGCCGCTGATGCCGGTGCTGCTGTCCTGACCGTGGAACGCGTCCGCCAGCAGGTTCCGGGGGTCGCCGGGCAGCAGCAGCGGCAGCACGACGGCGGCGACGAGCGCGACCACGGCGATGCGTGGCACGGTCGGGGCCAGCTGCGGCCCGGCGCCGCGCCGGGACTCCGCGCCGGTGCGGACGCGGCGCCCCCAGCGACGCAGGTCGTCCCCGGAGTCCAGGGACAGCAGGATGAGGAAACCGACCGCCGCGATGACGAACCAGACCCACGAGACAGGCTGACGGGGGACGGCGCCGGACACGGTGAAGACCACGAGCAGCGGCACCCCGGCCAGCGCGGCGCGGCGCCCCACGACCGCGATGAGGTCGACGAGGGCCAACAGCAGCCCGACCAGCGCGCAGACCACGAGGCGTACCGCGACGTCGGTCTGGATCGGGGCGACGGTCTCCCGCGTGGTGTGGTGCAGCTGGGTCATGAGCGTGGCCAGCTGTCGCCACGTCTCGGCCGTGGGGATCAGGCCGAAAACGGCCGTGCCCGGAAGGAAGGCGACCGTCAGCCACGGGATCAGCAGCACGATCCCCGGCCAGATGTCCAGCGCCCCCGGTGGCCGGCGGCGTCTGAGCAGCAGCGCCGGCGCGACGACGATCAGCATCGTCAGCCAGGCGTCGAGCAGCCAGACGTTGTCCGAGAACAGCCCCTTCAACGGGACGATGCCCAGCGCCGCAGCCAGCGTGGCGAGCAATGTCCGGTGGATCGCCGGCGACCAGCTCCGCGGCCGCTCCGGGCCCCCGCCGGGCCGGCCGCGACGCTGCTCCTGACGGTCGGGCGCCGCCGCCGTCCCCCTGGCGCTGCCGCTCACGGCGCAACTCCCGCGCCGGCGGCGGCGACACCGGCGCCGGTGGCGCCGCCCGCGCCGAGCAGTTGCCACACACGTGCCGCCGACATGCCCCGTCGCACCACCAGCACCCGCCAGCCCGCGTCGGCGAGGACGCGCGCCGCCGTGTCGGCCTCGGTGGGCTCCGCCCCGGGTCGGCCGCCCCGAGCCGGCGCGTCCGGTGCGTCCGCGGCGGGGTCGGTGCGCCAGCTGTCGACGTCCAGCACCAGCGCCCGACCGGGTGTGCGGCCCGGCTGCTGCGCGCGGGCCAGCAGCCGAAGCGTCGCCGCATCCAACCGTCCGAGGACCGCCACCACGGCCGACTCGGCCGCCGCGGCGCGCAGCGAGGTGTCGAGGAAGCCGAGGTCGGCGGCCCGGCTCGGCCTCACCTCGGCCAGCTGGGTGGCGAGGTGGTCCGGGCTCGCCACCCGCAGCCGCTGCGGCCGCTCCGGGTCGCCGAGCAGGGTCAGCTCCCGCCCGTCGCGCAGGGCGTGGCGGCCGATGCTGGCGGTGGCGCTGACCGCCCATTCCAGGCTGTTGGTCAACCGCGGGTCCCACCCGCCGGTCCCGTCGCCGGGCGCCGCCGCATGCGCGTCGGAGCGCAGGTCGAGCAGCAGGGTCGTCTGCGAGCGCCAGGGCCGCTCCTCCTGCCGGACCATGAGCACGCCGGTGCGGGCGGACGACCGCCAGTGGATCTTGCGCAGGTCGTCGCCGATGCGGTATTCGCGGGTGGAGGCGTCGTCCGCGCCGTGAGCGCCGATGGAATGGCTCCCGGTGCCGTCGCCCGAGTCGTCACTGCGCAGCGGTTCACCGGCCGTCAGGTCCTCGACGACGGGCGTCACCAGGAACTCGCCCGTGGCGGTGAACGACCGGGTGATCTCGACCATCTTGAACGGGTCGCGCAGCCGGATGCGAAGCGGCCCGATCCGGTACCGACCGCGGCCGAGGGCGGGCAGCCGGTAGGAGACGGTGCGAGCCTCGTGGCGCGCGAGCGAGTCCAGGACGAAGCGGGCGTGACCCACCGCCAGGTCGGGCAGGCCGTCCTCCAGCATGAGGGGCCCGGTGGGCAGCGCCGACCGGTTGGTGATGGTCAGGTGCACCGTGACGGACTCGCCCGCGGCGGCGCGGTGCGGCTCGACCGTGCGCCGGTTGGCTATCCGGATCCGGTACCGGTGGATCACCACCGCGGCGACCACGGGAATCGCCGCGGCCAGCACGCCCGCGCGTAAGAGATCGGTCTCGCCGAGCAGCGCGCCGCAGACCACCGCCGTCAGCCCGGCGGCGAGCATGCTGCTCGCGCGGGTCGTGAACCCGATGCGGCCCGGTCTCATCGCCTCGGCGCCCTCCTCGTCTCAGCGGTACCCGGCGGCCGTTGCACCGGGGATGGGGGTGGCCTCGACGACGCGCCTCAGCTCGTCGGCCGCGGAGCGGGCGGCGACGTGCGCCTCGGCGGTCAGCAGGACCCGGTGCGCCACCACGGGGACGAACAGGTGCTGGAGGTCGTCGGGGATGACGTAGTCGCGACCGCCGAGCGCAGCCCAGGCCTTGGCCGCCCGCAGCAGTTGCAGGGTGGCCCGGGGCGAGGCGCCCAGCCGGAGCCCGCCGGCGCGGCGCGTCGCCTCGGCGAGGTCGACGGCGTAGGACTTCACCGCCTCCGATACGTAGACGCTGCGGACCCCGCCGATCAGCGAGCGGACCTCGGTGGCGTCGGAGACCGCGCCCAGCGTCTCGAGCGGGTCGACAGCGGCGTGCTCTCCGAGCATCGCGATCTCGGCGTCCCGGTCCGGGTAGCCCATCGAGATCCGAGCGGTGAAGCGGTCGCGCTGGGCCTCCGGAAGCGCGTAGGTCCCCTCCATGTCGATCGGGTTCTGCGTCGCCAGCACCATGAACGGCGCCTCGAGCCCGTAGGTGACGCCGTCGACGGTGACCTGCCGCTCCTCCATGCACTCGAGCAGCGCCGCCTGCGTCTTGGGAGAGGCGCGGTTGATCTCGTCACCGACGACGATGTTGGCGAACACCGGCCCCGGCTTGAACTCGAAGTCGCGCTGTTCGGAGTTGTAGACGCTCACGCCGGTCACGTCGCTGGGCAGCAGATCCGGCGTGAACTGCAGCCGGCGGACCGAGCAGTCGATCGAGCGGGCGAGCGCCTTGGCGAACTTGGTCTTGCCGACGCCCGGCACGTCCTCGATCAGCAGGTGCCCCTCGGCCAGCAGCACGGCCAGGCCCAGCCGCACGACTTCGGGCTTGCCTTCGATCACGCGCTCGATGTTGGCGGCGATCCGCGTCCCCACCTCCCGGACCTCGGTGACCGTCGCTGTGGGCGTCACGCCCAGGGTGCCGCCGGTCGGGTCGGCATGCCGCGCGCCGGTGGGGGAGGGGGCCGAGTGCGGGCCCGGTTGACCGGGCGCGCCGGTGCGGTCGTACGGGTGCTCCGACGCTGGGTGGCTCAACGCTGCTGCCTTTCGCTGGTGGCCGCGGATCGGTCGTCGAGGCGTGGGAGGGGTGGGTGCGCTCCGACCTGGTCGAGTATGCCGATCGCGGGCCGTCGCGTCCCCTATCGAGTGGTGCCGCAAGTGGCGGATCGGGGGTGGGCCGGGGCGTCCGTCGGCCTCGCACGGGCTGCGACACCCGCCGTGTCGGCGCCGATTCGCATTGACCGTGGCAGGTTGTGGGTTAGAGTGGGGTGCAGTGGGGAGAACGGGAGCGTCGCCCCAGCATCTCGGAGGTGAGGGCCGATGTTCCTCGGCACTCACACGCCGCGGCTGGACGATAAGGGACGCCTCGCCCTCCCGGCCCGATTCCGACCGGAGCTGGAGGCAGGACTGGTGATCTGCAAAGGCCAGGACCGCTGCCTCTACATCTACCCGGTCACCGAGTTCCAGCGGGTGACCGAGGCGCTGCGCAGCGCGCCGATGACCGACCGTCGTGCCCGCGACTTCAGCCGCGTCCTGTTCGCCAGTGCCTCCAACGAGACCCCGGACGGGCAGGGCCGCATCACCGTCCCGCCGCAGCTGCGCGACTACGCCGGGCTGCAGAAGGACTGCGCGGTCATCGGGGCCAACACCCGCATCGAGGTGTGGGAGTCCGCAGCCTGGCAGCAGTACCTCGAGGCCACCGAGCCCGGTTTCTCGGACATCGAGGAGGAGGTGGTCTCCGGGGTCATCTGACGTCCCCCACTGCTCCCCACCGCTGCCGCTCACCACCGTCCACCTCCATCCGACCCACCCGCGTACGCATTACGTTGCGTCCGGCCTCCTCCCGTCCGCCTCCTGGCGTCACTTCCCCGGCGCCAGGCGGGACGGGCGGGGACCAGAGGCAACGTCGCCGCGAACCGCCGCACCGCAGCGCACCGCACCGCACCGCACCGCACCAGCCACCACCTCGCACCAGTCACCACCTCGCACCCGCGGCCCCCCGCGAGAGAGCAGCGCCCATGGACGAGCCGACGGACGAGCGGCCCGACGCCGAGCCGACCCGGGCTCGCGTCGGCGACGCCACCCACGTCCCGGTGCTCAAGGACCGGGTGCTGACGCTGCTGGCGCCGGCGCTCGAGGACCGCCCAGCCGTCGCCGTGGACGCGACGCTCGGGCTGGGCGGGCACGCCGAGGCGCTGCTCGAGGCCCACCCACGGCTGACGCTCGTGGGTCTCGACCGCGACCCCGACGCGCTGGAGCGCAGCCGGAACCGGCTCGCGCGCTACGCCGCACGCGTCCACCTCGTGCACGCCGTCTACGACCGGATGCCCGAGGTGCTGGCCGATCTCGGTATCGGCGGGGTCGACGGCGTGCTGTTCGACCTCGGTGTCTCCTCCCTGCAGCTCGACGTGGCCGAGCGCGGCTTCGCCTACGCGCAGGACGCCCCGCTCGACATGCGCATGGACCGCACGAGCGGGGTCGGCGCCGACACCGTCGTCAACACCTATCCGGTGGCCGAGCTGGCCCGGATCCTCCGCGACTACGGCGAGGAGCGGTTCGCGCAGCGCATCGCCCGCGCCATCGACCGCGAGCGCCGGGTGGCCCCGCTGCGGTCGACGTCCCGACTGGCCGAGCTGGTGCGCGAGGCGATCCCCGCCGCGACGCGCCGGCGCGGGGGCCACCCGGCCAAGCGAACGTTCCAGGCGCTGCGGATCGAGGTCAACGGCGAGCTCGACGCGCTGCGCGCCGCCGTCCCGTCCGCCCTGGACGCGTTGACGGTCGGTGGCCGGGTGGTGGTGCTCTCCTATCACTCGCTCGAGGACCGCATCGTCAAGCAGGCCTTCGCCGCCCTCGCCGTGGACCGCACGCCCCAGGACCTGCCGGTGCCGCTACCCGAGGCGGGCCCGCAGCTGCGGCTGCTGACCCGAGGCGCCGAGTCGGCGTCGGACGAGGAGATCGCCGCGAACCCGCGGGCCGCGTCGGTACGGCTGCGGGCGGCCGAACGCATCAGGGAGGCATCGTGATCCGGAGCGGGCAGGAGAGTTCCGGTGGACGTCAGCCACGACCCGGGTCGCCCCGGCGGATGCCGTTCGCCCTGCTGGTCACCGGCCTGGTCGTGGGCGGGCTCGCGCTGCTGCTGGCGCTGAACACCGCGTCGGCGGCCAACGAGCTGCAGCGGCGGGGACTGCTCGACAAGGACAGCAACGTCGCTGCACGGGTCCAGGGCCTGCAGGTCCGGGTGGCGGCCAGCAAGGCCCCCGGGGCCCTCGCGGCGGCGGCCGCGGCGATGGGCATGGTGCCGGCCGGCAACCCCGCCTTCGTGGTCATCGGCCAGGACGGCGCCGCGAAGGTCATGGGCCGGCCGGAGACCGTCACCGCCCCGCCGGTCCCGCTCACCCCCGGCGAGCTGCGGGTGCAACAAGAGCGTGCCGCGGCCCGGAAGGCAGCACGCAGAGCCGCGCAGGAGGCGGCCCGGAAGGCGGCACGGAAGGCACGGAAGTCGAGCGCGGCGACGCCGTCGGACTCCCCGTCCGGCACCGCGAAGCCGAGCGGGTCCCCCCACCGGTCCACCCCGGCCACGGCGCCGAAGCCCTCACCCAGCAGCACCCGCGGAGGACACCGATGACCGACCGTCGCTATCCGCCGCCCGGCGCTCCGAGAGGGGGTCCGCCCCGCGGCGCTGCCCCCCGCGGCGCTGCCCCGCGCGGCGGCGCACCCCGCCAGGCGCCGCGGTCGGCCCCCCGCGACACCCGCTTCGGCCCGGCACCGGCCGCCCCACCGCGCGGCGCGCGTTCCGGGCCGCCGCGCCGGACCGCACCGCCGCCCCGGCGCGGGCCGCGCCGGCACCGGCGACTGCGGCTGGCCGGCCTCGAGCGCCGCGGGCAGGTCGGCTTCGCCGCGGTCTGCGTGCTGCTGGTGATCATCGGTGGCCGGCTGGTGCAGCTGCAGGGCCTCGATCACGGCAACTACGCCGTCGCCGCCCAGGCCCAGCGCGTCTACACCCGGACGCTGCACGCGCTGCGCGGCCCCATCCTCGACCGCAACGGCACCCCGCTGGCCTACACGTCCGACGCGCAGGACATCACCGCCGACCCGACCCAGGTGCCCGCGGGCCAGCGCGCGGACTACGCCGGGAAGCTGTCGCCGCTGCTGGGCGTGCCGGCCGCCGGCGTCCTCCACGAGCTGGCCGTGCCGGGCCACTACGCGGTGCTGGCCACCGCGTTGGCGCCGGAGAAGGCGCTGCGGGTCGAGAACCTGTCGCTGCCGGGGATCTACACCCAGGCGACCACGCAGCGGCAGTACCCGGGGCACACCACCGCGGCCAACGTCATCGGAACCGTCCACAGCGACGGCGCCGGCGCCGCCGGCATCGAGGCGGAGTACAACTCCGTCCTCGCCGGCCACAACGGCAGCGTCACCTACTCCGTCGACAGCTCCGGCCAGATGAACCCCAGCAGCGCGAGCACCACCGACCCGGCCCGTAACGGCGCCAGCATCAAGCTGACCCTCGACGAGAACCTGCAGTTCACCGCGCAGCAGCTGCTCGACACCGACGTCGCCGAGTCCGGCGCGAAGAACGCGACGATGGCCGTGCTGGACTCCAAGACCGGTCAGGTGCTCGCGCTGGCCTCGTCCGGCACCTTCGACGCGTCCGACCCGGCGACCATGCCCACTTCGAGCCCGGTCGACCCGCCGGTGATGTCCGCCTTCGAACCCGGCTCGGTGCAGAAGGCGCTCACCTTCGCCGCGGCGCTGCAGACGGGCACCATCACCCCGAAGACGACGGTCATGGTCCCGGACGCGATCCGGATGGGCGGCGTGCGGGTCGCCGACGCCTGGGTCCACAAGACGTCCCGGTTCACCGCCACCGGCATCCTGGCCGAGTCCTCCAACGTGGGGACGCTGAAGATCGCGCAACGGCTGGGCCCGGCCGCCTGGATGCACTACGAGAAGGCGTTCGGCGTCGGGCAGAAGACCGGGGTGGGGCTGCCGGCCGAGAGCTCCGGGTACCTGCCGCCCCGCTCGACCTGGTCGGGCTCCACCTTCGCCAACCTGCCGTTCGGGCAGGGCCTGAGCATGACCGTGCTGCAGCTCGCGTCCTTCTACCAGACGATCGCGAACAACGGGGTGCGCGTCCCGCCGCGCATCGTCTCGTCGGTCACCCAGGCGGACGGGACGCGGAAGGTCACCCCGCAACCGGCCGGCCACCGCGTCATCACCGCGAAGACCGCGACCACCCTGCGGACCATGCTCGACTCGGTGACCCTGCCCGGCGGCACCGGCGTCAAGGCGGCGATCCCCGGCTACCGGGTCGCCGGGAAGACCGGCACCGCGCAGCAGCCCGACCCGTCGCTCGGGGGCGCCTACTCCAGCTCCAAGAACTGGGACACGTTCGCGGGCATGGTGCCCTCGGACAAGCCGCAGTTCGTCGTCGCGATCATGGTCGACAACCCCGCCCACGGGGTCGAGGGCGGCGACGTGGCCGCGCCGCTGTTCCACCACATCGCCACCTACGAACTGCAGCACGCCCAGATCCCACCGACCGGGTCGCACTCGAGGCATGTGCCACTGCAGGTGTGCAAGGGGCAGAACCCGGCGTACCTGCCCGCTAACGTCTGTTGACGTGCCCAGTGCCTCCCCCCCGGACGCCCTGCCGCGACCGGCCCGTACCCGCCCCGTCGCGCTCAGCGAGCTCGCCGCGACAGCACACGACGCCGCCCGTCCGACCCGGCACGGGCAGGACGTCCGCGTCACAGGGGTCACGGCGTCCAGCGCGAACGTCCGCGCCGGTGACCTGTTCGCCGCCGTGCCCGGCCGCAACGCCCACGGCGCCCGCTTCGCCGCCGAGGCGCTCCAGCGCGGCGCCGTCGCGGTCCTGACCGATCCGGCCGGCCGCGACCAGCTGCCCGACGGGGTGCCGGTGCTGCTCGTCGACGACGTGCGGGCGGCGCTGGCGCCGGTGGCGGCCGAGGTCTACGGCCGCCCGTCCGACCGGTTGCGGCTGCTCGGGGTCACCGGGACCAGCGGCAAGACGACGACCACCTTCCTGCTGCGGGCGGGGCTGCGCGCCGCCGGACACACCGTGGGGATGGTCGGCACGGTCGCGACGACGATCGGCGACGAGACGCTCGAGACCGGCTTCACCACCCCCGAGGCCCCGGACCTGCAGGCGCTGCTGGCGGTGATGGCCGAGCGCGGTGTCGACACCGTGGCCATGGAGGTCTCCAGCCACGCCGTCGCGATGCACCGCAGCGACGCCCTCACCTTCGACGTCGGCGGGTTCACCAACCTCTCCGAGGATCACCTCGACTTCCACGCCGACATGGAGGACTACTTCGCCGCCAAGCTGCGCTTCGTGCGCCGGCAGGCCCGCCGGGCGGTCGTCGTCGTCGACGACGCATGGGGCCGCCGAGCCGCCGCCGAGGTGGCGGGGGCCCGCACCGTCAGCACCGACGGCGGCCCCGCCGACGTCCGCGCCACCGACGTCCGCGAGGGCGAGGACGGCACCATCGCCTTCCGCGTCCGGGGCGCGTGGGGCACCCGCGAGCTCCGCTGCGCCATCCCGGGGCGGTACAACGTCGCCAACACGGTGCTCGCCTGGACGATGCTGGACTCCGCCGGCCTGCTCGCCGAGGATCCCGACGCTTCCGACCGGGTCGCCGACGCCCTCGCCGTGGCGCAGGTTCCCGGCCGCATGGAGCGCATCGAGGCCGGCCAGGACTTCCTGGCCGTCGTGGACTACAGCCACAAGCCGGCGGCCGTGTCGGGCGCCCTGCAGGCGCTGCGGCCGCTGACCCGCGGCCGGCTGATCGTGGCACTCGGCTGCGGCGGCGACCGGGACCGTGGCAAGCGCCCGCACATGGGGGCGATCGCCGCCCGCGACGCCGACGTCGTCATCGTGACCGACGACAACCCCCGCAGCGAGGAGCCCGCCTCGATCCGGCGGGCCATGATCGCCGGCGCCGCGGGCGTCCCGACCGGGCAGCGCGCCGAGATCGTCGAGATCGGCTCCCGGGCCGACGCCATCGCCGAGGCGGTGCGGCGCGCCGGCCCCGGCGACACGGTCCTGGTCGCCGGCAAGGGCCACGAGACCGGCCAGGAGGTGGCCGGCGTCGTCCACCCGTTCGACGACCGGGTGGAGCTGCGCCGCGCCCTCGCCCCAGGGACGGCGAGATGATCGAGATGACCCTGCGCGAGGTGGCCGATGTCGTCGGCGGCCGCCTCGCCCACGCCGACCCGGACATCCTGGTGACCGGCAGCGTCGAGTTCGACTCGCGCCGGATCGCGCCCGGCGGGCTGTTCCTGGCGTTTGCCGGTGAGCGTGCCGACGGCCACGACTTCGCCCCGGCGGCCGTCGACGCGGGCGCCGTGGCCTGCCTGGTCACTCGTCCCGTCGAGGTCGCGTCGATCGAGGTCGGCGACGGCCTGGAAGCGCTGGCCGCCCTTGCCGCCCATGTCGTCCGGCGGCTCCCGGAGCTCACGGTCGTCGGTGTGACCGGCTCCTCGGGCAAGACCTCCACCAAAGACCTCGTCGCGGCGCTGCTGTCCGCCGCCGGCCCGACCGTGGCCCCACCCGGATCGTTCAACAACGAACTCGGCCACCCCTGGACGGTGCTGCGTGCCGACGCGGACACCCGCTTCCTGGTCCTGGAGAAGAGCGCGCGCGGCGTGGGCCACATCCGCTATCTCACCGCCATCGCGCCGCCACGCATCGGCGCCGTGCTCAACGTCGGCAGCGCCCACCTGGGCGAGTTCGGCTCCCGCGAGGCGATCGCGCAGGCGAAGGGCGAGCTGGTCGAGGCGCTGCCGGCCGACGGCGTGGCCGTCCTCAACGCCGACGACCCGCTCGTCATGGGCATGGCCGCCCGCACCGCCGCCCGCGTCGTCACGGTGGGAGAGTCCGCCGGGGCCGACGTCCGGGCCACCGAGGTCGTGCTCGACGACCTGGGCCGGGCCCGGTTCACCGTGCACACGCCCGCCGGGTCCGCGCCGGTCGCGCTGCGCCTGGTGGGACGCCACCACGTCGGCAACGCCCTCACCGCGCTCGCCGTCGTGCTCGAGTGCGGCGTGCCGTTCGACGCGGCGGTCGCCGCCCTCGCCACCGCCGTGCCGGCCAGCCGCTGGCGGATGGAGCTCACCGAACGCCCGGACGGTCTGGTGATGATCAACGACGCCTACAACGCCAATCCCGAGTCGATGCGCGCCGCCCTGCAGACGCTGGCCCGCATCGGAGAGGCCCGCGAGGCCGCCACCTGGGCCGTGCTGGGCACGATGGCCGAGCTCGGGGACGACGCCGCCGCCGAACACCGCGCGATGGGCCGGGTCGCGGCGGAACTCGGCGTCACCCACCTCGTCGTCGTCGGCGAGCCGGCCCGGCCGATGATCGCCGGGGCCGCTCTGGAAAGCTCGTGGCGCGGCACTGCGCGCTGGGTACCCGACGCCGACGCCGCCGTCGCGCTGGTGCGCGACGAAGCCCGGCCACCGGACGCGGTCCTCGTCAAGGCCTCGCGCGCTGCCGGCCTGGAGAAGGTGGCGCTCGCGCTCGCCGGTAGCGGCCCACCTGGCGACCACAGCGACGGCGACCACGAGACCCTCGGCCGGCACGCCGGGAAAGGAGAGGGGCGGACGTGAAGACCATCCTCGTTGCCGCCATCTTCTCGCTGCTGACCTCGATCCTGTGCACGCCACTGGTCGTCGTGTGGTTCCGGCGCCGCGGCTTCGGCCAGGAGATCCGCATGGACGGCCCGCAGACGCACCTCGTCAAGCGGGGCACTCCCACCATGGGCGGCGTCGCCATCGTCGGGTCGACCGTCGTCGGCTACGTCGTCGCCCACATCATCAAGGCGGCCGTCGGCGACGGCGGGCCGCGCGCGTCGGGCCTGCTCGCCCTGTTCCTCATGGTGGGGCTGGGCACGGTCGGGTTCGTGGACGACTTCATCAAGATCCGCCGGCAACGCAGCCTCGGGCTCCGGGCGCGGGCCAAGTTCCTCGGCCAGCTCGGCGTCGCCGTCGTCTTCGCGATCCTGGCCCTGCTGTTCCGCAACAGGCACGGGCTGACCCCCGCCTCCACCCACCTGTCCTACGTCCGCGACATCACCGAGATCGGCCTCGGCAGCGTAGGGTTCGTCATCCTCGCCTACCTGATCATCTCCGCGACGTCGAACGCGGTGAACCTCACCGACGGGCTCGACGGACTCGCCGCGGGCGCCGCGGCGATGGTGTTCGGGGCGTTCACGCTGATCGCCTTTCTGCAGTCGCGCAACCAGTGCATCGGCAATCCGACGTCGGGCTGCTACCACGTCCGGGATCCGCTCGATCTCGCCATCGTGGCCGCCTCGGCGATGGCCGCCTGTTTCGGCTTCCTCTGGTGGAACGCCCCACCGGCGCGGATCTTCATGGGCGACACCGGGTCGATGGCGCTCGGCGGGCTGATGGCGGGCCTGGCCATCCTGGCCCGCGTCGAGCTGTTGCTGGTCGCGCTCGGCGGGCTCTACGCGGCGGTGACGGTGTCGTCGATCCTGCAGACCGGCTGGTTCAAGCTGACGCGGCGCCGAACCGGCACCGGACGGCGGATCTTCCGCATGGCGCCGCTGCACCACCACTTCGAGCTGGTCGGGTGGGAGCAGGTCACGATCATCGTCCGGTTCTGGATCATGGCCGGGATGGCGGTGGCGTTCGGGGTGGGGCTGTTCTACGCGGACTTCATCGCGCATGGCTGACCGGTCCGACCCCGAAGTGCCGGGGCACGGGGGCACGCTGCTCGTCGTGGGGCTCGGCCTTGCGGGCCGCACGGCCGCCCGGGCGCTGCTCGACCGCGGGTACGAGGTCACGCTCACCGCGGCCACGCCCGGCCCCGACCTGGACGCCCTCGTCGCCGGTGGGGCCCGATGGTTGGGGCCCCTGACCACCGTCCCGGTCGGCACCGGACTGGTCGTCGCCTCGCCCGGGGTGCCTCCGCACGACCCGCTGCTCGCCGACGCCGCCCGGCGGGGCGTGCCGGTGTGGGGCGAGGTCGAACTGGCGTGGCGACTGCGCGGCCCCGGCGCGGCGCCCTGGCTCGCCCTCACCGGCACCAACGGCAAGACCACGACCGTCCGCATGCTCGAGGCGATCCTGCGCGCGGACGGCCGCCGAGCGCGCGCGGTCGGCAACGTCGGCGTCCCGCTGCTCGACGCCGTGGCCGGGCCGGAGGCGCGCGAGCTCGACGTGCTGGCCGTCGAGCTGTCCAGCCAGCAGCTGCACTTCGCTCCCTCCATCCGGCCCGCCGCCGGAGCGCTGCTCAACCTGGCGCCCGACCACCTCAGCTGGCACGGCTCGCTGGAGGCGTACGAGCAGGCCAAGACCGTCGTCTGGGCCGGCGTCGAGACCGGCGGGGTGGCCGTCGCGAACGCCGACGACCCCCGGGTGGCGGCGCTCGCACCGGCCGGGGCGGTCGGCTTCACGCTGGGGGAGCCGGCCGCCGGGCAGGTGGGCGTGTGCGAGGGGACGCTGGTCTCGCGGGCCTTCGGCGACGACGGCGTCCCGCTCGCGCCCGCCGCCGAGGTGCGCCCGGCGGGGCGTCACAACGTCGGCAACGCGCTGGCCGCCGCCGCGCTGGCCCGGACCCACGGCGTCGCCCCCGGCGCCGTGGCGACCGGACTGCGCCGGTTCGAGCCCGATCCGCACCGCAACGCCGAGGTCCTCACGGCCGGCGGGGTGCGGTGGGTCGACGACAGCAAGGCCACCAACCCGCACGCCGCCGATGCCTCGATGGCGGCCTACGAGCGCGTCGTGTGGATCGCGGGCGGGCAGCTCAAGGGGGTCTCGGTCGACGATCTCGTGGCCGCGCACGCCCCCCGGCTGGCCGGGGCGGTCCTGCTCGGCCAGGACCGGGCGCTCGTCGCCACCTCACTCGCACGACACGCGCCGCAGATCCCGGTGATCACGGTCGACACCGACGACGATGGGGCCATGCTCCATGTCGTGCGCGCCGCCGCCCGTCTGGCCCGGCCCGGCGACACGGTGCTGCTGGCGCCGGCCGCCGCCTCGTACGACATGTTCAGCGGCTTCGGCGCCCGCGGCGAGGCCTTCGCCGCCGCGGTCCGCACTGTGACCGGGGGCGCGACGTGACCCGGCCGGTCGACCGACCGACCGACCGGCCGCCCGATCCCGCGCTCGACGGGCCCGGCGTGGGCCCGGTGGTGCGGCGGTTCCTCGCGCGGCCCTACGCCTCCCTGCAGCTGCTGATCACCGCCGGGATCGGCCTGCTCTGCTTCGGGTTCCTGATGTCGGTCTCCACCACGATCGCGGCCGCCCGCGACAACGGCGGCACCGGATCGATCTGGAACCAGGCGGTCAAGGAGGTCCTGTTCATCGGCCTCGGGCTGGTGCTGTTCTGGTTCGCCGTGCGCATGACGCCGCGCCGCTTCCGGCTGCTGGCCTACCCGGCCGTCGTCGTCGCCGCCGTCTCGCTGGTCGCGGTGCTGGTCCCGGGCATCGGCGTCGGGGTCTACGGAGCGCGCCGCTGGATCGACATCGGTCCGCTGCAGCTGCAACCCTCGGAGTTCGCCAAGTTCGCCATGCTGCTGTGGGCGGCCGACCTGCTGGCCCGCAAGCAGCACCTGGGCACCCTCACCCGCGCCCGGCACCTGTTCGTCCCGCTGCTGCCCGGCTTCGTGCTGGTCGTCGCGCTCGTCATGCTCGAGCCCGACCTGGGCACGACCCTCTGCTTCATGCTCGTGCTGCTCGGGGTCCTGTGGATGATCGGCATGCCGGCGCGCTACTTCGGCGCCGTCGTGGCGCTGGTCGGGGTCGCGGTGACCGTGCTCGCGGTCACCGAGCCGTACCGGCTGCAGCGGCTCACCGCATTCGTCCACCCGTTCCAGGACATGCGGACCAGCGGGTACCACACCGTCGAAGGGCTGTACGCGCTCGCGTCCGGCGGCCTGTTCGGCGTGGGCCTCGGGCAGGGCACCTCGAAGTACGGCTGGGTACCCAACGCCAACTCCGACTACGTCTTCGCCATCATCGGCGAGGAGCTCGGGCTCGTCGGCTGCATCGCCGTGCTGCTGCTGTTCGGGCTGCTCGCTTTCACCGGCATGCGGATCGCGCGGCGCAGCGTCGACCCGTTCGTCCGCATCGCCTGCGGGGGCGCGACGATCTGGCTCGTCGGGCAGGCCGTGATCAACATCGGCTACGTCTCGGGGCTGCTGCCGGTCACCGGTATCCCACTGCCGCTGATCTCGGCCGGCGGGACCTCACTGCTGGTCACCTTCTTCGTGATCGGCATGCTCGCCTCGTTCGCCCGCCATGAGCGGGACGCGGTCAACTCCGCGCGCCGGGCCGAGCGGCTGGGCCGTCGCAGCCGGGTGGAGCGGTGGCTGGCCATCCCGGTCCCGCGCGTCTACGTCGCTCCCCGCCGGCGCCCGCGCGGTGCCGCGACGGCGTCGCGCGGCGAGCGGTCCAACGCTCCCGCCGGTCCGACGCGTTCCACCCCACGCGCGCCCGCATCGACGCGGCGCGCGCCGTCCGGCGGCGCCGGCCGGGGGCGTGGCGGATCCAGCCCCGTGCGGCGAGTGGGATGAGCGCCCGCATCGTCGTCGCCGGCGGGCACTCTGCAGGGCACATCGAGCCCGCCATGAACTTCGCCGACGCCGTGCTCCGCCTCGCGCCCGACGCGAGGATCACCGCGCTCGGCACCGTCCGCGGACTGGACACCACCCTCATCCCCGCGCGCGGCTACCCGCTGGAACTGATCCCGCCGGTGCCCCTGCCCCGACGCCTCAACCGCGACCTGCTGGCCGTCCCGGCCCGGCTGCGGGCCGCCGTGCGGGCCGCCGGGGAGGTGCTGGACCGCACCGACGCCCAGGTCGTGGTCGGGTTCGGCGGGTACGTCGCGACACCGGCCTACCTCGCCGCCCGCCGCCGGCGGCTGCCGATCGTCGTGCACGAGGCCAACGCCGGCGCCGGCGTGGCCAACCGGCTCGCGGCCCGACTGACACCGCACGTGTTCACCGCGTCGGAGAACGTCCGGCTCCCGCACGCGACCCCGATCGGCATCCCGCTGCGCCCGGCGATCACCCACCTCGACCGCGACGCGCTGCGGGCGGAGGCCCGCCGCCGCTTCGGCCTGCCCGAGCAGGGCACCGTGCTGATGGTCACCGGCGGGTCGCAGGGCGCGCAGGCGATCAACGCCGCCGTCACGGGCGCCGCCGGGGCGTTGCGCGCCGCCGGCGTCGCGGTCCTGCACATCACCGGCCCGGCGAACGTCGTCGAGGTTCCGGACGGCACGCCGCCCTACGTCGCGGTGCCCTACGTGGACGAGATGCAGTACGCCTACGCCGCCGCCGACTTCGTGGTCTGCCGCTCGGGGGCGATGACGGTGGCGGAACTCGGCGCCGTGGGGCTGCCCGCCGCCTACGTCCCGCTGCCGCTGCGTGGCGGCGAGGCTCGTCGCAACGCCGAGCCGGTCGCCGCCGCGGGGGGCGCGCTGATCGTCGAGAACGAGGCGTTCACCCCCGAGTGGATCGAGCACACGCTCATCCCGATCCTCACCGACGGGGAGCGGATGGCGTCGATGTCGCGGGGGGCCTCGGCGGCCGGGGTGAGGGAGGCCGATACTGAACTGGCCCGCCGCGTGCTGTCGCTGGTCGGGGAGAGCCCGAGGAGTTCCGTCGTGAACGCGCCGATCCGTGACCACGAGGGCGACCGCCCCGAGGACTGGGCCGCCCCGGGGGCGGCGCTCGTCCGCAGCGCCGCCACCGACACCATCCCCGCGCTGGCCGATCTCGGCCGGGTCCACATCATGGGCATCGCCGGGTCGGGGATGAGCGCGCTGGCACGCATCCTGCTCGAACGGGGCGTGCCGGTGAGCGGCTGCGAGGCCCGCGAGTCGATGACGGTCACCGGGCTGCGAGCGATCGGCGCCGACGTGCACATCGGGCACTCGGCGGACCACATCCACGACGCCGACACCTTCGTCTACACCACCGCCATCAACCCGCGGCACGAGGAGTTCGTCGCCGCCCGGGAGAGCGGCAAGCCGTTCCTGCGCCGTGCCGCGGCGCTGGCCGCCGCGCTGGAGGACCGGCGCTGCGTCGCGGTCGCGGGCACCCACGGCAAGACCTCGACCACGTCGCTGCTCGTCGTCGCCGCCCAGGCCTGCAACGCGGATCCGTCCTTCGCGATCGGCGGCAATCTCTACGAGACCGGGCGCAACGCCCACCTCGGCAGCGGTGAGCTCGCGGTGGTCGAGGCCGACGAGAGCGACGGGTCCTTCCTGCTCACCCGCCCCGCGTCTGCGCTGATCACCAACGTCGAGGCCGACCATCTGGAGAACCACGGCGACCTCGAGAACATCTTCCGGGCCTTCGAGGCGTTTGTGGACCGGGTCGACGCCGGCGGGCTGGTGCTCGTCTGCGCCGACGATCCCGGCGCCCGGCGCATCGGCGACTACGCCCGCGCCCGGAACCGCCGGGTCCACACCTACGGCACCGGTGAGGATGCCGACGAGCAGGTGTACGACGTCCTGACGACCGGAGCCGGCGTGGAGTTCTCGGTCCGGGGACCGCTACTCGGCGACCGGCGGGTCCGGGTCGGCAGGCTCATCGGACAGCACATGGCGCTCAACGCCGCCGCCGCGCTCAGCCTCGCCGCGCATCTCGGTCTCGACGTGGACACGGCCGGGAGTTCCTGGTCCGGATTCGCCGGCGTCCACCGGCGCTTCGAGTCGCACGGCGAGGGCGGCGGCGTGCGAGTCTTCGACGACTACGCCCATCACCCGACCGAGATCGCGGCCTCGCTCGCCGCGGCGCGGCAGGCCCTGGCGGGCGAGGGGCGACTGATCGCGGTCTTCCAGCCCGGCACCTACTCGCGCACCCAGACCTTCGCCCGCGAATTCGCCGAGGCCATGGCGCTGGCCGACATCGCGATCGTCATGGACGTCTTCCCGGCGCGTGAGGAGCCGATTCCCGGCGTCACCGGCGCGACGATCAGCGAGCTCATCGAGCTCCCGCCGGAGCAGGTGGTCTACGAACCCAGCTACGACGCCGTCCCGGAGCGGATCGCGGCCCTGGCCCGCCCGAGCGACCTCGTCGTGACGATGGGCATCGGCAACGTCTACCTGCTCTGCGACACCATCCGGGACGCCTGCGCGCTGGCTGCCGAGCCCGCCGGCCGCGGCCCGACATCCTCGGAGCAGGAGCCGTCGGAGCAGGAGTCGCCGCGCGGTGGTGCGCCGGAAGAGGGTCCGGCGTGACGGCCACCCACGAGCGGCCGGTCGCGACACCGCTGCTGCCGCGCGACCCGACGCGCCGCCGCCGGGCGGTCGTCGCGGTCGCCGTCCTGCTCGCGCTCGCCGGTCTCGCCACCTGGCTGGTGGCATTCTCGTCGGTCCTGGGGGTCCATCACGTCCGGGTCCGCGGGACCGCGAGCGTCCCGCCCACGACGGTCGAGCGCGTGGCCGATGTGCCGCAGGGCCACCCACTCGTGCGGCTCGACACCTCGGCGATCGCTCGCCGGGTGGAGACGATTCCGGCGGTGGCCGGCGCCGAGGTCACGACCTCCTGGCCGAGCACGGTGATCATCACTGTCCGGGAGCGGATCGCGGTCGGCGTGCTGCGCGAGGACGGTCAGCTGATGCTGGTCGATCGCACGGGGGCGCTGTACAAGAAGGTCGCGACGCGGCCGGCGCGGCTGCCGCTGCTGGCGGTCTCCGGCGGTCGGGCCGCCCGGGCAGCCGCCGCCCGGGTCGCGGCGGCGATGCCGGCCGACCTGCGGCATCGGGTGCGTTCGCTGCAGGCACTGGACCCGACCGCCATCACCGTCGTGCTGCGCAGCGGCACGCTGGTGCGCTGGGGGGGCGCGGAGCGCAGCATGCTCAAGGCCCGCGTGGTCGAGGCGCTGCGCCACCGCAGCGTCGACCAGATCGACGTGACCGACCCCTACCGGCCCTACACCCGCTGACACTCGGCTGGCCCTCGGCTGAGCGATCCGCGGCGCTCGGCGTGTCGTCCGGCGCGCCTGCGGCAATTCTCGCCATACGCGTTCTAACTTCGGCATCAACATCGCAGGCTGACATAACATTAACCGTTTACTTGAGGATGAGGGTTTAGGGCCCGAGATCTTCGGCGATGTGCACCACCGTCCGCCCACCCAGCACAGGAGCAAGAACCATGACAGCACCGCACAATTACCTCGCGGTCATCAAGGTCGTCGGTGTCGGCGGCGGCGGGGTCAATGCCGTGAACCGGATGATCGAGGTCGGCCTGAAGGGCGTCGAGTTCATTGCGGTCAACACCGACGCGCAGGCCCTGCTGATGAGCGACGCCGACGTGAAGCTCGACGTCGGTCGGGAGCTCACCCGCGGCCTCGGTGCCGGCGCCCAGCCCGACGTCGGCCGCAAGGCCGCCGAGGACCACCGAGACGAGATCGAGGAGGTTCTCAAGGGGGCCGACATGGTGTTCGTCACCGCCGGCGAGGGCGGCGGTACCGGCACCGGTGGCGCCCCGGTGATCGCGAGCATCGCGCGCAAGCTCGGGGCGCTGACCATCGGCGTCGTCACCCGGCCGTTCAGCTTCGAGGGCAAGAAGCGGGCCTCGCAGGCCGAGGAGGGCATCGAGCAGCTGCGCAGCGAGTGCGACACCCTCATCGTCATTCCCAACGACCGGCTGCTGCAGATCAGCGAGCAGACGGTCTCGGTCATGGATGCCTTCCGGGCCGCCGACCAGGTGCTGCTCTCCGGCGTCCAGGGCATCACCGACCTCATCACCACCCCGGGTCTGATCAACCTCGACTTCGCCGACGTGAAGTCGGTGATGAGCGGGGCCGGCTCGGCACTGATGGGCATCGGTGCGGCGCGCGGCGACAACCGGGCCCGGCAGGCCGCGGAGATCGCGATCGCCAGCCCGCTGCTCGAGGCGAGCATGGAGGGGGCGCACGGCGTACTGCTGTCGATCTACGGTGGCTCGGACCTCGGCCTGTTCGAGATCAACGAGGCCGCCACGCTGGTGGCCGAGGCCGCGCACCCCGACGCGAACATCATCTTCGGTGCCGTCATCGACGACACCCTCGGTGACGAGGTCAAGGTCACCGTCATCGCCGCCGGCTTCGACAGCGGGCAGCTGCCCTACAAGAAGGTCGACATCCGTCGCGAGCCCGCGGCCGAGAACCGGGGCAGCGGCGCGAGCGTGCCGGCCTCCGCGGGGTACGGCTCCTCGGAGCGTGGTGACGCGGGGGCTCCGAACGCGTCGGCCCCCTCGGCGGCCGGGGGGTACGGCTACGGCAGCGCCGGTCACGGGTCCCGCAGCGGTCAGGAGCAGGGCAGCGGGGTCAACGGGTCGCACCGTTCTCCCGTCGAGATCGACGACGACCTCGACGTGCCGGACTTCCTGAAGTCCTGACCCGCAGCCCGGGCCCCTCGTGAACGAGCCCGACGACGGGCGGCGTGCCGCCGAGATCGTCGCTGCACTGGGCACCCTCCGGTCCCGCCTGGCCGCGGCCTGCGCCCAGGCGGGCCGCGACCCGCAGGCGGTGCGCCTGATCGCGGTCACCAAGAACCGGCCCGCCGGCGACGTCGCGGTGCTGGCCCGGCTCGGTGTGGTGGACCTCGGCGAGAGCAAGGACCAGGAGGCGCGCGCGAAGGTTGCCGAGCTGGCCGAGGTGCCGGACGTCCCCGCCCTGCGCTGGCACCTCGTGGGCCGCCTGCAGACCAACAAGGCCCGCAGTGTGGTCGGCTACGCCCACGCCGTGCACTCGGTCGATCGCTCGAAGCTCGCCCGGTCGCTGGCCTCGGCCGTGGCCGAACACCGCCCGGCGTCTCCGCTGGACGTGTTCGTCCAGCTCAGCCTGGACGGCGACCCGGAGCGTGGCGGCGTGGCGGCCGACGGGCTCGCCGCCCTCGCCGACGAGGTCGCCGGGTACCCCGAGCTACGGCTGCGCGGTCTGATGGCCGTGCCGCCGATGGGGGAGGACCCGGACGCCGCCTTCGCCCGGCTGGCCGAGGCGGCGGCGCGCGTGCGGGCCGATCACCCCGAGGCCGACGCGCTGTCGGCCGGGATGAGCGCCGACTTCGAGGCCGCGGTACGTCACGGCGCGACACATGTCCGTGTCGGCACGGCGTTGCTCGGCCGCCGGAGCCCCGAGATCGGCTAGCGTCTGCGATCAGTGCCGCTTCACTCGGCATCTCATCAGGAGTTTCTGGAGGATCAATGCCCGGAGCGATGCACCGGATGGGCGTCTACCTCGGCCTCGTCGAGGACGAGGAGTACGGCGACGTCGACGGGTACGGCCCCGAGCGGGCCTCCGACCGCGTCCCGGCCCGCCACGACGGCTATCCCGGTGGTTACGCCGAATCCCAGTACCCGCGCGAGGCCCACGGCGAGTCGGTGGCCTACGCGCGCGACTACCAGCGCGACTATCAGGACGATCCCGAGGCGGCAATGGCCTATCCCGAGCAGCTCGACCGCGTGAACTACCAGATCACCGCGCTGCACCCGCGTACGTACAACGAGGCGCGCACGATCGGCGAGCAGTTCCGCAAGGGCACACCGGTGATCATGAACCTGACCGAGATGGACGACGCCGACGCCAAGCGGCTGGTCGACTTCGCGGCGGGCCTCACCTTCGGGCTGCACGGCCGTATCGAGCGGGTCACGGCCAAGGTCTTCCTGCTCAGCCCCCAGAACGTCACGGTCACCGCCCAGGACAAGGCCCGGATCGAGAGCGGCTTCTTCAACCAGAGCTGAGTCGTGCGCCGGGCCCACCACTGCAATGTGCTCTCGCGGGGGCACGTTTAATGGCGCGGTGCGTTGCCCGGGTGTGTGGACCTCCGCGCGGCGAGCCGTCACGACGGCCGCTGCAGCCAGTACGACCCGTGCCGCCTGGGCCGGGCCGATCACGGGAGGTCCGATCGTGGGAGGGAATGTCCGATGACCCTGTTGTTGGGGATCGTCGGGTACATCCTGTGGATATACATCCTGCTGGTGCTCGGCCGCGTGATCATCGAGTGGGTACGGCAGTTCTCCCGTTCGTGGCGGCCGGCTGGTGTCGCCGCAGTGGGAGTCGAGTTGGTGTACATCGCCACCGACCCACCCATCCGGGCACTCCGGCGATTGGTCCCACCTCTGCGCCTGGGTACTGTAAGCCTCGACCTGAGCGTCATCATTCTGCTCATCGTCCTGATCGTGGCGAGAGTGGTTGCGCTGACGTTCGCCTGACGCCAGAGCTTAAGATCGGGCTTTTCGCCCTTTATCGACCGCACGACCACCGAGGCGAGCGGCGAGCACGAGTACACGAGGTGACCGAATGCCGTTGACCCCCGCTGAAGTCCATAACGTCGCCTTCAAGAAGCCGCCGATCGGCAAGCGCGGGTACGACGAGGAAGAAGTCGACGCCTTCCTCGACATCGTCGAGGTGGAGCTGGCGCGGCTCATCGAGGAGAACAACGACCTGCGCTCCCACTCCGGCGGCCAGCCCTCCGGCGGAGGCCAGCAGGCCTCCGGCCAGGGGGGAGCCGACCCCGCGGAGCTGGAGAAGGCCCGCGAGGAGGCCCGGCGGACCCGCGAGGAGAACGAGACGCTGAAGGGTCGCGTCGGCGAGCTCGAGCGGACGCTGAGCCAGGGCAAGGAGGGCGCACAGCAGCAGGTCGTGCAGCTGCAGCAGCAGCTGGCGCAGACCGAGCAGCAGCTCAACGAGAACCGGGGGCAGCTCCAGCAGCTGGAGCAGCAGCTGGCCGAGGCCCAGCAGGCGGCTGCGGCGCAGCAGGAGGGTCAGCCGAACCTGAGCAAGAGCGACGGCGGCGTCCAGCCCGAGCACCACACGCAAGCCGTGCAGATGCTCGCGCTCGCCCAGCAGACGGCCGATCAGCACCTTGCCCAGTCCAAGGCCGAGGCCGAGCGCCTGGTCAAGGAGGCGCAGGAGCACGCGGACGCCACCACCAAGGATGCCGAGCAGCGCTCGACCAAGCAGATCAACGACGCAGAGCAGCGGGCCAAGCAGCTCGACGAGGAGAGTTCGGCCCGGGCCGAGCAGACCGTCCAGGACGCCGAGCAGCGCGCCGCCGCGATCACCGCCCAGTTCGAGCAGCGCAAGGGCGCGCTCGAGCGCCGGGTGGAGGAGCTGCGCACCTTCGAGCGCGAGTACCGCACCCGGCTCAAGAGCTACCTCGAGTCGCAGCTGCGCGATCTCGACGCCAGCGGCAAGACCGAGCCGGCGAGTTCGGGGAGCGATATGGCCGACGCCCAGCAGAGCTGACGCCGCCGGTTCCGCGCCGTCGCGCGGGTCGGGGGCGAGCAGGGCCGGTCGTACTGCCTGTCGATGATTGCTCGGGTACGGTCCCGGTGTCCTTGTCGCCCGCACGTGGGAGAGAGACCTGATGCTGCTGATCGCCCTGCTGGTCGTCGCGGTGGCCTTCGTCATCGTGGGTGTGCTCACCGGTCAGGCGGTCTGGCTGATCATCTCGCTGGTCGCAAGCGTCCTGGCGGCGCTGGTGCTGGTCCGCTCCTACCTGCAGCTGCGCCGCAAGCACGCGGCCGCCGAGCGGGGCGCGACGGGACCGAGTGGCGCCTCGGCGACTGAGGGCGGCAATGCTGCCGGTGCCGGTGCCGGCGGCGTGGTGGACGCTGCCGGCACGGCAGACGTCCTGGTGGTCGACGGCAAACCCGAATACCACGAGTCCGGCTGCTCGCGGCTGGCCGGCGAGTCGACCGTGTCGATCCCGCTGTCCCAGGCCCTGGCGGACGGCTTCACCGCCTGCAGCACCTGCTCGCCCCCGACAGGGCCGGCGGCACCGGAAGCTTCGACGGCGGAGTCGGCGGAGCCGGCGGCGCAGAACGGGGCCCCCGCGCGCCAGGCCGACGGCGACTCGGCGCCGGCAGGTCCGAGCCAGGTGTGGGTGGTCGACGGCCGGCCGGAGTTCCACGTCCGCGCCTGCCGCACCATCCAGGACGTCGAGGTCGTCGAGGTCCCGCTGCATCAGGCGCTCGACGACGGTTTCACCGAGTGCAGCGTCTGCCGCCCCACCTCCGGCGGCGCCGGCGCGGCCCCCGACGACTCCGGCCCTGAAACCGGGATTCCCGCTGCCGACTCCACCGCCGGGTCCACCTCGGGCAGCGCGCCCGAGGCGAGCGGCGCCGCCGCGGGCGGCCGCGCAGCGGTGCTGACCAAGGCCGCGCCCGAGATCGACGCGCGACAGGTGTGGGTGGCCGACGGGTTTCCGGAATTCCACATCGAGGGCTGCGAGGAGCTCGCCGGCCTGACGAGCGTGGCCGTGCCCTACGAGCAGGCGATCGAGGACGGCTTCCAACCGTGCGTCGTCTGCAACCCCGACGGTCTCCCGCCCGCCACCGCGGCGGCCGCGGCCTCGGCGCCTCCCGCCGCGGGCGGCGAGCTGATCGAGGTGTGGGTTGTCGACGGTAAGCCCGAGTATCACCAGCCCGACTGCGAGCGGCTGCAGGGGGAGGACGGCGTCGCCGTGCCCTACGAGCAGGCGGTCGGCGACGGCTTCAGCGCCTGCAGCGCGTGCCGCCCCGACGCAGCGTCCACCGCCCGGCCGGACCACGGGTTGCCCGCGTCCGCCGCGTCGGGCGACACCGTCCAGGTGGTCGACGGCTTTCCCTACTACCACCGGCGGGATTGCTCGGTGGTCGCCGATCTGCCGGCGGTGACGGTTCCTCGCGGCCAGGCGGTCGAGGACGGGTTCACGCCGTGCGCCGCCTGCCTGCCGGACACCGAGCCCGCCCCGGAGCCGCAGCCGAACGGCGCCGCCACCGCGACGGCGTCCCGGACGGACCGGCAGGTGTGGGTCGTCGACGGACACCCCGACTATCACGTCGAGACCTGTGTCGAACTGGAGCGGCTCGGCGGCGGGGAGCCGATTCCGATGGACCAGGCCGCCGAGGACGGCTTCTCCGCCTGCAGCGTCTGCCGGCCCGACGTCGCCCCCTCGGCCGAAGGCGGCGCACACATCGCGGTCGCCGCAGACATCGCGACCGACGGGTCGGATCAAGCGGCGTCGAGCCCGCAGGTGTGGGTGGTCGACGGCTTCCCGGACTATCACCTGCAGGGCTGCCCGCGGCTCGACGGACTGGACGAGGAGCCGGTGCCCTACGAGCAGGCAGTCGAGGACGGCTTCACCCCCTGCTCGGTCTGCGCGGCCGACGCAGGCGAGGGCAGCGGCACCGCCGGGGAAGCCACCTCGGCGGTCTATGGATCGGAGCCCGAGTCGGCGGCGACGGCCGAGGCCGCCGGCGGCGACGTCCTGGTCGCGGACGGACACCCGGACTACCACCGGCCGGGCTGCTCGCAGCTCGAGGGACTGGACGAGGAGCCGGTGCCCTACGAGCAGGCGGTCGAGGACGGCTTCACGCCCTGCCGGATCTGCCGGCCGGAGGAGTCGAGCAGACCCGGCGAACCGCCCGCCCTGATCACCGGCTTCGAGTCGCCGGCCCAGGCCGAGTTCGGGGACGAGTCACGGACCGAGGCGCCGTCGGAGCCCGAGCCGGAGCCCCGGGACGAGGCGCAGACCGAGGCACCGTCGGAGCCCGAGCCCGAGCCTGAGCACAAGTCACGGACCGAGGCGCCGTCGGAGCCCGAGCCGGAGGCCCAGGACGAGGCGCAGGCCGAGGCACCGCCGGAGCTGGAGCCGCAGCCCGAGCTCGCGGCGGCCGAGGGACCGCAGGTCTTCGTGGTCGACGGCCGTCCGCGCTACCACTCCGAGGACTGCTTGATCATCAAGGGCCACTCGGCCGTGGCGATGCCGAAGCCCGCGGCCGAGGCCGACGGCTTCCTGCCCTGCTCGCTCTGCCAGCGCTGAGCAGAGCGGCAGGAGCGGGCGCGTCAGCTGCGACGCAACCAGATCGTGAGCCCGAGCTCGGTGTCCTCGGTTCGGTAGGCATCCTCGGGTTCGGCTCGCGACACCGGCAGCTCGGTCACCGACTCGGCGAGCACCTCGGCGGCGATGCTGGCCTCGTGGGTGCGCAGCGCCTCGGCCGGCTCCGGTGAGCCGCCGACCCGCCACCACAGGTCGATCCGGTCGGTGACGGCGAGGCCGGCGTTCTTGCGGGCGTCCTGCACCGTGCGCACGAGGCGGCGTGCGAGGCCGGCCAGCCGCAGCTCGTGGGTCAGCTCGAGGTCGAGCGCGACGGTCTCGGCGCCGTCGGAGGCGACAGCCCAGCCGGAGCGAGGGGTCTCCGCCACGGTGATCATGTCGGCGCTCAGCGGAAGTGTCTCGCCCTCGACCTCGACGCTCATCGTGCCCTGCCGGTAGCGGTCGACGAACGCGTCCACGTCGGCGGCCGCGGCGGCGGTGATCGCGTTCGCGACCGTCTGCGTCCGCTTGCCGAAGACCTTGCCGAGCTCGCGGAAGTTCGGCTTCACCGACAGCGCCACGAGCTCCCCGGCGTCGGCGAGGCTCGCGAGTTCGACGACGTTGAGCTCGTCACGGACCTGCTCGCGCAGCTCCTCCGGCAGCACCTGCCAGCCGGGCGCCGAGATCAGGGCGCGTGACAGCGGCTGCCGCGTGCCCATCTTCGACTCCGCCCGGGCCGAGCGGCCGAGCTCGACCAGCCGGCGAACCAGCGCCATCTGCGCGGTGAGGTCGGCGTCGACGAGGGTCGTGTCGGCGGCGGGCCAGCTCGTGAGATGCACCGAGTCGACCCCGCCGGTCGTGGCGAACAGCGCCTCCCACACCCGTTCGGTGACGAAGGGAACGAACGGGGCGAGCAGCCGGGTCAGCACGTGCAGGCACTCGTGCAGCGTCGCGAGCGCAGCGTCGTCGCCCTCCCAGAAGCGCCGCCGCGAACGGCGCACGTACCAGTTGGACAGGTCGTCGATGTAGGACGCCAACGCCCGTCCGGCCCGGGCGGTGTCGAAGTTCGCCAGCGCGACGTCGACGTCGGCCGCCACCTCCTGCACCCGGGAGAGGGCCCACTCGTCCAGCTTGCGGGGGGCTTCGCCCCCCGCATTCCCCCCGAGTGCGCTGTGCCCTTCGGGCGCTGACTTTCTCTCGCCGGCCGCTGGCGCGGTCATGCGGGGGGCTTCGCCCCCCGCAGTCCCCCCGACTGCGCTGTGCCCTTCGGGCTCTGCTTCACCTTCGCCGGCCGCTGGCGCGACCGTCGCGCCCCCCGCAGTCCCCCCGAGTGCGCTGTGCCCTTCGGGCTCTGCTTCACCTTCGCCGGCCGCTGGCGCGACCGTCGCGCCCCCCGCAGTCCCCCCGAGTGCGCTGTGCCCTTCGGGCTCTGCTTCACCTTCGCCGGCCGCTGGCGCGACCGTCGCGCCCCCCGCAGTCCCCCCGAGTGCGCTGTGCCCTTCGGGCTCTGCTTCACCTTCGCCGGCCGCTGGCGCGACCGTCGCGCCCCCCGCATTCCCCCCGAGTGCGCTGTGCCCTTCGGGCTCTGCTTCACCTTCGCCGGCCGCTGGCGCGGCCGGCGACCACCCGTTCGCCCGGGCATACAGCGACTGGAACGAGGCCACCGACCAATAGGTGCGGATCACCTTGGAGGCGATCTCTTCCAGAACCTTGTGCCCGACCCGGCGCGAGGACCAGGGGGAGCCGCTGCAGAGCATGAACCAGCGCACCGCGTCGGCACCGTGCCGGTCCATCAGTGCGATCGGCTCGAGGATGTTGCCGAGGTGCTTGCTCATCTTCCGGCCGTCCTCGGCGAGGATGTGACCCAGGCAGACGACGTTGCGGTACGACGACTGCCCGAACACCAGCGTGCCGACCGCCATGAGCGAGTAGAACCAGCCGCGGGTCTGGTCGATGGCCTCGCAGATGAAATCGGCCGGGTAGGCGGCGTTCGCCTCGTCGGCGTTGCGGTAGGGCGCCCCGAACTGGGCGAACGGCATCGACCCCGAGTCGAACCACGCGTCGATCACCTGCGGCACCCGCCGGTAGGTGCCCTCCTCGCCCGGGAGGGTGAAGGTGACGTCGTCGACGAAGGGGCGGTGCGGGTCGGTGAGCTCGACACCGGACAGCTCCTGCAGCTCGGCCAGCGAGCCGACGCAGATCTGCCGGGTGGGATCGGCGTCGTTGCGCCACACCGGCAGCGGCGTGCCCCAGTAGCGGTCGCGCGACAGCGCCCAGTCGATGTTGTTGTCCAGCCAGTCGCCGTACCGGCCGTTCTTGATGGTCTCGGGGTACCAGTTGGTGGCCTGGTTCTGCGCGAGCAGCTCGTCCTTGATCGCAGTGGTGCGGATGTACCAGGACGGCAGCGCGTAGTACATCAGCGGCGTGTGACAGCGCCAGCAGTGCGGGTAGCTGTGCTCGTAGGGGACGTGCCGGTACAACAGCCCGCGCTCCTCGAGGTCGGCGACGAGCATCGGGTCGGCATCCTTGAAGAAGACGCCGCCGACGAGCGCCAGGTCCTCCTCGAATCGGCCGTCAGCGGTAACCGGGTTCACGATGGGCAGCCCGTTGGCCTTGCACAGCGCGAAGTCTTCGGCACCGAAGGCCGGCGCCTCGTGCACGACGCCGGAGCCGTCGTCGGTGGTGACGAAGTCGGCGGCCAGGACACGGTGGACCCCGTCGGCGCCGGCGAAATCGACCATGTCGAACGGACGGGCGTAGGGCGTGCCGACCAGCTCGGAACCGGGCAGGGTCTCGAGCACCTCGCTGTCCTCGCCCAGCACGCGGGTGCGCAGCGCCTCGGCCACGATGAGCACCTCACCGGCTCCGGTGCGGGCGACGACGTAGTCGACCTCGGGGTTCACGGCGCTCGCGGTGTTCGAGACGAGCGTCCACGGGGTGGTCGTCCAGACCAGCAGGGCGACGCCGGGGTGGCGGTCGGCCAGCGGCCCGGATGACACCGGGAAGCGGACGTACACCGAGGGGTCGGTGACGTCTTCGTACCCCTGCGCCACCTCGTGGTCGGACAGGCCGGTGCCGCAGCGCGGGCAGTAGGGCGCGACCCGGAAGTCCTCCACCAGCAGGCCCTTGTCGTAGATGGTCTTGAGCGCCCACCACACCGACTCGACGTAGTCGGGCGTCATCGTCCAGTAGGCGTGCTCGTAGTCGGCCCAGTAGCCCATGCGCTCGCTCATGGCGAGGAAGGCATCGACGTGGCGCTGCACGTTCTCCCGGCAGGCGGCGTTGAACTCGGCGATGCCGTAGTTCTCGATGTCGGGCTTGCCGGTGAAGCCCAGCTCCTTCTCGACAGCCAGCTCGACGGGTAGGCCGTGGCAGTCCCACCCGGCCTGGCGCGGGACGCGGTAGCCCTTCATGGTCCGGTAGCGGGGGAAGACGTCCTTGAAGACCCGGGCCTCGACGTGGTGCGTGCCCGGCATCCCGTTCGCGGTCGGCGGACCCTCGTAGAACATCCAGAGCGGCCCCTGCTCGGTCGCCTCCAGGCTCCGCTGGAAGACCTTGCGGGCTCGCCAGCCGTCGATGACCGCGTGCTCCAGGGTGGGCAGGTCGACGTGCGGCGGCAGTGCCGCGTAGCCGGAACCGCCGGCCGGGTCGGCGCCGGGCGCCGTGGAAAAGTCGGTCATCGTGAGGTGGTGCTCCTTCGAGTCGTGTCAGGACCCGAGGGACGATGCGCACGCACCGCGGTACCACCCTCGTTGACGCCGCGTGCGGCGCCCGCTCGTTCGTCGTGCTCTCCGGGTCTACTGGGGCGCCGGTGGGTGCCCGTTCTTCCGGTGCTCAGAGGTGATTTCACCCGCGGTTCCGGCCCCGGGCTCACACCGTCCCCGGGTCGCTCGGCCGAAAGGGCCGTAGGCTACTTGTCCTCGTCCTCGCTCCCTGAAGTCTAGCCGCGACGACGACCTGATCAGGTTCGGCAGCTGGGGTAGGGGATGATTCGGACAGCCCGGTGCGCGGCGTGGGCAGTGGCGGAGAGGTGGGCTGGCTCATATATTGGCCGCTCGCACGGCCGAATATCGGGCAGCCCCGCCGCGATCGCGGACCGTGGTGAGAGGGGTCCTCAATGGCATCGGTGGGACGGCTCGGCCGCGCGCTGCGTCGCGTCGGCTCGTCGACGAAATCAGCCGCGTCGGGGTCGGCCGGTGCGAAGCGCACTGCCGCCGGCTCGCCCGCCAAGAAGTCGACCGCGAAGAAGGCCAGTGTGACCACGACAGCGACAAAGGCCCCGGCCACGAAGAAGGCCGCCACGAAGAAGGTCGCGCCGGCCGCCAAGTCCGCGGCCAAGAAGGCGGCCACCAAGAAGGCGGCCACGAAGAAGGCCGCCACGAAGAAGGCGGCCACCAAGAAGGCGGCCACGAAGAAGTCGGCCACCACGAAGAAGTCGGCCACCACGAAGAAGGTCGCGCCGGCCACGAAGTCCGTGACCAAGAAGTCGGCCACCAAGAAGTCGGCCACCAAGAAGGCGGCAACCAAGAAGGCGGCCGCCAAGAAGTCGGCCACCACGAAGAAGGCCGCGCCGGCCACGAAGTCCGCGGCGAAGAAGTCCGCGGCCAAGAAGGCGGCCACCAAGAAGGCGGCCACGAAGAAGGCCGCCACGAAGGCGGCCACCACGAAGAAGGCCGCGCCGGCCCCGACCACCAAGGCACCGACCACGAAGGCCAACGGCGCGGCGAGGGTCGACCGCACCACCAAGAGCAACGGTGCGCCGAAGCCGACCCGGGCCAGTGCGAAGAAGGTCACTCCCCGCCGCAGCGGAGTTAGGCCGGCGGCCTCGGCGGAGAAGACCGCCTCACGGGGCGCGACGGCAGCCGATCTCGCGCCGGTGACGAACGAGCAGAAGGCGGCAGCAGTGGTGCACGCGGTGAGCAAGCAGCCCGAGGAGCTCCCGATCCCGGCCGGGTCGGAATGGACCAAGGAGGAGCTCGCCGGCGTGCGGGCGTCGCTGGTCGGGGATCTGACCGAGATGCACAGCGCCTACGACACCTCGATGCGTGACCTCGACGACCTGCAACGCTCGGGAACCGACGGCGCGGGTGACGACCAGGCCGACGCCGGCAGCAAGACCTTCGAGCGCGAGCAGGAGCAGTCGATCGCGGCGAACCGCTTCGATTTGATGACGCAGATGGAGCGGGCGGTGGAGCGGATCGATTCCGGCACCTACGGCTTCTGCGAGCGCTGCGGCAAGCCGATCCCGAAGGCTCGGTTGAAGGCGTTCCCCGCCGCCACGCTCGACGTGGCCTGCAAGCAACTCGAAGAGCGCCGCTGACCGGTCCCGGGAACGGGCTGCCGGCGATCCTTGCGACAATGTCGCTCGTGATGGCTGGTGACTGACGACCCCCCTCCGCCGGCCGACCAGCCCGCGGACCGCCCGGACGCTCCGGAGCGCGTTCCCGGGCAGGGGCGCCCGCGCCGCCGCGTCGGTCTTTTCGCGATCGTCGCCGCCGCCGTGCTCGCGGCCGATGTCGTGTCCAAGGCGATCGTGGCGGCCGAACTGCCCCGCACCCACCCGCCGATCCGGGTGCTCGGTGGCGTCGTCTATCTGGAGCAGATCCGCAACTCCGGCGCCGCGTTCTCACTCGGCACCGGCTTCACCGTCATCCTGACCGTGATCGCGCTGGTGGTGGTGGGGGTGCTGATCCGGACGGCGGGGCGGCTCCGCTCGACCGGCTGGGCCGTGGCGCTCGGGCTCATCCTGGGCGGGGCCCTCGGCAATCTCGTCGACCGGCTGTTCCGGACCCCCGGTTTCGGGAAGGGGCATGTCGTCGACTGGATCAGCCTCTTCGCACGGGACGGGCAGGTCTGGCCGGTCTTCAACCTTGCCGACTCCGGCATCGTCGTCGGCGCCGTCCTGGCGGCGCTGCTGGCGCTGCGCGGAGTGGAGTTCGACGGCACCCGCGACCGCTCGCGCCGCGCCCGGGACCGCGCCCGGGACCGGGACCGCGATCGCGGGCAGCCGTGAGCCACCGCCGGCTTCCCGTGCCCGACGGGCTCGACGGGCTGCGACTCGACGTGGCCGTGTCCCGGCTGCTCGGCTTCTCCCGCACCGCCGCGGCCGAGCTCATCGACCAGGGCGCGGTGCTGCTCGACGGCGAGCGGCCGGCGCGCAGCGACCGTGCGCAGGCCGGCGCCTGGCTCGAGGTGACCCTCCCGGAGCCGGACACCGGACCGGTCGCGCCGCCCGAGCCGGTGCCGGGCCTGACGGTGCTCTACGAGGACGAGGAGCTGCTGGTCGTCGACAAGCCGATCGGCGTGGCGGTGCACCCGAGCCCCGGGTGGAGCGGCCCCACGGTCACCCAGGGCGTGGCCGCGATGGGGTACCGGCTCGCCACCTCGGGCGCCGCGGAACGGCAGGGCATCGTGCACCGGCTCGACGCCGGCACCACTGGGGCCATGGTGCTCGCCAAGTCCGAGCGCGCCTACTCGGCGCTCAAACGGGCCTTCAAGGAACGCATCGTGGAGAAGCGCTATAGCGCCCTGGTCCAGGGCCACCCCGACCCCACCCGCGGCACCATCGACGCCCCCATCGGCCGGCACCCCGGGGCGGACTACAAGTTCGCGGTCGTGGCCGGGGGGCGCCCCAGCGTCACCCACTACGAGACCGAGGAGGCCTTCCCGGCCGCGACGCTGCTCGACGTCCACCTCGAGACCGGCCGGACCCACCAGATTCGGGTGCACATGGCCGCGGTCCGGCACCCGTGCGTCGGCGACCTCACCTACGGCGCCGACCCCGTGCTGGCCCGGCGACTGGGGCTCACTCGGCAGTGGTTGCACGCCCGCGAGCTGGCCTTCGCGCACCCGGCCGGCGGCACGGAGTTGCGGGTCGCCTCGCCGATTCCGCCCGACCTCGCCGGTGCGCTCGAGCTGCTGCGCGCCGACGCCTGAGCGCGGACGGGGAGCAGCAGCGAGCCGAACCGAGTGGCTGGGTACGTTCCGGACATGAGCTCGACCGGAAGATCCCCTCTGCTCGTCGCGTCGAACCGAGGCCCGCTGTCCGTGGTCCCGGGCGAGGACTCCGACGAGGACCAGGTCACGCGGGGCAGCGGCGGCCTGGTCTCGGGAATGCAGACGGCGCTGGCCGCGACGCCGGACGCGGTGTGGGTCAGCGCCGCGATGAACGACCGCGAGCGGGCGTTGGCCCGCCGCTCGCCCGGTGGCCAGATCTCGGAGGTCCCGTTCGTCGCCGAGGCGCTGCGCGGCGACTTCGACGTGCGGATGCTGCCGATCGACGGCCAGACCTTCCGCAACGCCTACAACGGCATCGCCAACTCCACGCTCTGGTTCGTCCTGCACCGGCTCTACGACCTGCCCGTGCAGCCGGCCTTCGACGCGGGCTGGCGGCGGCAGTGGCAGAGCTACGTCCGGTTCAACCAGGCCTTCGCCGAGGCCCTCGCCGAGGCCGCCGCTCCGGGCGCGAAGGTGATGGTGCAGGACTACCACCTCTTCCTCGTTCCGCGGCTGCTGCGACGGCTGCGCGACGACGTCCGGATCGGGCTGTTCACCCACACGCCCTGGGTGCAGCCCGAGACGTTCGGCAACCTGCCGGACGACGTGGCCTACGACATCGTGGACGGGATGCTGGGCGCGGACGTCCTCGGCTTCCACACCGAGCGGTGGGCCGAACTGTTCCGCCAGACCGCGCAGCAGCTGACCGGCCGCGACGCCCCGGGCGTGCGGGTGTTCCCGCTCGGCACCGACGCCGACGAGATGCACCGGCTGGCCGAACGCAAGCCCGTCGACAACGCGCTGCGGGTTCTCGACGATGTCGTCGGCGACCGGATGCTCATCGGCCGCGTCGACCGCACCGAGCTGTCCAAGAACGTCTGGCGCGGCCTGCTGGCCTACCGGGAGCTGCTGCGCACCCGGCCCGAGTGGCGCGGGCGGGTCGTCCACGCCGTCTACAACAACCCCTCGCGCGAGGACCTCCCCGCCTACCGGGAGTACACCGCCCGGATCGAGCGGCTGTCCGAAGAGATCATCGCCGAGTTCGAGACCGACGACTGGACGCCGCTGCTGTTCGACATCGGCAACGACTACCCCTCCGCCCTCGCGATCCTGCGGCGCAGCGACGTGGTGTTCGTCAACTCCGTGCGCGACGGCATGAACCTGGTCGTCCTGGAGGGCCTGGTGCTGTCCGAGCACCAGCCCGCCGTTGTCCTGTCCCGCGAGACGGGGGCCGCCGAGGTGCTCGGCGACGACGCGCTGCAGGTCAACCCCTTCGACGTCTCCGCGACCGCGCAGGCCCTGGTCGAGGCCCTGATCATGCCGAAGGACGAGCGCGAGGCGCGGGCCTCCCGCATGCGAGAGGCCGCCGTCCGGCTGCCGCCCACCCAGTGGTTCCAGACCCAGCTGGACGCGCTGGACGAGGTGGCCGGCTGAGCCCGGGCGACGGCTCAGCTCGCGAGTTCACGCAGTAGCGCCACGCAGGCCTCGGGGTCGGGCAGCACCGCGTCGACGGCCTCGGCCAGCCCGTCCGCGCCCGAGGCGGTGACCCCGATGCTCCACGCCGGCAGCCCCGCGCGTCGCAACGACCGGATCGTCTCGAAGCCCGGCAGGTCGCCGAGGTCGTCGCCCAGGTAGAGCGCGGCCGAGGCGCCGGCCTCCTCGACGAGGCGCCCGATGGCGCGGCCCTTGTCGAACCCGGGCACCCGCAGCTCCAGCACGCCGCTACCGGGGTGCAGCTCCAGGCCGAGGTCGTCGGCCAACGCCGCGACGGCCGCCTCGACGCCGGTCAGGGCCGTGGCCGGATCGTCCGCCCGGCGGGCGTGGACGACCAGCGACAGGCGCTTGTCCTCGATCCAGATCGCCGGGTCGGCGTCCGCTCCGGCGAGCGTCTTGGGCAGCCGTTCCCGCAGCGCCTCGATCGCCTCGGGCGTGCCGGGGGAGTGCAACTCCCCGTCCGACCACGTCTCGAGGCCGTAGAGCCCGGCCACCACCAGGCCGGGGACGGCCTCGAGGCCGCCGAGGCGGACCGCGGTCGCGGCGTCGCGTCCGGTGACCACGGCGACCCGCGCGCCGCGCCCGGTGAGGGCGGTCAGCGCCTCGATGGCGCCCGGCACCGGCCGGGAGGCCTCGGGGTCGCGCTGCAGCGGCGCCAGCGTGCCGTCGAAATCGGTCGCCACCAGGGCGCTGCCGAGGTGGGGTCGGAGGGCGGCGACGACATCGGCGGGCTGCATCCGCTCATCGTGGCCCACCCCGGCGCCGAGGGTCCGGGCGCCCCCGGAGCGCTCGGCGTGGGGCAAAGCCGCCTCGACCTCGACCAGAGGTCGAGGCATCGGAGGGGACACGCCCGCAGCCGCACTCGGTCGCTGTCGGTGGCCGGTGTGAGAATCGTCCGGTGAGCTCAGCGGGTGGCGGCGGAACCGGAAGCAACGACCAGTTCGTGCACCTGCACGTCCACACCGAGTACTCGATGCTCGACGGTGCCGCCCGGCTCACCGAGCTGTTCGACGAGGCCGCACGCATGGGCATGCCGGCGCTGGCGATGACCGACCACGGCAACGTCTTCGGCGCCCAGGACTTCTACACCAAGGCCACCGCCGCCGGGGTGAAACCGATCATCGGCATGGAGGCCTACGTCACCCCGAATACCCACCGGGGCGACCGCAGCCGGGTGCGCTGGGCCGAGGGGGGCGAGAACGACGTCTCCGGCGGCGGCGCGTTCACCCACATGACGATGCTGGCCGAGAACACCGCCGGCATGCACAACCTGTTCCGGCTGGCCTCCCGCTCGTCGATCGAGGGGTTCTTCTACAAGCCGCGCGCCGACCGGGAGCTGCTCGCCGAGTACGCCCACGGGATCATCGCCACCACCGGCTGCCCGTCCGGGGAGATCCAGACCTGGCTGCGCATCGGCGACTACGAGAAGGCCCGCGCCAGCGCCGCGGAGTTCCGCGACATCTTCGGCCCGGAGAACTACTACCTGGAACTGATGGACCACGGGCTCGACATCGAGACCCGGGTTCGCGACGGCCTGCTGCGGCTGGCCAAGGATCTCCAGCTGCCGATGGTCGCCACCAACGACCTGCACTACACCCACGCCGCGGATGCCGACACCCACGAGATCCTGCTCTGTGTCCAATCCGGCAAGACGATGGCCGATCCGAACCGCTTCAAGTTCGACGCCCGCGACTTCTACCTCAAGAGCGCCGCCGAGATGCGCTCGCTGTGGGCCGACAAGTACGACCTGCGCGAGGCCTGCGACAACACTCTGGCGATTGCCGAGCGCTGCGAGGTCAGCTTCACCGAGGGCAACGGCACCTACATGCCGAAGTTCCCGGTGCCCGACGGCGAGGACGAGTTCAGCTGGTTCCGCAAGGAGGTCGCCACCGGCCTGCAGCGGCGCTTCCCGGGGGGCGTCCCGCCCGAGGTCAGCCGGCAGGCCGACTACGAGGTCGGCGTCATCGAGCAGATGCGCTTCCCGGGCTACTTCCTCGTGGTCGCCGATTTCATCAACTGGGCCAAGGACAACGGCATCCGGGTCGGGCCGGGCCGCGGCTCCGGCGCCGGGTCGATGGTCGCCTACGCCATGCGCATCACCGACCTGAACCCGCTCGAGCACGGGCTGATCTTCGAGCGGTTCCTCAACCCCGACCGCGTCTCGATGCCTGACTTCGACGTCGACTTCGACGAGCGTCGGCGCGGCGAGGTCATCCGCTACGTCAGCGACAAGTACGGCAGCGACCGCGTCGCGCAGATCGTCACCTACGGCACCATCAAGGCCAAGCAGGCGGTCAAGGACGCCGGCCGGGTGCTGGGCTACCCCTTCGCCCTCGGCGACCGGATCACCAAAGTCATGCCGCCGCCGGTCATGGGCAAGGACGTCCCGCTGGCCAAGATCTTCGACACCCAGCACGAGCGCTACAGCGAGGGCGGCGAGTTCCGTGCCCTCTACGAGGCCGACGGCGAGGTCAAGAAGGTCGTCGACCAGGCCAAGGGGCTCGAGGGGCTCAAACGGCAGTGGGGGGTCCACGCCGCGGGCGTGATCATGTCCAGCGAGCCGCTGCTCGACCTGATCCCGATCATGAAGCGGGAGCAGGACGGCGCGATCATCACGCAGTTCGACTACCCGACCTGCGAGAAGCTCGGCCTGATCAAGATGGACTTCCTCGGGCTGCGCAACCTCACCATCCTCGACGACGCCCTCGAGAACATCCGCATCAACCGCGACGTCGAGATCGTGCTCGAGGACCTCCCGCTGGACGACAGAGCCACCTACGAGCTGCTCTCCCGCGGCGACACGCTCGGGGTCTTCCAGCTCGACGGCGGCCCGATGCGCGCCCTGCTGCGCTCGATGCGTCCCGACAACTTCGAGGACATCTCGGCCGTGGGCGCCCTGTACCGGCCGGGTCCGATGGGCGCCGACTCGCACAACAAGTACGCCAACCGCAAGAACGGCCGCGAGCCCGTGGTGCCGATCCACCCCGAGCTCGCGGAGGCGCTGGAGGAGATCCTCGGGGAGACGTTCGGTCTGATCGTCTACCAGGAACAGGTCATGGCGATCGCGCAGAAGGTGGCCGGCTTCTCGCTCGGGCAGGCCGACATCCTGCGCCGCGCGATGGGCAAGAAGAAGAAGGCCGAGCTGGACAAGCAGTACGCCGGCTTCGAGGCCGGCATGAGGGCCAACGGCTACTCCGAGTCGGCCGTCAAGACCCTCTGGGACATCCTGCTGCCGTTCTCCGACTACGCCTTCAACAAGGCGCACTCGGCGGCCTACGGCGTCGTCTCCTACTGGACCGCCTACCTCAAGGCCAACTACCCGGCCGAGTACATGGCGGCGCTGCTGACCTCGGTCAAGGACGACAAGGACAAGATGGCGATCTATCTCGCCGAGTGCCGCCACATGGGCATCAAGGTGCTGCCGCCGTGCGTCAACGAGTCCGAGGCCAACTTCACCCCGACCGGCACCGACATCCGCTTCGGCCTCACCGCGATACGCAACGTCGGCGCCAACGTCGTCGGATCGATCGTCGCGACCCGCAAGGCGAAGGGCGCCTTCGCCGACTTCGGCGACTTCCTCAAGAAGGTCGACGCGGTGGTCTGCAACAAGCGCACGATCGAAGGCCTGATCAAGGGCGGCGCGTTCGACTCGCTCGCCCACATGCGCCGCGGGCTCATCAACGTCTTCGAAGCCGCCGTCGACGCCGTGCTTGACACCAAGCGGGCCGAGGCGATCGGGCAGTTCGACCTGTTCGGCAGCATGGGCGACGAGGCCGGCCCGGCGCCGGTCGACGACGTCTTCGCCGTCAGGGTCCCCGAGGTGGAGTGGGACAAGAAGGTGCTGCTGCAGTTCGAGCGGGAGATGCTCGGCCTGTACGTCTCCGACCACCCGCTGTTCGGGCTCGAGCACATCCTGGCGCAGTCGGCCGACGTCACGGTGGCCGCGGCCCTGGCCGAAGGCGGCGGGGAACCGCAGAGCCTCACCCTGGCCGGCATCCTCTCCTCGGTGAACCGTCGGGTCACCAAGGCCGGGGCCCCCTGGGCCCAGGCGCAGCTGGAGGACCTCGAGGGCTCGATCGAGGTCATGTTCTTCCCGCAGACCTACGCAAACGTGGCGATCAACGTCGTCGAGGACGGCATCGTCGCGGTGAAGGGGCGTACCGACGCCCGCGACGACACCGTCAAGTTCATCGCCAGCGAGCTCGTGCCGCTGGACATCAGCCAGGAGGCCGGCGTCCGCGGCCCCGTCCGGGTCACGATGGCCCCGGCCCGGTGCACCCCGCCGATGGTCGACCGGCTCAAAGACGTTCTGGCCACCCATCCGGGCACCACCGACGTCCACCTACGCCTGGTGAACGGCGAGCGGGAGCACCTCCTGCGTCTCGGGGAGGGCTTCCGGGTCACCCCGTCGGCGGCGTTGATGGGTGACCTCAAGGCCCTGCTCGGGCCCGCCGCGATCTCGGCGTAGCCGGCGGGCCGCTGGGTACTCTCGCCGGTGATGGCTTTTTCGCTTCCCGAACCCCACCGCGGGTCCGCCGACGAGCGCCGCGGCGCGGCCGGCGATGCCTACGCCGCGGAGGTCGGCGACTTCCGGCAGGGCTCACCGTTCAGCAGATGGGCCCTGGCTCGCTACATCGTCGGACGCGTGATCCTGCTCCGCGTGGGATGGTCGCTGCTCGGCATCGGCGTGGTGCTGCTCGCGGTCGCCGCGACGCTCGAGATCTGGTTGCACGTGGCCGCGGCGGCGATCGTGCTGCTGGTGGTGGGCGGCGGCGTACTGCTCATGCGAACCGCGCTGCAGGCGATCCTGCGGCGGGTGATGGGGGCGGCGTTCGGGCCGCTGGAGGACCGGCTGGACACGACCGTGCGCGGCGCCGGCGGTGACGTCCAGCGCGAGCTCCGGCGCGTCGGCCTGCCCTCCCACCTGCTCACGCTGCCGCTGCTGCCGCTGCGGATGCTGGGCCGCCGCCGGCGGCGGGACACCCTGAACCGGCTGAAGCAGTTCGAGGTCGAGCGGGCGGTCTCGCCCAGCCGGCTCGACGAGCTGCACCTGGTGCTGCAGCAGGCCCTCGGCGACACCCACACCGGCGCCCGGGCAGGCCGCGGCGGCGATCGGTGACGCCCCCCTCGGCGCTCACCCCTGAGCCTGCTGCTGCGCGAGGCGAGCGGCGCAGCGACCTGCGCGCCGGAGCTGCCGTCGTGCTCGCCCTGGCCGCCCTCGGCGCCGTGTTGGGCCTGGTCTGGGCGGCGTGGAGCCCGCCGGGCCCCCGCGCGCTCGTCCTGCCCCACGGCATGCTGCAGCCGGACGAGACCGAAGCCTGGATCGCGGCCGACGGCCGTTTCCTCGTCCTCACCGCGGTCACCGGCCTGCTCGCCGGCGGCCTGGTCTGGAGCCGCACCCGCCACCGGGGCCCGATCATGCCGGCCGCACTCGCCGTCGGCGGGCTCGCCGGAGCCGCCCTCACCGCGCTCGTCGGCCACCTCACCGGCGGCGGCACCACCCAGGGCAGGGTGGACACCGTCCTGGCGCGGCTGCCGCTGACGCTGCACATGCAGGGGCTGCTGCTGCTGGAGGGGGCCCTGGCGGTGCTGCTCTACGGGCTGCTGGCGGCGTTCACCGCCCGCGACGACCTCGGTCGACCGGACCCCGGACGCGAGGCCCGGCTCGCCGCCCGCGGCGGCGCCGCCGGATCAGTTGGTGCCGGCCCCCAGCCGGACCACGGCGGGGGAGACGGCGATGCTCCTCGTCCGCTGCAGCAGCGCGATCTCCCGTCGCAGTAGGCGCGCCAGCCGGACCAGCCGCTCGGCCGTGGTCCCGTCGCACAGCAGCTGCTGCTTCTCGGCCGGAACGAGCGGCAGCCGGGCGGCGAGCTGGTAGGACAGCTGGGCGGCGTCGTTCGGCAGCTCCGCCCCGGTCGGGCGGCCGGCGAGCTTGACGAGGATGCCGTCGTAGACCTCGATCAGGTCCCGGGCCCGCTGCTCCTGCTCGGGGGTCAGCGCCCCGTCGTCCTCGTCGAGGAATTCCACCTCCGCCTGCAGGTAGGGCTTGCCCTCCGCGAGCAGCCGCACGATCCGGAAGCGCCGGCTGCCGACCGACAGCAGGTCGGATGAGCCGTCGTCGGACGCCTCGACCTCCAGGATCTCCGCCGTCGTCCCGATCTCCTCGACCTCCGGTGCCGTCCCGGCGCGGACGTGCGGGCTCATCGCCTCGGTGCCGGCGCGCAGGGCCACGACACCGAAGGTCGTCCCCGGCGGCCCGCCGGTCACGTCGGCCAGCAACTGCCGGTACCGCGGCTCGAAGATGTGCAGCGGCAGCGGCATCCCCGGCAGCAACACGTGACTGAGCGGAAAGAGCGGGATGACGTCCGGCACCCTCGCCACGCTAGTGCCCGGGGGGCTGCGGGCGCCGCCGTAGACTCAGCGGCGTGATGCAGGCGTTGCGAGGACCCTCGTGCTGAGGCGGTTGGACCTGACCGAGCGGGCCGGCGTCGGCGGCCCCGCCGAGCTGCGCCGGGTGCTGCCGCGGGCCCAGGTCGACGTCGGCGCCGCCCTCGCCACCGTCGCGCCGCTGGTGAGCGAGGTCAAGGAACGCGGCTATCCCGCGGTCCGCGAGGCCACGCTGCGCTTCGATGGCGTGGACGTCGAGCAGCCACTCGTGCCGCCGGCCGCGCTGGCGGAGGCGCTGGCCGGGCTCGACCCCGCCGTCCGGTCGGCCCTGGAGGAGTCGATCCGGCGGGCGCGCATCGTGCACGAGGCACAGCGCCGCGACACCGTCGACGTGCCGGTCGTGCCGGGCGGTCGGGTCACTGAACGCTGGATCCCGGTCCAGCGGGTCGGCCTCTACGTTCCCGGCGGGCTGGCCGTCTACCCCTCAAGCGTCGTCATGAACGTCGTCCCGGCCCAGGTCGCGGGCGTCGGATCGATCGCCGTGTTCTCCCCGGCCCAGAAGGAGTTCGGCGGCCGGCCGCACCCGACCGTCCTCGCGGCCTGCGCCCTGCTCGGTATCGAGGAGGTGTACGCCGTCGGCGGCGCCCAGGCGGTCGCCCTGGCCGCCTACGGTGACCCCGCGCGTGGCATCGAACCGGTCGACGTCGTCACCGGCCCCGGCAACGTCTACGTCGCCGCGGCGAAGCGCCTCGTGCAGGGTGCCGTCGGCATCGACTCCGAGGCCGGCCCCACCGAGATCGCGGTGCTCGCCGACACCACCGCCGACCCCGTGCACGTGGCCGCCGACCTGATCAGCCAGGCCGAGCACGACACCCTCGCCGCCTCCGTGCTCGTCACCGACTCGGCCGCCCTGGCCGACGCCGTCGACGCCGAACTCGAGCGGCAGGTCGCCGCCACCAAGCACAGCGAGCGCATCCGCACCGCGCTGACCGGCGAGCAGTCGGCCACCGTGCTCGTAGCTGACCTGGCGCAGGGCCTGGCCGTCGTCGACGCCTACGCCGCCGAGCACCTCGAGGTCATCACCGCCGACGCCCGGGCCGTCGCCGAGCGAGTGCACAACGCCGGCTGCATCTTCGTCGGGGCACACGCGCCGGTCTCGCTCGGCGACTACTGCGCCGGCTCGAACCACGTGCTGCCCACCGGCGGCACCGGGCGGCACGCCTCCGGACTGTCCGTGCAGGCCTTCCTCAAGGGCGTCCACCTGGTGGAGTACGACGCCACCGCGCTCGCCGAGGTGGCGCCGCACGTCTTCGCGCTCGCCGAGGCCGAGGACCTGCCGGCCCACGGGCAGGCCGTGGCCGCCCGGACGGGAAGGTGACGCGCGCCGACGCGGCGGCCGGGCCGCCGGCGACGGCCGTGAGCCTGGACGACCTGCCGCTGCGCGAGGACCTCCGGGGCCAGCAGCCCTACGGCGCCCCGCAGCTGGACGTGCCGGTGCAGCTGAACGTCAACGAGAACCCGTACCCGCCCGGCGAGGCCGTGGTGGCCGACGTCGCCGCGGCGGTGGCCGACGCCACCCGGACGCTGAACCGCTACCCCGACCGCGAGGCGCTGGCGCTGCGTGCCGACCTCGCCGCCTACCTCACCGCCGACGGCGGCGTGCCGCTCGACGCCGGTTCGGTCTGGGCGGCCAACGGCTCCAACGAGATCATGCTGCAGCTGCTGCTGGCCTTCGGCGGGCCGGGCCGCACCGCGCTGTCGTTTGCGCCGACCTACTCGATGTATCCCGAGTACGCCCGCGACGCCCACACCCGGTGGGTCACCGGCCGCCGCGACGGCGAGTTCGGCATCGACCGGCCGCACGCGCTCGAGCTGCTCGCCGAGCACCAGCCGACCGTGGTGCTGCTGACCTCCCCGAACAACCCCACCGGCACGGCGCTGCCGCCGGACGACCTGACCGCGATCCTCGACGCCGCCCCCGGCGTCGTGGTCGTCGACGAGGCCTACGGCGAGTTCCGCCGGGCCGGCACGCCGAGCGCGCTGTCGCTGCTGCCTCGCCACCCGCGCCTGGTGGTCACCCGCACCATGAGCAAGGCCTTCGCGCTCGCCGGCGGCCGGCTGGGCTACCTCGCCGCCGCCCCCGCCGTCGTCGACGCCTTGCGCATCGTGCGGCTGCCCTACCACCTGTCGAGCGTCACCCAGGCCGTCGCCCGGGTCGCCCTCGCGCACGCCGAAGAGCTGCTCGGCGCCGTCGCCGAGCTGCGGGCCGAGCGCGACCGCACCGTCGAGTGGCTGCGCGGCCGGGGCCTGACGGCCGCCGACTCCGACGCCAACTTCGTGCTCTTCGGCCGCTTCGACGACCGGCACGCCGTCTGGCAGGGCCTGCTCGACCGGGGTGTGCTGATCCGGGAGACTGGCCCGGACGGCTGGCTGCGGGTCTCGATCGGCACGCCGGCGGAGATGGCGGCATTCCGCACCGCGCTGGAAGAGGTAGTCGATGGCTAGGACGGGCCGGGTCGAGCGAGCGACCAAGGAGACCAAGGCGCTGGTCGAGATCGACCTCGACGGCACCGGGCGCACCGACGTCAGCACGGGGGTCGGCTTCTACGACCACATGTTGGGCTCGTTCGGCAAGCACGGGCTGTTCGACCTCCGCGTCCAGGTCGAGGGCGACTTGCACATCGACGCCCACCACACCGTCGAGGACACCGCCATCGCCCTCGGCCAGGCCTTCGCGCAGGCCGCGGGCGACAAGGCGGGCACGCGCCGCTTCGGCGACGCGATGATCCCGATGGACGAGTGCCTGGTGCAGGCGGCCGTGGACCTCTCCGGGCGGCCCTACCTGGTACACACCGAGCCCGCGGGGGCGCCCCCCACGCTGGGTCCGGACTACGCCACCACCCTGACCCGCCACGTCTTCGAGTCCTTCGTCCACCACGCGGCGCTGGCGCTGCACATCACCGTGCTCGCCGGTCGCGACTGGCACCACGTCACCGAGGCGCAGTACAAGGCCGTCGCCCGGGCGCTGCGGGCCGCGGTGGAGATCGACCCGCGGGTGCAGGGCGTGCCCTCGACCAAGGGCGTCCTCTGAGCCGGACGGCGCCGCGCGTCACCGTCCTGGACTACGGGTCGGGCAACCTCCGATCGGCGCAGCGCGCCCTCGAGCGCGTCGGTGCCGCGGTGACGGTGAGCGCCGACCGCGCCGCCGCGGACAGCTGCGACGGCCTGGTCGTCCCCGGGGTGGGCGCCTTCGCCGCCTGCGCCGCCGGCCTGCAGGCGGTGGGCGGCGCGGAGATCGTCCGGTCCCGGGTCGCGGCCGGCCGGCCGCTGCTGGGCATCTGCGTGGGCATGCAGGTGCTGTTCGAGGCCGGGGTCGAGCACGGCGTGGAGTCGGTGGGTCTCGGCGTCCTGCCCGGACGGGTCGAGGCGCTGCGCGCCCCGGTGATCCCGCACATGGGCTGGAACACCGTCACCCCGCCGCCCGGCTCCACGCTGTTCCGCGGTCTCGACGCCGGCGCCCGCTTCTACTTCGTCCACTCCTACGCCGCGCACGCGACCGAGGGCGAGGTCACCTGGGCCGTCCACGGCGAGCCGTTCGTCGCCGCCGTCGAGCGCGGCCCCGTCAGCGCCACCCAGTTCCACCCGGAGAAGTCCGCCGACGCCGGCGCGGCGCTGCTGGAGAACTGGCTCGCCACTCTCTGACTCCTCGCCCCACCAACGCCGAGTGGTCGCTCCGCCGCCGAGTGGTCGCGAAAATCGCGACCACTCGCGGCGAGAGCGACCACTCGGCGGGGGCCCGGAGCTCGGTGGTAGGGCTCGGTGGTAGGAAACGCGGGTGACATCGCTGCAGCTGCTGCCCGCCGTCGACGTGGCCGGCGGCCAGGCCGTCCGCCTGGTGCAGGGGGCCGCCGGCTCCGAGACCGGCTACGGGGACCCGCTGGCGGCGGCGCTGGCCTGGCAGGCCGACGGCGCCGAGTGGATCCACCTGGTCGACCTCGACGCCGCGTTCGGCCGCGGCGACAACCGGGCACTGCTGGGCGAGGTGGTCGGCCGCCTCGACGTCGCGGTGGAGCTGTCCGGCGGCATCCGCGACGACGCCTCGCTGGAGGCGGCGCTGGCCACCGGCTGCGCGCGCGTGAACCTCGGCACCGCCGCGCTCGAGGCGCCTGACTGGGTCCGGGACGCCATCGCCCGGCACGGCGACCGGATCGCCGTCGGGCTGGACGTGCGCGGCACCACGCTCGCCGCGCGCGGCTGGACCGAGGACGGCGGGGACATCTGGGACACGCTGGCCCGGCTCGACGCCGACGGCTGCGCCCGCTACGTCGTCACCGACGTCACCAAGGACGGCACGCTCACCGGGCCGAACCTGGCGCTGCTGCGGGAGGTGTGCTCGCGGACCGACCGGCCGGTGGTCGCCAGCGGGGGAGTGGCGTCGCTGGACGACCTGCGGGCCATCGCCGGCCTGACCGAGGCCGGGGTCGAGGGGGCGATCGTCGGCAAGGCGCTCTACGCCGGGGCCTTCACGCTGCCCGAGGCGCTCGCCGCCGTCGGCTGACCGGTTGGCACGATGAGCGGGTGAGCCTCGCCGTCCGTGTCATCCCGTGCCTCGACGTCGACGCCGGCCGGGTCGTCAAAGGCGTCAACTTCGCGGGCCTGCGCGATGCGGGAGACCCGGTGGAGCTGGCCCGCCGGTACGACGAGCAGGGAGCCGACGAGCTGACCTTCCTCGACATCACCGCCTCCTCGGGCGAGCGGGAGACGACCTACGAGGTGGTGCGCCGCTGCGCCGAGCAGGTGTTCATCCCCCTCACCGTGGGCGGCGGGGTCCGCACCGCGGGCGACGTCGATGCGCTGCTGCGCGCCGGCGCCGACAAGGTCGGCGTCAACACCGCGGCGGTGGCCCGCCCGGCGCTGATCGGCGAGATCGCCGAGCGGTTCGGCAACCAGGTGCTCGTGCTTTCGGCCGACGTGCGCCGGGTTCCCGCCGGTCAGCCGCCCACGCCCAGCGGCTTCGAGGTCACCACCCACGGCGGCCGTCGAGGCACCGGCCTCGACGCGCTCGAGTGGCTGCGGCAGGCGGCGGACCTCGGCGCGGGCGAGATCCTGTTGAACTCGATGGACGCCGACGGCACCAAGGACGGCTTCGATCTGGAGCTGATCCGGCTGGCCCGCGCGGCGGTCGGTGTCCCGCTCGTCGCCAGCGGCGGGGCCGGCGCCCGGGAGCACTTCGCGCCCGCGGTCGCCGCCGGCGCCGACGCCGTGCTCGCGGCGAGCGTGTTCCACTTCGGCGAACTCACAGTGGCCGAGGTCAAGGACGACCTCCGGGCCGCGGGGCTCGCCGTGCGCTGAGGCCGGCCGGTCCGGCGGCTCAGAGCGAGATGTCGGCGTCGCGGACGCGCTCGAGGGCGGCCGGCTCGCCGTCGAACTCGACCCGGGCCTGCGCGCCGCGGCCGAACGCGAACAGCGTCAGCTCCACCACCGGACCGCGCATCGTCACCGCGGCGCCGCTCCGGCGGGCGGCCCGGGTGCGGATGGTCGGCAGCATGGTCGGCAGCGTGGTCGGGGCCGGCGACCCGGGAGGCCCTGGCTGTGGCACCAGCTCGAGCCCGACCGGGACACGGCGCAGCGTCCACCGCGTCAGCATCCGCAGCCGGCTCCAGACCGCCCGGTCGAAGGCCGGGGTCACCGCGCGGGGCTCCCAGCCGTCGGCGGCCCGGCGGACGTCCTCGTGGTGGACGAGGTACTCCAGCAGGTTCGCCTGCTCCCGTACGGCCGGCAGCGACCACAGCCAGGCCACCGGGACCGGCCCGGCCAGGTCGTTCCACCGCGGCCCGCGCTCGACGGCGTCCACGAGCTCGCCGTACGCCGCGGCCGCGGCCAGCTCCGACACGACGGCCTCGGCCCGGTCCTGCCACCGTTCGACGGGCAGCCGGCCGGCCAGCTCCACCGCCGAACGCTCCCGCAGCACCAGGTGCGCGGCCAGCTCCGTGGTGGTCCAATGGCCGCACAGGGTCGGGGCGGCGGGCCCGGCGCGGCGTAGAGTCTCGCTGAGTGCGCGGCGCTCGCCGAGCGCGAAATGCTCCACGCCCACAGCCTAACCCGGGCGCCGGCGGACGGCGCGACGCGATGACGAAGGGACGCCGCCGTGACCGACGACGACGTTCGTGAGAGCCCACCGGCGGTCGTCGGGGCGGTGTCGGTGGGCACCGCGCCGCTGCCGTTCCTGGCGGTCTACGCGGTGCTGTTCATCCTGCACGGCTGGTTCGCGCCGGCACACCCCCCGGACATCACCTCCAGCCAGACCGGTGAGCTGATCGCCGGCATCGTCGCGGCGGTGGTGTTCATCGTCCTCACGGTGACGCTGTGGTGGCTGCTCAACGGCCACCGCCGCTGGCCCTTCGCCCTCGTGCAGCTCGCGCTGCTCGCCGGCTCGATCTACCTGCTGACCGACGTGACCATCGGCGGGCGGGCCGTGCTGATCCTGATCGCGGCCACCACCACCGTCGCGCTCGCGCTCGCGTTCGCTCCGGGCGGCTGGTCGCACGTGGGCCGCGCGACCCCGGCCCTGATCGCCCGGCTCTACCGCCGGCCCACCGGGACGCACTCCGCGGGCCGGGCCGACGCGCTGCCCGGTAGCTCCCAACCCGCCGGCGTCGAGCCGGCGCCGCTGCGCCGGCAGCGCTCCGGCGACGGTTGAGCCGTGCCCACCCGCCGCCCCACACCGGATTCCCAGGTAGCCCTCATCCTGGGCCCAGGGGTGGTGCTCAGGATGGACACAGCGCGGGCAAAGGCGTTGCCTGGCACGGCAAGCGAGGAGTGAGCACGCGATGAGCGCAGCCACGGTGGTCCCCGGCAGCGGGACGAAGCGACGGGTCCTGGTCGTCGACGACGAGGACAACGTGACCCACCTGGTGTCCTCGGCGCTACGCTTCGACGGCTTCGAGACCGTCACCGCCGACAGCGGCACCGATGCACTCGCGAAGGTGGCCGACAACGACCCCGACCTCATCGTCCTCGACGTGATGATGCCCGGCCTCGACGGGCTCGGGGTGCTGCAGAACCTCCGCGCCGCCGGCTCCCAGGTGCCGATCATCTTCCTCACCGCCCGTGACACCGCCAGCGACCGCATCGTCGGACTGCGCTCCGGCGCCGACGACTACGTGGTCAAGCCGTTCAGCATCGAGGAGCTGCTGGCCCGCGTCCACGCCGTGCTGCGCCGCTCCGCCCCGGAGGCCGGCCGCGAGGGCGTCCTGCGGGTCGCCGACCTCGAACTGGACGAGAACAGCCACGAGGTCACCCGCGCCGGGGTCGAGGTGCACCTGACCGCCACCGAGTTCGAGCTGCTGCGCTACCTCATGCGCAACGAGCGGGTGGTGCTGTCCAAGACACAGATCCTCGACCGGGTGTGGAAGTACGACTTCCAGGGCCAGTCGAACATCGTCGAGCTCTACATCGGCTACCTGCGCAAGAAGGTCGACAACGTCGAACCGAAGTTGATCCACACGATCCGCGGCGCCGGCTACGTGATCAAGGCCCCCCGCGCGTGACCCGGTGCCCGTGACCGAGTGAGCGCCCCGAACCGGACTCTGGGGCCCGGCCCCATCCAGGAGGCCGCGGTGGATCCCGGCTCCGTCGGCGACCGGCCGCCCCTCGAGTTGCCCGGCCGGACCGGCCGGGGCCCGCGCAGCCTGACCGCGAAGATCACCGTCGGCGTGGTGTCGCTGGTGGTCGTGCTCGTCGCCATCGTCGGCACGACCACCTTCTACGCGCTGCGCTCGTTCCTGTTCGACCGCCTCGACCAGCAGCTGACTTCGATCGTCAACAGCAACACCGCTCGGATCGCGCAGTGCTTCCGCAACGGCGAGCAGTCCTGCTCCCTCGGCGGCGGGTCGCTGAGCTACCAGGCGCCGCAGGTGGAGTGGGTGGCGGTCCTAACCGGGAACGGGCAGCAGCGGGTCTCGGTGTTGGAGAGCCCCTCGCTGCGCGCGATCACGCTGACGCAGAACGAGATCGAGCAGATCAGCGCCCAGCCGCAGGTCCCGCGGACCATCGTCACCGCCACCGGACAGCGGCTGCGGATCAGTGCCGAGTCGCTACACACACCGTTCGGCCACTACACGGTGGTGTCGGGCCTGTCCACCGAGGAGGTGAGTCGAATCCTGCGCCGGCTGGTGCTGCTCGAGGTGGTCATCGGCGGCGCCTCGGTGGTGCTGGCGATGCTGGCGACCACCGCCGGCGTGCGCCTGAGCCTGCGCCGGCTGCGGCGGGTCACGCTCACCGCCCAGGACGTCGCCACCGAGTTGTCGCCCGAGGGCGCCGGGCTGGAACGCCGCGTGCCCGACGACGAGCCCGACACCGAGGTCGGTCAGCTCGCGACATCGTTCAACACCATGCTCGCCGCGGTCGAGACCCAGTTCGCCGCCCGGGTCGAGAGCGAGCGGCGGATGCGGCAGTTCCTGGCCGACGCCTCCCACGAGCTGCGTACCCCGCTCACCTCGATCCGCGGCTACGCCGAACTGGCCCGCATGCAGCGCGCCGCCGGCGACGACAGTGAGGACAACCTCGACCGGATCGAGTTCGAGGGGACCCGGATGTCGCGACTGGTCGAGGACCTGCTGATGCTGGCGCGCGGCGACGGCAACGCCGCCGACCGGCCGCCACGCCACGAGCTGATCGAGCTCGAGGCGCTGCTCGACGACGCGGTCAGCGGGGCCCGGGCCGCCTTCGCCGACCGGGAGATCCTCGTCGACCCGGTGCCGCCCCACCTGCACGTCGTCGGCGACCCCGACCAGTTGCTGCGCGTGGTGCGCAACCTGATCAACAACGCCGCGGTCCACACCGCCCCCGAGCGCCCGATCCGGGTTCGGGGCGGCGAGGACGGCCCCGACGTCGTCATCCAGGTGATCGACGGCGGGCCGGGGCTGCCGCCGGAGGAGGCGGCGCACGTCTTCGAGCGCTTCTGGCGCGCCGACAAGGCCCGTACCCGGGCCCGCGGCGGCAGCGGGCTGGGGTTGGCCATCGTCGCGGCCGTCGTGAACGCGCACGGCGGCACGGTCCGCTTCGACAGCACCGTCGAGCACGGCAGCACCGTCACCGTACGGCTGCCCGGCATCGACGGGGGCTGAGCCCACGGCGCCTCGACCGGCGGGCCGGGCACAATCGGTGCCATGCCGCCGCGCGCCTCGTCCGAGCTGGACCCCGCCGTCGCCGCCCGCCTCAAGCGCGACGCCGCCGGGCTGGTCGCCGCCGTCGTCCAGCAGCACGACACCGGTGAGGTCCTGATGGTCGGCTGGATGGACGACGAGGCCCTGCACCGCACGCTCACCACGGGCCGGGGGACGTTCTGGTCGCGGTCGCGGCAGGAGTACTGGATCAAGGGGGACACCTCCGGGCACGTGCAACACGTGAAGTCCGTCGCCCTCGACTGCGACGGTGACGCGCTGCTGGTGCGGGTGGATCAGGTGGGCCCCGCCTGCCACACCGGGGAGCGCACCTGCTTCGACGCCGGCGAGCTCCCGGTGCGACGGCCGTGACCGCCGGCCGGACGGTCCCGGCGCCGCTGGGCCGGAACGACCTCGACCGCCTCGCCGCCACCCACCGGATGGTGCCGATCACCCGCACGCTGTTCGCGGACGCCGAGACACCGGTCGGCGTCTACCGCAAGCTGGCCGCCGGCCAACCCGGCACCTTCCTGCTCGAGTCCGCCGAGCCGGGGGCCTCGTTCTCGCGCTGGTCGTTCGTCGGCGTCCGGGCCGCCGCCCGCCTCGGGGTCGTCGACGGTGAGGCGGCCTGGACCGGGGAGGTCCCGCCCGGCGTTCCCACCGGCGGCGACCCGCTCGCCGCGCTCGGGGCCGCCTGGCGGGCGATCAAGGGCCCGCGCCTGCCGGGCCTGCCGCCGCTGACCGGCGGGTTCGTCGGCTACCTGGGCTACGACGTGGTCCGGCACCTCGAGCGGCTGCCGGAGAAGGCCGTCGACGAGCTCGGGCTGCCGGAACTGACGATGTACCTCACGACCGACCTCGCCGCCGTCGACCACCACGAGTGCACCGTGGTGCTGATCGCGAACGCGATGCTGCGCCCCGACATGGCCGCGCCCGAGCTCGACGCCGCCTACAGCGACGCCGTGCGGCGGCTGGACCGGATGCAGGCCGACCTCGCCACGCCGGCCGAACCCACGGTCGCGACCACGGCGCCGGCGCCGCCGAAACCGGCCCGCTCCCGCACCCCCGAGGGCGAGTACCAGCCGGCCGTCGAGGCGGCGCTGGCGGCCGTCCGCGCGGGGGAGGTGTTCCAGATCCAGGTGGGGCAGCGCTTCGTCGCCGAGACCGACGCCGACCCGCTCGACGTCTACCGGGTGCTGCGGACGCTGAACCCGTCGCCGTACATGTACTTCCTGCGGACCGGGGACGTCGACGTCGTCGGCTCGAGCCCGGAGGCGCTCGTCTCGGTCGCCGGCACCCGGGCGGTGCTGCACCCCATCGCCGGCACCCGCCGCCGCGGCGAGACCGCCGAGCAGGACGCGGCGCTGGCCACCGAACTCGTCAGCGACCCCAAGGAGCAGGCCGAGCACGTGATGCTCGTCGACCTGGCCCGCAACGACCTCGGCCGCGTCGCAGCCCCCGGAACCGTCGAGGTGGTGGAGTTCGGGGCGGTGGAGCGTTACAGCCACGTCTGGCACATCGTGTCGACCGTCGAGGCCGAGGTCGCCGCCGGGATGGACGCCTTCGACGTGCTCACCGCGACCTTTCCCGCCGGCACGCTGACCGGCGCGCCGAAGGTGCGGGCGATGGAGCTGATCGAGCAGCTCGAGCCGGTGCGCCGCAACGTCTACGGCGGCGCCGTGGGCTATCTGGACGCCGCCGGCGACCTCGACATGGCGATCGCGATCCGCACGGCGGTCATGCGCGACGGCGTCGCCTACGTGCAGGCCGCGGCCGGCGTGGTCGCCGACAGCGTCCCCGCCCAGGAGGAGCAGGAGACCCGCAACAAGGCACGCGCCGTGCTGCAGGCCATCGCCACCGCCGAGACCCTGCGGACGCTGTGATGCGTCGCTACCTGCCCTACCTGTCCACCCTGCTGCTGCAGCTGGCCGCGGCCGGCGGGGCGCTGCTGCTGTCGAGCCTGACCTGGCAGACGGTCACGGTGCGCCGGGCCGGGCCGTTCCCTCCGGCGGTCGTGGACCTCTCCGGGCGCGACGTCGACGCGGCGTCCACGGCGCTGGCCCTGGTCGCGCTCGCCGGCGCGGTGGCGGTGGTGGCCACCCGGGGCCGCTGGCGGCGAGCGGTGGGCGGTGTCGTCGCCCTGGCCGGCGCGGGACTGGTCTGGCGGGCGGTCAGCTCCACCTCCGCGATCGGCGCCGCCCGCGCGCGGGCGCTGGTCGAGGCGCGCCGGCAGACCGTCAGCGTCGCGCTCGGCGCGAGACCGCGGATCGAGGTGCACGCGGCCTGGCCGGCGCTGTCGATCGGCTGCGGGGTGGCGGTACTGGCCGCGGGGGTCCTCATCGCCGCCCTCGGAGGGCGCTGGCAACACATGTCGTCGCGGTACGACGCCTCGCCCGAGCCGGGCGAGACCGAGGGGCGGGCGGCGGCCGCGATGTGGTCCGCACTCGACCGGGGCGAGGACCCGACCTCATCCTGAGCGGGCAGGCTGGTTACAGTCGACTCCACAGCAGACCTCGATCGCGGCAGACCGACTCCCGGCGGGAGGGGGATCCGATGGCGAGCGTGCTCGACGAGATCGTCGCGGGCGTCCGGGAAGACGTGGCTGCCCGGCAGGCGCTTCTGCCGCTCGACGGCGTCCGCGCCGCCGCGGCCGCCGCCCCCGCCCCGCACAACGCCCTCGCGCGGCTGCGAGAGCCCGGTGTCGGCGTGATCGCCGAGGTCAAACGCAGCAGCCCGTCCCGGGGCGCGCTCGCGTCCATCGACGATCCCGCCGCGCTCGCCGCCCGCTACGAGGCCGGCGGCGCCCGGATGATCAGCGTGCTCACCGAGCAGCGCCGCTTCGGCGGCTCGCTGGCCGACCTGGATGCGGTGCGCGCCACCGTCGGGATTCCGGTGCTGCGCAAGGACTTCGTCGTCGACTCCTACCAGGTCCACGAGGCCCGCGCGCACGGCGCCGACGTCGTGCTGCTGATCGTCGCGGCCCTCGAGCAGAACGTGCTGGTGGGGCTGCGGGAGCGGGTCGAGTCGCTCGGTATGACCGCCCTGGTCGAGGTCCACACCGAGGAGGAGGCCTCCCGCGCCCTGGACGCCGGCGCCCGGGTCATCGGTGTCAACGCCCGCAACCTGCGCACCCTCGAGGTCGACCGCAGCATCTTCGAACGCATCGCCCCCGGGCTGCCGAACGAGATCGTGAAGATCGCCGAGTCGGGTGTCCGGGGCCCGCGCGACCTGATCGAGTACGCCTCGGCGGGCGCCGACGCGGTGCTGGTGGGGGAGTCGCTCGTCCTCGGCGTCGACCCGCGGCAGGCCGTGGCCGACCTCGTCACCGCCGGGGCCCACCCGGCGACGCCGCGCGCAGCACGGTGACGGCCCAGTCCGCCCCCTCGTGCCAGGGCTCGAGGTCCCAGCTCGCGAACCGGTGCAGGCGCGTCAGGCCCGCCGCCGCGCAGTCGCGGTCGAAGTCCGCCACCCGGTAGGGCCGGTCGGTGGCGAACCCGGTCACCACGAGCCCGCCCGGCCGCACGTGCGCTGCCAGCGTGCGCAGCACGGTCGCCTCGGTGCCGGGGGCGAGGAAGACCATCACGTTTCCGGCCAGCACCGCCGCGTCGAACGGCTCGCACCGCAGGTCGAGCTCGGCCAGGTCGGCCTGCAGCCACTCCGGGCCCGGGTGGTCGGCGATCGCGGCCGCGAGCAGCGTGGCGTCGGCGTCGACGCCGACGACGGTGTGGCCGGCCGCGTGCAGCGCGGCGCCGGTGCGTCCGGTGCCGCAGCCGGCGTCGAGCACCCGGGAGCCGCGGGCCAGCATCGCGTCCACGAGGCGGGCCTCGCCGGCGAGGTCGGCGCCGTCGGCCGCGAGCGTCCGGAACCGGTCCACGTACCACTGCGAGTGGGTGGCCGCGGTGTCGGTGAACCAGCGCGGCAGGGTGCGCTCGGCGGGACCTGCAGCGGCGGGGGCGGCCGGGTCGTGCGGCTCGGTCATGGGTCCTCCCTCGGCGAGACTGTACGCAGCGCCGCCGCCGCGCCGGGTATCGTGCCATCCATGGCGGTACGGCCGGAGCGATGGCGGAGCTGACGCTCCCGCTGCCTGTCCCGCCGACCTTCGAAAAGAGTCCTGCCGTGACCTCACGCTTCGCCAGCGTCCCCGACGCGGGCGGTCACTTCGGCCCCTACGGGGGGCGCTTCGTGCCCGAGGCGCTCGTCGCCGCGATCGACGAACTCACCGAGGCGTTCGTGGCGACCCGCGACGACCCGGCCTTCCGCGGCGAGCTGGCCGCCCTGCTGCGCGACTACACCGGCCGGCCGTCCCCGCTCACCGACGTACCCCGCTTCGCCGAGCACGGCGGCGGCGCCCGGATCCTGCTCAAACGCGAGGACCTCAACCACACCGGCTCGCACAAGATCAACAATGTGCTGGGGCAGGCCCTGCTGACCCGGCACATCGGCAAGAAACGAGTGATCGCCGAGACCGGCGCGGGTCAGCACGGCGTCGCCACCGCCACCGCGGCCGCCCTGCTGGGACTCGACTGCGTCGTCTACATGGGGGAGGAGGACACCCGCCGGCAGGCGCTCAACGTCGTCCGCATGCGGCTGCTCGGCGCCCGGGTGGTGCCGGTGACGACCGGGTCGCGGACGCTCAAGGACGCCATCAACGAGGCGATGCGGGACTGGGTCACCAACGTCGACACCACCAACTACCTCTTCGGCACCGTCGCCGGACCGCACCCGTTCCCGATGATGGTGCGGGAGTACCAGCGGATCATCGGCGACGAGGCCCGCGACCAGGTCCTCGACCGCGTCGGCCGGCTCCCCGACGCCGTCGCCGCCTGCGTCGGCGGCGGCTCCAACGCGATCGGCATCTTCACCGCCTTCGTCCCCGACGAGGGCGTCCGCCTGGTCGGCCTGGAGGCGGGCGGTGACGGCGTCGGGACCGGACGCCACGCGGCCTCCATCACCGGCGGGCTGCCCGGCGTGCTGCACGGTGCCCGCTCCTACCTGCTGCAGGACGACGACGGGCAGACGCTCGAGTCGCACTCCATCTCGGCCGGTCTCGACTACCCGGGCGTCGGGCCGGAGCACTCGTACTTGAAGGACACCGGCCGCGCGGAGTACCGCCCGATCACCGACGCGCAGGCGATGCACGCCTTTGAGCTGCTGTCCCGGAGCGAGGGCATCATCCCGGCGATCGAGTCCGCCCACGCCCTCGCCGGCGCGCTGGAGCTCGGCCGCGAGCTCGGGCCCGAGGCGGTGATCCTCGTGAACCTCTCCGGGCGGGGGGACAAGGACGTCGAGACCGCCGCGCGCTGGTTCGGGCTGGCCGACGACGACGTTGCCACGCCGCCGGACGGGTCGGACGCGCCGTGACCGCGCTGCGCGACGCGCTGGCCGAGGCCCGGGCCGGCGGCCGGGCCGTCCTCGTCGGCTACCTCCCGGTCGGCTACCCCGATGTCGAGACCTCGATCGCGGCGATGCGCGCGCTGGTCGAGGGCGGCTGCGACGTCGTGGAGGTCGGCGTCCCGTACAGCGACCCGGTGATGGACGGCCCCACCATCCAGCGGGCCACCGAGCACGCGGTACGACAGCGGGTGGGCGTGCGGGATGCGCTGCGCGCCGTGAGCGCGGTCGCCGAGGCCGCCGCCGCCGCCGTCACCATGGGCTACTGGAACCAGGTCGAGCGTTACGGCGTGGCGCGCTTCGCCGCCGATCTCGCCGCTGCCGGAGGCTCCGGGGCCGTCACGCCGGACCTCATCCCGGACGAGGCCGGCGAGTGGCTGGCCGCCACCGACGAGCACGACCTGGACCGCATCTTCCTGGTGGCGCCGTCGTCCACCGACGCCCGCATCGCCACCACGGCGGCGGCGTCGCGGGGGTTCGTCTACGCCAGCGCGGTCATGGGGGTCACCGGCGCCCGGGCAGCCGTCGGCGACGCCGCGGCCGACCTGGTGGGGCGGGTGCGGGCGCTCGCGCCGGACGTGCCCGTCTGCGTCGGGCTCGGCGTCTCCACCGGCGAGCAGGCGGCGCAGGTCGCGGCCTTCGCCGACGGCGTCATCGTCGGCTCGGCGCTGGTGAAGCGGCTGCTCGACTCGCCGGACGAGCAGGGTGTCCGGGCGGTCCGGGCCCTGGCCGAGGACCTCTCCGCCGGTGTCCGGCGGGGCCGGTCCGGAGCGGCGGCTACCGTGGTGTCGTGACGGCGCTCGCTTCGATCCCCAGCCCGACGCAGAGTGTGTGGTACCTCGGGCCACTCCCCGTTCGGGCCTACGCGCTGTGCATCATCCTCGGCATCGTCGTGGCCATCGTGGTCACGCTGCGGCGCTGGCGGGAGCGGGGCGGCGACCCGGATCACGTGTGGGACGTCGCCGGCTGGGCGATCGTCTTCGGGATCGTCGGCGGCCGGCTGTACCACGTGATCAGCGACCCCGAGCTGTACTTCCTGGGCCGCCCCGGAACCCACCCGATCGACGCGCTCAAGATCTGGGACGGCGGGCTGGGCATCTGGGGCGCGATCGCGCTCGGTGGGGTCGGCGCCTGGATCGGGTGTCGCCGCCGCGGTATCAGGCTCCCGGTCTTCGCCGACGCCTGCGCGCCGGGCGTCATCTTCGCCCAGGCGATCGGGCGGCTCGGCAACTGGTTCAACAACGAGCTCTACGGGGGCCCCACCAGCCTGCCCTGGGGGCTGCAGATCCACTGCCTCAACGTCGACGTCGGGCACGCGGTCGCCGGCAGCCTCGCCTCCGGCGGGGAGCGCTGCCCGGTTAACTCCGCGACGCTGCCGCAGCTGTACCAGCCCACCTTCCTCTACGAGCTGCTGTGGGACGCCGCGATCGGGGTGGCGCTGATCCTGCTCGACCGGCGGCTACGCCTCGGCCGCGGAAACGTGCTCGCCCTCTACGTCATGGGCTACACACTCGGGCGGGTATGGATCGAGATGCTGCGCACCGACCACGCCAACCACATTCTCGGGATCCGGCTGAACGTCTTCACCGCGATCATCGTGTTCCTGCTGGGGCTGGCCTGGTTCGTCACCCACGGCGGCTTCCACGCCCGCCGCGAGGATTCCCCGTACTACCGCCCGAGCGCCGCGAGCGGCGGCGACTCCCCGACCGAGCACGAGGTAGAGGTGAGCCCCGATGGCCGACGCGAGGATTGACCTGTCGCTCGACCCGGACGACCTGCCCGACACCCCCGACCAGGAGATCCACCACCAGCACCGCGACGTCAGCGGCGGGTGGCTGCGCCCCACGGTGTTCGGGATGATGGACGGGCTGGTCTCGAACTTCGCGCTGATCGCCGGTGTCGCCGGCGCCTCGGTCGCAAGCAAGAACGTGGCCCTGGCAGGTCTGGCCGGGCTGGTCGGCGGCGCCTTCTCGATGGCCGCCGGCGAGTTCATCTCGGTCACCAGCCAGAACGAGTCGACCGCGGCCGAGCTCGCGGTCGAGCGCCACGAACTACGGCACAACGCCGCCGCCGAGCAGGCCGAGCTCGCGGCCATGTACGAGGCGCGCGGGGTCGAGCCCCGCCTGGCGCGCGAGGTCGCCGCGCAGCTGTCGCGCGACCCCGACCAGGCGCTGCTCATCCACGCCCAGGAGGAGCTCGGGGTCGACCCGAAGCAGCTGCCGAGCCCCTGGACCGCGGCGCTCTCCTCGCTGGCCGCGTTCAGCGTCGGGGCGGTGATCCCGCTGCTGCCTTACCTGTTCGGGGTCAGCACCCTGCTGATCTCTGCCCTGCTCGCGGTGGTGGCCCTGTTCGCGGCCGGTGCGGTGACCTCGCGCTTCACCAGCCGCAGCTGGTGGTACAGCGGGCTGCGGCAGCTCGTCTTCGGTCTGCTCGCCGCCGCCGTGACCTACGGCGTCGGGTCGCTGTTCGGCGCCGCCGTCGGCTGAGCAGCCGGCCGCTCTGGCCTTGTCAGACCGACCGGTCGGTCTCTAAAGTCGGCCGGGTGAGTGAGCTCCCCGGTGTCGACCTCGCCCGCCTCGCGTCCTGGATGGACGACACCGTGCCGGGGCTGCGCTCGGGCCGGCTGGCCGGCGAGGTCGTGGCCGGCGGCAGGTCGAACCTCACCTACCGCATCACCGACGGCACGACCACGTGGGCGCTCCGCCGTCCGCCGCTGGCCCACGTCCTGCCGACGGCCCACGACATGGTGCGGGAGTGGCGGGTCATCAGCGCGCTGCAGCGCACCCGCGTGCCGGTGCCCCAGGCCGTGGCGCTGTGCGAGGACGACGACGTACTCGGCGCGCAGTTCTACCTGATGGGCTTCGTCGACGGTGTCGTGTTCGACAAGCGCGAGGTGCTCGATCGGGTCACCCCCGAGATCGCGACCAGCTCCTGCGAGCAGCTCGTCGACACCCTGGTCGACCTGCACCAGGTCGAGCCCACCGAGGTCGGGCTCGCCGAGTTCGGCCGCCCCGAGGGCTTCCTCGCCCGGCAGCTGCGCCGCTGGACCAAGCAGTGGGACGCCTCCGAGACCCAGCCGCGCCCCGAGCTGACCCGCACCGTCGAGCTGCTCCACGATCGGCTGCCCGAGCAGTCGACGCCCGCGATCGTGCACGGCGACTACCGGCTGACCAACGTGATGTTCGCGCCCGACTTCAGCCGCATCGCCGCCGTCGTCGACTGGGAGATGGCGACCCTGGGCGACCCGCTCGCCGACGTCGGGCTGCTCGCCGTCTACCAGGGGCTCGCGGCCGAGGACGACACCGTCATGCCGATCATGCCGCCGGCGGACGGCTTCTTGACCACGGAGGCGATGGTGCGCCGCTACACCGAGCGCTCGCCCCGCGACCTGAGCCACCTCGACTGGTACACGGCGCTCGGCTTCTTCAAGCTCGCCGTGATCTCCGAGGGCATCCACAAGCGCTACCTCGCCGGCAAGACCGTCGGCGAGGGCTTCGAGAACTACGGCGAGCGGGTCCCCGACCTGCTCGGCCGCGCTCTGGCGCTGCTCGAGACCGACTGAACCGCCACCCACCAGTCCACCCGCCGGGAGTAGCCATGGACTTCGCACACAGCGAGCGCTCGCAGGACCTGCAGAAGCAGGTACAAGCCTTCCTCGACGAGCAGATCTACCCGAACGAACACGTCTTCGAGGAACAGGAGGCGGCCAACCGCGCGGCGGGCACGCCGTTCCGAACGCCCGAGGTGCTCGCCACGCTCAAGGCCGAGGCCCGCTCCCGCGGGTTGTGGAACCTCTTCCTGCCCGACACCACGCACGGCGCCGGGCTGTCGGTGCTCGACTACGCCCCGATCGCCGAGCTGACGGGACGCTCCGGCGCCATCGCGCCGGAGGCGATGAACTGCAGCGCGCCCGACACCGGCAACATGGAGCTGATGTCGATGTTCGCCACCGAGCAGCAGGCGCACCAGTGGCTGCGGCCGCTGCTCGACGGCGAGATCCGATCCTGCTTCTCGATGACCGAGCCCGGCGTCGCGTCGTCGGACGCCACCAACATCGCCACCACCATCACCCGCGACGGGGACAGCTACGTCGTCGACGGCACCAAGTGGTGGTCCACCGGCGCCCTGCGACCGGAGTGCAAGGTCGCCATCGTCATGGGTGTCAGCGACCCGGACGCGGCCCGCCACGCCCAGCACTCGATGATCCTCGTCCCGCTGGACACGCCGGGGGTCACCGTCGAGCGCTCCACGTCGGTCTTCGGTTACGACGACGGCCCGCACGGCGGACACGGGGTCATCCGCTACGACGGCGTGCGGGTACCCGTCGAGAACCTGCTCGGGCCGCAGGGCGGCGGCTTCATGATGGCCCAGGCCCGCCTCGGCCCCGGCCGGATCCACCACTGCATGCGCAGCCTCGGGGTCGCCGAGCGGGCGCTGGAACTCATGTGCACCCGCACCTCGTCCCGGTCGACCTTCGGCCAGCAGATCGCCTCCCACGGGGTCGTCCAGGAGTGGATCGCCGAGTCGCGGCTGGCGATCGAGCAGGTCCGGCTGCTGGTGCTCAAGGCCGCGTGGCTCATCGACAACGTCGGTGCCAAGAACGCCCGTACCGAGATCTCCGCGATCAAGGTCGCCGCCCCCCGGGCGGCGTCCTACGTCGTCGACCGCGCGATCCAGGCCCACGGCGGGGCGGGGGTGTCCGGTGACACGCCGCTCGCCTCGATGTGGGCGCAGCTGCGCACCCTCCACCTCGCCGACGGTCCCGACGAGGTCCACCTGCGCTCGCTCGCGCGCGACGAGCTGCGCGCCCACGCGCCGGCGACGTGAACGCGCCCGCCGGCATCCGCGACCGCGTGCTCGCCGCCGCCGTCGACCTGTTCGCCGAGCAGGGTTTCGACGGCACGAGCGTCTCGCAGGTGGTCGCGCGCGCCGGGGTGGCCAAGGGCGGCTTCTACCACCACTTCGTCAGCAAGGAGGCGCTGCTCTACGAGGTCTACGGCGACCTCATCACCCGGCAGCTGACGCGGATGGACGAGATCGTCGCGCAGCGACGCACCGCCCCGGAGACGCTGCGGGCGCTGATCACGGACCTGGTGGTCACCACCGCCGCCAGCGCCCGCCCTGCCCTGGTGTTCTGGCGCGAGCTGCAACGCCTCGGCGACGACCGCACCGAGCAGTACCGGCGAGACCGCCGCCGCTACCACGACACCGTCCGCGACCTCGTCCGGCAGGGGCAGCAGGCCGGCGAGTTCGCCACCGTCGCCTCGGCCGACACCGTGACGTTCACGATCTTCGGCGTCGTGAACGAGCTGCCGCTGTGGTACCGGCCCGACGGCCGAACCAGCGCCGAGCAGTTCGCCACCGAACTCGCCGACCTCGTGCTCGCCGGCCTCGGGGTGCCCACCGGCGCCCGGCACCGCACCCCCCAGCCCGATCGGAGGCCCGTGTGAACATCACCGACAGCGTCTGCATCGTCACCGGCGGCGGCAGCGGCATCGGCGCCGCCCTCGCCCGCCGCCTGGCCGCCGACGGCGCCGCCCGCGTCGTCGTGGTCGACCGCGACGCGGCCGGCGCCCGGGCGGTCGCCGACGAGGTCGACGGCGTCGCCGAACAGGTCGACGTCACCGACTCCGCCGCCGTCGCGGCGCTCGTCGGACGCACCGAGGCCCGCGAGGGGCGCGTCGACCTGTTCTGCTCCAACGCCGGCATCACCACCGGTGTCGGACTCGACGACCCCGAGAACCGGTGGCAGGCGGCGTTCGAGGTCAACGTCATGGCCCACGTCCACGCCGCCCGGGCGGTGCTGCCCGGCATGCTCGAACGCGGGTCGGGTCACCTGCTGCAGACGGCGTCGGCGGCGGGGCTGCTCACCTCGCCCGGCGACGCGCCCTACGCGGTCACCAAACACGGCGCGGTCGCCTTCGCCGAGTGGCTGTCGGTCACCTACGGCGACCGCGGCATCGGCGTCAGCGTGCTCTGCCCCATGGGCGTCGCTACCCCGCTGCTGATGGACCCGCTCGCCGCCGGCGAACCCGGGGCGAAGGCCGTGGCGGCCTCGGGCGAGATCATCAGCGCCGAGCAGGTGGCTCAGGTCGCGGTCGACGGGATCACCACCGGCAGGTTCCTGCTCCTGCCGCACCCGGAGGTCGGTACGTTCTGGGCGCAGAAGGCGTCCGACCCCGACCGCTGGCTGGCCGGCCTGCGCCGGCTGGTCGGCGCGGGCCGACCCCGTGACCGGAACCGTCCCGAACAATCCGAAGGAGACTGACCCACATGCCAGGAGTCAAGGATCGCGTCGCGCTCGTCACCGGTGCCGCCCAGGGCATCGGCGCCGACATCGCCGCCCGCCTCGCCGCAGACGGCGCCAAGGTCGGCGTGCTGGACCTGCAGCAGGACGCCGCGCAGGCCACCGTCGACCAGATCACCAAGACCGGCGGCACCGCGCTCGCGCTCGGCGCCGACGTCTCGAAGCGCGATCAGGTCCAGGCAGCCGTCGACACCCTCGTCGGCGAGTACGGCGGCCTGCACATCCTCGTCAACAACGCCGGGGTGCTGCGCGACAACCTGCTGTTCAAGATGAGCGACGACGACTGGACCACCGTCATGGAGGTCCACCTGCGTGGCGCCTTCCTGTGCAGCTCGATCGCGCAGCAGCACATGGTCGAGGCCAAGTTCGGCCGGATCATCTGCATGTCCTCGACCTCGGCCCGGGGCAACCGCGGCCAGGCGAACTACTCGACGGCGAAGGCCGGCCTGCAGGGTCTGACCAAGACGCTCGCCATCGAGCTGGGGCCGTTCGGCATCACCGCCAACGCCATCGCCCCCGGCTTCATCGAGACCGCGATGACCACCGCCACCGCCGAGCGCATCGGCATCACCATCGACGACATGCGCGAGAACGTCGCGAAGTCCATCCCGGTCCGCCGCGGCGGCGTGCCGGCCGACATCGCCAACGCCGCCGCCTTCTTCGCCGGCGAGGAGTCCGGTTACGTCACCGGCCAGGTCCTCTACGTCGACGGCGGCAGCGGCCTGCACTGAGCCGCCCGCGCAGGCCCAGCGTCCCTCCCACGAACGCCGAGTGGTCGATCCGGCGCCGAGTGGTCGCGGAATCTGCGACCACTCGCGCCGAGAACGACCACTCGGCGGTCGTTCGGGTCACCCCGCGGCCCCGCCAGTAGGCTGGTCGAAGCCCTGCCCCCGGGCGCACCGCACGACCACCGTCGAAAGGCACGCCGTGTTCGACACGCTCTCCGACCGCCTCTCCGCCGTCTTCACCACCCTGCGGGGGAAGGGCCGGCTGTCGGAGGAGGACATCGACGCCACCGCCCGCGAGATCCGCATCGCGCTGCTCGAGGCCGACGTCGCCCTGCCGGTGGTGCGCCAGTTCATCGGCCGGATCAAGGAGCGGGCCCGCGGCGCCGAGGTCTCGCAGGCCCTCAACCCGGCCCAGCAAGTCATCAAGATCGTCAACGAGGAACTCGTCGCCATCCTCGGCGGCGAGACCCGCCGGCTGCAGTTCGCCAAGCAGCCGCCGACGGTGATCATGCTGGCGGGCCTGCAGGGCTCCGGCAAGACCACGCTGGCCGGCAAGCTGGGCCGGTGGCTGCGTGAGCAGGGGCACACCCCGCTGCTGGTGGCCTGCGACCTGCAGCGCCCGAACGCCGTCAACCAGCTGCAGGTGGTGGGGGAGCGGGCCGGCGTGCCGACCTTCGCCCCGGAGCCGGGTAACGGCGTCGGCGACCCGGTGCGGGTGGCCAAGGACTCCCTCGACTTCGCGCGCCGGCAGCAGCACGACATGGTCGTCGTCGACACCGCCGGGCGGCTCGGCATCGACGCGGAGATGATGCAGCAGGCGGCCGACATCCGCTCGGCGGTCGAGCCGCAGGAGGTCCTGTTCGTCGTCGACGCCATGGTCGGACAGGACGCCGTGAACACCGCGCAGGCGTTCCGCGACGGCGTCGGGTTCACCGGCGTCGTCCTGACCAAGCTCGACGGCGACGCCCGCGGCGGTGCGGCCCTGTCGGTACGCGAGGTCACCGGCCAGCCGATCATGTTCGCCTCCAACGGCGAGAAGCTCGAGGACTTCGACGTCTTCCACCCCGACCGGATGGCCTCCCGCATCCTCGGCATGGGAGACATGCTCACCCTGATCGAGCAGGCCGAGAAGCACTTCGAGCAGGGCGAGGCCGAGCGGATGGCCGCCAAGCTGGCCTCCGGCAACCAGTTCACCCTCGAGGACTTCCTGGACCAGCTGCAGGCGATCCGGCGGATGGGGCCCATCGGCAACCTGCTCGGGATGATGCCCGGCATGGGGCAGATGAAGGAGGCGATGTCGGAGGTCGACGACCGCGACCTCGACCGCACCGCCGCCATCATCCGCGGCATGACCCCCGCCGAGCGGACCGACCCGAAGATCATCAACGGTTCGCGGCGGCTGCGCATCGCCACCGGCAGCGGAGTGCGGGTCAGCGACGTCAACCAGCTCGTCGACCGGTTCTTCGAGGCCCGCAAGATGATGGGCCAGCTGGGCGGGATGGGCATGCCCGGCATGCGGAAGAAGAGCGCGACGAAGTCGTCGAAGAACAGCCGCAAAGCGAAGAAGGGCAAGAACAAGCAGAAGCAGGGTCGCGGGCCCAGCCAGCCCCGCGGGCCGCAGGGCCTGCCGAGCGGATTCCCCACCGGTATGCCGGGAAACCAGCAGCTGCCGCCGGGCATGGAGCTGCCGGACCTGTCCAAGCTGAACCTGCCCAAGGAGTAGCGCCGCCGACGGCCGGCCGGGCGCCCGGCCGGCCCGGCTATCGTGGGCGGACCCAATCACCGCCGAAACGGGGCCTCGACCAGCGTGCTCAACATCCATGCGCGTACCGCCGTGTCACGGGCGCTCGTCCCGCTCGGGGCCAGCCTGGCCCGGGCCGGGGTGACCCCGGACCTCATCACCGTCGTGGGCACCGTGGGCGCCGTCGCCGCCGCCGTCGGGCTGCTGGGAACCGGCTGGTTCCTCACCGGGACGTTCGTCATCACCTTCTTCGTGCTGCTCGACATCGTCGACGGCGCGGTGGCGCGCGCCGGCGGCGGCGGGTCGACGTTCGGGGCGGTGCTCGACTCGTCCTGCGACCGCATCGCCGACGCCGCGATCTTCGGGGCGCTGGCCTGGTACTACGGGCTGCGGGACCAGCGCTGGATGCTGCTCGCGGCCCTGCTGTGCCTGGTACTGGGCGCGCTGACCAGCTACATCCGGGCGCGGGCCGAGGCGGCGGGGCTGACCGCGACGGTCGGCATCGCCGAACGCGCCGAGCGGCTCATCGTGGTCCTGGTCGGCACCGGCCTCACCGGGATCGGCGTGCCCTACGTGCTCGCCATCGCCCTGTGGCTGCTGGTCGCGGCCTCGGCCATCACCGTGGGGCAGCGTTTCGCCACCGTGTGGCGGCAGGACAAGCGTCCCGCGCCGGAGCGGGAAGCAGCTGACCACTGATGTTCGAGCGCACCCGGGAGCGTGCCGCCCGGCTCGGCTACACCGCCGGCTGGAGCATGATCAAAAACGTGCCGGCGGGCGTGAGCGTCCGGACGTTCCGGGCCGTGGCCGACACCGCCGCCGTCCGCAACGGCGCCGGCGCCCAGCAGCTGCGGCGCAACCTGCGCCGGGTGGTCGGGCCGGGGGTCTCGGAGCTGCGGATGGACGCCCTCGTGGGCGACGCGCTGCGCTCCTACGCCCGCTACTGGCTGGAGACCTTCCGGCTCGAGAGCATGGACCACCGCGCGGTCATCGCCAGCTTCGACGAGCACCAGACCGGGATCGAGCACTTCGAGGCGGGGCTGGCGGCCGGCAACGGGGTGGTCCTGGCGCTCTCGCACTCCGGCAACTGGGACGCCTCGGGCATCTGGCTGGCCAACCGCATGGGCTCGTTCACCACCGTGGCCGAGCGGCTGAAGCCGCCCGCGCTGTTCGACCGGTTCGTCGCCTACCGCGAGTCCCTGGGCATGGAGGTGGTCGCCCTCACCGGCGGCGACCGGCCGCCGACGGACGTGCTCACCGAGCGGCTGCGGCGCAACGGGGTCGTGTGCCTGCTCGCCGACCGTGATCTCTCCCGCCACGGCCTCGAGGTCGACTTCTTCGGCGAACCGGCCAAGATGCCCTCGGGCCCGGCGCTGCTCGCGGCGATGACCGGCGCGTCGCTGCACACCGTCCACTCGCACTTCCTCGGCGACGACGCCTGGACCCACCACGTCAGCCCCCCGATCGACCTGCCGGGCGCGCGGCTGCGGGAGCAGGTCACCGCCGGGACGCAGGCGGTCGCCGACGGCTTCGCCCGCGGGATCAGCAGCAAGCCCGAGGACTGGCACATGCTGCAGCGGCTGTGGCTGGCCGACCTGCCGCCGCGGCCGGCCGAGGCGGCCGAGACGGCCCGGGCCGCCGGCCGGGAGCCGCGGTCCTCCGAACGGGCGGGGTGACAAGGGTGCGGATCGGTCTCGTCTGCCCGTACTCCTGGACCATTCCCGGCGGCGTGCAGGCCCACGTCCGCGACCTGGCCGAGAAGCTCATGGAGCTGGGCCACCAGGTGTCGGTGCTGGCCCCGGGAGACGAGGACGATGCGCCGGACCTGCCGCCATGGGTCGAGCTCGCGGGAAAGGCCGTCCCGATCCCGTACAACGGTTCGGTGGCGCGGCTGCAGTTCGGGCTGGTCTCGGCCGCCCGCGTCCGCCGCTGGCTGCGCGACGGCGCGTTCGACGTCGTCCACGTCCACGAACCGGCGCCACCGAGCCTGTCGCTGCTGACCTGCATGATCCACGACGGTCCGCTGGTGGCGACCTTCCACGCGGCCACCGTCCGGTCCCGCTTCCTGGCGATGTTCGACACGGTGCTGCAGCCGTTCCTCGAGAAGATCACGGGCAAGATCGCCGTGTCGTCGGCCGCCCGCAAGGTCATCGTCGAACACCTCGGCGGCGATGCCGTGGTCATCCCGAACGGGGTCGCGGTCGACCACTACAGCGGGGTGGAGCCGTTCGAGGGCTACCCGCGCCCGGGCGGCACCATCGGCTTCATCGGCCGCTACGACGAGCCGCGCAAGGGCATGCAGGTCCTCGTCGGCGCGCTCGAGCGGCTCGCGCCGCAGCGACCGGAGCTTCGCGTGCTGGTCGCCGGCCGCGGCGACGCCGACGAGTTCCGCGAGCAGCTCCCGCGCGGGCTCGTCGACCGGATCGATCTGCTGGGTCAGGTCAGCGAGCACGACAAGGCCCGGCTGCTGCGTAGCGTCGACGTGTATTGCGCTCCGAACACCGGGCAGGAGAGCTTCGGGATCGTCCTGCTCGAGGCGATGGCGGCCCGGACCCCCGTCGTCGCCAGCGACATCCCCGCCTTTCACCGGGTGCTGGGCGACGGCCGCGCCGGACGCCCGTTCCCGGTGGGGGACCCGCAGGCGCTCGCCGCCACGTTGACCGAGGTCCTCGACGACGCCCCGCTGCGGGCCCGGCTCGTGGCCGCCGGGGACGAGGTGCTCGCCCCGTACGACTGGGCGACGATCGTCCGCGACGTCCTGCGGGTCTACGAACTGGCCATTGCCGGCGCGGGGGTCACGTCGTCCTGAGCGTTCTCGCCTAGAGTCCCCTCGTGCTTCCCATCGCCTGGGTCATCGCCGCGGTCGCCGTGGCGGTGCTGCTGACGACGTGGGTCACCTTCACCCTCACCCGGCTGGACCGGCTCCACGCCCGGGTGGACGCCGCCCACGCGGCCATGGACGCCCAGCTGGTGCGGCGGGCGGCGGCGCTGCAACACGTCGCGGAGTCGGCGGGCAACGGGCTGCCCGATCCCGAGCGCCCGCGATACGAGGCCATCGCTCGGCAGGCGCTGCACGCGGCCGACGCCGGGCAGCAGCGGGAGGTCGCGGAGAACGCCGTCGGTCGCGCCGTCGTCGACCTCGCCCGGCCCGGGGGCGCCCTGCTGCCGGACGCGGCCACCGAGCTGCGCGAGGCCGCGGCCAGAGTCCTCATCGCGCGCCGCTTCTACAATGACGCCGTCCGGGACACCCGGGCGTTGCGGGCTCGGCGGCTGCCCCGCACGCTGCGGATGGCCGGTCGCCGCGAGATGCCCGACTTCTTCGACATCGACGACACCCTGCCGGCGAGTGTCGCGCCCCCGTCCCGAGTCCCCCTCCCCGCCGCGCCCGGGCCGGTCCCGGGCGCCGAGATCACCCCCCAGGAACCTCGATGACCCCCACGCGCCCCCTGTCCCTGCGCCGCGTCGCGATGCTGCTCACGAGCGCGACCGCGATCACCGCGGTTCTCGGCACCGCCGCCTGCTCCGGCGGCAGCTCCGGCACAGCCTCGACCACACCACCGCCGCCGGCGACCAGCAGCGCCACCGAGGCCCCGACGCCGGCCCCCACCCACCAGGCCGTCGACCCGCTCACCGGTGGCCGGCCCAGCAAGAACGGCGTCGTGGCGGCCAAGATCGACGACACCGGCAACGGCCGCCCGCAGCGCAACGTCGACAAGGCCGACATCGTCTACATCGAGGAGGTCGAGGGGGGCCTCACCCGGCTGGTCGGCGTCTTCCACACCGCGCTGCCGAAGGTCGAGGCCGTGCGCAGCACCCGGCCGAACGACCCCGAGCTGCTGGCCCAGTACGGCCCGATCGCCTACGTCGCCTCGGGCGGGGCGCGGGTCCCGCTGCAGATCCTGAACCGGTCGAACCTCAAGACCGCGATCAACGACCGCGGCAATGCGGGCTTCGAGCGTGACCCGAACCGGCCGGTGCCCTACAACCTCGTCGCGAACCTCGCGTCGATCGCGAAGCGGCTCAAGGCCCCTCGCCCCAAGGACGTCGGCTTCCACTGGGCCTCCGGCACCGGGCAGATCGCGCACGGCAGCAGCGGCAAGGTGGTCTCCACCGTCGTCGGCGGGACGCCCGTCACCTTCCGGTACCGGGCCTCGCTGCACCGCTACGTCCGGTACATCGACGGCCGGGCGCAGCACACGGCGGGCGGCAAGCTGATCACCACACCGAACGTGCTCGTCCAATTCTGCAAGGTGACCGTCTTCACCCGGGACCGCGACGTGCTGGGAAACCCGAACAAGTTCACCCACACCGTCGGGTCGGGCAAGGTCGTGCTGTTCCGCGACGGCAAGCGGCTCGCCGGAACCTGGAAGCGCAGCGGGCTGAAGCAGCCGACGAGTTTCCGCACCGGCGGCGGCGCCGCGATGCGGCTTCGACCGGGCGGAGCGTGGGTCGTACTGACCCGGAACAACGCCCCGCTGCACTGACCTAGAATCGCGGTCATGACCGAGCAGCACCCGCAGTCGCAGCACGAACCCGCCATCGGCACCGCCCGCGTCAAGCGCGGGATGGCCGAGATGTTGAAGGGCGGCGTCATCATGGACGTCGTCACCGCCGAACAGGCGAAGATCGCCGAGGACGCCGGCGCCGTGGCCGTCATGGCCCTCGAGCGGGTGCCGGCCGACATCCGGGCCCAGGGCGGGGTGTCGCGGATGAGCGACCCCGACATGATCGACTCCATCATCAGCGCCGTCTCGGTCCCGGTCATGGCCAAGGCCCGCATCGGGCACTTCGTCGAGGCGCAGGTGCTGCAGTCGCTGGGCGTCGACTACGTCGACGAGTCCGAGGTGCTGACCCCGGCCGACTACGGCAACCACATCGACAAGTGGCAGTTCACCGTCCCGTTCGTCTGCGGCGCGACCAACCTCGGCGAGGCGCTGCGGCGCATCACCGAGGGAGCGGCCATGATCCGCTCCAAGGGTGAGGCCGGCACCGGCGACGTCTCCAACGCCACCACCCACATGCGCAAGCTGCGCGACCAGCTGCGCTGGCTGCAGAACCTGCCCCAGGACGAGCTGTACGTCGCGGCCAAGGAGTTGCAGGCCCCCTACGAGCTGGTTCGTGAGGTGGCCGCCCTCGGCAAGTTGCCGGTCGTCCTGTTCACCGCCGGCGGCATCGCCACCCCGGCCGACGCGGCGATGATGATGCAGCTCGGCGCCGAGGGCGTCTTCGTCGGCTCCGGCATCTTCAAGTCCGGCAACCCGGCGCAGCGGGCGGAGGCCATCGTCAAGGCCACCACCTTCCACGACGACCCGGACGTCCTCGCCAAGGTCTCCCGCGGGCTGGGCGAGGCGATGGTCGGCCTCAACGTCGACGACATTCCGCAGCCGCACCGGCTCGCCGAGCGCGGCTGGTGACACCCGTCCTGCCGGCCCGGCCAGTGCGCTAGGCGGCGCTCGTCGTCGCCCAGGCTGGCGGGGGCCTGGGACCAGTGAGCGCCGGGGAACCGGCGGTGGTCGCAGCCGGCCGGCCCGCGAGTGCGTGAACCGCGAGCTTCGTGCCCTTCGCCACCACCCTGGACCGGTCAGAACCCGGAGCACCAGTCGCCTCCACGAGTTGTGGGACAGCTGTCCCACAACTCGCCGATCACCCCTGCCCCAAGCGCGGCGCCGGCCCTCAGCGGGGCGTAGGCACCGCCGAGGACCGCGGGGCCCGGCAGTAGGCTGGAGCATCGTGCCGACGATCGGGATCTTTGCGCTGCAGGGCGACGTCCGGGAGCACACCCGGGCGCTCGAGGCCGCCGGGTGCGCCGCCGTCCCGGTGCGGCGACCGGACGAGCTCGCCGCCGTCGACGGGCTGATCCTGCCGGGTGGCGAGTCGACCACGATCCTGCGGCTGGCCCGCACCTTCGAGCTGCTCGAGCCGCTGCGCAAGCGCATCGCGGACGGCCTGCCCGTCTACGGTTCCTGCGCCGGCATGATCCTCCTGGCCGACCGGATCGATCCCGAGGGCAGCCCCCTCACCGAGACCTTCGGGGGGCTGGACATCACCGTCCGGCGCAATGCCTTCGGTCGGCAGGTCGACTCCTTCGAGGAGGACGTCGAACTCGAGGGCGTTGACGGCGGGCCCTTCCATGCCGTCTTCATCCGGGCGCCATGGGTGCAGCAGGTCGGGCCGCGGGCGACCGCACTGGGCGCGACCGGGTCCGGCCACGTCGTGGCGGTGCAGCAGGGGCCGCTGCTCGCGACGTCCTTTCACCCGGAGATGACCGGGGACGGGCGGCTGCACGCCCACTTCTGTCGCCTGGTCGCCGAGGCGGCGACCCGCTGAGGGGCCGTTAGACTGGACCGTCGGCACCCTGGGGCGCCGGACGCACGGGCTGGTTCCAGGGTCGAAGAGCATCAAGCGACGAGACCGGGAGCGCGACGTGTCAGGCCACTCCAAATGGGCGACGACGAAGCACCAGAAGGCGGCCAAGGACGCCAAGCGCGGCAAGCTGTTCGCGAAACTGATCAAGAACATCGAGGTGGCGGCGCGGACCGGCGGTGGTGACCCCGACGGCAACCCGACGCTCTACGACGCCATGCAGAAGGCGCGCAAGAACTCCGTGCCGATCGACAACATCGACCGCGCGGTCAAGCGCGGCTCGGGGGCCGAGGCCGGCGGCGCCAACTGGGAGACGATCATGTACGAGGGCTACGCCCCGAGCGGCGTCGCCGTGCTGGTCGAGTGCCTCACCGACAACAAGAACCGGGCCGCCATGGAGGTCCGCACCGCTATGACTCGCAGCGGTGGGTCCATGGGCGACCCGGGGTCGGTGGCATACCTGTTCAGCCGCAAGGGTGTCGTCGTCGTCCCGGACAACGGGCTGGGGGAGGACGACGTCCTCGCCGCGGTGCTGGATGCCGGCGCCGAGGAGGTCAACAACCTCGGCGGCGCCTACGAGGTGGTCTGCGAGGCTACCGACCTGGTGCCGGTTCGTACCGCGCTGCAGGAGGCGGGCATCGAGTACGACTCCGCCGACTCCTCGTTCCTGCCCAGCGTGCAGGTACCGCTCGACGAGGACGGTGCCCGCAAGGTCTTCCGCCTGATCGAGGCGCTCGAGGACCTGGACGACGTCCAGAACGTCTACGCCAACTTCGATGTCAGCGACGAGGTGCTGGCCGCCGCCGGTGCGGAGTAACCGCTCACAGCGGTGGTTTCTGCCAGAACTGGAAGAACTGGTGGCCGGCCTGCCAGAGGATCTCGTTCGCTCCGGTGAGGCCCGCCAGGTAATCCACCAGGTCGAAGAACGCCGCGTTGAGCGGACCGAACAGCACGAGCAGGACGATCACGGCCAACAGCCCCCACGGCTTGACCCGGTCGGCGTACTGCTGCGTCTGCGGATCGACGTACGGCTCGATGATCGCGTAGCCGTCCAACCCCGGAACCGGCAGCAGGTTCAGCACCGCCGCCGTGATCTGCAGGAAACCCAGGAACGCCACGCCGCACCAGAAACGGGCGTGGTTGTCCGGGGCGTCGGCGAAGCGAAGGTAGGCGTACAGCTCGTCCAGGTGGGAGCGGGCGACGAGCAGCAGCGCCACACCGAGCACCAGGTTGGTGGCCGGGCCGACGGCGGCGGCGAGGCTCTGCATGGCGCGGCTGCGGAAGGCGTGCCGGTGCAGGTACACCGCGCCGCCGGGCAGCCCGATGCCGCCCTGCACGATGAACAGCAGCGGCAGCAGCAGCGAGAGCACCGGATGGGCGTACTTGAACGGGTTCAGCGTGAGGTAGCCGGCCGCCTCGACGCTGCGGTCACCCGCGCGCCACGCGGCGTAGGCGTGCGCGAACTCGTGGAAGCAGACCGAGACCACCCACCCGCCCAGCACGAAGACGAGCACGCCCATGTTGCCGACCACCGAGCCGCGGCCGTTGAGGAACCAGGCCATGACCGCGCCGGCGGCCGTGATCGCGACGAAGACGAGGAACAGCGGGCTGGGGCGCACGACGCCGCGTCGGCTCATCGGGTGGACGGTCACGGCGGCACCGTACGCGAGCCGCTCGTGAGGCGTGTCGGTCCGCCGCCGGGGGCAGGCGAAGCCCTACCGTTCGGTGTCGAACGATCGTTCGATGGCGGAAGGGTTCTCGTGCGGGTACTCGGAGTGGACCCCGGTGTCACCAGGTGTGGTCTCGGGGTCGTCGACGGCGCGCCCGGGCGCAGCCTGCACCTGGTCCACGTCGCGGTGAGCCGGACTGCCGCCGACGCCGAGGTCGGCCGTCGGCTCACCGACCAGGCCGACGCCGTCGCGGCCGCCATCGCCGAGCACCGGCCGGACGTGGTCGCGGTCGAGCGGGTCTTCAGCCAGCACAACGTGCGCACGGTCATGGGCACGGCGCAGGTGGCCGGCCTGGCGATCGTCGCCGCCACCCGCGCCGGGATCCCGGTGGTGCTGCACACCCCCAGCGAGGTCAAGGCGGCGGTCACGGGGTCGGGCCGCGCCGAGAAGGCGCAGATCGGGGCCATGGTGGCGCGGCTGCTCCGGCTGGACGCCGCCCCGAAGCCGGCCGACGCCGCCGACGCGCTCGCCCTGGCCATCTGTCACCTCTGGCGGGGCAGTGCCCAGCGGCGGCTCGCGGACGCGGTTGCGAGAGTGGGGACATGACCGAGCCACCCGCACCTCCCGAACCCCCGGACGACTTCCCGGCGCTGCGGATCGACCCCGACACGCTGCAGGAGGTCTTCGACGACCCCGAGGCTGCGGCCGAGCACGTCGAGGTCCTGCGGCAGCGGATCCGCGACGCCCCGGACGAGATCGCCGAGCTGCTGTCCCGCACCGAGCTCATCGAGCTGCTGCGCGCGCTGGGCCGCCTCGACGAGGCACTCGACGAGGCGAACGCCGCCGTGGACCGGGCCGAGATCGCCGGGACGGCCGCGCAGGTCCACCTGGCCCGGGTACGGCTGGCCAACGTCCACCGGCAGCGCGGCGAGTACTCCGACTCGAACGTGCTGTTCACCGAGCTGCTCGCCGCCGCCGACCAGTTCGGGCCGGTCGTGGAGGCCTTCACCCACCAGGGGGCGGGCCAGAACGACTTCGACCAGCAGCACTGGGACGACGCCATCGCCCGCTTCGCCCACGCGCTGCGGATCCGGGAGGAGCTCGAGCTCGACGACGCGGACGCCTCCCGGCTGGCCCTGGCCGCCGCGCGCCGGCGGGTCGAGACGTGATCGCCAGCGTCCGTGGCCTCGTCGCGGCGGTGGCGCCGGACGGCGCGGTGGTCGAGGTCGGCGGCGTCGGCCTGGCGGTGTCCTGCTCCCCGGGCACGCTCGCGCGGCTGCGGGTGGGGGAGCAGGCCCGGCTGGCCACCAGCCTGGTCGTCCGCGAGGACTCGCTGACGCTCTACGGCTTCGCCGACGACGACGAGCGGGCGCTGTTCGAACTGCTGCAGACCGCCAACGGCGTGGGGCCGAAACTGGCCCAGACGATGCTGGCGGTCCACCCCCCGCACGAGCTGCGCCGCGCGATCGCCACCGACGACCTCGCCGCCCTGACCAAGGTTCCCGGCATCGGGCGCAAGGGCGCGGAGCGCATCGTCGTCGAGCTGCGCGATCGCATCGGGCCGCTCGAGGACGGGGACGCCGGCGTCCGGACCGGCGGCACCGTGGTCGCGGTGGCGCCGTGGCGCGACCAGCTCGGCCACGCGCTCGCCGGTCTGGGCTTCAGCGGCAAGGAGGCCGCCGACGCCGTCGAGGTCGTGGCCCAGGACGTCGAGGACGGCGCCCCGGCGGACGTCCCGGCCCTGCTGCGGCGGGCCATCCAGCTGCTGGGGCGCGCGCCGTGACCGGCCCCGAGGACGACGGCTCCTGGGACGCGACCGCTGCGGCCGCCGAGGAGGCGAGGCCCGCCGGGGAGGATCTGGTCGATCCCGCCCCCGCCGCCGAGGAGCGGGACGTCGAGAACTCGCTGCGCCCCCACACCCTGGACGAGTTCGTGGGGCAGCCGAAGGTGCGCGAACAGCTCCACCTCGTCCTGCAGAGCGCGGTCCGGCGCGCCCGGCCGCCGGACCACGTCCTGCTGTCCGGCCCCCCCGGCCTCGGCAAGACCAGCCTCGCGATGATCGTCGCCGCCGAGCTCGGCGTGCCGATCCGGGTGACCAGCGGCCCGGCCATCGAACGCGCCGGTGACCTCGCCGCGCTGCTCACCAGCCTCACCGAGGGCGAGGTGCTGTTCATCGACGAGATCCACCGCATCGCCCGTCCGGCCGAGGAGATGCTGTACATGGCGATGGAGGACTTCCGCGTCGACGTCGTTGTCGGCAAGGGCCCAGGCGCCACCGCGATCCCGCTCGACCTGGCGCCGTTCACGCTGGTGGGGGCCACGACGCGGGCGGGGCTGCTCACCGGTCCGCTGCGCGACCGGTTCGGCTTCACCGCGCACATGGATTTCTACGACGCGGGGGAGCTGGAGCAGGTGCTGACCCGGTCCGCGGCGCTGCTGGGCATCGAGCTGCAACCGGACGGCGCGCGTCAGATCGCGAGCCGGTCGCGCGGCACGCCGCGCATCGCGAACCGCCTGCTGCGCCGGGTCCGCGACTACGCCGAGGTACGGGCCGACGGCGTCGTCACCGACGGCATCGCCCGGGCCGCGCTGGCCGTGTACGACGTCGACGACCTCGGCCTCGACCGGCTCGACCGGGCGGTGCTCGACGCGCTCGTCCGCCGCTTCGGCGGCGGGCCGGTCGGGGTCAGCACGCTCGCGGTCGCCGTCGGGGAGGAGATCGAGACCGTCGAGGAGGTCGCCGAGCCCTTCCTGGTCCGCGCCGGCCTGCTGGCCCGCACCCCGCGCGGCCGCGTCGCGACCCCGGCCGCCTGGGACCATCTCGGCCTCGACGGGGACGCCGCCTCCTCGCTGCGCTCCTCACAGGGACCGACGCTGTTCGACGCGTAGGCTCGTCCGGCGACCGATCCGCCGTCCCCTGGAAGAGACGTGGCTTACCTACCGCTCATAGTTCTGCTGGCCGCCATCGTGCTGCTGCTCGCCTTCTCCGGACGGGCCCGGCGGCGGCAGGCCGCCAACCAGGCCGAGATGCTCGCCCGCATCGGTGTCGGCACCGAGGTCATGACCACCTCCGGGCTGCACGGCACCGTCGTCGCGCGCAACGAGGACGAGTCGGTGCAGCTGGCCATCGCCCCCGGGGTCGAGGTGCGCTGGGAGCTAGCGGCACTGCGCGAGGCCCCCGGCCTGCCCGACCAATACGCCGGAGGGCCCGGGGCGCCCGGCGCGCCGGCCGCCCCGGGCGCGATGCCGGGAGTCGACCCGACCGGACCGAGTACGCGCCCGGTCGAGCTCGACAAGCCCGACCCGGACGACGGACGAGAACGGGGGTAGGGCCCCGCCCGAACCCGCTGGGGGACCCCGGTGGGCCCCGGTGGAACCCCGGTGGGCGCCCGCCGGGCGCGCCCGGGGCACGCCGGAGGGACGGCCGCAGCGGACGTCCCGGGGCACGTCGGTCATACTGAACGGCGGCCCCAGCCCCGGCCACGGGCCTGTTCACCGTGCCCGGACCCACGCCAGCTGCACCTGATCCGCCCGACCGACCACTGTTTCGAGGAGATTCTTCCCGTGGCACCACCTGCCGGAACACTGCGTGTCTCGCGCTACTTCCTCGCACTGTTCGGCATCTTCGTGGTGCTCTACGGCGTCATCGCGCTGCCGGCGATCCGCAACACGCCGAAGCTCGGCATCGACCTCGTCGGCGGCATCCGGGTGATCTTCACCGCCGAGCCGCCGGCGGGTCAGCCGGTCACCCAGAACTCGCTCGCGCAGGCCCGGCAGATCATCGAGAACCGCATCAACGGCAGCGGTGTCACGGCCTCGACGGTGCAGGTGCAGGGCAACGACCAGCTCGTCGTCTCGATCCCCGGCGGAACCACCACCGACGTCGCCCGGCTCGGCAAGGCGGCGCAGCTGAACTTCCGCCCGCTGATCGCCCCGGCGGTGCCCGTCACCTGCAACGAGAAGAAGCAGCCGCGCACCAACGCAGCGGGAGCCGGCGGCTCCACGGCCTCCTCGAAGTCGTCCTCGCCGTCGTCCGCCTCGCCGTCGAACAAGCCCAACTCGGTCCGTGAGCGTCCGCTGGCGGCGCCGGGCAGCGGCACCGCGACCCCGGCGGCCGCCACGACCGGCAGCACGACGCCGAAGGGCGCGGCGAGCGGCAGTACGACGCCGAAGGGCGCCACGAGCGGCAGCGCGACGCCGCAGAGCGCTGCGAGCGGCTCGGCCCAGCCCCGCCCGGCCTGTCTCACCGACCCGATCAAGACGGTGAAGAAGGCCGACCCGAAGCTGACGATCCCCACCACCGCGGCCGGCTGGTCCAAGCTCCCGAAGCAGCAGCAGCAGGAGATCCAGGCCGCCCTGACCAACTTCGACTGCAACTCCGCGACGCTGCGCAACGACAACCCGAACAGCTACTACGTCTCCTGTTACCGGCTCGGCGGCGCGACCTACGGCATGCTGCTCGGCACCGTGATCGTGCCCGGCCGCCAGATCGACCAGGCCATGGCCGTGGCGCCGAACCAGAGCGGGCAGGGTGGCTCGACCCAGTGGACCGTCTCGCTGCAGCTCAAGAGCGGCGGCAGCAAGGCCTGGGGCAACTGGACGACGAAGCACAACATCTCCGGCGCCACCGCCCCGCCGTCGATCACCAGTTGCGGCTCGCAGTGCAACGACTTCGTCGCCTTCACCCTCGACGGGCGGGTGCTGTCCGCCCCGGTGACCAACGAGCCAATCGTGGGCCAGGCCACCCAGATCAGCGGCAACTTCACCCAGACTTCGGCCAACCAGCTCGCCGACCAGCTGAAGTACGGTGCCCTGCCGTTGTCGTTCCGGACCGACTCCAACCAGCGGGTGTCGGCGAGCCTGGGCACCTCCCAGCTCAAGGCGGCCCTGCTCGCCGGCGGCATCGGGCTGATCCTGGTCGTGCTGTACTCGCTGCTGTACTACCGCGCGCTGGGGCTGATCACCATCGCCTCGCTCGCGGTCTCGGCCGGGCTCACCTACGCGATGATGGTGATCCTCGGCGACCAGATCGGCTTCACGCTGGACCTGTCCGGCATCGCCGGGCTCATCGTGGCACTCGGCATCACCGCCGACTCCTTCGTCGTGTTCTTCGAACGCATGAAGGACGAGGTGCACGAGGGCAGGAGCGCGCGCGTCGCCGTCCCGCGGGCGTGGGTCCGTGCCCGGCGCACGATCCTGTCCGCCGACACCGTCTCGTTCCTCGCGGCCGCGATCCTGTACTACTTCGCCTCCGCGGACGTGAAGGGCTTCGCCTTCACCCTGGGCCTGTCGACGATCCTGGACCTGGTCGTGGTGTTCCTGTTCACCCACCCGATCGTCTCGCTGCTCTCGCGCAGTTCGGCCTTCGCCTCGGCCCGCTTCACGGGTCTGAGCTCCATGCGGGACGGTGGCATCACCGCCGACCCGGAGCCGTCCCGCGGAAAGCGGACCGTGGTGGCCGGTACCACCGGCGGCGACGCCGCCGAGCGTGCCGCGGCCCGGCGGGGCACCACCGCGCTGCTCGAGAAGCGTCGCCAGGACGAGACCGCGGACGTGGCGGAACCCGGCGAGTCCGACGAGCCGGCGGTCCCGGGGGCCGAGGCGCCCGAGTCCGAGCCTGAGCCGGACGACACGCCCTCCGGGCCCGACGACGAGCAGGCCCCCGACGAGCAGGGTCCCGACGAGGACGCCTCGGGCGAGCGTCGCCACACCAATCCGCAGCAGGGAAGCGCCGCCGAGCGCGCGGCCGCGCGCCGCAGGCGGATGAGACAGACGGACGATGACGGCGACGACGGCGACGACGGGAAGGGCACGCCTCGATGACCACGGAGACGGCCCCCTACACCTCGGCGCCGGGGACCCGGCTGCGCACGCGCCTCTACCGGGGCGAGACCCGCATCGGGTTCGTCACCAACCGGAGGCGCTGGTACCTGCTGTCGGCGACGATCGCGCTGATCTGCATCGTCAGCCTGGCGACGCGCGGCTTCAACTACAGCGTCGCCTTCGCCGGTGGCACGACCTACAACATCCCGGCGGCCGGCAACAGCCTCACCGCCGACCAGGTGAACAAGGCCTTCACCGACGCCGGCACCGCGCCGGACAGCCCGCCGCAGGAGGTGGGCTCCGGCTCCACTCGGCAGATCGTGCTGTCGACGGGGACGCTGACCGATCAGCAGTCGCAGAACCTCGAGGCCAAGGTGGCCCAGGAACTCGACATCCCGCGGAAGAGCCTCAGCTCGCAGAGCATCGGCAGCCAGTGGGGTCACCAGACCACGGTGAAGGCCCTCGAGGGCCTGATCATCTTCCTGATCGTGGTCGCGATCTACATCTCCGTCCGCTACCAGTGGCGCATGGCGGTCGGGGCCATGATCGCGCTGCTGTTCGACCTGCTGTTCGCCTCCGGGGTCTACTCGATCGTCGGCTTCGAGGTGTCACCGTCGACCGTGGTCGGCCTGCTGACCATCCTCGGCTTCTCGCTGTACGACACCGTGGTGGTCTACGACAAGGTGGCCGAGAACGCCCGCGACATTCTCGCCGGCTCCCGGACGACCTACACCGAGGCGGCCAACACCGCGGTCAACCAGACCCTGATGCGCTCGATCAACACTTCGCTCATCGGGCTGCTGCCGGTCGCCGGGCTGCTGTTCGTCGGCGCCGGCCTGCTCGGCGTCGGCACCATCAAGGACCTCGCCCTGATCCTGTTCGTCGGGCTGGCCTCCGGCGCCTACTCGTCGCTGTTCATCGCGACCCCCATCGTCGCCGAACTCACCGAGCGGGAGCCGCGCTACCGCGCGCTCACCAGGCGGGTCGAGGCCAAGCGCAACAGCGAGCGAAAGAAAGGCGACGAGCTCGCCGCCGCCGGCGCGCCGGTCGCTCCGACCCGCAGCGGCGGCCCCGCCCCCGCTCCGCGTCCCGGAGCCCGCCCGAGCGGCAAGGGAAGGCGCAAGCGGTGACCGCCGACCAGCTCGCCGGACGGGTCGAGAGCCTGCTGCGCACCGTGCCGGACTTCCCCGAGCCCGGCATCCAGTTCAAGGACATCTCGCCGCTGCTGGCCGACCCCGAGGCGTTCGCCGCCGTCACCACCGCTCTCTGCGACTTCGGTCGGGAGGCCGGCGGGGAGGTCGACCTGGTGGCAGGGGTCGAGGCCCGCGGCTTCCTGTTCGCCGGCGCCATGGCGCGCCACCTGGGCTGCGGCGTCGTCCCGGTCCGCAAGGCGGGCAAGCTCCCGCCACCGACCCGACGCCGCCGCTACGACCTGGAATACGGCAGTGCCGAGATCGAGGTGCCGACGGGCGTGCTGGACGGCCGCCGGGTCCTGCTGGTCGACGACGTGCTGGCCACGGGCGGGACGCTGCGCGCGGCCGCCGACCTGCTCGCCGACGCGGGCGCCACGATCACCGCCCTGGCCGTCGTCGCCGAACTCGCCTTCCTCGACGGCCGCTCGGCCCTCGCCGGCCTGCCGGAGCTGATCACCCTGGTGCGGATGTAGATCACCGCAGCGGCCCGGTGATCACCACTGCGGGCCGCGGTCGCGGGCCTGCACCCGGGTTCCGTGCCGAGTGGGCGTGTGATGCCTAGACTGGACTGATCCCAGAGGTGGGCGGCAGCGTTTACGGCGCAATGTCCACCGCACCTGGCTCGAGAAGGGATCCGGCGCTGGCGACCGAGGCGGGACAGCAGCAGACGGACACTCCTGCGCCCGCGGAGCCGGACACCGCCGCCGCCGGCCTCCCCGCCGCGGCGGAGGGGGACACAACCCCGCCGGCGGCGAAGCAGCCCCCCGCGAAGCAGACCGCGGCCAAGAAGGCACCGGCCAAGCAGGCACCGGCCAAGCAGGCTCCGGTCAAGCAGGCTCCGGCCAAGCAGGCTCCGGTCACGCAGGCTCCGGTCACGCAGGCGCAGGCGAAGCAGACCACGGCCAAGAAGGCACCGGCCAAGCAGACACCGGCGGGGCGGAGCCCCGCCGGCACCACGGCCGGGACGGACGACGCACTCGAGGTGTACGAGCCGGACCCGGGCTCGGGCGACGAGGCCGCCGAGGCCGCCGAGACGCAGCCCGAGAGCCCCACCCACCGCCGCCGGGTCCGCGACCGGCTCGCCCGCCGGCTGGTCACCCGCCAGCCCACCGTCAACCCGGTCCTGGAGCCGCTGCTCGCCAGCCATCGGGTGTCCCACCCGAAGGCCGACAGCAGGCTGCTGCAGCGCGCCTACGCCGTCGCCGAGCAGAGCCACCGCGGCCAGCTGCGCAAGAGTGGCGACCCGTACATCACCCACCCGCTGGCGGTGGCGACCATTCTCGCCGAGCTCGGCATGGACACCACCACGCTCGTCGCCGCGCTGCTGCACGACACCGTCGAGGACACCGGGATGTCGCTGGACGACGTCCGGGGCGAGTTCGGCGAGCAGGTGGCGCACCTGGTCGACGGCGTCACCAAGATGGACAAGGTCAAGTACGGCTCGGCCGCCGAGGCCGAGACCATCCGCAAGATGGTCGTGGCGATGGCGCGCGACCCCCGCGTGCTGGTCATCAAGCTCGCCGACCGGCTGCACAACATGCGCACGCTGCGGTTCCTGCCGCCGGACAAGCAGGAGCGCAAGGCCCGCGAGACGCTCGAAGTGCTGGCGCCGCTCGCGCACCGGCTCGGTATGAACACGGTCAAGTGGGAGCTCGAGGATCTCTCGTTCGCCACCCTGTACCCGAAGCGGTACGACGAGATCGTCCGCCTGGTCGCCGAGCGCGCCCCCAGCCGCGACACCTACCTGGCCGAGGTCATCGACCGGATCCGGGCCGACCTGCGCGAGGGCGGCGTCAAGGCCGAGGTCACCGGCCGGCCGAAGCACTATTACTCCATCTACCAGAAGATGATCGTCCGGGGACGCGAGTTCGGGGACATCTACGACCTCGTCGGCATCCGGGTCCTGGTGGAGCAGGAGCGGGACTGCTACCAGACCCTCGGCGTCGTGCACGCGAAGTGGCAACCGGTCCCGGGCCGGTTCAAGGACTACATCGCGATGCCGAAGTTCAACATGTACCAGTCGCTGCACACGACGGTGATCGGGCCGGGCGGCAAGCCGGTGGAGCTGCAGATCCGCACCCAGGCCATGCACCGCACGGCCGAATACGGCATCGCGGCGCACTGGCGCTACAAGGAACGCAAGAACGCGCCGGTCGCCAGCCCCGGCGCCATGTCCGAGGACATGGGCTGGCTGCGGCAGCTGCTCGACTGGCAGCAGGAGGCCCAGGACCCGGACGAGTTCCTCGACTCGCTACGCTACGACCTCGGCGCCAAGGAGGTCTACGTCTTCACGCCGAAGGGCGACGTCATCCCGCTGCCCGGTGGCGCCACCCCGGTCGACTTCGCCTACGCCGTGCACACCGAGGTCGGGCACCGCTGCATCGGCGCCCGGGTGAACGGCAAGCTGGTCGCCCTGGAGAGCGAGCTCGACAACGGCGACGTCGTCGAGGTCTTCACCTCCAAGGCCGAGAGCGCCGGCCCCTCGCGGGACTGGCTGGAGTTCGTGCAGTCCTCCCGGGCCCGCAGCAAGATCAAGTCGTGGTTCGCCCGGGAGCGCCGCGAGGACGCCATCGACGCCGGCAAGACGGCCCTGGCCAAGGCGATGCGCAAGGCCGCGCTGCCGATGCAGCGCCTGCTGGGCGGGGACCAGCTGCTGACCCTGGCCCAGGACATGCATTACGCGGACGTCTCGGCGCTCTACGCCGCGATCGGCGAGAACCACGTCTCCGCCCAGTCGGTGGTGCAGAAGCTCGTCCACCAGCTCGGCGGCTCGGAAGGGTCGGTCGAGGACATCGCCGAGGCGATGATCGCGCCCGAGTCGCCGGGGCGCCGCACCTCCAGCGACGCCGGGGTGATGGTGAAGGGCGTCAGCGACGTCTGGGTGCGGGTGGCGATGTGTTGCACGCCCGTCCCGGGCGACGACATCCTCGGGTTCGTCACCCGCGGTGGCGGCGTGTCGGTCCACCACCGGCAGTGCACCAACGCCAATTCGTTGCTCTCGCAGCCCGAACGCCTCGTCGAGGTCGAGTGGGCGCCGTCGCCGGGCTCGACCTTCGTGGTCTCGATCCAGGTCGAGGCCCTCGACCGGCAGGGCCTGCTCCACGACATCACGACCGTGCTGCAGAGCGAGCGGGTGAGCATCCTGTCGGCCAACGTGACCACCACGCCGGACCGGGTCGCGGTCAGCCGCTTCACCTTCGAGCTGGCCGAGGCCAAGCACCTCGACAGCGTGCTGCGCTCGATCAAGTCGGTCGAGGGCTGTTACGACGTCGCCCGCCTCCACGCCGGCAGCTGACCACCGCCGGCCGCGTCCCGGCGCCGGCGTGTCAGTGGGCCAGCGAGAGCGTCCGCAGCGTGATCGGCAGCTTCGGTGTGCCGTCGGAGGGGCTCTGCCCCCCCGGCGCCACCCCGGCCTTCGCGACCTTCCGCACCACGCCGAGGCCCGTGGCCACCCTCCCGAAGACGGTGTACTGCTGCGCGCCGAGATGCTGCTGCAGCGTCGGTGAGTTCCGGTAGACGATGAAGAACTGGCTGCCGCCGCTGTGCGCCTGGGACGTGCGGGCCATGGCGATGGTGCCGGCCGGGTAGGTCTCGCTGCCGGTCGCCTCGTCGGGGATCGTGTAGCCCGGACCGCCGCTCCCGGTGCCGGTCGGGTCGCCGCACTGCAGCACGTAGATGCCCTGGGTCACCAGCCGGTGGCAGGGGGTCTTGTCGTAGTAGCCCTGCTTGACGAGGGACACGAAGCTCGCGACGGTGCACGGGGCCGGCGAGCGATCGAGCGTGAAGCCCAGCGGGCCCCGGTTCGTGGTCACCGACACCGCGACCTTCCCGCTCCTCGGCGGTCGGGTAGTCGCCGGTGGGGTGATCCCCTTGACCGCGGACGTGCCCGACGAGGTCCACGTGCACGGGTAGGCGGCCGCCGTGGCGCTGCCGGACGACGCCGCAGGGGAGGTGGGCGTCGGGGTCGGGGAGGTCGTGCCGCCGGCGGCACGCGTTCCGTTTCCGCCCGTGGTGGCGACGAACAGGGTGATCACCGCGGCGACGAGCACGAGCGTCCCGACGATCGAGATGATGAGGTTCGTGCGGCGACGGGAGGCGGCCCGCTGCCGGCGTCGCTGCAGCTGCCGGTGCAGTCGCCGCCGCTCCGCCGCCCGGCGCTGCTTGTTCGAGGCCACTCAGCCGGTCACCTTCAGCAGGTCGACGACGAAGACGAGCGGGGCGTTGGCGGGGATGCCGGAGCCGGCGGGCGCCGAGGCGCCGTAGCCCAGCGAGGCGGGCAGGATCATGATGCGGCGGCCGCCCACCTTCATCGGTGGGGTCTTCCCGTGGCCCCCGATGCCCTGGGTGAAGCCGGGCACGACCTGCTGCAGCGAGAACGAGGCCGGCTGCCCGCGACTCCACGAGGAGTCGAACTCGGTGCCGTTGCTGTAGAGCACGCCCGAGTACTGCACCGTGACGGTCGCACTCGGCGAGGCGGCCTTGCCGTGGCCGACCACGAGGTCCTTCGTCTCCAGGCCGGACGGCCGCTTCGAGGCCGACGAGCAGACCTTCGGCTGCTTCTTCAGGTTCGTCGGGTTCCCGACACTGACCCCCTGGAACGTGACGACGCCGGGCTTCCCGGCGCTCGCGCACGGCTTGCCGGCCTGTAGCGGCCCGGTGGCCGCTGCCGGCGCGGAGGTCGTGGCACCGGCCGACGACGCCCCGCCGGACGGGGCCCCGGTGCCCTGCTTGCCCGCCGCCGGGGTGCTGCCGCCCCCGCTGGTGGCGATGACGATCACGACGACGATGGCGGCCACGAGCACGAGCGATCCGGCCACCGAGCCGATGAGCGTCGCGCGGCGACGGCCGGCCTCCCGGCGACGGCGATCCTGCAGCTGGCGCTGCAGCCGCTGGCGTTCGGCGTCCCGGCGCTGCTTGTTCGTCGCCACGCGGGCAACCTCCCAGGGGTCGAGGGCGGGCTCGGTCTGACCGCGGGGGAGTCTACGGGCGGCGCCTGGGCCCGCTGCTGAGGATCGGCGAGGACTGCGCCCGCCGGTCGCGGCCGGGCGCTGCCGGGCGCCGCCGGGCGCCGCGCGGTACCGCCCGGGTCACCGGGACCGCGGTCGGTAGGCTCGGATACCGGACCGTTTCGCCGAGAAGTGAGGATCGCTGCGTCGTGCTCATCGCGAGCTTCCCGTCCGACGCGACCGACACGAACTGCTACGTCGTGGCCCAGGGCCCGGGGGAGCAGTGCGTGGTCATCGACCCCGGCATCGGCGTCACCGGACAGCTGGACGAGACCATCGCCGAGAACCGCCTGCACCCGGTGGCGGTGCTGCTGACGCACGGCCACTTCGACCACACCTTCTCGGTGGTCCCGGTGTGCCAGGCCCGCGACGTCGCCGCCTACATCCACCCGGGCGACCGGCCGCAGCTGGCCGACCCCTGGTCGTGGGTCGGCATGCCCAAGGGCACCTCGCTGTTCGGGATGCTCACCGCCGCCGAACCCGACGACGTCCGCGAACTGGGCGACGGGACGCCGGTGTCGATCGCCGGGCTCGACTTCGGCGTCCGCCACGCGCCCGGCCACAGCCTCGGCTCGGTCGTGTTCGACCTCGCGGCCGTCGGGGAGGACGCCGAACCGGCGCTGTTCGCCGGCGACGTCCTGTTCGCGGGCTCCATCGGCCGCACCGACCTGCCCGGGGGCTCCATGGACGAGATGCGCACCTCGCTGCGCACGGTGATCCTGCCGACCGACGACGCGACGATCGTCCTGCCCGGCCACGGGCCCCGCACGACGATGGCGCGCGAACGCGCCACCAACCCCTTCCTGCAGGACCTCGACGCCGGCGACGCCGGCGACGCCGGCGACACCGTCGGCACGGACGGCTCGACGTGATCTCCGGCTTTCCCGAGCTGCTGCCCTCGCAGCGCGCGGTCGAGCAGGCCGTCCTGGACCGGCTGCGCTCGGTCTTCGAGCTGCACGGCTTCGCCTCGCTCGAGACTCCCGCCGTGGAGTCCCTCGACCAGCTGCTGCGCAAGTCGGCCGGCGGCGAGATCGACAAGGAGGTCTACGTCCTGCGGCGCCTGCACGCCGAGGCCGACGAGGCCGCCGACGCGTCCGGGCTGGGGCTGCACTACGACCTCACCGTGCCGTTCGCGCGCTACGTGCTCGACCACGCCGGGCACCTGGAATTCCCCTTCCGGCGCTACCAGATCCAGAAGGTGTGGCGCGGTGAGCGGCCGCAGCAGGGCCGGTACCGGGAGTTCACCCAGGCCGACATCGACATCGTCGCCCGCGACACCCTGCCCTTCCACCACGACGTCGAGATCGCCCGCGTCATGGCCGAGGCCCTCGCGTCGCTGGACTTCCTGCCCGGCCTGCGGCTGCAGGTGAACAACCGTCGGCTCATCGAGGGCTTTTACCTCGGCCTCGGGGCGGCGGACGTCCCCGCGATCATGCGGGCGATCGACAAGCTGGACAAGGTCCCCGCCGATGCGGTCCGCGCGGAGCTGATCACCTCGGCCGGCCTGTCCGAGGACCAGGCCGCCCTGTGCCTGCGGCTGGCCGACATCCGGGCGGCCGACACCTCGTTCGTCGGCCGGGTACGGGAACTCGGGGTGCGGCACGAACTGCTCGACGCCGGCCTCGACGAGCTGGCGGCGGTGCTCGACGGCTGCGCCGGGGTCGACGCGCGGGTCCGGGTCGAGGCCGACCTGCGGATCGCGCGGGGTCTCGACTACTACACCGGCACCGTCTTCGAGACCCGGCTCGAGGGGCACGAGACACTCGGCTCGATCTGCTCCGGCGGGCGGTACGAGTCGCTCGCCTCGGACGGCAAGGTCACCTACCCCGGCGTCGGTATCTCGCTCGGCGTCTCGCGGCTGCTGGTACCGCTGCTGCAGGGAGGCACGCTCGCGGGCAGCCGCGCCGTCCCCTCCGCGGTGCTGGTGGCGCTGCCGAACGAGGACGCCCGCCCCGACTGCGACCGGATCGCGCAGGCGTTGCGCGCCCGCGGCGTCCCCACCGAGGTGGCGGCGACGCCGCAGAAGTTCGGCAAGCAGATCCGCTACGCCGAGCGCCGTGGCATCCCGTTCGTCTGGTTCCCGGCCCAGCCGGCAGAGCCGGACGGGGCCCACAGTGTGAAGGACATCCGCTCCGGGGAGCAGGCCGACGCCGACCCCGCCGCGTGGACGCCGCCCGACGACGACCTCCGCCCGCGGATCGTCACCACCCCATGACCGCCGGCCCACCCCGGTGGGCAGGCCGAGAAGGAACAGCTGTGATCAGGACTCACGAAGCAGGCACGCTAGGCCGCGAACACGTCGGCGACGAGGTCACGCTCGCCGGCTGGGTCGCCACCCGCCGCGACCACGGCGGCGTCACCTTCATCGACCTGCGAGACGCCTCCGGCGTCGCCCAGGTCGTGGTGCGCGAGAACGACGTGGCCCACGGGCTGCGGAACGAGTGGGTGCTCGCGGTCACCGGCGAGGTGCGGGCCCGCGAGCCGCAGAACGTCAACCCGAACCTGCCGACCGGCGAGATCGAGGTCGTGGCCCGGAGCATCGAGGTCCTCAACGAGGCGGCGCCGCTGCCGTTCCAGCTCGACGCCCACAGCGAGGTCGGCGAGGAGGCGCGGCTGCGTTACCGCTACCTCGACCTGCGCCGCGCCGAGCCCGCGGCGGCGCTACGACTGCGCAGCCAGGTCAACCGGGCCGCCCGCGACGTGCTGCTGGACCGCGCGTTCGTCGAGGTCGAGACGCCGACGCTGACCCGCTCGACCCCCGAGGGCGCGCGGGACTTCCTCGTCCCGGCGCGGCTGCGCCCGGGCTCCTGGTACGCGCTGCCGCAGTCGCCGCAGCTGTTCAAGCAGCTGCTCATGGTCGCGGGCCTGGAGCGGTACTTCCAGATCGCCCGCTGCTACCGCGACGAGGACTTCCGCGCCGACCGGCAGCCGGAGTTCACCCAGCTCGACATCGAGATGAGCTTCGTCGACCAGAACGACGTCATCTCCCTGATGGAGGACGTGCTCGCCGCGATGTGGCAGGTCGCCGGCTTCGAGATCCCCCGTCCGATCCCGCGGATGACCTACGCCGAGGCCATGTCCCGTTACGGCACCGACAAGCCCGACCTGCGGATGGGACAGGAGCTGGTCGAGTGCACCGAGTACTTCGCCGACACCCCGTTCCGCGTCTTCCAGGCCGAGTACGTCGGCGCGGTGGTTATGCCCGGGGGGGCCTCGCAGCCGCGCCGCACCCTCGACGGCTGGCAGGAGTTCGCCAAGCAGCGCGGCCACCGGGGGCTGGCCTATGTCCTGGTGGGTGAGGACGGCGAGCTCGGCGGACCCGTGGCCAAGAACCTCTCCGACGCGGAGCGGGCCGGCCTCGCTGAGCACGTGGGAGCCCAGCCGGGCGACTGCGTGTTCTTCGCCGCCGGCGCCGCGAAGAGCGCCCGGGCGCTGCTCGGCGCCGCCCGCCTCGAGATCGGCCGGCGCCTCGACCTGCTCGACGACTCGCGCTTCGCCTTCACCTGGGTCGTCGACGCCCCGCTGTTCGAACCGGCCAGCGACGCCGTGGCCAGCGGTGACGTGGCGGTCGGGTCCGGCGCATGGACGGCCGTGCACCACGCGTTCACCTCGCCCAAGCCGGAGTTCCTCGACACCTTCGACACCGATCCCGGCGCGGCGCTGGCGTACGCCTACGACGTCGTCTGCAACGGCAACGAGCTCGGCGGCGGGTCCATCCGTATTCACCGCCGGGACGTGCAGGAGCGGGTGTTCGCGGTCATGGGCCTCTCGGAGGAGGAGGCGCGCGAGAAGTTCGGCTTCCTGCTCGACGCCTTCAGCTACGGCGCCCCGCCGCACGGCGGCATCGCCCTCGGCATGGACCGCATCTGTGCGCTGCTCGCCGGTTCCGACTCCATCCGCGACGTCATCGCCTTCCCCAAGTCCGGAGGCGGCTACGACCCGCTGACCGCGGCCCCGGCGCCGATCACCCCCGAGCAGCGCAAGGAGGCAGGCGTGGACGCGACGCCCGAACCGTCGTCCGAGCAGCCGTCACCCGCAGTTCAGGGGACCGTGACCCAGCAACCACCGGCCCGGGAAGGCTCGGCCGCTGGGCGGGCCGGCGCATGAGGCCCACCGACATCCCCGGCCTGCCGGACCCCGGCGACGACCGGCCCGCGGCCACTCCGCCGCCACAAGCGCCATCACAAGCGGCGCCGCAGGCACCGGCAGATGTCGGCGCCGCGAGCAACCCGGCGGTGCGCGCCGCGGTCGAGGCCTTCGCCGAGGAACCGGGCCGCGACACGACCATCGACGTGCTGCGCAGCTGCCTGGCCGGGTACCTGCTGCTCGACGTCACCGGCTCGGAGCTCACCTTTTCCGAGGACGGCGAGGTCGCCGAGGGGTCCACCGTCAGCGTGCAGGGCGGGCAGGGCCCCGACGGCCAGCCGGCGCTGTTCGCGTTCACCTCGCAGGAGGAGCTGGCGCGAACCCACGAGGACGAGCCGGACGGGACGCGGCTCGAGTCCCTGGTCCAGGACGCCGCGGCGGTGCTGGAGCTGGTGCTGCAACAGGAGAGCAAGTGGCTCTACCTCGACCCCGCCGGCCCCACCTGCGCGCTCGCCGCCCAGGACATCGAGGCCGTGCTCCAGGTGCCGCGGAACGACACCGTCCGGCAGGCGCTGGAGCCCGCCGCCACCCGGGAGCAGCTGCTCGCCGCGCTGCAGGCCGACGGCCCGCTCGTGCTCGCGGTCACCGGCGGCGCCGGCGAGCTCGCGCCCGGCGTCACGCAGGAACGGGCCGAGGTGGAGGTGCTCACCTCCGACGCCCCGGACGAGTCCGGCACGGCGCTGCTGGTCTTCACCTCGGCGGCAGAGATGGCCGCCACCGCCCCCGAGGCGCAGGTGGTCGTGCAGGAGGCCCGTGAGGTCGTGGCGCTGGCCCGCAGCGGCTTCGCGGGGCTGATCGTCAACGCCGGCGGGCCCTACGCGTGGCTGCCGTCGGCCGAGCTCGGCTCCTGACCCGGCGGCGGCCGTCAGCCGGGGGTTAGTCCGGCGCACCGGTGTCGCCGAACCAGCGGGCGAGGGCACCGCGCCGGCTGACGGCGCGGAGCCGCCGCTCGGTGGCGTCGCGCTGCGTGCGGCTGGTGACGATGAGCATCTGATCGCCGTGCCGCAGCCGCGTCGTCTGGTCAGGAACGATGTTGCGGCCCTCCCGGATGATCAGCGTGATCACGCTGCGGGGCGGGAGCCGCAGCTCCAGCACCGAGACCGAGTGCAGCCGTGAGCGCGGCTGGATGGTGACGGTCAGCAGCTCGGCGTCGAGTACGTCGAGCGGCGCGGCCTCGACGTCCAGGTGCCGGGCGGCCTCGTCGGGGGCGAGGCCCAGCCGGCGGGCGAGGGGCGCCAGCATCGGGCCCTGCAGCAGCGTGAAGACGACCACCAGGACGAACACGATGTTCAACATGCGCCCGCTGCCCGGCACGTCGCGGACGATCGGGAAGGTCGCGAGCACGATGGGCACTGCGCCGCGCAGCCCCGCCAGCGAGAGGAACACCTGCTCGCGGGTCGGCACTCGGAACGGCAGCAGCGACGCGAACACCGACACCGGCCGCGCCAGCAGCAGCAGCACCGCGCCGACGACCAGCGCCGTGCCGATCTGGTGGTACAGCCGGGTCGGGGTCGCGAGCAGCCCGAGCAGCACGAACAGCCCGATCTGGGCCAGCCAGCCGAGCCCCTCGGCGAACGACCGGGTGGCGGCCCGGTGCGGCAGCCCGGAGTTCGCGAGCACGAGCGCGGCCAGGTAGGCGGCGAGGAAGCCGCTGGCGTGGGCGGTGCCGGCGGCGGCGAAGGCCACCATGCCGATTCCGAAGATGGCCAGCGGGTAGAGCCCGGACGCCGGCAGCGCGAGCCGCGGCACCGCCGCCGCGCCCAGGAACCCCAGCGCGAGTCCGATCGCGGCGCCGGCGCCGAGTTCGTAGACCAGGTCGACGACGAGCTCGCCCGGGTTCAGCCCGAACGGGACCGCGCTGAACAGCACCACCAGGATGACCGACGGCGCGTCGTTGAACCCCGATTCGGCCTCGAGCAGGCCGGCGACGCGTTTCGGCAGCGGGACCACCCGCAGGATCGTGAACACGGCCGCGGCGTCGGTGGACGACACCGTCGCGCCCAGCAGCAGCGACAGCTGCCAGTCGAACCCGAGCAGGTAGTGGGTGACGACGGCGGTGAGCACGGCGCTGATGCCCACGCCCACCGTGGCCAGCACCGCGGCGGGCGCTAGGACCGACCGGACCTCGGACCAGCGGGTGGTCAGACCGCCCTCGACGAGGATCACCGCCAGGGCGGCGGTGCCGAGTCCCTGCGCGAGCTGGGCGTTGTTGAACTGGATGCCGATGACATCCACCCCGAGCACCACCCCGAGCCCGAGGAAGATCAGCAGGCTCGGCAGGCCGACGACGGCGGTGAGGCGGGTCGCGGCGACGCTGACCAGCACGACCACGCCGCCGACGAGCAGCAGCAGGTACAGCTGGTCGAGGGTCACTGCCGCCCTTTCGGCCCGCCTGTCGGGAAAGCGCTCAGCCTAGTGCCGGACCGGGCTCCGGCCGATCTTGGCGGGCCCGCCGACGCTGCCCGGCGCGCTGCCGTACTTTGTCGGTCGCCAGCGGAAACGACCGATGAGTCGGACTGGAGCAGTGCGCCCCGGCGCGTGTACCGATGTCCTCCCCGGCCCCTCGCTGCCCCGGAAATTCGGGCCTCGAATTTGCTGTCGGGGGTGTTGCCGCGGCACGGGATCCCGCTACGGTCGCGCCCCATGAAATCGTCCTGTGAGGGTGGGAAGAGGCTCGGTCGCGGTCGCGGTCGCGGTCGCGGTCGCGGTCGCCGCGTGGCCGCGACGCTCGGTGCGATGGCCACGGCGGCGACGGTGCTGACGGGGTGCGGCGACGACTCGCCGCCGGCCTCGCCGTCGGAGAAGGACATCCTGTCCAGCTACCTCCCCTCCGGCATGGCCACGCTGCTGCCCTCCGACCTCCCGACCTCGGTCCCCTCCGGCAGCGGCGGTGGCGGTGGCGGACAGGGCGCGGGCTCCTCGCTGGAGGTGAAGCCGCCGCAGTTCCTGCTGCAGCCGCCGACCGACCCGCCCGCGGGGTACCAGGAGGTGAAGGCGTCCTGTCAGGCCGGCGGCGCGTCCAGCGAGGGCTACGGCTGGGTCTCGTTCGCGGTCCCGGCGGCCTGGGAGGTCGGTGGCACCGGCGGCGGCGGCAGCGGTGGGCCGTTCGGTGGCGAGGAGGACGTCACCTTCCGCACCGACGGACCCGACGTCACCGTCAAGATCAATACCGAGGGTCGCTCGCCGGACGGGGCGCATCTGGACTCGGGGGGCAAGCCGCGCACGTCCTACGACTACGACTACTCCGTCGACGGCAAGACCACGCACATCTCCTTCTCCGGCGAGACCACCGTCAGCCTCGACGATCAGCAGGTCGATGTCGTCGTCGCCCGCCAGTCGCAGGCCCCGAAGCTGCTCAACGCCACGGAGCACAAGGCGAGCGTGGAGGCGGCGAAGTTGCCCAACCCCGCCCCGGGTGACGACGACGGGTACCGCCCGGCGTCCTACGTCGTGACGATCAGCCACGACGACTCGGACTCGCCGCTCTCTGCGGACACGATCAAGACGATCTACGGCTCGCTCGCGTTCCCGCAGTGCAGCCGGGACGTGGTGGTCGTGGAGGCGGAGTTGCAGTTCCACCAGGACCTCAACGGGGACGGGCACGTCAGCACCGGCGCGGACTACCAGAAGGTGCTGAGCAAGGGATTCAACTAGCGCGCCCGGGCCGCCGAGGTGGTGGCACCTAGGCTGGTCGCGTGACTCTGTTCGACACCGGCGGTGAGTCCTCCGGATCGTCACCGGCGCGCCCGGTCGACGACCCGAGTGCTCCGCTCGCAGCCCGGATGCGGCCGCGGACCCTGGACGAGGTCGTCGGGCAGGAGCACCTGCTGGCCCCCGGCTCGCCGCTGCGTCGTCTGGTCGAGGGCGACGCACCGATGTCGCTGATCCTCTTCGGCCCGCCCGGCACGGGCAAGACGACGCTGGCGCTGATCGTCTCGTCCGCCACGAACCGTCGCTTCGAGCAGCTGTCGGCACTGAACGCCGGTGTGAAGGACGTGCGGGAGGTCATCGCCCGGGCGAAGGCCGAACTGACGCACCAGGGCCGGCAGACGGTGCTGTTCATCGACGAGATCCACCGCTTCTCCAAGACCCAGCAGGACTCGCTGCTGGCGGCGGTCGAGGCGCGCCAGGTGGCGCTGGTAGCGGCCACCACCGAGAACCCGTTCTTCTCGATCGTCTCGCCGCTGCTGTCGCGGAGCCTCCTGCTGACGCTGCAGCCGCTGGACGAGCGGGCCGTCGGCGCGCTGGTCGACCGCGCCCTGGTGAGCCCTCGTGGCCTCGACGGCGCCGTCGCGCTCGATCCCGAGGCGCGTGTGCACCTCCTGCGGCTGGCCGGCGGTGACGCCCGCCGCGCGCTCACCGCGCTGGAGGCGGCGGCCGGCACGGTGGTGGCCGACGGGAAGAGCGTCATCGACCTCGCCACCCTGGAGCAGGCGGTCGACAGTGCCGCCGTGCGCTACGACCGCGACGGCGACCAGCACTACGACGTGATCAGCGCCTTCATCAAGTCCATCCGGGGCTCGGACGCCGACGCCGCCGTCCACTATCTCGCCCGGATGATCGAGGCGGGGGAGGACGCGCGCTTCATCGCCCGCCGGCTGGTCGTCCACGCCTCCGAGGACGTCGGCCTCGCCGACCCGACCGCGCTGCTGGCCGCGACCGCCGCGGCCCAGGCCGTGCAGCTGGTCGGCCTGCCGGAGGCGCGGATCAACCTGGCCCAGGCGACGATCCACCTCGCGCTCGCCCCGAAGTCGAACGCGGTCGTGCGTGCCATCGACGCCGCGCAGTCCGACGTACGTTCCGGCCAGGCGGGCGCCGTCCCGCCGCCGTTGCGCGACTCCCACTACGCCGGCGCGGCGAAGCTGGGGGCGGGAGAACGCTACGTCTACCCCCACGACGTGCCCGACGGTGTCGTCGCGCAGCAGTACCCGCCGGACGAGCTCGTCGGGCAGGACTACTACCAGCCCGCGGGCCGGGGGGCCGAGCGCGCCGTCGCCGAGCGGCTGGCCCGGCTGCGGTCCGTCATCCGGAGCGACGAGCGCACCCGATAGGGTCTCGTCAGTACGTCCGCAGTACGCCTCGAGGAGGATTCCGCCATGTCCGGAGCGGCCATCGCCGCGTTGATCGCCGCCGGCGCGTTCGTCCTGCTCGTGCTGCTGCTGGCTTTCCCGCTGCTCAAACTCGGCCGCACGCTCGACGAGGCCACGCTTGCGGTGCGCAAGACCCACGAGGGCGTCGGGCCGATCATGAGCGAGGCACAGACCTCGGTCACGCAGCTGAACGTCCAGCTCGAGCAGATGGAGGGCATCGCCAAGAACGTCAACTCGATGACGACCAACGTCGCCGCGATGACCTCGGTCGTGTCCTCGACGCTCGGCAGCCCGATGATCAAGGCGGCCGCCTTCACCTACGGCGTCCGCAAGACCGTCAGCGACCGTCGGGACGCCGACGCCGTCAAGGCCGCGCGTCGCAAGCACCGCGCGTCGCGCCGCGGACAGGGCTGAGCAGCGGTGCGACGCCTGTTCTGGCTCGTCATGGGCATCACCATCGGTGCGCTGGTGGTGCGCAAGCTCTCGCGCGCCGCCGAGCGGCTCACCCCGCGCGGCATGGCCACCGGGCTCGGGGAAGGCCTGGCCGACCTGGCGGACGCCCTGCGCGGCTTCGGCGACGACGTCCGCGCCGCGATGGCGGACCGCGAGGCGGAGCTGCGGGAGAGCACCGGCCTCGACGGCGACCTCGGGCACCGGCCCGATGCCGGCGGCCCACCCGCGGCGGGATCGCCGTCGGCATGAGGCCGGCGGCCGCCGGCGTACCCGTCTCCCGCGTCGACGTGGGAGACGTAGAACTCGCGGTCTCGGACACCGGTGGCGAGGGCCCCGCGGTGCTGCTGCTGCACGGCTTCCCGGACTCCGCGCGGCTCTGGCGCCACCAGATCCCCGTGCTGGCCGAGGCCGGCTTCCGTGTCGTCGCCCCTGACCTGCGCGGCTACGGCGACAGCGATCGCCCGGCCGAGGTCGAGGCGTACCGGATGCGGGCGCTCGTCGGTGACGTCGCCGGCCTCCTCGACGCCCTCGCCCTGGGCTCGGTGCGTCTCGTCGGTCACGACTGGGGAGCCGGGCTGGCCTGGGCCACCGCGATGAGCCTGGGCGATCGGGTCGACCGCCTCGTCGCGCTGTCGGTCGGCCATCCGAGCGCGCGCCCGGCCGGCGGGGTGCGACAGCACGAGCTGTCCTGGTACATGCTCTGGTTCCAGTTCCCGGGCGTCGCCGAGCAGGTGCTGCCGGCCGAGGACTGGGCGGCGATGCGGGAGTGGGCGGGTGACTCACCGGAGATCGCCGACAAGCTCGCGGACCTGGCCCGGCCCGGGGCGCTGACCGCGGGTCTCAACTGGTACCGCGCCAACATCCGGCCTGAGCTGTTCGTCGGTGCGACCCCGCCGCTGCCCCACGTCCGCTGCGCCACCCTCGGCGCCTGGTCCGACGGTGACCGGTTCCTCACCGAGGCGCAGATGACCGCCTCGGCGGCCTTCGTCGACGGGCCGTGGCGTTACGAGCGCTTCCCCGGTGACCACTGGATCCCCACCGCCGCCCCGGACGCGCTCAGCGAGCTGCTGCTCGACTTCTTCGGCTGAACGCGTCCGTACCTCGACGAGAGCGCGAGACGCTCCACCCCGTTCAGGCGTTGATGGTCTTGCGCTGCTCCTCGCTGGTGATGGAGATCTTGCGGGGCTTGGCCCGCTCGGCGACGGGGATCTGCAGCGTGAGCACCCCCGCGTCGTAGCCGGCGGTGATGTGCTCGGTGTCGAGGTTGTCGCCGAGGACCAGCTGCCGGCTGAAGATTCCGCGGGGCCGCTCGGCGGCGATCAGCTCGGCGTCGCCGGCGCGAGGGGGGCGTTCGGCCTTGACGGTGACCACGTTGCGTTCGACGTCCAGGTCGATCGAATCCGGCTTCACGCCCGGCAGATCGAACTCGACGTGGAACATGTCGACCTCGCGCCAGGCGTCCATGGGCATCGCCGACGGCCGCGCGAGGGTGCCGTGAGCGCCGAAGGCCTGCTGGGTGAGCCGGTCGAGGTCGCGAAACGAGTCCGTACGCATCAACATCGTGTCCAACTCCGTGACTCCTGTCTGTTTCGAATGCACTGGGGCCGGCCGCGGATCCCCGGGCCTGCCAGACCTGTGTCTACTGCTATAGATTTCATATAGAACTCGTGAGAAGGTGATGCAAGAGGCGGACCCAGCGACCGCGACGGAGAGCGACCGCGACGGAAGGGGGCGAATGCGATGCCAGGACCCGGGCCGGACGACACACGCGGCGTGTACGGCATCTCGGTCGCTGCCGAGTTGGTCGGCATAGGCGTGCAGAACCTGCGGGCCTACGAGGCGCGGGGCCTGCTCGACCCCGACCGAACCGACGGCGGCACCCGCCGCTACAGCGCCAACGACCTGGAGCGGCTGCGCCGCATCGGCGACCTGCTCGACGCGGGGCTCAACCTCGCCGGCATCGCGATGGTCATGGACCTGCAGGACGAGAACAGTCAATTGCGAGCGGAGAACGAGCAGTCGCGCCGCGCCGGCCATACCTAGGGGACCGCGACGCCGCGTGCTTCCCCCGGTGGTGACTCTGGCGACGATTCTTGTCGGACCCGTGGTCTAGTTTCGCTCGTATGACCGAGATGGTGTCGGCGGACGAGATCGCGGCGTGGGCGGCGGCGGTGCCGGCGGGGGAGGGGGTGTGGACGCGGTTCGGGCCGTTGGAGCCGGCGGCGTTGTCGCGGGCGGGGAAGATCGATGCGCTGGTGGCGCTGGAGCGGGTGGGCTCCTGGGTGGCCGCGGAGCAGGCCCGGTTGCTGGCGGCGTTGGCCACCCCGCCCGGTGACGCCGGCGAGACGATGTCCGGCACCCGCGCCGAGCGGAATACCGCGGCGGGCAAGCAGTGGGAGCGCGAGGAGATCGCTGCGGCGCTGCGCTGGTCGGCCGGAACGGTGAACTCCCGGCTGCACGAGGCCCGCCAGCTGACCACCCGCCTGGGCGCGACCCTCGCCCGGCTGGCCCAGGGGGAGATCACCGGCCGGCACGTGGCCCGGCTGGTCGAGGCCACCGACGGGCTCGACGACGCCACCGTCGCCAAGATCGAGACCCGGGTGCTGGAGCGGGCCGGCGGCCAGTCGCCGGCGGCGTTCGGCCGCTCGGTGCGCCGGGCGGTGGAGGCGCTGCGGCCGGTCGATCCCGATGACCCGGACGCCGATCACCGACAGGCGGTCGAGGCCCGCCGGGTGGTGTGCACCGAGCTACCCGACGGGATGGCCGAGATCTGGGCGCTGCTACCGGCCGACGGCGCGGCGCAGCTGATGACCACCCTCAACAGCGTCGCCGCCGAGAAACACCTCGCCGACGGCCGCACCGCCGATCAGCGGCGCGCCGACGCCCTGGTCGCCCTGGCCGCGCAACGCCTCACCGACCCCACCCTGCCGGCCTGGCGCGGCCGGAGACCCTCGGTACAGGTGATCGTCAACGCCTCGACCCTGCTCGGGATGGACGAACTACCGGCCGAGCTCGACGGCCACGGCCCGATCCCCGCCGGCATCGCCCGGGCCATCGCGGCCGACCCCAGCGGCACCTGGCGGCGGCTACTCACCGACCCCGCCGGGGTGCTCACCGACTGCAGCCAGACCTACACCCCCGCCGCCGACGTGGCCGACCACGTCACCGCCCGGGACCGGACCTGCCGCTTCCCCGGCTGCCCGAGAAGCGCCCGCCGCTGCGAAATCGACCACCAGCTCGCCTGGGACGACAACGGAGCGACAGTCCCGGACAACCTCGAGACCCTCTGTTCCCGGCATCACCACCTGAAACACGAGACCGGCTGGAGCGTCGTCGGCGACCCCGCCGGCACCCTCACCTGGACCAGCCCCACCGGCCACACCTACCGATCCCCACCACAGCCCTACGACTGAGTGAGCCTATGGAGGAAGCGGCGAGGAGCCCCGCGCCGAGGATGGTGGCGTGGGGAATCGGTGGCAGCCGGTCTGGCAGAGTGGTCGCGTGAGATCAGCCGACATCCGGGCCCGGTTCCTGGGGCATTTCGAGCGCAACGGCCACACCGTGGTGCCGAGCGTGCCGCTGCCCTTCGATGACCCGAACCTGCTGTTCGTCAACGCCGGCATGGTGCAGTTCGTGCCGTACTTCATCGGCCAGCAGACCGCGCCGTGGCCACGGGCGACGAGCATCCAGAAGTGCATCCGCACCCCCGACATCGACGAGGTCGGCAAGACGACCCGGCACGGCACGTTCTTCCAGATGAACGGCAACTTCAGCTTCGGCGACTACTTCAAAGAGGGCGCCATCAAGCTCGCCTGGGAGCTGTCGACCAACTCCCTCGACGACGGCGGCTTCGGGCTCGACGGCGACCGGATCTGGCCCACCGTCTACCTCGACGACGACGAGGCGGCCGACATCTGGCACCGGGTCATCGGGATCCCGCACGAACGGATCGTCCGCCGAGGCAAGGCCGACAACACCTGGGACATGGGCATCCCGGGACCGGCCGGGACCTGCAGCGAGCTGTTCTACGACCGGGGCCCGGACTACGGCCCGGCCGGCGGCCCGGCCGTGGACGAGGACCGTTTCACCGAGTTCTGGAACCTCGTGTTCATGCAGTACGAGCGCGGGGCGGCCACCGGCCCGAACAAGGGCGACTACGAGATCCTCGGCGAGCTGCCGCAGAAGAACATCGACACCGGCATGGGCATGGAGCGCATGGCGACGATCCTGCAGGGCGTCGACAACCTCTACGAGATCGACGAGACCCGCCCGGTGCTGGATCGGGCCGCCGAGCTGGCCGGCAAGACCTACGGCACGCAGTCGGGGCACGTCGCGGCGGGCTCGCATCCCGACGACGTCCGGATGCGCGTAGTCGCCGACCACGTCCGCACCTCGCTGATGCTCATCGGCGACGGCGTGACCCCGTCCAACGAGGGGCGGGGCTACGTGCTGCGCCGCATCATGCGCCGCGCGATCCGGGCGATGCGGCTGCTCGGGGTGCAGGAGCCGGTGCTGCCCGAGTTGCTTCCGGTCTCCCGTGACTGCATGGCGCCGTCGTACCCGGAGCTGGCCGACGACTTCGAGCGCATCTCCACCTACGCCTACGCCGAGGAGGAGTCGTTCCTGCAGACGCTGCGGGCCGGCACCACGATCCTGGACACCGCGGTCTCGACGGTGAAGGAGCGCGGTGGGTCGACGCTCACCGGCGCGACCGCTTTCCAGTTGCACGACACCTACGGGTTCCCGATCGATCTCACCCTCGAGATGGCGGCCGAGCAGGGTGTCGAGGTCGACGAGGCCGGGTTTCGCACCCTGATGTCCGAGCAGCGCGCCCGGGCCAAGGCCGACGCGCAGGCCAAGAAGACCGCGCACGCCGACCTGTCGCTCTACCGCACCGCCCGCGACGCTGCCGAGGCCACGACCTTCACCGGCTTCTACGAGCTGTCCCGGGAGGCCGTGGTCGCCTCCATCATCGGCACGACGGCCGACGGCCAGACCGGGCTCGTGTCGGCCGCCGGGGAGGGCGACGACGTCGAGATCGTCCTCGACGCGACACCCTTCTACGCCGAAGGCGGCGGGCAGCAGCCCGACTGGGGCCGGCTGTCGGTCAACGCCCACGGCCGCGCGAGGCCGAGCTGGCCGTGGTCGACGTCCAGCAGCCGGTGCCCGGTCTGATCACCCACCGGGTGACGGTGCTCTCGGGGGAGGTCCGCCCCGGTGACCCGGTGCTCGCCACCGTCGACCCGCAGCGGAGGGCGTCGGTGTCGCGCAGCCACTCCGCAACCCACCTCCTGCACTCGGGGCTGCGCCGCGCGCTGGGCGACAGCGCCGCCCAGGCCGGCTCGCTGAACGCGCCGGGCCGGCTGCGGTTCGACTTCACGACGCCCTCGGCGGTGCCGGCCTCGGTGCTCACCGACGTCGAGGAGGAGATCAACGAGGTGCTGCTGCGCGACCTCGAGGTGCGGTGGTTCGTCACCGACCAGGCCGAGGCCCGCCGCATCGGTGCCATCGCGATGTTCGGCGAGAAGTACGGCGACGAGGTCCGGGTGGTCGAGATCGGCGACTACTCGCGGGAGCTCTGCGGCGGCACTCACGTGCCGCGCAGCTCGGTCATCGGCATGGTGAAGCTGCTCGGGGAGTCCTCCATCGGCTCCGGCGTCCGGCGCGTCGAGGGCCTGGTCGGCCTCGACGCGTTCCGCTACCTGGCCAAGGAGCACGTGCTGGTCTCGCAGCTGGCCGGGGAGCTCAAGGCCCCGCCCGAGGAGCTGCCCGAGCGCATCGGCGGCGTGCTCGACCGGCTCAAGGACGCCGAGCGGGAGCTCGGCCGGCTGCGGGCCGCCGCGGTTCTGGCCGGTGCCGGTGATCTCGCCGGCAAGGCCGAGACCTTCGGCGCGACGCGATTCGTCGCCGCCGAGGCACCGGCCGGCGTCAGCGGCGGGGACCTCCGCTCGCTGGCGCTCGACGTCCGCGGCCGGCTGCCGCACGACGCCCCCGGGGCGGTCCTGCTGGCCTCGCCCGACGAGAAGGGCGGCGCCGCGTTCGTCGCGGCCGTCAACGACGCGGGCCAGGCCGCGGGCATCCTCGCCGGCGAACTCGTCCGCGCGTTCGCCCCCGTGCTCGGCGCTCGCGGCGGGGGCAAGGGCGATGTCGCCCAGGGCGCCGGCGGCGACGCCGGCAAGCTCGGCGACGCCTTCGCGGCCGCCCGGGCGTACGTCACCGAACGGTCGTGACCGGCCCGGGCGGGGACGCCGACGCGGCTCCGCCCGGGCCGCCCGTGCCGCCCGGCGTCTGGGTGGCCGTCGACGTGGGCACCGTGCGCGTCGGGGTGGCCCGCAGTGACCCCAGAGGGGTGCTCGCCCTGCCGGTCACCACCCTGGCTCGCGACCGGCGGCGCGGCCGCGACCTCGACCAGCTGGCCGCCCTGGTGGCCGAGTACGAGGCCGTCGGCGTGGTCATCGGCCTGCCCCGGACCCTCGCCAACCGGGAGGGCGGCTCGGCCGGAATGGCCCGCGAGTACGGCGAGGCCCTGCTGCCGCGGATCGCGCCGGTACCGGTTCACTACCTGGATGAGAGACTGACCACCGTCTCGGCGCAGCGTAGGCTCGCCGAGGTCGGCGTACGGGGCAGGTCGGGTCGCGCGGTGATCGACCAGGCGGCTGCGGTGGAACTGCTGCAGCTCTGGCTGGAGATCGGCCCGCCCTGAGTTCGCTGCGTCGGCTGTTCCGAACCGTCCACCGGGAGCGAGGCAGGGTGCCGCGACGCGATCGAGAGTCGCTCTACGACTCCGAGACGCACGACGACCTCCTCTTCGGCGCCGCCGATGACGACTGGACGGACGGCTCCCCGCCCGGGCGCCGACGAGCCGGGGGACACCGTGAACCGGCCCTCCGGAGCCGGCGGCGCCGCGTGATCGGCGTCGCGGCGGCGGTGATCGTCGTCCTGGTCGCCGCGGCGGTGTGGTTCATCGGGGTGCCGGTGTACCACTACCTCCGCCCCCCGGACTACAGCGGTTCCGGCAGCGGCCGGGTGGTCGTCACCGTCCAGCCGAACGACACCACCAAACAGATCGCCGCCCGGCTGCAGGCAGCGGGCGTCATCGCCAGCGACCGCGCCTTCGCCGACGTCGCCTCCGGCGACGACCGGGCCCAGGGCATCCAGCCCGGCTCCTACGCCCTGCACGACCACATGTCGGCACGCTCGGCCTTCAACCTGCTGCTCGACCCCGCCTCGCGCATCAACTCCGACACCGTGATCCCGGAGGGCGCGACGATCGTCAACGTCGAGAAGACCCTCACCCAGCCACCGTGCACCGGGACGCAGGCCCAGGACCGCCGCTGCGGCCTGGGGGCCGACCTCTCGTCGGTCAAGCAGGTGCTCGGTCAGGTCTCCCACCTCGGCATCCCCACCGACTACCAACCGAACGGGCAGGCCCCGCAGTCGGCCGAGGGTTTCCTCTTCCCGGCCACCTACACCTTCGCCAAGAGCACCTCGGTCTCCGACGCGGTGGAGCAGATGGTCGGCAAGTTCACCGACGAGGCGCGGGCCAGCCGGTTCAGCGCCAAGGCCAAGGCGCTCGGACTGACGCCCTACCAGGCCCTCACCGTCGCCTCGATCGCCCAGGCCGAGGCCAAGTTCTCCTCCGACTTCCCGAAGGTCGCCCGGGTCATCCTCAACCACCTGGCCAAGCAGATCCCGCTGCGGGTGGATGCCACCAGCGCCTACGCGGCGAAGCTCAAGGGGCTCGACCCGACCAAGCAGATCTACGCCCAGACCCAGGGGCCGTTCAACACCTACCGCAACCCGGGGCTCCCGCCGACCCCGATCGGAAACCCCGGCCTCGCGGCGATGAAGGGGGCGGTGAACCCCGCGCAGGGCAGCTGGATGTTCTACGTGAACAAGGACGCCGCCGGGCACCTCGGCTTCTACTCCACCGAATCGTCCTTCATCAAGGCCCAGCAGAAGTGCCACGACATGGGTTGGGGCTGCGCCGCCCCGTGAGGTACGCCGGCGTGCTCGGCCGGCCGATCGCGCACTCGCTGTCGCCGCTTCTGCACCGTGCCGCCTACAGCGCCCTGGGCCTCGACTGGCGCTACGAGGCCGTCGACTGCGGGGAGCACGACCTGCCCGGGGTTCTCGCCGCGCGCCCGGACTGGGCCGGCTTCTCGTGCACCATGCCCTTGAAGCACGCGGTCCTCGAGGTCGCGGCCGAGGTCCGGCCGGCGGCGGCGGCCGTCGGCGCGGGCAACACGCTGCTACCCCGCGGAGCCGGGTGGGTCGCCGAGAACACCGACGTCGCCGGAATCGTGACGGCGCTGACCGAACGGGGAGCCGCCCCGGCGTCGGTGACGGTGCTCGGCGCGGGCGGCACCGCCCAGGCGGCCGTCGCGGCACTGGCGCAGCTCGGCCGGGACGGGTGCACTGTCCTGCTCCGCGACCGGCGGAAGGCCGGCCCCATCCTCGCCACCGCCGAGCGGGCGGGCGTCACGGTCGAACTCGGCGACCTTCCCCCCGACGCCGAGCGCGCGCCGGCCCTCGCCGCCGAGCTGGTGATTTCGACGCTGCCGCCCGGCGCCGCGGACCCGTTCGCCCGGCACGCCTGGTCGGCCCGGCAATGGCTGCTCGACGTCGTCTACGCCCCGTGGCCGACGCGGGTGGCGGACGCCGCGGCGGCCGCCGGAAGCGAGGTGATCGGCGGCGAGGCCATGCTGCTGCACCAGGCCGCGGCCCAGGTTCGGCTCATGACCGGCCACGAGGCGCCGGTCGCGGCGATGCGGGCGGCGCTGGACGCCGCCCTGGCCGCGCGCGGCTGACGGCGAGCACCGGCACCACGGGGGCCGCGTACGCCCTGCCCGAGCGCGCGGCGCCCCGTGGCGCTGTCGACCAGCCCGCCGCGTCCCTCCACCACAGCGCGGCGGACGTGTGGTCGGCGTTGAAATATGACAGGAAGACGGGGTGATCCGCCAGTGCAGGTTGCGAGCAGATCGCGACTACTGTGGAGCGGTATGCCCGTCACCTCGGCCCGGCGATCGATCATCCGAATACGTGACGGCGCCGAACCGGCCCGCACGCCGGACGATGTCGCGACCGAAGCGCCGCTGGTGCTCGCGCTCGGCGGCGAGGTCATCGCCACGCTCATGCGGACACCGGGGCACGATCTGGAGCTCGCCGCCGGGTGGCTGGTGGTCGAGTCCGGCGTCCGGGGCCCCGATGATCTCGACACGCTGCGCGCCTGCGTCCAGGACGACACCGACCGCGTCCACCTGACGCTGCGTCCCGGCGTCCGGCCGCCTCGGCCGCGGGCGTACCTCACCGGCGCCGCCTGCGGCGTGTGCAGCACCGACGTCCTCGACCTCACGGCGCTCGTCGGCAGCCCGCCGCACGGCGACGGCTGGCGGGTCGCACCGGCCGTGCTCGCCGGGCTGCCGGACGCGCTGCGGGCCGGCCAGCGGGCCTTCGAGCGCACCGGAGGCGTCCACGCCGCCGCGCTGGCCCGGGCCGACGGCTCGCTCGGCCCGGTACGCGAGGACGTCGGCCGTCACAACGCGGTCGACAAGGTGATCGGCAACGCCCTGTTCGACGGCGCGCTCCCGGCCACCGACCGGTTGCTGGTCGTGTCCGGACGCGTCTCGTTCGAGATCGTGCAGAAGGCCGTGGCCGCCGGCGCGGCCGGCATCGTGGCGGTCTCCGCGCCGTCCAGCCTCGCCGTCGACCTGGCTCGGGAGCACGGTCTGCTGCTCGCGGGGCTGGTCCGTCACGGCCGGATGAACGTCTACGCCGGCGAGGACCTGCTCGCCTGACTCGCGGCCGCCGACCGTGCCGCCGCGGCCGCCGACCGTGCCGCCGCGAGGTCGTCCCACGTGTCGCAGTCCCGTCCCCAGCCGTGGGCGTCGGCCACCGGCACCGTGGGGACCCCCGCCGCCAACGCCCGCATCGCCGCACCCTCGGCGGCCGAGAGGGCCGCGAGTGCCGCCTCCAGGTCCGGGCGCCGCCAGGCGGCGGCCAGCTGGTTGACGCGACCGTCCGGGTCCACCAGCACCGCGCGACCGCGCACGGGCAGTGCCGCGAGCAGCGGCGCCACCGCCCCGCCGATCGCCGGCAGGTCCGCGGCGAGCAGCAACACCACCTGCGCCCGGGTCGCCGGCAGACCCGCCGCGATCGCGGCGACCGGGCCGCCGCCCGGAGGCGACTCCTGGGCCCACCTCACGCGGGGCGAGCCCGCCGCCAGGGAGCGTCGCGGTCCGACGACGACGATCCGGCCCGCGCCGCCCACCGCCGCCACGACGTGCTCCAGCAGCGTGCGCTCGTCGACGCGCAGCGCCGGTTTGTCGGTCCCGCCGAGCCGGCGGGCGGCGCCGCCGGCGAGCACCACGGCGTCGAACCCGCCGCCGGCGGGCGCGACGGTCACGGTCGGGTCGGGCATGTCACGACAGTAGGCCCGTGGGGTGATCCGGCCGCTAGGCTCCCGGCTTGTGTCCTTCCCGCTCGCCGGTGCCGTGACCGGGGGCGCCGTCCTGCTGGCCGCCTCGCCCTACCTGGCCCGACTGACGGTCTCGGTGCCGGACCGAAGCGCCGAGCGGTGGTGGCGGGGTGCCCCCGCCTCGCCGGCGCGGATCGGCGGGTGCGCGGTGGTGGCGGTCGTGCTCGGCGTCCTCGCCGGCGCGGCGGCCGGAGCCGGGGCGCTGCTGCCGCCGCTCCTGCTGCTGGCCCTCGCCGGCGCGCCGCTGACGGTGATCGACATCGAGCACCACCGGCTGCCCGACCGGCTGGTGTTCCCGCTGGCGATCGGGGCGCCGGCCCTGGCTGTGCTCGCCGCGGCGGTGCGGCAGGAGTGGTACCCGCTGCTGCGGGCGGTGGAGGCGGCGGCCGCGGTCTTCGCCGTCCTGTTCGTCCTGATCCTGATCGCCCCGCGCTCCTTCGGGTACGGCGACGTCAAGCTCGGCGGAGTACTCGGTGGTTACCTCGGCTGGTTCGGCTGGGGCCACGTCTACTACGGGTTGCTCGCCGGGTTCGTGCTCGGCGCCGCGGTGGCGGTCGTGTTGCTGCTGACCGGAAGGGCCGGCCGCAAGACCCCGCTGCCGTTCGGGCCGATGCTGGTGCTCGGCGCGCTGCTGGTCCTGGCCCTCGACCTCGTGCCCTCGCTGGGCTGACAGTGCCCCCGGCCCGGCACCTCCGCCGCACCCGGAGATCTCGTACTGTCGGCAGGGTGACTGCTGCAGCCGACTCACCCGGGCCCACCGTCTTCATTCTCTACGGCGCCTCCGGCGACCTCGCCCGGCGCATGGTGCTGCCCGCCTTCTACACCCTCGCCAAGAACGACCTGCTGCCGCCGCGGTGGATCCTGGTCGGCAACGGCCGCGGCGACGTCTCGCACTACGACTTCCAGGGCCACGTGCGCGACGCCCTCACCGACGCCGGGGAGTCGCTCGACGACGGCGTCTGGTCCGATTTCCGGGACCGGCTGCGGTTCGCCGGCGGCGGCTTCAAGCGCGAAGACCCGGGCAGCCTGCTCGAGGTCATCTCCGAGGCCCGCGAGCACGTCGGCGATGACGCGCAGCTCGTCCACTACCTCGCCATCCCGCCCAAGGCATTCTCGACCGTCACCGAGGCACTCGGCGAGCACGACCTCGCCGACGGCGCCCGGGTCGTCTACGAGAAGCCGTTCGGCACCTCGGCCGACGACTTCCGGGAGCTCGACGGCCTGGTGCACGACGTGCTCGCCGAGAAACAGGTCTTCCGCATCGACCACTTCCTGGGCAAGGAGGCGACGCAGAACCTGCACGTGCTGCGGTTCGCCAACGGGCTGTTCGACGCCGTGTGGAGCAACAGGTACGTCCGCGCGGTGCAGATCGACGTGCCGGAGAAGCTCGGCATCACCGACCGCGCCACCTTCTACGACGCCACCGGTGCGGTGCTCGACATGCTGGTCACCCACCTGTTCCAGGTCGCGGCCGAGGTGGCGATGGAGCCGCCGAAGTCGCTGTCGGCCGACGACCTCCAGGCCGCGCGGGAGAAGGTGATCAGCAGCTTCCGCGAAATCGATCCGGAGGAGGTCGTGCTCGGCCAGTTCGACGGTTACCAGGACGTCGACGGCGTCGAGGACGGCTCGAACACCGACACCTACGTCGCGGCCCGGCTCTGGATCGACAACGAGCGCTGGCAGGGCGTCCCCTTCCTGCTGCGGACCGGCAAGCGGCTCGCCGCCAGCGAGCAGCGGGTCAGCCTCATCCTCAAGGACCCGGGCGGGACGCTCGCCGACGTCCCCAAGAACGGTAACGTCATCGGCTTCGACCTCAAGGGCAGCGGCGCGATCGACGTCGGCCTGGTGGCCAAGCGGCCGGGGCCCGAGCTCGAGTTCGACGCCGCGGGGGTGAAGCTGAGGCTGGACGCGATACCCGACGGCGACCCGCTGCCGCCCTACGTGCGGCTGATCCACGACGTGCTCTCCGGCGATCGCGCCCTGTTCACCCGCCCCGACGGCCTCTCCGCCGTCTGGGACGCCGCGGCGAAGCTGCTCGACGACCCGCCGAAGCCACGCCCCTATGTGCAGGGGTCGTGGGGGCCGGAGGAGGCGTCCGACCTCGCCGCGCCCGACGGGTGGCTGCTCGGCGGGTGAGCGGCCCGCCCCGGCTGCCGGGTTCTGAGAGCGTGTGTCCCTATTCCCGCGGCGGTGACGCCGTGGCGGTGCCGGCTCGCGAGTGTGCGGAAATGTCGTAGCCGTCGGGCACTATCGCGGCTATGCCTGCTGTTGCGCGTGACGCTGCCGTGCTGGTGTCCACACGGGTGTGGCGCTGATCAGGGCGACGACGTTCCGGTTCACCCTGGACGTGAGCGTTGCGCAGCACCAGCTGCTCCTCGCGCACGCGGGCGCGGCGCGGTTGGCGTTCAACCATCAACTGGCTCGGGTGAAGGCGAACCTGGACCAGCGTGCCGCCGAGCGTAGCTACGGCATCGACGAAGCCGGCCTGACGCCGGCGCTGTCGTGGTCGAAGGTGTCGTTGATCAACCACGTGAACGCCTGGAAGGACGGCCGCGCGGCTGACGCGCCGGTCAACGCCGACGGGACGCGGGGACTCACCTGGCGAAGTGCGGTGTCGGCGGACGTGTTCGAAGGCGCGTCGGTGCACGCCGCGCAGGCGTTGGCGAACTGGTCAGCGTCTCGTGCCGGGGCGCGGGCGGGGAGGGCGGTCGGGTTTCTGCGGTTCAAGTCCCGTCACCGCACGACGCCGGCGTTCCGGCTGCGCGCGAAGTACCGCGAAGGCACCTCGTCGCCGGTGCGGCCTGTTGGGCCGAAGACGATGCGGTTCCCGAAGCTCGGCGAGTTGCGGCTGCGCGAGCCGACGCGGCAGCTGCGTCGGATGCTTGAGCGTGGTCGGTTCCACGCCTACGCGGCCGCGTTCCGGTACGAGCGGGGACGGTGGGTTGTTGCGGTTACCGGCGTCGGAGCGCAGTTGCACCCGCAGCGCCGCGCGGCGGACAACAGGCATCAACACCGCGTCGGGCTGGACCTCGGGGTGAAGACCCTGGCCGTCGTCGCGGACGAGACCGGTCGTGTGCTGGACACCATCGAGGGGGTGAAAGCGCTCCAGCATGCCCAGGCACGCCTGAAGCTGGCCAACCAGGGCCTCGCGAGAACCAAGAGAGGATCTGCCGGCCGCACCAAGGCAGCGCGCCGCCTGGGCAGGATCCATGCCCGCATCGCGGGGCTCCGCGCAGCGCTGCTGCACGAGCTAACCGCCAATCTGGCTCGGAACTACCGGGCGATCGTGGTCGAGGACCTGAACGTGGCTGGGATGCTCGCCAACCGGTCCCTTGCCCGGGTCATCTCGGACGCGGCGTTCGGGGAGCTGCGCCGCCAGTTCGAGTACAAGACGGCCTGGTATGGCACCGAGCTGATCACCGCCGACCGCTGGTACCCGTCGTCGAAGACCTGCTCAGGCTGCGGGCATGTCAAGGCCGAGCTCACCCTCGCCGACCGGACCTATACGTGCACCGCGTGCGGGTTGGCACTAGACCGCGACGTGAACGCCGCGATCAACCTCGCCCACTACACCCCGGCCGGGACCAGCACCGCACCACAACCATCGCCACGGACTGTGGCCGCCTGACGCCCGACACCGCGTCTGCACCCGGATGGGCCGGGGAAGAGCCGACCGCCACCCTGCAGTACCTGGGGCGCTGGGTCGGAACCGAGACAAGACCAGCCCCCAAGGAGAGGCCGGCGCTCGGACGGCAACCAGCCACCCACCCCGGTGGGGCAAGGGAAGCCGGTGCGTCCCCCAATAGGGACACACCCAGTGAGAGACTGACGCCCGTGCTGCGCTGGATCACCGCCGGGGAGTCCCACGGCCCCGCGCTCGTCGCCGTGCTCGACGGGCTTCCCGCCGGGGTCGAGGTCACCACCGACGACCTCGTCCACGACCTGGCCCGCCGGCGGCTCGGCTACGGCCGCGGCGCGCGGATGAAGTTCGAGCAGGACGCCGTCGAGCTCACCGGTGGCGTCCGCCACGGCGTCACGATGGGCGGGCCGGTCGCGGTGCGCATCGGCAACACCGAGTGGCCCAAGTGGGAACAGGTGATGGCGGCCGACCCGGTCGACCCCGAGCTGCTGGCCGACCAGGCCCGCAACGCGCCGCTGACCCGGCCGCGGCCCGGCCACGCCGACCTCGCGGGCATGCAGAAGTACGACCTCGACGACGCGCGGCCGGTGCTCGAGCGCGCCAGCGCCCGCGAGACCGCCTCCCGGGTCGCGCTCGGCGCCATCGCCCGGGCCCTCCTCGCGCAGGCGCTCGGCGTCTCGCTCGTCAGTCACGTCGTCGCCATCGGCTCGGTGGCGGTTCCGCCCGGGACGCTTCCCGGCCCGGGCGACGCGGCGGCGGTCGACGAGTCCCCGGTGCGCTGTGCGGACCCCGAGACCTCGGCGGCGATGGTCGAGGAGATCGACCGCGCCCGCAAGGACGGCGACACCCTCGGCGGTGTCGTGGAGGTCGCGGTCCACGGCCTGCCGCCCGGCCTCGGCAGCTTCACCCACGGCGATCGGCGGCTGGACTCCCTGCTGGCCGCCGCGCTCATGGGCATCCAGGCCATCAAGGGCGTCGAGGTCGGCGACGGTTTCGAGCTGGCCCGGCTACGCGGTTCCCAGGCCCACGACGAGATCGTCGGCGTCGACCGCGCGATCCGCCGGGTCTCCGGTCGCTCCGGGGGTACCGAGGGCGGGATGACCACCGGCGAGGTGCTCCGGGTGCGGGCGGCGATGAAGCCGATCTCGACCGTTCCGCGGGCGCTGCGCACCGTCGACACCACCACCGGCGAGGCGGCCGTCGCCATCAACCAGCGCTCGGACGTCTGCGCCGTCCCGGCGGCCGGCGTCGTCGCCGAAGCCATGGTGGCGCTCGTGCTGGCGCGGGCCGGGCTGGAGAAGTTCGGCGGCGACTCGCTGGCCGAGGTGCGCCGAAACGCCGACGGCTACCGCACCCGCCTCGTCGAGCGCGGCCTCGGCACCGCGCCGCAGTGAGCGCCGCAGGGCCGGTGGCGGTGGTGGTGGGGTTGCCGGGTGCCGGCAAGAGCACGACCGGGCGGCGGCTGGCGAAGATCCTCGCCGTCCCGTTCACCGACTCCGACGAGCTGGTGGAGGCGAGCCGGGGCCGCAGCGTCGGCGACATCTTCGCCACCGACGGCGAGGCGGCCTTCCGGGCGGCCGAGGCCGAGGCCGTCGCCACGGCACTACGCGACTTCGCCGGCGTGCTGTCGCTCGGCGGCGGCGCGCTCACCGACGACAGGACGCGGGCCGCGGTGGCGTCCGCCGGCGTCCCCGTCGTGTTCCTTCGCGCGACGGTGGCGACCCTCGCGACCCGGGTCGGCGACGGCCGGACCCGGCCGCTGCTCGAGGCCGACCCTCCGGTCCGCCTCGCCGAGCTCGCCGAGGCCCGGCGGCGGCTCTACGACGAGGTCGCCACGATCACCGTGGACACCGACGGGCGCACCCCCGGGCAGGTGGCCGCCACGGTGGCCAGCCGGCTGCACGACCTGGGAGCGGTCTGATGGCCCGGCCGGCCGAAGCGGCCCCCACCCGGATCGAGGTCGGCGGCCCGGCGCCTTATCCCGTGCTGGTCGGCCACGGTCTCGGCCCCGAGCTGGCGCCGCTGCTCAGCGGTGCCGCCCGGGTGGCGGTGCTGCACCCGCCGACGCTGCGCGACCGGGCGGGCGCGGCGCGCGACCAGCTCACCGTCGCCGGGATCGAGGCCCACCTGGTGGAGGTGCCGGACGGCGAGGCCGCCAAGACCGTCGAGGTCGCGGCGCGTTGCTGGGACGCGCTGGGTGCGCTCGGGTTCACCCGCAGCGACGCCGTGGTCGGGCTCGGCGGCGGGGCCACCACCGATCTGGCCGGCTGGGTCGCCGCGGCGTGGCTGCGCGGAGTGCGCGTCGTGCACGCCGCCACGACGCTCGCCGGCATGGTCGACGCCGCCGTCGGCGGCAAGACCGGCGTCAACACCGCCGCCGGGAAGAACCTGGTGGGCGGGTTCCACCCGCCGGCCGGGGTGCTGTGCGACCTCGACGCCCTGGCGACGCTGCCGGTCGCGGACTACCGCTCGGGCGTGGCCGAGGTGGTCAAGTGCGGCTTCATCGCCGACCCCGTGATCCTGGACCTCGTCGGCGCGGACCCGGCGGCGGTCGGTACTCCCGGACATCCCGCCGAGCGGGAACTGGTCGAGCGCTCCGTGCGGGTCAAGGCCGATGTCGTGGGCGAGGACCTCACCGAGCGCGGACGGCGGGAGATCCTCAACTACGGCCACACCCTCGGGCACGCCATCGAGCGGGCGGAGGGCTACCGCTGGCGGCACGGCGAGGCCGTCTCGGTCGGCCTGGTCTACGCGGCCGCGCTCGGACGCCGGCTCGGCCGGCTCGACGACGCCACCGCCGACCGGCATCGCGAGCTGCTGACCGCGGTCGGGCTGCCGGTGGGTTACCGGGCCGACGCCTACCCGGCGCTGCTGGAGACGATGCGCATCGACAAGAAGGCCCGCGGCCGGCGGCTGCGCTTCGTGGTGCTCGACGGACCGGCCCGCCCGGTGACCGTCGAGATCGACGATCTCGCGCTGCTGCAGGACGCCTACAGGGAGGTGGCGGCACCATGAGCGACTCGGCTGCGACGGGCGGTCCGGACTCGAACCCGGTGCTCGTGCTGAACGGACCCAACCTCGGCCGGCTCGGCCGTCGGGAGCCGGCCGTCTACGGCTCGTCGAGCCATGAGGCGTTGGTCGCCCTGTGCGTCCAGGGCGGGCAGGAACTCGGGCTGGCCGTCGAGGTCCGGCAGACCGACCACGAGGGGGAGCTGCTGGGGTGGCTGCACGAGGCCGCCGACGCGGCCACCCCGGTGGTGCTCAACGCCGCCGGTCTCACCCACACCTCGGTGGCCCTCGGCGACGCCTGCGCCATGCTCACCGCCCCGCTGATCGAGGTGCACATCAGCAACGTGCACCGCCGGGAGCCGTTCCGGCAGCACAGCTACGTCTCCACCCACGCCACCGGCGTCATCGCCGGGCTGGGGGTCGAGGGCTACGTCCTCGCGCTCTCCTGGCTCTCGGCCCGGCTCAGCGGCTCGGGTCGATCGTCGTGACGTGACTGCGGCCGGCCCGGCGAGGCCGGGCCGGCCGCAGTCGTGACGCCGGCCGGTCAGACGACGGCGTGACCGCTCGGGATGTCGCTGTCGACCTCGAGGGTGTGCACCACGCGTTCGGTGGTGATCTCGTGGACCGCGGCAGCCGCGAGTGCGATCAGGCCGATGCCGATACCGTCGGCGAGAACCAGCCAGCCGAGCGCACCACCCGTGAAGACGAGTGACGCGACGATGGACCAGCCGGCGGCGACCGCCAGGGTGCCGTACCCCGCGAGGTGCCGGTACTGCCGGCCGCTGACCAGCCCACCGATCGCCACCGCGAGGACACCAGCGCTCACCCCGAAGGCGGTCCATTCGAGGGCGCCGCCGTCGAACGACCGACTGGTGACCGCGAGAAACGCTCCCGCGACCAGTGCCAGCGTGTTCAGGATGTAGCGAGTGATGTAGCGAGTGCTCATAGCAACCTCCAACTCGTCGGGGGAGGACCGGCCGCGCCGGCCGATCCGACCCAGTCGAGTCGTCGCACGTTGCCGCCGAACCCCTGTGGGTCCGACGGCCGCGGGCGGCTCGTGGCCGGCGTCTTCCGTGCCGGCCACCGAGCGGGGTACCCGATCGGCCCGGCGAGTCACGGTGTGCCGGGTGTGATGAAGGAATCACCGCCCACGGCCTCCGAGCACCGGCGAACCGTGCGCTACCGTCGCCGCGTGGACCTCCTGGGGCTGTACCGGCGGGCGGCGAGCGTTCCGATCGTCGGCAAGCGGGCCTTCAGCCTCGCCTTTGCGCTGCAGGCGCCCTACTTCCTGACCATCGCGCCGACGCTGGTGGAGCTGCGGCCCCACCACGCGGAGGTCCGCGTCCGCAAGTGGTGGGGCGTGCACAACCACCTCGGGACGATGCACGTCATCGCCGTCGCCAACGGGCTTGAGATGGCCATGGGCGCGCTGGCCGAGGCGACGGTCCCACCGGGGCTGCGCTGGATCCCCAAGGGCATGGAGCTGGACTACGTCGCGATGTCGTCCTCGACGATGCTGGCCACCGCCGACACCGACCCCGCGGACTGGGAGCGGCCCGGGGAGATCGGCGTCCGGGTGCAGGCGGTCCGCGAGGACGGGACGGTGGCCGTGCGCGGGGTGATCCGGCTGCACCTGTCCGAGCGGGCGCGGGCCGGTACGCTGCCTAGCGCCGCCGCCGGCTGACGAATTCGGGCGCCTGCTTCGCGAGGTTCGCGGCCCGCGCGATCCGGTGGTTGGCGCCGGCCATCAACCGGGCCTGCCGCACCGACTCGCTCCAGAACGCCCGCCGCGGCGGTTTGGTCCAGGTCTCGTGCAGCAGCCGCTTGCCCAGCGCGAGCGCGTCGGGGGAGCGGGTGAGCAGCCGCGCCCGCAGCGCCGCCGCCGCCGCGTGGGGGTCGTCGGCGACCTCGGTGACGAGCCCGTAGGCCAGCGCCTGCCGGCCGTCGATGACCTCGGCGGTCATCGTCAGCCGCTTCGCCACGTCCATCGGCACCAGTTCGCGCAGCGTCACCGTCCCGGTCATGTCGGGGATCAGACCCCACTTCGCCTCCATGACCGACAGCTCGCAGTCCGGGGTGGCGAACCGGAAGTCGGCGGCGAGCGCCAGCTGCAGCCCGCCGCCGAAGCAGTGCCCGTGCAGCACCGCCAGCACCGGAACCGGCAGTTCCCGCCACGCCCAGCACGCTCGTTGGAACAGGTTCGTCGTCTGCGTCGGCAGTTTCGCGAACGCGCGGGCGAGCGCCAGCGGGCCGGCCTTGCCGACGGAGGCGAAGTCCAGCCCGGCGCAGAAGGCCTGGCCCGAGCCGTCCATCACCACGGCCCGCAGCGTCGGGTCCGCCGCGAGGCGGCGTGGCAGCGCGGCCAGCTGCCGCAGCATCGGCAGGTCCAGGCCGTTGTACTTCGCCGGCCGGTTGAGCGTCACGTGCGCCACCCGGCCACCGGGCTCGTCGCGGATGTCCAGCAGGACGCGCTCGCCGCCGTCGGTGCCGCGGCCCGCGGTGTGCAGGGGTGTCGAGGTCACCGCGCCAGCGTAGGTGCCCGGAGCGGGAGGAATCCGGCCGGAGGGATCAGCCCGATGCGGCCAGCTCCAGCATCGGCAGTTCGGCGCCGTCGGCGGTGATCGGCGTGCCGAGGGTGCGTTCCAGCGCGGGGCACAGGGTCCGCCACGCGCGAGGGTGGGCGACGGCGTAGTCGTGCAGTGCCGCGAGCGCCTCCTCCCGGCCCAGCGGGCGCGCCGACACCGGCACCGGCGCCGCCGACCCGGACCAGACCCGGCCCTGCGGGCGCGCGGCGAGGTTGCGCCACCACTGCGCCCGGGTGCCGAAACCGGACACCACGATCCAGCTGCCCGGACGGGGGCGCGAGACGACTTCGAGCACGACCAGCCGCGCCCGGCCGCTCTTCCGGCCGGTGTGCTCGAGCATCAGCATGCGGTGGCCGAACAGGATCCCCAACCGGGCCCGGAACAGCAGGATCGGCGCCCGCACCACCCACCGGGTGCGCAGGGCACGGTCGGACACGGCGGCGATCCGTTGCCGCAACCCTCGGTCGGTACTCACGGTCGCCATCATCCTCGCCGCCCGTGGCGTCGGGGAGGCCTGCGGCCAACTAGACTCGCTCGCCGTGGCTACTACCAACGACCTGAAGAACGGCATGGTGCTCAACCTCGACGGCCAGCTCTGGGCCATCGTCGAGTTCCAGCACGTCAAGCCCGGCAAGGGCGGTGCATTCGTGCGCACCACTCTGAAGAACGTCCTCTCGGGCAAGGTCGTCGACCGGACCTTCAACGCCGGCACGAAGGTCGAGACCGCGAACGTCGACAAGCGGACGATGACCTACCTGTACAAGGAGGGCACCGACTTCGTCTTCATGGACGGGGACACCTTCGACCAGGTGCCGGTGGCCGCGGACACGGTCGGCACCGCCGCCGACTACCTGCTCGACAACGCCGAGGCGGTCGTGGCCGTGCACGACGACACGCCCCTCTACGTGGAGCTTCCGGCCAGCGTCGAGCTCGTGATCAGCCACACCGACCCCGGCGTCCAGGGCGACCGCAGCACCGGTGGCACCAAGCCGGCCACGCTCGAGACCGGCGCCGAGGTCCAGGTGCCGCTGTTCGTCTCCACCGGCGAGAAGATCAAGGTCGACACGCGGGACGGCCGGTACATCGGCCGCGTCAACTCCTGAGCGCCGACGACTCGTGAGCGCCCGCAGCAAGGCCCGCAAGCGGGCGTTGGACGTGCTCTACGAGTCCGACGTGCGCGGCGTCGACGCCGTCAGCGTCCTCGCCGACCGGGTGGCCCTCGCCGACCCGCCGATCAGCGAGTACACGGTGGAGCTGGTCGAGGGCGTCGCTCGCTACCGCGGCGACATCGACGGCCTGCTCGCCGCCCACGCCGAGGGGTGGACGGTCGACCGGATGCCGGACGTCGACCGCGCGCTGCTGCGCCTGGCCGTCTACGAGCTGCTCTGGCGCGACGACGTCCCCGACGCGGTCGCGATCGACGAGGCCGTCGAGCTCGCCAAGAGCCTGTCCACCGACGACTCCCCGCGGTTCGTCAACGGGGTGTTGTCCGCCGTCCTGCGCCAGCAGGCCCCCAGCTGAGCCGAACTAGCGAGGACCGAACCCCCGACGAGCCCTCAGGGTGAGGCGGGGTTCGGGTCCGAGCCCCGCCGCCGCGCGAACGAAGTGAGCTTGCGGGATCGCCGAAGGCGATCAATCGGGGCGCAGGATCGGCCCGAGCGAAGCGAGCGGCCGAGACCAGCCCGATACAAGGCGGCTAATTACTGTCCACGATGACGCTCTCGGGCGCGAGCACCTGCCACCGGACGAGGCGTTCGGTGAGGGCCTCGACGGTGATGTCGTACATCAGGGCCAGGGTGCGCAGGTCCTCGTGCCGGACGGGCAGGACCCGGGCGCCGACGTCGCCGCGCTGCCGCAGAATGGAGCTGACGAAGCGGCGCAGGATGTCGGCCTGGCTGTCCGCGACGGAGCCGACCCGCTCGAGGTTGAGCACGATCCGCGACAGCGGGGTGCCGCTGGGGCTGCGGCCGGTGTTGCCGAACGGATGGTCCTCCGGGGGCAGCAGGTCGCTGACCGGGACCCCGTAGAACTCGGCCAGCTCGGCCAGCCGCTGCACCGAGACGGCGCGGTCGCCCCGCTCGTAGGACCCGACGACCACGGCCTTCCACTTGCCGGCCGATTTCCGCTCGACTCCGTGCAGCGACAGGTGCTGCTGCATCCGCACGGCGCGCAGCCGCGCGCCGAGAGCCTTCCCGTAGCCCTCGTTCGTGACGTCCTCGTCCGCCGAGCGTCCGTTCATCGGTCATCCGTCCGTCTGGCCCCGCCGGGAGATCTGCCTGCGCCTCGACCAGTGTCCGGACCTAGATCGTCGTTATCACACTGGGCCGAGAGACGCAGAATAGATCACACCTGCCCTGTTCCGCCCGTGTGACCCGGCGGTAACGGCGCGAACATCCGGGCGGCCGGCCACCAAACCGTGCTGCTACTGTGCCTACCAGGCCCTTCCTTTAACGGACCGTCCCGTGAGGCGGACAAGGAGGTCGAGGAAAAGCTGTGCCTGACGAGCCTATGGTCGACACCCCGGTACGGGTGATCGACAGTGACGACTTCGCGCGTGTCACCGACCGCATCGCCCACCAGATCGTCGAGCGACTCGATCGCTCCGATCTCGCCCCCACGCTGATGGGCATCCCGACGCGGGGCGTCCCGCTCGCGCACCGGGTCGCCGCCCGCGTCGCCGACTTCAGCGGTCGCCGGATTCCGGTCGGTTCACTCGACATCACCCTCTACCGCGACGACCTGCGGCTGCGCGGCGTGCGCCCGCTGGCCGAGACCGTCGTCCCCGACGGAGGCGTCGACGACCGGCTGGTCATCCTGGTCGACGACGTGCTGTGCTCCGGACGCTCCTGCCGGGCCGCGCTGGACGCGCTGACCGAGCTCGGCCGCCCGCGGGTGGTGCAGCTGGCCACCCTGGTCGACCGGGGCCACCGTGAGCTGCCGATCCGGGCCGACTACGTCGGCAAGAACCTCCCGACAGCGCCGCGGCAGAACGTGCGGGTCCTGATGACCGAGGTCGACGACGAGGACGCCGTCTACGTCGACGGCGAGGAGACCGGGGGTGAGGGCGCATGAGGAACCTGCTTTCGGCCGCGGACCTGGACCGGGACGAGGCGCTCGCGATCCTCGACACCGCGCGGCAGATGCACGCCGTGCAGACCCGGGAGGTCAAGAAGCTGCCGCCGCTGCGCGGGCGGACGGTCGTCAACCTGTTCTTCGAGGACTCGACCCGCACCCGCTCGTCGTTCGAGATCGCCGGCAAGTGGCTGTCCGCCGACGTCATCAACGTCAGCGCCAAGGGATCCAGCGTGAGCAAGGGCGAGAGCCTGCGGGACACCGCCCTCACGGTGGCGGCGATGGGGGTGGACGCGCTGGTGGTGCGTCACCACGCGTCCGGCGCCGTGGCGCGGATCGCCGACTGGGTCGACTGCCGGGTGGTGAACGCCGGGGACGGCACCCACGAGCACCCCACGCAGGCCCTGCTGGACGCCTACACGCTGCGCGAGCGGCTGGGAGAGTTCACCGACCGGCACGTGGTGATCGTCGGAGACATCACGCACAGCAGGGTGGCCCGCAGCAACGTGCTGCTGCTGCGCACCCTCGGCGCCCGGGTCACCCTGGTCGCCCCGCCGACCCTCATGCCCTCCGGCGTGGGGGCCTGGCCGTGCGAGACCAGCTGGGACCTCGACGCGGTGCTGTCGGGCAAGACGCTCGGCGACGTCGACGCGGTGATGATGCTCCGAGTGCAGCGGGAGCGGATGAGCGGCGGGTACTTCCCGACCGAGCGCGAGTACGCGACCTGCTACGGGCTGTCACCGGAGCGGGTGGACCTGCTCGGTGAGTCCGTCCCGATCCTGCACCCGGGCCCGATGAACCGTGGCCTGGAGATCTCGTCGACGGCCGCCGACGACGCGCGCTCGGTCGTGCTCGACCAGGTGCGCGCGGGCGTCTCGGTCCGCATGGCGGTGCTCTACCGGCTGCTGGCCGGAACCGAGCCGCCCGAGCCGCCCGAGGGAGAGGACGACGCCGAATGACCATCGTGATTCGGGGGGCGCGACCGCTCGGCGGCGAGCCCGTCGACGTGCGCGTCGAGGGCGACCGGATCGCCGAGCTCGGACGCGGGCTGCGCGGTGACCGCACCGTCGAGGCGGACGGGCTGGTGCTGCTGCCGGGCCTGGTCGACCTGCACACCCACATGCGGGAGCCCGGCCGGGAGGACGCCGAGACCATCGAGACCGGGTCGGCCGCGGCCGCGCTGGGTGGGTTCACCGCCGTCCACGCCATGGCCAACACAGATCCCGTCGCCGACCACGCCGAGGTGGTCGAGCAGGTGGCCCTCGAGGGCCGGCGGGTGGGGCTGGTCGACGTGCGCCCGGTCGGGGCGGTGTCGCACCGGCTGGCCGGCGAGACGCTCGCCGAGATCGGCGGCATGGCCCGCTCACGTGCCGGCGTCCGCCTGTTCAGCGACGACGGCCGGTGCGTGCACGATCCGAGGCTCATGCGGCGGGCGCTGGAGTACGTCAAGGCCTTCGACGCCGCGGTCGCCCAGCACGCCCAGGACCCGCGGCTGGCCGACGGCACCGCCTGCTGCCACGAGGGGGAGCTGTCCGGCCGGCTCGGCCTACCCGGTTGGCCCGGGGTCGCCGAGGAGGCGGTGGTGGCCCGGGACGTGATGCTGGCCGAGCACGTCGGCTCCCGGCTGCACGTCTGCCACGTCTCCACGGCCGGCACCGTCGAGGTGATCCGCTGGGCCAAGGCCCGCGGCGTCGAGGTCACCGCCGAGGTCACCCCGCACCACCTGCTGCTGACCTGCGACCTGCTCGAGGGCTACGACTCGGCCTACAAGGTGAACCCGCCGCTGCGCCCCGCCGAGGACGTCGCGGCGCTGCGGGCGGGCCTCGCCGACGGCACGATCGACGCGGTCGCGACCGACCACGCCCCGCACGCCTCCCACGACAAGGACCATGCCTTCGCCGAGGCCGCGTTCGGGATGCTCGGGTTGCAGACGGCGCTCGGGGTGGTCGCCGAGGCCATGGTCGGCACCGGGCTGCTGGACTGGGCCGGGGTCGCCGACCGCATGTCGGTGCGCCCGGCCCGCATCGGGCGGCTGGCCGGTCACGGCCGCCCGCTCGAGGCGGGGGAGCCGGCGAACCTCACCCTCGTCGACCCGGCTGCGGCCTGGACGGTCGACCCGGCGGCGCTGGTCTCCCGCAGCAGGAACACCCCGTTCGCCGGCCGGACGCTGCCGGCCGCCGTCGTCGCGACGGTGTTCGCCGGCCGGCTGACGGTCGACGGCGGCAAGCTACTGGAAGGAGTCCGGGCGTGACCGATGCGGTACTTGTGCTCGAGGACGGGCGCGCGTTCCCGGGCCAGTCCTACGGCGCCTCCGGGGAGGTGTTCGGCGAGGCGGTGTTCAACACCGGCATGACCGGCTACCAGGAGACCCTCACCGACCCCTCCTACCACCGGCAGGTGGTGGTCCAGACCGCCCCGCACATCGGCAACACCGGGGTGAACGACGAGGACCCGGAGTCGCGCCGCATCTGGGTCGCGGGCTACGTCGTCCGGGACCCCGCCCGACGGGTGTCGAACTGGCGCTCGGTCCGCTCGCTGGACGACGAGCTCACCGCCCAGGGTGTCGTGGGCATCAGCGGCGTCGACACCCGGGCGCTGACCCGCCACCTGCGCGAGCGGGGCGCTATGCGCTGCGGCATCTCCACCGTCGACGACGCCGAGTCGCTGCTGGCCAAGGTGCTCGACTCGCCGCCGATGAGCGGGGCCGATCTGTCGGCCGAGGTCACCACCCCGCAGCCCTACCGGGTGGACGCGCTGGGCGAGCACCGGTTCAGCGTCGCGGCGCTGGACTTCGGCATCAAGGCCATGACCCCGCACCGGATGGCCGAGCGGGGGATTACCTCGCACGTGCTGCCCTCGACCTCGTCGCCAGATGACGTCCTGGCCACCGGCGCCGACGCGGTGTTCCTGGCCAACGGCCCCGGCGACCCCGCCACCGCCGACGCCGCCGTGGCCACGGTGCAGGAGTTGCTGCGACGCCAGGTCCCGGTGTTCGGGATCTGCTTCGGCAACCAGATCCTGGGCCGGGCCTTCGGGTTCGGGACCTACAAGCTGCGCTACGGCCACCGCGGCATCAACCAGCCGGTGCAGGACCGCCGCACCGGCAAGGTCGAGATCACCGCCCACAACCACGGCTTCGCCGTCGACGCGCCGCCGGACCGGGACGTCGACACCGAGTTCGGGGCGGTGGCGGTGAGCCACGTCTGCCTCAACGACGACGTCGTCGAGGGGCTGGTGGCGCGCGACGCCCGCGCCTTCTCGGTGCAGTACCACCCGGAGGCCGCCGCCGGCCCGCACGACGCCGCCTACCTGTTCGACCGTTTCGTGGAGCTGCTCGAAGGCGACAGCGAGTGAGCATCGCAGCGAGCGCCAGCGAGCGCGGAGCGGAGCGAGTGCGGAGCCGAGAAATTTCGCAGGAGGTAGACGGCCATGCCCAAGCGTGACGACATCGAGCACATCCTGGTCATCGGCTCGGGCCCGATCGTGATCGGGCAGGCGTGCGAGTTCGACTACTCCGGGACGCAGGCCTGCCGGGTGCTGCGGGCCGAGGGGTTCCGGGTCAGCCTGATCAACTCCAACCCGGCGACGATCATGACCGACCCGGAGTTCGCCGACGCCACCTACGTCGAGCCGCTCTCGGTCGACTTCGTCGAGAAGGTGATCGCCGCCGAGCGGCCGGACGCGCTGCTGCCGACCCTCGGCGGGCAGACCGCGCTCAACCTGGCCGTCGAGCTGTACGAGGCCGGGATCCTGGCCAAGTACGGCGTGGAGCTGATCGGCGCCGACGTCGAGGCCATCCAGCGCGGCGAGGACCGGCAGCGATTCAAGGACATCGTCCGCACCGTCGGCGGCGACGTCCCCGCCTCGCTGCTCTGCCGCACGCTGGAGGAGGCGATGGAGTTCGCCGCCGGCGTCGACAACCGCGTCGTCATCCGGCCCTCGTACACGATGGGCGGGCTCGGCTCCGGGCTGGCGAACGGGGTCGACGAGGTGCGGCGCATGGTCTCCTACGGGCTGGCGGTCAGCCCGGTGCACGAGGTGCTGGTGGAGCAGTCGGTGCTCGGCTGGAAGGAGTACGAGCTGGAGCTGATGCGCGACCGCCACGACAACGTCGTGATCGTCTGCTCCATCGAGAACCTCGACCCGATGGGCGTGCACACCGGCGACTCGATCACCGTCGCCCCGGCTATGACCCTCACCGACCGCGAGTACCAGCACATGCGCGACCTCGCGATCGCGGTGCTGCGCGAGGTCGGTGTCGACACCGGCGGCTGCAACATCCAGTTCGCTGTCAACCCCGCCGATGGGTCGATGATCGTCATCGAGATGAACCCGCGGGTATCGCGGTCCTCGGCACTGGCGTCGAAGGCCACCGGCTTCCCGATCGCGAAGATCGCCGCCAAGCTCGCCGTCGGCTACACGCTCGACGAGATCAGCAACGATGTCACGCGCGAGACGCCCGCCTCGTTCGAGCCGGCGCTCGACTACGTGGTGGTCAAGGTGCCGCGGTTCGCGTTCGAGAAGTTCCCCGGCGCCGACCCCGTGCTGACGACGCACATGAAGAGCGTCGGCGAGGCGATGGCGATCGGGCGCAACTTCACCGAGGCGCTGGGCAAGGCACTGCGATCGACCGAGACGAAGGCGACCGGGTTCTGGACCGCGCCGGGGGATGCGGCCGCCCCGACCGAGCCCGTCGAGGAGCTGCTGGCCGCGGCCGCCGTGCCGACCGACGACCGGCTGTACCGGGTGGAGCGGGCGCTGCGCGCGGGCGCGTCCGTCGACCAGGTGGCCACCGCCACCGGCATCGACCCCTGGTTCGTGGATCAGATCGCGCTCGTCGTCGACCTCGGAGCCGAGGTCCGCGACGCCCCGACGCTCACCGCCCCGGTGCTGCGCCGGGCCAAGCGGCACGGGCTGTCCGACCGGCAGGTCGCCGCCCTGCGGCCCGAACTCGCCGGCGAGGACGGGGTCCGCGCGCTGCGGCACCGGCTGGGCATCCGGCCGGTCTTCAAGACCGTCGACACCTGCGCGGCCGAGTTCGCCGCGGTCACGCCCTACCACTACTCGGCCTACGACGAGGAGACCGAGGTGTCGGCGCAGCCGGACCGCGAGAAGGTGCTCATCCTCGGCAGCGGCCCCAACCGGATCGGGCAGGGCATCGAGTTCGACTACTCCTGCGTGCACGCGGTGATGGCGCTGCGGGCCGCCGGTTACGAGACCGTCATGGTCAACTGCAACCCGGAGACCGTCTCCACCGACTACGACACCGCCGACCGGCTCTACTTCGAGCCGCTCACCTTCGAAGACGTCCTCGAGGTCGTGCACGCCGAGCAGCAGTCCGGCACCGTCGCCGGGGTGATCTGCACCCTGGGCGGGCAGACGCCGCTGGGACTGGCGCAGCGGCTGAAGGACGCCGGTGTCCCCGTGCTCGGCACCCAGCCCGAGGCGATCGACCTCGCCGAGCACCGGGGTGCCTTCGGGCAGGTGCTGGCCGCGGCCGGCCTCCCGGCGCCGAAGCACGGCACCGCCACCTCTTTCGAGCAGGCCAAGGCGGTCGCCGACGAGATCGGCTACCCGGTGCTGGTGCGCCCCTCGTACGTGCTCGGCGGGCGCGGCATGGAGATCGTCTACGACGAGCCGCACCTGCTGGACTACATCAACCGCGCCACCGAGATCACCCCGGGCCACCCGGTCCTCGTCGACCGGTTCCTCGACGACGCCGTCGAGATCGACGTGGACGCGCTGTTCGACGGCGCCGAGCTCTACCTCGGCGGCGTGATGGAGCACATCGAGGAGGCCGGCATCCACTCCGGCGACTCCGCGTGTGCGCTGCCGCCGATCACGCTCGGCGTCAACGAGATCGACCGGATCCGCCGCTCGACCCTCGCCCTGGCTCAGGGCGTCGGGGTGCGGGGGCTGCTCAACGTCCAGTACGCCCTGGTCGGCGACAGCCTCTACGTCCTGGAGGCCAACCCACGCGCCTCGCGCACCGTCCCGTTCGTGTCCAAGGCGACCGCCGTGCCGCTGGCCAAGGCGGCGGCGCGACTGGCGCTCGGCGCCACGATCGCCGAGCTGCGCGCCGAGGGCATGCTCCCGGCCACCGGCGACGGCGGCGACCTGCCCGACACCGCGCCCATCGCGGTGAAGGAGGCCGTGCTGCCGTTCCACCGGTTCCGCACTCCCGGCGGTGATCAGGTCGACTCGATTCTCGGCCCGGAGATGAAGTCGACCGGCGAGGTCATGGGGTTCGACGCCAGCTTCGGCACCGCGTTCGCCAAGTCGCAGGCGGCGGCCTACGGCTCGCTACCGGTCGCCGGGACGGTGTTCGTCAGCATCGCCAACCGGGACAAGCGGGCGGCGATCTTCCCGGTCAAGCGGCTGTCCGATCTCGGCTTCCGGGTGATGGCCACCGCCGGCACCGCGCAGGTGCTGCGCCGCAACGGCGTCGAGGTCGAGGTGGTCGGCAAGTTCAGCGACGGCCCCGGCAACGTCGTCGAGCGGATCGCCGCCGGCGACGTCGACCTGGTCCTCAACACCCCGTGGGGCTCGGGCGGGCCGCGGCTGGACGGCTACGAGATCCGCACCGCGGCGGTGGCCGCCGGCATTCCGTGCCTCACCACTACACAGGGCTTCGCCGCCGCCGTGCAGGGCATCGAGCAGCTGATCCGCGGCGAGATCGGCGTCCGCTCGCTGCAGTCGCTGCACGCCGCGCTCGGCGCCGCCCGACAAGTGGCGGCGGAGCCGTCGCCGGGGCGGGGGTCGGCGTGACCCGGGCGAGGCCGGCCCAGGAACAGGCCGAGATCTTCTCGGTCACCCGGGCGGGCGACTACTTCCAGTTCACCGTGGTCGCGCCGCGCATCGCCGAGGCCTTCGAGCCCGGGCACTTCGTGGCCGTGGCGGTCGGCGGTGAGAACACGGCCATGGGGCTGCGCCGGGCCTTCGCGATCGCCGGCGCCACCCCGGGCGGAGCGTTCGCCGGGACGGTGCAGTTCGTGGTGGCCGAGCACGGCCCCGGCACCCGGTGGCTGGTGCAGCGGCAGGCGGGCGACGTCCTCGACCTCGTCGGCCCGCTGGGTACTCCGTTCCCGATCCCGACCGGCTCGTCGCCGGCGGTGCTGGTCGGCGGCGGCTACGGCACGGCGCCGCTGCTGCCGCTGGCGCAGCGGCTGCTGGACAACGGCTCGCCGGTGGAGTTCGTGCTCGGCGCGGCCACCGCCGGGCGGCTGCACGGTGAGCTCGCCGCGAAGCGGATGGCCGGGCGGGTCACCGTCACCACCGACGACGGCACGGCGGGGGAGCGGGGCCTGGTCACGGACGCGCTCCCCGATGCGATCGAGCGGGTGGGCGCCCAGGTCGTCTACGCCTGCGGCCCGATGCCGATGCTGCAGGCCGTCGGGGCGGTCGCGCAGCGGCACGCCATCCGCGCCCAGGTCGCGGTCGAGGAGGCCATGGCCTGCGGCATCGGCGTCTGCATGACCTGCGTGCTGCCGGTCCGCGGGGACGACGGCCAGACCCGGCTGGTCCGCTCCTGCGTCGAGGGGCCGGTCTTCGACGCCGGCCGGGTGCGCTGGAACGACGTCGGGCACCTGCCGGCGGATCTCGTCGGCGCCGACGCGATGAGGGGGCACTGAATGCATCCCACGAAATCGCTCCGCAAAGAGCACTCCACGCTTTCGAGGGGGCCCCGCGCATGGCCGACATGACCACCCGGCTGGGTTCGGTCAGGCTGCCGAATCCGGTGCTCACGGCGTCCGGCTGCGCCGCGGCCGGGCGGGAGCTGCACCAGTTCTTCGACGTCGCCGACCTCGGCGCCGTCGTCACCAAGTCGATCATGCGGGCGCCGCGGTCGGGGCGGCCGACGCCGCGGATGGCGGAGACCCCGAGCGGCATGCTCAACTCCATCGGCCTGCAGGGACCGGGGATCGACGCCTTCGTCGAGCACGACCTCGCCTGGCTGGCCGAGCACGGCGCCCGGACCGTGGTGTCGATCGCCGGCGGGCACACCGACGAATTCGTGGAGCTGGCCCAGCGGCTGTCCGGCCACCCGGCCGTGGCGATGCTCGAGGTCAACATCTCCTGCCCCAACGTCGAATCCCGGGGACAGGTGTTCGCCTGTGACGCGCTCGCCTCCTCCCGCGTCATCGGCGCGGTCCGTCGGGTCGCGGACCCGGCGCAGCCGGTGTTCGCCAAGCTCTCTCCCGACGTCACCGACATCGTGCACATCGCCCGCGCCTGCGCCGACGCCGGCGCGGACGGCTTCTCGCTGATCAACACGCTGCTGGGCATGGTCATCGACACCGACACGCTCGCGCCCGCTCTCGGCGGCGTCACCGGCGGGCTGTCCGGCCCGGCGATCCGTCCGGTCGCGGTCCGCTGCGTCTGGCAGGTGCACCAGGCGTTCCCGCACGTCCCGATCCTCGGCATGGGGGGCATCCGCTCCGGGTTGGACGCGCTGCAGTTCGTGCTGGCCGGGGCGTCGGCGGTGTCGGTCGGCACGGCGGTGTTCGGCGACCCGCACGCGCCGATGCGGGTGCTGGCCGAGCTCGAGACGGCCCTGGACGAGCGGGGCTTCGCCGGGCTGCGCGACGCCGTCGGCTTCGGCCACCTGTCCGCCCCGCAGCGGGCCGGCCGGCTGCAGCCGCGCGCCGGCGAGGCGGCCGCGTCGTGAGTTTCGGCGCGCGCCTGGACGCCGTCCTGGACGCGCGCGGGTCGCTGTGCGTGGGCATCGACCCGCACCCGAGCCTGCTCGAGGCCTGGGGGCTGCCGGACGACGCCTACGGCCTGGCCCGCTTCGCCGACACCTGCGTCGCCGCGTTCGGCGGCGTGGCCGCGGTCGTCAAGCCGCAGTCGGCCTTCTTCGAGGCCTACGGCTCGGCCGGGATCGCGGTGCTCGAGCGCACCGTCGGCGCCGCCCGCGACGCCGGTGCGCTGGTGCTGCTGGACGTCAAACGCGGCGACATCGGCTCCACCATGGCCGCCTACGCCCGCGCCTACCTCGACCCCCGCTCACCGCTGGCCGCCGACGCGCTCACCGTCAGCCCCTATCTGGGCGTCGGGTCGCTCGCCCCGGCCTTCGACCTCGCCGCCGAGCACGGCCGAGGCGTGTTCGTCCTCGCCGCCACCTCGAACCCGGAGGGGCCGCAGTTCCAGCACGCCCTCACCGCCGGGCGGACGGTCGCCCAGACCGTGGTGGACGAGCTGGCTGCCCGCAACCGCGGCGCCGCCCCGCTGGGGCCCTACGGCGTCGTCGCCGGCGCCACCATCAGCGCGCCGCCGGACTTCGCCGCCCTCAACGGCCCGATCCTCGCCCCCGGCGTGGGCGCCCAGGGCGGCACCGTCGAGGACGTCCGGCGGCTGTTCGGCGCTGCCCGCCGCGCCGTGTTGCCCAGCGTCTCGCGGGAGGTGCTGCGCGCGGGGCCGGACCCGGCCGCGCTGCGGGCCGCCGCCGAGCGGCTCATCGGCGAGTTCGCCTTCCTGCGCGCCTGAGCCCGACCCCTCGACGTCCGCCGGCGCCGCGGCCACCGCGGCGCCGTACATTGCGCCTTGGTCACAGCCCGTAACGATCGGCGTCCGTGACCTTCCGCGGGCCGACATGCTCCGCTACCTTCAGTGCCACTCATGCCCGGGTTGCATCCGGGTCGGCCGCGAGGCGGCGGACTCGGACGCAGGCTCCCGGAGCGATCGCGTGACAGGGGAACGGAGCGCACGATGCAACGAACGCCAAGATTCGTCCGGGCTGCCGCGGTGGTGGCGGCCCTCGGCGTGGTGGTCTCCGGCGCCGCCGCCTGCAGCAGCAGCTCGGGTGGTGGCGGCGGAGGCGGCGGCGGCGGCGGGGGCGGTAACAGCGCAGGGGCCCTGAAGATCGGCTACATCCTGCCCCAGACGGGCGAACTCGCGAAGGCGGGCCTCGGCAAACCGCAGATCGACGCCACGAAGTACGCCATCCAGGTCATCAACGACGCAGGCGGCGTCAACGGCTCGAAGATCCCCAACCCGCCCGGGGTGGACGAGACCAGCGACGCCTCCAAGGCCAACGTCAACGTCGGCAACCTGCTCAACGACAACGTCAATGCGATCATCGGCCCGGCGGCGTCCGGCCAGACCCTGGCCGTCATCAACAAGGTCATCCAGGCCGGTGTCGTCGAGTGCTCCGGGTCGAACACCACCCCGACCCTGACCAACTACAACGACAACGGGCTGTACTTCCGCACCGCCCCGAGCGACGCCCTGCAGGGGCCGGTGCTGGGCAAGCTGGTCGTGGACAGCGGCTACAAGAAGGTCTTCATCGCCGCCCGCGCCGACGACTACGGCAAGGGGCTGGCCGACGCCACCGCGAAGGCGATCAAGGACGGCGGCGGTTCGGTGGTCGACCAGAACACCTACGACCCGAACACCACCGACTTCAGCTCACTGGTCACCAAGATCCAGTCGGACAAGCCGGACGCGGTCGTGCTCGTCTCCTTCGGCGAGGGGGCGCAGATCCTCAAGGGCCTCATCGAGGCCGGCCTCGGGCCGAAGAAGATCGGCATCTTCGGGGCCGACGGCGTGCACAGCCCGGACCTGCCCAAGCAGGTCGATCCGAGCAACGCGAACGTGCTGGACGGCATGAAGGGCACCGCCCCGGCGTCGGGGACGAACAAGCAGTTCACCGCGGGCCTGCAGAAGTTCGACCCGTCGCTGAACGCGTTGCAGTACGCACCGCAGGTCTTCGACTGCGTGGTCGTCACTGCTCTGGCCAGCCAGGAGGCCAAGAGCAATGACCCGAGCAAGATCAAGGAGCACATGATCGACGTCACGAAGGACGGCACGGCGTGCACCTCCTTCGCCGACTGCAAGAAGCTGCTGGAGCAGGGGAAGAACATCAACTACAACGGCGCCAGCGGCCCGCTCGACTTCAACCAGTACGGTGAGCCGAGCTCCGCCTCCATCGAGATCTGGCAGTTCAAGAACGGCCAACTCGGCACCGTGAAGACGGTGCAGAGCACGGGCTGACCGCCTCCGGCAGGCCTGCAGTGGCCCGGGTCCGAGGGATCCGGGCCACTGTGGGCCACTGCGGGACCTACGGGTCAGCGGCGGGCGCGGGCGAGCGTGCCCAGGTACAGCTCGATCACCTTCGGGTCGTTCAGCAGGGCCTGGCCGCTGCCCTCGTAGGCGTCGCGACCCTGATCGAGCACGTACCCCCGGTGGCAGATCTGCAGGCAGCGACGGGCGTTCTGCTCGACCAGCAGCACGGAGACCCCGGTGCGGTTGATGTCGTGGACCCGCGCAAAGATCTCGTCCTGCGCTCTCGGCGACAACCCCGCCGACGGCTCGTCCAGCAGCATGACCTGCGGCGAGGTCATCAGGGCCCGCGCCATCGCGAGCACCTGCCGCTCGCCCCCGGACATCGAGCCGGCCCGCTGCTTGCGCCGCTGGGCCAGGACCGGGAACAGCTCCATGAGCTCGTCGCGTCGTGAGGCCATCTGCTTGGGGCGCAGGTACAGCCCCATGGCCAGGTTCTCCTCGACGCTGAGCGTGGCGAAGACGTTGCGGTTCTGCGGAACGTAGCCCACCCCGTGGGCCACCAGCGAGTGCGTGGGCAGATTGGTGATCTCCCGCTCCCGCAGCCGGACCGAACCGCGTCGGATGGTCACCAACCCGAAGATCGCCTTGATGAGGGTGGACTTGCCCGCGCCGTTGGGGCCGATGATGCCGACGAGCTCGCCCTCGGCGAGCGTGAGGTTGCAGCCACGCAGGATGTCGACGCCGGGCAGGTAGCCGGCGACCACGTCGTCGGCCACGAGCGCGGGGGGCGTCGAGCCCGACGCCTCGGCCGCCTTGTCGGCCGGTGCCGGTGGGCCGCCGGCCGGTTCGTCCGCCGTGGGCTCGCCGGGGCTGTCCTCGCTCATGTCTCGTCCTCCCCGCGCGGCTCGGCGGCCCCGTCCTCACCGTCTGCCTCGTCGGCGCGTCCCAGATAGGCCTCCACCACCGCGTCGTTGGCCGCCATCGAGTCCGGCGGCCCTTCGGCGATGACCGAACCGGCGGCCATGCACACCACCCAGTCGCTGATGCCCATGACGACGTCCATGTCGTGCTCGACGAACACCACCGTCATCCCCTCGTCACGCAGGTCGGTGACGTGCGTGAGCAGCGACTGGGTCAGCGCGGGGTTCACGCCCGCCATGGGCTCGTCCAGCATGATGAGCGAGGGCTCGGTCATCAGCGCGCGGGCCATCTCCAGCAACTTCCGCTGCCCGCCGGACAGCGTGCCGGCGAACTCGTCGCGCATCGGCAGCAGCTTGAATCGCTCGAGCAGTGCCAGCGCGCGCTGCTCGGCCGCCCGCTCCTGCCGGTGCCACCCGGGCCGCCAGAATGCCCCGACCAGCCGTTCGCCGCGCTGACCGCCGGCGGCCAGCAGCATGTTGTCCAGGCAGGTCAGCCGCATCAGCGCCTTGGTGAGTTGGAAGGTGCGCACCATGCCGAGTCGAGCGATCCGGTGAGCCGGAAGGCGCGCCACCTCCCGGCCCTCGAAGGTCCAGCGGCCGGCGTTGGGCTTGTCGAAGCCGGTGAGCAGGTTGAACAGGGTCGTCTTGCCCGCTCCGTTGGGCCCGATCAGCGCGGTGATCGTGCCGCGTTGGATCTCCAGGTGCTCGACGTCCACCGCCTGCAACCCCCCGAAGTGGCGCTGCACGTTGTCGGCCACGAGGGCGGGGTCCGGTTTGGCCACGCCGGGGCGGAAGTCGAGTGCTTGCAGCTCGGCGGGAGTCTCGCGGCGTTGTCCCAGGCCGGCGAGGGCGGCCTCCCGGTCGCGGACGGCGTCCGGATCGTCGATCTCAGCGGACATCGAGCAACATCTCCCGGCGGTCGCCCAGGATGCCTTGGGGGCGGAAGACCATCAGTGCGATCAGCGCCAGCCCGACCAGCCCGATGGCGACTGCGCCCACCTCGTCGCTGCTGAACACCGAGGCCGGTATCGAACCGTTCGTGGTCAGCGTGGTGAGCAGGCTGGTGATGAAGTTGAAGACGAACCAGAACAGCAGCGAGCCCAGGATCGGTCCGAAGATTCGGGCGGCGCCACCGAGGATCAGCAGCGTGTAGAGGTCGAAGGTGACCTCCGGCTGGAAGGCGGTGGGGGTGACCGCCTGCTGGCTGATGGCGAGCATCACCCCGGCCAGGGCCCCGATGACGCCGCCGAGAACGAGGCTCTGCAGTTTGTAGGAGAAGACGTTCTTGCCGAGGCTGCGCACGGCGTCCTCGTCCTCCCGGATGGCGCGCAGGACACGCCCCCACGGACTGTGGACGAGCAGGTACAGCAGGAACGCCGCGACCCCGACCAGGGGCCAGGTGACGATCATGACCCACAGGTCGCCGGACAGGAAGGTGACGTTGCCGAAGCCGTAGCTGCCGGCGGCGATGGGGCTGACGGAGAAGAATCCGTTTGCGAACTGCTGCAACCCGTAGACGCCGCCGGTGAGCGGCTGCAGGTAGGAGGAGTTGTAGAGCAGCCGGAGGATCTCGGCGGCGGCGATGGTGGTGATGGCCAGGTAGTCGGCCCGCAGCCGAAGCGTGGGCAGCCCGAGCAGCAGCGCGAACACGATCGCACCAGCGATGGCCACGAGAACGCCGACCCAGAGGCTCAGCCCCCAGGTGGCGCCGGCCACGGCGACCCCGTAGGCGCCGACCAGCATGAAGCCGACCTGCCCGAAGTTCAGCAGCCCGGTGTAGCCGAAGTGCAGGTTGAGCCCGATGGCCGCGAGCGCGTAGATGGCGCCGGTGGGCCCGAGCGCCGCCTGCAGCCCGGCCTGGATCGAATCCCAGATGATCATCCGACCCGCTCCCGTCGACCAAGGATGCCCTGCGGGCGAATGACCAGCACGACGATCAGCACGAGCAGCGCCCACGCGTTCTGCAGCTCGATCGAGAACCACAGCGTCGACAGCTGGATCACCAGGCCGATGACCATGCAGCCGACGATGGCTCCGTACGCCGAGCCGAGACCGCCGAGGATGATGCCGGCGAAGATCAGCAGGAGCAGCTGGAAGCCCATCTGGTAGGAGATGATGTTCGTGAGCCCGTAGAAGATGCCACCCAGACCGGCCAGTGCGGTGCCCAGGATCCACACCGAGCGCACGACCCGGGAGACGTCGATGCCGGACGCGGCGGCCAGATCGCGATTGTCCGCGACAGCCCGCATCGCCCGGCCTATCCGGGTGCGCTGCAGCATCAGCGCCACGAGCAGCAGGATCACGAGCGAGGCGATGGTGATGACGAGATCACGGTCGGTGATGGCGATCGGGCCGTAGCGATGCTTCTGCTGGATGACGTAGTCGGTGTAGGACTGCGGCGAGCTGCCGAACAGCACCTGAACCAGGCTGCGCAGGAACAGGGACAACCCGATCGAGATGATGAACAGCTGGATCAGCCCGGTCCGGCGTCTGTCCAGCGGGCGCCACAGTGCGAAGTGCTGCACGGCTCCCAGGACCCCGCCCAGCACCACCGCGATGATGGCCGCCGGGATCAGTTGCAGCCCCGGGCCGGAGGCCGCCGCACTGAAGAAGTAGGCCAGCACCGCGCCGATCGTCACCAACTCGCCGTGCGAGAAGTTGATCAGCCCCGTGGTGCCGAAGACCAGTGAGAGCCCGACCGCCGTCATCCCCAGGATCGCCCCGAAGCGAATGCCGTCGACGAGCAGCGAGAGCGTGCGGTTCGGCGGGCCGGCGGCGGCGGCGAGCACGGTGTGCGTGGGTAGGGCGCCCGCCGACGACGCGGTGGCGAGCGCGATGAGCACGCCGGCGCCGACGAGCATCAGGAGCGCGATGCCTCGCTTCACCACTCACGTTCTCCCGTCTCGGCCGCCCGAAGTGCGCATGAGCCTAGACCAGATCCGACGGGGCGGGCCGGGCACGCGCCGCAGACGTAATGACATCCCGCGCCGCACCCGGGCAAAACACCGCGAGGCCGACGCCGCGGACCGCCACCGGAAGCCTGGCGCCGGTTGTCGGGGTCGCGCGGAGCGCTCTTGGACTCGCTGCGGAGCGGGTGTTTCACTGTCGTCGGGTGCCGGTCGAGCGCCCTCGGGAGGCACCCATGACCGCTCCGCGCCGTCCCGCCGAGTTCGCCGGCGCGCCGCCGCCGGGCGGGGCCGCGGCTGCCGGCGGGGTCCGGCTCGGGGAGGCCCGCGGCCGGTGGATACTCCTGGCCGCCGTGCTCGGGTCCGGGGTGGCCGGTATCGACGCCACCGTCGTCAACATCGCCCTTCCGGCGCTGGGCGACGACCTGCACGCCGGCTTTGCCGGCCTGCAGTGGACGATCACCGGCTACACGCTGACGCTGGCCGCGTTGATCCTGCTCGGCGGTGCGCTGGGCGACCGGTTCGGACGCCGCCGGGTGTTCGTCGTCGGCGTCACGTGGTTCGCCGTCGCCTCGGCGCTGTGCGCCGTCGCGCCGACCATCCCGTTCCTGCTGGGCGCTCGCGCGCTGCAGGGAGTCGGCGGCGCCCTGCTCACCCCGGGCAGCCTCGCCATCATCTCGGCGTCCTTCGACCCCCGCGACCGCCCCAAGGCGATCGGGGCCTGGTCGGGTTTCGGTGGCATCGCCACCGCCATCGGCCCGTTCCTCGGCGGCTACCTGGTCGAGGGCCCGGGCTGGCGGTGGATCTTCCTGATCAACCTCCCGGTGGCAGCGCTCGTCGTGCTGGTCAGCATCCGGCACGTGCCCGAGACGCGGGACCCCGACGCCGTACCGCACCTCGACCTGGCCGGGGCGGCGCTCGGGGTGGTCGGGCTCGGTGGCGTCACCTACGCCCTCATCACCGCCGGTTCGGGCTGGTCGCCGGCCGCGACGGTCGCGGCGGTCGTCGGCCTCGCCGGACTGGCGGGCTTCGTCCAGGTCGAACGACGCAGCCGGCACCCCATGCTGCCGCCGAGCATCTTCGCCAACCGGCAGTTCACCGCGGCCAATCTCGTCACGCTGGCCGTCTACGCCGCGCTCGGCGGGGTGTTCTTCTTCCTCGTCGTGGACCTCCAGGTCGTGGCCGGACTCTCTCCCGTCCTGGCGGGCAGCGCCCTGCTGCCGGTCACGGTGATCATGCTGTTGTTGTCCGAGCGTGCGGGTGCCCTCGCCGGGCGGATCGGTCCGCGGGCGCCGATGACGATCGGCCCGCTGCTGGCGGCGGCGGGCGTCCTGTTGTTGCTGCGGGTCGGCCGCGACGCCTCCTACCTCACCGAGGTGCTGCCGGCGGTCACCGTGTTCGGGCTCGGCCTGGCGCTGACCGTCGCCCCGCTCACCGCCACCGTCCTCGCTGCAGCGGGCAGCAACCACGCGGGCACGGCCTCTGGCGTGAACAACGCCGTCGCCCGCTCGGCCGGGCTCATCTCCGTGGCCGTGCTCCCGGTCATCGCGGGTATCTCCGGCCAGGACTACCAGGACCCGTCCGCCTTCGCGGCCGGCTTCCGCATCGCGATGCTCGTCTGCGCCGGTCTGCTCGCCATCGGCGGCGTACTGGCCGCGACCACGATCCGCAATCCGGCCCGCCCGGCAGCGGCGGCACCGGAGCGCCGACGGCACTGCGCCGTCGAGGCTCCGCCCCTGCAGGCGCGGGTGACGGCGCCGGCGCGGACCTAACCGTCGGTGCCGGCGGTCAGCCCGTCCAGCTCGGCCAGGTCGCCGGCGGTCGGCTGCCAGTTGCCGGCCGCCACGTTGCGCTCGACCTGCTCGCGGGTCGTCGCCCCGGCAATGACGCTGGCCACGGCCGGCTGCGCGGCCAGACCGCCCATCGCGACATCCAGCATCGTGATGTCGCGTGTCTTGGCGAACGACTCGAGCGCCTCGATGACGTCGAAGATCTCGTCGGTGAGCGACGACTCGCGGCCCCAGGCCGCGATCCGGCTGCCTTCCGGCGGCGCCTCGCCGCGGTGGTACTTGCCGGTCAGCAGGCCGCTGGCCAGGGGGAAGTAGGGCAGCAGTCCGATGCCGTAGTGCTCGAGTGCGGGCACGAGGTCGGTCTCGATGCCGCGCTCGAGCCAGCTGTACTCGTTCTGGGCGCTGACGAACCGCTCCAGCCCGCGCGTCCGGGCGGTCCACTCGGCGTCGGCCACCTGGAAGCCGGTGAAGTTGGAGTTGCCGAGGTAGCGGACCTTCCCCTCGCGCACCAGGTCGTCCAGCGCCGAGAGCGTCTCCTCGATCGGGGTCTGCTCGTCCGGCCGGTGCATCTGGTACAGGTCGATCCAGTCGGTGCGCAGCCGTCGCAGCGAGGACTCGACCGCCCGCTTGATGTAGCGGCGGGAGCCACGCGCGCCCCAGTCCTCGCCGTTGTCGTTGCCGCGCTTGCGGGAGTCGCTGCCGAACTTGGTGGCCAGGATGACGTCGTCGCGCCGGCCCTCGAGGATCTCGCCCAGCCGCTGCTCCGAGACGCCGTAGGAGTCGGCGGTGTCGAACAGCGTGATGCCCTCGTCCAGCGCGGCGTGGACGACCTCCCGGCTCTCGGTCATGTCGAGTTTCATGCCGAGGTTGTTGGTGCCGAGCCCGACCACCGAGACGGTCAGGCCGGAGTTGCCGAGGCGACGAAAGTCCATACCTCAAGCCTACGAGCCGCGACTCCGCCGCCGGCGGGCGACCGGAGGCCCCCGCCCGCTGTCGCTCCGGTAGGTTCGCCAAAGTGACTGCTCGGGCCCGGCTCACGGTGCTCTCCGGCCCCTCCGGCGTAGGGAAGGGGACGGTGGTGGCGCAGCTGCGGCACCTGATCCCGCACGTCTGGATCTCGGTGTCGTGCACCACGCGCGCCCCCCGCGAGGGGGAGATCGACGGCGTGTCCTACCGCTTCGTCGACCGGGCGGAGTTCGACCGGATGATCGAGGCGGGCGAGCTGCTCGAACACGCCGAGTTCGCCGGCAACTGCTACGGCACGCCGCGCTCCGCCGTCGACGAGCACCTCGCGGCGGGGGTGCCGACCCTGCTCGAGATCGAGCTGGAGGGCGCGAGGCAGGTCCGCCGGACGATGCCCGACGCCCAGTTCGTCTTCCTCGCCCCGCCCACCGCCCGCGCCCTGGCCGAGCGGCTGTCCGGCCGGGGCACCGAGTCCACCGACGACATGTCCCGACGGCTCGAGCGGGCCGAGGTCGAGATGTCGGCCGCGGGGGAGTTCGACCACGTCGTCGTCAACGACGACCTCGACCGCGCCGCCAACAAGGTGGCGGCGCTGATCGTCGGTCCGGCCTGAGCCGCCTCAGGCGACGCCCTCGGGGGTGGCGGCCTCGGTGATCTGGTGGCCGTCGCGCACCAGCTCCTCGATGTGACGCAACACGTCGTCGGGCAGGTCGACCTCCGCGGCCCCGAGGCTGTCGTCGATGTGCTCCGCGCTGCGGGCGCCGACGATCGCGACCTGCACGGCGGGGTTGGCCAGCGTCCAGGCGATCGCCAGCTGACCCACGCTCGCGCCGAGGTCGTCGGCCAGCTCCTTCAGCTGCTCGACGATCGCGAGATTGCGGCGGAACGGCTCGCCCTGGTACCCGGCGGACTGGCTGCGCCAGTCGTCGTCGTCGAAGGTGGTCTGCGGGCTCATCCCGCCGGTGAGCAGGCCGCTGCCGAGGGGGCTGTAGACCAGCACGCCGACGTCGTGCCGGGCACACCAGGGCAGCACGTCGTCCTCGATGCCGCGCCGAAACAGGTGGTAGGGCGGCTGCAGTGTCTCGACCGGGCGGATCGCCTCGAAGGCCTCCAGCTCGGCGACGCCGTAGTTCGAGACACCCGCGTGGCGGATCTTGCCCTCGTCCACCAGCTCCTGCACCGTTTGGGCGGTCTCCTGCTGCGGTGTGTCCGGGTCCGGCCAGTGGATCTGGTAGAGGTCGATGTGGTCGACGCCGAGACCCTTGAGGCTCGCCTCGACCTGCTGCCGGATTGCCTCCCGGCCGGCGTCCCGGGTGTTGTTCTCGTCCCACGGGGTGATCGCGCCCTTGGTCGCGATCACGACCTCGTCGCGCCGGTGGTCCAGGTCGTCGCGCAGTGCGCGCCCGAGGATCTCCTCGGCCTGGCCCTGCCCGTACCCGTAGGCGGTGTCGAACAGCGTGACGCCCTGCTCGCGGGCGTGCCGGATCGCGCCGATCGCCTGCTGCTCGTCGAACGAGCCGTAGTCGCCGCCGATCTGCCAGGTGCCGAACGCGACGCGGGAAGCGGTGATGCCGGTGCGGCCGAGTGTCGTGGTTCGCATGCCTTGTTCGTGCCCACGCGGAGCGGAAGCTACGCGGTCAGAACTTCTGAACCACCGAGACCACCACCGCGACCGCAGCTGCGAGCACACCGACCACCCGCAGCGTCCGCGCGGACACGGACGGATGCTCCGCGCGCGTGGACATGGCCCAGGTTGCCGAGGCGAGGACCGGTGTGACGCCGGTCCAGAAGACCGCCAGGCTGAGGACCGTGACGGCGCCGAGGACCACCGTCGTTCGGTCGACCCGGGTCGTGCGCGGGACAACGGCTACGAAGAGGGCCCCTGCGAGGGCGATGCACCCGGCGGCGCTCACCAGGGCCGAGGCGAGCCCGCCCGGCTCATCCCGGGACAACGCCACGTTGCCGGCGATGATGACAACGGCCGCGAACAGCAGGCCGGCGCCGGCGTAGGTCAGCCACGTGGCGCGGGCGGGTGCGGAGACGGTGGTCATGAGCGCTCCCTTCGACGCGCGCCGGCGGCTCCGGCGCGGTGATCGCAGACGCTAGGGCGACCGGAGGGATCCCGGCCTCCCCCGCAGGTCGCCGGCCGCTCCGCCGCAGGGTGGAATTCCGGTGGTGTTCTTTGCCCCCGCGTGGATCTGGTCGCCGCACCGGCGCCGCTCTAGTGTGACTGCCGTGACGGTCGGCACGCTCGGATCGCGGCACCGCGCGTTCGACGTGGTGCTCGGGCTCGGCCTGGGTGTGGCCAGCGTGCTGGACGTTCTCACGCACCTATTCGGTGGCGTCTACCCCCACGCCTGGTGGGCGCACCTGCCCTTCGCGGTGTTGTGCTCATTACCGCTGGTGGTGCGTCGCGAGCTGCCGCTCGTCGCACTGGTCGCGGTCGCCCTCGTGCAGACGGTGTGGGTGTACGGCCTCTACCCGCTCCGGCAGCAGCCGCCGCTGGTGCCGTTCGTCCAGCTGCTGGTCGTGGTGTATTCGGCGGGCGCGTACTGCGGCCGGCGAACCACGGTCGCGGCCGGAGTCGTGGTCGCCGTCGGGGTCACCACGTCGATTCCCACGCTCGCGCTGGGTCGGCCGGTCGGCGACGTGGCGGGACCGAACGTCGCCATCGTGCTCGCCTTCGTGCTCGGTCTGGGCTTTGCGCGGATCCGGCGCCATGCAGCGCAGCAGGAACAGCGCGTCGCCGTGGCCGAGCGGGAGAGGGCGGACGCGGTCGAGCGGGCCGCGAATGACGAGCGCGCCCGTATCGCCCGCGAACTGCACGATGTGATCTCCCACGACGTCTCGTTGATGGTGCTGCAGGCGTCGATCGAGCGCCGCGCCCGCGACAGCGCGGACCCGGCTTGGCAGACGTTCGACACCATCGAGACCACGGGACGCGAGGCGCTTGCCGAGCTCCGACGCATGCTCGGCGTCCTGCGTCGCCACAGCGACGGAGCGCCGCTCCAGCCGCAGCCCGGCCTGAAGCAGCTGTCCCTGCTGATAGAGCAGGCCCGCGCGGCAGGGTTGGGCGTGCGGCTCGTCGTCGACGGCGACCCCGTCCCGCTGCCACCCGGCTTGAGCATCGCGGCCTACCGCATCGTGCAGGAGTCGCTGACCAACGTCGTCAAGCACGCACCGGGTGCCCCCGCCGTCGCCACGATTCGGTACCGGCCGGCGTCGCTCGAGATCGACGTCGTCGACTCGGGGGCGCACGCGCCGTCGCCGGTCGTGCAGGGTGACGGGCAGGGGTTGATCGGCATGCAGGAACGCGTCGCCTTGTTCGGCGGCACCTTGGAGGCGCGGTCAACCGACACCGGCGGCTTCCACGTCCGCGCGCGGCTGCCGCTGCCGTCATGACCGTCACCGTGGTGGTCGCCGACGATCAGGCCCTGGTTCGGGCCGGATTCCGCCGGCTGCTCGAGGGGGAGTCGGGCATCGACGTCGTGGGCGACGCCGCCGACGGTGCGGCGGCCGTCGACCTGGTCGTCCGGGCACAGCCGGCGGTCGCGCTGGTCGATATCCGGATGCCCGTGATGGACGGCATCGAGGCCACCCGCCGCATCGTCGCTCGGACCTCCACCCGCGTCGTGATCCTCACGACCTTCGATCTGGACGAGTACGTCTACGACGCGCTGCGGGCCGGCGCATCGGGATTTCTGTTGAAGGACAGCCCTCCGGAGCAACTCGTGGCCGCCATCAGCGCGGTCGTCGCCGGCGACGCTCTGATCGCTCCGTCAATCACCCGGCGGCTGCTGACCGAGTTCGTCCGTCGGCCCCGGCTCGAGGATGCGGCGGGCCGGCTCGCCGTTCTCAGCACGAGGGAGCGGGAGGTGCTCGAACGTCTCGGGCAGGGCATGTCGAACGCCGAGATTGCCTCCGATCTTTACCTCGGGGAGGCGACGGTCAAGACCCACGTCGGGAGCGTGCTGGCCAAGCTCGGACTCCGCGACCGCGTTCAGGCGGTGGTCTTCGCCTACGAAACAGGACTGCTCACTCCCGGCGGGCGCGGCTAGGTCCGGCGCCGGACGGCAGCTACAGCGCCCGCAGGATGTCCTCGACCCGTTCTCGCGCGTCCCCGAACAACATCTGGCTGTTGTCGCGGAAGAACAGCGGGTTCTGCACGCCGGCGTAGCCGGCGGCCATCGAGCGCTTGAACACCACGACGCTCTCGGCCTCCCAGACCCGCAGCACCGGCATGCCGGCGATGGGGGAGGTCGGATCCTCGGCGGCGGAGGGGTTCACCGTGTCGTTGGCGCCGATGACCAGGACCACGGTCGTCTCGCCGAGGTCGTCGTTGATCTCGTCCATCTCCAGGACGATGTCGTAGGGCACCTTCGCCTCGGCCAGCAGCACGTTCATGTGCCCGGGCAGCCGCCCGGCGACCGGGTGGATGCCGAAGCGCACCTCGACGCCACGCTCGCGCAGCTTGCGGGTCAGATCGGCCACCGGATACTGCGCCTGCGCCACCGCCATGCCGTAGCCAGGCGTGATGACCACCGAGGAGGCGTTCTTGAGCAGGTCGGCGGTGTCCTCGGCCGTGATCTCGCGGTGCTCGCCGTAGTCCTTGTCGCTCGAGGGGCCGGCCTCGATGCCGAAGCCGCCGGCGATGACGGAGATGAACGAGCGGTTCATCGCCTCGCACATGATGTAGGACAGGTAGGCACCGGACGAGCCCACCAGCGCGCCGGTGACGATCAGCAGATCGTTGTTGAGCAGGAAGCCCGACGCCGCCGCGGCCCAGCCGGAGTAGCTGTTCAGCATCGACACGACCACCGGCATGTCCCCGCCGCCGATGGAGGCGACCAGGTGCCAGCCGAGCGCCAGCGCGACAGCGGTGACGGCGATCAGCAGCGGCAGGTTGGGGCTGAGGACGAAGAAGATCGTCAGCACCGCGAACGCGGCCAACGCCCCGAGATTGATTAGGTTCTTGCCCGGCAACATCAGCGGGGCCGACTTCATCCTCGCCGACAGCTTGAGGTTGGCCACGATCGAGCCGGTGAGCGTGACCCCACCGATGAAGATGCCGATGAAGACCTCGGCGTGGTGGATGCGCAGCAGCGAGCCCACGAACTCGGTCTGGCTGCTGTCGTTCTCGACCTCGTAGAACCCGTTCCAGCCGACGAGTACGGCGGCGGCGCCCACGAAGGTATGCAGCAGCGCGATGAGTTCGGGAATGCCGGTCATCTCGACGACGCGCGCCCGCCAGAGGCCGATCGACCCGCCCACGAGAATGCCGACGATCAGCAGGACGGCCGTGACGGCGACGAGATCCTGCGCGATCAGCCCGATGGTGGCGGCGAGCGCGATCGTCATGCCGGCGATGCCGTAGACGACGCCGTGCCGGGAGGACTCGTGCCGCGACAGCCCGGCCAGGCTCATGATGAACAGCAGGAACGCGACGATGTAGGCCGCCGTGGCGACGCTTGCGGCGCTCACTTGGAGAACATCCCGAGCATGCGGCGGGTGACGGCGAAGCCGCCGAAGACATTGATGCTGGCGATCAGAACGGCCAGGAACGCCAGCACCCGGATGACGGTGTCGTCGATCGGCAGCTGCACCATCGCGCCGACGACGATGATCCCGGAGATCGCGTTGGTCACCGACATCAGCGGCGTGTGCAGCGCGTGGTGGACGTTGCCGATGACGTAGTAGCCGACGACGACGGCGAGGGTGAGCACGGTGAAGTGCTGCGGCAGCGGGTCCGGCGCGAACGCGTTTACCAGGAACAGCGCCAGGACCCCGATGCCGATGAGCGTGAACCTCCGCGCCACCGACATCGGTTGCTTCTCCGGCGGTTTCGCGACCTCGGCTGCCGCCGGCGCCGCCGGCGCGGCCGACACCTGGACGGGCGGCGGCGGCCAGAGGTTCTCGCCGTTCCTGACCACGGTGATGCCGCGCTGCACCACGTCGTCCAGGTCCAGCACGAGCTGCCCGTCCTTCTCCGGGGTCAGCAGCTTCATCAGGTTGACCAGGTTGGTGCCGTAGAGCTGCGAGGCCTGCGCCGGTAGCCGGCCCGCGAGGTCGGTGTAGCCGATGATCGTCACCTGGTTGTCGGTGACGACGACCTCGCCGGCCACCGAGCCGTCGACGTTGCCGCCCTGCGCCGCCGCCATGTCGACGATCACGCTGCCCGGCCGCATCGCCGCGACGTCGTCGGCGGTGATGAGCGTCGGCGCGGGCTTCCCGGGGATGAGCGCGGTGGTGATGATGATGTCGACGTCCTCGGCCTGCTCGTGGTAGATCTCCGCCGCCCGGCGGTTGTAGTCCTCGGTGGTGGCAGTCGCGTAGCCGGTACCGGTCTGCTCCTGCTCGACGTCGACGGCGAGATATTCGCCGCCGAGCGAGGCCACCTGGTCGGCGACCTCGGGGCGCGGGTCGGTGGCGCGCACGATGGCCCCCAGGCTGCTGGCGGCGCCGATGGCCGCCAGGCCGGCGACCCCCGCACCGGCGACGAGCACCTTGGCCGGCGGCACCTTGCCGGCGGCGGTGACCTGGCCGGTGAAGAAGCGGCCGAACACGTGCGCGGCCTCCACGACCGCCCGGTACCCGGCGATGTTGGCCATCGAGCTGAGCACGTCGAGCGACTGCGCCCGGGAGATCCGGGGGACGGCGTCCATCGCCAGCGCGGTGATCGGGCGGGCGGCGAGCTTGTCGACCAGCTCCGGCTTGAGCCCGGGGGAGAGGATGCCCACGAGGGTCGCGCCCTCGGCCATCGTCGCGAGCTGCTCGTCCGTGGGGGCGTTGACGGCGAACACGACCTCGGCGCCCCAGGCCTCGGCCGGCGACCCGGTCCGCGCGCCGGCCTCGACGTAGGCCTCGTCGGAGAAGCTGGACGCCACCCCGGCGCCGGCCTCGACCACCACCTCGTAGCCGAGGCCGATCAGTTGCCCGACGGTCTTCGGGGTTGCCGCCACCCGGGTCTCGCCCGCCTGGGTTTCCTGCACGACGCCGATCAGCACGCCACCACTCCGATCACGCGAGCACTCCCATCCCGGCGCCGAGCGCCTGTCGTCCGTGTGGTTTCGCAGAATGTAGCCAACGTGGCCGCATTGTGGAGGTCGCCGCGGCCTGCGTCACCATGGGCGGGGCCGTGCGGCCGCGGTCTGGACCCGGTGATTGCTATGGTGTATACACCGCCGTCTTCCGACAGAGAGCTGAAACGTGTCCTCACCCGAAGGCATCACCAACCCGCCGATCGACGAGTTGCTCGAGCGTGCCCACTCGAAGTACGCCCTGGTCATAATCGCCGCCAAGCGGGCCCGACAGATCAACGCGTACTACAGCCAGCTCGGCGAGGGCCTGCTGGAGTACGTCGGGCCGCTGGTCGAGACCGCACCGCAGGAGAAGGCGCTCTCGATCGCGATGCGTGAGATCAACAGCGACCTCATCGAATTCAAGCCGAGCGACCCGAACGCTCCGGTCGCCGTCCCCGACACCCCGCCGGCGGACGAGCAGATTTAGTTTCCGGTTTCGTCTGAAACCCAGCGACAGCGTGAGGTGAGGTCGTGGCGATGACGACTCCCCGGTGGCGGGGATCGACCACCAGGCGATGAGCGCTCGCGCGAAGAGCCCTGCGCCGCGCGAGCGCAGCGAGCTTGCGGGCGCCGCCGGAGTCGGCGTCACGGGGCCCGGGACGGCCCCGAGCGGCAGCGAGTGGTCCGGATCGGGATCCGTATGAGCAGGGTCCTACTGGGTGTGGGTGGCGGGATTGCTGCCTACAAGGTCGCCGACCTGCTGCGGAAGCTGGTCGAGGCGGGTCACGACGTCCGAGTGGTTCCCACCGCCGCTGCGCTCGAATTCGTCGGCGCGCCGACCTGGGCGGCGCTGTCCCACCACCCCGTCACCGCGGACGTCTGGACCGCGGCCGACGAGGTGCCGCACGTCCGGCTCGGCCGCGAGGCCGACCTGGTCGTCGTCGCGCCCGCCACTGCCGACCTGCTCGCCCGGGCCTCGCACGGGCTGGCCGACGACCTGCTGACCAACACGCTGCTCACCGCCCGGTGCCCGGTGCTGTTCGCCCCGGCGATGCACACCGAGATGTGGGAGCACCCGGCCACCGTCGACAACGTCGCCACCCTGCGCCGCCGCGGCAGCGTGGTCGCCCCGCCGGCCGTCGGCCGGCTCACCGGCGCCGACACCGGCCGGGGACGGTTGCCGGAGCCGAGCGAGCTCGCAGGCCTCGCCGAACTGCTGCTGCGCCGCCCCGGCGCCCTGCCGTTCGACCTCGAAAATCGCCACGTCGTCGTGAGCGCCGGCGGCACCCGCGAACCGCTCGACCCGGTCCGCTTCCTGGGCAACTCCTCGTCCGGCCGGCAGGGCTACGCGCTCGCCGCCGTCGCCGCCGCCCGCGGAGCGCGGGTCACGCTGGTGTCGGCCAACGTCGACCTGCCGGCCCCTGCCGGGACCGAGGTCGTCGGGGTCGGTAACGCCCGCGAGCTGCGCGACGCCGTCCACGCCGCCGCCGCCGAGGCCGACGCGGTGGTGATGGCCGCCGCCGTGGCCGACTTCCGTCCGGTCGACGCCGCCACGTACAAGATCAAGAAGAACGGGGCGCCACCGCCCGCGATCGCGCTCGAGCACAACCCCGACGTCCTGAGCGAGCTGGTCGCCGCCCGTCGACCCGGCGCCGTGATCGTCGGTTTCGCCGCCGAGACGGGCGACGACGGGGCGAGCGTGCTGGAGCACGGCCGGGCCAAGCTCGCCCGCAAGGGCTGCGACCTGCTCGTGGTCAACGCCGTCGGCGCCGGCCGCGCCTTCGGCCAGGGCGACAACGCCGGCGTGATCCTCGGCCGGGACGGCAGTGAACAGGTCATCGACTACGGGCCCAAGAGCCTGCTCGCGGCCAGCGTGTGGGATGCCGTGAATGCCCGGTTCGCGAAGCCGGACGCCTGACCACGGCGGTACCCGGGGTTTCGGCTTCGATAGACTTACTGCAATCCATCTGAAGCCAACCTACGCGGAGTGCCTGTGTCACGTCGTCTTTTCACGTCCGAGTCCGTCACCGAGGGACACCCCGACAAGATCGCCGACCAGATCAGCGACTCGATTCTCGACGCCCTGTTGGAGAAGGACCCGGGCAGCCGGGCCGCCGTCGAGACCCTCATCATGACCGGTCAGGTCCACGTGGCAGGCGAAGTCAGCACCACTGCCTACGCCGACATCCCCAAGATCGTCCGTGACCGGATCGTCGAGATCGGCTACGACTCGTCGCGCAAGGGCTTCGACGGGGAGTCCTGCGGCGTCAGCATCTCGATCGGCGGCCAGTCCGCCGACATCGCCCAGGGCGTCGACACCGCCTACGAGAAGCGGGTCGAGGCCAACGAGGACGAGATCGCCTCGCAGGGCGCCGGCGACCAGGGCCTGATGTTCGGCTACGCCACCGACGAGACCCCCGAGCTGATGCCGCTGCCGATCTGGCTGGCGCACCGGCTCGCCGAACGCCTGACCGAGGTCCGCAAGAACGGGACCGTCCCCTACCTGCGACCGGACGGCAAGACGCAGGTCACCATCGAGTACGTCGACGGCAAGCCGACGCGACTGGACACCGTCGTGCTCTCGACCCAGCACGCCGAGGACATCGACCTCGAGACCCTGCTGAAGCCGGACATCGTCGAGCACGTCATCGACCCGATCGTGAAGAAGCTCGACATCGACACGAGCGACTACCGGCTGCTGGTGAACCCGACCGGCCGCTTCGTGATCGGTGGCCCGATGGGTGACGCCGGCCTCACCGGCCGAAAGATCATCGTCGACACCTACGGCGGCTGGGCCCGCCACGGCGGTGGCGCCTTCTCCGGCAAGGACCCCTCGAAGGTCGACCGCTCCGCGGCCTACGCGATGCGCTGGGTCGCGAAGAACGTCGTCGCGGCCGGGCTGGCCAAGGCCTGCGAGGTGCAGGTCGCCTACGCGATCGGCAAGGCCGAGCCGGTGGGTCTGTTCATCGAGACCTTCGGGACCGAGACCGTCGCGCCCGACAAGATCGTCGAGGCCATCAACGAGACGTTCGACCTGCGCCCGGCCGCCATCGTCCGCGACCTCGACCTGAAGCGCCCGATCTACGCCAAGACCGCGGCGTACGGGCACTTCGGCCGTGAGGACGCCGACTTCACCTGGGAGCGCACCGACCGCGCCGAGCAGCTGAAGAAGCTCGCCAACGGCTGAGGCCCGCGGCCCGCACCGCGGTGCGAACCTCCGGCGGCCGCCCGCCCCCTATCCGGGGACGGGCGGCCGTCGTCGTCTCCCGCGCCGGCGAAGCGGGGAGCGCTCGGAACCGTCGTGGCGGGCTGGTAGGAACCAGGCGTGACCAGCCGACGCGGCGCCTCCAGCGCCCCCCGCGCCCGGCGCGCCCCGCGCCGCGCGGCCGAGGTCGATCCGGTGGCGCGGTTGATGGTGGACGTCCCGCTGCCGCACCTGGACCGCCCGTTCGACTACCTGGTGCCGGCCGACCTGGACGAGGTGGTCACCGCCGGCTCCCGGGTCCGGGTGCGGTTCGCCGGGCGGCTGGTCGACGCCTACGTCCTGGAGCGGGTCGCCGGCAGCGACCACGAGGGCACGCTGGCCCCGATCGAGCGGGCGGTCGGTGACGAGCCGGTCCTCACCCGCGAGACGACCGCGCTGTTCCGCGCCGTCGCCGACCGGTGGGCGGGCTCGTTCGTCGACGTCGTCCGGCTGGGGGTGCCCTCGCGGCACGCGGCCGCGGAGAAGCGCGCTCCCCCCGAACCGGCGGCGCTGCCCCCGGCTCCGGCGGGCGGGTTCGGGCGCTACCGCGCCGGGGAGGCGTTCTGCCACGCCGTCGCCGACGGCAAGGCGGCGCGCGCGGTGCTGGCGGTGCTGCCGGGGGAGTGCTGGCCCGACCGGCTGGCCGAGGCGGTTCGGACCGCGTACGACGCCGGCCGCGGGGCGGTGGTCGTCGTCCCGGACGTCCGTGACCTCGCCCGGGTCGACGCCGCGATGACCGAGGTGCTCGGAGCCGGGCGGCACGTCGCGCTGTCGGCCGACCTCGGCCCGTCCGAGCGGTACCGCCGCTGGCTGGCGGTGCGCCGCGGCGCGGTGCGGGTGGTCGTCGGTACCCGCGCGGCCGCGTACGCCCCGGTGGCCGACCCCGGCCTGTTCGTGGTGTGGGACGAGGGCGACGACCTGCACGCCGAACCCCGGGCCCCCTACGCCCACGCCCGCGACGTGCTCACGCTGCGCTCGGCGCTGACCGGTGCCGCGCTGCTCCTGGCCGGGCATGCGCGCAGCGCGGAGGCCCAGCTGCTGCTCGAGACCGGCTGGGCGCACGAGGTCGCCGCGGACCGGTCCGAACTGCGGGCACACGCGCCGCGGGTGCGAGTGGTCGGCGACGACTTCGAGCAGGCCCGGGACCCGGCCGCGGCGGCGGCGCGGCTGCCCAGCCTGGCCTGGCGCACCACCCGTGACACCCTCGCGGGCGGGCGGGCCGTGCTGGTGCAGGTGCCACGCGGCGGTTACGTCCCCTCGCTGGCCTGCGTGCGAGACCGCACGCCCGCCCGCTGCCCCGTCTGCTCCGGGCCGCTGGCCACGCCCGCGGCGGGCGGCACTCCAGCCTGCCGCTGGTGCGGCCGCCCTGCTCCGGGGTGGACCTGCCCGGCCTGCGGTGGCACGGCGCTGCGGGCCTCGGTGGTCGGCTCGTCCCGCACCGCCGAGGAGCTGGGCCGGGCCTTCCCCGGCGCGCTCGTGCGCGTCTCGGGCGGTGACCACGTGCTCGAGGAGGTCGCCGACGAGCCGGCCGTCGTCGTCGCCACGCCGGGGGCGGAACCGTGGTGCGCCGGCGGCTATGGCGCCGCCCTGCTGCTGGACGGCTGGGCCCTGCTCGGGCGTCCGGATCTGCGGGCGGCCGAGGAGGCGCTGCGGCGGTGGGCGAACGCCGCAGCGCTGGTGAGGGCGGGCGGCCCCGTCGTGGTCGGCGCGGATGCCGGCGTGCCCGCGGTGCAGGCACTGGTCCGCTGGGACCCTGCCGGCTTCGCCCGCCGCGAGCTGACGGAGCGGGCCGAGCTCGGCTTTCCCCCTGCCGTCCGGATGGCCGCGCTCAGCGGTAGCCCGGAGGCCGTGCGCGAGTTGCTCGAGGCGGCGGAGCTGCCGCCCTCGGCCCAGGCCATCGGCCCGGTGCCGGTCGGCGCAGGCGGCACGGGCGGTGCAGGGGGCTCAGGGGGCTCAGGGGGCGCAGGGGGCGGAGACGCGGCCGAGCGCATGCTGGTGCGGGTTCGCCGGGCCGAAGGATCGGATCTTGCGCGGGCCATACGAACGGCCGCCGCCGGCCGCTCCTCCCGCCGCAATGCCGACCCGGTCCGCATCGCGCTGGACCCTCAGGAGGTGCTGTGAGGGATGGTGCACCAGTAAGAGCGGTGCTCACCCGCCGGCGGGCGCCAGCTGTGCGCCCATCACCATGCCCTCCTCGGCGGTGAGGCAGGGCGTGATGGTGATGTCGAACAGGTCGTCCCAGTCCGCGCTGAGCTTCATCAGCGGGGCCATCTCGTCGGCGTGCGCCACCACGAACACCGCCGGGTCGGTCGTGGCCGGCCAGTACTCGGCCTCGACCTTCAACCCCTCGGGATAGCTCCAGTTCATCCGCCGCGGCACGCCGCCGGCGAAGGTCAGGTTCGGCTTGGCCCGCAAGATGATGGCGTACCGCATCGCGACTCCCAGGTCTGGCGATCGGGCCAGGACACCCGCCCGGTCACGGATCGGCAGCAGCCGGCCGACTGCTCGAACCCAATGGTGCCGCGGAGCCGGCGGCGGTGACGTCACTCGTTCGGGATGACGCGGCGTGGCGGGCCGGCGCGCAGGGTGGAGGCCGGGCGGCTGCGCCGGCTGCCACGCGGCGTCGAGAGGAGAACGACCATGGACTATGTCGCGACGATGCGCAGCACGTACGACCGGCTCAACGCCGGCGATCTCGCCGGTTTCGGCGACATGCTGGCCGACACCTTTCTCGAGCACGAGGAGGGGGGCGGCTTTCCGCCGACGAAGGCGGGGACCCTGGAATTCTTCCGGGCCCTGCGGGCGGCCTTCCCGGACTGGCGCATGAGCGTCGACGACGTGATCGCCAGCGGGGACAAGGCGGTCGCGCGGGTCACGGTGACCGGAACCCATCAGGGCGAGTTCATGGGGATTGCGGCGACCGGCGTGCGGGTGCAGGTGGGCCTGATCGACATCATGAGGTTCGACGCCGACGGCCTCGTCAGCGAGCACTGGGGAGTCGCGGACATGATGTCGCTCATGCGGCAACTCGGCGTCGCACCTGCGGCGGAGGAGAGGTGGGCGCAGCTCATCACCATGCGGCTGAAGCCAGGGAAGGATACGGCCGGCCTGAGTGAGCAGCTCCAAGCCGCTGAACAGCCGGGCTCGGGCCTGGTGCGATCGCTTCTGATGCGCGACCAGAAGGACCCTGCCCAGCTTTACACGCTCGTCGTGTTCGAGAGCGAGGAGAAGGCGCGAGCGAGGGAGCGGGACCCGCGCCGCCAGGAACAGCTCGAGGCCGCCCGGGCGGTGATGGCCGACATCGTCGAGGGTCCGCCGGAATTCACCGACCTCACGGTCGCCGAGGAGTGGACTGGCCGTTAGGCGGGGGCGGCCCGCCGTGTTCCAGGGTGGCGGCGTGGTCGGGAACGAAGCGGAACAGATCGCGCGGCGGCCGCTCGTAGTGCGTCGCCGAGGGACGTGGCGGCAGCTCGATCGGCGGGCGCTGCACCTCGAAGTACGGCACCGTCGACAGCAGGTGCGCGATCATGTTGATCCGGGCTCGGCGCTTGTCGTCGCCCTCGACGGTCCACCACGGCGCCTCGGCGATGTCGGTGTGCACGAACATCTCGTCCTTGGCGCGGGAGTAGTCCTCCCAGCGCAGGATCGACTCCACGTCCATCGGGGAGAGCTTCCAGCGCCGCATCGGGTCGTCCATCCGGGCCCGGAACCGCCGCTCCTGCTCGACATCACCGACCGAGAACCAGTACTTGCGCAGCAGGATCCCGTCATCGACCAGCAGGCGCTCGAACACCGGGCACTGCGCCAGGAACCGGCGGTACTCCGCCGGCGTGCAGAAACCCATCACCCGCTCGACGCCGCCGCGGTTGTACCAGGACCGGTCCATGAGCACGATCTCACCGGGAGCCGGCAGGTGCGGGACGTAGCGCTGGAAGTACCACTCGCCGCGTTCCCTGTCACTGGGCGCCGGCAACGCCACCACCCGCGCCACGCGCGGGTTGAGGTACTGCGTCACCCGGGTGATGGCGCTGCCCTTGCCCGCGGCGTCGCGTCCCTCGAAGAGCACCAGGAGCCGGCACCGCTCCGCACGCACCCACTCCTGCATGCTCACCAGCTCGGCCTGCAGCCGATACAACTCCCGCTCGTAGAGCGCGCGCTTGAGCCTGGAGACCTTCTTCGCGCCGTCCGGCGCGGTTCGCGTCTTGGCCATCGGCACCTCCTCGTGCCGCTTCGAGTATCACCGCGAACGGCGCTCGGCGGCAGTCCTGAGCGTCCCGTGCGGCAGGACGCGCCGGGACGTTGACCGTCCTCCGGGGTGGCCGTACCTTACGACGTAAGGCAGCGGGGGCATCGCCGGCCTGCCGACCGGAGTCGCGGACCCGGCATCCGTACGTCGAGCGCTGTTGCGAGGGAGGACAGCATGAACTCCTCCGGCGTACAGCCGGCCGTCGGGCGGGAGGGGGACCAGGCGCCGGTCGACCCCGGTGTGGAACTCGCCCGCTACCGGGCTCTGGTCGAGTACGCGCCGGACGCGATCGTGATCCTCGACCTCGACGCGCAGCACTTCGTCACGGTCAACCGGGCCGCGGAGGAGCTGTTCGGGATGAGCCGGGCCGACCTGCTGCAGGTGGGGCCGGTGGAGCTCAGCCCCCCGGTCCAGCCGGGCGGACGGCCGTCGCAGGAGGCGGCGACCGAGTTCCTGGAGCGGGCCCTGGCCGGCGAGCACCCCCGTTTCGAATGGACGCACCGGCGCGCGGACGGCACCGACGTTCCGTGTGAGGTCACCCTCCTGGGTCTTCCGGACCCCGCCCGGCGCCTGGTGCGCGGAAGCGTCATCGACATCAGTGAGCGCTGGGAGAAGGAGGCGGCGCGGGCCGACGCGAGCGTGGCCCGGCTGCAGGCGACCGTCGCCGGGCTGAACGCGATCGTGTGGGAGCGCGACCCGCAGACCCTGCGGCTGAGCTTCATCAGCGAAGGCGCCGAGGATCTGCTCGGCTACCCGGCGTCGCGATGGCTCGCCGAGGAGGGGCTGTGGGAACGGATCCTGCACCCCGACGACCACGATGCCGTGGTGTCCCGCGTCCGCGCCGAGGTGGAACGGGGAAGCGTCAACTTCACGCTGACCTACCGGGTCCGGGCCGCCGACGGCCGCTGGGTCTGGTTGCAGCATCTCGGGCACGTCGCGCGGGAGGAGTCCGGAGCGGCGCACACCCTGCACGCGGTGCTGTTCGACATCACCGACGGGCGACGCCGCGAGCACGCGGCCAAGCTGCTGGCCGCCGCCGCGCAGGCTCTGGCCGCGCCCGGCGAGGTGGAGGATCGGCTCAGGGCGGTGGCGGCGCTGCTCGCCGCCCAGTTCGGCCACTGGGCAGCGGTGTGGCTGGCCGGCGACGACGGGCGGTACCGCCCGGTGGCCGCCGCGCCCACGGCGATGGTCGACCGGGTCTTCGCGCTGACTCCGCTGTCGCCGCCGCGGCCGTCGGCGCAGCAGGCACCTGGCCGGTCCTTCGTGGTGACCGAGCCGCCGAAGCCGACGCGAGACGCCGGGGTCGATCGGCGCGGCGCAGTCGCCGCCTTCCCCGGCGAGCGTTGGCTCGTCACCCCGCTGGTGACCGGCGGCGAGCAGGCGGGCCTGTTGACCGTCGGCATCGATTCCCGGGGCGGGGACGACGCCGATCTGGCCCTGGTCGACGACCTCGGCCCCCGGATCGCGGCGATGCTGGCCGCCGAGCGGCTGGCGGGGCAGCAGCGGTACCTGCACCGGCTCACGGTCGCGCTCGCCGGCGCCGAGACCGCCGGCGACGCCGGCACCGCGCTGACCACCAGCCTCATCGAGGCGCTCGACGCATCGGTGGTCGCGGTCTGCACCCTCGGCGAGGACGGTCGCCTGCACACCATCGACGTTCACGGGTATTCGCCGGGCTGGGTCGCCGAGTTCGGCACCATCGAACTGTCGGCCCCCGTGCCGGTGGCCGAGGCCGCGCGCACCCGCCGCCCGGTGTGGTTGCCGGACCGGGCCGCGCTGGTCTCCCGCTACCCACAGGTCGCCCCGTTCCTGCAGCCGCGCACCGAGGCGTCGGCGTCGCTGCCGCTCGTCGTCGGCGATCGGCTCGTCGGGGCCGTGGGGGTCGTCTTCGCTCGCCCGCACGGCTTCGCGGCGGCGGAACGGACCTTCCTGCTCACCGTCGCCCAGCAGGTCGCCGCCGCGCTGGAGCGGGCCGCGCTGGCCGACGTGCGACGCGAGATGGCCGAGACCCTGCAACGGAGCCTGCTGCCGGCGCGGCTGCCGACGATCGACCGGATCACCGTCGCCGCCCGCTACCTGCCGGCCGTCGAGGGCACGCTCGCCGGTGGCGACTGGTTCGACGCCGTCGTCGTCGGCGACGAGTGCCTGGCCCTCACCATCGGGGACGTCGTCGGCCACGGAGCGGGCGCCGCCGCGGTCATGGGGCGGCTGTCCAGCGCGCTGACCGCGCTGCTGAGTGCCGGGTACCGTCCCGGGCCGGCGCTCGAGCTGCTCGAGCGTCTCGCCGCCGGAGTCGACGGTGCGCGCCTGGCCACCGTGGCCTGCCTGCTCCTCGACCCGGCCACCGACCGGCTGACCTACAGCACGGCCGGTCACCTGCCGCCGCTGATGCTCTCACCCGACGGGTCCGTGACCTCCCTCGACGCCGGCCACGGCCCCGCGCTGGCGGTGACCGCGCTTGACCACCGCCGCCCAGAGGCGAGCACCGGGCTGCCCGCCGGCGCCACCCTGCTGCTCTACACCGACGGCCTCGTCGAGCGACGCGACGACGCCTCCCTCAACGACGGTCTGCACCGGCTCGCCGCCGCCGCCGCCCGGCACCGTGGCGCGCCGGTGTCGGAGCTGGTCGACGCGCTGCTCGCCGACCTCGTCGACGGCAGCGGATCCGACGACATCGCGGTGCTTGCCGCCCGGCGGACGCTGCCATGAGCCGCCCGCCGCACCGCCCGTCACCGGATGGCCGCGCGGCGGATCGTGGCCACCACGAGAGCCCGGGTGTCGGCGGGGTCGATGACGTCGTCGATCTCGAACACCCGTGCCGCGTTGAGTGCCTTGGCGTGCTCGCGCATCGCCGCGGTGTGCTCCGCGACCGCCTGCTCGCGGTCGTGCTCGGGCATCGCCTGAAGTTCCTTGGCCAGGCCCAGCCGGACGGCGCCCTCGAGCCCCATCGGGCCGAGGTGCGCGCCCGGCCAGGCCAGCGTCAGCAGCGGCCGGTGGGTGCTCCCGCCGAGCATCGCCTGCGCGCCGAGCCCGTACCCGCGGCGCAGCACCACGCCGACCAGCGGCACGGTGAGGCGCGCTCCGGCGGCGACCATGCGGGACGCCTGCCGGACCAGCCCGGTGCGCTCGGCCTCCGGCCCGACCATGAAGCCCGGAGTGTCGACCAGCGAGACCACCGGCAGCCGCCACCGCTCGCACAGTTCCAGGAAGTCGGTCGCCTTGGCCGCGGCGTCGGTGGTGAGCGTGCCGGCCGATCGGGTGGACTGGTTGGCGAGGACGCCGACGGGTGTCCCGTCGATGCGAGCCAGCGCGGTCACCAGCTCAGGGGCCCAGCCCGCACGGAGCCAGGTCACGGTGTCCCGGTCCGCCAGCAGCTCCACGACCGGCCGGACGTCGAAGGCTTCCCGGTCGTTGTCGGGCAGCACCGACCGCAGCCCGGTCTGGTCGTGAGCCTGCCCGGTTGCTCGGCGATCCGAGAGGTAGCCGAGGAGGCGCCGCGCGACCGCCACGGCCTCGGCCTCGTCGTCCACCACCACGTCGAGGACGCCGTTGACTGCCTGGTCGACGACCGGCCCGATCTCCTCGGGTGCGACGTCGCCGAGCCCGCCGCCGGCGATCATGGCCGGCCCCGCCATCCCGAGGTTCGAGTCCGGTGTGGCTATGCGCAGATCCGCGCACCCGGCGAGGACGGCGTTGCCGGCGAAGCAACGCCCCGAGACCACTGCGATCCGGGGCACGTCGAGCTCGCCCCACAGGGCGAACGAGCTGACGTCCAGAGCCGACACGATCGGCATGTCCGTGTCCCCGGGCCGGCCACCGCCGCCCTCGGTGAAGAACACGGCCGGCAGGTTCATCCGCCGGGCCAGCTCGATCAGCCGGTCGGACTTGCGGTGGCCCCGCATGCCCTGGGTGCCGGCCATCACGAGGTAGTCGTAGGACATCACCACGCACGCGGCGCCGTCGACGGTGGCGGTGCCGCCGACCAGCCCGTCGGCCGGCGCCTCGACGACGAGGTCGGCGAGCGGGCGCCGGTTCTCCTGCGCCGCGGTGACGAACCGGCCGTACTCCACCAACGAACCCTCGTCGACGAGGTCGGCGATGTTCTCCCGGGCGGTTCGGCGGCCGCGGGCATGCCAGCGCTCGACCTTCTCGGAGCGGGCGTCGTCGGTGGTCAGGAAGCGGCGGGCGCGGACCTCGGCCAGCCCACCGGCGGGTGCATCGTCCTCATCGGTCATGCCCGGCATCATCGCCCACCACGATTCCGGCCGGTGGGGTGGCGGCGCGGGACGCCTCAGGTGAAGATGATCTGCGCTCCGGCGGCGAGTTCGTAGAACTCGCCGACGGTGATGATGCCCTTGACCTGCGGGACGAAGTCCTCGGCCGCGAGGCCGAACAGGTCAACCGACGCCTTGCAGGCGTAGAGCCCGGCCCCGGTGTCGGAGATCATCTCGAGGAACTCCGGGATCGGCGGGATGTCGAGCTCGGCCATCTTGCGTTCCAGGTAGCGCGTCATCACCGACGGCACCCCCGGCACCCCGCCGAGCACCGTGGCCAGGTGCAGCCCCGGATTGCCGACCGTGGCCAGCTTGATGTGCTCGTGGCGGGCCCGGTGGATGGCGTCCAGGCCGAAGAAGGTGAAGAACAGGTCCGCCGCGATCCCCTCCGCCCGGGCGCCGTTGGCCATGATCAGTCCGGGATAGATGCCCTCGAAGGAGCCCTTGGAGATGACGATCGAGACCTTCTCGACGGCCTCGGCCACGGTCGCGTTCCTGTCGGGATCTCAGATGCAGCCGCGGGGCTTGGGGACGCCGGCGATCCGCGCGGCGAGCTTGGCCGGGCCCTGGGGGAACAGCTGGTAGAGCTCCTTGACCGGGACGCCCGAGACCTTGGCCAGCGCGCGCACGTTGGGTGCCGTGCCCAGGTCCTCGTACTCCGTCCGCATGAAGTGGATGACGCGCCAGTGCCGGTCGGTCAGGTTCGGCATGCCCGCCTCGGCGGCGATGTCGGTGCCCATCGCCTCGGTCCACCGGGTCGGGTCGACGAGGAAGCCCTCGTCGTTGACCGGGACGTCGGTCCCGGCGTAGCTGGCGGTCGTCATCGTGGTGCTCCTGTCGGTGTCTGCGGTCTGGGGGTGGCGGCGAGGTCGCGCCGGGGCGGTGGCAGCGAGCCGAATGGCACGAAGAGCAGCCCAGGGGGGACGACGATGCTGCGCGCTGCCATGGCCTCACCCTGCTGTGCTCGGTCCTCGCCAAGCAGGGCCGTATGGCGTGTGCGGACCGGGATGCCGGGTGGCCCCGCCAGGCTCGTGGACGTGCGACGCTGCCGGCATGAGCAGCGTGTACGAGGCCGTCGGCAGCGACGCGCTACGCCGGCTCGCGCAGGCGTGGCACGAGCGGGTGCTGGCCGACGACGTGGTCGCCCACGCCTTCCACGGCGATATCCGGCCGGATCACACCGAGCGGCTCGCCGCGTACTGGGCGGAGGCGCTCGGCGGACCGACCGACTACACCGACCGTTACGGCAGCGAGTCGGACGTCGTGCGGATGCACAGCGGCAACGGACCGCACGAGGAGATGGACCGGCGGGCGGTCGACTGCTTCGACCGGGCGCTCGACGACGCCGGCATCAACGACGCCCGGGCTCGGCGGGCCCTCCACGACTACTTCGCCTGGGCGACGACGACCACGATGGCGGCCTACGAGCACTCAGCGGCCGACGTCCCGCCCGACCTGCGCCTGCCGCACTGGTCCTGGGACGGCCTGCAGGCCTGAGTGCCGGAAGGGGCCGTGGCGGCCTGGGGATTCGCGATCTAGGTGTCGGCGCCGGGCCGGGCCAGCGCGTCCTCGTAGGCGACGTCCTCTCCGGGAGCGGCCGGGACGGACAGCGCCGCCCCCTCGCGGGCGAGACCTTCCTCGACGGCCTCGAGCAGACTCTCGTCGGCACTGTCGACACTGTCGTCGTGTACGTACTTCGCGCCGCGCAGCAGCGAGGCGCCGGCGGCGATAAGCAGCATGATGATCGAGGCGGTGAAGGCGATCGCGAGCCCGTGCCGGAACGGCGCCGAGATCAGGCTCGGGAAGAACGAGCCGCCGTAGATGTGCGCGGCGACGGCGGGGGAGGCGTGGGGCACGAGCTCCTGGATCGGGTTGCCGCCGAGGAACGCCGCGAACAGGATGCCCACCGGGGAGGCGTGCGAGGCGGCCGCGGCCTGGGACGGGGCGACGCCGGCGTGCACCAGGCCGGCGTTCATCGCCGCCGGCAGCCGGCTGGCCAGCCCCACGGCCATCAGCGTGAAGAAGCCACCGAGCGAGAGCACCATGCCGGCGTTCATGCCGGTGGCGCGCACGCCCGAGGCGGCCCCGCGGGAGGTGGCCGGGACGGCGTTCATGATGGCGGCCGAGTTCGGGGCCGCCATCAGCCCCATCCCGATGCCGTTGAGCGCCAGCAGCGTCGCGAAGATGACGTAGTTGAAGTCGGCCGGCAGCGCGATCAGTCCGGCGAACGTGGCCGCCGAGAGCAGCAGCCCGCCGGTGGCGAAGGTCCGAGCTCCCAGCCGGTCGGACAGCGCGCCTGAGGCCGGACCGGCGACCAGGAAGCCGAGGGTCAGCGGCACCATGTAGATGCCCGCCCACAGCGGGGTGTCGACGAACTTGTAGCCGTGCAGCGGCAGCCAGATGCCCTGGAGCCAGATGATCAGCATGAACTGCAGGCCGCCGCGGGACATCGCCGCCAGCAGGTTCACCGCCTGCCCGGCCGCGAAGGCGCGGATGCGGAACAGCTTCATGTCCACCATCGGCTCGGCGACGTGGCCCTCGATGACGACGAACGCCACGAGCAGGGCGACGCCGGCGATCAGCCCCGTGAGCACCAGGGGGGAGGTCCAGCCCATCGTGTGGCCGCCGTAGGGCTGCAGGCCGTAGGTGATGCCGATCAGCAGGACGACGAGCCCGACGCCGAAGGCGAGGTTGCCCCACCAGTCGACGACGATCTTGCGGCTGCGGTCGCGGGGCTTGTCGTGCAGCGTGCGGTAGCCCATCCAGGTGCCCCAGACCCCGATCGGGACGCTGACCCAGAACACGGCGCGCCAGTCCCACTCCGAGAGCAACCCGCCGATGATCAGGCCCATGAAGGAGCCGGCCAGGGCGGAGACCTGGTTGACGCCGAGGGCGAAGCCGCGCCGGTCGGCGGGGAAGGCGTCGGTGATGATCGCGGTGGAGTTCGCCATCACCATCGCGCCGCCGACACCCTGCACGATGCGCCAGATGATGATCTCGAGCGCCCCCGCGCCGCCGCCGTTCGGGACGAGCGCACAGCCGATCGAGCCGACGGTGAAGATCAGGAAGCCGAGATTGAACAGCTTGGCCCGGCCGTACTGGTCACCCAGCCGCCCGAACGTGACGACCAACACCGCGGTCACCAGCAGGAAGCCCATGAGCATCCACAGCAGGTAGGAGATGTTCTGGGGGGCGAGCGGGTCCAGGCCCAGCCCGCGGAAGATCGCGGGCAGCGAGATCAGCAGGATCGACGAGTTCAGCGTGGCGGCGAGGATGCCGACGGTGGTGACGGACAACGCGACCCGACGGTCGTGTGCAGCGGCTTGGGACAACGGACCTCCAAAGTTCGTTAGCCACTCTAACTAACTTTCTGGGCAGGGGAGGTCCCCGCCGGTAGTTAGACTCGCCACGTTCGCGGCGCACGCGACGAGACGTAGGCGCAAGACGATTGGGGACCAACCGTGACGGTGCAGCCCATCCGGCTGTTCGGCGACCCGGTGCTGCGCACACCGGCCGAGATCGTGACCGACTTCGACAAGGAGTTGCGGGTCCTGGTCGCGGACCTGGCCGAGACGATGATGGACGCTCCCGGGCAGGGCCTCGCCGCTCCGCAGATCGGCGTCGGGCTGCGGGTGTTCACCTATCACGTCCGCGACGGCGGCGGCACCGGTCACCTCGTCAACCCGGTGCTGCACTTCCCGACCGACGAGGAGCAGGACGGCCCCGAGGGCTGCCTGTCGATCCCCGGCCTGCAGTTCGACTGCGTCCGCAAGGAGCATGTCGTCGCCCACGGCCAGAACATGTACGGCGACCCGGTCACGGTCGAGGGCAGCGCCATGCTGTCCCGCGCGATCCAGCACGAGACCGACCACCTCGACGGCGTGCTGTTCGTCGACCGGCTCGACCCGCGCACCCGCAAGGAGGCGATGCGGGCCATCCGCGAGGCCGAGTGGGCCGGGCAGGCACCGCCCACGGTGAAGGTCAGCCCGCACCCGAGCGTCCGGCGCTGATCGCACGATGCGGCTCGTCTTCGCCGGCACCCCCGAACCGGCGGTGCCCACACTCTGCACCCTGCTCGACTCGCCGCGCCACGACGTGGTCGCCGTCGTCACCCGGCCACCGGCGCGCGCCGGCCGGGGCCGGCACACCGCCGAGTCGCCCGTCGCCCGGGTTGCCGCCGAGGCCGGGCTGCCCGTGCTCACCCCGGCGAAGCCCGGCGACCCGGAGTTCCTGGCTGAACTCGCGGCGCTGGAGCCGGACTGCTGCCCGGTGGTCGCCTACGGGGCCCTGCTGCCGCCGGCCGCGCTGGCCGTCCCGCGGCACGGCTGGGTGAACCTGCACTTCTCGGTCCTGCCGGCCTGGCGCGGCGCCGCCCCGGTGCAGCATGCGCTGCTGCACGGCGACGACGTCACCGGCGCCTCCACCTTCCGCATCGAGGCCGGCCTCGACACCGGACCGGTCTTCGGCGTCGTCACCGAGACCGTCCGCCCCGACGACACCGCCGGCGACCTGCTCCACCGGCTCGCCGACAGCGGCGCCGGCCTGATGCTGGCCACCATGGACGGCATCGCCGACGGCCACCTCGAGGCCCGCCCGCAACCGGACGACGGCGTCTCGTTCGCCCCCAAGATCACCGTAGCCGACGCGGAGATCGACTGGGCCGCGCCGGGACGGCACGTCGAGCGGCAGGCCCGGGCCTGCCACCCGGCCCCCGGCGCCTGGACGACCTTCCGCGGTGAGCGGCTCAAGCTCGGCCCGGTGAGCCTGCGGACCGGGCAGGAGCTCGACCCCGGCTCGCTCGCCGTCGACCGGAGCGGCGTGACGGTCGGCACCGGCAGCCTCGACGTCGCGCTCGGCACCGTCCAGCCACCGGGCAAGCGGCCGATGCCGGCCGCGGACTGGGCCCGCGGCGCGCGGCTCGAGGCGGGGGAGCGACTCGGTGGCTGACACCGCACCCCGGGCGCGAGGCGGCCGCCGGCCGCCCCGGCGCCACGCCCCGCCCGACCCGGCCCGCCGCGCCGCGTACGACCTGCTGCGCGCCGTCGCCGAGCAGGACGCCTACGCCAACCTCGTCCTGCCGGGGCTGCTGGCCGAACGCGGCATCACCGGCCGCGACGCCGCGTTCGCCACCGAGCTCGGCTACGGCACGCTGCGGACGGTCGGGACGCTGGACCTGGTGCTCGCCCGCTGCGTGGACCGGCCGCTCGACGCCGCCGAGCCGGCCGTCCTCGACCTGCTGCGCCTGGGCGCCTATCAGGCGCTGCGCACCCGGGTGCCGCCGCACGCTGCTGTGGCCACCACCGTCGACCTGGCGCACACCACCGGCCACGGCCGCGCGGGCGGGTTCGTCAACGCCGTGCTGCGCCGGGTCACCGCCCACGACTGGGCCGGCTGGACCGGCGAGCTCGCCGCCGGGAGGAGCCCGCTCGCCGCGCTCGCCGTGCGCACTGCCCACCCCGAGTGGATCGCGGAGGTCTTCGCCACCGCACTCGACGGCGACCTCGAGGAGACCGCCCGCGCCCTCGCCGCCGACGACGACCGCCCCCGCACCCATCTCGTCGCCTGGCCCGGGCGCTGCGAGCGCGACCAGCTGGCCCGCGACACCGGCGGCGACCCGGGGCCCTGGTCGCCGTACGCCGTGCACCTCGCCGGCGGCGACCCCGGCGGGCTCTCCGCGGTCCGCGAACGCCGCGCCGGGGTGCAGGACGAGGGCAGCCAGCTGTGCGCGCTCGCCTTCGCCGACGCGCCGCTGGCCGGCCGGGACGAGCGCTGGCTGGACGCGTGCGCCGGGCCGGGTGGGAAGGCGGCGCTGCTGGCCGCCCTGGCCGCCGACCGCGGCGCTGTCCTCGTCGCGAACGAGCGGCGGCAGCACCGTGCCGAGCTGGTCCGTCGCGTCGCCGCCGCCTGGGGGACCGAGGTCACGGTCGCCGACGCCCGGGACCTCACCCCGCCGGACGGCGGCTACGACCGGGTCCTGCTCGACGCACCCTGCACCGGGCTGGGGGCGCTGCGTCGCCGCCCGGAGGCCCGGTGGCGGCGGCGGCCCGACGACCTGGCCGAACTGACCGCCCTGCAACGCGCCCTGCTGGCCGCCGCGCTGCGACTGACCCGGCCGGGCGGGGTCGTGGCCTACGTCACCTGCTCCCCGCACCCGGCGGAGACCACCGAGATCGTCGCCGGCCACGACCTGCTCGACGCTCGCCCGCTGTTTCCCGGCGTCCCGGCGCTCGGGGACGGCCCGACCGTCCAGCTGTGGCCGCACCGCCACGGCACCGATGCGATGTTCTGCGCGCTGCTGCGCGCCTGACCGCGCCTGATCGCCCCCCGGCGCGACGGGCCCGCCGCCATGGGCCCGCCGCGGGACCGTGAGCCCGACACGCCCACCTAGACTCGGGTCCGTGTCGAAACCGGGTGCCGCAGAGCCGATGATCGCGCCGAGCATTCTCGCCGCCGACTTCGCCCGGCTGGGCGAGGCCGCCGACGCGGTCGCCGGCGCCGACTGGCTGCACGTCGACGTCATGGACTACCACTTCGTGCCGAACCTGACGATCGGGCTGCCGGTGGTGCAGAGCCTCTACCGGGCCAGCGGCGTGCCGCTCGACTGCCACCTGATGATCGACGACCCGGACCGGTGGGCACCGGGCTACGCCGAGGCCGGCGCCAGCAACGTCACCTTCCACATCGAGGCCGCCGATGACGCCGTCGCGACCGCCCGGGCGATCCGCTCCGCCGGCGCGCTCGCGGGGCTGTCCGTCAAACCCGGCACCCCGCTCGAGCCCTACCTGGACGTGCTCACCGAGTTCGACACACTGCTGGTCATGACCGTCGAGCCCGGCTTCGGGGGGCAGGAGTTCATGCCCGACGTCCTGCCCAAGGTGCGGCTGGCGCGCGAGCACGTCCGCTCCGGCCACCTGCGGCTGTTCGTCGAGGTCGACGGTGGCGTGGGCCCGGACACCATCGAGGCGGCCGCCGAGGCCGGGGCCGACGTGTTCGTGGCGGGCTCGGCCGTCTTCGGCGCCGAGGACCCCGACCGTGCGGTGCAGGAGTTGCGCCGCCAGGCCCGGCTCGCGATGGCCCGGACCTGAGCACCGCCATGAGCGGCGACTGGGAGGTGGCGGTGGACGCCGAGACCGCGGCGATGCACCGCGCGCTCGCGCTCGCCGAGACCGTCCGGGGCCGCACCAGCCCCAACCCCGCGGTCGGCGCGGTGGTCCTCGCCGCCGACGGCACCATCGCCGGCGAGGGGGCGACCGCCCCCGCCGGCGGGCCGCACGCCGAGGTCACTGCCCTCGCCGCCGCCGGTGCCGCCGCCCGCGGCGGCACCGCCGTGGTCACCCTGGAGCCGTGCGCCCACACCGGGCGGACGGGGCCGTGCGCGGAGGCGCTGCTCACCGCGGGGATCAGCCGCCTGGTCTACGCCGTCGACGACCCGACGCCGGACGCGGCCGGGGGCGCGGAACGCCTGCGCGAGGCCGGCGTCGCCGTCGTCGCCGGGGTGGAGCAGCACGCCGCCGCCTCCGGAGCGCTCCGGCCCTGGCTGCACGCCATCCGCACCGGCCGCCCCTTCGTCACCTGGAAATTCGCCGCGACGCTCGACGGACGGGTCGCCGCGGCCGACGGCACCTCCCGCTGGATCTCCTCCTCCTCGTCGCGCACGGACGCCCACCGGCTGCGCGACAGCGTCGACGCGATCCTTGTCGGCAGCGGCACCGTGCTCACCGACGACCCGCAGCTCACCGTCCGCAGCGGTAACGTCCCGGCCGTCCGGCAGCCGCTGCGCGTCGTGCTCGACCGGCGGCACCGGGTGCCCGCCGGCGCCCGGGTCCTCGACGCCGCGGCAGAGACGCTCGTGCTCGACACCGCCGTGCCCCGGTTCGCGCTGAAGGCGCTGGCCGACCGGGGGGTCCGACACGTGCTGCTCGAGGGCGGTCCGACGCTCGCGGGCGCCTTCGTCGAGTCCCGCTGCGTCGACGAGGTCGTGGCCTACCTGGCCCCGACCCTGCTCGGGGCGGGGCCGGTCGCACTGGCCGATGCGGGCATCGGAACACTGGCCGACGCCGCGTCGTTGGACATCGAGTCCGTCGACCGGACCGGCGACGACGTCCGCATCGTCGCCCGACCCCGATGGGATCAGACGGAGGCCTAGACGTGTTCACCGGGATCGTCGAGTGCATCGGCGAGATCACCGCCCTCGAACGGCGCGGCGACTCCGCCGAGCTCTCGGTGCGCGCCCCCGGCCTCGCCGACGGGCTCGTGCACGGGGCGTCGATCGCGGTGGACGGCGTCTGCCTGACCGTGGTCGGCTGGCAGCCGCCGGAGCCGGGCGGTCGCGACGCCGTGCTCACGATCGCGTTCGACGTCATGGGCGAGACCCTCGTCCGTTCGAGTCTCGGCTCCCGGAAGCCCGGCGACGCGGTCAACCTCGAACGCGCCGTCCGTGCCGACGCCCGCCTCGACGGCCATGTGGTGCAGGGACACGTCGACGGCACCGGAACCGTCCTGGCCCGCACGCCCGGCGACGCCTGGGAAACGGTGCGCTTCGCCCTGCCGCCGGAACTGGCCCGCTTCGTGGCCGAGAAGGGCTCGATCGCGGTCGACGGCGTCTCACTCACCGTCAGCGCCGTCGGGGCCGATAACTTCGAGGTGGGCCTGATCCCGGAGACGCTGCGCGCAACCACACTCGGCGGCAAGCACCCCGGCGATGCCGTGAACCTGGAGGTCGACGTCCTGGCCAAATACGTGGCCCGGCTGATGGAGATGACGACATGATCCCGCTGGACTCGATCGAACGCGCGATCACGGACATCAAGTCCGGCAAGCCCGTGGTGGTGATCGACGACGAGGACCGGGAGAACGAGGGCGATCTCATCTTCGCCGCCGAACTGGCCACGCCGGAACTGCTCGCGTTCATGGTCCGCTACACCTCCGGCTACGTCTGCGTCTCGCTCACCGAGGCCGACGCCGACCGGCTCGACCTGCCGCCGATGTTCCACACCAACCAGGACCGCCGTGGCACCGCCTACGCCGTGACGGTCGATGCTCGCGAGGGCATCGACACCGGCATCTCCGCCACCGATCGGGCCCGCACGATCCGGCTGCTGGCCGACCCGAGCTCGACCGCCGCCGACTTCTCCCGGCCCGGTCACGTGGTGCCGCTGCGGGCCAAGGACGGCGGCGTGCTGCGGCGCCCGGGCCACACCGAGGCCGCCGTCGACCTCGGCCGGCTGGCCGGCCTGCAGCCGGCCGGGGTCCTCTGCGAGATCGTCAGCGAGAAGGACCCCGCCGGCATGGCCCGCTCGGAGGAGCTACGCACCTTCGCCGACGAGCACGAGCTGGCGCTCATCTCGATCGCCGACCTGATCGCCTACCGGCGCCGGTTCGAGAAGCTGGTCGAGCGGGTCGCGACGGCGCGGGTGCCGTTGCGCTACGGCGAGTTCACCGCCTACGGCTACTCCTCCAGCTACGACGACCGCGAACACATCGCCTTCGTCTACGGCGACGTCGGGGACGGCGAGGACACCCTCGTCCGGGTGCACAGCGAGTGCCTCACCGGCGACGTCTTCGGCTCGCTGCGCTGCGACTGCGGCCCGCAGTTGGACGCCGCCCTGGCCGCGGTCGCGCACGAGGGCCGCGGCGTGGTGCTCTACATCCGGGGCCACGAGGGCCGGGGAATCGGCCTGCTGCACAAGCTGCAGGCCTACCAGCTGCAGGACTCCGGCTCGGACACCCTCGATGCCAACCTGGAGCTCGGCCTGCCCGCCGACGCCCGCGACTACGGCACCGGGGCGCAGATCCTGGTCGACCTGGGTGTGCGCTCGATGCGGCTGCTGTCCAACAACCCGGCCAAGCGGGCAGGCCTGGAGGGCTACGGGCTGCGAGTGACCGGCCGCGAGCCGCTGCCGGTGCACGCCAACCCCGAGAACCTGCGATACCTGCGCACCAAGCGCGACCGCATGGGCCACGACGCCGGCTTCTTCGACGACACGCCACCCACCGGGTCCCGAGCGTGAGCGGGGAGGGAGCCCCGGCGCTGGAGGTCGCGGGCGCCGAGGGGCTCTCGGTCGTCGTGGTGGCGGCGTCGTGGCACGCGACCGTCATGAGCGGGCTGCTCGACGGGGCCCGCCGGGCGCTGGGCGAGGCCCGCGTCGCCGACGTCACGGAGCTGCGGGTGCCGGGCGTGTTCGAACTGCCGGTGGCGGCCGCGCGCGCGATCACCGGAGGGGCCGACGCCGTCGTGGCGCTGGGCGTCGTCATCCGCGGCGGCACGCCGCACTTCGAGTACGTCTGTGACGCCGCGACGAGCGGGCTCACCGACCTGGCGGTCCGTACCGGCGTGCCGGTCGGCTTCGGCGTGCTCACCTGCGACACCGAGCAGCAGGCGCTGGACCGGGCCGGGCTGGCGGGATCGGTCGAGGACAAGGGCCACGAGGCCGCTCAGTCGGCCCTGGCGACCGCAATCACCCTCGCGGCGTACCCGCGGCCGTAGCGCGCGCGAGCACCCCGCGGCCCCGCTAGGGTTCGGGACGGGTCGGCCCGCGCAGCGTGCCGACCCGGGACCGTGAGGCAACCGGACAACAGAGGTGAAGCGCATGGGTGGATACCAGACGGTCGTCGTCGGCACCGACGGCTCCGAGACGTCATTCCGCGCGGTCGAGCGTGCGGCCCAGATCGCCCGCGACGCCGGGGCCACCCTCGTGATCGCCTGCGCCTACGAGCCGGGCAAGACCGACACCTCGGCCCAGGACGCGCTCGGCGCGGAGGAGGCCTACCAGGTCGTCGGGTCGGCGCCGGCCGAGGACACCGTCAGCCGCGCCCGGGACCGGGCCGCGGTCGCCGGCGCGACGAAGATCGACACGACCGCGATCGAGGGACGCCCCTCGGCGGTGCTCAACCAGGTCGTCCAGGACCGCGGCGCCGACCTCTGCGTCGTCGGCAATCGCGGCCTCAACACCCTCGCCGGGCGCATCATCGGCTCCGTCCCGCTCGACATCGTGCGCCACATGCCCGTCGACGTCCTCGTCGTCCACACCACCTGAGCCGCCGGGGCCGATGAGCTCAAAACAACTGGACGACGAGGGGGGACGGGACGTCGACGAGTCGACGACCGGCGCCGGAGTCGAGAACGTCCTGCAGGTCGTCGACGAGACGGCCGCCATCGACGTCGCGCGGCTGTTCGCGCGGGTCGAGCAGGCCCTGCTCGGCGGGCCGCGGCGGTGGACCCCGGAGCAGGTGGCCGAGCGCGCCGGCGTCTCGCGGGACCAGACCCGAGCGCTGTGGCGCGCCCTCGGCTTCGCGACCGTCTCCGACGACGACGCCGTCTACACCGACATCGACGTCGAGGCCGTCGGGCTCGTCGAGCAGCTGCGCGCCGCGGGCTTCGAGGACGACCAGCTGGTCACGGCGATGAGCCGGCTGTTCGGGCAGACCTTCTCCCGGCTCGCCTCCTGGCAGGGGCAGCTGATGCTCGAGATGCTCGCCGATCGCCCGGAGCTGCTGGCCTCCGAAGAGACCCTGGTCGAGCTGATCGACGAGGTCGGGCCGCTGCTGGAGCAGTTGCAGACCTACGCCTGGAGGCGGCAGCTGGTCGCCTTCTTCGCCCGCGCCGCTGCCCGCGCCAGCGACGACGTCGCGACCTCGCTGACGAGCGATCTGGCGATCGGCTTCGTCGACATGTCCGGCTTCACCGCGCTCACGCGCAGGCTCAGCGAGCCCGAGCTGCGCGACCTGCTGGAGCGGTTCGAGTCGCTCGCGGCCACGGTCGTCGGCTCGCACGGCGGCCGGGTCGTGAAGACGATCGGCGACGAGGTGCTGTTCCAGAGCGAGGACGCCGTCGCCGCCGCCGAGATCGCCCTGGAGATGGTCGAGACCGCGGGCGAGGAGCAGCGAGCTTCCCGACCTGCGCGCGGGGGTCGCGATCGGCCCGGTCGTCAGCCGGCTCGGCGACGTCTACGGCTCCACCGTCAACATCGCCAGCCGGCTCACCTCGATCTCCCGTCCGGGAACGGTGCTGGTCGACCGGTCGATGCACGACGCGCTGGTCGACGACCCCCGCTACGCCCTGAAGTCCCGTCGCAGCGAGTCGGTGCGCGGCTATCACCACCTGCGGGCCTGGCGGCTCCGGCACGTGCCGCGGTGAGCCGTCGGACGGCTCGGTAGGCTCCCGGACCGAGATGAAGACCTTCGACCAGCTCTTCACGGAGCTCACCGACCGGCAGCGTGAGCGGCCGGACGGTTCGGGCACCGTCGCCGCACTCGACGCCGGGGTCCACGCCCAGGGCAAGAAGGTCGTCGAGGAGGCCGCCGAGGTCTGGATGGCCGCCGAGCACGAGTCCGTCGACCGGACGGCCGAGGAGATCAGCCAGCTGCTCTACCGCATCCAGGTGATCATGCTGGGCAAGGGCGTGGCGCTGGAGGACGTCTACCGACATCTGTAGGCCGCTGTTCGGCCCGTCCACCCGGCGCACACACCTGCTCACGAAAAGGCGCAGCCGCATGCTCCGCATCGCCGTTCCCAACAAGGGCTCGCTCGCCGAGCCCGCCAGCCAGATGCTCGTCGAGGCCGGCTACCGCCAGCGCAGCGACCACCGCGAGCTGGTCCTGCTCGACGCCGACAACGACACCGAGTTCTTCTTCCTCCGCCCGCGCGACATCGCCGTCTACGTCGGCTCCGGGCAGCTCGACGTCGGGATCACCGGCGAGGACCTGCTACTCGACTCCGGGGCCAACGCCGAGTCGGTGCTGCCGCTCGGCTTCGCCGGCTCGACATTCCGATGGGCCGCGATCCCCGGCACCATCGGCTCGGTCGACGAGCTGCCGGGCAAGCGGATCGCCACCGCCTACGCCGGGGTCGTCGCCTCCTACCTCGCCGAGCGCGACATCGACGCCGAGGTGATCCACCTCGACGGCGCGGTCGAGACCTCCGTCCGGCTCGGCGTCGCCGACGTCATCGCCGACGTCGTCTCGACCGGGACCACGCTGCGCAACGCCGGCCTGGAGACCTTCGGCGAGCCGCTGCTGACCAGCCAGGCGGTGCTGGTGCGGCGCCGCGGCGCCGATACGAGGGCGCCGCTCGAGCAGCTGATCCGCCGGCTGCAGGGCGTGATCATCGCCCGGCAGTACGTGCTCATGGACTACGACATCCACGAGTCGCTGGTGCCGCAGGCCGTGGCGATCACCCCCGGCATCGAGTCCCCGACCGTGTCGCCGCTGCACGAGCAGGGCTGGTACGCGGTCCGTTCCATGGTCCGGCGGCGCGAGACCAACGCCGTGATGGACCAGCTGTGGGAGCTCGGCGCACGGGGCATCCTCGTCACCCCGATCACCGCCTGCCGGTTGTAGGAGCACAATGGGATGCCGTGAGCAGCCTCGCCGATCGCGGCCCCACCGGTGATATGTCGCGCCACGCGCCGCCCCCGCCGGTCGAGGCACGACCGATCAAGACCGCGCGGATCGCCAACGCCAGCGCCGCCGTCGCGCTGATCGTCTTCGTGGTCGTGGCGCTCCTCATGCGCCGCGACAACGCCGGCGCCTACTTCGGGCACCTCGACCAGGTGTTCACCGTGGTCATCGGGCTGATCGTCGCCGGCGGCCTGCGGCTGCCGACCCGGCCCCGGCTGCGGGCCGACACCACAGCCGTCTACACCCGCAGCTACCTCGGCAACTGGCGCACCATCCCGTGGGAGGCCGTCGTCGCCGTGGAGTTCCCCCGCAACGTCCGCTTCGCTCGGCTTCGGCTGCCGGGGGAGGAGACGCTGGCCCTGTACGCGATCCAGCGGATGGACGGGGAGTACGCCGTCCGCACGATGAGCCGGCTGCGCGAGTTGTTCGCGGCCACCCACCCCGACCCGCAGTAGGCGCGGCGGCCGCGGTGGTGATCGTCGGTTCGGTGGCCGTCGCCGCGGCGGCACTCGCGGTGCTGTTCCTGGTCCTGTTCCGCCGCCGAGACCTCGGCACCGCCGCCGATCGCAGCACCTTCGACACCCTGCACCGGGCCAGCCTCGCCGCCCCGAGCCTGCGCCTCGGGCTCGACGCGGACGGCGCGCGCGGCGCCGCGCGCCACCTCCACGAACTGCTCGGCGCCCCCGCCCTCGCCATCACCGACACCACGGCGGTCCTGGCGTCGCACGGTGACGACCACGACCACGCCCGGGACGCGCTCGCCCACGCCGGCGCCACGCTCGCCGGCGGCCGGACGACCGTGCTGCCGGCGTCCACGGTCTCGTGCGGCGACCCCGACTGCCCGGTGCGCGCCGCGGTCGTCGCGCCCCTGGTGGACGGCGAGAGCGTGGTCGGGGCGCTGGTGGCCTACGCCCGGGCCTCGACGGCGGTGCTGGTCCGCGCCGTCGAGGAGGTCGCCCGCTGGGTCTCCGGGCAGCTGGAACTGGCCAGCGCGGATGCGCAGCGCAGCCGGCTGGTCGAGGCCGAGCTGAACGCCCTGCGGGCCCAGATCAGCCCGCACTTCGTCTACAACTCGCTCACGGCGATCGCCTCCTTCACCCGCACCGATCCCGACCGGGCCCGCGAGCTGCTGCTGGAGTTCGCGGACTTCACCCGCTACGCCTTGCGGCGCGCCGATCCCTACGCCTCGCTCGCCGACGAGCTGCGCAACACCGAGCGGTACCTGGTGCTGGAGCAGGCCCGGTTCGGCGATCGGCTGCGTGTCTCGTTGCGGGTGGCGCCCGAGGTGCTGCGCACCGCGGTCCCGTACCTGATCGTGCAGCCGATCGTGGAGAACGCGGTGCGGCACGGTCTGGAGGGGCACACCGAGGCGGTCCGGGTGTCGATCACGGTCACGGATGAGGGGACCGACGCCCGGGTGGTGGTGGAGGACGACGGGGCGGGCGCCGACCCGGATCTGATCCGGACGGCGCTCGAGGGCGCCGGCAACGGGGGCTCGGTCGGGCTCGGCAACGTCGACGCCCGGCTGCGGCAGGTCTTCGGCGATGCGTTCGGACTGGTCGTCGAGACCGCGCCCGGGGCGGGGACCCGGGTGAGTATCCGGGTGCCCAAGTTCGCCCCGGGCGTGCACGCGCCGGTGGCCGGTGGCGCCGGGGTGTGACCCGCGTCGCACCATGGCGGAGGTACTCTCTGCGCCGTGCTCGCCGCCGACCCGGGCCGTGGCCCCGCCGTGACCGCGCTGGTGGTCGACGACGAAGCGCCGGCGCGGGCCGAACTGGCCTACCTGCTCGACCGCGACCCCCGCGTCGCCGCCGTCCACACCGCGGGCAGCGCGGGCGAGGCGCTGCGCCTGCTGGCCGACGCCGCGGTCGACGTCGTCTTCCTGGATGTGAAGATGCCCGGCCTGGATGGCGTCGAGCTGGCCAGGGTGCTCAGCCGCTTCGCCGCCCCGCCCCGCATCGTCTTCGTCACCGCCTACGAGGACCGCGCCGTCGAGGCGTTCGACCTGCAGGCGGTCGACTACGTGGTCAAGCCGGTCCGATCCGACCGGCTGGGTGAGGCCGTCCGCCGCGCGGTCGCCGCCGCACCCGCGCCGGAGGAGGACGAGGACGAGACGATCACCGTCGAGCTCGCCGGCGTGACCCGCTTCGTCCGCCGTTCCCAGCTGCGGTATGTCGAGGCCCAGGGCGACTACGCGCGGCTGCACACCGCGGATGAGGCTCACCTCGTCCGCACCACGCTGCAGGAGCTCGAGCAGCGCTGGGGGCACGCCGGGTGGATCCGCATCCACCGCAGCATCCTGGTGGCGCTGCGGCACATCGACGAGGTCCGCAGCGCCGACGGCCACTGGACGGTCCGGATCGGCGACGAGGAGCTGCCGGTGAGCCGCCGGCACGCCCGGGAGCTGCGCGATCGGCTCGTCGAGCGATGACGCGCGTCGGGCGGGTGCGGGTGACCCACAGCCGAACCGGGGCCGGCCGCCGGGTACCGCCGCGGGCCCCGCTGGCCGAGATCGCCGAGCAGACCGAGCTCGGCTCGGTGTACATGCGCTCGCTGATCCGCACCCAGCGGCGCACGGCCGCGACCGTCTGCGTCCTGCTCGCCGGCACGCTCGGTGGCACCGCCCTCGCGGGGCTCGCCGCGCCCCGGCTGACCCGCGTCCACCTGCTCGGGATCCCGCTGCCGTGGCTGCTGCTCGGCGCGGTGGTGTACCCGGTGCTCATTACGCTCGGCTGGTTCGCCGTCCGCGCCGCCGAACGGCACGAGCGCGACTTCGCCGAGCTCGTGCACCGCCGGTGAGCGCAGGCGTCGCCGCCCAGGCGGCGGTGGTGCTCGTCGTCGCCGCGACGCTGCTCGCCGGCTCGCTGGGGCTGCGCCGGGCCCGCACCACCGGCGACTTCTACGTGGCCTCGCGGTCGGTGTCGCCGCGGTGGAACGCGGCGGCGATCAGCGGCGAGTACCTGTCGGCGGCGTCCTTCCTCGGCGTCGCCGGGCTCGTGCTGGCCTACGGCTACGACGCGCTCTGGTACCCGGTGTGCTACACCGCCGGCTACCTGGTGCTGCTGGTGCTGGTGGCGGCGCCGCTGCGCCGCTCCGGCGCCTACACGCTACCGGACTTCGCGCAGCTGCGCCTCGGCTCGCTGCGGTTGCGGCGGCTGGCGAGCGTGGCCGTCGGCCTGATCGGCGTGCTCTACCTGGTGCCGCAGATGCAGGGCGCGGCGCTCACCCTCCGCACGCAGACCGGCGCGCCCGTGTGGGCCGGGGGCCTGGTGGTCGCCGTCGTCGTGGTGGTGGCCGTGGTCCTCGGTGGCATGCGCTCGATCACCTTCGCGCAGGCGTTGCAATTCTGGCTGAAGTTCCTCGCGCTGCTGATCCCGGCGCTCGCCGTGAGCGCGGTGTTCCTGCACCGACACGAGACCCTCGACGCCGGCCACCCGGTCGCGGCGCGGGCCCAGACCGTGACGGTCGCCGCGGCACGCACCGTCGAGGTGCCGCGTGCCGAGACGCTCGAGATCACGGGGCAGCTCGACGGCCGCCGGGTCGACGGGCGGGTGTGGCTGCCGGCCGGTGAGCACCGGCTGGGCCGCGGCAGCACCGTCCGGCTGGCGGCGGGCGACACCGTCCCGGTCGTCACCTCGCTGCCGGCGCTGCGCAACAGCTCCTGGCTGCATCCGCTGGGATCGGGGGAGGGGCATCCGCTCTACGTCAGCCTGTCGCTGATCCTCGCCATCTGCCTGGGCACGATGGGGTTGCCTCACGTGCTCGTGCGCTTCTACACCAACGCCGACGGCCGGGACTCGCGGCGGACCACGCTCGTCGTCCTGGCGATGCTGTCCATGTTCTACCTGCTGCCGACGGTCTTCGGAGCGCTCGGTCGCCATTACGTCCCGCACCTGCTGCTGAGCGGCAACACCGACGCCACCGTGCTCACGCTTCCCGGCGCGGTGGTCGGGGGCGAGGCGGGCGTGGCGCTAACCGCTCTGGTCACCGCCGGGGCGTTCGCCGCGTTCCTGTCGACCGCCTCGGGCCTGACGGTCTCGATCGCGGGGGTGCTCTCTCAGGACCTGCTCGGCCCGGCGCTGCGCCGCCGCGGCGGGCCGGTGGGCGCCGTCGGGCGCGTCGGGCGGATCCGCCGGTTCCGGCTGGCGGCGGTGCTCGCGGTGGGCCTGCCCTACCTGCTCAGCCTGCTGGGCCGGGAACTGGAGCTGGCGGCGGCCGTCGGGCTGGCGTTCGCGGTGGCGGCGGCGACGTTCTGCCCGCTGCTGGTGCTGGGAATCTGGTGGACGCGTCTCACGTCGCCCGGGGCGTACGCCGGGATGCTGAGCGGGGGCCTGCTCGCGGGTGCAGCGGTACTGATCACGATCGTTCACCCGATCGGGCGGGGCTGGCTCGGTGCGCTGCTGGGCCAGCCGGCGGCCTGGGCGGTCCCGCTCTCGCTGGCGGTCACCGTCTCGGTCTCGCTGCTGACCCGCCGCCGGATTCCGGCCGATATCGGCAGGATCATGGTGCGGCTGCACGCCCCGGAGGCGGTCCTGGAACAGCTGCAGGAGTAGCGCACCCCGCCGCGGGCCACCGGTGGTCGCGCCGCGACGACCGTTCGTCGCAGCCGTGGTGCCACACGGCGACGCGATCAGCCACCCGTCGCACCGCGCCGCGGATCTCTTTGGCAGTGACGCGCGTCACGGGCAATGTGCACACCGAGGCCCGGTGCCCCGGGTCGACACGCCGCGCCTGCGGGTGCGGCCGAATGAGGGGAGCACGTCGCCATGTCCCAGAATCCGGCACCCGAACCGCGGTCCGCCGTTGCCCCGACCTTCGGCTCGGCCATCTCCGACCCGGGTCCGTTGGGTCTTGCAGCCTTCGCCGGCACGACCTTCTTCCTCTCCGCGGTGAACGCGGGGCTGCTGTCCGACACCGTGACCGGCGTCGTGTTCGGGCTGGCGATCTTCTACGGCGGAATCGGGCAGGTGCTGGCCGGGATGTGGGAGTTCACCAAGGGCAACACCTTCGGCGCGACGGCGTTCTCCTCCTACGGCGCCTTCTGGCTGTCGTTCTGGTGGCTGAACGAGCACACCGATCTCGGCAGCGCGAGTGCGGGCGACGCGGGCAACGGCATCGGCACCTACCTGCTGGTGTGGACCATCTTCACCACCTACATGTTCATCGCCTCGCTGCGGACCACCGGGGCCATCGCAGCCGTCTTCCTGGCGCTGGCGCTGACCTTCCTGTTCCTGTGCATCGGCGAGTACGCGGCGTCGTCGGGATGGAGCAAGACCGGCGGCTGGCTCGGCCTGATCACCGCGGTGCTCGCCTGGTACGCCTCCTTCGCCGTCGTCACGAACTCGACCTTCAAGAAGACCGTCCTGCCCGTCGTGCCGTTGGCTCGCTGAAGTTGACGGTTTCGACCTGGTCGTCGGCGAACTCGGTTCGACACACAACGGCGACGCGCACAGACGGAGGAGAACGATGAGCGAAACCCTGTCCAATCTGTCCACCGAGGAGCGTCGTTTCGAGCCACCGGCCCAGTTCGCCGCCTCGGCCAACGGAACGGCCGAGCTCTACGACGACGCGGCCAAGGACCGCCTCGCGTTCTGGGCGAAGGCAGCGGAACGGCTGACGTCGGACACGAAGTGGGACCAGGTCCTCGACTCGTCCGACAGAGCCGTTCGCGAAGTCGTTCGTCGGCGGCAAGCTCGACGTGGCCTGCGACTGCGTCGACCGCCACGTCGAGGCCGGCCGCGCACCAGCTCGCCATCCAGTGGAAGGAGGAGCCGGCGACGCCCGGGAGATCACCTACGCCGGCTCAAGCGACGTCTGCCGCGCCGCGAACGCCCTGGTGGACTTCGGTCGCAGGACCGGCGACCGGGTCGCCATCTACATGCCGATGATCCCGGAGACGGTAGTCGCCATGCTGGCCTCGCGCCGGCTCGGTGCCCCGCACACCGTCGTCCTCGGCGGGTTCTCCTCGCACGCGCTGTCCGGCCGGATCCAGGACTGCGACGCGCAGATCGTCATCACCTCCGACGG
>CAVZOC010000005.1:0-72485 GCA_963776855.1 uncultured Actinomycetota bacterium | reverse complement strand
GACGGCAAGACCGGGTACCTCGTCCCTCCGGGCGCCCCGGACTCGATGGCCGACAGGGTCAACGAGCTTCTCGAGGACCGGGATCGCGCTGCCGAGATGGGAGAGCAAGCGCATACTCACGTTCAAGCGGGGCACACCACGCATGCGATGTGCCGTCGGATTCGCTCGATTCTTGACGATCCCGCGGTATGAATCGACCGATCGGCAACATTCGAATATACGATGTGCTTCGTACTGCGCATCTAGAACGCGCGCACGACCACACGCCCGCGACCATGTTCTTTCGTAGGCGCAGTTACGACTTCGACCAGAATGCAGCCGACGGGCTCGACCTCCGGCGATGCTCGGTTGTCAAGCTCGCCGGCGTGCTCTCGAGATACGGTGTCGAAACCATCGAGGTGAACGAGCCGCTGATGCGTGGCGGCCTGGTCATGGCAACGTGCAGCGTGGCCGCGGCGCGAATCCGCGACAAGCTGTTCCGTCGCCGAACGCGGGTGGTCACGTACGCAATCGGCAACCACAACCCGTTCCGCACCGATCCGACGCCAACAATCCGCAGCAGACTGCGTCGCTGGTTGGACCTGCGCGCCGCCAGTTGGTTGTGGTGCCGGCTGGACCGTGTCGCCTTCGGCACGCTCGCCGCACAGCGCACGTACCTAGAGGCATTCGCTTCCGAGCCTCGGGACGGCTTCACGCTGATCTCCGCGCTGCCGGCTCGCTGCGAGTGTCAGGCGAGCGCGTCGGGGGGCGGCGACCCGCGCAAGGAGCCCGGATCCGTCGTCTTCGTCGGCGCGCTCAGCGAACGCAAGGGCATTCGCCCGCTGCTCGAGTCCTGGCGGCTGGTGGCGCTTCGCAATCCCGCTGCCCGGTTGGCCGTCCTCGGCACTGGCGATCTGAGCGAGCTTGTTACGTCGTACGCCGCGGAGGATTCGTCCATCGAGGTGTTCCTCGATCCGACCCGCCGAATGATCCACGAGAAGCTCAGCATTTCCTCGGTGGCGGTCCTGCTCTCGCAACCACGCCCCCGCTGGAGGGAGCAGGTCGGGCTCCCGATAGTCGAGGCGCTGGCCCACGGCTGCACCGTGGTGACCACGTCCGAGACCGGGCTGGCGGCCTGGCTCCACGATCACGGGCACATCGTTCTGGCGCCCGAGTCCACCCCGGAACTGATCGCGGACACCCTCCTGGAAGTGCTGACGGAGCCTGTCCCGCCGTCCGCCGTACTCGCCGATCTGCCGGAGACCGATGGTCGCGAGAAAGCAGACGCCTGGATGTTCGGCAGCACGTCCGCGGCTGGACGACAGTCCGCCCAGGAGTGAGGCGCGGGGCTCGGTTCCCGCTGACTGTCAGCGGCGGAAGCGCGCTTCGCGGAGCACTTTGCCGCCGCTGGCGAGGAGACGCCCCAGCGATTCGGCTCGAAGGCCGAGCAGATCCCACATCTCGATTAGCCCCGAGGCCAGGTCGCCACGGTCGAACGTGGGTGCCGGGCCGTCGTCGACGCCGTCACGCCGGTCGGCGAAACCGTCATGGCACAGCACGATGGCCCCGGCAGCGCTGGATTCGCGAACACGCGCAATCCGCTCTTCCCGCGATAGCGGTTGCCCGTCCGCGGAACTCGGGCCCCACAGGACGGGATGCAGTCCCGTCGCGCGCAGGATCGCCCAGGTGAGTGGCGTCTGTGCGCCATATGGTGGTCGCACCCACCGCACGGAGCGACCGGTGCGGTCTTCGAGTTCGGCGCGGGCACCGAGGGAGCGGTTCCGGACCTGAGACGGGCTGAGGCCGGTGAGCCGGCGATGATCAAGTCCGTGAAGCGCGATCTCGTGCCCAGCCGCCACGACCTCGCCGAGCAGCTTCGGATACAGCCGTGCCCGGCTGAGAAGGACGAAGAAGGTGGCGTGAGCTTCAGCAGCGGCAAGCGCGGCGAGGACTGCGTCGGTACCGCCGGGCTCAGGGCCGTCGTCGTAGGTGAGGACGACGGCGGGCGTCGAGGTCGAGATCGCCGCTATCGACCCGATGGCGCGGGCCTGGCGTCGCGCGAACCGTTTCGCAGACGTTCGCCAATCGCCGGGTGGCTCCACGGTCGACTCCTGTCGTCTAGGTCGCTCAGTGGCCCTCGCTGCGTGCGTACTCGCGGTAGATCACACCACGCGCACCGCCGATCATGCCTTGACCACGACGTAGCGTGCGCATCCCGCGTGCTTGGTGGTGCAGGCTGCCCGTGAACCGACCGGCGAACAGCCGCGCAGCGCCGCCTGTGATTCGCAGGCAACCCCTCGTCATCCACCGAAGGCGAAGCCACAGTCGACGAACCGGGCGCCCAGCGGCAAGCGCGAGGTCGACAGTCGCTGTCGTGTTGCCGCTTCGCCACGCACGCGTCAGAACCCATTCCCGGGTCAAGCGCGAGGCGGGAACGACATCGCGGGCCTCGGACTCGTCGCACCACACGATTCGCCCGCCGGCGACCACCAGTTCCCGGCTGAACATCGTGTCTTCCCCCCCGGAGAGCCCCAGGCGCGAGTCGAACCGAACACCGAGCGAGCGCACCTGCTGCAGGTCGAGCAGCAGGTTGCCCGCTGCCGCGACCTGGATGGGCGACCCTGTCGGTCGGTGGGGTCGGTGAAAGAAGTCGCCGGCCGCGACCCATGGTTCCGGTTCGACCTCGTAGGTGGACTCAACCCGTCCCATGACCGCCGCCGCGCCGCTCCCGGACCACGTGTCGACGAGTGAGGTCAGCCAGGCCGGGCACGGGGTCTCGTCGTCATCGAGGAACACCAGGAGATCGCGGTCCCGCGATTCGTCCAGCGCGCGGTTGCGACCTGCTGAAATCCCAGGCTCTGGTTCGAGGACGTACCGTATCGGTGCCCTCGAATCCGGTGGGAGGGCACCGACGACGGTTTCGGCGCTCCCGGCCGGGTCGTTGTCGACGATCAGTATGTCCGCGACGAGCGAGATCCGTTGCCCGGCAGGTCCGGCCCGGGCCCGCGCCACCTCGACGTTCACCTCACGAACCTGGTCACGGATGGGGCCCAGCGCCGCCGTCAAGAGCTCCGGCCTCCGATAGGTCAGGACGGCGACGACGAGCGAAACTCGGGTCAAGGGCCGCCTCCATTCGCTGGTCCGATCCGGCAGCGTACAGCTCGTCGAACCGCGCCCGGACTGTCTTCAGACCGTCGCGCAGGGCGCCGGGACGAGCTGCGCGCTCGCATCCGATCGTCGGGTGGAACGCAGCGACCGTGGGCGGTCTGGTGTCTGGACACCGATCGGCGAGGCGCGGCGGACAACGCCGAATTTCTGTCGTCATGTAAGACTGTTGTTGGCGGCGACGTGATCGTCGCGAGCGCATGTGCGGTCCCCATGAGGAGAGCCCCGTCCGATGCAGTTCTCGAGGTACCTCCGAGCGCTTCGCCGGAGTTGGTGGATCATCCTCCTCGTCGTTGCGCTCGGCGCTGCTGCCGGGATCCTGCGGAATGTGAGAGCGACCCCCGTCTACGCCGCCGATATCACGTTCTATGTGAGTACTCCGGCATCGAACAACGGGAGCAGTCAGTACTCAGACGCCCAATTCGCTGAAACCAAGGCAAACTCGTACGTAGAGCTGCTTTCCAGCGAGCGACTCGCGCGACGGGTCATCCGTAGCGCAGGAATTGACGTGTCGCCGGGAGCGGTCATGAGCGAGATCTCGGCCTCCGCTCAGATCAACACCGTCCTCATCAGCGCGACCGTCCGCGACACCTCCTCGGCGCGCGCACTGAAGATCGCGCGGGCGGTCGCTATGCAGTTCCCGGCGATGGTCGATCAGCTTGACAATTCGCGGCTGAGCCCAAAGGCGGTCGCGCTCGAGGTGGTGTCGGGCCCGACGCTCAGAGGCGGGCCGGTCTCGCCACGCACGACGGTCAATCTCCTGCTCGGTATCGTCGCCGGAGCTTTGATAGGTATCGCGGTCGCCGTTGGTCGCGAACTGTTGGACACAGGTGTCCGGGACGTCGAGACCGCGACGGAACTTCTCGGCATCCCCCTCCTCGGTGTGGTTCCGTTCGACTCGTCGGTGGGCGATTTGCCACTCATCGTGGGTGAGCAGTCGACGACCTCCCGCGCGGAGTCGATCCGTCAGATCCGCACCAGCCTGCAGTTCATCGATGTCGACAACCCACCGCACGTCGTCGTTGTGACATCCGCGACCGCCTCGGAGGGGAAGTCAACGACTGCGATGCCCCTGTGATCGCCCTCGCCGAGACCGACGCGCGCGTGGTCCTTGTTGAAGCCGATCTCCGGCGGCCTCGGTTCACCGACTACACCGGGCTCGACAGGGCGGTCGGACTCAGCACCGTGCTCGCCGATCAGGCAGCGCTTGAAGACGTGTTGCGGCCGTTCGGACCGTCGTTGCAGATCCTTACGAGCGGTCCGCTACCGCCCAACCCGGCTTCGATGGTCGGGAGCGCCAGGATGACGGCGCTGGTCGCCGAGTGCTATGAAATTCGACGTGGTCGTCATTGACACCCCGCCGCTGCTGCCTGTTACGGACGCCGCTCTGACGGCAAACCTCGCCGACGCGGTCGTTCTGGTGGTCCGGCACGGCCGAATCTCGCGTGGACAGCTTGCTACCGCGTCCCGAACCCTCGCCTCCGTGAATGCCCCGGTGGCGGTATTCCCCCTGAACATCATCCCCCGGCACGAGGCCCAGGAGTACGGCGGGGGCTACGAGGCTGACCAGCATGGCGAGGACGAGGACGTGGAAGCGCCGTTGCGCGGGGCCGAACCAGACGAGACGACCTCGGTCGGGCACGATCCCGATGAGCCAGCGACGGAGAAGGGGTCGACGACACCCGCCAAGCAACTCCGGCTGCTGTCGCCGGCCGAGCGCCACGCCTCCTCGTCGGCCGAAACCGGCAACGGGCGTGGGACGGGCCAGGAACTCCCCGCAGCATTTCCCGCGCCGACGCCCGTCAGGCTCGCGTTGGGGGGACAGCGTCGACAACGGTCGCGCTGAGCCGCTGCGACAGCGGTTCGAGAAGCTCGGCGGTTCGACTACGCACGAACGAAAGGCTCCGAGCCCGCCATGGATGTGGTCCTTCGTCCGTCCATCTCGGGTGGTCGCGGTTGCACCAGCACGCGGCCGCGGCCCGCGATCGATGCCAGCCCGTCCGGCCAATCGGCGCAATCCCCGGACGGTGCGTGGGAGAGCAGGTTGGCGAACTGGCCCAGGACGAATCTCCGATGCGCCGCGCGGGGGCGCGAGAGCAGGAGCTGCCGGGCGCGCGCGTGGGTTGCCGTGAGAATGAGCGACGCTGTGTCGATCAGCTCGTTCGAGACGGGTGTGCATTCCGACGGGACAACGTGACCCCGTGCTCGGAGAGGGCCTCCACCGCCCGCTGATGGTAAGAGGTCCCGGGCGTCACCCGCGTGCCGGCCGATACCACCTGCGATCCGAGTTCGGCGCGGCTCACGTGCGTCGAAACAGGGCTTCGGCGATCGGTGAGCGGCATCGTTCGCCGTGCACACGAACAAGACGACAGGCACGCTCGCTTACCCCCGCTAGAAAGGTGATGGGAGCATCATAGAGCCGCTGTGCGCCGGGCAGCAGACGCGATCAGCGCCGACAGCCGGGTTCCGGCACGGGCGCGTACTCAGCGTCGGATGCCGAGGGCGGAGTCTCGCCCGTACCGAGGACCAGGATCGGCAGCGACGGCCTCGCGCTGTGACGACTACCATCACGGCGTGATCAAATCTGGGAGGATCGCGGTCTGCGCCGTTTCGGTCACGATCGTGGCCGGATGTGCGGCCTGCACGGGCGGAAGCAGCCAGGTCGCCGGTTCGCCCCACGCGACGGCAACGAGCCCGGCGGGTTCAGGGACGACCGTCAGCTCGTCTGCGGTCTCCGGTGCCTCGTCGTCGGCCAAGGCGACCCCCTCGCCGCGCTCGACGGTACCGAGCCGGCCCGTCACCACCCGGAGCCCCGTCCCGGTGTCGTCGCGGGCACACTTCGGCGGCGGCGTCACCGCGCGGATCCTGTCCGTCCGACCGACCCACATCTCGGCGCAGCTACCGGGTGAGATCTCCGGGCCGGGTGTCGCGGTGGCCATTGCGGTCAGGAATCGGTCCGGGAAGCCGATCACCCTCGACAGCGTCGTGAACCTCTACTACGGGTCGCAGCGGACCCCGGCGTTGAGTGTGCTGGGTCCGCCCACCCGTCAGCTCTCCGGACGGCTGGCGCCGGGAGCGCGGACCACAGGCGTGTACGGATTCACGCTGGCACGTGCCGACCGCCGGAGGGTCCGCATCGAGTTCAGCTATGCGCCCACGGCGCCCGTGGTTGTCTGGCAGGGGAGCGTGTGACGGCGGGCATCTTCGGGGACGGGGACGAGCGCAAGGACCGATAGTCCCGGCTATGTGAATCACGCGTGAAGTCAGGTACGATCTTGCGAGCGGGGGTGGTTCGAGCACGTAATCCGTCACGGCGGGGGTCGATCAGACCGGAGAGACCCCCATGCAGGCTTCGATTTGCCCGCCTCGGCTCGCTGCGTGGCAGGGCCGCCGTCCCAACCGGAAGCACCGCAGGGTTCGCATCGTCCTCGTGCTGTTGGTCGGGATGGTCGCGACCGTGGTCGTGCCTCTGATCGGATCCGCTCCGGCGGCGGCTTCCGGTTGGAGGCCGTTCGTCGCGGACAACTTCCACCACCGACGTGTCGCGGCCGGGTTCGGTACGGCCCGGCTCGGAGGGGCGTATGCGGTCAGACACGCAGGTGCCGTCCGCCTCAGCGTGCGGGGCGGCCAGGGCCACGTCGTGCTCCGCCGAGCACGGGCAAGCGTGCAGACCCTGCTTCGAGGGGCCCGCGCTCGCGATGTCAGTGCCACGCTCGCATTCGCGGTGCCGTCGGTCGCCCGGGCACACACGCCGGTGCTGCAGTCGGTCGTGGCCCGGCGCCAGCGCGACGGCGGCGAGTATTCGGCCCGGTTGAGCCTGCTGCCGGGAGGTCGGCTCGTGATCGCCCTGCTGCGCAGCGGTCGCGACGGGCGAGTTGTGCTGGCGGCACGGCGGCTGCGGTGGAGGGTTTCCGCCCGGACAACGATGCGCCTGCGTCTGCGGGTTGTGGGCGGCGTGTCGGTTGGACTTCGTGTCGGTCTCGGGGTGGGGCGACGCCCGGTGCGATGGCTGCTGAGCCGACGCGACGCAGGTGCGCACCGGATCGCACGAGCCGGCACAGTGGGGATTCATTCGTACCTTGGCCGGCGGGGGCGCTCGGCCTCGATCCTGGTCCGCAGTTTTCACGCCTCGCACCTGCCGGTTCGCCGCAGTACCGGGCCCGCGGCTCCCCGACGGCCGGAGCAAGGGCCGCAGCCCGGTGGGGGTTCCGCAGGCAGCGCCGATCCGGTCGCGGCGCCCGTGCCGAGCCCGGCCCCGCCGACTGTCACGTCGCCCGCCCCCGTGCCTACGACCCCCCCGTCTGCAGCGTCCCCTGTCTCGGTTGCCGAGCAAGGGGCCGCGGCCGTCGGAACGAGTGCTTATCCGATCCCGGCCAACGCGTTGTTCGTCTCATCGTCGTCCGGCGACGACGCGGCGAGCGGAACGTTGACCGCACCGCTACGAACCGTCGCCGCGGCCATTTCGAGGGCTCGCCCGGGCACGACGATCGTGCTCCGGGGCGGGACCTATCACGAGTCGGTCTTCATTCCCGACAGCAAGGCGGGGCTGACCATCCAGCCCTATCCGCACGAGGCTGCGTGGTTCGACGGTTCCGTGCCGATCACGTCGTGGCGGAACAACGGCAACGGGACGTGGACCTCGACCGGATGGACAGCTCAGTTCGAGCACTGGGCGAGCTTTTCCGAAGGTTCGAACGCCGGCAACTTCGTCGACCCTGCACATCCGATGGCGCCGTACCCCGACCAGATGTTCGCGAACGGGAGCCAACTGACGCAGGTGGCGGATGCGAGTGATGTCCACCGCGGGGAGTTCGCCGTCGACTACCGCAGCGCGACCGTGACCATCGGATCGAACCCCGCCGGGGCCGAGATTCGCGGGTCCGATCTTGCGACCGCGATCATCGTCAGCGCGAAGGGCACGGTCCTGCGTGGATTCGGCGTCCGCCGTTACGCGAATTCGTTGCCGAAAGGCGGAGTTGTCTACATCGCGCGCCCGGATGCGGTGGTTCAGAACGTCGTGGTTGCGGACGTCGCATCGACCGGAATCGGGATCTACAAGTCGAACACCCTGCTCGACCATGTCACGGTCGAGCGTGCGGGCCTGGTGGGAGTCACGGGCAATGAGGCGGATGGAACCGTCGTGCAGAATTCGAAGATCACTGCCTCGAATTGGCAGCACTTCAACACGGCACCCTCGTCGGCGGCCATCAAGATCGTTCGCTCGCGGCAGGTCCAGGTGCGCGACAACGACCTCAGCGCAAATGCCCAAGCACCGGGCGTGTGGCTGGACGAATCGGTGGTCGGCTTCCAGATCGTCGGCAACCGCGTGGCGGACAACGGCACCACGAACATCAGCGTCGAACTCTCCGACACCGGGGTCATCGCCAACAACCTCGTCGACGGCGGTGAGGAGGGCGTCCTTGTGTTCGACAGTGGCAACGTGAAGATCTACAACAACAGGTTCTCCGGGAACTCCCGCGGCTCGGTCTTCCTCTCGCAGGACTTCAGGCGCGAGTCGACTGCTGGTAACAACCACGATCCTCGGCAGCCGATACCGGACCCGACCTGCCCGTGGATCGTGAGGAACATCGTCGTGGCCAACAACGTCTTCGGGTGGAACGGCGGCGCGTACGGATTCCAGTTCTACGCGCTCGACAAGGACACGCACATTCCCGCGTCGTCGATGAACATCGTGATCACCGGCAACCTCTTCCATACCCGCGTAGGTTCTACCGACACCATGGTCGCGTGGGGCGGGAACGACAACCACACCCTGCACCGGTACGAGTCGCCCGCGGAGCTCAGAAGCGGCCTCGGGGTCGACTGGGACAACGCGCAGGTGAGTTCAGCGGGTACGTCGGGGATTCCCGATGCTGCCCAGTACCCCGGCGTTGCGGTGCCGCTGCCTTCCGACGTCGCAGCCGCTCTGGGACAACCCGTGGGAACACGCCATCTGGGTCTGTTCTGAGCGGTCATGCGTGTTCTGGCGCACACGACGAAGGACCTTGGAAATGCGTCGAAGGTCCTACCCGCAAGGTATGCAGTTCCCGGCGGGGCGCCGCGGTGCTCACGTATGCTCACCATAAGTCGCGGCGTCACGCACAATGCTGATGCCCCGACGATACGGGGGTGGGAACTTGGCACGCACGCGCGTCGGCTACGTGCCCGGTGTCTTCGACATGTTCCACGTCGGTCACCTGAACATCCTGCGCAACGCCCGACTAGCCTGCGACCACCTGATCGCAGGTGTGGTCAGCGACGAGCGAGCAGCGGTGGTCAAGGGTCAGGATCCGGTCGTTCCGCAGGCCGAACGGTTGGAGATCGTCAGCTCCGTCCGGTTCGTGGATGAAGCGGTGCTCGAGGACGTCTCGGAGAAGGTCGCGATGTGGGAGCGTCTGCACTTCGACGTGATCGTCAAGGGCGATGACTGGCGCGGCACTCCCAAGGGCGACAAGCTGGAGCAGGACTTCGCGCCGCTGGGCGTCGAAGTTGTCTACCTGCCGTACACCGTCCACACCTCCAGCACGATGCTGCGCCAGGTGCTGGACGGGCGACTGGCGCTCCCGAGCTAGCACCGTCACTCGCGCTGCATCACCGGAGGCGTGGGGCATCCGCCTCAGGCGCCCATGACCGCTGAATCGAGAAAGATCGTCTTCGTCCACTCGTCCGACGAACGGTATGGCGCCGACCGGGTCTTGGCTGAACTGCTCGACGCGCTACCGGCCGGCATCTCAGCCGAGGTGTGGCTCCCCACCGACGTCGCGCACCCCGCGGCACCCCTGTGCGAAGTGCTGAGCGAACGCGGCCACGTGGTCCGACACCTCGACCTGCCGGTGCTCCGGCGCGCCTACCTACGACCTGGCGCGCTCCCGACCCTGCTGCTGCGCACCTGGCACCTGCTCCAGAGCTCTGCGCGACCGAGCGCCCCGACGCCGTCTACTGCACCACGAGCGCCACCTTCCTCGCCGCGCCGTGCGCCCGCGTGGCCGGCGTCCGCGACGTCATCGGCCATCTGCAGGAGATCTGGAGCGGCCGCGAACGGGGTGTGCTGGCACTGTTCGCCCTGGCGTGCGCCCGACTGATCGCGATCTCCGGTCCCGTCGCCGACTCGGTGGGCGATCGCCTGCACGCCCGCGTCCGGATCGTCCCCAACGGAACGCCGCCGCCGGACTCCCGGACGGATCTGCGGGAGCACAGCGGTCCGCTGACCCTCCTGGTGGCCAGCCGGTGGAACGCATGGAAGGGCCACGCCACCCTGCTGGATGCGTGGGATCGGGTGCAGAACGACGTCCGGCTCACGATTCTCGGTGGCCCACCACCCAGCGGCACGGCGGTCGACGTACCCGCGATGGTTGAGCGGCTGCGTCGCCCGGAGACCGTCACCGTCGTCGGCGAGGTGACCGATCCGTCCGCCTACTTCGACGAGGCCGACGTCATCCTCGTTCCCTCCGACGAGCCGGAGCCGTTCGGCCTGGTCGCGATCGAAGCCTTCGCGCGCGGGCGGCCGGTGATCGCAAGCGCCGGCGGCGGATTGCGCGACATCGTCCGCGACGGCCACGACGGGTGGCTGTTCCCGGCGAGAGACGCCGTTAAGGCTGGCCGCCCTGATCGCGGTCTCGACCGCGCGACGGTGATCGCGGCCGGAGCCGCGGCCTACGAGTCGTACCGAGCGGGAGTACACCAGTACCGCCTTCGCCGAAGCGGTGGCGCGCGGCGGTCGGGTTCACCGCAGAGCGGGACATCTCCCTGAACCATCGCGCCAGCCCAGCGGCGAGGAACAGCACGTTCGCCGCGAACAAGAGGCCGTACAGAACGGTGAACGGGGTCGGCCACGCCAGCGCGAGCATGACCAGGCAGAGGACGCCGTAGTCGTTGGGCAGCACGATGATCGAGCGGAGCACCGGGGCCTTCTCGCCCGGGTCGACGCTGGACGTCGTCACGCCGGTGCCGCCGGCTTCGAGCCGGGCGACGCGCCTGAGCATGTCCGAGAGCACGAGCGCGAAGAAGAACACCGACGAGACCGCGGCGAACCCGAGCGGCAGCAGCAGCCAGGCGTCGCTACGCAGGTCGTAGAAGCGGAACCAGCAGATCGCAACGGCCACGTGGAAGGTGGCGATCTTCGCGGCGTCCACCACGTGGTCGAGCCACTCACCTGCCGCCGATCCGCCACCCCGCAACCGCGCCACCTGACCGTCCGCCGAGTCGAACGCGTACCCGGCCAGCAGCAGGACTGCGATGATCGAGATCGATGTACCAGGAAGGCTCGACGCTCGCGACGACCACGATGCCCGCGAAAGTCAACGCGGCACTGATCGCGCTGATCTGGTTCGGGGTCAGGCCGGCGACGTGGGCCACCGCAGCGATCTGCCGACCGGCGGGACGGTTGATCCACCGGGAGTAGCCCGCAGCGCCCCGGTTGCTCTTCTGCGCCGACTTCAGCGTCGGAGCGACTCGCCGCGGGTCGGTCGTACCGACCGGTCTGTCATCGTCACGTCAATCATCATCGACGATGTGCCGCCATTCATGACCCCGCCGGGCGCGAGCGGCGCTGGCGCGCGCGTAAGCTGACCGGAACCCCCGCCCAGCAACGGTCGGGGGACGTTCGTGCTGCACCGAAAGGCCTCGCCGTGCCCCTCTCCGGCCTGCTCGCCACCGCGGCGGGCGATCCCGTCCTGACCGCCGCGACCGATCTCGACGCACCCCGACGGACACTGAGCGGGCCGGCGGCGATCCAGCCGCTGGCCGTCGCCTCCGCCGCCGCGGCGGGGCGGGTGGTGTTCGCGGTGACGAGCGGGGGCCGGGAGGCCGACGACCTGGCCGAGGCGCTGCAGAGCCTGCTGCCGCCGGACCGGGTCGCCGTCTACCCCGGCTGGGAGACGCTGCCGCACGAGCGGCTCTCGCCCCGGCGCCGACACCGTCGGGCAGCGGCTGGCGGTGCTGCGCCGCCTGGCCCACCCGGCCGCCGACGACCCGGCCGCCGGGCCGCTGTCGGTGGTGGTCGCGCCCGGTGCGCTCGCTGCTGCAGCCGCAGGTGCCCGGCCTCGGCGAACTGGAGCCGGTCGCGCTGCACGCCGGCGACACCGGCCGGGAGCTCACCGGCATCGTCACCGCCCTCGTCGACGCCGGCTACAGCCGCACCGAACTGGTCGAGAAGCGGGGCGACTTCGCCGTCCGCGGCGGGATCCTGGACGTCTTCCCGCCCACCGAGGAGCACCCGCTGCGGGTGGAGTTCTGGGGCGACGACGTCGAGGAGATCCGCTACTTCAAGGTCGCCGACCAGCGCTCGCTCGAGGTCGCCGAGCACGGGCTGTGGGCGCCGCCGTGCCGCGAGCTGCTGCTGACCCCCGAGGTCACCGCCCGCGCCGCCGAGCTGCTGACCGAGCACCCGGAGCTCGCCGAACTGCTCGACCCGATCAGCCGCGGCGAGGCGGTCGAGGGCATGGAGGCGCTCGCGCCCGTCCTCGTCGACCGGCTCGCCCTCGTGCTGGACGACCTGCCCGCCGGCACCGTGGTGATGCTCTGCGACCCGGAGCGGATCCGCAGCCGCGCGGCCGACCTCGTCCGCACCTCGCAGGAGTTCCTCGAGGCCTCCTGGGCCGCCGCGGCCGGTGGCGGGCAGGCGCCGGTCGACCTCGGCGCCGCCTCGCTGCAGGACCTGGATCAGGTCCGCGACACCGCCGCGGAACTCGGGCTGCCGTGGTGGGGGCTCACCGCGCTCACCGCCGACGCCGAGCTGGCGGCCGAGACGGCCGACGACGTCGTCGCCAGCGGGTTCGAACCCGCCACCGCCTACCGGGGCGACCTCGAGGCCGTGGTGGCCGACCTGCGGCAGCTGGACGCGGGACGGCTGGCGGGTCGGGCTGGTCTTCGACGGCCACGGCTCCGCCAGCCGCGCCGTGGAACGCCTCGGCGCCGCCGAGGTCCCCGCCCGCCTCGTCGCCGACCCCACCGGCGAGCCCGGCGTCGTCGAGGTCACCACCGGCCGGATGCTCGGCGGCCTCGTCGCCCCGGACCTGCAGCTGGCGGTGCTCACCGAGGCCGACCTCACCGGCCAGCGCGGCTCGCTGACCCGCGACACCACCCGCCTGCCCTCGCGCCGCCGCAACGCCATCGACCCCATCCAGCTCAAGGCCGGCGACTTCGTCGTCCACGAGCAGCACGGCGTCGGCAAGTACGTCGAGATGGTGCGGCGCACCGTCAACGGCGGCGAGCGTGAGTACCTGATCATCGAGTACGCCGCCTCCAAGCGCGGCCAGCCCGGCGACCGGCTGTTCGTCCCCACCGACGCGCTGGACCAGGTCACCAAGTACGTCGGTGGCGAGGCGCCGTCGCTGTCCCGCCTCGGCGGCTCCGACTGGGCCAAGACCAAGGGCCGCGCCCGGAAGGCGGTGAAGGAGATCGCGGCCGAGCTGATCCGGCTCTACAGCGCCCGGATGGCCACCAAGGGCCACGCCTTCGGCCCCGACACCCCCTGGCAGCGCGAGCTGGAGGACGCGTTCGCCTACGTCGAGACGCCCGACCAGATGGCGGCCATCGAGGAGGTCAAGGGCGACATGGAGAAGCCGCAGCCGATGGACCGCGTCATCTGCGGCGACGTCGGCTACGGCAAGACCGAGGTCGCGGTCCGGGCAGCGTTCAAGGCGGTGCAGGACGGCAAGCAGGTTGCCGTGCTCGTCCCGACGACGCTGCTGGCCCACCAGCACCTGCAGACCTTCACCGAGCGGATGGCGCAGTTCCCGGTGACGATTCGCGAGCTGTCCCGGTTCACGCCCGCCGCCGACGCCGAGGCGGTCAGCGCCGGCATCGTCGACGGCTCGATCGACATCGTCATCGGCACCCACCGGCTGCTGCAGCAGACCGTGCGGTTCAAGGATCTCGGGCTGGTGATCGTCGACGAGGAGCAGCGCTTCGGTGTCGAGCACAAGGAGTACCTGAAGAGCCTGCGGACGGCGGTGGACGTGCTGACGATGTCGGCCACCCCGATCCCGCGGACGCTGGAGATGTCGCTGACCGGCATCCGGGAGATGACCACCATCCTCACCCCGCCGGAGGAGCGGCACCCGATCCTCACCTTCGTCGGCGCCTACGATCAGCGGCAGGTGGCGGCGGCGGTCCGCCGCGAGTTGCTGCGCGACGGGCAGGTCTTCTACATCCACAACCGGGTCGAGTCGATCAACCGGGCGGCGCAGCGGCTGGCCGAGGCCGTCCCCGAGGCCCGGATCGCCGTCGCGCACGGGCAGATGGGGGAGGGGCAGCTCGAGCAGATCATGGTCGGGTTCTGGGAGAAGCAGTACGACGTGCTGGTGGCCACCACCATCGTCGAGTCCGGCCTGGACATCCCCAACGCCAACACCCTGATCGTCGACCGGGCGGACATGTTCGGCCTGTCCCAGCTGCACCAGATCCGCGGACGCGTCGGCCGGGCCCGCGAACGCGGCTACGCCTACTTCACCTACCCGCCGGAGAAGCCGCTGACCGAGACGGCCTACGACCGGCTGGCCACCATCGCCCAGCACACCGAGATGGGCGCCGGCATGGCCGTGGCGATGAAAGACCTCGAGATTCGCGGGTCGGGCAACCTGCTCGGCGGCGAGCAGTCCGGCCACATCGCCGGCGTCGGCTTCGACCTCTACGTCCGCCTCGTCGGCGAGGCCGTCGCCGACTTCCGCGGCGAGTCCGAGGAGCAGGTGCACGAGGTGAAGGTCGACCTGCCGGTGGACGCGAACCTGCCGGCCGACTACCTGCCAGGGGAGCGGCTGCGGCTGGAGGCCTACCGGGCGCTGGCGTCCGCGTCGACCGACGAGGCGGTGGACCAGGTGCGGGCCGAGCTGGTGGACCGGTACGGCGCGGTGCCGCCGCAGGTGGAGAACCTGCTCGCGGTGGCCCGGTTCAAGGTCCGCTGCCGCCGGCACGGGATCACCGAGGTCTCCATGCAGGGCAACACGGTGCGCTTCTCGCCCCTGGAGCTGCCCGAATCCGCCCAGCTGCGGCTGACCCGGCTCTACGACAAGGCCCAGTACAAGCCGACCGTCTCGACGCTCTCGGTGCCCCGCCCGAAGGGCGTCGTCAAGCCGGACGGTTCGTTCGCGACCGCGACCTTCGGCGGCGAGCCGCTGCGGGACACGGCCCTGCTGGCCTGGTGCGCGGAGGTGCTGGACACCGTGGCCCCCGCGCCCGCCGCGGCCGCCAGCTGACGGGGACCCACCTGCCAGTGGCCGCGGCGGCCCCGCATGACATTCTTGACGCCGACTCGAACCGCCCCGTGGCGGGCGACCCGGACCTCGTGACGAAAGGGAGCTCGTGAGATCACGCGCGCCGATCGCTCTGCTGCTCGCGCTGGCCTGCGTCCTGCTCGCCTCATGCCGCACCAACGTCGGCGTCGCCGCCCACGTCAACGGGTCCACGATCACGGAGTCGCAGGTCGGAAAGTACATCAGCTCCTCCGGCGTCGACACCGCCTACGCGGCGCAGCTGCAGCAGCAGGGCACCAGCGCGGCCCCGTCCCGCACGGTCGTGCTGCAGCTACTGATCCAGGACCAGCTGTTCGACCGCGCGCTGGCGACCAACGGCGGGGTGCCCTCGCAAGGGGTGCTCGCGGCGCTGAGCCAGCGCTCCCGGACACTGCTCAGTGGCGGCGGTCCGGCCCCCACCAACGCCCAGCTGCGGACCGAACTGGCCAAGGCGGGCATCACGGCCAGCTTCCTGCCGCAGTTCCTCGACGCCATCGAGAAGGAATACCTGCTGGTGCAGCGGCTCGGGCTCACCCAGCAGTCGCAGCTCGCCGCGGTGGTGAAGAAGGCCGGGGCCGACGTCACGGTCAGCCCCCGCTACGGCACCTGGAAGCCCGATCAGCTGGCGATCGACGGCGGCAAGGGGCAGGGCGTGCCGGCCTTCGTCAACCTCGGCACCTGACCTTCCCATGTCCGGCGACCGCGGAACGGCCGACGAACCCGGCGACGCCGAGGGGGCCGCGCGGGCCGCGGCCGCCCTCGGACGTGCCGCCGAGGTGATGGACCGGCTCCGCTCGCCGGGCGGATGCCCCTGGGACGCCGAACAGACCCACGAGTCCCTCACGCGCTACCTCCTGGAGGAGTGCTACGAGGTGCTCGAGGCCATCGAGACCGAGGATCGGGCCCTGCTGCGCGAGGAGCTCGGCGACCTGCTGCTACAGGTGCTGTTCCACGCGCGGATCGCGCAGGAGGGCGCGCCCGAGGACGCCTTCGGCATCGCCGAGGTGGCCGACGACCTCGTCGCGAAGCTCATCCGGCGTCATCCCCACGTCTTCGCCCCGGACGCCGCCGAGCGCGACCGGAGCGCTGCCGCGCTGAACGAGACGTGGGAGCGGCAGAAGATCGCCGAGAAGCAGCGCACCTCCGCCGTCGACGGCGTGCCCGAGGCACAACCGGCCCTGGCGCACGCGGCCAAGCTCGTGTCTCGCGCGCGCCGGGCCGGCCTGACCGAAGTCGGCGTGGATGACGCTGCCGGCGACAGCACCGACCCCGCCGACCGGATCGCCGAGCGGCTGTTCGACGTGGTGCGGGAGGCCGAGGAGGCGGGGGTCGACCCCGAAGCTGCCCTGCGTCGCCGGCTCCGGCGGTATCGCGACGCCCTGCGGGCGGCCGAGAAGGCCGGCTGACCGGCGGGGTGAGGGCACCGGCGGGGCCCGAACAGTCGTGTCCCGGCCGGAAGTACGGGGGGGAACCTCCGGCCGGGGCCATCATCACGGTAACCCTAAGTAGCAATTTTGCACAACGGGTGATCGCGAACCAATTTCGATCTGTGCCGACCCTCGGGCGGCTCGCCGTGCAGGCAACGGTCTGGACACGGTCTGCGGCGATTCCGTCGTCGAACGCGGTGGGTAGTCGATACGATCACATGATCATGGCGGAAAGGCCCGCGAATCCTCCGACAGCGGACACTACGGGGGGATTTGGTCTCGCCCTGCGCAATCGCCTCTTCGCCATGCTGTATGTGGCGGAGACCCAGTCGATCCTGGGCGACCAGCTCGCGCGGGTAAGCCTGTCCATCCTGGTCTTCGACCGGACGGGCTCGGCCTCGGCCACCGCGCTGGTGTACGCCCTGACCTACCTGCCGGCCATCGTCGGCGGCATCGTGCTCGGCGGGATCGGTGATCGCTTCCCGCGACGGATCGTCATGGTCGTCACCGACCTCGTGCGGGCGGGCCTGTTTGCTGCGATGGCGGTGCCGCAGGTGCCGTTGCCGGCGCTGATGGCGTTGCTCGCGGTGGCGGTCTTCCTCGGCCCGGCGTTCGTCTCCGCCGAGGTCAGCTATCTCGCTTCCCGGCTCAGCCCGGCCGCCTTCCGGGCCGGGACCGGGCTTCGCATGATCTCCGGCCAGCTCGCCCAGGTCGCCGGCTTCGCGCTCGGCGGGGTCGCGGTGGCAGCGCTCGGCGCCCGCTCCGCCCTGCTCGTCGACGCCGCGACCTTCGCGCTGTCGGCGTGCCTGGTCCTGTCCGCGCCGGCGGCCGCGCGGCGGGGGCGGCACGTGGCGGCCCGACGGGCGACGCAGCGCCCTCGTGGTCCGGCCTCGGCCCGAGGCGCAGCCCACCGCGCGCCCGGTGAGGCCGCGGAGCCTCCTCCCGAGAAGGTGAGCATCCGGACGGTGCTCGCAATCCCACGGGTGGCCCCGCTGCTGGCGCTGAGCGCCCTCGCGGGCGTGTTCATCATCCCGGAGGGCCTCGCCGTGCCCTTCGCGGCCGGGGTCGGCGCCGGTTCGTTCGAAACCGGCCTGCTGCTCGCGGCCATCCCGCTCGGCGGAGCGGTCGGTGCCTTCGTGCTCATCCGGCTGGTGCCCGCGACCGGACGCGAGACCGCGGCCGGCCTCATGGCTATCGGCTGTGGGCTACCGCTGATCCCGACCGTGGCGATCTCGAGTTGGCAGCTCGCTGCGGGCTGCTGGTTCCTGTCCGGTCTGCTGGCGGCGTATCAGATCGAGGTGCTCTCGGCGCTGATGCGGGCCACTCCCGACGCGGCGAGGTCCCGTCTCGTGGGGGTCGGGAGCTCGATCCTGCTCGGGGCCCAGGGAGTCGGGCTGATCCTGGCCGGGCTGCTGGCGGACGCCGCCGGGTCCGGCGAGACGGTGGCCGTGGCCGGCGGAGTGGGCGCGCTCGGTGCACTGGTGCTCGCACTCCGCGCCTTCCGCTGGTCCGACGCGGCGCTCCCAGACGAAGCTGAACCCCGAGCCGAAGCTGCGTACATATCAAGTGAGTAGTCCGCTACCAAATGGTGGACGCGCTAGTAGCGGACGGCCGCGTAGTGCCATTAGTCCTGTGGACAGAAGGGCTAATAGCTGGTGTTTCGGCTACTCAATGTGACGATAAGTCGCTTAGGAGCGACGAGTTAAGGGCGTCATACGACAAGGTGTGACGCCAAGGCAAGAGATAGGCGCGGACAACTGCTGTCCGCGCCCCGTGCGGCAAGAGTCGGCGCTTTGCGCCAAGCGGCTACCAGGCCCAGCCGTACATGGGGCTCTCCTTCGGGGTCGGTGGAGTGCGTCGGAGGTAGGTGCGGCTTACCAGGCCCAGCCGTACATGGGACCGCTCCTCTCGGGGTCGGTGGAGTGCGTCGAAGGTGGGTGCGAGTTACCAGGCCCAGCCGTACATGGGACCTCTCCTCTCGGGGTCGGGTCAGACGAATCGAATCTCAAAGCTGTGGCGGGCGCCTCAGCGCTGGACCGAAGGCACATCCTTCCGGCGCCGTATTGCCGTCGGAAGCCGACGCGAGTCGGAAGCCCCGTATCCACCGCTGCCGTGCCTGCCGCAGCACTCTGTGCTTCATCAAATATGCCTGGGGTGACGTAAGGCAGAAGTACAGAAACTGATCTAGCTCACGGGAATTTGCGGTAAGCGTGTGCTCTACATCGGGCGGAGGGGCTTGCCGTAGCCAGCACGACGCCTATGATCCTCGTTACGGAGAGAACGCATAACGCAAGTGAATGCTCAGGTTGTTGGCAAGCGCGACATGTGCGACGGAGTACCACATGTCGGGTCAGATCGTCGCGACTTCTCGCGGCTCTCGAGCAGGCGAATGGGGCAAACGGTGGGCTTGGCGAGGATGGTCCCGCACGTGAGGGCTGTCGTGTCTCGCCGGGGCTGGAAAATTCAGGCGCTCCCTCCGGCGCTCCTGGTGCTCGTCGTGACGGTCGACCTCGCGGCGGTCGCCGCCTCGGTATGGGCGGTACTCGGCAGTGGCTTCAGCCGACACTCGCTCGGAGTCCTGCTCCTCCTCGTCATCACCGGGGTGGCATTCGAGGAACTCGCGACGCGCGTGGCCAGGCTGCAGTGGCGACTCAGCGAAGATCTCAAGCGCGACATGACCTCCGTGTGGGTGGTGGCCGCGGCAGTTGCACTCCCGCCGATCGCGTCCGTGGCTTTGCTGCTCGTCCTGTTCGCTCAAATCTGGTGGCGTCAGCAGCGCCGCACGGGTCAACCCATGCACAGGACGTTCTACACCGGGTCGACCTCGATCATCAGCTGCCTCGTCGCTGGTGTGGCGGTTCGGGCGTTCCTCGACAGCGCGCCGGCCTGGCCATGGGCTGTCTCGGGCGCCGTCTCGGTGGTAATCGCGATAGCCATTCACACCACGGTTAACCGGGCGCTCATCACGCTGGCTCTGCTCGGATCTGGTGCGCGGGGCCGTCAGCTGATCGGTAGTCGCGACGACAACCTGACCGAGCTGTCGATCCTCTGCCTCGGCGGGCTGGTCGCGCTCGCGGCTCTGCACCAGCCGTGGCTGTGCCTTCTCGCGGTAGCGCCGTTGGTGGCGCTCCAGCGGGGCGCCTTCGTCAAGGAGCTCGAGGCGCTTGCGACGACGGACTCGAAAACGGGGTTGCTCAACGCGGTCGCCTGGGAACAGATCGCTGCGCGCGAGCTGGCTCGTGCCCAGCGCCAGGGACAGTCGATGGGAGTGCTCATCGCCGACATCGACCGGTTCAAGCAGGTCAACGACCGCTTCGGTCACCTCGTCGGCGACGAGGTGCTACGAGGCATCGCCAAGTGCCTGCGCTCCGCCGTGCGCGACTACGACGGCGTCGGCCGGTTCGGCGGCGAGGAGTTCGTCGCCGTGCTTCCCGAGACCTCGGCGCAGGCGGCCATGGACGTCGCCGAACGGATCCGGGCCCGGGTCGCGACGCTCACCGTGAAGTCCCTGGCCCCGCTCGCCGACGATCTCGAGGGCGCGCCGCTGTCGGTGTCCGTCGGCGTGGCGATGTTCGAACGGGGCGACGGCGACACCGAGCTGGCCGAGTTGCTGCACGCCGCGGACCGGGCGCTGTACCGGGCCAAGGCCGACGGCCGCAACCAGGTGCGTCTCGCCACGAACGATGAGGGGCTGCCCGAGCCCGTCGCCGGCTGACCACGCCGCCGCGCCGCGGCGGGGCTGCCGCGAGCTGCGTTCCCGCCCGGATAGGGTTCGGGTAGAGAGCCACGGTCCGAGCGGCCGGGCGCGTCGGGGCCCGGTGCGGTCGCGACACCTCCGAGACGAGCAGACACGATTCGAACAGGAGGCCGCCGTGGCCAGCATCGACGCCGTGGGCGCCCGCGAGATCCTCGATTCGCGCGGCAATCCGACCGTCGAGGTCGAGGTCGCCCTCGACGACGGGACGCTGTCGAGAGCCGCCGTCCCGAGTGGCGCCTCCACCGGCGCGTTCGAGGCCGTCGAGCTGCGCGACGGTGGCGAGCGCTACGGCGGCAAGGGCGTGGAGCAGGCGGTGGCGGCCGTCATGGACACCATCGCCCCCGAGGTGATCGGCTCCGAGGCCAGCGAGCAGCGGCTGCTCGACCAGGCCCTGCGCGAGATCGACGCCACCCCCGACAAGAGCCGGCTCGGCGCCAACGCGCTGCTCGGCGTCTCGCTCGCGGTCGCCCGCGCCGCCGCCACCTCGGCCGGCCTGCCCCTGTTCCGGTATCTGGGCGGGCCGAACGCCTACCTGCTGCCGGTGCCGATGATGAACATCCTCAACGGTGGCGCGCACGCCGACTCCAACGTCGACGTCCAGGAGTTCATGATCGCCCCGATCGGCGCGGCGACCTTCGCCGAGGCGCTGCGGCACGGCGCCGAGGTCTACCACGCGCTGAAGTCGGTGCTGAAGTCCGACGGCCTGGCCACCGGCCTCGGGGACGAGGGCGGGTTCGCGCCGAACCTCGACTCCAACCGGGCGGCCCTCGATCTCATCGTGCGGGCGATCGAGCAGACGGGGCTCACCCCCGGTCAGGACGTCGCGCTGGCCCTCGACGTGGCCGCCACCGAGTTCCACTCCGACGGCGTCTACCAGTTCGAGGGCGAGGTCAAGACTGCCGACGAGATGACCGACTACTACGTCGAGCTGGTCCGCAGCTACCCGATCGTCTCCCTCGAGGACCCGCTCGACGAGCAGGACTGGGACGGCTGGGTGGGTCTCACCGGTCAGCTCGACGACCAGGTGCAGCTGGTGGGTGACGACCTGTTCGTCACCAACCCCGAGCGGCTGGCGCGGGGGATCGAGCTGGGCGCGGCCAATGCACTGCTGGTCAAGGTGAACCAGATCGGCACCCTCACCGAGACCCTCGACGCCGTCGACCTGGCCCACCGGCACGGTTACCGGTGCATGATGAGCCACCGGTCCGGCGAGACCGAGGACACCACGATCGCCGACCTCGCCGTTGCCACCAACTGCGGCCAGATCAAGACCGGGGCTCCGGCCCGCAGCGAGCGGGTGGCGAAGTACAACCAGCTGCTGCGGATCGAGGACGAGCTGGACGACGCCGCACGCTACGCCGGCGTCGGCGCCTTCCCGCGCTTCCTGCCCGGCGCCGGGCCGGCCACCGCGGACGAGGACTGAGCGCCCGTGCCGCGTCCCGGACGCCCGCACCGCCCCGCGCTGACCGGCCGGGGGATCGCCCTGGGCGTGCTCACGGTGCTGCTCGTCGTTGTGCTGGCCTCGCCGGTGCACCGCTACCTCGCCAGCCGGTCGGCCGTCAACGACGCCGCGCAGCAGCTGCAGCACGACCGGCAGCAGCTGAAGTCGCTGCAGCAGCAGGCGGCCCGCGACGCCGACCCGGGCTACATCGAGCGGCAGGCACGGCAGCGGTTGCAGTACGCGATGCCCGGCGACACGGTGTACGTCGTCGTCGGCGCGGGGCACCGCTCGACCCTGGAGAAGACCCGCTCCGCGGCCGCCGCGACCGCCCCCTCCGGGACGTCGTGGAACGCCCGCTTGTGGAGCAGCGTCCGCAACGCGGGCGGCTCGTGACCGCAGCTCGATGACCGACGAGCTGGTGACCGAGGCCGAGCGCGCGGTCGTCGCGGCGCAGCTCGGCCGCCCGCCCCGCGCCATCCGCGCGGTCGCCCACCGGTGCCCCTGCGGCAACCCGGACGTCGTCGAGACCTCGCCCCGGCTGCCGGACGGGACGCCGTTCCCCACGCTGTACTACCTGACCTGCCCCCGCGCGGCGGCCGCGATCGGGACGCTCGAGTCGAGCGGCCTGATGCGGGAGATGACCGAACGGCTGGGCGACGACGACGAGCTCGCTGCCCGCTACCGGACGGCGCACGAGGCCTACCTGCGCCGCCGCGCCGAACTCGGCGATGTCCCGGAGATCGCCGGAGTGAGCGCCGGTGGCATGCCGAACCGGGTCAAGTGCCTGCACGTGCTCGTCGGGCACGCACTCGCCGCCGGCCCCGGGGTCAATCCGCTCGGGGACGAGGCGCTCGCCGCCCTGCCCGACTGGTGGGCGGCCGGCCCGTGTGTGCCCCCGGCCGGCGGGGACGCATGACCCGGGTGGCCGCGATCGACTGCGGCACCAACTCGATCCGGCTGCTGATCGCCGACGTCGCCGGCGGCCGGCTCACCGACGTCACCCGGCAGATGCGCATCGTGCGGCTGGGGCAGGGCGTCGACCGCACCGGCCGGCTGGACGAGGCGGCGCTCGAACGCACCCGGCAGGCGCTCGGCGAGTACGCGAGCGCGATCCGGGACGCCGGCGCCGGGCCGATCCGCATGGTCGCCACCAGCGCCACGCGCGACGCCGCGAACCGGGACGCGTTCGAGGCGATGGTCCGCGCCGAGCTGGGAGTCCGGCCCGACGTGGTGACCGGCCGGGAGGAGGCCGCGCTGTCGTTCGCCGGCGCCGCCGGCGTGCTGCCCGCCGGGACGGGGTCCGTGCTGGTCACCGACATCGGCGGCGGCTCCACCGAGCTGGTCCGCGGTGACGGCGACGGCGCGCTCCGCTCGCACAGCATGGACGTCGGCAGCGTGCGGATGACCGAACGGCACCTGCGCGACGACCCGCCGACCGCGGCGCAGGTGGCCGCGGTCGAGGCCGACGTCGCGGACGCCCTGGAGCGGGCCGCCGACGACGTGCCGCTCGACGAGGCGGCCCGGTTCGTGGGGGTGGCAGGCACGGTGACGACGGTCGCGGCCGTCGCCCTCGGCCTGGCCGAGTTCGATCCGGTGGCCGTCGACGGCGCCGAACTCTCCGCGGACCACGTGGAGGAGGTGACCGAGCGGCTGCTCCGGCTCGATCACGACGGCCGGGCGGCGATCAGCGCCATCCACCCCGGCCGGGTCGACGTCATCGCCGCCGGGGCGGTCGTCCTGCGCACGGTGATGACCCGATGCGGCGCCGAGCAGCTGGTCGCCTCGGAGCACGACATCCTCGACGGCATCGCCCTCGGGCTGGCTGACCGTCAGCGGGGCCGGTAGGAATCGCTTCGATGATCGATGCGGATGACGATGACCTCGCGCCGCTCCTCACCCAACCGGTAGAGAACGCGGTAGGCACCGCGGCGGGCGGCCCAGACACCGCTGAGTTCGCCGCGCAGCGGCTTGCCGACCCGTCGCGGCTGCGTAACCAAGGTTGTCGTGAGGAAGTCGATCACGGCCACGGCAACACTCTCGGGTAGCCGATCAGTCAACGCCCGACGAGCGGGTGGAGTGATGACGAGTTCGTACTCACCTTCACCCGCTTCGGTCATCAACGAAGCGCGCGTACAGCGTCCACGCCGCGCACCACGTCGCCGCGGGCATAAGCGGCGTCAGCCTCTCGGATGTCGCGCAGCGCCTCCGGGTCACTGAGCACTGCGATCGTCTCCTCCAGCTGAGCGAGGTCCTCGGTGCTGATCACCACCGCGGCATCATGACCGTTGCGGGTGATGACAACCCGATCATGTTGGCGCTCAACCCGATCCACCACTTCGGAGAGGTGGTCGCGGACAGAGCGCAGCGGCTCGGCTGTCGTCATGGCCACAATTGTGGCGCGCAATGGGCGGAACGTCCACTGCGCTGCCGGCGGTCAGTGGCCCGAGCGCCTCGAGGAGCCGGTGGTGCCGGCGGTGGCCTTGGCCTTCTGCTTCGCCGCACGCTTGGCGGCCTTCGCCTTGTCCTTGGGGGTCTTGCCTTTCGGAGCCTTCCCGACCCTGGCCTTGGGCGCCTTGCGAGGGGACTTCCGTGACGAGTCTCCGGTGCGCTTGCCGGTGCCGGCGGAGCCGGTCTTGTCCTGCGCCTCGGCCTGCTTCAGCGACTCCGGGGTGGCGCCGGCGGCGGCCGGTGGCTCGCTGCCGGTGATGACCCGGTAGGCCTGCTCGGCCCCCTTGCGCTTGACCAGATCGGCGGCGACGAGGCCGACGGCCGACAGCGCGCCCCAGGTCACCGCGTCGGTCCAGCTGACGTCGGCCTCCTTCGCGTCCCGCGGCGGGTCCTCGGGCCGCAGCGCGAGCCACGCGCGCTCGACCGCCTTGCGGGACGCGATGGTCACCGGCACGCCGATCGCGATCGTCAGTACCTTCATGCCGATCTTCGCGCCGACTGCCATGAGCTGCTCCTCCTCCGGTCCGCCGGTCGTTGCTGCGAGTCTGTGAGGACCCTACCCAGCCGGCCCCGTCCGTCACTTTGTCAGGCTGTCACGGTGACCGTGAGACCCGGAAGTGGCTGGCCGGGCGACCCGGCGACGACCCGAACGCCGGTGGCGACCGCTCCGGCGGAGGTGGTCGAGCTGGCAGCCGGGTCCCGGAACCTGCGCGTGCTCTCGGCGCGGACCAGCGTCTGCCGGGCCTGCCCCCGGCTGGTCGCCTGGCGCGAGCAGGTGGCGCGGGAGAAGCGCCGCGCCTTCGCCGAGCAGACCTACTGGGGCCGGCCCGTCCCGTCGTTCGGCGATCCGGAGGCGCGGCTGCTGATCGTCGGGCTCGCGCCGGCGGCCCACGGCGCCAACCGCACCGGCCGGATGTTCACCGGCGACCGGAGCGGCGACTGGCTCTACGCGTCGCTGTATCGGGTCGGGCTCGCCTCGCAACCGAGCTCGGTGGACGCGGCGGACGGCCTGACCCTGCGCGGCACCCGCATCACCGCCCCGGTGCACTGCGCTCCGCCGGCCAACAAGCCGACCACCGCGGAGCGGGACGCCTGCGCGCCGTGGCTGCGGCGCGAGCTCACCCTGCTCTGGCCCGGCCTGCGGGCGGTGGTCGTGCTCGGCGGGTTCGGGTGGACCACGCTGTTCCCGGCGCTGCGGGGCGCCGGGATCGACGTGCCCGCCCGGCCGCCCCGGTTCGGGCACGGCGCCGAGGCCGAGGTCGACGGCCGCACCGTCCTGGGCTGCTACCACGTCAGCCAGCAGAACACCTTCACCGGCCGGCTGACCGAGCCGATGCTCGACGCGGTGCTGGCGCGCGCGGCGGAGCTGGCCGGGCTCAGCTGAGCAGCGCCGCCCGGGTGGCGTCGTCGACGGCGGCCGGCGCGCCGTCGCCGTCGGTGAGGACGTAGACGGTCTCCACGGTGCAGCAGGCCCGCCCGGAGGCCTGCACGTCGAAGGTGAGCGTGAGGCTGGTGGTGCCGACGTGTGCACGGCCGACGTCGACGCTCACCACGTCACCGAACCGGGCCGGGCCGCTCCAGGTGAGCGTCGAGCGCTTCAGCTGGACGTCGGCCGCGAACCGCTCCAGCGAGCGGGCCGCGCAGAACGCGGCGAGGGCCTCGTCGCAGTAGAGCAGGTAGTGCGCGTTGAACACGACCCCCTGCTGATCGACCTCGGCGTAGCGCACCGGCGCCGACCACGTGCTGGATCCCGTCATGCCGCCATCCTGCCGTTCGGCCCCCGAGCGGGGGAGAATGGGCGGCAGCACCCCCGTAGCCCAACGGCAGAGGCAGACCCCTTAAAAGGGTCGCAGTGTCGGTTCGAGTCCGACCGGGGGTACCGGCGGTTCGATACTCACTGCCGCTCGAGCAGCACCACCGGGATCGTCCGGTCGGTCTTCTCGGCGTACTCGTCGTAGTCGGGCCAGACCTCGACCATGTGCTTCCACAGCTCGGGGCGCTCCTCGTCGGTGGCGGTGCGGGCGCGGGCGGTGAACACGTCGCCCTTGATCTGCACCGTGACGGTCGGCTGCTGCTGCAGGTTGAGGTACCAGTCCGGGGGCTCGGGCGCCCCGCCCTTGGATGCCACGATGACCTGCGCATCGCCCCAGTCGCGGTAGATCAGCGGATGGGTGTACTCCTTGCCCGACTTCCGGCCCACGGTGTGCAGCAGCAGGATCGTCGTCCCGTTCTGCCAGTGGTACCCCTCCTCGCCGTCGGTGGCCTCGTACCGCTCGACGTGCTCCTTGCCGAACAACATTGGTGCTGGTCCTCTCGTGGGAACTACGGGAACGTTGGTCGGGGAATAGCCTGCCCATCCGGGACGTTCGGCAAAGCAGTTGCACCTGCAACTACATCGAAGAGGGTGATGAGAATGGCCGCTGTCACGGCCGACACGTTCGTCCTGCCGCGGGTCAAGGGCGCCGGGCTCGGGGACACCGAACGACCGGTCCTGGGCATCTCGACCGGCCCGACCGGCTTCGAGGGCGAGGGCTTTCCGGTGCGCCGCACCATGGCCGGCGTCCCGTACCACTACCTCGACCCGTTCATCATGATGGACCACATGGGCGAGGTCGACTACGCAGCCGGCGAGCCTCGCGGCACCAACTGGCACCCGCACCGCGGCTTCGAGACCGTCACCTACCTCATCGACGGCGAATTCGTGCACCAGGACACCCACGGCGGGGGCGGCGTGATCCGCGAGGGCTCCACCCAGTGGATGACCGCCGGTGCGGGCCTGCTGCACATCGAGACCCCGCCGGAGAAGCTGGTCGAGGACGGCGGGCTGTTCAACGGCTTCCAGCTGTGGGTCAACCTGCCGGCGGCGGAGAAGTTCACCTCGCCGGCCTACCAGCCGGTCGAGGCCAAGGATCTGCTGCTGCTGGCGAGTGAGGACGGCGGCGCGCTGCTGCGGGTCATCGCCGGAGAGATCGCGGGGCCGGACGGCACCGTCCACCACGGCCCCGGCTCCACCCACACCCCGATCACCCTGCTGCACGCCTCCGTCGCGCCGGGGGCCCAGCTCTCGCTGCCGTGGCAGCCGCGTTACAACGCGCTGGCCTACGTCTACGCCGGGTCCGGCACGATCGGGGCCAAGGCCGAGCCGATTCACGGCGGCCAGCTGGCCGTGCTCGGCGACGGTGACCGCATCACGCTCGCTGCGGACGCCAAGCAGGACAGCCGCACCAGCTCGCTGGAGGTGATCCTGCTCGGCGGCGAGCCGATCGGGGAGCCGATGGTCCACTACGGGCCGTTCGTCATGAACACCCGCGAGGAGCTGCAACAGGCGCTGTCGGACTACCAGTCGGGCCGGCTCGGTGTCGTTCCGCCGGACGCGATCATGCCGCACGTCCCGCGCGGGGAGCACTGACCCACGGCACGAGGTGGCGGCGAGCGGACGGGGCGGTCGGACCGTAGCGACGCCCGCTCGCTCGCCGAGTCCTCAGCGGCGTGCCGTCAGTGCCGCCCGTGATGGTGGCCGCGAGTCCAGCCGTCGTGCCGGATGTCGTGCGCCTCGGAGGTCTCGGCGAACAGGAAGTAGAGGGTCGCGCCCACGGCCAGACACGCCATGACGATGGCAAAGGTCATCAGGTCGACACCCATCGGCTGTCTCCTCTCCCGCGAGAACGTGTACATGTACGCTAGCATCTTGCGTATATGTACGCAAGTGGATCAGGTGCAACCGTAGACTCGATCAGGTGGCGAGCCGGCGACCGAGACGTGCCGCGTGGGGCACGATCAGCCGCGAGGTCGTCATCGACCGCGCGGTCCAGCTCGTCGAGCGCGACGGCTACGACCGCCTGAGCCTGCGCACCCTCGCGGCCTCGCTCGAGGTCTCCCCGATGGCCCTCTACCGGCACATCGACAACAAGGAGGACCTGCTCGACGAGGTCGTGGGCCGGCTGTTGGCCGACCGCTGGGAGCCCGAGGTCGATCGCGCCGACTGGCGCGGCTGGCTCACCGCGGCCGCCGACCTGCTGCGCCAGTTCCTGGTGGAGCAGCCCGCCGCCCTGCACGTCTACCTGCGCCGGCCGGTCACCTCCCCGAGCGCCATGGAGCGCATGACGGCCACGCTCGAGGTCCTCTCGGCCTGGCTGGGCGACGCGGCCCGGGCACGGCGGGCCTACGCCGCGCTGCAGACCTACACGCTCGGTTTCGCCGCCCTCGAGGCCGCCCGTGAGGCGGCGCCGCCCGAGCTCGGGGCCGACGTCCCCGCCGAGGCCCGGGAGCTGGCCGCCTACAGCTCGCCGGCGCAGTTCCGGGCCGGGCTGTACTACCTGCTCACCGGCATCGAGGACGCCGACTCCGCCGCCCGGGCCGGCTCCGCCGCCCGCGGCGAGGGCGGCTCCGGCTAGCGTCGGCACGGTGACTGACACCCCGCCGGCGGCCCGGACCGCGGCCGACCTCATCGTCGAGTGCCTCGAGAACGAGGGCGTGACGCACGTCTTCGGCGTCCCGGGGGAGGAGAACATCCGCCTGGTCGAGGCGCTGTCGCGCTCGGACATCGACTACGTGCTGACGCGGCACGAGCAGGGCGCCTCGTTCATGGCCGAGACCTACGGGCGGCTGACAGGGCGGGCGGGCGTCTGCTCGGCCACGCTCGGCCCCGGCGCCATCAACCTGCTGCTCGGCACCGCCGACGCCACCACCAACTCCACCCCCTTGGTCGCGCTCTCGGCCCAGGTGGGCACCCACCGCAGCTACAAGGAGTCCCACCAGGGCGTCGACCTGGTGTCGATGTTCGCCCCGGTCACCAAGTGGTCCGAACTCGTCGTCGCCGCCGGGGCGGTGCCGGAGATGGTGCGCAAGGCCTTCAAGCTCGCCCAGACCGAGCGCCCCGGCGCCGTCTACCTGGCCGTGCCCGAGGACGTCGAGGAGGCCGAGGTCGACGCCGCCGACCGGCCGCTGCGGCTGAACGTGCCGCGGCCCGAGGAGCCGTCGCCCTCGCAGGTCGAGCGCGCCGCCGCCATCCTGCGCCAGGCCCGCAGCCCGATCGTGCTGGCCGGTCACGGCGCCGCCCGCGCCGGCGCCGGGGCGGCGCTGCGCCGGTTCGCCGAGCGGCTGAACGTCCCCGTCGCCACCACCTTCCACGGCAAGGGCGTCTTCAGTGACGAGCATCCGCTGGCCCTCGGGGCGGTCGGGTTCATGCGGCACGACTACGCCAACTTCGGCTTCGACGGCGCGGACGTCATCGTCGCCGTCGGCTACGAGCTGCAGGAATTCGACCCGGTCCGGATCAACCCCCGCGGCGACAAGACGATCCTGCACCTGCACCGCTTCCCCGCCGAGGTGGACGCACACTACGACGTCGCGGTGGGGCTGCACTCCGACGTCAGCCGCAGCCTGGACGCCCTCGCCGACGCGGTCGGCGAGGTCTCCTACACCCCGGTCGGTGGCGAGCGGATCCGCGGACTGCTCGAGGCCGAGCTCGACCGCGGGCGGGCCGACGAGCGGTTCCCGATGGCGCCGGCCCGCGTCGTCGCCGACACTCGTGCCGCGCTCGACCGCGGCGACATCGCCCTGGTCGACACCGGCGCGCTGAAGATGTGGATGGCCCGGCTCTACCCGACCTACGAGCCCAACACCTGCCTGATCTCCAACGGCCTGTCGACGATGGCCTGGACGGTGCCGGGGGCGATCGGAGCCAAGCTCGCCCGTCCGGACGCCCGCGTGCTGGTCGCCACCGGCGACGGCGCGTTCCTCATGAACTCGCAGGAAATCGAGACGGCGCTGCGGCTGCACGTGCCGATGGTCATCCTGATCTGGGTCGACGATGCCTACGGGCTGATCAGCTGGAAGATGGACCTGGAGATAGGCAAGAACGTCGACACCGGGTTCGGCAACCCGGACTTCGTGGCCTACGCCGAGAGCTTCGGGGCGACGGGCTACCGCATCGGCGCGGCGGACGAGCTGCTGCCGACACTGCGCACCGCCCTCGCCGACGACACCGTCTCGGTCATCGCCTGCCCGGTGGACTACGGCGCCAACCTGGACCTCATCCGCTCCCTCGGCGATCTCGACGAGACCTTCTCCTGACAGTCCCGGCGGCAGCGCCTCAGTGGGTGATCGTCACCTTCGACAGGCCGGCCGGCCGGTCCAGGTCGAGGCCACGGGCCGCGGCCAGCGCGCGGGCCACCAGCTGCCCCGGGATTACCGCGACCACCGGCGTCAACCACGGCGGCGCCCCGGGGGCGACGGGGACCGAGGTGGCGACCCCTGCCGGCAGGTCCTCGCCGGAACCGAGCAGGTGGACCTGCGCGCCGCGGCCCAGCAGGTCCGGCAGCAGCTCGAGCACGGTCGCCGTCGCCGCCTCCTCCGGAGCGACCAGCAGGATCGGCACCTCCGGCCCGACCGCGCCGACCGGCCCGTGCAGCAGGTCGGCGGGGGAGTGCGGGACGACCTGCGTGCCGGTCAGCTCGGTGATCTTCAGCGCCGTCTCGTGGGCGGTGGCGAGGTTCAGGCCGCGCCCCACCGCCACCGCCCTGCTGGCCGGGTGCAGTGCCTGCGCCGTGCCGGCGGCCGGCGCCTCGGCCAGCTCGAGCGTGGCGGCGACCAGCCCGGGAAGGCGCTGCAGGTCCGACCACGCGCCGGCGTCGGCCGAGGGCGGCCCGAGCGCGACGGCCAGTGCTGCCACGGCCGCGAGTGAGGTGGTGTAGGTCTTGGTGGCGGCCACGGCCCGTTCGGGGCCGGCGGCGAGGTCGACGACGTGCTGCGCCTGCTCGGCCAGCGGCGAGGCGGGGTCGTTGGTGATCGCGACGGTCGGGCGACCCTGCGCCCGGGCGGCGGCGAGCACGGCCACGATGTCGGTGGAGGCGCCGGACTGCGAGACGGCGACCACCAGCTGCCCGGTGAGGTCCGGCGTGCGGCCGTAGACGGTGGTGAGGCTCGGCGTCGCGAGCGTCACCGGCAGCCCGGAGCGGATCGGGATCAGGTACTGCCCGTAGCGGGCGGCGTTGTCCGAGCTGCCGCGCGCGACCAGCGTGACGCCGGTGCAACCCGTGGCCAACTCCCGCAGTCGCGCCGTGTCGGAGGGCAGCCGCTCCAGCAGCCGCGCGAGCGCCGTGGGCTGCTCGGCGAGTTCGGTGTCCAGCCTGGTCATGTGATCTCCACTCCGTGGACGAGGACGCGTCGGACCGTCAGCTCGTCGTCCAGCACGGTGACGTCGGCGGTACCGGCCGGCCGCAGCCGGCCGAGGTCGGGACGGCGGACGAGGTCGGCCGGCACCGCGCTGGCCGCGTGCAGCGCCACCGCAGGCTCGACGCCGGACGCGACCGCCTGCCGCACGCAGCCGGCCAGCGTGGCGGCGCTGCCGGCCAGCGCGCCGGCCCGGTTACGGACCGTGCCCGCGGCCAGCGTCACCGCGAGCCCGCCGAGGACGTAGTCGCCGTCGGGCATGCCGGACGCGGCGGTGGCGTCGGTGACGAGCGCGACCCGCCCCGGGGCGGCGGCGAAGGCCAGTTGCACGATCTCGGGGGCGAGGTGGTGGCCGTCGGCGATGACACCCACCGTCACGTCCGGCCGCGTCAGGGCGACGCCGGCCGGGCCGGGTTCGCGGTGGTGCAGCGGCGCCATGGCGTTGAACAGGTGAGTGAGCCCGACCGCGCCGGCGTCGAAGGCGGCCCGCGCCTGCGCGGCGGTCGCGTCCGAATGGCCGACGAGGACCCCGATGCCGGCCCGGGTGAGGTCCCGGACGGCGGCCGGCGCACCGGGCAGCTCGGGGGCGAGGGTCACCAGGACGACCCCGAGCCCGTCCGCGAACTGCGCGACCAGCTCGGGTTCGGGGTCGCGACGGTGCTGCTCCGGATGGGTGCCGAGCCGGGACGGCGACAGCCACGGCCCCTCGACGTGCGCGCCGATCAGCCGGGCGGCTCCGGGAGGGTCTCGGTCGGCGGCGGCGAGGCGGCGCAGGGCGGCGAGCGTGTCGCCGCGCTCGCCGGTGATGACGGTGGGAGCGAAGGCGGTGACCCCGTCTCGGGCGAGCGCGCGCCGCAGCGCGGCGAGCTGCTCGGGGTCGGCAGCGGCGACGTCGACACCGGCGTAGCCGTTGACCTGCACGTCCACCAGGCCGGGGGCGGCGATACCGGTCCGGCCGGCGGGGCTGATCCCGACGGCGTCGATCCGCCCGTCGGCCACGGTGACGTCGCCGGGCAGCAGCCGCCCGCCGACGAGGGCGGCGGCGACGCCGAGCCGGGCGGTCACGTCCGCACCCGCAGCCGGGTGACGGCGGCGGCGGGCGGCGGCAGTCGAAGCGGCCTGGCGCCCGGGCTGATCCGCCCGAGAATGCGCGGCGCCGCGCTGCCGGTGCCGCCGGGGACGACCCCCGGCAGCCCGTGCCAGGTGAGCCAGCCGAGCAGGGCCACCAGGTAGGCCTCCTTCGCGTCCGAGGGGATGCCGAGTTCGTCGGTGGTCCGCAGCGTCGCCGGGGCGAGCAGGTCCCGCAGCCGGGCGGCGAGGACGGGGTTGCGCATGCCACCTCCGGAGGCGATGACGTCGGTGACGCCGTGTCGGTGGCAGGCGTCGGCGGCGCTGCGGGCGGTGAGTTCGACCAGGGTGGCGGCCAGGTCGGCGTCGGTCGTGGGCGCTCCGGCCACCGCCTGGTCCAGCCAGCCGGCGGTGAACAGCTCACGACCCGTCGATTTCGGCGGGCTCTGCGCAAAGTAGGGATCGGCGAGCATCCGGTCGAGCAGCGGCCGGTCGACCCGTCCCGCCGCGGCGAGGCGGCCGTCGGCGTCGTAACGATCCCGGCCGCCGCTCACGCGCGCCGCGACGAGATCCAGCAGGCAGTTCCCCGGGCCGGTGTCGTAGCCGACGACAGGTCCGTCCGGTCCGGGCACCACGGTGAGGTTGGCGATCCCGCCCAGGTTCAGTGCCGCCCGGGGCTGCGGCCCGCGCAGCCACAGGGCGTCGAGGGTGGACGCGAGCGGGGCGCCGTGACCACCGGCGGCGACGTCGCGTGCCCGCAGGTCGCTGACCACCGGCAACCCGGTCGCCTCGGCGATCCACGCGGGCTGCCCGACCTGCAGGGTGCCGCGAGCAGCGCCGTCCTCGACCCAGTGGAAGAGCGTCTGCCCCAGCGAGGCGACCAGCTCGCCGCCGTGCCGCTCGACGACGCCGGCCGCGACGTCGGCGCAGAAGCGACCGAAGTCCGTGTCGAGGCGGCAGACCGCGGCGGCGGTGGTGGCCGCCGGGGGCAGGACGGCGAGCGCCTGACGGCGCAGGTCCTCCGGCAGCTCGGTCGTCTCGGCGTGCACCGGGCGCAGCGTCACGACGCCGGCTGCCGCCTCCAGGTCTGCGACGGCGACGTCGAGCCCGTCGGCCGAGGTGCCGGACAGCAGCCCGACCACCCTCATCGCGAACCCGCCCGGTAGGTCTCGTCGACGTACGGGCCCGCGTCGGCGAGCAGCAGCCGCAGGCCGTCGGTGACGTCGCCGCGCGGCTCGGTCCAGAGGCGGGCCGGCGCGACTGCGGCCAGGCGCGGCGCGAGGACCGGGGCGAGGCCTCCCACGACGCAGTGCGGCAGCTCCGGGCGCAGCGGGTCCAGCGTCGCCAGGATGCCGTCGGTCGCCGCGTCGAGCACCGCGGCGGCGGTCGGGTCGGCCGCCTCGGCGGCGGCGGCGACGTCGGGCACCAGCGCTGCGAGCCGCGGGGCGAGGTCCGCCGCGCCGAGCAGCCGGGACCACCCCGCCGCCGGGCCGAACTGCGCGACGGCGGCCGCGTGCACCGGCCCGCCGTCCGCCCGGGCGGCCCGGCGCATGGCCTCAAGGCCGATCCAGGCGCCGCCGCCGACGTCGCCGAGCAGCAGCCCCAGGCCGTCGAGCCGCGTGACGATGCCCCGGTCGCGGGCCACCACGGCCGCGCCGGTGCCGAGTGCGATCACCGCGCCGTCCCCGCCCGCGAACGCGCCCACCTGCCAGGCGGCGGCGTCGCTGGCGACCAGGACGTGGCCGTCGGAGGCGGTGTCGGTGTCGCGGGCCAGTGCGTCGGCGAAGGCCTGCGCCGCCGCGGCGTCGGTCGCGACCCCGGGGGCGCACACGGCCAGCCGGCCGACCGCTGCCGGACACGCGGCCCGCACGGCCGCGGCCACCAGTCGCGAGGCGGCCTCCGGGCCGCCGGCGTCCCCCAGCCCGGCCCCGCCGTCGCGGCGCTCGTCGACCCCGGGGGCGACGACCCGGATGTGGCTGCGGCCGAGATCCACCAGCACCTCGAGGGGTTCGGGGGCGCTCACCGGTCGCCGCCGGCGGGTGGGGCGATCTCGATCTCGATGAGGTACCGGTCGGCCCGGTAGACGGCGTGGACGAACTCCACGACGTCGCCGTGCTGGTCGCGCGAGGTGCGGGCGAAGCGGAAGGCGGCGCTGCCCTCGGGCACACCCAGCAGCTCGGCCACCTCGGCATCGGGCACTACGGGCTCGACGGCCTGGGTGCCGCCGGCGACGTGACGGTCGAACCGCGCGGCCAGCAGCGCGTAGAACGAGCCCGCCGCCAGGTCGTCGCCGCGAAGCCCCGGCGTGCGCTCGGCCGGGACGTGCAGCGTCTCGACGGCGATGGGGGCGTCGTCGGCCAGCCGCAGCCGGCGGGCGACCAGCACGCGTGCGCCTTCGGCGATCTCCAACCGGGCGGCGAGGGCGGGGTCGGCCGCGGTCTCGCGGGCGGTGAGCAGGCGCCCGCCGGGTCGGTAGCCGCGCCGGTGCATGTCCTCGCGGAACGAGGTCGCCATCAGTGGCTGCGCCGGCGCGGGCGGGCGGACGTACGTCCCGGCGCCGTGGCGCCGCTCGACGAGACGGCGGGCCTCGAGGGTCTCCAGCGCCCGGCGCACGGTCATGCGGGAGACGCCGCAGGCCGCGGCGAGTTCTCGCTCACCCGGCAGGAGCGCGCCCGGCCCGAGACGGGCGGCGAGGTCGCGGACGTGCGCCTCCACCCGGTCGGCACGCTCGGCTCGCACTGGCATCACCACAGGTATAGACCTCTGCCGGTGTCGGGTGCAACCGGCGCTGTTCGCTCTGGGCGTACGCGCGCCGCTCGCGGGGAGGGAACATCGACGGCCGCACTTTCCTTGAGCTGAGGAGACTCAAGAAGTGAGGAACTGCATGTCGGACGAACTGACCCTGCCCATCCTGTCGCTGCCCGAGACCGTCGTACTGCCGGGCATGGTCGTCCCGGTCGAGCTCGACGCGGACACCCGCCCGGTCATCGAGGCCGCGCGGGCCGGCTCGGACGGCAGCCTGCTGCTGGCGCCCCGGCTGGCCGACCGCTACCCGACGCACGGTGTCGTCGCCTCGATCGAGCAGATCGGTCGGATGCCCGGTGGCGAGCGCGCCGCCGTCCTGCGGGCCGGCCGGCGGGCCCGGCTCGGCTCCGGCGTGCCCGGCCCCGGCGCGGCCCTCTGGGTCGAGGCCGAACCCGTCGAGGACGAGGAGGTCACCGACCAGATCCGCGAGCTCGCCGCCGAGTACAAGACCGTCGTGGTCGCCATCCTGCAGCGGCGCAACGCCTGGCAGGTGATCGACTCCGTGCAGCGCATCACCGAACCCTCCGAGCTCGCCGACCTCGCCGGCTACGCCGCCTACCTCACCGGCGAGCAGAAGCGGGAGCTGCTCGAGACGCCCGACGTCGAGGCGCGGCTGCTGCGCGTGCTGGCCTGGGCCCGGGACCACCTGGCCGAGCTCGAGGTGTCGGAGAAGATCCAGACCGACGTCCGCGAGGGGATGGACAAGCGGCAGCGCGAGTTCCTGCTGCGCGAGCAGCTGGCCGCTATCCGCAAGGAACTGGGCGAGGGTGAACCCGAGGGCTCGGACGACTACCGGGCCCGCGTCGAGGCCGCCGACCTTCCCGAGAAGGTCCGCGACGCCGCCCTGCGGGAGGTCGGCAAGCTCGAGCGGGCCTCGGACCAGAGCCCCGAGACCGGCTGGATCCGCACCTGGCTGGACACCGTGCTCGATCTGCCGTGGAACGTCACCACCGACGACAACACCGACATCGCCGGCGCCCGGGAGATCCTGGACGCCGACCACCACGGCCTCGACGACGTCAAGGACCGCATCGTGGAGTACCTCGCGGTGCGCTCGCGCCGCGCCGAGCGCGGCCTGCAGGTCGTCGGGGGCCGCGGCTCCGGCGCGGTGCTGGCGCTCGTCGGCCCGCCCGGCGTCGGCAAGACCTCGCTGGGCGAATCGGTGGCGCGCTCCCTGGGCCGGAAGTTCGTCCGCGTCGCGCTCGGCGGCGTCCGGGACGAGGCGGAGATCCGCGGTCACCGGCGCACCTACGTGGGCGCGCTGCCGGGCCGGATCGTGCGGGCCATCGGCGAGGTGGGTTCGATGAACCCGGTCGTGCTGCTGGACGAGATCGACAAGGTGGGCTCCGACTTCCGGGGCGACCCCGCCGCGGCGCTGCTGGAGGTGCTCGACCCGGCGCAGAACCACACCTTCCGCGACCACTACCTCGATCTCGACCTCGACCTGTCCGACGTGGTCTTCCTGGCCACCGCCAACGTCGCCGACACCATCCCGGCCGCGCTCTACGACCGGTTGGAGGTCGTGACGCTCGACGGCTACACCGAGGACGACAAGGTGGCGATCGCCCGCACCCACCTGTGGCCGCGGCAGCTGTCGCGGGCCGCGCTCGACGAGAACGAGGTCTCGGTCACCGACGAGGTCCTGCGCCGCGTGGCCACCGAGTACACCCACGAGGCCGGCGTGCGGCAGCTGGAACGCAGCCTCGCCCGGATATTGCGCAAGGTCGCGACAAAGCTGGCGTCCGAGGAGGCGCCGTACGCCGTGGACGAGGGCAATCTGGTGGAGCTGCTGGGCCGTCCCCGGCACCTGCCGGAGTCGCCGGAGCGCACCTCGGTGCCCGGCGTCGCCACCGGGCTCGCGGTGACCGGCACCGGAGGTGACGTGCTGTTCATCGAGGCCGCCGCCACGCCGGGCGAGGCGAAGCTCGTCCTCACCGGCCAGCTGGGCGACGTGATGAAGGAGTCGGCGCAGATCGCGCTCAGCTACCTGCGCGCGCACCGTCCCGACTTCGTCGGGGCGTTGGACCGCACGATCCACCTGCATGTGCCGGCGGGGGCGGTGCCGAAGGACGGGCCGTCCGCCGGCGTCACGATGGTGACGGCGCTGGCGTCGCTCGCCTCCGGCCGCCCGGTGCGCTCGGACGTCGGCATGACCGGCGAGGTGACCCTCAACGGCCGCGTGCTGCCCATCGGCGGTGTGAAGCAGAAGCTGCTCGCCGCCCAGCGGGCCGGCCTGTCGACGGTGTTCATTCCGCAGCGCAACGCGCCGGACCTCGACGACGTCCCGGCCGAGGTGCTCGAGGCCCTCGACGTCCGCCCCGTCGGCGACGTCGCCGACATCCTGGCCTACGCCATGGAGGAGGCCGGCCGGCCGGCCGAGCACGCCGCCTGACCCCCTCGATCGGGGAGAGTAATGGCCCGCCAACGGGCATTACTCTCCCCGATCGGGCCGGCGGCCTCCCGCTACAGCCGGCCGCGGAGGGCCTTGCGGTCGAGCTTGCCGATGCTGGTCAGCGGGAGCTGCTCCACCAGGTGCACCTCGCGCGGGTACTTCACCTTCGACAGGTGTGTCCGGCCGTAGTCGAGGAGCTGCTCGACGGGCGTGCTCGCGCCCTCGTGCAGCTGCACGAAGGCCACGACCTCCTCGCCGTTCTCCTCGTCCGGCCGGCCGACGACCGCGCAGACCGCGACGTCGGGGTGCTGGATCAGCGCCTCCTCCACGTCCCGCGGATAGACGTTGAAGCCGTTGCGGATGATGACGTCCTTCACCCGGTCGACGATGTAGAGGTAGCCCTCGGCGTCCAGGTGCCCGATGTCCCCGGTCCGGAACCAGCCGTCGCGCACCGCGTGCGCGGTCGCGTCCGGATCGCGCCAGTAGCCGGTCATCAGTGACGGCGTGCGGATGCACACCTCGCCGTCCTCGTCCGGCCCGCCGTCGCCGCCGTCGAGCCGCTCGATGCGGATCTCGACCCCGGGCGCCGGCCGCCCGACGCTGCCGCGGCGTCCCGCACCGAGCGGCGTGCTCGAGCCGAGCGCGGCGATCTCGGAGCAGCCGTACCCCTCGACCACCTCGACGTGGGGCAGCCGGCGGGTGAACGCGTCGTACACCTCGCCCGGCAGCGGTGCACTGCCGCTCACCACGCGCCGCAGGGCGGACAGGTCGTAGTCCTCGAGCGGCTGGGTGGTGAGCAGCCGCAGCATGGTGGGCACGACCGCCGCGGTCTGCACCCGCTCCTGCTGGGCCAGCGCCAGCCACCCGGAGGGGTCGAACCAGCGCATCAGCACCGTGCGGCTCGGGTGGACGGCGTGCAGCGACATCGTCGCCACCAGCAGCCCGTAGGCGTGGGCCAGCGGCAACGGCAGCAGCGAGACCGACGAGTCGTCCTCCTCGGTCGTGCGCACCGCCGCCCACGCCGAGCCGGACAGCGCGTCGTGGCTGAGCACGACGCCCTTGGCGCGCCCGGTGGTGCCGCCGGTGTAGAGCAGCGCCGCCATCGAGGTGGGGTCGGCGTCGTGCAGCGGCGCCTCGTCGTGGTCGAGCAGGTCGTCGTAGGCGACCTCCGTGGCCATGGGCTCGCCGGCCGCGGGGCCGGTGACGACGATCCGGATGTCGAGCCCGGCTGCGGCGGTGCGCACCGTGGCCAGGAACTCCGGCGTCGTCACGATCGCGGCCGCCTCGGAGTCGGACAGCGCGTGGCGCAGCTCGGCCTCGCTCAACAGGAACAGCAGCGGGGTGACGGCGGCGCCGAGCCGCCAGACGGCGTGGTAGACCTGCAGCACCTCGGGGCCGTTGGCCATGCAGACCGCGACCCGGTCGCCGGGGGCGACACCGAGCTCGGACAGGCCACCGGCGAGCCGGCGTGCCCGGGCCCCCTGCTCGGCCAGGGTGATTTCGGCGCCTTCGAACAGCAGGGTGCTCTGCTCGCCGAAACGGCCCTCGGCGTCCTCGGCGAGCCGGCCCAGCGACTGGCCGCGGGGCGTGGTGAACATGCGGGAGTCGGGCACGACCGTCATGATCGACGACGCTAGGCCGGGAACCGGGCCGGTGCAACGGGTCCACGTCGGCGGCCGAACGGCTGCGGCGGCCGCGTCGCCCCCCGACCACGCGACGGCCGCGCCGCCCTCGACGGCATGCCGGCCGTCAGTACCGTCCGGTCACTTCAGCTCGGCGGAGGACTTGTTCAGCAACCGGCGGGCCACGATCAGCTGCTGGATCTGCTGCGTCCCCTCGAAGATGTCGAGGATCTTCGAGTCGCGGGCCCACTTCTCCAGCAGCGAGTTCTCGCTGTAGCCCAGCGACCCGGCCAGTTCGACGCACTTGGTGGTGATCTCGACGCCGACCCGCCCGGCCTTCGCCTTCGCCATCGAGGCCTGCAGCGAGTTCGCCTTGCGGTTGTCGGCCATCCAGGTGGACTCGAGGGTGAGCAGGTAGGCGGCCTCCCAGTCGGCCTCCATCTGCAGGTAGGCCGCCGCCGCGGCCGACTGGGTGTAGTTCGGGCGGTCGTAGTCGATCTCGACGCCGGCGTCCTTCAGCAGGTCCTCGATCTCGTCCAGCGCCGCCCGCGCGCAGCCGACCGCCATCCCGGCCACCAGCGGCCGGGTGTTGTCGAAGGTCTGCATCGCACCGGCGAAGCCCTTCTCGTCCTCGATGTCGGGCGAGCCGAGCATGTTCTCCTTGGGAACCCGGCAGTCGGTGAACCGGATCGTGGCGGTGTCCGACGCCCGGATCCCCAGCTTGTGCTCCAGCCGCTCGACGACGCAGCCCGGGGTGTCCTTCGGGACGACGAACGACTTGATCGCCGCGCGTCCCTTCGACTTGTCGAGCGTTGCCCACACCACGACGGCGTCGGAGCGGCCGCCGGAGGTGACGTAGATCTTCTCGCCGTTGATGACGTAGTCGTCGCCGTCCCGGACCGCCGTGGTCGACACCGCCGAGGAATCGGAGCCGAAGCCGGGCTCGGTGATCGCCATCGAGGCCCAGAGCCCGCCGAAGCGTTCGATCTGCTCGTCGTTCGCGACCGAGGCGATGGCGGCGTCGCCGAGGCCCTGGCGGGGCATGGACAGCACCAGCGCGACGTCACCCCAGCACGCCTCCATGATCGACAGCACGGAGGACATGTTGGAGCCGTTGCGGTTGCTGCCGTCCTTGTCCGCCTCGTCCCGCCGGACACCGCGTGCACCGGTACCGGTACCGCCGCCCTCGCTCATGCCGTCGACCAGGGCCGCGAGCGTGTCGAGTTCCTTCGGGTACTCGTGCTCGGCCTGGTCGTACTTGCGGGAGATGGGCCGGAAGATCTCGGTCGAGACCTGGTGGGCCTGGTTGATGATCGCGTCGAACTTCTTCGGGACATCCAGCGAGATGCTCACAGCACCACAACCCCTTCCATGACCGCCGCGGCCCGCAGGTCGCGGTACCAGCGCTCCACCGGGTGTTCCTTGACGTAGCCGTGCCCCCCGAGCAGCTGCACGCCGTTCGAGCCGATCTGCATGCCGTACTCGGCGGTGAGCCGGCGGGCCAGGGCGGCCTCGCGGGCGAACGGCTTGCCCTGCTCGGCCCGGGAGGCCGCCCGCAGCGTGGTCAGCCGGGCGCCCTCGAGCTCGATGCCGATGTTGGCCACCATGAAGGCGACGGCCTGCCGGTTGCTGATCGGCTCGCCGAAGGCCTTCCGTTCGTTGACGTAGGGAATCACGTAGTCCAGCACCGCCTGGCCGGTGCCGCAGGCCAGTGCCGCCCACCCGATACGGCTGAGCCGGACGCAGTCGGCGTAGCCCTCGCCCACCGCCCCGCCCAGCAGCGCGGTCTCGGGCAGCGTGACGGAGTCGAGCAGCAGCCGGCCGGTCGACGCGGCCCGCAGCCCCATCGCCGGCTCGGACTCGACCGTCAGCCCCGAGGTGCTCGACTCGACCAGGAACAGCGCCGGCTGCCCGTCGAGCATCGCCGCCACGACGAACAGCTCGGCGTTCGCCGCCCGGGGGACCAGCGACTTGACCCCGTCGAGCACGTAGCCCTTCGACGTCTGCCGCGCGGTGGTACGCAGCGCGAAGGGGTCGAACAGCGGGTGCGGCTCGAGCAGGCACACCGCGGCGCCGGGGACGTCCTCGCCGACGAACGCGGGCAGGTAGGTCTGCTGCTGCGAAGCATCGCCCCAGAGCACCAGCGCGTTGGCCACGCCCATCGGGGCCAGGCAGGCCACCGCGAGACCCATGTCGCCGTGCGCGAGCGCCTCGGCGACGAGGGCGCCGGTGACCGTGGAGCGCTCGGTGCTCATCCCGCCGAGTGAGTCCGGCACGCCGAGCTGTGAGACACCGAGCTCGGTGACCGAGCGCTTCAGCACCGTGTCAGGGGCGACACACTCCGCGTCCGCGTCGGCGGCGACCGGGCGCAGCTGCTCGGCCGCGAACTCGCGCGTCGCCTCGACGATCATCCGCTGGTCGTCGTCCGGTTCGAGGTCGAACAGGCCGCGCCCGGGCGGACGACCGGGGCGCGTCCCGCCGCCGGAGGCGCCGGAGACTCTGCCCTGCACCTCCGCGAAGGTGCGGCTCGCGGTGGTGGCGGTCCGGAACCCCGCCCTGCTGGCCTGGTAGACGGCCTGCTCGGTGTGCTTGCGCAGCCCGAGGCGGTCGATGGCGCCCACCCCGGCGAGCTTGTTGAGTGCGGCCAGCCCGACGCCCATGACGTCGCGCCCCCGCCTGTTGCGACCCGACATGGATCCGACACTCCTGACGGTCGAGAAGTCACTGGTACACGTTGTTCCAGGTAAATGTACCGGGCATCGGGGGCGAGGCAAGGGTGAGTGGGGCGGGACACACGTGCCGCGCGGATCTTGTTGCGCCGGCTGCCGCGGGACGTGGGTGGGGCAACAAGATCGGGCGAGGTGCGCGGATCTTGTGGCGCTGGCTGCCGCGGGACGTGGGTGGCGCAACAAGATCGCGCGGGAACGCGGGCGCGATAGGGTTCGTTGAGCAGGTGAGATCCCGCGTCCGCGGGCAGTGTCATAGGAGGTCGGCACACCGTGTCCAACCCGATCATCAACAACTTCGGGCGCGCCACCGGCGGCGGTGGCGGCTACCCGGCTCCGTCGGCGCAGGAACTGCAGGGCATGTACGACCAGCCGGCGTACACCGGCCCCCGTACCGCCGAGCGCTTCATGACGCTGGACTCCGTGGTCCAGCGCACGGCCGCGATGCTGGCCATCGTGGTCGCGGCCGGCGCGGTCACCTGGGTGGTCGTGCCGGACCGCCTGTTCCTGCCCGCCCTGCTCGTCGGCGCCCTCGGGGGTGTCGGCCTCGGGCTGTTCATGGCCTTCACCCAGCGGGTCAACGCGGCCACCGCGCTGATCTACGCGGCGCTCGAGGGCGTGTTCCTCGGCGCCATCAGCAGCCTGTTCGAGCAGCGCTGGCCCGGCATCGTCATCCAGGCCGTCATCGGCACCGCGGCCGTCGCCGGGGGCATGCTGTTCGTCTACAAGATCGGCGCCATCCGGGTGACGCCGAAGTTCACCCGCATCGTCGTCGGTGCCACGATCGGTGTCTTCGCCCTCATGGTCGTCAACCTGCTGGCGTACCTGTTCGTCGACGGTGGTCTCGGGCTGCGCGACGGCGGACCGATCGCGATCATCTTCAGCCTGATCTGCATCGTCATCGCCTCGATGAACCTGGTGCTGGACTTCGACATGATCGAGCGCGGCATCCGGCAGGGCGCCCCCGAGAAGTTCGCCTGGTACGCCGCCTTCGGGCTCACGGTCACGCTGGTCTGGCTCTACCTGGAGATTCTGCGGCTGCTGGCCTTCGCCAGAGACTGACGCGCCCCCTCACCGAACGACAGACGGCGCCGCCGCCCGCATCCGGGCGGCGGCGCCGTTCGTCGTTTCGCGCCTCGGTCAGGACAGCCGCTGCAGGATCATCGCCATGCCCTGGCCGCCGCCCACGCACATCGTCTCCAGCCCGAACTCCTTGTCATGGGTCTGCAGCGAGTTCAGCAGGGTGGCGCTGATGCGGGCGCCGGTCATGCCGAAGGGGTGACCGATGGCGATGGCGCCGCCGTTGACGTTGAGCTTGTCCATGTCCAGGCCGAGCTCGCGCTGCGAGGCCAGCACCTGGGCGGCGAAGGCCTCGTTGATCTCGACCAGGTCGATGTCGTCGAGGCTCATGCCGGCGTGCGCCAGCGCCCGCCGCGTCGACTCCACCGGGCCCAGGCCCATGATCTCAGGCGACAGGCCGGAGACGCCGGTGGCGACGACCCGCGCCAGCGGGGTCAGGCCGAGCGCCTTGGCCTTCTCGTCGCTCATCACCACGAGCGCCGCGGCGCCGTCGTTGAGGGGGCAGCAGTTGCCCGCCGTCACCCGGCCGTCGGGCCGGAACACCGGCTTCAACTGCGAGACCGCGTCGTAGGTGACGCCGGAGCGGGGGCCGTCGTCGGAGTCGACCACCGTGCCGTCGGGCAGCGTCACCGGGGTGATCTCGCGGGCCCAGAAGCCGTTCTGGGCCGCCTGCTCGCAGCGGTTCTGCGACCGGACGCCGAACTCGTCCATGTCCTCGCGGCTGATGCCGTTGCGCAGCGCGACGTTCTCGGCGGTCTGCCCCATCGCGATGTAGACGTCGGGCAGCAGGCCGTCCTGGCGCGGGTCGTGCCATTCCGAGGCCCCGGACTCGGCGACCTTGGCGGTGCGCTGCATGGCGTCGGCGTAGAGCGGGTTCTTGGTGTCCGGCCAGCCGTCGGCGCTGCCATTGGCGAGGCGGGAGACGGTCTCGACCCCGGCCGAGACGAACGCGTCGCCCTCGCCGGCCTTGATGGCGTGGAAGGCCATCCGGGTGGTCTGCAGCGAGGACGAGCAGTAGCGGTTGACCGTCGTCCCGGGCAGGAAGTCGTAGCCGAGCTGGACGGCAACGGTGCGGCCGATGTTGAAGCCGGATTCGCCGCCGGGCTGGCCGCAGCCCATCATCAGGTCGTCCAGCTCGTGCGGGTCGAGCTCGGGCACCTTCTCCAGCGCGGCGCGCACCATCTGCGCGGCCAGGTCGTCCGGGCGCATCCCGACCAGCGACCCCTTGCCGGCGCGGCCGATCGGCGAGCGGGCGGTGGAGACGATGACGGCTTCGGGCATGGTGGCTCCTCGATCACGCAGGTGTTTCCCTTGATGGTGCCACTGCCGCTCCCGCCCGGGGCGCGGACCTCAGGTCCCCGGCGCCCGCCAGGGGCGTAGCAGCGAGTGGCTCGGCAGCCGGCGACGGAGCCGGGCGAAGTTGCCGCGGTGGTTCTCGGCGCGGCCGAAGCGCTCGGCCGCCGCCACCTCGGTACCGGGGCGGGCCGCCGCCTGCGCCGCGGCCACGGCCACCGGCTTGGTCCGCCGGGTGGTGAACGGGCCGGCCGCGCGGGCCCGGGTGCGCAGCCCGAGAGCGTCGAGCGCCGAGGGGAGCATGGCGTTGGCGGCCTCGGCGTAGCCGACCGCGGACGGGTGGAACCGGTCGGCGGCGAACATGTCGAGCCGGGACGAGAACAGCGGGCCGATCAGGTCGCCCAGTGACACCGTCCGCCCTCCCGCGCCGATCACGGCGACGGTCTGGGCGGTGGCGAGCCGCCGCGACAGCCGGCGGGCGTAGGCGCGGAGCGGCTGGCTCAGCGGTCGGACCGTGCCGAGGTCGGGACAGGTGCCCACCACGACCTCGACGTCGCGCTCGGTCAGCTCGGCGACCACCTGGGCGAGCGGGGGCACGGCCTTCTCGGGCGGGGTCCGCCTGGTGACGTCGTTGGCGCCGACCATGATGAACGCCAGATCGAGCTGGGGGCGGCCGAGGGTGGCGAGCTGGTCGGGGAGATCCGACGACTCGGCGCCCACCACGCCGACGTTGCGGACGTGAACCGGGCGCCGGGCGGCCTCGCTGATCCCGAGCGCCAACTGGGCCGCCGGGGTGTCGCGATCGCGGTCGACGCCGTACCCGGCGGCGGTCGAGTCGCCGAGCATCGCGATCCGGAGGGGGGCGCGCCGCGCGCTGACGCCCGCCGCGGTCCAGGTGGTGTCGTGCGAGACGGGCGGCGGGTCGGTGGCCACGGGGATGCGGCGGCGGGCGAGCTTCGACTCGGCCATGAGGAGCCCGACGACGGAGGCGCTGCCCGCCGCGCCGGCAGCGCCGACCGCTCCGCCGGCCAGCAGCACCGCCCGGCGGAGGCGTCGGCGTCGGGACGCGGAGTTCATCGACGCGAGCGTATTGCAGCCGCGGCGGAGCCGAGCGGCGGCCCGGGCGCTCCCGCCCGCGGCTCGCACACCCGTCGACCGGCCACCGGTGGGCGGTGCCGATCTTCGGCCGTCGACGGCTAGTTTGTGGCCATGCGCTACAGCGACTCCGTCCTGGAGCTGATCGGCAACACCCCGCTGGTCCGGCTCCGCCATTGCGTCCCCACCGGCCCCGACGCCCCCCTCGTGCTGGCCAAGATCGAGTACGTGAACCCCGGCGGCTCGGTCAAGGACCGCATCGCGGTCAACATGATCGACGCCGCCGAGAAGTCCGGCGAGCTGCAGCCGGGGGGCACGATCGTCGAACCGACCTCCGGCAACACCGGCATCGGGCTCGCGATCGTCGCCCAGCAGCGCGGCTACCACTGCGTCTTCGTCTGCCCGGACAAGGTGAGCAACGACAAGATCGACGTGCTGCGGGCGTACGGCGCCGAGGTCGTCGTCTGCCCCACGGCGGTCGACCCCGCCGACCCGCGGTCGTACTACTCGGTCTCGGACCGGCTGGCCCAGGAGCGTCCCGGCGGCTGGAAACCCAACCAGTACGCCAACGTCAACAACCCGCGCTCGCACTACGAGACCACCGGCCCGGAGGTCTGGGAACAGACCGACGGCCGCGTCACCCACTTCGTCGCCGGCATCGGTACCGGCGGCACGATCAGCGGCACCGGCCGCTACCTCAAGGAGGTCTCGGACGGCCGGGTGCAGGTCGTCGGTGCCGACCCCGAGGGATCGGTCTACTCCGGCGGCACCGGCCGGCCGTACCTGGTCGAGGGCGTCGGCGAGGACTTCTGGCCCACCACCTACGACAGCGGGATCTGCGACGAGGTCGTCCCGGTCACCGACGCCGCCTCCTTCGCCATGACGCGCCGGCTGGCCCGCGAGGAGGGGATGCTGGTGGGCGGCTCGTGCGGCATGGCGGTCGTGGCCGCCGGCGTGGTCGCCGAACGCTGCGGTCCCGACGACGTCGTGGTGGTGCTGCTGCCCGACGGCGGCCGCGGCTACCTGTCGAAGATCTTCAACGACGAGTGGCTCAGCGACTACGGCTTCGTCCAGGCGCCGGGCCCGGAGACGGTCGGGGACGTGCTGCGCGCCAAGTCCGGCTCGACGCCGTCGCTGGTGCACTCCCACCCCAACGAGACCGTGCGTGAGGCCATCGACATCCTGCGGGAGTACGGCGTCTCGCAGATGCCGATCGTCAAGGCGGAACCACCGATCACCGCCGGTGAGGTGCTGGGCTCGGTCTCGGAGCGCGCGCTGCTGGAGGCGCTGTTCGCCGGCTCGGCCACCCTCGCCGACGCCGTCGAGCCGCACATGTCGCCGCCGCTGCCGATCATCGGCTCGGGGGAGTCGGTCTCGGCCGCCGTCGAGGCGCTCGGGGATGCCGGGGCGCTGCTGGTCCACATTGACGGCAAGCCCGCCGGCGTCATCACCCGGCAGGATCTGCTCGGGCACCTGGCGGGGGCGGCCTCGTGAGCGGCTTCCACACCACCGCCATCCACGCCGGGCAGGAGCCCGACCCGCGTACCGGGGCCGTCGTCGTGCCCATCTACGCCACCTCGACCTACAAGCAGGACGGCGTCGGCGGGCTGCGGGAGGGGTACGAGTACAGCCGCAGCGGCAACCCGACCCGCGGGGCGCTCGAGGTGGCGCTCGCCGCCCTGGAGAACGGTTCCCGTGGGCTGGCCTTCGCCAGCGGGCTGGCGGCGGAGGACGCCCTGTTGCGGGCCGTCTGCCGCCCGGGTGACCACGTCGTCCTGCCCGGCGACGCGTACGGCGGGACCTACCGTCTGATTGCGCGGGTATGCGCGAACTGGGGTCTGGAGTACACGCCGGTCCCGTTGGGCGACCTGGACGCCGTCCGGGCCGCGATCCGGCCGACGACGAGGGTGGTGTGGTGCGAGACGCCGACCAACCCGTTGCTCGGCATCGCCGACATCGCGGCGCTGGCCGACGCGGCGCATCAGGCGGGGGCGTTGCTGGCGGTCGACAACACCTTCGCCTCGCCCTTCCTGCAGCGGCCGTTGGATCTCGGCGCGGACGTGGTCGTCCACTCGACCACCAAGTACCTGGGCGGGCACTCCGACGTGGTGGGCGGCGCCCTGGTGGTGCGCGACACCGGGCTCGGGGACGAGCTCGCCTTCCACCAGAACGCGATGGGCGCGGTCGCCGGGCCGTTCGACTCCTGGCTGGTCCTGCGCGGCGTGAAGACGCTCGGCGTCCGGATGGAGCGCCACTGCGCAAACGCTGGCCGGGTCGTGGAGTTCCTGAACGGCCATCCCGCGGTCGTGCAGGTGCTCTACCCGGGCCTGCCCGAGCACCCGGGCCACGAGGTCGCCGCCAGGCAGATGTCCGGCTTCGGCGGCATGGTCTCCTTCCGGCTGCGGGACGGCGAGGAGCCCGCACTCGAGGTGTGCCGGCGGGTCGGCGTCTTCACCCTCGGGGAGTCGCTAGGGGGCGTGGAGTCGTTGATCGAACACCCCGGTCGCATGACGCACGCCAGCGTCGCGGGATCCCCGCTCGAGGTGCCTGCCGACCTCGTGCGGCTCTCGGTGGGCATCGAGGACGCCGACGACCTCGTCGCCGACCTGGCCGCCGCGCTCGGCGGGTAGCCGCCGCGGACGGGGTCAGGAGCCGGTCGCGTCGACCTGCTGCTTGCGCCACTCGTCGGCGAGAACGGCGAAGTCGAGTTCGGTCGTCCACTCGCCCTTGAACCACTCGTTCTCTACCAGCCGTGCCTCCAGGCGCAGCCCGAGCCGCTCCAGGACGGCGCGGGAGGCCCCGTTACGTTCGTCGATGCGGGCGACCACCCGGTGCAGGTCCATCCCGTCGAACGCGTAGCCGAGCAGTGCCCGGCAAGCTTCGGTGACGTAGCCGTGGCCCTGGTGGTCGGGGTGCAGCACATAACCGATCTCGCCGCGCCGGTGCACCTCGCTCGGCCAGGCCAGCATGGCGTCCCCGACCAGCTGTCCGGTCGCTCGCAGCTCCAACCCCAGCGTGATCGCCTGCCCCGGCGTCTCGAGCGTCGACCGGTTTCGGCAGGAGCCCAGAAGCTCGGCGACCTCGTCCCGCGTGCGCGGGGTGTAGGGGATGTAGCGGCAGACGTCCTCGCGCGACTGGTAGGCGTGCACGGCGTCGAGATCGGTGAGTGGGTCGAGCGGGCGCAACACCAGACGCTCGGTGATGATCGGATAGTCCGGCCGGTACACGGTCTCAGGCTAGTCCGTGCCGTCGCTCCGACCCGGCGCCGAGCGGTCGCGCCCCGGTCGGGGGGAGAGACGGGCTGCGGGCCCTTCAGTACGGTCGGGGAATGGACTGTCGGACGCGAGCGATCTGGGACGAGCGGTTCCTGGCCTACGACTTCGGCGACCACCCGATGCACCCGGTCCGGCTGGACCTCACCGTGCGCCTCGCCCGCGAGCTCGGCGTGCTGGAGCGGCTGGAGATGGCCGCGCCGGCGGTCGCCACGGAGCAGCAGCTGCTGACCATCCACACCGCCGACTACCTGCAGGCCGTCCGCGCCGCGAGCGAGGACGCCACGTTCAGCGGCTACGGCCTGGGGACCACCGACGACCCGGTGTTCGCCGGCATGTACGACGCGGCGGCGCTGGCGGCGGGCGGCTCGGCGGACGCGGCGTTGGGGATGTGGCGCGGCGAGGTCGACCACGCCGTCAACATCGCCGGCGGGCTGCACCACGCCATGCGCGACCACGCGTCCGGGTTCTGCATCTTCAACGACGTGGTGCTCGCCATCCGCGAATTGCTCGCGGCCGGCGCGCAGAAGGTCGCGTACGTCGACATCGACGTCCACCACGGCGACGGCGTGCAGGCCGCCTTCTACGACGACCCGCGGGTGTTGACGGTCAGCCTGCATCAGGACCCTCGCACGCTGTTTCCCGGCACCGGCATGGCCGGCGAGACCGGTGCCGGCGACGCCGCGGGGACGTCGATCAACGTGCCGTTGCCGCCGGGTACCGACGACGCCGGCTGGCTGCGCGCCTACGACGCCGTCGTGCCGGGGGCGGTGCGCGCGTTCAAGCCCGATGTCGTGGTGTCGCAGTGCGGCTGCGACACCCACCACGAGGACCCACTGGCCAACCTGGAGCTGACGATCGACGGCCAGCGGGCGGCGATCCAGCGAATGCACGCCCTGGCGCACGAGGTCGCGGGCGGCAAGTGGCTCGCGCTCGGTGGCGGCGGGTACGGGCTGATCCGCTGCGTGCCCCGGACCTGGACCCACCTGCTGGCCGAGTCGGCCGGCGCGTCGCTCGGCGAGGACGTGGCCGTACCGCCGGGCTGGACGCGCCACCTGCGCGAGCTCGGCGTTACCGGCGAGCTGCCGGAGCGGATGGGCGAGCGCCCACTGCCGGAGGTGGTCCGCTGGGCACCGGGCGGCGAGGGCTGGCTCGACGGCGCCATCGGCGCCGCCCGCCGCGCCGCCTTCCCCCTCCTCGGCCTCGACCCCGACGACCCTCGTGACTAGCGGCGACGAGGCCGAAGGCCTTGGCGCTAAGGGTGTGCAGCGCCCGGAGGGCGAAGAGCATTCGGGGGGCACGCGGGGGGCAGCGCCCCCCGCGGGTGAAGGCGTTGGCGCTGCGGAGGACGGCGCGGAGCGCTCGTCGCAGTCGGGGGGAGTGCGGGGGGCGGAGCCCCCCGGCGACGAGGCCGAAGGCGTTGGCGCTGCGGAGGACGGCGCGGAGCGCTCGTCGCAGTCGGGGGGAGTGCGGGGGGCGGAGCCCCCCGGCGACGAGGCCGAAGGCGTTGGCGCTGCGGAGGACGGCGCGGAGCGCTCGTCGCAGTCGGGGGGAATGCGGGGGGCGGAGCCCCCCGCAAGCTGGGAAGCCGACGTCGTCGTCGCCGACGGCGGGACGGTGCACCTGCGCCCGATCCGGCCGGAGGACGCCGAGGCGCTCGTGGCGTTCCACGGCGCCCTGTCGCAGCGCACCCGGTACCTGCGCTACTTCTCGGCCTATCCGCGCATCCCCGACCGGGACCTGCACCGGTTCGTGCACGTCGACCACCACGATCGGGTGGCGCTGGTGGCCGAGCTCGCCGGCGAGATCATCGCGGTCGGCCGGTACGAGCGGCTGCAGGACACCGACGAGGCGGAGGTGGCGTTCGTGGTGGCCGACGCCCACCAGGGACGCGGCATCGGCTCGGTGCTGCTGGAGCATCTGGCCGCCGCCGCCCGGGAGGTCGGGCTGCGCCGGTTCCAGGCCGTGGTGCTGGCGGAGAACACCGGCATGATCCGGGTGTTCCGCGACGCGGGGTACGAGACGACCCGGCACATCGAGTACGGCGAGGTGACCCTCGAGTTCGACGTCGACGAGACGGCGTTGACCTCGCAGGTGATGCGGGAGCGGGAGCAGCGGGCCGAGGCTCGCTCGATCGCGCGGCTGCTGCACCCCCGGTCGGTGGCTGTCGTGGGGGCGAGCAACGACGAGGCCAAGATCGGCGGTGCCGTCTTTGCGAACCTGCTGCGTTCGGCGTCGCACGCCACGCTCTACCCGGTGAACGCCGAGGCGCGGAACGTGGGCGGCGTCCGCGCCTACCCGACCATCGCCGAGGTCCCGGACGAGATCGACCTCGTCGTCATCGCGGTCCCCGCGGCCTCGGTGCCGGACGTCGTCGCCCAGTGCGCCCGGCAGGGGGTGCGCGGCCTGGTGGTGATCTCCGGCGGCTTCGGCGAGCGGGGTGAGGGCGACGCCCGTGTGGCCGGTCGGGCAGCGCAGCGGGAGCTGGTGGCGGCGGCCCGCTCGCACGGCATGCGGGTGGTCGGCCCCAACTGCCTCGGCATCGTCAACACTTCGCCCGACGTCCGGTTGAACGCGTCGCTGGCGCCGCTGGCCCCGCTGCCGGGCCGGGTGGGGTTCTTCTCGCAGTCCGGCGCCCTCGGCGTGACGATCCTGGGGGAGGCGGCGCGGCGCGGGCTGGGGGTCTCGACCTTCGTCTCGGCCGGCAACCGGGCCGACGTCTCGGGCAACGACCTCATGCAGTACTGGGAGACCGACGAGAGCACCGACGTGGTGCTGATGTACCTCGAGACGTTCGGCAACCCGCGCAAGTTCGCGCGGCTGGCCCGCCGGCTGGGCCGGACCAAGCCGATCGTCGCGGTGAAGAGTGGCAACGCCGCGCCGCCGGTCGCCGGACTGGCCCAGACGTCGGTGGAGGTGCCCGACGCTGCGATCCGCGCCCTGTTCGAGGCGTCCGGCGTGATCCGGGTCGACACCGTCAGCGGCATGTTCGACATCGCGCTGCTGCTGTCGACGCAACCGCTGCCGGCCGGCAACCGCGTGGCGGTGGTCGGGAACTCGACCGCCATCGGGGTGCTGGTCGCGAACTCCTGCGTCGCCGAGGGGCTGGAGCTGCAACGCCTGGACGACGTCGGCGTCGACGCCGAGCCGGAGGTCTTCGCCGAGGCGCTGCGGACGGCCCTCGACGACCCGGAGGTCGACGCCGTCACGGTCGTGTTCGTGCCGCCGCTGCAGCGCGGCGTTGAGGACGACGTGGCCCGCGCGCTGCGCGAGGTGGCCGCGGAGAGCGCCAAGCCGGTGCTGTCGACCTTCCTCGGCTTCGAGGGCGTGCCGGAGGTGTTGGCGGCGCCCGGCGAGGGCTCCCCGCCGCGCGGCTCGGTCCCGTCGTACCCCTCACCCGAGCGGGCCGTGCGGGCGCTGGGCCGGGCGGTGCGGTACGCGCAGTGGCGCGCCGAGCCACCGGGCACCCTGCCGGTGTACGACGACGTCGACCTCGACGCCGCCCGCGGTGTCGTGCAGGCCGTCCTCGAGGACCAGCCGGCCGGCCGCGACCTCACGCCGGACGAGACCTGGCAGCTGCTGGGCCACGTCGGCGTGGTGCAGTCGCTGGAGCAGCCCGTCGACACCGTCGAGGTCGAGCTCGCGGTGATGGACGACCGGTCGTTCGGGGCGCTGGTCTCGTTCGGGATCGGCGGGGTCGCCACCGACCTGCTGGGCGACACGGCCTACGCCTCGGTGCCGCTGACCGGGATCGACGCGGCGTCGCTGATCCGGGGGCCGCGGGCCTCGGCGCTGCTCACCGGGTATCGGGGCAGCCAGCCGTGCGACACAGGGGCGATCGCGCAGCTCGCGCTGCGGCTTTCGGTGCTGGGCGACGCGCTGCCCGAGATCGCGGAGTGCCGGCTTCGGGTGCTCGCGACGCCGATCGGGGCGCACGTCACCGGTGCGACAGCACGGGTGGCCCCGACGACCGCCCGCGCCGACACCGGCCCGCGGCGGCTGCGGGGGTTCTGAGCCTGCTCAGCGCACCGGGGAGCCCTGGTTGCCGCTGGACGGCGGGCTCGGCGGCAGCTCGACCGGCGTGCTACCGCCACCGCCCGGCTGCAGCGCCGCGAGCGTTCTCGCCAGGCCGGCCGGCGGCTCCCACCAGAAGCGAACGGCCGTGCCGTTGGTGACCTGGCCGGTGCACCCGGAGGTGCCGCTGATGAGCGCCATCCGGTTGTCCGACGCGTCGATCGGGATGAAGGCGTACCGAGGCGTGACCGTGCCGGGCGGCGGGGGCGGGCAGCTCGGCGCGTCGGTTGATGCCTTCTCCAGCGACTGCTGCAGCCGGGTGGCGTCGGTGCCGGTGAGGACGAGCCGGCCGGGTGCGCGGGAGCTCCCCGCGTCCGCGCTGTCGCCGTAGGCGCAGACGACGATCGTTGCGGCAGGCCGGGCGAACAGCGGGCTGCCCGCTCCGAACTGCCCCGGGCTGCCGCCGCCGGGCAGGAGCCGTGCGGGGTACGAGGCGGGGCAGGCCAGGCTCGCCGGACTGCCGGCAGAGCCCGGCTGCGCCGTGCTGGTGGGCGACTGCGGGAAAACCCCGGCGGGGGCGGTGCCGTGGGACGGCCCCGACGTCGGCGCGGTGGCGTCGCCACGCGCTCCATGGACGGCGACCGACGTGTGCTGGCTGCCGCCGGTCGCGGCCAGCACCCCGACCAGCGCGGCGACGCCGCCCACGGCCACGACGGACGCGGCGGTGCTCAGGACGCGCGTGCGTCGGCGGCGTCGCTGCGCGTCACCGGCGGCGACGATCCCGTCGACGTCGACCGGGTCGCCCTCGCCGCGCCGCAGCGCGGCGCGCAGATCCTCCTCGGACGGGCTCACGTGGTCACCTCACTCCTCGTCACGGGACACGCGGCTCATCGGACCTCGCCGGAACCGGCCTCGACCCGCAGCCGCGACAACGCCCGCGAGCAGCTGCTCTTGACCGTGCCGACCGGCAGGCCGAGCGTGGCGGCGGTGTCCTGCTCGGACAGGTCGCAGTAGTACCGCAGCACCACCACCGCCCGGTCCCGGGCGGGGAGGTCGGCCAGCAGCCGCCGCAGCACATCCCGCTGGTCCGACGCGCCGATGTCGGCCGGGTCGGCGGGCTGCTCCGGCAACTCCTCGGTCGGCTTCTCGCCGCGCCACCGCCGCCGGCTCTCGTCGATGTTGGCGGTGACCAGTGCCTTCCGGGCGTAGGCGAGCGGGGCATCTACGCGTCCCCACTTCCCGTACAGCCGGACCAGCACCGTCTGCACCAGGTCCTCGCCGCGGTGGTGGTCCCCGGTCAGCAGCCGCGCGGCATGCAGCAGCTGCGCGCCGTTCGCCTCGACGAACGCGCGGAACCCCTGCTCGTCACGCACGGTCCGTATCGTCCCTCTCGAATTGCCGTCATGCGGGGGACGAGGTGGCGGCCGCGGAAGGTTCCACCGGCCGCCACATCAGCACGTGCGGCAGCCCGATGGCGCCGACGAAGTGCTCGCCCTCGGGGCGCCAGCCCTGGCTGCGGTAGAAGCCGATCGCCGTCACCCGGGCGTGGCACCACACCAGCGCGGCCTCCCGTTCGGACGCCACCTCGACGGCTCGGTCGAGCAGCAGCGAACCCACGCCCTGGCCCTGCCGGTCGGCGGCCACGGCCATGCCGGTCAGTTGCCACGCCCGCTCGTCCGGCCGGTGTGGGAAGGGGCGTCGCAGCAGGGCGGCCGTCCCCGCCACGGCGTCGCCGTCGAGGGCGGCGAGGTGCACGGCGTCCGGCGGATCCGGGAGGGTGGGCGTGTCCGCCGGGTACCCGGGCCGCAGCACCGCCAGGCGCAACGGGCGGGTGACCGCGGCGTCGACGATCTCGATCCGCACGCTCAGTGCCCCGGGCGGTAGACCATCAGCACCACGATGACGGCGAACAGCAGTCCCACGACGCCGCCGGCGCCGGCGACGCGGCCGGTCAGCGTCATCACCGACTGCTCGGCGCCGATCTGCGTGGTCACCTTCTCCAGCGTCGGGACGAGGAAGAGGAGCGCGATCGCCAACGCGACGAGCCAGAGCAGCACCGACAGCCAGATCCACGTCTCGCCGAAGCTGCCGACCTTCTCACCGGGGTGGTGCGGGGAGTCGATGCTCATCAGACCGGACCCGGCGATCACCACCAGCAGCGAGGCGTAGCTGTAGATCCGCAGCATCCGGGCCGACGACGCGGTGGCGGTGGCGTCGCCCGTGCGGACACCGCGAGCGGCCGTGGTGGCGGCGTGGACGAGCGGGCCGATGGCGAAGACCGCCAGCAGCAGGTGGACGGCGAGCAGGAAGTCGAACATGTCCCAGAGGCTAGTTCGCGCAGCCCCGCAGCTCCGACCGGACCTCAGCCCGCGCCGTCGGCGGCACCGTCGAGCAGCTGCCGCAGGGCCGGGGCGAACCGCCCCTCGTAGCGTTGCTGCAACTGCGGGATGCGCCAGTCCCCGCCCTCGATCACCTGACGGCAGCGGTAGGTCTCGCAGTGGCACCGCATCACGAAGCCGTCGTCGGCCAGACCGGTGGCGTAGTCGACCGTCAGTTCGGCGCCGGCGGTCAGGTCTCGCAGCGCGACGAGGGTGGTGGCCGAGGCGAACCCGAGTGACGGGTCGCAGCTGTGGTTCAGCAGCCCGAAGTCGCCGACGTCGTGGACCGGGGCGGGCAGCGTCACCGCGACGTCGCCGACCGTGACCGGGTCGTCGGCGAACAGGCCGCGGCCGGCGATCTCCGACCGGTCCTCGCGCGTCTGCGGCACGCCGACCCGTACCCGTGGGCTCGGCTCAGCCGGCGCGGCGGTGGCCGCGACGGTTGGCCAGGTAGTCCGAGACGACGTACTCGCCGAGCGCACCGCTCTTCGGCTGGAACACCCGCCCGCCGTTGCGGTGGCCGAGCTCCTGCATGAAGGCCACCAGCCGGGGGTCGTCGTCGAGCATGAAGACGTTGATCGTCGCGCCGCGGCGGGTGCAGCGCTCGACCTCGGCCAGGGTGGCGGCGACGGTCTCCTGGGTCGGCGGCCAGGCGAAGTCGGCGAAGCCGTCGGCGGCCAGGTGCGCCGTGGGCTCGCCGTCGGTGATGACGAGGATCAGCGGTTCGGCGCCACGGTGCTTGTCCAGGAACCGCCGCGCCAGCATCAGCCCGTGCTGCAGGTTCGTGCCCTGGACACGGTCCCAGTCATGCTCCACCAAGGCGTTGGGGGTCATGACGCGGGCGTAGTCGCTGAAGCCGATGATCTCGACGGCGTCCTGCGGGTACTTGGTGGTGACCAGCGAGTGCAGCGCCAGCGCGGTCGTCTTGGCCTCGCCCCAGGTGCCGCGCAGCTCCATGGAGTACGACATGTCCACCAGGAGAGCGATCGCGGCGGTCGAGCGGCGCTCGGTCTCGACGACCTCGAAGTCGTCGGCCTGCATGCGGATGTCGCGGTCGGCGGCGGCGGCGCTGCGCAGCACGGCGTTGCGGACCGAGCGGACCACGTCCAGCGGCTGCTCGTCGCCGAAGCGCCATTCGCGGCTGCCGCCGGTGACCTCGCCGGCGGCGCCGGCGTCCCGCACGTCGTGAGCGCCGCGGCCGCGGGAGGTGACCTCGGCGAAGACCCGCCGCAGCGCGGTGCTGCCCAGTCGGCGCAGGGCCCGCGGGCTCAGCCGCAGCCCCTCATTGCCGCGCTGCAGGTAGCCCTGCTGCTGCAGCTCCCGTTCGATGCGGCGCAGCTGGGCCATGTCCTCGACGGCGGGGCGGCCGAGCGCACGCTCCACCAGCTCCTCGTCGATGTCCTCCAGGCTCGCACCGGGGTAGTCCTGCCCCAGCATCTCGTCGAGCTGATCCAGGTCGGCGAGTTCGGCCAGCGCGCCGGTGGCGTCGGACAGGCCCATGCCCTGCTCGCCGTCCATGCGCTGCCGCCCACCCCAGGGCAGGTCCGGTCGGGCGGACTGCAGCCCCTGCCGCAGCCGGTCCATCTGCTCGGACAGCCCGGCCTGGGACATGGCCTGCGACATCAGCCCGGCCAGCTCCTCCCGCTGCTCCGGGGTGAGCGAGTTGAGCAGCTGCTCGGCCGCGGCGGCGCGCCGGGCCAGCGAGTCGATCAGTTCCTCCAGGTTCGCCGGGCTGTCCGGGAAGAACTCGCCGTACTTCTGCATGAACTCGTCGAACTGCTGCTGCGTGTGCTCGCCGCGGGCGTCGGCGTCGAGCATGTCGTTCAGGTCGCTCATCATCTGCCGGAGCCGCTCGAGGTCCTCCGGCGTCGCGCTCTCCATCGCCTGCTTCATGCCGGCGAACTGCGAGTCGAGCACCTCGCTGCGCAGCAGGTCCTGGATCTGGTCGTAGGTCGCCCGGGCCTCGTCGGAGCGCCACTGGTAGTCGCTGAGCTCCCGGACGGCGCGGGAGGTCTCGTTCGGCAGCGCGTCGAGCTCGTCCTCGGCCAGGCGGGCGGCGTCGTCCGGGATCGGGAACAGCGCCTGCTTCTCCTGCTCGATCGCGGAGTCGAGCAGCTCGCGAACCTGGTCCAGGGTGCCGTCGAGCCGCCCGGAGCGGCGCAGCTCCCGGGCCCGCTCGCGGGCGCGTCGGCGCAGCCCGTCCAGCCCGTTGCGGTCGGCGGCCCCGCGGCGCAGCATCCGGTTCAGCGCCGCCCGCGGCGACATCCCGCCCAGCACGTCGTCGCCGATCTCGTCCAGGGCCTCGCGCACGTCGAACGGCGCCGCGAGTGGGTCGGGCCCACCGGACCAGGCCCCGTAGCGGTAGATCCTTCTGGCCATCGTGCTTCCAGGCTACGCCGGGAGACGGGCGCTCAGGCGCCGTAGACGGTGCGGGCGCCGTCGGAGTCCTTGGCCAGCCGCCGGTTCAGGTACAGCCCCTCCAGCGCGAACTCGAGGGCCGAGGCCGCCAGGCCGATGGCGGCCGGGCCCTCGCCGACGCTGTCCGGTTCCAGCCGGTCCAGCAGCGCCGAGAGCATCGGGACGGCGCCGAGCTGGTCGAGCAGCTGCTGCGCCGAGACGCCGTCCCCCGTGGCGACCGTCTTGCCGTTGTCGAAGCCCTCCTGCAACGGTCGCAGGTCTAGTCCGGCCAGCCGCGAGCGGAAGGTCTCGACCGTGGCGCGGCGCAGGAGATGCTCGAGCACCTCGAACTCGCGACCCTCGTCGGCGTCGTCGAACTCCACCTTGCCCCGCGCGGCCGGGACGACGCCTGGCAGGTCGCACACGCGGGCGACCGCGGCCTGCTCGCCGGCGGCCGCGGCGCGGCGCACCGCCGAGGCCGCCACCGTCTCCACGGCCGCGATCGCGAAGCGGGCCGAGACGCCGGAGCGCTGGTCGACCTGCGGGGCGTCGCGGACGGCGCGGGCGAACCGGCCGACCACCTCCAACAGGTGCGTGGGCACCAGCGGGGCGGCGTAGTCGCCGGCCTCGATGCCGTCCCACAGGACGGCCGCCTCCTGGGCGATGAGGGTCAGCTCGTCGGACAGTTCCAGCGGGTAGTGGGTGCGCACCTCCGCGCCGAAGCGGTCCTTCAGCGGCGTGATGATGCGGCCGCGGTTGGTGTAGTCCTCGGGGTTGGCGCTGGCGACCACCAGCAGGTCCAGCGGCAGCCGCAGCTGGTAGCCGCGGACCTGTATGTCGCGCTCCTCCAGCACGTTGAGCAGCGCCACCTGGATGCGCTCGGCCAGGTCGGGGAGCTCGTTGACGGCGAAGATGCCGCGGTTGGTGCGGGGGACGAGGCCGTAGTGGACGGTGTCCGGGTCGCCGAGTGTGCGCCCCTCGGCGACCTTGATCGGGTCGATGTCGCCGATGAGGTCGCCGACGCTGGTGTCCGGCGTGGCGAGCTTCTCCCCGAAACGCTCGGACCGGTGCCGCCAGACCACGGGGGTGTCGTCGCCCTGCTGGTCCTCCAGCTGCCGGCAGCGGTTGCAGATCGGCGCGTAGGGGTGGTCGTTGATCTCGCACCCCTCGACGACGGGCGTCCACTCGTCGAGCAGCCCGACGAGGGTGCGGATCAGGCGCGTCTTGCCCTGGCCGCGCTCGCCGAGCAGGACCAGGTCGTGGCCGGCGAGCAGGGCGCGCTCGAGCTCGGGCACGACGGTGTCCTCGAAGCCGACGATGCCGGGCAGCGACGGCTCCCCGGCGCTCAGCCGGGCGATGAGGTTGCGCCGGATCTCGGACTTCACCGAACGCTGGACGTGCCCGGACGCGCGCAGCTGGCCGAGCGTGGAGATCTCAGGTGCGGTCACCACTCGAAACTACGTCGGCACGCGCGAGGCTCGCCACTGTCGAGACGGTCGATACCGGTGGTTCGGCCCGTTGCCGACCGACGTGCCAGGCTGACGGCGTGGCCGAGGGAATCGACGCGCTGGATGCGCGGCTGTTGCGTCTGCTGGACGAGGCGCCCCGGGTGGGGGTCCTGGAACTGTCCCGGCGGCTGGGCGTCGCCCGGGGCACCGTGCAGGCCCGGCTGGACCGGCTGGTCGAGCGGGGCGTGATCGCCAGCTTCGCGCCGTCCCTGGACCCGACCGCGCTCGGCTACACCGTGACCGCCTACGCCACGCTCGAGATCAGCCAGGGCCGGGGCCGCGCCGTCATCGAACACCTGCGGTCGATCCCGCAGGTGCTGGAGGTGCACACCATCACCGGGCAGGGCGACATGCTCTGCCGCGTGGTGGCCCGCTCGAACGACGACCTGCAGCGCGCGCTGAACCGGGTGACGGAGTTCCCGGACATCGTCCGGACGTCCTCGGTGATCGCGCTGTCGAACCCGGTGCCCTACCGGGTGCTGCCGCTGGTCGAACCGACGCGCTGAGCCGCGCGTCGGCGGCGCGGCGTCAGCCGCCGAACTTCTTGGCGGCGACGAGGGTGACCTTCATCGTCCGCCCAGTCGGGGTCTCGTACTCGACCGTCGAGCCCTCGCGGGCGCCGGTGAGCGCCTTGCCGAGGGGGGAGGCGGAGCTGTAGACCTCGACGCCGGCGGTGTCGGCCTCCTCGCGCGAGCCGATGAGGAACGACTCCTCCTCGTCGTCGCCGTCGAAGCGGACGGTGACGTACATGCCCGGTCCGGCCACGCCCTCGCTGACCGGCGCCTCGCCGACCTTGGCCCGGCGCAGCAGCTCCTGCAGCTGCGCGATGCGGCCCTCCTGCTTGCCCTGCTCCTCACGGGCTGCCTGGTAGCCGCCGTTCTCGCGGAGGTCACCCTCCTCGCGACGGTCGTTGATCTCCTTGGCCATCGCCGTCCGGTTCGCGATCAGCTCCTCGAGCTCCTTGGAGAGCCGGTCGTAGGCCTCCTGGGTCAGGAACGTGACGTTCGCGTCGTCGGTGGTGGACACAGGGTTCTCCCACGATGGTCGGTCGAAATCGGATCGGACGAAACTACGAAAATAACACCGGATCGCTGCTGATGGCACGCTGCCGGCCGCCGACGGGGCCGGACCGGGGCTGCTCCGGCCCCCGTTTCGCGGGCGGTGTGAGCACCGCGACGGCGCGCTGTCGGTGCGGTCGGGGACAATGGTGGGGTGCGGATCCCGAACGAGACCCCTGGAGTGTTTGGTGCCTGAACAACTGCGCCTCATGGCGGTTCACGCACACCCCGACGACGAGTCCAGCAAGGGTGCGGCGACCATGGCCCGTTACGTCGACGAGGACGTCGACGTGCTCGTCGTGACGTGTACCGGCGGCGAGCGCGGCAGCATCCTGAACCCCGCGCTGAAGGAGCGCGCCGACATCGAGGCCAACATGTCCGAGATCCGGCGGGCCGAGATGGACCGGGCCCGGGCCATCCTCGGGGTGCGGCAGAACTGGCTGGGTTTCGTCGACTCCGGCCTGCCCGAGGGCGACCCGCTCCCGCCGCTGCCCGAGGGCTGCTTCGCCCTGGTGCCGCTGGAGGACGCCGTCGAGCGGCTCGTCCGAGAGGTACGCGACTTCCGGCCGCACGTCATCACGACCTACGACGAACGCGGCGGCTACCCGCACCCGGACCACATCCGCACCCACGAGGTCTCGATCGGCGCCTTCGACGCCGCCGGCGACCCCGACCGGTTCCCGGGCGCGGGCGATCCGTGGCAGCCGCTGAAGCTGTACTACGACGTAGGGTTCTCGATGGAGCGGAACACGGCCCTGCACGAGGCGCTGCTCGCCCGCGGCCTGGACTCGCCCTACGAGGAGTGGTTCAAGCGGCGGGCGAAGTGGGCCGACAAGGTCCGCACGCCGAACATCACCACGCGCGTGCCGGTGGGCGACTGGTTCGAGCGCCGCGACGCGGCGTTGCTGGCCCACGCCACCCAGGTCGACCCGGACGGATGGTTCTTCAAGGTCCCGCTGGAGCTGCAGCGCGAGGTCTGGCCGACCGAGGACTTCGAGCTGGCCCGCTCGCTGGTCGACTCCACCGTGCCCGAGGACGACCTGTTCGCCGGCGTCCGCGACCGGGTGACGTCGTGACCGACCTGCTCGCGCTCGAGGTGGCGAAGTCGGGCGAGGCGGCGAAGTCCGGCCCGATCGGCCTCGCCGTGATCCTGCTGCTGTGCATCGCCTGCTACTTCCTGTTCAAGTCGATGAGCAAGCACATGCGCAAGGTGCGCGAGGACTTCCCCGTGGACGAGTCCGAGCGGGGAGACGGCGGTCAGGGCGGCTCCGGTTCCGGGCGCGATGGCGGGTCCCCGGACGGCGGGCCGGGCGGCCCCACGGACGGTCCCGGTGGTGGCGAGGCCGCCGACGCCGACGCCGGTGGCTCCTCGGGCGAGGCCGGGGGTTCCCGTCAGGACACCGCCGACGGCGGGTCGGAGCCGACCGCCGGGGGCTCCGGGTCGTCTCCCCGGGCACCGATGGGCACGGCGTAGCGCTTCGCCAGCTCAGCGACCGCCCGGGCCGTCGCCGCGCGCAGCGTCGCCGGCTCGAGCACCTCCAGGTGCTCGCCCAGCTGGAGCAGGGCATGCACGGCGTGCCGTTCGGACTCGATCGGGACGACGGTGCGGGCCCAGCCGTCGGCGTCCGGCTCGGCCAGGGCCGCCGCGGCCGCGCGGGCCGGGATGGTGCCGAGCAGGAACAGCAACCGCCGGCCCGTCGCGTCGACGCGCACCACGGCCGAGCCCGAGTAGGCCCGGGCAGCGTAGTCACGCTGGTAGCGCGCCCAGAAGGTCTCGAGATCGAAGCCGGGCGGCCGGTCGAACGTCTCGCCGCGCAGCGCCGCGGCGTGGACGCGGGAGACCCGGTAGGTGCGCGGCCCGCGGCCGTCGGTCACGCTCCCGGCGGCGTCGAGCACTCGGTCGGCGACGACGTACCAGACGCCGCCCTTGAGTACGACCCCGAGCGGCGCCAACACCCGGCCTGCCACCGTCCGGTCGGAACGCTCGTAACGCACGTCGAGCAGCCGCTGCGTCCAGGTGGCCTCCGCGACCACGGCCAGGAACGGCGGGGCCTCGCCGTCGCGCAGCCAGCCGGGGGAGTCGATGTGGAACCGTTCCCGCACCCGGCCGGCCCGTTCGCGCAGGCCGGGCGGCAGCGCGGCCAGCAACTTCACCTGGGTGGCGGCCAGCACGCCGCCGAGGCCGAGATCGGCCGCGGCGCCGGGGACGCCGGCCAGGAACAGCGCGTCCGCCTCGTCGGGTGTCATGCCGGTCAGGCGGGTCCGGAACCCCTCGAGCAGCCGGATGCCGCCGTGGCGGCCCCGGGTGGCGTACACCGGGACGCCCGCCGAGCCGAGCGCCTCCACGTCGCGGTAGACGGTGCGGGTCGAGACCTCGAGCTCCGCGGCGAGCTCGGTCGCGCTGATCTGCTCCCGGACGCTGAGGGTCAGCAGGATCCGCAGCAGTCGACTGGCCCGCATCGGTTCATTCTGCCGCAGATACCTGACAGGAGATGTCAGGAATTCGCGGCAGCGTGGTGAGCCTCGACGATGACGACGAAGGAGGCGGCGCCATGGCCGTCGGCACTCTCTGGTCGGTGACGCTGGACTGCAGCGACCCGCGGCCGCTGGCGCGGTTCTGGGCCGCGATGCTGGACGGCACGATCGAGTACGACACGGACGACTTCGTCGGGGTCTCGACCCCGCGTGGCGTGTGGATCGGGGCCTATCGCGTCGACGACCACGTCGCGCCGCAGTGGCCGGAGGGTGGACAGCCCAAGCAGTTCCACCTCGACCTGTCGGTGGACGACCTCGACCGCGCCGAGGCGGCGGCGATCGAACTCGGGGCGGTGAAGGCCGGCCACCAGCAGCGTCCCGGCAGCTGGCGGGTGTTGCTCGACCCGGCCGGACACCCCTTCTGCATCACGACCACGGGCACCTGATGCAGCTGTCCCGGGAGCAGGTGATCGGCTACCGCGTCGCGGCCCAGGGGTTGCATCGAGAGGCGGGGTCGGTCGCCGAGTTGGGTGTGCTGGACATCGGCGTCCAGGAGGCGATGGGGCACTCCGCGTCTGTGATCTTCGGCGCCCGGCTGCCGGACGTGGCGGCGGCCCGGCCGCCTGTCGGACCCGGTCATCGGCTGGCCCTGGCCTGGACGCTGCGCGGCGCGCCGCACGTGCACCGCCGCGCCGACCTCGACCGCATGGCGGCGGCGCTGTGGCCGCTGTCCGAGGCCGACGCCACCGTGCGCCTCAACGAGACCGGCCCCTCGATCGCCCGCAAGGGCCTGGCGGCGCTCGACCAGTTCACGGCGGCGGTGGAGGCGATGCGGGCCGTCGTCCGTGAACCGACCGCGAAGGGGGCGGCGAGCGGCGCGGTCACCGCGCGGCTCCCGGAGGCGATGTGGCGGGACTGCCGGCCCTGCGGCACCCGGCACATCAGCGACTCCGCCATGCGCGCCGCCGCGCCGGCGGCCGGGCTGGAGCTGGAGCCGGGCACGTCCCCGCCGGTGCTGCTGCCGCGGCCGAAGGCCACGCTGCCCGGCGGCCCGGACCGGTCGGCCGTCGCGGGGCTCGCTCGGGACTACCTCACCCACCTGGGGCCGGCGACCGTGAGCGAGGTCGCCGGCTATCTCGGGGCCCGCCGGGCCGACGTGCAGGAGGCGTGGCCGGCGAGCGGCCTGACCGAGGTCGAGGTCGAGGGCCGCGCGGCCTGGCTGCCCGACGCGGCGATCGACGCCGCCCGGGAGGCGCCCGCCCCGGAGCTGGTGCGGCTGCTGGGCCCGTTCGACCCCTACCTGCAGGCCCGGGACCGGCTGCTGATCGTGCCGGACAAGGCGGTGCACAAGGCGCTGTGGCCGGTGCTCGGCCGGCCCGGCGCGGTGTTCGCCGACGGCGAGATCGTCGGCACCTGGCGCACCCGCGGGTCCGGCCGCACGCTGACGATCACCGTCGATGCGTTCGCTCCGCTGCCGGCCCCGGTGTGGGATGCGCTGGAGGCCGAGGCGGAGCGGGTCGCCGCGCTCCGCGATCTGCCGGATGTTCGCGTGCTGCGTTCCTCCTGATTCCCACACCCCGGGGTCCCCAGCCTCCGCCCCGCCCCCAAAGGTGAGTGAGTGGTGCGTTGCGGGCTCGCTGGTGCGGTATAGCGCGCCACTCACGCGGAAACGCCCCACTCACCATCTCGTCGGGGGCGCTCCGCGGAGGGCGGAGATCAGTCGGGAGGGGGCTTGCGGCGGGTCGCCTTGAGGTCGCCGCGGCGGCGCTTGGCGTCCAGCCGCCGGGCCCGAGCGCCGCGCGAGGGGCGGGACGGGCGGCGCGGCGAGGGCGGCGGCGCGAGGGAGCGGGCGATCAAGCCCGCCAGCCGTCCCCGGGCGGCGTCGCGATTCTGCCGTTGCGACCGCTGCTCCGAGGCGGTGACGGTCACGACGCCGTCGACCAGGCGGTGGGTCAGCCGGTCGGTGAGGCGGGAACGCTGTTGCTCGGTCAGCGCCGCGGAGGCCCCGACGTCCCAGCTCAGCTCCACCCGGCTGTCGGTGGTGTTGACCGACTGCCCGCCCGGCCCGGACGAGCGGCTGAACCGCTCGGTCAGTTCCGCGGACGGGACGGTGAGGCCGCGGGGCAGGCCGCGGCCCGGCGGCACCTCGAGGTCGGCCACCGGCGCTACGGGCCGGCGGGCGTGCTCTGCGCCTGGCGCATCCACTCCACGATCTCGTCCGGGTCGCGGGGCAACTGCTCGGAGAGGTTGACCGGCTCGCCGTCGGTGACGACGACGTCGTCCTCGATCCGGACCCCGATGCCCCGCAGCTCCTCGGGCACGGAGAGGTCGTTCGACTGGAAGTAGAGACCGGGTTCGACGGTGAGCGCGTACCCGGCTGCGAGGGTGCCGCCGCGGTACTCCTCTTCGCGCGCCTGCGCGCAATCGTGCACGTCGAGGCCGAGCATGTGCGAGACGCCGTGCAGGGTGTAGCGGCGGTGCAGGCCCGCCCCCGGCCGCTCGGGGTCGGGATCGCAGGAGACCTCGGCGGTGACCGGCAGGATGCCCCAGCTGTGCAGGTGATCGGCCAGCACGTACATCGCGGCCTTGTGCGCAGCGAGGAAGTCGGCACCGGCCTTCACCTCGGCGATGCCGGCGACCTGCGCCTCCTGGACGGCGCGGTAGACCTTCAGCTGCGACGCGGTCCAGCGGCCGTCCACGGGCATCGTCCGCGTGACGTCCGCGGTGTACAGCTCGTCGGTCTCGACGCCCATGTCGGCCAGCAGCAGCTGCCCGGACTCGATCAACCCGTGGTTGCGCCACCAGTGCAGCGTCGTGGCGTGCGCGCCGGAGGCGACGATGGAGGTGTAGCCGATCTCGTTGCCTTCGAGGCGGGCCCGCCGCCAGAAGGTGCCCTCGAGCCATCGCTCCCCGCGCACGTCGGGGCGGTCGAGGACGTGGGGCAGTTCCCGCGCGACGTCGGCGAAACCGCGGGCGGTGGCGTCGCAGGCGTGCTGCAGCCGGGCCAGCTCCCACTCGTCCTTGGCCAGCCGCAACTCGTCCAGCGTCTGGAACAGGGTCTCGGCGCCGGTGGCGTGGGGAAGGAGCCGGTCGACCTCGGGGTCGACGCCCGTGAGCGCGACGCAAGGCCGGTCGCGGACGGCGGCGAGGTCGTCGCCGAGTTCGGTGAGCGGCCGGGTGCGGATCCCGAGCGTCTGCGCCGTGTCGCTGACCGAGGGGACATTGCCGACCCAGACGGCGCCGTGCAGCCGATCGGTGAAGTACTGCACCTCCCCGGGCTGGGCGTACTCGCGCAGGTAGAGCGTGCTGTCGTGCCCGTCGGGTCGCGGGGTGAGGACGAGGACGGCGTCGGCCGCGGTCTCGCCGGTCAGCCAGGTGAACACGCTCGAGGCGCGGAACGGGTAGTCGGTGTCGTTGGCGCGCGCGACCAGCGTGCCGGCCGGCACGACCACCACCGAGCCCGGGTAGTGGGCCGACAGCCGCTGCCGGTGGGCCGCCGCGGGCCCCGCCGCGTCGGGCGTGGCGGGGTGCGGCATGGCGGGGGCGGGATCCCAGCTCTGCGAGATCGCCTCGCGCAGGTGCTCGGGCATGGGGACGTCGTGTGAGGCGGCGGACGCTTCGGGCTCCGGCTGCTCCAGGGACGGCGAGGACTGCTCGGTCCTGGGCGCGGAGGATTCAGCCATAGTCGTGAGTCTAGGGCGCGGCGTCCACCGGTCGGCCGGGGAGATTTGTACCGTCGGTGCATGCAGTCTGCCGACGAACGGGATCAGGGGAGCTGGGGGCCGAACTACCCGGCGGCCCGGGAGCAGCGCGGCCCCGGCGGTGAGAGCGGCTACGCCCCGCCCCAGTACCGGGGTTACCAGGCTCCCGAGGACGACGAGCCCCCCGAGGGGTCGGTGACGCAGAAGCGGGCCCGGCCGGGCCTCATCGTGCTCGTGGCGCTGCTGCTGGAGCTGCTGGTGATCGCCGGCGTCGGCAACCAGGCGGTCACCGACCGGCTCGCGAGCCTGGCCTCGGACCACAACAACGCCCTGTACCGGGCCCTGCTGACCACGCCGTCGGTGTTCCAGTGGCGGTTCAGCCCGGCGGCCGGCCAGGCCGGTCAGGTGCTGGAGGCCCAGCTGCTGGGGATCCTCGCCTTCCTCGTGCTGGCGGCCCTGCTGACGCTCGCGCTCGTCCGCGGGCCGGTGACCTTCGTCCGGGCCTGGATCGGCACCTGGCTGGCGATCATCGTCGCGACCCTCGCCAACGGCATGGTGTACCGGGCGATCCGCACCGACCTCACCCAGACCCCCGGCGCCGGGGGCCGCGTGTTCGACATCATCTACCGCGGCGGCGGCGCCGAGACCGTCGCCGGCGTCGCCTTCGGGCTGGTCATCGGCTTCATCACCGCCATCGTGGCCGTGGCGACCCGGCGCAAGGTGGTGCTCGCGACTCCGCCGGTGTACGTCGCGGAGCCCGCGGCGCCGGAGCCCGAGGCGCCGCCGCCGTGGCACGGCGAGCCCGTCTCGCCGTCGGGCTACCCGCCGTTCGGCCCGCGCGAAGACAGTTACCCGGACAACAACGGCACGCAGCGGCTGCCCGACGATCGTCCCGGGGGCTGGCAGAACGGAGCGTCACACGGGGACGCCTGGGCCGGCGGGGGAGCCGCCGCCGGCGGCGCGGCCACCGCCGCCACCGCGGCGCTGCCGACGGTCGGAGCGGAGCACGAGCCCTACCGCCCGGCGCAGTCGGTGCCGGCCGCCGAGGGGACGGACCAGGCGACGCAGACGCTGCCTGCCGCGGGCGCCGACGAGGGCGACGCCGCTGCCCGGGAGACCGGCGAGCTGCCCTCGACCGAGGCCGTGCACCCGACCGACGCCACCCACCCGGCCGAGACGACCGACGCCCACCCGGGCCCGGAGTCCGCCGCCTCTGATTCCGCCTCTGATTCCGCCTCTGACTCCGGCGGTGACGGCGAGACCACGCGCCTGCCCCGCCTCGACCCCGAGGACGCTGCCAACCGGTGGCCGCCGCAGCCCACGGCCTCGCAGGCGGCCGAGCCGTCGGCCGCGGACTCGGTCCCGTCCAGGCAGGCGCCGGCCGACGCGGCCGAGCAGACCCGGGCGTTCCCGGTGCCGCCGGACGACGACGATCTCGGCCACCAGCCCTGATCGACCGCCCCCACCTTCGACAAGGGCGCGGCGTCCTCGGCCCGCAGGCCGGGCCGGCCGCCCCGGCCTGCGGACGGTCAGGGCCCTTCGAGGACGTCGAAGGCGATGCCGGCCTTCTGCAAGCGCGTCACCAGGGCCGAGCCCATCGCCGCGGCGGTGGTGACCTGCCCCGCCGTCGTCGGCAGCTCGTCCTGGGCGAGGCACATCGCGGACTCGGCCAGCATGGTGGCGGTCTCGTCGTAGCCCGGGTCGCCGCCGGACACCCGGGTCACCACCCGGCGGCCGCCGCCCTCGCCGACGAAGGTGACGGTGAACCAGCTCTTCGCCCGCTTCTGCGGCGACGGGCCGTCGCCGGGTGCCAGCCGACGCTGCAGCGCGCGGCGCGCAGGCGGCACCTGGGCGAGCGTCATGAGGGCGCCGACCCCGCCGACCCCGGCCACGGCGGTGTACAGGTGCGGCACCGAGGCGAAGTGGGAGTAGGTGAACTCCGGGCCGTAGCGCTCGAGGGCCCGGGCCGAGCGGACGACCACCTGCGGGTCGAGCGTCGGCAACGGCATCGCCCACCCGTCCTGATTCGGGTCGCGGTGCGGTTTCCCGGCCACCGCCCGCACCGTCCGGGTGCCGTCGACCGGGTCGAGTCCCTTCCGGTCTCGGGCCGCGGTGAGGTTCTGCCGCGGCCGGGAGAACGCGGTCAGCGCGGAGGCGAAGGTGCCGCCGGAGGCCATGGCGGACGCCCGCACGTACCCGCGGACCGTCAGCGGCACGCCCTCGGGGAGCTGCTGGACGGTGAACAGGACGCCGAGGTCGTGGGGGGTCGAGTCGAACCCCGCGGCATGGATCAGGCGGGCGCCGCTGCGCTCGGCCTCGCGGTGGTGCCGGACGTAACTGGTGTTGACGAACTCCGGCTCGCCGGTGAGGTCGAGGTAGTCGGTGCCGGCGGCGGCGCAGGCGGCGACCACTCCGTCGCCGTACAGCACGTACGGGCCGACCGTCGTCGCCACCACTCGCGCGCTCTCGGCCATCTCGCGCAGGGACTCGGGGTCGGCGGTGTCGGCGGTGACCAGCGGCAGCGAGGCGAGATCACCGTTGACGGCGGCCAGGCCGGCCCGCAGGGTTTCGAGCTTGTCGTGGTTGCGTCCGGCGATGGCCCAGCGCAGCTCGGCCGGGGCGTGCCGCGCGAGGTACTCGGCGGTGAGCCGACCGACGAAGCCGGTGGCGCCGAAGACCACGACGTCGTACTGGCGGGCGGAGGAGCGGCGTCGGTTGGGCATCGCCCGAATCTAACGCCGGTGGCCCCGCCGGCCGAGTCGAGGTGGTCAGTCTCGCAATACGGTATCGACGATCCGGAGCCGGACGGTCCGCAGGTCGACGGAGTTCGGGCCGGGGTAGGCGCCGGTGAGCAGCACGGTCACCCACACCGCGCGGCCCCTGAACAGGTGTCCTCGGCTCCCGACGCTCGCCAGTGGCGTCCACCCGCTGTGGCCGCCGGCGATCCGGACGAAGCCCGGCAGCTCCAACCCGCCGTCGGTGCGCTGGAAGTAGGCGGACAGCTGGGAGGTGCGCGCGGCGCGCCCGTACACGCCGAGCGCCACGCGCCGGTGGGCGTAGGCCCGGGGCAGCACGAAGCGGTAGCGCGCGTAGGAGACGTTTCCGCTGTTCGGGCTGCACCGGTTCGTCAGCCTCAGCCCGTGCCGGTAGGAGGACGGGGCCCGGCCGGCGCACCGGGCGGTGTGCTCGACGTCCGGGCTGCTTCCGGCCGACCGGAGCAGCGTGGTGACCCGGCGACGCAGCCGCTTCCCCGATACGAAGACCACGTAGCGCGGCGTGGAGCGGGTGTTGCCGACCGAGTCGGTGACCGTGAACCGCCAGCGGTAGGTGCCGGGCGGGGCGAGCCGCCGCGCGGCGGTCCGGCCGTACCAGGCCAGGTGGACGCGCCCCGACCGCAGCCGGTGCGTCGTCAGCGAGCGGATCACGCGGCCGCCCGGGGTCGAGATGGTCAGCCGGACCCGACCGGGTTCGTGGACGGTCACCGCGGGCCGGAAGGCGTCCCGGTAGCCGTCGTGGACGGGGAAGACGGTGGCACGCCGTCCCGCCACCGCGCTCAGCCGCGGCGCGGTGGTGTCGATGACCACGGACCGGCTGACCAGGCCGTGGCGGGTCACGCCCAGGTCGGAGCGGGACGTGACGAGCTGCAGCCGGTAGTGGCCGTCGGGCAGCGGGTGGCCGTCGGCCTGCCGGCCGGGCCAGACGACCCGGTGGCGCCCGGCGCCGAGCCGGCCGAGCCGGATCCGGCGTCGCACGGTGCCGCCGGCGTCGCGCACCACGAGCGAGGCCTGCTGGGCGACGGAGAGGGCGAAGGTCAGCGTCGTCGTGTCGTCCCGGCCGTTGCCGTCGGGGCTGAAGCGGTGTCGGGACAGGCCGAGGATGCGCGGATGCAGCGAGTTGAACACGACCTGCGCGGCGGCCGAGGGCGGCCCGGCACAGTGGCGCAGGTCCGAGGTGCAGTTGCGCACGTAGAGCTGGTGGACCGCGGCGGACCAGTTGCCGGCGTTGACGGTGAACCGGTACGGCGCGCTGCGAGCCAGGCCGGCCGGCCGCCCGTCGATGTACAGACGCAAGGCACCGCCGGGTGCGGAGGCGGTGGCCACGAAGGGCCCGCTGACGACGCCGCGATCCGGTGGGGTCTCGAGCACCGGAGCGGAGTTGTAGAGAGTGAAGGGGGTGCTGGCCGGGTGCGGGTCGCACTCGCCGAACCGGGTGCAGGAGTAGGCGTGCAGCGTGTGCAGGCCGTTCTGGAGGCCGTACGTGGAAAGAGTGGTCGCGGCGGTCCCGGCGTGGACCGCGACCGGCGCAGAGCGCGGGTTGTCGTCGAGGCCGAATTCCACCCAGCCGGCCGAGCTGCGCGCCGTCACCGGCACATCGCCCTGCGAGCCGAGCAGTCGGGCCGCCTCGGGCGGCGCCGTCGGCGGCGTGTGCTGCAGCGCCAGGTCGTAGTCGACCTGACCCGCCCCCAGCCCCGCCCCGCGGTAGCCGTGGGCCGACGCCACCAGCGCCCGTCGCAGGCCGGCGCCGGAGAGCCCCGGGTCCTGAGCCTTCACCAGCGCCGCGGCCGCGGCGACGAGCGGCGTCGCGAACGAGGTGCCGTCGGCCGTGGCGTACCCCGAGCCGGCCGGGAAGTAGGTGGAGCCCCTCGGCGGCACCGTCGAGACGATGCCGACGCCGGGGGCAGCGAGCGTCACCCAGTTGCCGTGGTTGCTGAAGCCGGCACGCCGGTGCGCGCGCGTGTTGGTGGCGCCGACGGCGACGACGCCGGGGTAGGCGGCCGGGTACTGCCGCTGGGTGGAGCTGTCGTTACCGGCGGCCGCGACCACCAGCACGCCCCGCTGCTGCGCGTACCGGACCGCCGCGCGCTCGATCGGGCTCGGCTCCGGGCCGCCGAAGCTGAGGTTGATGACGTTCGCGCCGTGGTTGGCCGCCCAGCGGATGCCCATGGCCTCGCTGTCGATGGCGATGCCGCCGTAGCGGTCGTCGACCTTCACCGCCAGCAGCGACGTGTTGTAACCGGCGCCCGCGATGCCCACCCCGTTGTCGGTGGCCGCCGCCGCGACCCCGGCGACGAAGGTGCCGTGTCCGACGCGGTCGGTGACAGCCGTGCCGCCCGTGACGGCGTTGTGGGTTCCGACGACCTTGCCGGCGAGATCGGGATCTGTGACGTCGACGCCGCTGTCGACGACCGCGATCCGCACGCCGGCGTCGCCGCGCTGCCGGTTCCAGGCCGCGAAGGCGTGCACTGCGCCGAGGTAGCCGCGCTGGCTGCGGAGGCGGGGGTCGTCGGGCAGGGCGGCGAAGGTTCGGCGGACAGGGCGGTTGACGCCCGTGACGCCGGGAACGGCGGCGAGCCGAGCCCGGGCCCCGGCAGCATCTGTCGCGGGAACCGACAGGGTGAGCGTGTGTTGGTCGCGGAAGACGTGCCGCACCGTCGCGCCTCCGGCCGCGATCGCCCGGGACAGGGCCGGCGCGGCCGCGCCCGCCGGACGCGCGAGGTGGACGACGAGCACCCGGGGTGTGTCGGAGCCGCCGGTCCGCCCCTGTCCGGCGGTGGCACCGGAGGCCGGCGCCGGGGTGGCCGAGGCGCTCGCGGTGCCGGCCGCGAGCGTCGCCACGGCCGTCACCAGCACGAGGGCCTGTCGCACCGGCAGCACGTTTCGCACAGGGCCCCCTTCGCCGATTCGACGGTGCCTGCCGCACCGTCTCCGCGATCATCCGCGTCGCCGGAAGGCTATACCGGACCGGAACGTCTCGATTCAAAGCGAGATGAAAGCAGGCTGTGCCACACTGCCCGGCCACCGCCCGCCTCGCCTCGATGGCACGCCACAGCGTCACCAGGGGGATGATCATGGCCGCGTTCGTACTCGTCCACGGCGCCTTCGCCGGTCCCTGGTACTGGGAGGCGGTGTCCGGCCTGCTTCAGGAACGGGGGCACCGGGTCGACGCCGTCACGCTGGCCTCCTCGGGGCCCGATGGGGCGG
>CAVZOC010000004.1:0-669223 GCA_963776855.1 uncultured Actinomycetota bacterium | reverse complement strand
CTGCAGGGGGTCGCGGAGGATGTCGCCGTCGTCCGCGCAGCCGTCGACGCGGCGTCCGCCGACGGGCCGGGCTGCATTCTGGTCGGCCACTCGTACGGCGGCTTCGTCATCACCGAAGCCGCCGACCACCCCGGCATCGCCGCGAGCGTCTATGTCGCCGCGTTCTGGCCGCGGCGTGGGCAGAGCCTGATGGACATCTACAACACCGGCGAACTGCCGGCCGACTGGATCACCGTCCGGCCGGACGGCGTGGCCCAGGTCAACGAGGATCCCGACGTCGTGCGCGCCGCCATCGCCAACGACCTCGACGACGCGGCCGCCGAGCAGATGTACGCGAGGCTGGTGCTGCAGTCCGGTGCGACGCTCGGCGTTCCGGCGGTGGCGCCGGAACGGCAGCACCCCACGCTCTACATCGTCTGCGACGAGGACCACGCGCTGCCGCCCGCGGTACAGCAACGGATGGCGGAGCAGGCGACGCGCGTCGCCCACCTGCAGGCGTCGCACCAGCCCATGCTGTCCCGGCCCCGGGAACTCGTCGAGCTCCTGGAATCCGCGGCGCCCGGGCAGTGATGTGCCGGGTGTTCGACGACGCGCCACGACGGGGCCTCCCGGTGTTGCTGGGACGCGGTGGCGGTGCTGTCCGGCGATACCGGTTGGTCAGAGCGGGTTCTTGTCCTCGTGGAGGACGATCATCACCTCGGCGAGTTCAGAGACGTAGTACTTCTGCAGGAGCCCGGGGACCTCCCGGTAGCGATCGGAGCGCTCCTGGAATCTCTCCAACACCTGCTCGTAGGTCAGCTTCGATCCGTAGCGCACGAGTTGGACGATCATGACGCACCTCCGGATTTCCGTCCGTGGTGGCGAGCGTAGGACTCGGCGTAGGTACGCTCCAGCCCCCGTTGGGCCCGCCGTCACGCGCCGGGGACCATGGAGCAGGTGAACCGCCTCGGAGACGCGACAAGCCCGTACCTGCTGCAGCACAAGGACAATCCGGTCGACTGGCGGGAGTGGTCCGACGAGGCCTTCGCCGAGGCGCGCCGCCGGAACGTCCCGGTGTTGCTCTCGGTCGGCTACGCCGCGTGCCACTGGTGCCACGTGATGGCCCACGAGTCGTTCGAGGACGAGTCGGTGGCGGCGGTGATGAACGGGAACTTCGTCAACATCAAGGTCGACCGCGAGGAGCGGCCCGACATCGACGCGGTCTACATGGACGCCACCGCAGCGATGACCGGGCAGGGTGGCTGGCCGATGACCTGCCTGCTGACCCCGGACGGCGCGCCGTTCTACTGCGGCACCTACTTCCCGCGCGACCACTTCCTGCGGCTGCTCGCGGCCATCACCGAGGCGTGGCGGGACAAGCCGGACGACGTCCGGAGGGCAGGGCAGCAGGTGATCGAGGCGCTCTCCGGCGACCGCATGCCATGGTCGCAGGACGCCTCGCCGCTCGGGGCGGCGGAACTGGACGCGGCGGTCGCGTCCCTGGCCGGGTCCTTCGACGAGCGCCACGGCGGCTTCGGCGGAGCGCCCAAGTTCCCACCGTCGATGGTGCTGGAGTTCCTGCTGCGCCACCACGAGCGGACGGGCGCGGAACCGTCCCTGCGCATGGCCGGGCGCACGCTCGAGGCCATGGCCCGCGGTGGCATGTACGACCAGCTCGGCGGCGGCTTCGCACGCTACTCGGTCGACGCCGCGTGGATCGTGCCGCACTTCGAGAAGATGCTCTACGACAACGCGCTGCTGCTGCGTACCTACACCCACTGGTGGCGGCGCACGCGTGACCCGCTGGCCCAGCGGGTGGTCCGGGAGACGGCCTCGTTCCTGCTGCGCGACCTGCGCACCGCCGACGGGGGCTTCGCGTCTGCCCTGGACGCCGACACCGACGGGGTCGAGGGCCTCACCTACGTCTGGACGCCGCGTGAGCTGCTGGAGATTCTCGGCGGCGACGACGGCGCCGCCGCGGCGGAGCTGTTCGCCGTCACTCCGGACGGGACCTTCGAGGAGGGCCGCTCGACGCTGCAGCTGCCGGCCGATCCGGCCGATCCGGCGTGGTTCGCCGACCTGCGCACCCGGCTGTGGGCGGCCCGTTCGCTGCGTCCGCAGCCCGCGCGCGACGACAAGGTCGTCACGGCGTGGAACGGCATGGCGATCGCGGCGCTGGCCGAGGCCGGGGCGGTGATGGACGAACCGGAGTGGCTGCGCGCGGCCGAGCAGTGCGCGCGGCTGCTGCTACAGGTCCACCTGCTCGAGGGCCGGTTGCGGCGCACGTCTCGCGACGGGGCGGTCGGCAGCGCCCCGGGTGTGGCCGAGGACTACGGCGACCTGGCCGACGGCCTGCTGACGCTGCACCAGGCGACCGGCGAGCCGCGCTGGCTCGAGACGGCGGGGGAGTTGCTGGAGACGGCGCTCGAACACTTTCGGGCGGACGACGGCGGGTTCTACGACACGGCCGACCACGCCGAGGAGCTGCTCCGGCGGCCACGCGACCCGTCCGACAACGCGACCCCCTCGGGTTCCTCGGCGCTCGCCACGGCGCTGCTTGCCTACTCGGCGCTCACCGGTTCCCGCCGCCACCGCGAGGCGGCGGAGCGGGCCGTCGCGGTCGTCCGGGACATGGCGGTGCGGCAGCCGCGGTTCTTCGGCTGGGCGCTGGCCGCGGCCGAGGGCCTGCTCGCCGGCCCGGCGCAGGTGGCGGTCGTGGGGGAGCCGGCCGGCGGGCCACTGGGCGCCGCGGCGTGGACGCTGCGTCCCCCCGGCGCGGTCGTCGCCGTCGGCGAGCCGGACGCGCCGGGACGTCCGCTGCTGGCCGGCCGCCCGCTGGTCGACGGTGCCCCCGCCGCCTACGTCTGCCACGGCTTCGTCTGCGACCTGCCCGTGACCGACGTAGCGGCCCTGACGACGGCGTTGTCGGCCTGACCTCGAGCTGAGGTCGAGCCGGGCGAGGGCCGGCCGGGCTCGAGTCGGTGGCCGCCGTCAGAGCTCGGGGCCGCGGGCACGCAGGTTCTCGACCTCGGACATGGCCTCGCGCAGCTCGGCCAGCCAGGCATCGGCGTGCTCGCTCACCAGTTTGACGCACCAGGCCAGCGCGTCCGACCGGGAGCGTGCCACCCCGGCGTCGACCAGGGTGTCGAGCACCCGGCGCTCGTCGTGTCGCAGCCGGGTCATCACCGGCACGGCCAGGTGGGTGAACAGCATCCGGGTGTCCCCGATCGACGCCCCCCAGGCGACCTTGCGGCCGTAGCGGGCCTCGGCCTCCTCGGCGATGCGCACCCGCTCGTCGCGGGTGTCCTCGCGGAAGCGGCCGATGCGTCCTTCGGCCGCGGCCGCATCCGTCTCGCCCTCCGGCGGCGGTAGCTCGCCCACCACGAGGATCTCCTCGCGGTCGACGGTGACCGACGGGGCCGCGGTGAACCAGTCGTCGGGCAGCCGGCCGCCGAGCCAGGCCGCCGCGTCGTCCGCCGGCGGCAGGTCGGCTTGCTGCCAGCCACCGCGGCCGCGGCCGTGCCCCCCCTGCCCGTGTCCCCCGTGCTCCCCGGCGCCGCGCCCGCGGCCGCCGTGCGCGCGGAAGCGGGGCCGGTCGAAGGGGTGATTCGTCATGCCGTTCATGGTCAGCCCTCTTTCTGATGCAATGGTAATTACAACATTACACACGGGCAGACGTGTGGGTAGTCGGCCGAACCGGACCGGCAGGGAGGATGCGGGTCAGGAGGCGAAGACGGCGAACCAGATCGCGACGTAGTGGCACGCCGCGGCGACGACCGTGCAGAGGTGGAAGACCTCGTGGAAGCCGAAGACGCCGGGCCAGGGATCCGGCCGGCGCAGGGCGTAGACGATGCCGCCGAAGGTGTAGACCATGCCGCCGACCGCGATCAGGACGAACGCCGCCACCCCGCCGCGGTGCAACAGGTCGGGGAACACGAACACCGCCACCCAGCCCAGCGCGATGTAGCACGGCGCCGACAGCCAGCGCGGCGCCCCCGGCCAGAAGGTCTGAATCCCCACCCCGGCCAGCGCCCCGGACCACACCGCCGCGAGCACGACGACCATGACGCCCTCGGGCAGCGTCAGCGCGGCGATCGGTGTGTACGTGCCGGCGATGAACACGAAGATCATCGAGTGGTCGAGCCGCTTCATCACCCGCTGGGCGCGGGGGCTCCATGACAGCCGGTGGTACAGGGCCGACGTGCCGAACAGCAGCGTCACCGTCGCGCAGTAGACGGCGGTGACGAGCGCCGCCACCCCGCCGCGCAGCGTGGCCGCCACGGCGATCAGCGCCGCGCCGCTGGCGAGCGAGATCACCGCTGCGTACGCGTGCAGCCAGCCCCGTAGCCGCGGCTTCAACTCGGCGACGGCTCCGGCCAGCCCACCGTCCGGAGGCGGCGTAGCGGCAGCCGCGATCGAACCCCCGGCGTGGTCGCGATCGTCAGGCGCCATCACCGGCACGCTACCGCCTCGACGCGCCCCGGTCTCCTGGGAAGCGTGACCTTCGGGCGCTAACGTTGTGGTCCGTGGGAGTGCGCGAGGCCGTCTATGCGGTGTACGAGCGTCGCCTCCGTGCCCATCTCGAGGGTCTGCCGGTCCCGCGCCACGTCGCGATCATGATCGACGGCAACCGCCGCTGGGCGCGTGCTGCGGGTTTCGACGACGTCAGACACGGCCACATCGCCGGAGCCCGGCACATCGCGAACCTGCTGGAATGGTGCGGCGAAGCCGGCGTCGGCCATGTGACCATCTGGCTGCTGTCCACCGACAACCTTCGCCGACCCGCGGAGGAACTCCAGCCGCTGCTCCGCATCATCGGCGGCGTCGCCGACGAGCTGTCCGCGGAAGGGCAGCCCTGGCGGGTGAAGGCGGTCGGTGCGCTCGACCTGATCCCCAGCGAGACCACCGAGACCCTCAAGCGGGCCGAGGAGGTCACCGCCGGCCGCACCGGCCTCACCGTCAACATCGCGGTCGGCTACGGCGGCCGGCGCGAGATCGCCGACGCCGTCCGCTCGTTGCTGTACGAGCACGCCGCCAAGGGCGGGACGCTCGAGGAGCTGGCCGAGACCATCGACGTCGACGACATCGCCGGGCACCTGTACACCCGCGGCCAGCCGGATCCCGACCTGGTGATCCGCACGTCGGGCGAGCAGCGCCTCGGCGGGTTCCTGCTGTGGCAGTCGGTGCACTCCGAGTTCTACTTCTGCGACGCCCTATGGCCCGACTTCCGCCGCATCGACTTCCTGCGGGCCCTGCGGGACTTCGGCAAGCGCCAGCGGCGCTTCGGGCAGTGACCGCCCCGCCGGCCAACTTCGGCCCGCTCGTCGACGCGGGCTGGCTGGCGGCCCACCTGGCAGACGTGCGGCTGGTGGACGTCCGCTGGTACCTCGACGGCCGGTCCGGCCGGGCCGCCTACGACGTCGGCCATCTTCCCGGCGCGGTCCATCTGGACATCGACACCGACCTCGCCGACCCGCCGTCGCCCGCGGCGGGACGCCACCCGCTGCCGAGCCCGCAGCGCTTCGCCGACGCCCTCGGTCGCGCGGGTATCGCCGCGGGCACGCCGGTGGTGGCCTACGACGACGCCGGCGGTTCCACGGCGGCGCGGCTGTGGTGGCTGCTGCACGTGCTCGGCGAGCCGGTGGCCGTGCTCGACGGCGGCCTCGCGGCCTGGCCGGGCCCGCTGACGACCGAGCGGCCGGAGGTGACGCCGGTGCGCCGCGCACCCCGACCCTGGCCCGCGGATCGCTTCGTCGGCGCCGCCGAGCTGGCCGCCCGGCTCGCCGCCGGCGTCCAGGTCGTCGACGCCCGGACTCGGGCGCGTTGGGCGCACGGGGACCCCGCGATCGACCCGCGGTCCGGACACGTCCCGGGCGCGGTGAGTCGCCCGTGGCAGGAGAACCTGGGCCCCGACGGCCGGTTCCGGCCCGCCGACCAGCTGCGGGAGCGCTACCGCGGGGACCGCCCGGTGGTGGCGTACTGCGGGTCCGGCGTCACCGCCTGCCACGACCTGCTCGCGATGAGCGTCGCCGGGAGGCAGGACGTGGCGCTCTACCCGGGCTCCTGGTCGCAGTGGGGTGCCGACCCGTCCCGGCCGGCGCAGACGGCCACCGACGAGGACGGCGAACGGCCTCACTGACCGGTCTCGCTGATCGGCTCCGGCCGGCCGTCCAGGGTTAACGCGGTTGTCATCCACGCCCTGGCGCGCCTTCGCCTCCGGTGCGGTGTCGCGACGTAGTTTCCGCAGCAGACGGGCGCCGATCGTCCGTCGCGGAGGTCCCGACTGTGGCGAGATCCGAGTGGATCGCGGGTGGGACCGGTGCGGTCCCGACGCACGGTTCCGGGCCCGACCGACACCCACCGCGCGGGGGCGTGTGCGCGTCTCCACGCCGGATCTCTGACGTCAGGAGCATTCCGTGACCGCTGCCCCGGCAAACCCCGAGACCACCACCGGCCTGCGCACGTTCGTGCTGGACACCTCGGTCCTGCTCTCCGACCCCTGGGCGCTCGGGCGGTTCGCCGAGCACGACGTGGTCCTTCCGCTGGTGGTCATCAGCGAACTCGAGGCCAAGCGCCACCACCCCGAGCTCGGCTGGTTCGCCCGGCAGACGCTCCGGGTGCTGGACGAGCTGCGGATCACCCACGGTCGGCTGGACGCCCCGGTGCCGATCGGGGGCCAGGGCGGAACGCTGCACGTCGAGCTCAACCACTCGGACCTGTCGACGCTGCCCGCGGGCTTCCGGGTGGACAGCAACGACTCCCGCATTCTCGCGGTTTCGCTCAATCTCGCGGCGGAGGGTCGGGCCGTCACGCTCGTCACCAAGGACATGCCGTTGCGGGTCAAGGCGGCGTCAGTTGGGCTACCCGCCGACGAGTACCGCCTCCACCCGGTCGCCGAGGGCAGGGTGTACACCGGGATGCGCGAGCTGGACGTCTCCGCCGACGCGGTCGACCGGCTCTACGGCGGGGAGGAGATCGAGTTCGCCGGCAACGACGACTTCGCCGCGATCGCCGACCAGCCGTGCCACACCGGGCTCGTCCTCCACTCGGTCAAGGGCGCCGCGCTGGCCCGCACGACGCCGGACAAGCGGGTGAGGCTCGTCCGCGGCGACCGCGAGGCGTTCGGGCTGCGCGGCCGCTCGGCCGAACAGCGGGTCGCCCTCGAGCTGCTGCTGGATCCGGAGATCGGCATCGTCTCGCTCGGCGGTCGGGCCGGCACCGGGAAATCCGCCCTCGCGCTCTGCGCCGGCCTGGAGTCGGTGCTGGAGCGCCGCGCGCACAAGCGCGTGGTCGTCTTCCGGCCCCTCTACGCCGTCGGCGGCCAGGAGCTGGGCTACCTGCCGGGCTCGGAGAACGAGAAGATGGCGCCCTGGGCGCAGGCGGTGTTCGACACGCTCGGTGCGCTGGTCTCCGGCGACGTCATGGACGAGGTCATCGACCGGGGGATGCTCGAGGTGCTGCCGCTGACACACATCCGCGGGCGGTCGCTGCACGACTCGTTCGTCATCGTCGACGAGGCGCAGTCCCTGGAGCGGAACGTGCTGCTGACGGTGCTCTCGCGGATCGGGGCCGGGTCGCGGGTGGTGCTCACCCACGACGTCGCGCAACGCGACAACCTGCGGGTGGGGCGGCACGACGGCGTGGCGTCGGTGATCGAGGCGCTGCTCGGCCACCCGCTGTTCGCCCACATCACGCTGACCCGCTCCGAGCGTTCGCCGATCGCGGCCCTGGTCACCGAGATGCTCGAGGACCTGCCGCTGTAGCGGCCTGAGCCTCGAGGCCTGCACCCGCGAGGGTCCAGGGTCCGGGGCCCGGACGGCCAGGTTGACTGATTGTCAATCAATCCCCACGATGGGAGCACTCGACCCCGGCTGATCGGAGTTGCCACGTGGTTGCCACCTCGTCCCGCGCCTCGGACGCGCGGAAGTCGATGCCCGGTCCGGTCCCCGTGCGCCGGCTGCTCGGCACCGCCGACAGCGTGCTGGACCGGACGGCGAGACCGGCGGCGCGATGGGCGATCGGGCACGCCCTGCCCTCCCGCGCGATGCAGGCCGCCGGCCGCAAGGGCGATCTGCAGGGGCAGATGTTCGCCGCGACGCTGACCGACGACCCGTTCCCGGCCTTCGAGCGGCTGCGTGCCCACGGCGCGCTCATCCGCGGCCGGTTCACCTACGTCTCGGTGTCGCACCCGGTCGTCAAGGCCGTCCTGTCCAGCAACGACTTCCGCGCCGGCTTCGACCCCTCGCAGATGAGCGGCCCGCTGGCCCACGTCTTCCGCTGGGCCACCCAGAACACCCGCCTCGGGCCGCTGGAGCCGCCGTCGCTGCTGGTCACCGAGCCGCCGGACCACACCCGCTACCGCAAGCTGGTCACCCGCGTGTTCACCGTCCGGGCGGTCGAGCAACTGCGCGAGCGCACCGAGCAGATCGCCGCCGACCTGCTCGACGAGCTGGCGTCCGCCGGGACCGCAGAGCCGGTCGACATGGTGGAGCGCTACTGCAGCCTCCTGCCGGTGACGGTGATCTCCGAGATTCTCGGCGTCCCGGCCGCGGACCGGGACAAGGTGCTCGCCTTCGGTGCGGCCGCCGCTCCCAGCCTCGACATGGGGCTGGGGTGGCGGCAGTTCCGCCAGGTCGAATCGGCACTCGCAGGCTTCGAGCGCTGGCTCGACTCGCACATCGCGCGGCTGCGCGAGGAGTCCGGCGACGACCTGCTCAGTCAGCTCGTCGCCGCGCGCGACGAGGGCGGCGGGCTGAACGACGCCGAGCTCAAGGCCACCGCCGGGCTGGTGCTCGCCGCCGGCTTCGAGACCACGGTGAACCTGTTGGGCAACGGCATCGCCCTGCTGCATCAGCACCCCGAGCAGCTCGAGGCGCTGCGCGGTGACCCGTCGCTCTGGGCCAACGCCACCGACGAGGTGCTGCGTTACGACCCGCCGGTGCTGCTGACCGGGCGCAACGCCAGCCAGGACGTCGAGATCGCCGGGACCGTCATCCCGGAACGGATGATGGTGACCACCGTGCTCGCCGGCGCCAACCGCGACCCCGACGTCTTCGACGACCCGAACCGCTTCGACGTGGCCCGGACCAACGCCCGCGAACACGTCTCGTTCTCGGCCGGGCGGCACCACTGCCTCGGCGCCGCACTGGCCCGCATGGAGGGCGAGGTCGGCCTCCGGGCGCTGTTCAACCGCTTCCCGGATCTCGAGGTCCGGCCCGGCGGCCGCCGCCGAACCACCCGCATCCTGCGCGGGTACGAGGTGCTGCCGGTGCGGCTCGGGCGAGAGGCCGGTGCCCCGGCGTGACGGCTCGGGTCGCCGCCCGCGCCGCCGGCGCCGACCGTACTGACCGGGTCGACCGCAAGGCGGAGCTGCTGCGCGTGGCGCGTGAGCTGTTCGCGACCCAGTCCTACGAGAAGGTGACGACCACCGAGATCGCCCGCGAGGCGGGCGTCGCCTACGGCCTGATCGCCCACCACTTCGGCAACAAGCGCGGGCTGTTCCTGGCCGTCGTGGCGCAGATCGGTGAGGAGCTCGCGGCGCTGCACGACGCGGGTGCCGGCCTGCCGCCCGCGCAGCGGCTGCGGGTGCAGCTGGCGGCACACGTGGACTACGTCGACCGGCACGCCGGCGGGTTCGTCGCCATGATGCGGCACGGGCTGGGGGCGGACCCGGACGTCGAGGCCAGCTTCCGGGCCTGGCGGTGGGACGCGGCCTGGCGGGTGCTCTCGGCGATCGGCGTCCCGGCCGACCCGCCGCCGGTGCTGCGGGCCGCGGTGCTCTCCTGGCTGGCCGGCGTCGACGAGCTGCTGCTCGACCGCGTCCAGAATGCCGACATCGAGGTGGCGCAGGTGGTGGAGCTGGCGGTGGCGTCGCTGGTGGCGAGCATCCGCCGCGCCCTGGAGCTGCTGCCGCCCGGCGCGGTGGGGGAAGCCACGCGCACGATCGTCGCCGCGGTGGCGGCGGCCGTCGCGTCGAGCCCCCCGGCCTGACCGTCCGAGCGGACCGCACGCCGCCGTCTGGGAATCGCGGGCTGGACGCATTCGCATCGATGTTCGATTATTGACCTCGTGATCCTGCACGCCGACCTGGACTCGTTCTACGCGTCGGTCGAGCAGCGCGACGACCCCGCGCTTCGGGGCCGGCCGGTGATCGTGGGCCGGGGGGTCGTGCTCGCGGCGAGCTACGAGGCGAAGGCCTACGGGGTCGCCTCGGCGATGCCGGGGCGGCGGGCGCGCGAACTCTGCCCGCGGGCGGTGGTCGTCGACCCGCACTTCGAGCGGTACGTCGAGGCCAGCAAGCAGGTGTTCGCGATCTTCGACGAGACCTCGCCGCGCGTCGAGGGGATCTCGATCGACGAGGCGTTTCTCGACGCCGCTGGGCTCGGCCCGGTCTCGGGCACGCCCGTCGAGATCGCGGTGGCGCTGCGCCACCGGGTGCGCGCCGAGGTCGGCCTGGCGATCACGGTGGGAATCGCGCGGACCAAGTTTCTGGCCAAGGTCGCGAGTGGCGCCGCCAAGCCCGACGGGCTGCGGCTGGTGCCCGAGGGCGGCGAGCTGGCCTTCCTGCACCCGCTGCCGGTGCGACGGTTGTGGGGAGTCGGCGCGGTGACCGCCGCCAAGCTGCACGCCCGCGGCGTGTTCACGGTGGGGGAGGTGGCGGCGCTCGGGCCCGACGCGCTCGTGGCGATGCTCGGCCCGGCGACCGGGCGCCAGCTGCATGCTCTGGCGCACAACCGCGACCCACGGCGGGTCGTCACGGCCCGGCGGCGCCGGTCCCTCGGCGCGCAGCAGGCGCTCGGGACGCGGGGCGGCCGCACGCCGGCCGAGATCGACCGGGCACTCACCGGGCTCGTCGAGCGGGTGTGCGCGCGGCTGCGCCGCGCCCGACGTGTCTGCCGGACCGTGGTCCTGCGGCTGCGCTTCGACGACTTCGGCCGCGCGACCCGTTCGCACACCGTGCTGCGACCGACCTGGGAGACCGCGGCGGTCCTCGCGACCGCGCGCGGCCTGCTCGCCGAAGCGGCACCACTGATCCGGCAGCGCGGCTGCACACTCGTCGGCGTCTCGCTCACCAACCTGGAGGACGCCGACGCCATGCAGCTCGAGCTGCCGTTCGCGGCTCGCGAGGCGGGGACGCTCGACCCGGTGCTGGACACCATCCGCGGCCGGTTCGGCCGTGACGCCGTGCAGCGCGCCGCCCTGCTCGGCTCGGCCCCCGGGCTGGAGATGCCGATGCTCGACCAGGACTGACTGCCGAGTGGTGTGGGGTGGCACCGCAAGCGTCCGGATCGATGGATACGCTCAGCCGGATCGTCCCGCCCCCGACTCGTCCCCGAGGAGTGTCATGGCCAACGCCGCCGCACTGCCGAACCGACTCGTGCTCGCCGACCTGGTACCCGGTGCCCGGGTACGCGATGTCGGGCTCGTCCTCGCCGGCGCAGGGCTGACCGGGCTCGCCGCCCAGGTCGCGATCCACACGCCGTTCTCGCCCGTGCCGTTCACGCTGCAGACCCTCATGGTGCTGATCACCGGCGCCGCGCTGGGCACCGCCCGCGGGCTGGCCTCGATGGCGATCTACCTCGCCGCCGGCGTCGCCGGGGTGCCGTGGTTCTCCGAGCACACCAGCGGCTGGGGCGGGGTCTCGTTCGGCTACATCATCGGATTCGTCGCCGCCGCCGGGGTCGTGGGCGCGCTGGCCAAGCGGGGCGCCGACCGGCACGTGCTCAGCACCGTCGGCCTGCTCGTCGCCGGCATGGCGATCATCTACGCGATCGGCGCCACCTGGCTGGCCGCCGACGCCCACCTCTCGGCGGCGCAGGCCTTCGACCTCGGCGTCCGCCCCTTCCTGGCCACCGATGCCATCAAGCTGGGCCTGGCCGCGCTCGCCTTCCCTGCCGCCTGGAAGCTCGTCCGCCGCGGCGACTGACGCCGTCGAGATCGGGCCGCGATGAGCGTCCTGCTCGTCGTCGGTGCCGGTCGGGGCACCGGTCGCAGCGTGGTGACGGCGGCTGTCGCATCCCTTGCCGACCGATGCCGCGGTGCTCGAACCTGCGCGAATCGGATCGGCGCGCGACGTCCTGTCGGGGTTGCTGCCGCGCCGGGTCGAGGCACGGTCGCTGGTCGCCTACCCGGACCCGCTCTCGCCCCGGCGTGCCGCGGCGCGCAGCGGGCTGCCCGAACTCGCGCTGGCCGACGCCGTCCGGGAGGTCGTCGATCTCGAGGCGGCTCGCGAGACCGTCCTCGTCACCCAGCGCGGCGGGTTGCTGGTGCCCATGGCGGCCGACGGGTGGACGCCCGCCGATCTGGCCGTGGCGGTGCGCGCCGCGGTCGTGGTGGTGGCCTCGGTCGCTCCCGGCGGTGTCGACCATGCGGCGCTGGCGGCCGGCCGCGTCGCCGAGGACGGCCTGCCGCTCGCCGGCGTGGTGGCCGGCCGCTGGCCGGAGTCACCGGACATCGCCCAGCTGGCCGCCCTCGACGACCTGGCCGCCCTGTCGGTGGACGGCACCCTCGCCGGCGTCGCTGCCGGACGGGTCGGCCGCGCTGGCCGCGCGCGAATTCCGGGCCCGCGCCCGAGCCTCGCTCAGCCCGCCCCTCGGCGGCCGGTTCCGCTGGGACGCCTTCCGTGCGGGCTGGGCCTGACCGAGCGGGCGCGCCACACGCAGCACGCCGCCCCTGCTGGCCGGGCCGTCACTCCAGCCAGCCCACCTCGGTCGCCAGCGCCACGGCGGCGAGCTGGGACCCGACCTGCAGCTTGTCCAGCAGCCGGCGCACGTGGGTGCGCATGGTGGTCTCGGACACCACCCAGCTGTGGGCGATCTGGTGCACCGAACGACCCCGGGCGAGCTCTCGTAAAGTCGCTCTTTCCCGCTCGGTGAGTCGCTGGAAGGGTGCCCACTGTTCGGCGTGCGTGGCCCGGGCAGCGCGGAGTTCGGCCAGCAGTTGCGCCCGTTCCGCGGGGTCCAACGGCCCGTGGGCCTGTAGTGCCTCCCCGGCCCGTCGGACGAGCACGTCGAAGTCTTCCGACTTCGAGAGGTGGCCGATCGCTCCGCTCTCCAGCGCTGAGGCGATCTTCATCCGGTCGGTCGTGCCGGTGACAACCAGAACTTTGGCGCCTCCGGCCGTCAGCCCGCCGATCGCCGGGGTGGAGTCACCGACGCTGCCGAGGTCGAGATCGAGGAGCACGAGCGAAGGCCGCAGGGTCAACACCGCCGGAACCAGCTCAACCGGTACGGCCGGTGTGACCCGGACGCAGGCGAAACCCGACCGTTCCAAGGCCAACCGAAGTGTCTCGGCGAGCAACCCGTGGTCGTCGACGATCGCGATGTCTGTCACGGTCAACTCGCGACAGGGAGCGCGACGAGGGCGCCCACTGCGGGGACGGTGACAACGGCCCGCAACCCGCCTGCGGGGGATTCGGTCAGCTCGAGGGTGCCGCCCTGGTCGTCGATGAGGCGGCGGCAGTTGAACAGCCCGAGCCCTTGACCCTCCCCGGTCGCGTCGGCGCCGCGGACGCTGCGACGCATCACGCCTTCCCGCTCCTCCGGGGGAATCCCCGGACCCTCGTCGTCGACCAGGATCCGGGCTGTAGCACCCGATGCGGCGACGCGTATCCACACCTGGGCGCCGGGGGCGTGAACGCGAGCGTTGTGGAGCAGGTTGTCGATTACGGTCGCGAGGGCCATCGGGCTTCCGACCGCCTGCACCCGGTCGATATCTGCATCGATCGTGGCGCCCTCGACGCGATGCGCGAGGAGAACCGGCGCGATCGCAGTCGCAACGTCGTAGGGGTGACCAGCGTCGCTCACGGTGTCGAGCAGCCCTCGGAGCCGGTCCAGCTCTGCCGTGATCATCGCCTGCAACGTCGCGCGCGGGATGCCGGCCCCGGCGGTCTCGTCGCTGAGCAGTCGAGAGGCACCCAGGACTCCGGCCACCAGTGACCGGGCATCGTGCAGTTGCTCCTGCTGCCGCTGCTCGACCGACACGAGTGTGCGTCGAGCGGCGGCCAGGGCGACCGAGAGTCCGTCTGCATGGTCCCCCTGGCGTCGATAGGCCTGGTGGAGATCAGTAGCGGCGACCCATGCGACTCGGCCGGCGGCCGCCAGCTGCAACGCGATTCCCCACCCGGCAGCCATAGTCAGCCCTACCACCCCGAGAGTGCGGGCAGCCTCGCCGAGCGCGAGGAATCCGAGCGCGACGGCGAGCGATCGGTCGCTTCTCGTGGCAGCGCGCGCCCAGCGGTGATACGCCAGCGCAGCCCATGCCCCCGTGCTCAGCACCTCGACCTCTCCCGCAAGCAGCGGGGAGATCACCGTCCTGCCGCCGTGCTGCAGCAGCAGTGCCAACAGGGCGGCCGTGAGGACCGGGACCGCGATCGCGATCGCCACGGTGCGCCACGGAACGCGCCGTCCGGCAGCGGCGTCGGCGTGACGACGGGCCAGCAATCCGAGTACCGGCAACATCAAGGCGGCCCGGGCGAGCGGAGCGACCGAATCGGCACGCGCGTCGTTCAGGGACCACGGCACGATGATCGACAGCACCGGCAGTGCGGCCCCCATGATTCCGAAGGCCAGCGCGGCCCGGAGCGCGTCCTGCCGTCCGGTGAGCGACCAGCGGGCCAAGCACGCAACCCCGGCGATGAGGAACAACTCGGCGGCGACGGATCGGCAGACATCGGTCACGGTGCCCGCCAGTAGCGCTGCCGGAGCGACCAGACTCAGCACGATCCACGTGGCCACCGCCACGCCGAGCAGGATGTCGACCCGGGATCCGTTCCCCCGTGCCAAGGTACGCAGACTCAGCGGTCGCGAAATCCCGCTGCACTTTCTCATTCGTTCGAGCCCCCCGGTTCGATCACCCACGATTCGACAATCAGTCGTTGAACCGCGGCACCAGAATGCTCGTGTTGCGCAGGTGAAGTGTCAACGGTTTCACCAGGGTTTTTCTTGTGACTCCTCGCATGAGAGTCGGCAATTCCGAACCAAAACCGCCAATCCGGCCGAGTTGGCGGTAGCCAGCGGTCAGGCGCGGTCTGTCAGGGTGTGACGCGCTCGGGTCGGGGAAGTGGTCTCCATCCCGATCCGCGCTGCGGTTCACGATCGTCGGCGCTCACCGTCTCGGGTGGGAAGAAGAGCCCGTAGAGCAGCACGATGGCGAGTGTCACCGTGACGATCGAGGCGATTCCGGCGGGGTGCTGCAGATAGACGACCAGATAGCCGAGGTACGGAACGGCGCGCACCGTGTGCCCGCGGACCTGATCGGGCCGGATGTGCCAGGCGTCGGCGGTGCGATTCGCGTCGCCCTTGGTATTGATCAACCCGTCGGGGCGGATTCCGGCCACGCGGTGGGTGACGACGTCGGTCGTCAGGTCGGAGTGGCGGAAGGTGATGACCTCACCGCGCCGGTAATCGCCGCGAGGCGGCCCATCCACGATGAGCGTGCCGGGCATCAGCGTCGGCTCCATCGAGCCGGTGTGGATCACGTACGTGCGGTAGCCCTGCATCCAGAACGTCGCGCCGGTCGCAACGACCGCGAGCAGAAGCAGTAATGCGCCGCCCAGCGCGATCCGCTTGGCCTTCACCGGAACCGTCCTTTCGGGGTGCCGCAGGTGGCGGGACCGGTTCGCCGGCCCCGCCACCTGCTTGGCGCTGTTCACGCGATTGCCCGGCTGCCTCAGCCGTTGGCGAGCGGGTTCACGCCGTGCTGCGTCGCGACGATCTTGAACGGCACGTCGGGGTACTGCTGGTTCTGCTGGGTCTGCTTGTACCCGTCGAGCCCGAAGGTCACCGTGATCGAGCCGTGGTCACCGTTGGAGACGTTATTGACGAGCTTGATCGCCTGCGCGGGACGCCGCACCACGGCACCTGGTTGTTGTTCTCGGGCCCCGTGACGACCTCGCCGCTGCCGCCAGTTCCGTCCGAGTTGACATGACATGCGGTCGAACTCGCCTGCCCAGTGTTGGGCGTGTTGGTGCCGTCAGGGAAGGCGAGGTTGCCTGACGTGAATCCGTTAGTCGCACTACCGCCAGAGTGGTGCGAGGCCTGAACGCTGAAGTAGCCGTAGCCGCCGAGACCGCCGTCCGGGGCGTTGTTGCTGTTCTTCCCGCCGCGTGAACTTCTGGTAGGCGTACGTGGTCTTGTCGAACACCATCCAGACATCGCTGCTGGGCACAGTCGTGTCGAGCGCTGTATTTCAGATCGTCGGTCTTGTTGACGACCTGGCGTCAGGTTCTGGAAGTTCAGCGCCGTGTTGCTGGGGCGTTCAGGTTCAGGTGACCCGACGAGGCGCTGATGCTGCCGTTGGCACTACCGGTGAAGTACGCGCCGGTCCCCGAGACCGACAGACTCACGAGCGCTGCCGAGGCACAGAGTGCCCCGGCGAAACCGGCGAGCCGGAACGCCTTCTTCTTCTGCATGTGGTTTCCCCCTGTGGTGATTTCGGCCCGCTCCCCCTCGGGCGGGCTCGGCGATCAAGAGTGCGGCTAAAAGGGCCGGCGCGGCGTCGTCAATTTCGATGACACCGGGATCATCGGAATTGACGACGCGGCTGCCGGGAAACGCGCGGGAGGATCGCCGGGCCCGTGTGCGCCACCGAGAGGAATGCATGAACCGACGGATCGTCAAGGGAGTGCTCGCCGCGGCGGTCGCGCTCGTCCTGGCGACCGCCGGCCGGGTGACCGACTCGAGTCCCATCGCTGCGGCCGACGTCGGGCCCAACCTCGTCACCGGCGGGGTGCTGCAGTTGCGGCTGGATCGCGGCGCAGAGTCGGTACCGGTGTCGTTCACCGGGCTGATGCCGGGTGGCGAATCGCGGCGCCTCGTCTGGGTGGCCCGCGAGGACGCCGGCTCGACGATGCCGGGGACGCTGGCGGTGTCGTTCGCCTCGCTGGACGACGTTCCCGGGCCCTGCGCCACCAGCCTCGACAAGGCACGGGCCGAGATCGACGCGGGAATCGGGGGCTGCACGATCACGGCTACGGGTGCGAGCGGAACTCCGGAGCGGGGCAACCTCTCCCGGGCGCTCGCCGTCGACGTGGCCTACGCCGGAGGCGCCCGGGACGGCTGTCGTGCGACGGGTCCCGAGACGTCGTTGCTCGCGCCCGGCGTGCGACCGGGCGACCTGCGCGACGCCGTCCGCACCGCTCGCTCGTTCCCGGTCCGGGACGCCGGCGGCCCGGTCGTGCTCACACCGGGTGACGGCGCGTGCCTCGCTGTCTCGGCGAGCTGGCCGGCAGGCAAGGCCGCGGGGGGCGTGCCCGACAATGCCGTGCATGGCGACTCGCTGCGCGTCCTGCTCCGCGTAGAGCTGACGCAGGCATGACGACGATCGATGAACGGCCGCTCCCGCCCGAGACGCGACCCGCGAAGGGCGCGCCGTGACCGTCGTGACCCGCGCCGTCGGCGGGCCTTGCGGTGCTGGTGGTGGTGGTGCTCGCCGTGCTGACCGTGCTGCTGCCGGCGCTCGTCGGCGGCAGCGCGCTCACGGTTCGCACCGGCAGCATGGCGCCGACGCTGCCCGTCGGATCGCTGGTCGTCGACCGCCCCGTCCGGGCCTCCGACGTGCAGCTCGGTGACATCGTGACCTACGAGCGGTCCGTCGCGGGCGAGCGGGGGCTCGTCACCCACCGCGTCGTCGCGATCACCAGGACGAGCGGTGGCAGGACCTTCACCGTCCGAGGAGACGCGAACCCGGTCGCCGACCCGGAACCGATCTCGGCCGCCGACCTCCGCGGCCGCGTGTGGTTCGACCTGCCCTGGGTCGGTGGGTTCCGTGACGCGATCGCCATCCGGCGGCCGCTGCTCGGCAGCGCGGCGCTCGTCCTGCTGTCCGCCTACGCGGTGTGGCACATCGCAGGCGGTGTCCGGGAATGGCGGCGACGCGCATGACTCGTCGGCTGGCTCGCGTTCTTCTGATTCTCGGTGCGGTGTGCATCGGGGTCGCCCTGGGCCTGACCCGCACGGCAGGCGCCGCGGGCGCGCCCGTCACGGTCTCGGTCGACGGGGGAGCGTATGCGGCCGGCACGTCCCGCCCGCTGCTCGACGCGGACTCGCTCGCCCCGGGGCAGCGCACCACCGGCACGCTGGGCGTCCGCAACGGCCTCACCATGCGCGCCGATCTCCATCTGCGAGTGCACGACCAGCACGACGACGACAACGGCTGCGGGCAGGCCGAGCGCGAGGTCGACGCGACGTGCGGTGCCGGGGAGGGTGAGCTCGGCTCCGAACTGCAGGCGCGCGTCCAGACCGCCGCCCGACCCGGACAATTCGTCACCCACTGGCGGGGGCCGTTCTCGAGGCTCGCCGACGGGCTGGACACCGCGCTGCTGATCGACCCAGGGGAAACCGGGTGGGTCAGAGTCGTCGCGTGGCTGCCCACCACGGCCGGGCAGGAGGTGGCCTCGGATTCCTACCGCTTCACGCTGCGGGCCGAGCTCGTCGGTGCCGACGACGGTCTCGGGATCGGCGGCGCGGAGGTCGGCGGTTCCGGTATCGACGGCGTCAGCGCCCACCGGCCGGACGGACACGGCGTGCCGGGCTCATTGTTGGCCGGCACGGGAATCGCGACGCAGATGTTGCTGATCATCGGTGGTCTGGCCGCCGGCGGCGGTGTCGTGCTGGTCGTCGGGGCGCGGGCGCGACGGGGCAGCCGGCCCCGCTGAACCGAGGAGCACCTTCCGGCGCGGGCGCTACAGCAGGTCGAGCACCTCGGGCAGCGCAGTGATCCGATCGCCGTCCCAGGTCTCGTGCCGGCCGTAGACGACGCTTCCGCCCCCGAGCGGGTCGTCGAGGTGGACCGGACGCATCCCGACGGCGCGGGCGCCGGCGAGTTCGTCGCTGCCGCCGTCGCCGACGTAGACGCACTGCTCGGGGGCGACGCCGAGCCGGGTGCAGCAGGCCAGGTAGATGTCGGCGGCGGGTTTGCGCCGGCCGAGGACGAACGAAAACACGGCGGCGTCGACGTGCGGAGCCACGGGCAGCGAGGGGAAGTACTCGGGCAGCTCGGCGCTGCAGTCGCTGACGACCCCGACCTGCAGGCTGCGGGCCTGCAGGGCCCGCAGCACCTCGGCCGCCTCGGGGCGCGGCTCGCCGAAGCGCCGCTCGCCGGCCAGCCGGACCTCCGCCGCGTGGTCGAGCACCCGGGGCGGGACGTCCGCGCCGAGGCGCCGGCACACCCAGCGCAGCGAGCCGGTCACGTTGCCGCCGGCACCTTGGAACCGCTCGTGGACCGTGGCGGTGAGCTCGGCGTCGTAGCGCTCCGGGTCGACCCCGAGTGCCAGCGCCTGCTCCCGTCGCGCCCGTCGCCTGCGCGTCGCCGCTGCGGCCGGGTGTCAGCGTCCCGTAGAAGTCGAAGACGACGGCGCGGACGTCCATGCGGCGGAGATCAGCCCCGCGTCGTGGTCATCGACAGCACGTCGAGGACCTCGTCCAGCTTCTCCTCGGTGATCGCGTCCGGGACGTGGCCGCGTTCGACGACCACCTCGCGGATCGTCTTGCGCTCGGCCAGCGCCTGCTTGGCGATCTTGGAGGCCTCGTCGTAGCCGACGTAGTGGTTCAGCGGGGTGACGATCGACGGTGACGACTCGGCGTACTCCTGGCAGCGCTCGGCGTTGGCCTCGATGCCCGCGACGCAGCGGTCGGCGAAGACCCGCGAGACGTTGGTGATCAGCACGATCGACTCGAGCAGGTTGCGGGCGATCACCGGCAGCATGACGTTGAGCTCGAAGTTGCCGGCCGCGCCGCCCCACGCCACGGCGGCGTCGTTGCCGACGACCTGGGCGACCACCTGGCACACGGCCTCGGCCAGCACCGGGTTCACCTTGCCGGGCATGATCGACGAGCCGGGCTGCAGGTCGGGCAGGAAGATCTCGGTGAGGCCGGTGCGCGGCCCCGAGCCCATCCACCGGATGTCGTTGGCGATCTTGTTCAGGCCGACCGCGATCGTGCGCAGCACGCCGCTGGCCTCGACGAGGGCGTCCCGCGAGCCCTGGGCCTCGAAGTGGTCGCGGGCCTCGGTGAGCGGCAGGTCCAGGTCGGCCGCGAGCTTGGCGATGACCTCGCCCGCCAGCCCGACCGGGGCGTTGATGCCGGTGCCGACGGCCGTCCCGCCGAGTGGCAGCTCACCGACGCGTGGCAGGACGCTCTGCAGCCGCTCCACGCCGTGCCGGACCTGAGCGGCGTAGCCGGCGAACTCCTGCCCGAGCGTGACGGGTGTGGCGTCCATCAGGTGGGTGCGGCCGGACTTGACGACGGTCGCGAACTCCTCGGCCTTGGCGGCGAGCGCGTCGCCGAGGTGGGTCAGCGCCGGGACGAGGTCCACCGCGATGGCGCGGGTGGCGGCGATGTGGATCGCCGACGGGAACTGGTCGTTGGAGGAGAACGGGTCGTTGACGTCGTCGTTCGGGTGCACGGAGGATCCGAGCCGCTCGCTGGCGAGCGTCGCGATGACCTCGTTGGTGTTCATGTTCGACGACGTGCCCGAGCCGGTCTGGAAGACGTCGATCGGGAACTCGGCGTCCCAGTCGCCCCGTGCGACCTCGGCCGCCGCGGCGTGAATCGCCTCGGCCTTCTGCTGGTCCAGCAGGCCCTTCTCGGCGCGCAGCAGCGCCGACGCGCCCTTGATCGACGCGATCGCGCCGATCAGGTCGCGCTCGATCGGCCGCCCGGAGATCGGAAAGTTCTCGACGGCCCGCTGCGTCTGCGCCCGCCACTTCGCGTTCTTCGGAACCTTCACCTCGCCCATCGAATCCTTCTCGATGCGGTACTGACCCGCCTCCCCGGACTTCTCTGTTGTCGTCACGTTCCAGCCCTATCCTCACTTGACGTCGTTGCCATTTCGCTCCAGCTTGGCTTAATTGCGGTCGAAGTCGACGGCGGAGTAGGCGCGCAGCTTGCCGAGCTGGTGCAGCGAGTCGATGAGCCGGATCGTTCCGGACTTCGAGCGCATGACGATGGATTGCGTCTGCACCGAATCGGCGAGGTACCGCACGCCGCGCAGCAGCTCGCCGTCGGTGATGCCGGTGCCGCAGAAGAAGATGTCGTCGCCGCGGACGAGGTCCTCGGTCATCAGCACGCGGTCCAGGTCGTGACCGGCGTCGATGGCACGCTGCCGCTCGTCGTCGTCGGCCGGCCACAGCTTGGCCTGGATGGCGCCGCCCATGCAGCGCAGCGCGGCGGCGGCGATGATCCCCTCGGGCGTCCCGCCGACGCCGAGCAGCAGGTCGACACCGGTGCCGGGGCGGGCGGCGCTGATCGCGCCCGCGACGTCCCCGTCGCTGATGAACTTGATCCGCGCCCCGGTGGCGCGGACCTGGCGGACGAGCTCCTCGTGGCGGGGGCGATCGAGGATGCAGACGGTGACGTCGTCGGGGTAGCCGTGCTTGGCCTTCGCCACCCGGGAGATGTTCTCGGCCACCGGCGCGGTGATGTCGATGACGTCGGCGCACTCCGCCCCGGCCGCGATCTTGTCCATGTAGAACACGGCGGACGGGTCGAACATGGTGCCGCGCTCGGAGACGGCGATGACGGCGATCGAGTTTGGCATGCCCTTGGCCATCAGCGTGGTGCCGTCGATCGGGTCCACCGCGACGTCGCACTGGGCCCCGGTGCCGTCGCCGACCTCCTCGCCGTTGTAGAGCATCGGCGCCTCGTCCTTCTCACCCTCGCCGATGACCACGACGCCGCGCATGGAGACGGTCCCGATCAGCGCCCGCATGGCGTCGACGGCCGCGCCGTCCCCGCTGTTCTTGTCGCCGCTGCCCACCCAGCGGCCGGCGGCCATCGCGGCCGCCTCGGTGACGCGGACGAGTTCGAGGGCGAGGTTCCGGTCCGGGGCCTGCCTGGACACAGCGAGTTCCGGTGGGACAGTGCTCTCGTCCGTCATTCGGACCCCTTCCGCTGTGGACGCCGCAGGCGTCGTCGGCCTGGTGTCGAGGCCGCCCCGCCATCTTGGCAGAGCCGCGTTACGGTGCCGGGTCGAGAAAGCGCGACCCCACATGGCACGCTCAGGCCCCACCGGGCAGTCATTCCGCCTCGGCGGCGTCCCCGCTGCCGTCGTCGGCCGCGGCGTCGTGGCGGGCGATGGCCGCGTCGAGCCGTTCCCCGGCCCCGTCCAGCCAGCGCTGGCAGACATCGGCCAGCAGCTCACCGCGCTCCCACAGCGCGAGCGACTCCTCGAGCGATTGACCGCCGCCCTCCAGCTGGCCGACGATCTCGCGCAGCTCGGACCGCGCGGCCTCGTAGGGGATCTCCTCGTCGTCGCTCATCGCTGCCCGACCCTAGCCGGTGCGTACGCCCGCTCAGCCGGACGCGACCGGCTCGGCGGCGAAGTCGCCGCCGGCGACGGTGACCCGAAGCCGCCCCGTCGCCTGTTCCGGCTGCCGGACGACGGCGCCGTCTGAGGTCCGGACCACGGCGTAGCCGCGCTCCAGGGTGGCGCGGGGCGACAGGGCGCGGACCCTGGCCCGGGTGTGTTCGAGGTCGGCTCGGGCGTTGCTCACCAGCTCGCGGGTACGGCGGCGGGCCCGATCGCGCAGCGCCGCGGTCTCGCTCGACTCGCGTGCCAGCCGGCCGCGGACGGTGGCCCGCAGCCGCTCGGGCAGGCCGGCCATCAGCTCGGCCTCACGCTGCAGCCGGGCGTGCACCGACGATCGGGCGCGGCCGCGCAGCTGGGCGATGCCCTGCAGCTCCTCGGCCAGGTCCGGGACGATCCGGCGCGCGGCGTCGGTCGGGGTGGAGGCGGCCAGGTCGGCGACGAGGTCGAGCAGCGGCACGTCCGTCTCGTGGCCGATCGCGCTGACCACCGGGGTCCGCATGGCCGAGACGGCGCGGACGAGCGTCTCGTTGCTGAACGGCAGCAGGTCCTCGACACCCCCGCCGCCGCGGGCCACCACCACGACGTCGACCTCGGGGTCGTGATCGAGCCGCTCGAGTGCTGCCACGATCTCGGCCACGGCGTTCACCCCCTGGACGGCGACGTTCTCCAGGCGGAAGCGGGCGCCGGGCAGCCGTCGGCGGGTGTTCTCGACGACGTCGCGCTCGGCGGCGCTCGCCCGGCCGGTGACCAGCCCGATCGTGGCCGGCAGGAACGGCAGCGGGCGCTTGCGGTCGGCCGCGAACAGCCCCTCGGCCGCCAGCAGCCGCTTCAACGCCTCCAGCCGCGCGAGCAGTTCGCCGAGCCCGACCGGGCGCACCTCCAGCGCGCGCAGGCTCAGGGTGCCGCGCTCCAGCCAGAAGTCGGGGCGACCGCGGAGCACGACCCGCGCCCCCTCGACCACCGAGTCCGGCAGCACGCCGCGCGGGCAGGTGACGCTGAGCGAGATGTTGGCATCCGGGTCGCGCAGGGTCACGAACTGGGTCGCCATCCCGGGGCGGCGGCTGAGCTGGGCGACCTGGCCGTCCACCCAGATCTCACCGAGGCGGGCGATCCACTCGCCGATGCGCAGCGCGACGACGCGGACCGGGACCGGGTCGTCCGCAGAGGTCTCCAGCCTGGCCACGCCCGAGCGCCCGTCAGTCGCGCTCGGCGGTGTCGTCACCGCGCGGGGCGTCGTCGCCGGGGGCGTCCACGGCGTCGAACGCCGACGGAGCGGTGTGGCGCGGCGGTGAGACGCTCTTGCCGTTGCCGCCGGGATCCGGCTGCTCGGGGCCGCTTGCCTCGTGTTCCGGCGGGTTCGGGGCGGTCGCCTTCGTCCCCGCCGATGTCGTGCCAGCGGTCTTGGTGCCAGCGGTCCTGGTGCCAGCGGTCTTGGTGCCACCGGTCTTGGTGCCACCGGGCTTCGCGCCACCGGTCTTGGGGGTGCCGGTCTTGCCGTTACCGGTCTTGCTGCCACTGGTCTTGGCGGCCCTGGTCTTGCCGTTGCCGGTCTTTCCGTTACCGGACTTCGTGCCGCCGGTCTTGGCCGCGCCGGTGTTCGCGCCGTTCGACTTCCTGGCGCCCGGCCGCGTCGAACCCGACTTCCGCGGTGACGTCGCGCCCGCCTGGCCGGGCTTGGTCGACTCGGTACCGGAATCGGCTGCGGGACCACCGTCGGCGTCGCGGTCGGTCGCGGGGACGGCGGCCTTCCGGATCGGCGTGACGTTGTCGTGCCCCTGCGTCGCGGCCTCGATGGCGGCGGCGTCCGCGAGCGCCGCAGGGTCGGCGGAGTCGTCGCTCCGATCGCCCGACGAGGGGTCGGACGCACCGAACAGCTGGTCGAACAGCCGCGTGGCGGCGTTCTGGGAGCCGTCGTCGTCGAGCTGGGCCAGCGCGGTGCGGCGCAGCTCCTCCGGCGAGATCGGCTCGTCGAAGGTCGCCCACTCCGGCGGGTCGTCCGACGCCGATGTGGGATTGAGCACCTGATCGCCGCGCGCCGCCAGCCGCGCATAGCGCTGCTGGGCCCGGAGCGAGACCTGCAGCGCAGTGCTGACCGCCAGCATGGGCAGCTCGAGAGCGCGGTCGGGAAGGTGCCTGGCCTCGTCCGCCGCTGTGGCGACGAGGCCGACCGCGGCGCGGATCGGAGCGGGAAGCTGCATGACACCACAGTGCCCCATTCACCGCGTCCGTACCATCGGAGACATGACTTCCCCATCGCTCGCGGACCCGGACGGTGCTCCCCGACGAGTCCTGCTCGCCAAGCCACGCGGCTACTGCGCAGGTGTCGACCGGGCGGTACAGACCGTCGAGCAGTCGCTCGAGCTGTACGGCGCCCCGGTGTACGTCCGGAAGCAGATCGTGCACAACCTCCACGTCGTCCAGGCGCTGGAGGAACGCGGCGCGATCTTCGTCGAGGAGAACGAGGAGGTCCCCGAGGGGGCGATCGTCGTCTTCTCCGCGCACGGGGTCTCGCCCGAGGTGCACCAGCAGGCCGAGCAGCGGCAGCTGCGCACCATCGACGCCACCTGCCCGCTGGTCACCAAGGTCCACCAGGAGGTCAAGCGCTTCGCCAAGGAGGACTACGACATCCTGCTGATCGGCCACGAGGGTCACGAGGAGGTCGTCGGCACCAGCGGCGAGGCCCCGGACAACATCACCCTGGTCGACGGGCCGGAGGCGGTGGCCGACGTCGAGGTCCGCGACCCGTCGAAGGTGGTCTGGCTCTCGCAGACGACGCTGTCGGTCGACGAGACCATGCAGACGGTCGACGCGCTGCGCCAGAAGTTCCCCGACCTGCACGCGCCGCCGTCCGACGACATCTGCTACGCGACGCAGAACCGGCAGGCGGCGGTGAAGACGATCGCGCCACAGGTCGAGCTGTTCCTCGTCGTGGGCTCCTCGAACTCCTCGAACTCGGTGCGGATGGTCGAGGTCGCCCTCGCCGCCGGGGCGCGGGACGCGCACCTGGTCGAGAACGCGCAGGCCGTCGACGCCTCCTGGTTCGACGGCGTCACGACGGTCGGCGTGTCGTCGGGGGCCTCGGTGCCGGAGATCCTGGTGACCGACGTGCTCGCCTGGCTCGCCGAACGCGGTTTCGACGCCGTCGAGGAGGTGAGCCACACCGAGGAGCGGCTGGCCTTCGCGCTGCCGCAGGAGCTGCGTCGTGAGATCCGGGCGACCGCCGCCCGGGAGTGATCCGACCCGACCGGCGCCGGGCCGCTACTTGCGGGCGATCAGCCGGATGCCCGCGATGATCAGGACGGCGGCGGTGGCCGCCGCGATCGCGGGGAAGCCGTACACCAGGTAGTTGGACGCGGCGTCGAGCACCACGCCCTTGTCGTGGAGGCCGTTGGAGCGAAGGTAGAGCTGGAAGACCGCGGCGAAGGTGTAGACGATCGGCGGGGCGATGACGATCGGGAACATGTGCGACCGCTTGACGATCAGGATCGCGACCACGCTGGCCACCACGATGCCGATGTTGAACCCGCCGCGGACCTGAGTGCCGCCGAGGGTGTCGAGCAGCCCGCCGATCAGGGCGATGACCACGAGCACGAGCAGCGCCAGCGAGCCGCGCAGCCCCCGCTCCGGCGGGCGCAGCGCCGCCCGCTGCGCCGCCTCGTCGTCCTGGACGGCGCGGGCCGTCCGCTTGTCCGCGACCCGGACGCGGCGCTGCTGCTCGCTGGACGCCGGTCCGCTGGACCAGTCGTCGAGGCGGGGCCGCGGACCCCGGGCCCCGGACGGCTGCGCCCCGCGGGGCGGCGGAGCGGCGCTGTCGCGGCGCGGCGGAGCGGAGCTGTCGCGGCGCGCACCGGACCCGGCCCGGACCGCGGTGGCAGGCCCCCAGCCGTCGTCGGCCGGGTAGCCGCCAGGCCGGCCCGACCCCGGTGGCGAGGTGCGTGTCACGCGCGACTCCTGACGACGGAACGGAGGACAGAAAATGTCACCGTTCGGTCACGGTACCCGGCACAGCTGAGACAACGGAACGCCACGCCTGGCCCCCGGCGCCGCTCAGGACGTCGCGCGCCGCCCATCGGCGTCGTTCACGGGCAGCTCGTCCTGGCCGGCGGGTACGCGCGGTTTCGGTAGTGAGACGAGGCGCTGCTCGGCCATCTCGGGGGCCTGGACCGCCCGGGTCGTCTCGGTCAGCTGCTTCGGGGCCATGAGTTCGTCGCTCGGGTCGACCACCTTGAGGTCGGCCATCTTGCGGGCGGTGACGAACACGCGGCTCTCGAGGGAGGAGACGGTCTTGTTGTACTCGCTCACCGCCCGCGTGAGCGAGTTGCCGAGCTTGTCGATGTGGCCGCCCATGGTCGACAGCCGCTGGTAGAGCTCGCGACCGAGCTTGTGCACCTCGGCGGCGTTCGCGGCCAGGGCCTCCTGCCGCCAGGTGTAGGCGATGGTGCGCAGCAGTGCGACCAAGGTCGACGGGGTGGCCAGGACGACGTTCTGGTCGAAGGCTCGCTCCTGCAGGGCCGGGTCCTCGCGCAGCGCGGCGTCGAGGAAGGCGTCCGCCGGGACGAAGCAGACGACGAACTCCGGGGACGGGGCGAAGTGCTCGAAGTAGGACTTGGCGCCCAGCTGGTCGATGTGCCCCCGCAGGTGCCGGGCGTGGGCCTTCAGCCGGGCGTCGCGGGTGGCGTCGTCCCTGGCCTCCATCGCCTCGAGGTAGCCGGAGAAGGCCACCTTCGAGTCGACGACGATGTTCTTGCCACCGGCCAGGCGGACGACGAGGTCTGGGCGCAGCCGGCCGTCCGGGCCCGCCACGGTGGCCTGCTCGTCGAAGTCGACGTGCTCGGTCATGCCGGCTGCCTCAACCGCCCGGCGCAGCTGCATCTCCCCCCAGCGCCCCCGCACCTGCGGCGCCCGTAGCGCGGTGACCAGCTGGGCGGTCTCGGTGCGCAGCTGCTCGCTGGTCTGGCGCATCGTCCCGACCTGCTCCAGCAGCTTCTCGTAGGAGCCGGCCCGGTCGCGCTCGACGGAGTGGAGCTGGTGCTGAACCCGGTCGAGGGTTTCGCGCAGCGGCCCCACCATGCCCTCGATCGCCTGCTGCCGCTGGGCGAGGTCGCCGTCGGCCGAGGAGCGCGCCGCCGACAGCTTCGCCTCGGCCAGCTCGGCGAAGGCCTGGTTGTTGCGCTGCAGCGCCTGCCCGGCCAACGAGTCGAACGCCTCGCGCAGCCGGTTCTCGACCGTGGCCTCGGACGCGGCACGCTCCTGCGCCGCCGCCCGCTCGGCCTCGAGCACCGCGCTCAGCCGGGCGGATTCCCGCTCGGCCTCGTGCGCCCGCGCCTCGGCGGCCGCCGTCCGCTGCCGGCCGTCCTCCTCGGCGCGGGCCAGGGTGTCGCGGGTGGCCGCGTCCGCCCGGGAGCGCCCGACGACGAGCCCCAGGACGAGACCGAGCGCGAGCGTCAGCACCGCGACGAGAACTGCTGCGAGATCCATGACCCGATGCTCACACCGGGGTCCGACAGTTTCCGGAATCGACGCGCCGGGAGTCGAAGGGAAGGGCCGTAGACTCGCCGCACGTGAGTCTCACCATCGGCATCGTCGGCCTGCCCAACGTCGGCAAGTCCACCCTGTTCAACGCCCTGACCAAGAACGACGTCCTGGCCGCGAACTACCCCTTCGCCACCATCGACCCCAACGTCGGGGTCGTCGGTGTCCCGGACTCCCGGCTCGGGGTCCTCGCCACGCTGTTCGACTCGGCCAAGGTCGTGCCGGCCACGGTGAGCTTCGTCGACATCGCCGGCATCGTCCGCGGCGCGTCCACGGGGGAGGGGCTGGGGAACAAGTTCCTGGCCAACATCCGCGAGGCCGACGCGATCTGCCAGGTGATCCGCGCGTTCGATGACCCGAACGTCGTCCACGTCGACGGCAAGATCGACCCCGCGGCCGACATCGAGACCATCAACACCGAGCTGATCCTCGCCGACCTGCAGACCCTCGAGAACGCGCTGCCGAGGCTGCAGAAGGAGGCCCGACTGCACAAGGACAAGCAGGCCACCCTCGCCGCCGCCGAGCACGCGATCGAGGTCCTGCAGAAGGGCACGACCCTCTACCAGGCGCAGATCGACCCGGAGCCGCTGCGCGAGCTGACGCTCATGACCACCAAGCCGTTCCTCTACGTCTTCAACGTCGACCCCGACGAACTGGAGAACTCGGAGTTCACCGACCGGCTGCGGGACCTCGTCGCCCCGGCCGAGGCGATCTTCCTCGATGCCAAGACCGAGGCCGAGCTCATCGAGCTCGACGAGGCCGAGGCCCTCGAACTGCTGCAGTCGATGGGCCAGACGGAGTCGGGCATCGACCAGCTCGCGCGAGTCGGCTTCACCACCCTTGGCCTGCAGACCTTCCTCACCGCCGGCCCCAAGGAGGCCCGGGCCTGGACGATCAAGGCCGGTGCCACCGCGCCGCAGGCCGCCGGGGTCATCCACACCGACTTCGAGAAGGGCTTCATCAAGGCCGAGGTGGTCTCCTACGGCGACCTCGTCGACGCCGGCTCCATGGCCGAGGCCCGCTCCCGCGGCCGCGTCCGCATGGAGGGCAAGGACTACGTCATGGCCGACGGCGACGTGGTGGAGTTCCGCTTCAATGTTTAGTGTCGTCGGGATTCGCCAGTAGGCGTTGAGGGTTGCTGGTTCTTGGGGTTGGGATGGTCCGCAGCCAGTCCGCACGCCCGTTGACGCTCCGGCTCTTCGGTTAGGCGCTGCTCCGTTGACTCAATGGCACGCTGATGTTGTGGCACTTCCCGAGACTGATCTGCACCGCATCGGCCTCTGGGCGCGTGAGCGCGTGCCCGAGCACCTGTGGGACCAGGTCAAGGTCGAGGCCGACGTCTCCGACCGTTACGTCGACATCGTCGAGGTCCGGCCACCGTGGGACGGCGTCGGGGAGCACACCCGCTTCCCGATCGCACGGCTGCGCTACACGAAGGCGACCGGCCTCTGGACGATCTACTGGCGCGACCGCAACCTCAAGTTTCACGAGTACAAACGCAAGCGGCCGACCAAGAACGTCCAGGTGCTCCTCGACCACATCGAGACCAGCGGCGACCCGATCTTCTGGGGTTAGCGCGCGGTCCGTTGACTCTCGATATAGTGGAGGATAATCTCAATCATATGAGAACTGAGGCGCCGCTCCTCGCTCCGATCTTCCGGTCGGACGGTCAGGCGCGCCTGCTCTCCGCATTGTTGCTCACCGGCGACGAGCTGAGCGTCACCGATCTGGCCAAGCGGGCCGGCCTGGCCTACCCGACCGTGCACCGCGAGGTCGCACGCCTGCTGGAGGCCGGCATCCTGAGCGAGCGACAGGTGGGCCGCACGAGGCTGATCCGCGCCAACGACGAGAGCCCGCTGGCGGACCCTTTGCGCGAGATCCTCACAGTCGCGACCGGCCCGGTGGTGATGCTGGCCGAGGAGCTTGGCCGCATCGACGGGATCGAGTCGGCGTTCCTCTACGGCTCCTTCGCCGCGCGGATGCTCGGGGATGCTGGTCCGGCACCGCACGACATCGACGTCCTGGTGCTCGGAGAGCCCGAGGTGGACGCGGTCTACGAGGCGTGCACCCGGGTCGAGGCCGCCGTGCACCGCCCGGTGAACCCGACGATCCTCACCCCTGAGGAGTTCACGGCGCCCTCCGGCTTCCTTGACAACGTGCGCAGCGGCCCGGCAGTCGCCGTGATCGGGGAGCTGCCATGGCGCTGACCCCGCTCACCCGCGTCCAGCAGGCGACCGTCCTCGCGCTGGTCGAGGCGCGACGTCTGGATGTCGTGCCCGCAGACCTCGCGCGTGCGACCTCGTTCGTGCGTCAGGCCGAGGAGCGGCTGAACCAGCTGCCGCTGCTCACAAGTGTCGTCGTCAGGTACGGCATTGCCTACGACGCCTGCCACGACACGGGCGAGGCGCTGCTGGCGGCGTACGGCTTCCGGACGACCAACGGGCCCGGCCAGCACGAGGCGCTCGGCCGCTACCTCCGCGCGGTCTTCGACACGCCGCCCGCGGAAAGGGCGGCGCGAGAGTTCGACCGCCTGCGGCGCGCGCGCAACCAGGACCGCTACGAGGCGAAGCCGGTGGGCGCGGCTGCGACCGAGAAGGCCGAGCAGGTCGCCCGGACGCTGTTCGACGCCGCCTACTCCAAAGGGATCTCGCCGTGACGCAGCGGTCCGCAAGCAGTCCGACGAGGTCCGGCCGAGACCGACGAGCGCCGTCGACGCCCAGCGAACGCTCCCGCGCCGGAGATCTTCATGGCTCGGTGCAGCCGGAGCCGCACAGAGCCATGAAGATCACGCCACCCGACGGACGGTCAGGCCGGCTGCAGCCGGCCGCGATCCCACGCGCCGTACCCGCCCAGGAGATCGGAGACGTCGGTGCCGCCGGCGTGACGGAGCAGGCTCGCCGCGACGCTGGAGCGCCAACCGCCGGCGCAGTAGACGACCACCGGGCGGTCGAGGTCGAGCTCGCCGAGACGTGACGGCAGCTGCGCCAGCGGGATCGAGCGGGCGCCCTCGATCATGCCGGCCGCGATCTCGCCCGGGTTGCGCACGTCGACCAGCTGCAGGTCGGTGGCCTCGAGCCGCTCGGTCAGCTCGGCCGCGGTCAGCCGGCTGGCCGGCGCAACCCGGTCGGCGTGGGAGAGCAGGTACGTCTCGGGGTCGGCGACGTAGCCGATCACGTGGTCGAAGCCGATGCGGGCGAACCGCAGCGCGTCCTCCTGGGCATCGCCGGGGCTCAGCAGGACGACCTCGTCGTCGGGCGAGAGGACCATGCCGGCGGTCTCGGCCAGCCGGCCCTCCCGGCCGAGGTTGATCGCCCCGGAGAGGTGACCGGCGCCGAAGGCCTCCGGGTCGCGGGTGTCCACCAGCACCGCCCCCGCGGCGAGGGCGGCGTCCACGGCCTCGTCGTCGAGCGCCGGGATCGTCGCCCCGGTCTCGCGGACCTCGCGGTTCTGCCGGTTCAGCGTCGCGTCGTAAACGAAGTAGGCGGGCGCGGCGGGCTGGTCGGCGGTGACGATGTCGAGGAACTGCCGCTCGGTCATCGGCTGGCAGGCGTAGTTGACCAGGCGCTGCTGCCCGATCGTCGAGTGCTTCTCGGTGGAGAGGTTCTTGCCGCAGGCCGAGCCGGCGCCGTGCGCGGGGAACACCCGGACGGCGTCGTCGAGCGCCATCAGCCGGTGCTGCACGGAGTCGTACAGCGCCGCGCCGAGCTGCTCGGAGGTCCAGCCTAGCGAGGCCAGCAGGTCGGGCCGGCCGACGTCGCCGATGAAGAGTGTGTCGCCGGTGAGCACGCCGTAGGGGACCTCGTCGTCGGCGTGCTCGAAGACCAGCACGCTGATCGACTCCGGGGTGTGCCCCGGTGTGGCCATGACCCGCAGGGTGACCTCGCCCAGCGAGATCCGCTCACCGTCGGCGAGTGGGCGGGAGGGGAAGTCGGTGGTCGCGGCCTCGCCGTAGCCGACCCACGCGCCGGTGGCCTGCGCCAGCTCGAGATGCCCCGACAGGAAGTCGGCGTGGAAGTGGGTGTTGATGACGCCGACGACGGTGAGCCCGCGCTCCGCCGCCTCGTCGAGGTAGTCCTGGATGTCGCGGCGGGGGTCGACGACCACCGCCTTTCCGGTGGTCTCGTCACCGATGACGTAGGACGCCTGCGACAGGCAGTCGACGTAGTGCTGGGTGAAGATCATGGCTACTCCTCGGTGAGTCCCGGATGGTTCCATGCTACCCCGGGGGGTATATTGTCACAAGCAATGAACCCGTCCTGCGAAGGAGTCATTCCATGTGCCAGCAAGCGACCTGCAAACGCTGCGGCAAGGTGACCTGGCGCGGCTGCGGCCAGCACGTCGACCAGGTGATGGCCGGCGTGCCGAACGGCCGGCGCTGCAGCTGCGAAGCGGAAGCGCGCGGGTCCGTCCTGGGCAGACTCTTCGGCCGCCGCTGAGCCCCTCTCGCTGCATACCTCGGCGTATGTCCGCTAGGTTCGGCGCCGTGCGGGTCATCATCGTCGGAGCCGGCTTCGGGGGCGTGGCCGCGGCGATCGAGCTGCTCGGCCACGGCTACGAGGATGTCACCCTGCTCGAGGCCGCGCCGGAGGTCGGCGGCACCTGGCACCACAACACCTACCCGGGGGCCGCCTGCGACGTCCCCAGCCACCTCTACAGCTACTCCTACGCCCAGCGGCCGGGCTGGAGCCGGCTCTGCTCGCCGCAGTCGGAGATCCTCACCTACCTGCAGGACGTCGCCGACCGCTACGGCGTCACCCCGCGGGTCGTCACCGGGGTGCGCGTCAGCGACTGCAGCTGGGACGAGGACGCCGCCCGGTGGACCGTCCGGGCCGAGCCGAGCGGCGGCGGCGAGGCGCAGGAGCACACCGCCGAGGCGCTCGTGCTCGCCACCGGCCAGCTGAACCAGCCGTCGTTCCCCCCGATCGAGGGGCTGGACGAGTTCGCCGGCCAAAGCTTCCACTCCGCGCGCTGGGACCACGATTACGACCTCGCCGGCAAGCGGGTGGCAGTGATCGGCACCGGCGCCAGCGCGGTGCAGTTCGTCCCGCCGGTGGCCGAGCAGGTGCAGCGGATGACGATCTTCCAGCGCACCGGCAACTGGTTCCTGCCGCGCAAGAACCACGCCTACCCGCGGTGGCTGAGCACCCTGTTCCGGCTGCTGCCGCCGCTACGGGCGCTGTTCCGGCTGTTCTGGTTCGAATACACCGAGTCGCTGACGCTGATGATCCGGCACCCGCGCACCCTCGGCCGGGTCGGCTGGCTCTGGTCGACGCTGTTCATGCGGATGCAGCTGCGCGACCCGGAGGTCCGCCGGCGGGTCTGGCCGCACTACCGCTTCGGCTGCAAACGCATCCTGTTCAGCTCGTTCTGGCTGCCGACACTGCAGCGCGAGAACGTCGAGGTCGTGACCGAACGGATCACCCGGATGACCCCGGCGGGGCCGCAGACCGAGGACGGCCGGGTCCACGAGGTCGACTGCGTCATCTACGGCACCGGCTTCCGCACCACGCACTTCATGCTGCCGATGCGGATCGCCGGCGTCGGGGGGCGGACGCTGGAACACACCTGGGCCGGTGCGCCGCACGCGCATCTGGGCATCTCGGTGCCGGGGTTCCCGTCGCTGTTCATCATGTACGGCCCGAACACCAACACCTCCGGCGGCTCGATCATTCACTTCCTGGAGGCGCAGGCCGGTTACGTCCGCCGGGCGCTGGACCTGGCCTCCGTCCGCGGCGCGAACGCCCTGGACATCAAGCCCGACGTAGAGGCCGCCAGCGACCGGGAGGTGCAGGGCGCGTTCACCGGCACGGCCTGGCTGGAGTGCGACTCGTGGTACCGCGACGAGTCCGGCCGCATCGTCACCAACTGGCCGGGCTACATGCGCGACTACGCCGAGCGGGCCACGACCCTGGACGCCGACGACTACGCCTTCGTCCGCCCGCGCGATCGCGCCGGGCTCTCCTGAGCGCGACCGACGGGCGGCCGGGCCGTCAGGCCAGGAAGGCGGCGAGCGCGACGCCGAGTTCGTCGCGGCCGGCGGCCCCGAGGTGGTCGCCGGGCACCTCGACGTACGACCCGATCGGGAGCGTGGCGGCGAGTTGCCGACCGTCGTCGGGCTCGTCGTCCGCACCCATGACCACCAGCACCGGCGGGGTGAATCCGGCGAGCAGGTCCGCCGGGGTCGGCACGGCGCTGTCGAGCACCCGCACCAGCGCGACGCGGTCGCCGCGGGACTTCGCCACCCACTGCTGCGTCAGCCAGTCCGGACTGCCGAACTCGCCGTCGTCCCCGCGGGTGAGCGCGCTGCGGAAGGCCAGCCGACGCGGCCGGCCGGCCGGGTCGGTGAGCGCCGAGAGGCCCTGCCCGCAGAGCACCGCCCGGCCGACCGGAGCGCCCCGGGCCAGCAGGCGGGCGGCGGTGAGCGCCCCGAGCGAGTAGCCCGCCACGTCGTACTCGTCGAGCTCCAGGTGCGCGGCCAGCGCCACGGCATCGTCGGTCAGGACGTCGGCGGGATACCCCTCGGCCCCGTCGGGAGCGCCGCTGCGGCCGTGGGCGCGCAGATCGGGGACCACGACCCGGCGCCCGGCCTCGACCAGCCGCTCGGCGTGGCCGGACACGAGCCAGTTCAGCGTCCCGGTCGAGAGGAACCCGTGCAGCAGCAGGACCGGTCGGCCGGCGCCGAGGTCCCGGAAGGCCAACCGGGTGCCGTCCGGGGTGTCGAAGAAGCCGGGGGACGTGCGCACCCTGGTGCCCGTCACCGCGCCTCCTCGCCCTCGGCTCGCCGCTGACCGTCAGTACACACGAGTACCCGATCGGGTTCACTGGGGGGATGCCGCCCGAGCGCGCCGCCGCTCCCGTCGCGGAGGTCTCGGTCGAGGATCTCGCCGGTCCCGATGCCGCGGCGGTGCTGCACCGGCTGCGGCAGACCGCGCCGGTGGCCTGGGTGCCGGCACTGGCCGGATGGCTCGTCACCGGTCACGCGGCGGCGGGCACCGTCCTGCGCGACGCCGCGACCTTCACCGTCGACGACCCCCGGTTCTCGACGGCGCGCGTCGTGGGGGCCAGCATGCTCTCGACCGACGGTGAACGGCACCGCCGCCACCGGGCCCCGTTCGCGCCGCCGTTCCGCGCCGCGCAGGTGCACAGCCGGTACGGCGCCACGACCGAGCGGCTGGCCCGTGAGCTGGTGACCGCAGTGCGTGGCGACGGGCGGGCCGACCTGCGGACCGCGCTCGCCGGGCCCCTCTCGGCGTCGGTGATCGCGGCCGCGCTCGGCCTCGACGTCGACGTCCCGACGGTGCTCGGCTGGTACCGCGCCATCGTCGCGGCGGTCACCGAGATCACGGCCGGCGGCGAGACCGGCGGAACCGACAGCGCCGCAGGCGTCGCCGGCGCCGTCGACGACCTCGGCGCCGCGCTCCGGGCGGGGTTGCGCGCGACGCAGCCGTCCGTGTTGACCGGCGCGACCGAGGCCCTCCCCGACCACGAGGTCGTCGCCAACGCCGCGGTGATGATGTTCGGTGGGATCGAGACCACCGAGGGCATGATCGCGAACCTGCTGCTGCATCTGCTGCGGCGCCCCGAGGCGCTCGCCCGCGTGCTGCGCGCTCCGGAGGCGCTGGACGCCGCCGTCGAGGAGTCGCTGCGGCTGGAGCCGGCCGCAGCGGTCGTCGACCGGTATGCCACCACCGAGGCGACGGTCGCCGGCACGGCGATCGGCGCGGGCGAGCTGGTACGTGTCTCGCTCGCCGGGGCGAACCGGGACCCCGCCGTCTTCGCCGATCCGGATGCGTTCGACCCGGCACGACCGAACCTGAGGCAGCAGCTGGCCTTCGCGCGCGGACCCCACGCCTGCCTGGCGATGGACCTGGCGCGGCTGGAGACCCGGGCCGCTGTGGGCGCCGCCCTCGAGCTGCCCGGCCTCCGGCTCACCGGCGACGCGCCGGTCACCGGGCTGGTGTTCCGGAAACCCTCGGCCGTGCCCACCGCCTGGGAGGCGCCACCGCGGACCTGACCCTCAGGCCCGGGAGCGGTCGCCGCCCGCACCGTCGGCGCCCTCGGCCCCGCCCACGACCTGCTCGACGACGTCCTCGAGCGCGACGACGCCGAGGCTGTGGCCCCCGGCGACGACGTCACCCATGTGGCTGCGGGCCCGCCGCAGCGCGGTGAGCACGTCGGGCAGCAGCATGTCGGGGCGCAGCACCGGCAGCGCGTGCAGGTAGTGACGCGCGAGCGGCTCGTCGGCCGCCGCGTCCGGCTCGCCCGCCGCGCCGATCAGCACGTCCTTGACGTGGACGAAGCCGAGCAGTCGCCGGCCCTCCCGCACCGGGAACCGGGAGTACCCGGTCTCGAGGGTGATCCGCTCCAGCTCGCCCACGGTGGTGCGGGGTGTGACCGTGACCAGCTCGTCGAGCGGGACCAGCACGTCGGCGGCGGTGCGGTCACCGAACGACAGCGCTTTGGCCAGCCGGCGGTGCTGGGCGTCGCTGAGGTATCCCTCGGTGCGGGACTCGGCGAGGATGTCGGCCAGCTCCTCGGAGGTGTAGGCCGATTTGAGCTCGGCCTGCGGTGCTATGCCGAGCAGCCGTAGCGTGCCGTTGGCGAGCGCGTTCAGGCCGCGGATGAGCACACCGACGAGCCGGACGAAGGTGTCCAGGGCGGGGACGAGCACGAGGGCGGCCCGTTCCGAGCTGGCGAGCGCGAGGTTCTTCGGGACCATCTCGCCCAGCACCATGTGCAGCATGACGACCAGCGCCAGCGCCACCGCGAACGCGACCGGGTGCGAGAACCCGGCCGGGATGTGGACGGCGTGGAAGAGGTCCTCCAGCAGCCGCGCCACCGCGGGCTCGGCGACCGCGCCGAGGCCGAGGGAGCAGAGGGTGATGCCCAGCTGCGCCCCCGCCAGCAGCAGCGACAGCCGTCGCAGTGCCCCCAGCACGCGGGCGGCCCGCGCGTTGCCGGCGGACGCAAGTGGTTCGATCTGCGCCCTACGCACGCTGACGGCGGAGAACTCGGCGGCAACGAAGAGCGCGTTGCCCAGCAGCAGGAGGATCGCCGCCAGCACGGCCAGAGCGGTCACGGCGCGTCCCCGCCGCTCCGGTCGCCGGCAGCGGCGTCGTCCGGTGGGGGAGGCGCGGCGGGCCGGATCGTCACGGTCTCGATGCGACGCCCCGACACCTCGGTGACCTCGACGACCCAGCCGTCGAGCTCGACCCGGTCGCCGACCACCCCGAGGCGGCCGAGCTGTGCCAGCACCAGCCCGGCGATCGTGTCGTACGGCCCCTCCGGGGCGGTGAAGCCGGGGACGAGCTCGGCCGCCTCGTCCAGGCGCAGCTGGGCGCTGAGCTCGACCGGCCAGTCCGGGGCGTCGCCGCCGGCGTCGGCGTCGACGTCCAGGTCCTCGACCTCCAGGTCGTGCTCGTCCTGCACGGCGCCGACCAGTTCCTCGATGACGTCCTCGAGCGTGACGATGCCCGCCGTCCCGCCGTACTCGTCGACCACGACGGCCATCTGCAGCCCGGGACGGCGCAGCTGGGCGAGCAGCGGCCCCAGCCGGATCAGCTCGGGCACCTGCGGGATCGGCGAGACGAGGTCGCCCACCGCGGTGCGGTCCCGCGCTCCGGCCGGCACCCCGAAGGCCCGCTTGACGTGCACGACCCCGGTGATGTCGTCGACGTCGCGCAGCCCGTCGACCTCGCGGGCGACGGGGAAGCGGGAGTGACCGGACTCGCGCGCGGCGGCGAGCAGCTCGGTGACCGTCGAGCCGGGGGCGAGGCTCACCACCCGGTTGCGGGGCGTCATCACCTCGCCGGCGACGCGTTCGCCGAAGGCCAGCGACCGGGCCAGCAACTGTGCCGTCGTGCCGGGCAGCGTCCCCTCCTCGGCGGAGGTGCGTACGAGGCTGCCGAGTTCCGTGGCACTACGGGCGGAGCGCAGCTCCTCCTGCGGCTCCACGCCCAGCCGGCGGACCACCAGGTTCGCCAGGCCGTTGCTGGCGGCGATGAGCGGCCCGAAGGCGCGGGTGAAGGCGCGCATCGGCCGGGCCACGCGCCGGGCCACCGGCGTCGGCCGCGCGATCGCCCAGTTCTTCGGGACGAGCTCGCCGATGACCATCTGCAGCACGGTGGCCAGCACCAGCGCGAGGATCACGCCGACGGTCGTGGCGGCGGGAGCCGACAGGCCGAGCCCGTCCAGCACGGGCCGCAGCAGCCGCGAGATCGCCGGCTCGGCGAGGAACCCCACCGCCAGCGTCGTGATCGTGATGCCGAGCTGGGACCCGGACAGCTGGAACGACAGGGTCCGCACCGCGCGCAGCACCGCCGCCGCCTGCCGGTCGCCCCGCCGCTCCGCGGCCTCCAGCTCGGCCCGGTCGGCGGCGGTGAGGCTGAACTCCGCGGCGACGAACAGCGCCGTGCCGAGGGTCAGGACGAGGACAGCCACCAGCCCGACGACGGCGAGGACCACGGTCGGGCTCCTGTCGGTGTCGGGTCGGGCGTCCGTCGTTCATACCCGATCGGACCAGGCCTCGGCTGGGCGACGCGCGTCACCGGTCGGTGCGCATGACCTCGGCCAGCCGCGCGGCGCGCGGGTCGGTGACCACCTGCTCGAGCAGCAGCGGCCGGCCGTCGGCTCCGCGCAGCGGCTGCCGCCAGTTGGCGTACTGCGTCTGGTCGGTGCCGGGCTGGTTCTGCGTGCGCCGGTCGCCGACCGCGTCGGTGAGCGCCGCGCACCGCAACAGGGAGGGCGTGCGGCCGAGCGCGCGGTGCAGGGCCAGCACGGTCTCGTCGTCGATCGCGTTCTCCGGGAGCAGGCCGGCCTCGCGCAACCAGTCGAGCCACCGCTGCCGGTCGGCGCGGTCGCGGGCCAGCTCCTCGTCGACGTCGCGGGTCAGCAGCCCCAGCTCGTCCCGGAGCCGGACGTGGTCGCCCGCCAGGTAGCCGAGGCTCGGGGGCAGGTCGTGGGTCGTGACCGAGGCGAGGCACAGCCGGCGCCACTGCTGCGGGGGCCGCGGGGCGTCGCCGTCGGTCTCGAACCAGAGGATCGAGGTCCCGAACACGCCCCGCTCGGCGAGATAGTCCCGCACCCACGGTTCGACGTTGCCCAGGTCCTCGCCGATCAGAACCGCCCCGGCACGCTGCGCCTCGATCATGAGGATGCCGATGAGCGCGTCGTGGTCGTAGTGGACGTAGGTGCCCTCCCCCGCCGGCGCGCCGCGCGGGATCCACCACAGCCGGAACAGGCCGATCACGTGGTCGACGCGCAGCCCGCCGCCGTGGCGCAGCGCCGCCGCCACCAGCTCCCGAACCGGGTCGTAGCCCGACTCGGCCAGCCGGTCGGGGCGCCAGGGTGGCTGGTTCCAGTCCTGCCCGGTCTGGGAGTAGGCGTCCGGGGGCGCGCCGACGGTGATGCCGGTCGCGAGTTCGTGCCGGTAGCTCCAGGCGTCGGCGCCGGTCGGGCTGACCCCGACCGCGAGATCGTGGATGACGCCGAGGCGCATGCCCGCGGCCAGCGCCGCATGCTGGGCGTCGGCCAGCTGCTCGTCGAGCAGCCACTGCGTCCAGCGGTGCAGGTCCACGCTGTGAGCGTGGCGCTCCGCGAACTCGGTGACGGCGGGGGAGCGGGGGTCGCGCAAGGGCTCCGGCCAGCTGGTGCTGTCCGTGCCGTACTGCTCGGTGAGGGCGCACCACGTCGCGAACGCGTCGAGTGCCGCGCCTTCCCGCTCGCAGTAGGCGCGAAAGGCGTTTTCCCGGTCGGCCTCGAGCCGGACGGCGTGCAGGGCCACCAGCGCGCGTCGCTTGGCCGCCCACGCCGCGTCGCGGTCGATCAGCTCGGCGTTGGCGTCCCGGGCGGCCGCCGCCCGCTGCTGCAGCTCGGCCCGGACGTCGCCGGGAAGGTCGGCGTACTCGGGGACGCCCTCGATGCGCAGATAGAGCGGGTTGGCGAAGCGCCGGCTGGTCGGCAGGTAGGGCGAGGGCTGCATCGGCGGCACCACCTCGGCGGCGTGCAGCGGGTTGACGAGCAGGTAGTCGGCGGCGTGCTCGCGGCCGGCCCACTCCGCCAGCCCGGCGAGGTCGCCCAGGTCGCCGGTGCCCCACGAGCGGGCCGAGCGGACGCTGTAGAGCTGGACCGCGAACCCCCATCCGGGCCTCCCGCCGAGGGAGGCGGGCAGCGGGAGCTCGCGGGGCGCGACGATCAGCCGGCAGGTCGCCTCGCCCGCCTGCAGGTCGTGGTAGCCGGCCGGCAGGTCCTCGGGGATCAGCGCCCGGCCGTCGACGACCTCGATCGGCCGGGCGGTGCCGTCCTCGAGCGCGAGGGTTGCCGCGTCGGCCCGGATCGGGATCTCGGCGGCCTCGCCGGTGCGCAGCGCGGCGTGCGAGGGGAGGGTCCGGGAGGCGCGAGACGCGGTCACGGCCTCCAGCTCGCGGCGGCAGGTCTCGTCGTCGGCGGCGTCGACGCCGAACGCCCCCAGCACCGCGCGCAGCGTCTCGTCCGGAACCTGCTGGTGCTCGCCCTGCCAGTCGTCGAAGGCGGTGTCGGTGCCGAAGGCGGCGGCCAGGTCGTGGAGGGCGGTTGCGGGGTTCACCCCGCCGCGTTACCCCGCATCCGGCCGAGCGGAAACCGGGCGTCGTCCCGGGCGGCGCCACCGATGGACTGCAGGCGTCAGCGGTGGCGCGCGCGCTGCTCGGCCACGATGCGCTTCCAGTCGTAGGAGTCCGGGCCGGGGGAGTCGAGGCCGTGGCCGTAGGCCTCGCTGCCGGCCGCCGCCCGGTCGCGACGGACGAGGCCCCGGCGGCGCAGGTCGTACCCGACGAGCAGGCCGGCGGCCACGAAGGGCATGACGGCGGCACCGACCTCAGCGGCGTCGCGGTAGGTGTTGCCGATCCGCCGGTGCGTCCCGGGAGCGTTCGGGTCGACGTGGATCGTGGTGTTGTCCCACTTCGAGCGCACCGGCAGCTGGGACTCCCCGGTACTCGTACTGCAGGGCGCCGCCGGATCTTGTGGCGCTGGGTGCCGTGGGCGGCGGGTGGCGCAACAAGATCGCAGGAGGCGGCCGGATCTTGTGGCGCTGAGTGCCGTGGGCGGCGGGTGGCGCAACAAGATCGAGTCGACCTCGACCGGGGAGATACCGTCGCCGGTGAGCCTCGCGGTGATCGTCACCGCCCACCGGGCTCACGGCTGGGTCACAGCAGGAGTGACCAGATTCGACAGCGACACACTCGCGGAAAGGAAACGGACATGGGCGTCAGTCTCAGCAAGGGTGGCAACGTCTCGCTGACCAAGGAGGCGCCGGGCATGACCAATGTGCTCGTCGGGCTCGGTTGGGACGCGCGGACGACCACCGGTGACGACTTCGACCTCGACGCGTCCGCCCTGCTGGTCGACACCGGCGGCAAGGTCGTCTCCGACAAGCACTTCGTCTTCTTCAACAACCTCGCCTCGCCGGACGGCTCGGTTCAGCACACCGGCGACAACCTCACCGGCGAGGGGGAGGGTGACGACGAGGCGATCAAGGTGAACCTGCCGGCGGTGCCGCCCGAGGTCGACAAGATCGTCTTTCCGGTCACGATCTACGAGGGCGAGGCCCGGCGACAGGGCTTCGGGCAGGTCCGCAACGCCTTCATCCGCATCGTGGACGAGAGCAACCACACGGAGGTCGCCCGCTACGACCTGACCGAGGACGCCTCCAACGAGACGGCGATGCTCTTCGGTGAGCTGTACCGCAACGGCAACGAGTGGAAGTTCCGCGCCGTCGGGCAGGGCTACTCGTCGGGTCTGGCCGGCATCGCCCGGGACTACGGCGTCAACGTCTGAGTGCGCCGGCGCGGCCCGGCGACGGACCGCTCCGGTTATTGCGGATTGATTGCAACAAGTCCTGGTGAGCCACTAGCGTCGGTCCGGTGACCGCCGTACCCGCCACGTCGCGCGACAGCATGCTGAGCCGCTTTCGCGCCTCGCTGAGCGCGGCGGACCGGCGCTCGCTCACCGGCATGTACGGCTTCGTGCTGCTGCTGCACCTGGCCGGCTTCGGGATCCTGTTCCTGCTGATCGTGCCGCGGCACTTCGCGCTCGGTGGGGCGCATCCGGTCTTCAACGTCGGCGTCGGCATCCTGGCCTACACCTTCGGCCTCCGGCATGCCTTCGACGCCGACCACATCGCGGCGGTCGACAACACGACCCGCAAGCTGATGGCCGACAACGTCGAGGCCGAGGCGAACGGCGAGAGCGGGCCCAGGAAGCCGCTGTCGGTGGGATTCTGGTTCTCGCTCGGCCACTCCACCATCGTCTTCGCCCTGGCGTTCCTGCTCAGCGCGGGCGTCAAGGCGCTCGCGGGCCAGGTCGAGAACGGCAACTCCGAGCTGCACTCGGTCACCGGCGTCGTCGGCGTCTCGGTCTCCGGGACCTTCCTGTGGATTCTCGGCATCCTGAATCTCGTCGTGCTCGTCGGCATCGTGAAGGTGTTCCGCCGGATGCGCCGCGGCCAGTACAGCGAGCAGGAACTCGAGGACCACCTCAACCACCGCGGCTTCATGAACCGCTTCCTCGGTGGGCTGACGAGGTCGGTGCGCAAGCCGTGGCACATCTATCCGGTCGGGGTCCTGTTCGGACTCGGCTTCGACACCGCCACCGAGATCGGGCTGCTCGTGCTCGCCGGCGGCGCCGCCGCGATCAACCTGCCCTTCTACGCGATCCTGGTGCTACCGGTGCTCTTCGCCGCCGGCATGAGCATCGCCGACACCACGGACGGGGTGTTCATGAACGCCGCGTACGGGTGGGCGTTCATGAAACCGGTCCGCAAGGTGTTCTACAACCTCACCATCACAGCGGTCTCGGTGGCCGTGGCGCTGATCATCGGCACCATCGAGCTGCTGAGTGTCCTGGCCGACCAGGCCCACATCACCTCCGGGCCGATCCGCGCCGTCGCCGACATTCCGCTGGACTACGCCGGCTACGCCATCGTCGGCCTGTTCGTGCTGGCCTGGCTGCTGGCCGTGCTGGTGTGGCGGTTCGGCCGCATCGAGGAGAAGTGGTCGGCCGGGCTCGCCTCGGCCGAGCCCTCGCCCGAGTACGCCGACTGACCGCGGGACGAGTGTCCCGGCGCGCTGTCGGACCGCGCTGTCGGACCGCGCTGTCGGACCGCGCTGTCGGACCGCGCTGTCGGACCGCGCTGTCGGAGCGCTTTGTCGGACCCGGCTGGCACCGTGGAGTCATGACCGACGCACCGAGCTCCGGTTCCCCGCTCGACGCCCCGCTGTCCCGCCCGGACGCCGCGGCCGCGATCGAGGGCACGGGGTGGCAGTTGCTGCTCGGCGCCTTCCGGGCCGCGGTGCCGGTGCCGACGCTGGAGGACGGCTTCACCCTGATCCAGGCAGCGCTGCGGGCCGCCGGCGCGGACGCCGACGCCCACCTGCGGCTCGACCTGCGGCCCGACCGTGTCGAGTTCCGGGTGCAGGACGCCGCGCTCGGCACCGTGACCAGGCGCGACGTCGAGGTCGCGAGCGCGATCGCCACGGCGCTGCGCCCCTACGGCCGCCGCATCCTGCCACCGACCGACGTCGAGCGGCCGGTGCAGTCGCTCGAGGTGGCCATCGACTGCCTGCACCGGGACGCGATCCGACCGTTCTGGAAGGCCGTCCTCGGCTACGTCGACGAGCCCGTTCCGGGCAGCGGCGAGATCGCGAACGGCATCGTCGACCCGGCCGGCCAGGGCCCGGCGTTCTGGTTCCAGCAGATGGACGAGCCACGCCCGCAGCGCAACCGGATCCACCTCGACATCACCGTCAGCCCCGACGAGGCCGAGCCCCGGGTGCGGGCGGCGCTCGCGGCCGGCGGCGTGCTGGTGAGCGACGCCGCCGCCCGCTCGTTCTGGGTGCTCGCCGACGCGGAGGGCAACGAGATCTGCGTCTGTACGCACCTCGACCGTGACTGACGACGGACCGACGCGCGTCAGCCGTCCGCCGCCACCAGGCGCGCCCGGTACTTGGCCGCGGTGCGGCGGCGGCCCGGGATCTCGCGGGGGGCACCGATGCGCAGCTCGTCGAGCAGTCGCTGCGAGTAGTCGGCGGCCGACTCCTCCGGCCGCTTCGGGCCCTCGGCGGGGCGGTAGAACTCCACGCTGACCGTGGGCCGACGAGGCACCCGCACCACGTCCGGCGTCCCGGTCGTCCGCACACACACCACCTCGGCCTCGGGCACCAACTCCACCAACCGGCCGACGCCGCTTCGGGCCCGCAGCGCCCGGCCGAGCGAGCGGGTTCCCTCCGGGAACATGCCGATGCAGGCCCCGTCAGCCAGCGCCCGGGCGGCCCGCGCCAGGGCCTCGTCGTTGGGGACCCCACGAATGACGGGGATGTGCCCCATGCCGGTCATCAGCGCCCCGACCGGCCGGAACTTCCACAGCGTCGACTTCGACAGCGCCCGGACCGGGCGGACGCCCCGGGCGGCGACCGCGATCGCGATCGGGTCCCAGTAACTGTCGTGATCGGCCACCAGCACCACCGGCCCGGCCGAAGGCAGGGTGGAAAGGCCGGTCACCGCCATCCGCGACCAGCGCGTCATCACCGGCCCGCCGAGCGCAAGGACGAGCCGGTACGCCGGCGGGTGCTTCGGCACGCGGCCATCATGGCCCACCGGCGAACCCGCCGTCACGCTCCGGACGTAGGATCGTCGGTCGGCCTCGAGACGGGAACAGCAATGGCATTTGTGACGCGCGACGACATCCGCAACGTGGCGATCGTCGCCCACGTCGACCACGGCAAGACGACCCTGGTCGACGCGATGCTCTGGCAGTCGGGGGCGTTCACCGCCCACCAGGCCGACACCGGGGACGTGAACGAGCGGGTCATGGACTCCAACGACCTGGAGCGGGAGAAGGGCATCACGATCCTGGCGAAGAACACCGCCGTGGATCACGTCACCCCGGACGGTCGGCAGGTCACCATCAACATCATCGACACCCCGGGGCACGCCGACTTCGGCGGCGAGGTCGAGCGCGGCCTGTCGATGGTCGACGGCGTGCTGCTGCTGGTCGACGCCTCGGAGGGGCCGCTGCCGCAGACCCGCTTCGTCCTGCGCAAGGCGCTGGCCGCGCGGCTGCCGGTCGTGCTGGTCATCAACAAGGTCGACCGGCCCGACGCCCGGATCGCCGAGGTGGTGGACGAGACCTACGAGCTGTTCCTCGACCTCGACGCCACCGAGAGCCAGATCGAGTTCCCGATCGTCTACGCCTCGGCCAAGGCCGGCCGCGCGTCGCTGGAGCGGCCCGAGAACGGCGGGCTGCCCGCCGACACCGACCTCGCCGCCCTGTTCGCCACCGTCCTGGACACCGTGCCGCCGCCCACCTACGACGAGTCCGCGCCGCTGCAGGCGCACGTCACCAACCTGGACGCCTCGCCCTACCTCGGCCGGCTGGCGCTGTGCCGCGTGCACAACGGGACGATCACCAAGGGGCAGCAGGTCGCGTGGTGCCGGGCCGACGGCAGCATCGAACGCGTCAAGATCACCGAACTGCTGCTGACGAGCGCGCTGGACCGGTATCCGGCCGAGAGTGCCGGACCGGGCGACATCATCGCCATCGCGGGCATCCCCGAGATCACGATCGGAGAGACGCTGGCCGACGTGGACGATCCGCGGCCGCTTCCGGTCATCACCATCGACGAGCCGTCGATCTCCATGACCATCGGCATCAACACCTCGCCGCTGGCCGGGCAGTCCGGCACGAAGCTGACCGCGCGCCAGGTGCTCAACCGGCTGGAGGCGGAGCTGGTCGGCAACGTCTCGATCCGCGTCCTGCCCACCGAGCGCCCGGACACCTGGGAAGTGCAGGGCCGCGGCGAGCTGGCGCTGGCGGTGCTGGTCGAGATCATGCGCCGCGAGGGTTTCGAGATCACCGTCGGCAAGCCACAGGTCGTCACCCGCCAGATCGACGGCGTGCTGCACGAACCGGTCGAGCGGATGACGATCGACGTCCCCTCCGACTACCAGGGCGTGGTCATCCAGCTGCTGGCACTGCGCCGCGGGCGGCTGGAGCAGATGGTCGACCACGGCAGCGGCTGGATCCGGATGGAGTACCTGGTCCCGGCCCGGGGCCTCATCGGTTTCCGCACCGAGTTCCTCACCGAGACCCGCGGCTCGGGCCTGCTGCACCACGTCCACGACAGCTACGAGCCGTGGGCCGGTGAGATCCGCACCCGGCCGAGCGGGTCGTTGGTCGCCGACCGCCGGGGAGCGACGACCGGGTTCGCGCTGGCCAACCTGCAGGAGCGCGGCACGATGTTCGTCGGCCCGTCCACCGAGGTCTACGAGGGCATGATCGTCGGCGAGAACTCCCGGGCCGACGACATGGACGTCAACCCGACCAAGGAGAAGAAGCTCACCAACATGCGGCAGTCGTCCGGTGACGTGCTGGTGCCGCTGATCCCGCACCGGGTGCTCTCGCTGGAACAGGCGCTGGAGTTCTGCCGCGACGACGAGTGCGTGGAGGTCACCCCGGCGACGGTGCGGCTGCGCAAGGTGACCCTGGTGCAGCAGGAGCGGGAGAAGCTCCGCTCGCGTGCCAAGGCCCGGGCGCGGTCCGAGGGCTGAGCGCGGTGGCGGGCCGGCAGTAGGGTCGCGGTCATGAGTGCGCCCGAGCGGCTCGTGCCGCGGATGCGCGGCTTCGGGACCACGATCTTCGCGGAGATGTCGGCTCTCGCCCTCGAGACCGGCAGCATCAACCTCGGCCAGGGTTTCCCGGACACCGACGGTCCGCCGGAGCTGCTGGCCAAGGCCGGCGAGGCGATCCTCGGCGGTCACAACCAGTACCCGCCGGGGCCGGGCATTCCCCCGCTGCGCGAGGCGATCGCGGCCCACCAGCAGCGCAACCACGGCCTGCGGTACGACCCCGACTCCGAGGTTCTCGTCACCGCCGGCGCCACCGAGGCGATCACGGCCTCGGTGATGGCGGTCGCCGGCGACGGCGACGAGGTGGTGCTGTTCGAGCCGTACTACGACTCCTACGCCGCCGCGGTCGCCCTGGCCGGGGCGACGCGGCGCACCGTCACGCTCGAGCGCGACGGCGAGCGGTGGGGCTTCGACCCCGCCGCCCTCGCCGCGGCCGTCACGCCGCGCACGAAGGCGATCCTGCTGAACACGCCGCACAACCCCACCGGGACCGTCATCGATGGGGACCAGCTGGCCGCGGTCGCCGAGGTGGCCCGCGAGCACGACCTCGTCGTCATCGCCGACGAGGTCTACGAGCACCTCGTCTTCGACGGCCGCCGGCACGTGCCGGTCGCGACGCTGCCCGGCATGCGGGAGCGCACCGTCACCATCAGCAGCGCCGGCAAGACCTTCAGCGTGACCGGGTGGAAGATCGGGTGGGCGTGCGCGCCGGCACCGCTGCTGGCGGCGGTGCGCACCGTCAAACAGTTCCTGACCTTCGTCAACGGCGCGCCGTTCCAGCCCGCGATCGCCGCCGTCCTCGGCCGGGCGGAGGAGCTTGCGCCGCGCGCGGCGCTGCAGCGCCAGCGCGACCTGCTGTGCGACGGCCTCGCCGGCATCGGGCTGGAGGTGCTCCGCCCGGAGGCGACCTACTTCGCGACCGTGGACGTCGGTGCCGACGCCCTCGGCTGGTGCCGCGAACTGCCGCGCCGCGCCGGCGTGGTCGCGATCCCCAGCAGCGGCTTCTACGACTCGTCCGCGGGCGACGGTCTCGTGCGCTTCGCGTTCTGCAAACGACCTGAGGTGCTCGAACGGGCGGTGGCGCAGTTGAAGGAGGGACTGGCATGAGGGTGGCCGCGATCCAGCACGACATCACCTGGGAGGACGCGGACGCGAACCGGGCCCGGGTGCGGCCGTTGGTGGCGCAGGCCGTCGACGGCGGCGCCGAGCTGGTCGTGCTCCCGGAGATGTTCGCCACCGGCTTCTCGATGCGACCGGAGCGGATCGCCGAGGACGAGGGCGGGCCCACCGAGCAGTTGTTGCTCGAGCTCGCCGCCGCCCACGGCGTCACCGTGATCGCGTCGGTCGCGCAGCGCGGGGCGGACGGCGCCTTCCGAAACAACGCCGTCGTCGCCGGCCCGGACGGTCTGCGCGGGCGCTACGCCAAGATCCACCCGTTCTCCTACGCCGGCGAGCACGAGCGTTACGCGGCGGGCGAGGAGTTCCTGACCCTGCCGGTCGGCGACCTCCGCGTCACCGTCTTCGTGTGTTACGACCTGCGTTTCGCCGACGAGTTCTGGTCACTGGCCCACGACACCGACCTCTACGTCGTGCCGGCGAACTGGCCGGCGCCGCGCCACGAGCACTGGCGGCTCCTGCTGCGGGCGCGGGCAGTGGAGAACCAGGCCTTCGTGCTCGGTGTGAACCGGGTCGGTGCCGCGAAGGACCTCGGCCACGAGGGGGGCTCGGTGCTGGTCGACCCGCTCGGGGAGCCGCGCTTCGACGCGGGGGACCGGACCGGTGCGTTCGTGGCCGACGCGGACGCCGCCGAGGTCGCGCGGGTGCGTCGCGACTTCCCGTTCCTCGCCGATCGGCGCGCCCGTCGGAGTGTCCGGGAAGAGCATTAAGTCACGCGTCAGCTGTGAGTCACGAATTCGCAACGCTTCCCCAGGTCTGTCCGGCAGGACGTGACCGGATGCATATGCTGGGCCGGCTATTGGCTGAGTCGGCAACGGTGCCGCGGGTCTGCTGCCGGCAAACCCGGCCGAACGCCGCGAAATGGTCGTCGATACTCAGCTGATTCACACCGCGGCAGCGTAGGGCCGCGGCCGGCGCAGCGCCGGAGCCGGCGGGCGGGACCCATCGATCCCATCCACCACTCCGTCCTGGTCCGACCGCGGGCTCGATGCCGTCGATTCAGGGGCGAGCGCGATCCGCTCGCTACCAGTCAACCGACAGGAGTTGGTCAGGAAATGAGAAAGAGTCGTGCGTTGGCCGTCGTCGCGGCCGGCGCCTCGCTCGCGCTGGTCGCGACCGCGTGCTCGAGCGGCAGCACCAGCGTGAACCAGCCCGGACAGTCCAACAGCACCGGCGGCAGTGGCGGCAGCAATGGCGTGCTGCCGCTGAACACGAACCCCGGTAGCGGCAACCCGGTCAAGGGCGGCACGCTGCACATGCTGGGTACCGGCGACGTGGACTACATGGACCCGAACATCGTGTACTACACGATCGGGGGTCTGGGGCTGCGGATGTGGAGCCGCCAGCTGCTCAGCTTCCCGGCCACCCCGGACAAGACGACCCAGCCGGCGGCCGACCTCGCGACCCAGGTCCCGAGCGAGTCCAACGGCGGCATCAGCTCCGACGGCAAGACCATCAAGCTGACCATCCGCAAGGGGGCGCAGTGGGACACTTCGCCGGCCCGGCAGGTCACCGCCGCCGACGTCGTGCGCGGCGTCAAGCGCACCTGCAACCCGGCGCAGCCGTTCGGCGGTCTGCCGGACTTCCAGAGCCTGCTGGTCGGCTTCTCCTCGTTCTGCGACGGCTTCGCCAAGGTGGACCCGAAGTCGGCGACCGCGATCGCGAAGTACCAGGACTCGCACAACTTCGACGGCGTGAGTGTCGACCCGAGCAACCCGCTCACCGTGGTCTTCAAGCTCACCCACCCCGCCGCCTACTTCGTCTCGATGCTGACCATGCCGGCCTTCACGCCGGCGCCGAAGGAGTACGACAAGTACATCCCGGCCAGCTCGGAGCAGGCGCAGAACACCGTCGCCGACGGGCCGTACAAGATCACCAAGTACAGCCCGACGAAGGAGATCGACTTCGCGCGCAACCCGGCGTGGAAGGCCAGCACGGACCCGATCCGGAAGGCCTACGTCGACAACATCGTCGTCACCGAGACCGGTGACCAGAACGCCATCCAGCAGCAGCTGCAGGCGAACACCTCCGGCGCCGACATGGAGTTCGACTCCTTCCCGCCGAACAACGTCGTGCCGCAGCTGATCGCTCGTCACGACTCGAACCTCAACCTGCAGCCGACGTTCTCGTCCAACCCGTACGTCGTCTTCAACACGGTGTCGCCGAACAACAACGGTGCCCTGAAGAAGGCTGCGGTGCGGCAGGCCATCTCACGCGCCATCAACCGCGACCACCTGATCCAGGACGCTTCGGGTCCGCAGGTCTCGCCGCCGCTGACGCACATCCTGCCGGCGGGTCTCTCGGGCACGAAGAGCAACACCAGCCCGAACCCGTTCCCGTACGACCTGTCGAAGGCCAAGTCGGACCTGAAGGCGGCCGGGGCGTCGAACCTCTCGCTGAAGTTCCTGTACCGCCCGTCCTCGTCGGTGTCGAAGTCGATGTTCACGACGCTGCAGCAGGACCTGAGCAAGGCCGGCATCAAGATCACCGGTGTGCCGGTGCCGAGCGCGGACTTCTACACGAAGTACCTCGAGGTCCCGCAGGTGGCCAAGAAGGGCACCTGGGACGTCTCGCTCGCCGGCTGGGGCCCGGACTGGTACGGCGACGCCGCCAAGTCCTACTTCGCCCCGCTGTTCTACGGCAACGACGGCAAGTCCGGTTCGGCCTACCCGCCGAACGGCTCGGACTTCGGCTTCTACAACGACCCGAAGGTGAACAGCCTGATCGACCAGGCCGACCAGGCGGCGACCTCCGACCAGTCGTCGAAGCTGTGGGCACAGGCCGACCAGCAGGTCACCCAGGACGCGGCGATCTACCCGATCACGGCGAACAACCAGCCGACTTACCACGCGAGCCACGTCCACAACACGGTGTTCGTCCCTGCAATCCAGCAGATCGACCCGACCAACGTCTGGCTTTCCAAGTCCTGACGTAACCTAACGCTCGATCGGCGTGCCGCGACGCTCGGTGATCCCGAGGTCGCGGCACGCCGGTGGTTATGCAGACGGCTGCCAGGAAGGCACAACCCATGCTCCTTGACGTCGAGGACCTCAGCGTTTCGTTCGACACCCCGGACGGCGTGGTCCGCGCCGTGCAGAATGTCTCCTTCAAACTCGACGCGGGCCAGACCCTCGGCATCGTCGGCGAGTCGGGCTCGGGCAAGAGCGTCAGTACGCAGGCGATCGTCGGCCTGCTCCGCGGCGCGGAAATCACCGGGCAGTCGCTGTTCAACGGCGACGACCTGCTCGGCATGTCGTCGAGCCGGCTGCGGTCGCTCCGCGGCGCCGACATCGGGATGATCTTCCAGGACCCGCTGTCGAGCCTGCACCCCTACTACCGCGTCGGAACCCAGATCATCGAGCAGATCCGGGCCCACGAGGACGTCAGCAAGAAGGTCGCCAAGCGGCGCGCCGTCGACCTGCTGCGGCTGGTGGGCATCCCGCAGGCCGACCGTCGCGTCGACGACTACCCGCACCAGTTCTCCGGCGGCATGCGGCAGCGGGCGATGATTGCGATGGCGATGTCGCTGAACCCCAAGCTGCTCATTGCCGACGAGCCGACCACTGCGCTCGACGTCACTGTCCAGGCCCAGGTCCTGGAGGTGATGACGAAGCTGCAGGACGAGTTCGGCACCGCGATCATCATGATCACCCACGACCTCGGAGTGATCGCCGACGTCGCCGACCACGTCTGCGTCATGTACGCGGGCCGCATCGTCGAGCGCGCGAACCTCCGCGACATCTTCTACCGCCAGCACCACCCCTACTCGGCCGGCCTGCTGCGCTCCATCCCGTCCGCGTCGAAGACCGGCCAGCGGCTGCAGTCGATCAAGGGCACGCCGCCGAGCCTGATCCAGCTGCCCCCGGGCTGCGCGTTCGCCCCGCGGTGCACCCACGCGTTCGACAGGTGCCGACGGGAGAGACCCAACCTGATGCCGGTGCTCGGGGGCGGTGAGCACTCCTCGGCGTGCTGGCTGCCGTCCGACTCCACCCGAATGGATGATCCGGCCTTGCCCGACGACGAGAGCATCGCGGTGAAGGAAGCCTCCACGTGAGCACCCAACCCACCTCCCTGAGCAAGGACAACGGCGCGTCCGGGGCGTCCTCGGAGGAGCCGCTGCTGCGGCTCGACGAGGTCGTCAAGCGCTTCCCGGTCCAGGCGAGCTCGCTGTTCAGCCGCAGCAAGGACAAGGTCCACGCGGTCGAATCGGTCAGCCTGGAGGTCAAGCGCGGCGAGACGCTGGGGCTGGTCGGTGAGACCGGCTGCGGGAAGTCGACGCTGGCGCGCTGCGCGACCCGCCTGTACGACATCGACGGCGGGACCATCACCTTCGACGGGCGCGACATCAGCACCCTGAACCGGCGGCAGATGCGTCCGCTGCGCCGCCGGCTGCAGATGATCTTTCAGGACCCGTACGGCTCGCTGAACCCCCGCCGCCGCGTGGGCTCGATCATCGCCGATCCGCTGCGCATCCACCACGTGGGCGAGCGCGGGGACCACAAGCGCCTCGTGCAGGAGACGATGGAGCTCGTCGGGCTCAACCCCGAGCACTACAACCGGTTCCCGGCCGAGTTCTCCGGGGGCCAGCGGCAGCGGATCGGGGTCGCCCGGGCCCTGGTGACCCGGCCGGACGTGATCGTCTGCGACGAGCCGGTCTCGGCGCTCGACGTCTCCATCCAGGCTCAGATCCTGAACCTGCTCAAGGACCTGCAGGGCGAGTTCAACCTCACCTACATCTTCATCGCCCACGACCTCTCGGTGGTCCGGCACATCAGCGACCGGGTGGCCGTGATGTACCTGGGCAAGGTGGTCGAGATGGCCACGACCGACGAGCTGTTCACCCATCCCCGGCACCCGTACACGGCGGCGCTGCTGTCCGCCGCCCAGGAGCCCGATCCGGATCTCGTCGAGCAGCGCGACCGGGTCATTCTCGCCGGGGACCCGCCGTCCCCGATCCAGCTGCCGACCGGGTGCAGCTTCCACCCCCGCTGCCCCAAGGCGAAGGACGAGTGCTCGAACACGGTCCCGAAACTTGTGCCGGTTCCGGGAGGGGACCCGCAGCATCCCGCCGCCTGCCTGTTCCCGGTCGCCGACGGCGAGCAGCTGGAGTCGGCCGAGATCGTCACCATCCCGGGCGACCTCGCCACCACGAGCGGCGACGCCGGCAGTGGATCGACGGCAGGTGACGGGGCGTGATCCGCCCCGCCTGTCAGGATTCGCTGCGGGAACCGAAGGAGCTGCACCGATGAGCATGGGCCAGACCGACGAGACCCTCGACACCCACGAGGACAGTCACGAGATCGACGGCGGTGAGCCGAACGCCAAGATCGAGGGGCGGAGCCCCCTTCGGATCGCGTTCAACCGGCTACGGCGTGACCGGGCGGCGATGATCTCGCTGGTCGTGATCGTCCTGATCGTGCTGGTCGCGATCTTCGCGCCGGTGTTCGCCCACCTGACCGGCCACGGGCCCTACGACCAGTACAACCAGATAGGGCGGACGCCGGAGGGCCTGCCGGTCGCCCCGAACTCCACCTTCTGGTTCGGAACCGACACCAACGGCCGCGACGTGCTGGTTCGGGTCGCCTACGGCGCCCGGGTCTCGCTCGAGGTCGGCATCGGCGCCACCGCCGTCACGATCCTCGTCGGCGTCGTGATGGGCCTGCTGTCGGGCTACTTCGGCGGCATCGTCGACACCATGATCAGCCGCATCATCGACGTCGTCCTGGCGCTGCCCTACCTGCTGTTTGCCATCGCGCTCATCGCGGTGCTCGGCAAGATCACCATTCCGCTGCTGATCCTCGTCATCGCCTCCTTCGGGTGGGCCTCGGTCGCCCGCATCATCCGCGGCCAGGTGATCTCGCTGCGGGAGAAGGAGTTCATCGAGGCCGCGCGCTCGCTCGGCGCCGGGAACATGCGCATCATGTTCATCGACCTGCTGCCGAACGTGGTGGCACCCGCGATCGTGTTCTCGACGCTGCTGATCCCGGTGTCGGTCGTCACCGAGGCGGCGCTGTCGTACCTGGGCATCGGCATCGCCGCGCCCACGGCCGACTGGGGGCAGATGATCTCGGACGCCTCGGGGCTGGTCATCTACGGCCAGGCCTGGTGGTACTTCCTGTTCCCGTCGCTGGCGCTGCTGCTGACGACGCTCGCCTTCAACATCCTCGGCGACGGCGTACGCGACGCCTTCGACCCGCAGAGCGACCGGCTCATCCCGATGAAGCGCAAGAAGCGGAAGCGGCGGGCCAAGACCCAAGCCGTCACCGCGGAAGAGGGGAGCTGAGGCATGCTGCGCTTCCTCGTACGCCGCGTCCTGCTGGGTGCGCTCGTGATGTTCCTCGTGACGTTCTTCGCCTTCGTCCTGTTCTTCGCCGGTAGCCCCATGTCGGTGGCGCGGCAGCTGGCCGGGCGGCAGGCGACCCAGGAGCTGGTCGACCGGATCTACCACCAGCTCGGCCTGGACAAGCCCCTGATCGTCCAGTTCTGGGACTTCCTGAAGAACATCTTCGTGCACGGCAGCCTGGGCCAGGACTACTACCACCAGGTGCCGGTGACGACCATCCTTCGCCAGGACTTTCCCGTGACGCTGTCACTGGTCGCCGGCGGCGCCGTCCTCTGGTTCGTCATGGGCGTCGGGACCGGTGTGCTGTCGGCCATCCGGCCACGGACCATCATGGACCGCTCGTTCACCGGCCTGGCGCTGTTCTTCTACTCGCTGCCGGTCTTCGTGCTGGGCCTCGGACTGATCTACATCTTCTTCTACCAGTTCACCACGCACGGGATCACGACCTTCTTCCCCGCCCAGGGCTACGTCAGCATCTCCCAGCCCGGCGCCTGGTTCCAGCACCTGATCCTGCCCTGGTTCACCCTGGCGCTGATCTCGGCCGCCTCATACACCCGGTTGAGCCGGTCGTCGATGCTGGAGGTGCTGGGGGAGGACTACGTGCGCACCGCCCGGGCCAAGGGCGTCCGGGAGTGGAAGGTCATCCTGCGGCACGCGCTGCGCAGCGCGCTGACGCCGGTGATGACCCAGTTCGGCGTCGACATCGCCGTCGCGCTCGGTGGTGTGATCATCACCGAGTCCGTGTTCGGCATGCCAGGCCTGGGGCGGGAAGCGGTGCAGGCGATCAACAACCAGGACCTGCCCGTGATCCTCGGCATCGTCATCGTTGCCGCCGCCGCAGTCGTGATCATGAACATCATCGTCGACCTGCTCTACGCGGTCCTGGACCCGCGGGTGAAGCTGCACTGACCCGCACGGTCGATCCCCCGTCCACGGCGGTCCCGAGCAGGCGGCTGCTGCTGGTCCACGCCCACCCGGACGACGAGACGATCGGCACCGGCGCCACGATGGCGCACTACGCGGCCTCGGGCGTCGGGGTCACCCTGCTCACCTGCACCCTGGGCGAGCAGGGCGAGATCCTGGTCCCCGAGTACGAGCAGCTCGAGGCGGCTCGCGCCGATCAGCTCGGCGGGTTCCGCATCGGCGAGCTGTCCGCCGCTACGGCGGCGCTCGGGGTCGACGACCACCGCTTCCTCGGCGGCGCCGGCGGCTTCCGGGACTCGGGTATGGCCGGCGGCGAGGCGAACGGCCACCCCCGCGCGTTCTGGCGGGCGGCCGCGGAGCCGGCCCGGTTCGCCGCGGCGGTCGCCGCCGCCGTGGCAGTCATCCGGGAGGTGCGCCCGCAGGTGGTCGTCACCTACGACGAGAACGGCGACTACGGCCACCCCGACCACGTGATGGCCCACCGCGTCACCTCCGCGGCGGTCACGGCCGCCGCCGACCCCGCCTGGCGGGCGCCGTCGGACGCCGACCCCGGCGCGCCGTGGCAGGTGAGCAAGCTCTACTGGACCGCCACCCCGACCTCGGAGCTGCTGTGTGGCTTCGCCGCGGTCCGGGCCGCGGGGGCGCCCTTCCGCTGCCTGACGGCGGACGAGCTGGCCGCGACCGCCGGCGCCGGGGTGGCCGACGATACGGTGACCACCGTGCTCGACGTGCCCGGATGCCTCGCCGCCAAGACGGCGGCGCTGTCCGCGCACCGCACCCAGATCCTCGTCTCGCCCCCGTTCTTCGCGCTCTCGAATCGGCTGGGACGGCGGATCACCGCCCGCGAGCACTTCCGGCTGGTGCGGGGCACGCTCGCCGGCCCCTTCGACGACGACGGCCGCGAGACCGATCTGTTCGCGGGGGTGGAGGCATGACCGGGACGCGGCTCCCGCCCGCCGCTGACGCCGGCCCCCCGCTGCCGCGGGCCATCGGTTGGGCTGGTGTGGTCCTGCTCGCGGTGTGCGGCGTGCTCTCCGGCTGGCTCGAGGCGCTGTTCGTGCCGTTCTACCTCGGCTCGGTGGTCTTCCCGTTCACCCTGGTGGCGGTGGTGGTCGGCAACGTGCTGCTGCCGCGCATGGCGGCCCGGCTGGTGACCAGCACGCTGGCCGCGGCCCTGCCGTTCCTGGGCTGGTTACTGGTGATCCTCGGGCTGGTGTTCGTCGGTTCACCGGGCGGCGACGTGATCCTGCCCGGTGGCGGCCAGCTCGGACCGGTCGTGGTCAGCTACACGCTGATGCTGCTCGGGACCGTCGTGGGCGCGATGGCGGTGGTCACCGCCGTGCCGCCGCAGCCCCGCGTCGGGCCGCCCCGCGTCCCGTCGCTGCGGCGCTGACACCCTCCGCGCCACCGTCACATCACATCGGGGCATCGTTACCGGGGCATCGCGTCGGCGAGACCGATCGGGGTGTCGCGCTCCGCTCCCGGGTCGAGGCGGTACCGGTAGTCGTGGTGCACCCGGTAGCCGAGCCCGGAGTAGAGGGCGATCGCGGCGTCGTTCGCGGCCTCGACCTGCAGGTAGGACCGCGCCGCCCCCTGGCGGTCACCCCAGCGGGCGAGGGCGGCCGTCACGAGCCGGGCCAGACCCTGGCGGCGGGCGTCGGGCACGACCTCGACCGCGGCCACGCCGAGCCAGCCGTCGTCCACCACGCCCCGGCCGATGGCGACCGTCCGGCCCTCCTGCCGCAGCGAGACGAACGTGACCCGGTCGTGGCGTGCCAGCAGCGCCGCAGCGCGGGCGTCGACCTCGTCGCCGCCGCGGTAGACCGCGAGCCACGCCTCGTCCGGGTGGTCGGCGGTGAGCAGCTCGACGCCGTCGGCGGGTGCGGTGTCGAGCCGGTCCAGCCGGGCGGTCATGACGTGGCTGTCGAGCAGCGGCTCCCAGCCGCGTTCGCCGAGCTCCGCGTCCAGCAGCCGCCGGGCCTCGGTGGGGACGGTGAGGAGCAGCGGCAGGCCCCGTTGGGCGTACCACGCCCGCGCCCGGGTGATGGCCTCGTCCAGCGGCATGCCCAGCTGTCGCAGCGGCAGCACCGAGTTCGCGCGCCGCAGGAAGCCGTGGTCGGCGCGCAGCAACCACCCCCCGAGCTGCTCGGTGTCGTGCGCGCGCAGGCCGCGCGCCGCGACGCCGTCCAGGGCCAGCTCGTCGGCGGTCGACGGTGGCGCCTTGCGCGCCGCGACCACCAGTGGGACGGGGACCTCGACCAGTCCGCTGCGGGTCTCGACGACCGCGGTCTGGGCGTCCAGCCCGACGAGGTCTCCGACGACGTCCCCGACCCGAACGCCGCCGTCGTCGGTCCGCTCGACCACGCGCCGGACGCTGACACGCTGCCCGACCCAGCTAGGCTCCATCACGGGCGGCATACTAGGCGACGGCTCGTTGGACGGGTCCGCTCCGCCCCCGGGTGGGTGGCCCAACCCGCAGCACCGAGCCCGCAGCAGCCAGACACGTGTCGGAGGAGAACCGCAGTGACGTATGTGATCGCAGAGCCCTGTGTCGACCTGCTCGACAAGGCCTGCATCGAGGAGTGCCCGGTCGACTGCATCTACGAGGGCAGCCGGATGCTCTACATCCACCCCGACGAGTGCGTCGACTGTGGCGCCTGCGAGCCGGTCTGCCCGGTCGAGGCGATCTTCTACGAGGACGACCTGCCGGAGAAGTGGCGCGACTACACCAAGGCCAACGTCGACTTCTTCGACGACCTCGGCTCGCCGGGCGGGGCCTCGAAGACCGGCAAGACCGACCACGACCCGCAGTGGATCAAGGATCTGCCGCCGGTCGCGCACGACGAGTAGGGCGAGCAGGCCGAACAGACAGGCCTAGACGGTCGCCATCGTCGCGGTCACCGCGCGGGCGGAGGCGGCCGAGTCCGACCATCCGTCGGCCCGCGTCCACGTCCGGTGGTCGTAGTCGACCTGGTTGATGCCCAGCCGGTCGGCGTTGGCCACGAACCACGCGGCTGTCTGCCACCCGGCGCCCGGCACCCGCACCGTGCGCCCGCCGACCGCCTTCGGGGTGTCGATCCCGAGCTGGCGCGACGCCTGGGCGGCGATGACGCGCGGCGCCGCGACGACCGTCGGGGCGCCGAAGTCGCAGCTGATGGCGGCGGGACGGCGACCGGACAGCGCCGCCGCCATCACCCGCGCCTGGTCGGCGTGCTGGGCGTAGAGGCTGCCGTCGGCCGAGACCTGCACGGCCTGGATCGCGTCCGCGGCCGACATCCGCTGCCAGTGCGGCACCTTCTGCAGCGCCCGGAGGAACTCGGTGGTCGCCTCGCCGACATTGGTGAGCTTCTGCGGGTCGCCGCCGCCCCAGCCCTGGGACGGCCGCTGCTGCAACACCCCGACGGAGTCGCGGTCACCCGCGCCGGGGGCCAGGTTGCGCAGCTTGCTCTCCTGCAGCGCCGCGGCGAGCACCAGCGCCTGGGCGCGGACCGGCAGGTGGCCCGGGTAGCGGGTGACGGCGCCGATCATCTCCGCGGCCACCGCGGCCTGACCGGTGTCGGTGCGGTAGGACCCGAAGGTGCAGGTGTCGGAGGCCAAGTGGTCGCGGGCCACGCCGTAGAGGGCGCGCGCGACCACGGCGGCCACCGCCACCGCGAGGACGGCGACGAGGCCGAGCAGGACTCGGCGTCCGGAACGGGTACGGTCCATGGCTCAGTTCGCGTGCAGGGCCTCGTTCAGGGCGACGGCGACGCCGGAGCGGGGCCGGGCCTCGAGGGCTCCGCTGACACTGTTGCGCCAGAACTGCAGGCCGGCGGCGCCGGACAGCTCGCCGGCCTTGACGACGCGCCCGTCGCCGAGCGTCACCTTGGAGCCGGCGGTGACATAGGTGCCGGCCTCGACCACGCAGTCGTCGCCGAGGGAGATGCCGATCCCGGCGTTGGCGCCGATCAGGCACCGCTCGCCGATGGTCACCTGCTGGGTACCGCCGCCGGACAGCGTCCCCATGATCGAGGCGCCGCCGCCGACGTCGGAGCCGTCGCCGACCACGACGCCGGCCGAGATCCGGCCCTCGACCATCGAGGCGCCGAGCGTCCCGGCGTTGTAGTTGACGAAGCCCTCGTGCATGACGGTCGTGCCGACGGCCAGGTGCGCCCCCAGCCGGACCCGGTCGGCGTCGGCGATCCGGACCCCGGTGGGCACGACGTAGTCGGCCATGCGGGGGAACTTGTCGATGCCGTGGACCTGGATCGGCCCCTTGCGCCGAAGCTGCATCCGCATCAGCTCGAAACCCTCCACCGGGCAGGGGCCGAGGTTGGTCCAGACCACGTTGCTGAGCAGCCCGAACACCCCGTCGAGGTTGATCTCCCGCGGACGGACCAGCCGGTGGGAGAGCAGGTGCAGGCGCAGGTAGACGTCCACGGTGTCCTGCGGCGGGGCGTCGAGATCGATGGCGCGCACGACCACGTCCAGCCGAACGTTGCGGTCCGCGGCGGACTCCTGGCTGCCGGTCAGCGCGGCGAGTTCACGCGGCGCGGCCGCGGTGGCCGGCTGCTCGCCCAACTGCGGTTCGGGGTACCAGCAGTCCAGCGCGGAGCCGGAGTCCGGCCCTCCCACCACGCTCGTGGCCAGGCCGTAGCCCCAGGCCGCCCGTTCGCCCGTCGGTGCCGTGCCGCTCTCGTCAGTCACGCCGACACACTAACGACCCGACCCGTGGGGGGCCGGGTTGCCCGCGTCACGGCGCGCGTGCGGCGGCGGGCGTAATCTCCGGTCGGTGAGCAAGCAGCACAGCCCCGCCGACAGTCTCGATCTCTCGACCGACGCCGCCACGCTGACCGCGGCGTTGGTCGACGTCGAGTCGGTCTCGGGCAACGAGCGCCGGCTGGCCGGCCTGGTCGAGACGGCGCTGCGGGCCTGCCCGAAGCTGAGCGTCGAGCGCGACGGGGACGCGGTCGTCGCCCGCACCGACGCCGGCCGGGGCCGCCGGGTGGTCCTCGCCGGGCATCTGGACACCGTCCCGGTGGCCGGGAACGTCCCCTCCCGGTTGGAGGGCGACGAGCTGATCGGCTGCGGGGCGTCGGACATGAAGTCGGGGCTGGCGGTGATGCTGCGCGTGGCCCACCTGGTCGGCACCGGGGCGATCGAGCCGGGAGCCGACCTGACCTGGATCTGTTACGAGTGCGAGGAGGTCGAGGCCGCCCGCAACGGTCTCGCCCGGTTGGCGCGGACCCGGCCGGACGACCTGGCCGGCGACCTCGCGATCCTGCTCGAGGGCACGGACGGGGCGGTCGAGGGCGGCTGCCAGGGCACGATGCGGGTGGTGCTGCGGCTGACCGGCGTGCGGGCGCACAGCGCCCGCTCCTGGCTCGGTGAGAACGCCGTCCACGCCGCCGCCCCGATCCTGACCAAACTGGCGTCCTACGTGGCGCGCAGCGTGGACGTCGACGGGCTGAGCTTCCGCGAGGGGCTCAACGCCGTCGCCATCACCGGCGGGGTGGCCGGCAACGTGGTGCCCGACGAGTGCACGGTGACGGTCAACTACCGCTTCGCGCCGGACCGCTCGGAGCAGGACGCCCTGGCCCACCTGCGTGACGTCTTCACCGGCTACGAGCTCGAGGTCACCGACAGCGCGCCCGGCGCCCGGCCTGGTCTCGATCTTCCGATCGCGGCCGAGTTCGTCGACGCCGTCGGCCGCGGGGCGCGGGCCAAGCTCGGCTGGACCGACGTCAGCCGCTTCGGCGCGCTCGGCATCCCGGCGGTGAACTTCGGCCCCGGCGATCCCAACTACGCGCACCGCGCCGACGAGCGGGTCTCGGTGACCGCCACGCTGGCCGCCGAGGACGCGCTCGTCCGGTTCCTCACGTGACGCGGCCCGCCGCCACGGTGGTGGCCGCGGGGTCGCTACCGTCGCGCCCATGACCGACGATCGCGGCCGGCCGCCGCTCCGCCGGGAGCGGGAGCACCAGCGCGGGCCGATCCTCCTGCGCCGGGGCCAGATCTCCTCCGGCACGACCGACCAGCGGCTGCTCGACTCGCGGGGCCGGTCGGACTGGGTGCACACCGACCCGTGGCGGGTGCTGCGGATCCAGAGCGAGTTCGTCGAGGGCTTCGGGCTCTTGGCCGAGCTCAACGCGGCCGTCTCGGTGTTCGGCTCGGCGCGGACGCGCCCGGATAGCCCGGAGTACGGCTGCGCCCGGCAGCTGGGTGCCGCGCTCGCCCGGGCCGGGTACGCCGTCATCACCGGTGGCGGGCCGGGTGCGATGGAGGCGGCCAACCGAGGGGCCTCCGAAGCGGGAGGCGTGTCGGTCGGGCTCGGCATCGAGCTGCCCTTCGAGCAGAGCCTCAACGACTGGGTCGACGTCGGCGTGAACTTCCGCTACTTCTTCGCCCGCAAGACGATGTTCGTCAAGTACGCGCAGGCGTTCGTGATCCTGCCCGGCGGCTTCGGCACGCTCGACGAGATGTTCGAGGCGCTGACCCTCGTGCAGACGGAGAAGGTCACCCGCTTCCCGGTCATCCTGTTCGGCCGCGCCTACTGGTCCGGGCTGGCGGACTGGCTGCGCGACACGGTGGCCGCCGAAGGCAAGATCGCCGCCCACGACCTCGACCTGCTCCACGTCACCGACGACGTCGACGAGGCCGTGACGCGGATCGTGGAGGCGGACAAGGAGCGCTCGGCGCAGGCGGTGTCCGAGTCGGCCAGCGCCCACGACCCCGCGCACGACACGAGCTACGACGGCGAGTGACGTGCGGATCTGCGTCTACTGCGCCTCGTCCGAGACCATCGACTCCGGCTACCGCGAGCTCGCCATCGCCGTCGGCACCCGACTGGCCGCGGACGGGCACAGCCTGGTCTCGGGGGGTGGCCGGGTCTCGATGATGGGGGACGTGGCGCGGGCCGCCCGGGCCGGCGGCGCCCACACCACGGGGGTGATCCCGCGCGGGCTGACGGGCCGGGAGCTGGCCGACGCCGACGCCGACGAGCTGGTCGTCGTCGAGTCGATGCGGGAGCGGAAGCGGGAGATGGACGAGCGCAGCGACGCCTTCCTGGCCCTGCCGGGCGGTCTGGGCACCTTGGAGGAGCTGTTCGAGGTCTGGACCTCGGCCTCGCTGGGCATGCACGCCAAGCCCGTCGTCGTGCTCGACCCCGACGGCTTCTACCTGCCGCTCTGGCGCTACCTGGACGACTTGCGTGAGCGCGGCTTCGTCCGCCGGGCCGCGCTGGACCTGCTGTGCCGGGCGGCCGGCGTGGACCAGGCCTTCACCGCCCTGACCCGCCCGCCCCCCGTCCGGTGAGTGGTGCGTTTCGGGCTGGGTGGTGCGGTACAGCGCCCCACTGAGGCTGTAGTGCGCCACTCACCGGGAGGGGGGTGGGGTCGGGGTCGGGAGGCCGGCGCCGTGCTGTTGGAAGCGCAGCAGGGCCTCGTTCTCCGCGGCGACCCGCGCGGCGGTGCCGTCGAGGTCGTGGAACATGCGCTTGAGCACCCGGAGGCCGCCCGGCGACTGCGAGGCCACCTGGCGGGCCAGCGCGAGGGCCGCCGCCTCGGCCTCTCCGCTCGGCACGACCTGCTGCAGCAGTCCCAGTTCCCGGGCCTCCGCGGCACCCACCACCCGGCCGGTGAACACCAGGTCCTTGGCCCGGGCCAGCCCGAGCAACGGCGCCAGCCGGGCGGGGCCGACCGGGACCCCGAGCCGCGCGCCCGCCCACGACAGCGCGAGATTCTCGCCGCCGACGCGCAGGTCGGCGGCGGCCACGATCTCGGCCCCGGCGCCGACGCAGTTGCCGACACAGACGGCGACCAGCGGCACCGGCAGCGTGTCCAGTGCGGTGTACAGGCGGGTGAAGGCCGCCATCCGCGCCACGCCGGCGTCGTGGTCGAGCCGCTCGCCGATGTCGGCCCCGGCGCAGAGCGCGGCCGTCGAGGTCGTCGACAGCACCACCACCCGCAGCGAGTCGTCGTGCGCCAGCGTGTCGAGGCGAGAGTTCAGCTGCGCCAGGGCGGCGGAGTCGAGCGCGTTCCGCTTGCCCGGCCGGTTCAGCCGGACCACCTCGATGCCGCTGGTGGAAGAACTGGGGGTGGAGTCGAGGCGCTCGGACAGCACGACCGGTTCGCTCATGGGCCGAAGTGCACCACACGCCGCCACGCCCGGGGCTCTCGGGCGGGCGGCCAGTACGCTTCGACCACATGCCCCGCAGTGCACGAATCCTCGCGGCCACCGCGGTCGCCGCCGTGGTGGCGCTGACCGCCTGCACGTCCGGCGGCGGGTCGCCCGACCCCCGCGCCGGGCATACCAGCGGGCCGCGGACGGGGTCGAGCGGGCCTGCCACCGGCGCCGGTCCGACCGCCCCGAGCAGCGCGAGCAGCACCGCCCCGGCACCGCTGCCGCAGGCCACGGCCGGGAAGCCGTCGGTGGTCGCCCGTGCGCTGGAGGTGCCGTGGGGGGTCGCCTTCCTGCCCGGCGGTGACGCGCTGGTGAGCGAGCGGATGAGTCACCGCATCGTCCGCGTCACTCCCGAGGGCGTCACCAACGTCGCCGGCACGGTGCCCGACGTCGCCCCCGACGCAGGGGAGGGCGGCCTGCTGGGCATCGCGCTGTCCCCCCACTTCGCGTCGGACCGCCTCGTCTACGCCTACTGCACCACCGAGATCGACAACCGGGTCGTCCGTTTCCGCTACGGCCGCGACGGCCTCGGGACGCTTACCCGGGTGTTCACCGGCATCCCACGCGCGGCCGACCACGACGGCGGCCGCCTCGCCTTCGGCCCCGATGGCATGCTCTACGTGACGACCGGTGACGCCGAGCAGCCCGATCGGGCGCCCACGAAGAGCTACCTGGGCGGCAAGGTGCTGCGCATGACGCCCGAGGGCAAGCCCGCACCCGGCAACCCCGACCCGGGCTCGGTGGTCTGGACCCGCGGCCACCGCAACCCCGAGGGGCTCGCGTTCGGACCCAAGGGCACCGTCTTTGAGGCGGAACTCGGCCAGGACGCGCAGGACGAGATCAACCGGCTGCAGGCAGGCCGCGACTACGGCTGGCCCTCGGTCGAGGGCGACGCCGGCGGCCCCAAGGCGGGCGCCACCGCGCCGCTGCTCACCTTCGCCACCGACGAGGCCTCCCCGTCCGGTCTCGCCTACGCCGGCGGATCACTCTGGCTGGGCGCGCTGCAGGGGCACCGGCTCTACCGCGTCCCGGTCAACACCGACGGGTCCCTCGGGGCACCCACGTCGCTGCTGGACGGCTCGTACGGCCGGCTGCGCACGGTGGCGGTGGCGCCGGACGGGGCGCTGTGGGTCACCACCTCGAACCGGGACGGCCGCGGCGACCCGAGGTACGACGACGACCGGATCATCCGCATCCCGCTGAGCTGAGCCGCCGCACCCGGCGGGCCGGGCGGACGTGGCACGATCGTGGCCGTGGTGGAGCTGCTCGTCGCCGGCGTCGTGGGCCTGCTGCTCGCCGTCGGCCTGTTCGTCCTCGCCACCTTCATCCTCCCGGCCGGCGAGCAGGTGGCGCCGCCGGTCCGCGACGAGCCGGTCTGGGAGCTGCCGGCCGACCGGGTGCTGGGCCCCGACGACGTCGACGAGGTGCGGCTTCCGGTCGCCCTGCGCGGCTACCGGTTCGCCGAGACCGACCTGCTGCTGGACCGGCTGGCGGGCGAGTTGCGTGCCCGAGACGCCGAGATCGCCCGGCTGCGCGCCGCCGCCGCCGCGGCCGTGGACGATGGTGAACGCTGAGCGGCGGCGCTGCGGTTGGGCCACCAGCGCTGCCGACTACATCCGCTACCACGACGAGGAATGGGGCCGGGAGCTGCACGGCCAGCCGGCGTTGTTCGAGCGGCTGTCGCTGGAGGCGTTCCAGTCGGGGCTGTCCTGGCTGGTGATCCTCCGCAAGCGGCCGGCGTTCCGTACCGCGTTCGCCGGCTTCGACGTCGACGCCGTCGCGGCCTTCGACGAGGGCGACGTGGAACGACTGCTGGCCGACCCTGGCATCGTGCGCAACCGGGCCAAGATCGAGGCGACCGTCGGCAACGCCCGAGCCGTCCGGGAGGCCGTCCCGGAGGGGCTCGACGCGTTGCTGTGGTCGTTCGCGCCGCCTCGTTCCCGCCCGCGCCCGGCCTCGGCCGACGAGGTCCCCTCGACCTCGCCGGAGTCGCGGGCGATGGCTCGGGAGCTGAAACGGCGCGGGTTCCGGTTCGTCGGGCCGACCACCGCCTACGCGCTGATGCAGGCCACCGGCATGGTCGACGACCACGTCGCCGGCTGCTGGCGCGCGGCCGACGGCTGAGGACGCGAAGCGAGCGGCGCGCTCACTGCCCGGTGAAGGTCGGCCGCTGCTTGGCGACGAACGCCGCGGTGGCGTTGCGGTGGTCCTGCGTGGCGCCGGCCGCCGCCTGCAGCTCGGCCTCCTTCGCCAGCGCCGACTCCAGGTCGTGGTCGGCGGCGTACGCGATCGACTGCTTGATGGCGGCGTAGGCGGCGGTCGGCCCCGCCGCCATCCGTGCCGCCAGCTCGTGGGCGGCCGTGAGGATGCGGTCGTCCTCCACCACGGCGTTCGCCAGCCCCATCTCGAGGGCGGCCTCGGCGCCGACCGGTTCGGCCAGCAGACACAGGGCGGTCGCGCGGGCGGAGCCGACCAGCCGGGGCAGCGTCCAGGACACCCCCGAGTCCAGGGAGAGCCCGACGTTGGCGAACGCGATGAGGAACCCGGCGCTCTTGGCGGCGACGCGGAAGTCGCACGCGAAGGCCAGGCCCGCCCCGGCGCCGGCGGCCATGCCGTTGACCGCGGCCAGCACCGGCTTCGGCATCCGGGCCAGGCCGAGCACGATCGGGTTGTAGTGCTCGCCGACGGTCGCGAGCGGGGCCGGATCGCCCGCGTCGAGCTGGGCGACGTGCTCGCGCAGGTCCTGCCCCACGCAGAATCCTCGACCCGCGCCGGCCAGCACCACAGCCCGGACCGCAGGGTCGGCCGAGACGTCGGCGATGCCCTCGAGCAGCGCCTCCTTCAGCGCGAGCGACAGCGAATTCATCGACTCCGGCCGGTTCATCGTGAGGGTCGCGACGCCCTCGGTTCGCTCGACCAGCAGTTCGTCGGCCACGTCGGCTCCTCGGCTCGGTTCGGCGGCGCCCGCGCCGATCGGCGCCGGACTCGCCCGAACGTACCTGCCCCGGAGTTGGGTGATCGGCCCGTCATGCGGGAGAATGTGGACCAGGACCGGAGCGCACGTCCACGCGCGTCGGAGGAAACGTGAGCCCCGCCGGCTCACCCTGGAGGAGGTACGCATGGCGGCCATGAAGCCGCGAACGGGCGACGGCCCGCTCGAAGTCACGAAGGAAGGCCGCGGGATCGTGATGCGCGTGCCGCTCGAGGGCGGCGGACGGCTGGTCGTCGAGATGACCCCCGACGAAGCCGAAGCCCTGGGCGATGCTCTGAAGTCGGTGAAGGCCTGATCGGCTGACCTGAGCCACTTGCCGTCGGCCCCGGCCGCGACCTGCGTCGCCGTCGGGGCCGACGTGCGTTCCCGGCGGCGTCGTGCCGCCGTTGCGGCCGCAGCGGCGCTGTGCCGCCGGTGCCGCCGGTGCCGCCGGTGCGGCCGCGTCACGGCGCGGCCGGGCCATGCGGCAGGATCGCGGGTGTGATCGACGTCCGCCCCGCGCCCGCCGACGGCGACGCGCTGCAGCTCGACCTGCCGTGCCCCGTTGACGAGCCAACGCCGCCCCGGATCCGCGACGCCGCCGGCGTCCTGGCCCGAGGCCTGCCGCCCGGCCGCAGCCGGGTGGCTGCCGACGGACTCACCGGCGACCGGTTGGCCGCGCTGGTCGAGGGCCTGCTGCTGGGCACCTACCGCTGGAGCCGCCGGACGCGTGCGGTGGACGGGCCGACCGGCGTCGACCTGTGCGGCGTCGACGACCGCGAACAGCCGGCCGTCGAGCTCGGCCGCGAGCACGCCCGGGCCACCGCCTGGGCCCGGGACCTGGCCAACACGCCCGCCGCCACGAAGACCCCGGCCTGGCTCGCCGCCCAGGCCACGAAGGAACTCGAGCCTCTCGGGGTCGACGTCGTCACCCGGGACGAGGCCTGGCTCGCCGAGCAGGGCTTCGGCGGCATCCTCGCCGTCGGCGGCGGGTCCGCCTCGCCGCCGCGACTGATCGAGGCGTCCTGGCGGCCGCGCCGCGCCCGCGGCGGATTGCACCTGGTGCTGGTCGGCAAGGGCATCACCTTCGACACCGGCGGCGTGAATCTCAAGCTCGGCGACGCGATGCGCACCATGCACACCGACATGGCCGGCGGCGCCGCCGTGCTCGCGGCGCTGCGGCTGGTGGCCGCCCGGCGGGTGCCGGTGCGGGTCACCGCGCTGGTGGCGGCGGCCGAGAACGCGCTCTCGGGCGCCTCGTTCCGTCCCGGCGACGTCGTGCGTCACTACGGCGGGCGCACCAGCGAGATCGGCAATACCGACGCCGAGGGACGGCTGGTGATGGCCGACGCACTGGCCTACGCCGCCCGCACGCTGCGGCCGACCGCGCTGGTGAACGTCGCGACCCTCACCGGCGCGATGAAGGTCGCGCTCGGGTTGCGGGTCGGCGGGCTGCTCTCGACCTCCGACCCGCTGGCTGTGGGGCTGCTCGAGGCCGGCGAGGTGGCAGGTCAGCCGCTGTGGCGGATGCCGTTGCCGGCGGACTACGAGGGGACGCTGCGCTCCGAGATCGCCGACGCCACGAACTCTCCCGGTAACCCCGGAGGCATCACCGCGGCCCTGTTCCTTCGGCCGTTCGCGCGGAACGTGCCGTGGGCGCATCTCGACGTCGCCGGGCCGGCGCGCGCCCCGGAGGACGACGGCCCGATCACCAAGGGCGCCACCGGGTTCGGTGCCCGGCTGCTGCACGCCTGGGCCGACTCGCTGGCATGACGGCCGCCGGCGAACTCGTGCTGCCGATGGCCGTCCGGATCGAACGCGCCACCCCGCCGGTCCGCACCGACGCCCTGGAGGCGGCCGCGACCGCGGTGCTGCGGATCCTCACCGCCGAGCGGCCGGAGTGGTCCGAGGCGCTCGCCCGTTGGGACGGGCAGCGGATCCGCAAGGTCGTGCGCCGTGCCCGCGGGGCCGACTGGCGCCGCGCCCGCACCGTCGACGGCCTCGATGTGACGCTCCGCAGCGCCGAGCTACGGGTCTATCCGCCGGTGCCGGTCGACGGCTGGCCGCCGGAGCTGGCCCGGCTGCAGGTCGGCGGTACGGTGCTCGACGACCCCGAACCGCCCGGCCCGCCATCGGCCGGCGTCCCGCTCGTGCTGCTCTCGCCGCACGCCGAGCTGACCACCGGCAAGGCAATGGCGCAGACCGCCCACGCCGCGCAGCTCGGCCTCCGCGCCGCCGCGCCGGGCCGCCGCGCCGCCTGGCGCGAGGCGGGTTTCCCGGTCGCCGTGCGCGATGCCACTCCCGCGCAGTGGGACGAGGCCGTGGCCGCGGGCGCGCCGGTCGTCCACGACGGCGGCTTCACCGAGGTCGAACCGGGCACCGCCACCGCGGCGATCCTGCTGACACAATCCGAAGCATGACCCCGATCTCCTCCCGCCGATGACCGACCCGATCCGTTGGGGCCTGATGGCGACCGGTGGCATCGCCCGCGTCTTCGCGCAGGACCTCGCGCTGCTGGACGACTGCGAACTCGTCGCGGTCGGGTCGCGCTCGCAGGAGTCCGCGGACGCCTTCGCCGACGAGTTCGGGGTGCCCCGCCGCCACGCGTCCTACGCCGCCCTGGCCTCCGACCCCGAGGTCGACGCGGTGTACGTCTCGCCGCCGCACCCCGGGCACAAGGAGGCCGCGCTGCTGGCCATCGAGGGCGGCAAGGCGGTGCTCTGCGAGAAGCCGTTCGCGATGGACCGGGCGGAGTCGCAGCAGCTGGTCGACGCCGCGCGGTCCGCCGGGACGTTCCTGATGGAGGCGATGTGGACGCGCTTCCTGCCGCACGTGGGCCGCATCCGCGAGATCCTCGCCGCCGGGACGCTGGGCGATCTCGTCTACCTCACCGCCGAGCACGGCCAGTGGTTCGAGCGGGATCCCGAGCACCGGCTGTTCGCCCCGTCGCTCGGGGGCGGCGCGCTGCTCGACCTCGGTATCTACCCGGTGTCGTTCGCGCACCTCGTCTTCGGGCCGCCGTCGTCGGTCACGGCGGTCTCGACCCCGGCCTTCACCGGCGTGGACGCAACGACCTCGATGGTGCTGCGCTACGACTCCGGCGCCCACGCCGTGCTGACCACCTCCCTCGCCGCGCAGGCGGCCAACGTCGCGGTCATCCACGGCAGCGAGGCGCGGCTGGAGATCGACGGCTGGTTCTACGTCCCGACCTCGTTCCGCGTCGTGTCCCGCGACGGCAAGGTGCTGGAGCGGTACGAGTCGCCGGCCGGCGGGCGCGGGATGGAGTACGAGGCGGCCGAGGTCAACCGCTGCCTGCGCGCGGGGCTCACCGAGAGCCCGCTGCTCCCGCTGGACGAGACGCTCGCGATCATGGGCGTCCTCGACGAGGTCCGGGACCAGATCGGGCTGGACTACTCCGCGCTCTGAGCGGGCCCGGCTCAGCCCTTCGCGGCGGCGCGGACGAGACCGCGGCCGATGATCAGCTGCTGGATCTGGCTGGTGCCCTCGTAGATCCGGAACAGCCGGGCGTCGCGGTAGAGCCGCTCGACCGGCACGCCGCGCATGTAGCCCATGCCGCCGTGGATCTGCACCGCGCGGTCCGCGACGCGGCCGACCGCCTCCGAGGCGAAGTACTTCACCATCGACGGCTCGGTGCGCGAGACCGTCCCGTCGTCGAAGGCCGCGGATGCACGGGTCAGCATCGACTCGGCGGCGTAGAGCTCGGTGGCGGACTCGGCCAGCATCGCCTGGATGAGCTGGTGGTCGCCGATGCGGGAACCGCCCTGCTCGCGCCCGACGGCGAACTCGGTCGACTCGTCGAGCAGCCGGTGCATCATCCCGACGCAGATCGCCGCGACCGAGAGCCGGCCGCGGGCGACCGAGCGCATCGCGATGCGGTAGCCCTCGTCGCCGCCGACCCGGGCGTCCTCCCCGACCCGCACGCCGGTCAGGTACACCTCGGCGGTGAGGCTGCCGGCCTGGCCCATCTTGTGGTCCTTCGGGCCGACCTCGATGCCGTCGAGGGAGGTGGGGACGGCGAACACGGCGATGCCCTCGTCGGTGTCGCCGTTCATCACGCGGGCAAACACCATGACGACGTCGGCGGCCGGAGCGTTGGTGATCCAGCGTTTGGTGCCCTCGAGGACGTACTCGTCGCCGTCGCGGCGCGCGGTGGACTTCATCGAGGCCGGGTCGGAGCCGGCGTCGGGCTCGGTCAGGCCGAACGACGCGATCAGCTCACCTGAGGCGATGCCGGGCAGCCAGCGCTGCTTCTGCTCCTCGGTGCCGGCCATGACGAGGATCTGGCCGGCCAGGCCGTTGTTGGTGCCCAGCATGGAGCGGAAGGCGGGGGCGGCGTAGGACATCTCGACCACGAGCTGCGCCTCCTGCCGCATCGACAGCCCGAGGCCGCCGTACTCGGTCGGGAGGGCGAACCCGAACAGCCCCATCTCGGCCGCCTTGCGGCGCAGCACCTCGGGAATCTCGTCCGTCTCGTCGATCTCCGCCTCGCGGGGGAGCACCTCGGCGCGCACGAAGCGGCGCACCTCGGCCAGCGCCTCGGCGAAGGTCCCGTCGTCCATCCCGGTGTCGTCGCCCGCCATGTCCCGCTCCTCGCGTCCCTCGTCCCTGCTTCGAGCTGATCGTGCCACTCGACAGGCGGCTCGCGTTCCCGGCGTCGTTCAGTCGTAGGGCTTCGTCAGTCGTAGGGCTGTGGTGGGGATCGGTAGGTGTGGCCGGTGGGGCTGGTCCAGGTGAGGGTGCCGGCGGGGTCGCCGACGACGCTCCAGCCGGTCTCGTGTTTCAGGTGGTGATGCCGGGAGCAGAGGGTCTCGAGGTTGTCCGGGACTGTCGCTCCGTTGTCGTCCCAGGCGAGCTGGTGGTCGATTTCGCAGCGGCGGGCGCTTCTCGGGCAGCCGGGGAAGCGGCAGGTCCGGTCCCGGGCGGTGACGTGGTCGGCCACGTCGGCGGCGGGGGTGTAGGTCTGGCTGCAGTCGGTGAGCACCCCGGCGGGGTCGGTGAGTAGCCGCCGCCAGGTGCCGCTGGGGTCGGCCGCGATGGCCCGGGCGATGCCGGCGGGGATCGGGCCGTGGCCGTCGAGCTCGGCCGGTAGTTCGTCCATCCCGAGCAGGGTCGAGGCGTTGACGATCACCTGTACCGAGGGTCTCCGGCCGCGCCAGGCCGGCAGGGTGGGGTCGGTGAGGCGTTGCGCGGCCAGGGCGACCAGGGCGTCGGCGCGCCGCTGATCGGCGGTGCGGCCGTCGGCGAGGTGTTTCTCGGCGGCGGCGACGCTGTTGAGGGTGGTCATCAGCTGCGCCGCGCCGTCGGCCGGTAGCAGCGCCCAGATCTCGGCCATCCCGTCGGGTAGCTCGGTGCACACCACCCGGCGGGCCTCGACCGCCTGTCGGTGATCGGCGTCCGGGTCATCGGGATCGACCGGCCGCAGCGCCTCCACCGCCCGGCGCACCGAGCGTCCGAACGCCGCCGGCGACTGGCCGCCGGCCCGCTCCAGCACCCGGGTCTCGATCTTGGCGACGGTGGCGTCGTCGAGCCCGTCGGTGGCCTCGACCAGCCGGGCCACGTGCCGGCCGGTGATCGCGCCCTGGGTCAGCAGCGTCAGGGTGTCGCCCAGCCGGCCGGTCAACTGCCGCGCCTCGTGCAGCCGGGTGTGCACCGTCCCGGCCGACCAGCGCAGCGCCGCAGCGATCTCCTCGCGCGCCCACTGCTTCCCGGCCGCGGCGTCCCGCTCCGCCCGGGTGCCGACCGCCGTCTCGGCGGCATCACCGGGCGGGGTCGCCAGGGCAGCCAGCAGCCGGGCCTGCTCCGCGACCACCCAGGAGCCCACCCGCTCCAGCGCCACCAGCGCGTCGACCTTCCCCGCCCGCGACAACGCCGCCGGCTCCAACGGCCCGAACCGCGTCCACACCCCCTCGCCCGCCGGCACCGACGCCGCCCACGCCGCGATCTCATCCGCCGACACCACCTCGGTCATACGAGCGATACTGCACCAGGGGTCTGACAGAAGACTGCTCCACTGTGGACAGCTTTCGAAGAAGCTGCGATCACAGCTCGCGGACGTACCGCGCATGATGGTCGTGGATCCGCACGGCCGAACGTGCGCGCCCTCGTCACCGCTGTTCGAGCAGTGGGGACATTCGCAATCGGAGTCCGCTGTCCGCGCCATTCTCGAGCGGTGGACCGACGCGACGCACAGCGAAGTCATGGTCGCCGACGAGAACGGGCGCCTCGCGGGCGTCGCCGCGGTCGGCGCCCCCTGGTGGCTGCCCTCTTACGCCACTACCGCAGCAGCGTCTCGTAGAGCTCGACGGTGCGGTGGGCGATGGTGTCCCAGCCGAACTCCCGCTCGGCGCGTTCCCGTCCGGCCAGACCCATCGCGGTGGCGCGCATGGGATCGGCGCAGACCTCGTTCACGGCGGCGGCGAGGCCGGCCTCGAACTCCTCGGTCGGCACCGAGTGGTACGGCACCAGCAGGCCGGTGCTGCCGTCGGCGACGACCTCGGGGATGCCGCCGACCGCGCTGGCGACGACCGCCGTCCCGCAGGCCATCGCTTCGAGGTTGACGATCCCCAGCGGCTCGTAGACCGAGGGGCACACGAAGACGGTGGCGTGGGTCAGCAGTTGGGTGAGCTCCTCGCGGGGGAGCATGTCGCGCAGCCACACCACGCCGGAGCGCGATTCGGACAACGACGCCACCGCTGCCTCGGTGTCGGCCGCGATCTCCGGGGTGTCCGGGGCGCCGGCGCAGAGCACCAGCTGCACTTCGGGGTCGAAGCCGGCCGCGGCTCGCAGCAGGTGCGCCAGCCCCTTCTGGCGGGTCACGCGCCCGACGAACAGCGCGATCGGCCGGGTGGGGTCGACCCCGTGCCGCCGCAGCGCCGCGTCGTCCATCGCGGGGGCGTACAGGCCGGTGTCGATGCCGTTGTGGATCACGTGGACGCGCTCGGGGTCGACGAACGGGTACGCGTCGAGCACGTCGGCACGCATGCCGTAGGAGACGGCCACGATCGCGTCCGCGGTCTCGTACGCCTGCCGCTCGGCCCAGCAGGAGACGCGGTAGCCGCCACCGAGCTGCTCGGCCTTCCACGGCCGCTGCGGCTCCAGCGAGTGGGCGGTGAGCACGTGGGGGACGCCGTGCAGCCGCCCGCCGACCACGCCGGCGAGGTTGGCGTACCAGGTGTGGGAGTGCAGGACGTCGGCCCCGCCGACCGCGGCCGCCATCTCCAGGTCGACGCCGAGCGTGCGCAGCGCCGCGTTGGCGCCGGCGAGCCCCGGCGGGTCGGCGTACGCTGCGGTGCCCGGTTCGCCGCGTGGCGGCCCGAAGCAGTGCACGTCGACGTCGACGAGACGGCGCAGCTCCCGCACGAGGAACTCCACGTGAACCCCCGCCCCGCCGTACACCTCCGGCGGGTACTCGCGGCTCAACACGGCCACACGCATGCGCTCACCGTAGACGGGTAGACGACTAGGGTGGGAACGTCCCAAGGGCGGCGATCCCGGGAATGGAGGGGGTGTCGGGGTGGCACGCGAACCGCGGGTACTCGGCATCGTGCTCGCCGGCGGCGAGGGCAAGCGCCTGTGGCCGTTGACGGCCGACCGCGCGAAACCTGCCGTGCCCTTCGGGGGCAACTACCGCCTCGTCGACTTCGTGCTCTCGAACCTCGTCAACGCCGGCTACCTGCGGCTGTGCGTGCTGACCCAGTACAAGTCCCACTCCTTGGACCGGCACATCACCACCACGTGGCGGATGTCCCAGATGCTGGGCAACTACATCACCCCCGTGCCGGCCCAGCAGCGGCTCGGCCCGCGCTGGTACACCGGCAGCGCCGACGCCATCCTGCAGTCGGCCAACCTGATCTACGACGACAAGCCCGACTACATCATCGTCTTCGGCGCCGACCACGTGTACCGCATGGACCCCCGGCAGATGATCGACCAGCACGTCGCCAGCGGCGCCGGCGCCACCGTCGCCGGGATCCGCGTGCCGCGGTCGGAGGCGAGCGCCTTCGGGGTCATCGACGCCGACGCGAACGGCCGGGTGGTCGACTTCCTCGAGAAGCCCGCCGAGCCCCCGGGCCTGCCCGACTCGCCCGACGAGACCTTCGCCTCGATGGGCAACTACGTCTTCTCCACCCAGGCGCTGCTGGAGGCCCTGCGCATCGACGCCGAGGACGAGGACTCGGTGCACGACATGGGCGCCAACATCATGCCGATGATGGTGAACAAGAGCGACGCCTTCGTGTACGACTTCAACAACAACGAGGTTCCCGGAGCCACCGGGCGCGACCACGGGTACTGGCGTGACGTCGGGACGATCGACGCCTACTACGACGCGCACATGGACCTGGTCGCGGTCCACCCCGTCTTCAACCTCTACAACCAGCGGTGGCCGATCTTCACCCACCACCCGCAGCTCCCGCCGGCCAAGTTCGTCGAGGGCGGCATCGCCCAGGAGTCGGTCATCGGGGCCGGCACCATCGTCGCCGGAGCCACGGTGCGGCACAGCGTCCTGGCGCCGAACGTGCGGCTGGCCGCCGGCGCCTACGTCGAGGGCTCGGTGCTCATGGACGGCGTCCAGGTCGGACGCGGCGCCGTGGTGCGCCGCGCGATCCTCGACAAGGACGTGATCGTCCCGGAGGGCGCGCACATCGGCCTCGAGCCCGACCTCGACCGGGAGCGCTACCACGTCTCCGAGGGCGGCGTCGTGGTGCTGGGGAAGTCGGCGGTCGCCCAGCCGTGACGGCAGGCCTCGCGGGTGCGGACGGCGTCGGCTGGGACGACGCCGAGGTCGTCGCGCAGTGGGCCGGCCTGCCGCCGCTGCCCGGTGATCTGACGGCCGACGTCTGCGTCGTCGGGCTCGGTGCCTCCGGTCTCGCGGCCGTCGAGGACGCCGCCGACCGGGGCCTGTCGGTTGTCGGGCTGGACGCCGGCCGGGTGGCGGCCGGTGCCGCCGGTCGCAACGGCGGCTTCCTGCTCGGCGGACCGGCTCCGTTCCTGCACGACGCGCTGGTGGCCTGGGGCGACCCCGCGCTCGAGCTCTATCGCGCAACTCTGCGTGAACTCGATCGGGTGATGGACACCCTGCCGTCCGGTGTCGTCCGTCGGGTCGGGTCGATCCGTCTCGCCGGACTGCCCGGCGACCCTGCCGACGCCGAGGAGGCGGCCGAGCGCGAGCGCGAACGCGCCGACTGTGCCGCGCACGCCGCCGCGCTGCGGGCGCACGGCATCGCCGTCGAGGACTACGACGGCCCGCTCGGCCGCGGCATCGCGTTGCCGGACGACGCCGCGGTGAACCCGGCGGTCCGCTCGATCCTCACGGCCACGCGACTGCGGGATCGCGCGCGGCTGCACGAACACACCCCGGTCACATCGGTCGAGGCGGGAGCGGTGCACACGGCGCGCGGCACCGTCCGGGCCGGGGCGGTCGTGGTCGCCGTCGACGGCCGGCTGGAACAGCTGCTGCCGTCACTGGCGGGCCGCGTCCGCACCGCGCGGCTGCAGATGCTCGCCGCCGCCCCGGTCGCGGCGGAGCCGGTGCCGTGCCCGCTCTACGGCCGGTGGGGCCTGGACTACGCCCAGCAGGACGCGGACGGTCGGTTGTTCGTCGGCGGCGGACGTGACGTCGGCGGCGAGGCGGAGTGGACGCACGACACCGCACCGTCGGCGCCGGTGCAGTCCCACATCGAGTCAGTCGCCACCCGGCTGGCCGGCGGCCCGGTGAGCGTCACGCACCGCTGGGCGGCCCCAGTCGGCTTCACCGCCGACGGCCGGCCGCTGTGCGTGCGTGTCGACGACGGCGTGGTGGCGGCCGGCGGGTACAGCGGCACCGGCAACCTCGTCGGCCCGCTCACCGCCCGCGCCGCGCTGGCGACAGCGCTCGACGGCGCCGGACCTCCTGCCTGGGCGTCCGGCTGAGGTCCCGCCCCTGGACAATGGCCGGGTGACTGCCGTCCAACCCCGCGACCTGGCCGCGGCGCTCCGGCGCGCCGGGGTGCCCGAGGCCGACGACCGGACGCGCCGGCGGGCCGAGTACAGCACCGACGCCTCCAACTACCGCGTCGTTCCCTCGGTGGTCGCCTATCCCCGCCGCACCGACGACGCGCTGGCCGCGGTGGCGGCCGCCGTCGAGCTCGGGGTGCCGGTGACGACGCGGGGCGGCGGCACCTCCACCGCCGGCAACTCGATCGGCACCGGCCTGGTGCTGGACTTCTCGCGCCACCTGAACCGCGTGCTCTCGCTGGACCCCGACGCCCGCACGGCCTTCGTCGAGCCCGGCGCGATCCTGGACGACATCACCGCCGCCGCGGCGCCGCACGGGCTGCGCTACGGACCGGATCCGTCCACCAAGGCCCGAGCCACCATCGGCGGCTCGATCGGCAACAACGCGTGCGGCCCCCGCGCCATGACCTACGGCCGCACGGCCGACAATGTCCTCGGCCTCGACGTGGTGACGGCCGACGGCACCCGCTTCACCGCCGGGCGCGCCGACGGTCGCCCCGTTCCCGACCCGGCGGCGGCGATCCACGAGGGGCTCGACCGCCTCGTCGCCGACAATCTCGCGACCGTCCGCACCGGCTTCGGCCGGTTCCGCCGGCAGGTGTCCGGGTACTCGCTGGAGCACCTGCTGCCCGAGAACGGCGGCGACGTCGCCAAGTTCCTCGCCGGCACCGAGGGCACGCTCGCGGTCCTGCTCGGGGCCACGGTCCGACTGGTCGAGTCGCCGCGGGCGGTCGCGCTCTGCGTGCTCGGCTACCCCGACATGCCCGCGGCCGCCGACGCGGTGCCGGCGCTGCTGACCCACGACATGGTGGCGCTGGAGGGCATGGACGCCCGGCTGGTCGACGTCGTGCGCCGCCGTCGCGGCGAGGCCGCGGTGCCGCCGCTGCCGAAGGGCGACGGCTGGCTGTTCGTCGAGACCGCCGGTGCGACCGAGGCCGAGGCGATAGCGGCGGGGCAGCGGCTCGCCGCCGACGCCGGCTGCCTCGACTCCGCCGTCGTCACCGGGGCGCCCGCCGCCGCGCTGTGGCGCATCCGGGCCGACGGCGCCGGGCTCGGCGGCCGCACCCCGGCGGGCGCGCCGGCCTGGCCGGGCTGGGAGGACGCGGCCGTCCCGCCCGACCACCTCGGCGACTATCTGCGGCAGTTCGAGGCGCTCATGCGCCAGCATGGCGTCGACGGGCTCAGCTACGGCCACTTCGGCGACGGCTGCGTCCACGTCCGTATCGACTTCCCGTTGAGCTCGAGTCCTGCGACCTATCGCGCGTTCGTCGAGGACGCGGCCGACCTCGTCGGCTCGCACGGCGGGTCGCTGTCCGGCGAGCACGGCGACGGCCGCGCCCGCGGCGAGCTGCTGCCCCGGATGTACTCGCCCGAGGCGCTCGGCCTGTTCGGGGCGGTCAAGCAGCTCTTCGACCCGCGCAACCTGCTCAACCCCGGCGTCGTGGTCGATCCGGCGCCGCTCGACGCCGACCTGCGGGTGCCGCACGCCCGGCCGCTGCGCGGCGATCTCGGCTTCGCCTACGCCACGGACGGCGGCGACCTCTCGACGGCCGTCCACCGCTGCGTCGGCGTCGGCAAGTGCCGGGCCGACACCACCGCGACCGGCGGCGTCATGTGCCCGTCCTACCTCGCGACCCGGGACGAGAAGGACTCCACCCGGGGTCGGGCGCGGGTGCTGCAGGAGCTGGCCAACGGTTCGCTGGTGGACGGCTTCCGGGCGCCCGAGCTGGCCGAGTCGCTCGATCTGTGTCTCTCGTGCAAGGGCTGCTCGTCCGACTGCCCCGCCGGCGTCGACATGGGCACCTACAAGGCCGAGGTGCTGCACCAGCGCTACCGCCGCCGGCTGCGTCCGGCGTCGCACTACGCGCTCGGCATGCTGCCGCGGTGGGCGCGGCTGGCCTCCCGGACGCCGCGCCTGGTCAACCGGCTGATGGGCAGCCAGCGGCTCTCGCGCCTCGCGAAGCGCGCGGCCGGCGTCGACGAGCGTCGTCCCTTGCCGGTCTTCGCAGAGCGCACCTTCCGCGACTGGTTCGGCGAGCGTGTCGCACCCGCCCGGGGCGGGACACCGGTGCTGCTGTTCGTCGACACCTTCACCGACCACTTCAGCCCCGAGGTCGGCCGCGCCGCCGTGCGGGTGCTCGAGGCGGCCGGCTACGAGATCCGCATCCCGGCGGAACCCGTCTGCTGCGGGCTGACCTGGATCTCGACCGGCCAGCTGGACGGCGCGAAGCGGCAGCTGCGCCGCACCCTCGACGCGCTCGGCCCCGCGATCGCCGACGGCACGCCGGTGGTCGGGCTGGAGCCGTCCTGCACCGCAGTGCTGCGCCACGACCTCGCCGGGCTGCTGCCGGACGACCCCCGCACCCCCCGAGTCACCTCGGGCACTCGCACCTTCGCCGAGCTGCTCGCCGCGACGCCCGGCTGGACCCCGCCACGGCTGGACGGGGTCCGCGCCGTCGCTCAGCCGCACTGCCATCAGCACGCGGTGACCGGCTGGCAGGCCGACGCGGACCTGCTCGCCGGCGCCGGTGCCGACGTCACCGCCGTGGGCGGCTGCTGCGGGCTCGCCGGCAACTTCGGGGTCGAGCGCGGGCACTACGACGTCTCCGTCGCCGTCGCCGAGACGGCGCTGCTGCCGGCCGTGCGCGAGGCCGGCGACGACGCCGTCGTCCTGGCCGACGGGTTCTCCTGCCGCACCCAGCTCGACCAACTCGCCGCGACCACCGGGCGTCACCTGGCCCAGCTGCTCGCCGAGCACCTCTGAGCGTCGGTGTTGGCCCCGCTGCGGCGCGACCCGCCGGGGCGAGCGCCGCAGCGGGGCCGAGCCGGGGTCACCCCGGGTGGTGGGGCGCTGACTACGGTGGGGCGATGGTCGTGATCGGAGACGGCGGTGCCGCGGCGGGGTTCGTCCCACCGCCCTACCCCTACGAGCGGCTCGACGAGATCATCGCGCTCGCGAACCAGCACGACGGAGGCGCCGTCGATCTGTCGATCGGCACCCCCTGCGACCCGCCGCCGGACGCGGTGGTCGCCGCCCTCGCCACCGGCGGGCAGGCCCGCGGGTACCCGCCCTCGATCGGCACGCCGGCCTTCCGGCGAGCGGCCGCCGACTGGATCGCCCGGCGGCTGGGGGCCGAGGTCGACGCGGATACCGAGGTCGCCGCGTGCGTCGGGTCGAAGGAGTTCGTGGCCTCCCTGCCGCAGTACCTGCGGCTGCGCGACCCGTTCCGGGACACCGTGCTCTACCCCGCGATCAGCTACCCCACCTACGCCATGGGGGCGACGCTCGCCGGCTGCCGGGCGCTGCCCTACGACCAGCTCGACGACATCACCGACGAGGACGCGCAGCGCGCCCTGTGCGTTTGGGTGAACTCGCCGGCGAACCCCAGCGGCGCGCTGACCGACCTCGCCGCCGCCGCGGAGTGGGGACGGGTGCGCGGCATCCCCGTCGTGTCCGACGAGTGCTATGCCGAGTTCACCTGGGCCGGCCCGCAGACCACGGTGCTGCGCGCCGGTACCGCCGGGCTGCTGGCGGTGCACTCGCTGTCGAAGCGGGACAATTTCGCCGGCGCCCGCATCGGCTTCTACGCCGGCGATCCCGAGCTGGTGCACTACCTGCGCGAGGTCCGCAAGCACGCGGGTCTCATGCCCCCGGGCCCGGTCCAGGCCGCCGCCGTGACCGCGCTGGGCGACGACGAGCACGTCGCGGCGCAGCGGGCGCGTTACCTGAGCCGGTTGCAGCGGCTCGCGGCGATCCTGCGGGCCGCGGGCTACGCCTGCGAGCTGCCGGCCGGCGCGTTCTACCTCTGGGTGGCGGCCCCGGGCGGCGACTCCTGGGCGGCGACGCGCGATCTTGCGACCCGCGCGGGGATCGTCGTCTCCCCGGGCGAGTTCTACGGCCCGGCCGGTCGGGCATACTTCCGTCTCGCGGCCGTCCAGCCGGACGACCGGATCGAGCTCGCCGCCGCCCGCATCGGAGCGTGACGGCGGTGGTGCGGGTGGGTGCCATGGTCGCGACGGCACCGGGAACGGACGGGTGATCGACTGATGCCGACGACCGCGGACCTGTTTTCCGGGTACTCGCTGGGGCAGGCGTGGGACGAGATGATCGCGTCCGACGGGGAAACCCGGGCCCCGTACCAGGCCCTGCACGACTCGCTGCTGCGCGCCGGCTCCGGCGAGCTGCGCGCCGGGGTCGACGCCCTCGCCCGGGCCTACCTCAACCAGGGCGTCACCTTCGACATCGGCGGCGAGGAGCGGCCCTTCCCGCTCGACATCGTCCCGCGCGTCATCGACGACGAGAGCTGGTCGACGATCGAGGCCGGCGTCCGGCAGCGCGTCCGCGCCCTCGAGGCGTTCCTGGCCGACGCCTACGGCAGCTGCCGGGCGGTCTCCGACGGCGTGGTGCCGCGCAGCGTCATCACCTCCTCCAAGCACTACCACCGGGCCGCCTACGGCATCGAGCCCACCAACGGGGTCCGGGTCCACGTCGGGGGCATCGACCTCATCCGCGACGAGCAGGGCGACTTCCGGGTGCTCGAGGACAACGTCCGGGTCCCCTCCGGGGTCAGCTACGTGCTGGCCAACCGCGCCGCCATGCGGCAGCAGTGGGCCGAGGTGCTCGGCCAGGTACGGCTGCGGCCGGTGTCGCACTACCCGCAGCGGCTGCTGGCGGCGCTGCGGGCGGCGGCGCCCGCCGGGGTCACGGACCCCTGCGTCGTGGTGTTGACGCCGGGCGTCTACAACAGCGCCTACTTCGAGCACGCCTGGCTGGCCCGCGCGATGGGCGTCGAGCTGGTCGAGGGGCGCGATCTCATCTGCTCCGGCGGCGTCGTCCGCATGCGCGACACCTCCGGCGAGCGCCGCGTCGACGTCATCTACCGCCGGGTCGACGACGACTTCCTCGACCCGGTGCAGTTCCGCTCCGACTCGATGCTGGGCTGCCCCGGCATGCTCACCGCCGCCCGGGCCAGCAACGTCACGATCGCCAACGCCGTCGGCAACGGCGTCGCCGACGACAAGCTGATCTACACCTACGTCCCCGACCTCATCCGGTACTACCTGGCCGAGGAGCCGGTGCTGAAGAACGTCGACACCTGGCGACTCGAGGACCCGGGCGCGCTCGACGAGGTGCTCGACCGGCTCGACGAGCTGGTCGTCAAGCCGGTCGACGGCGCCGGCGGGAAGGGGCTGGTGATCGGCCCCCAGGCCACCCGCGAGGAGCTGGAGGTGTTGCGGCAGCGGCTGATCGTCGACCCACGCGGCTGGATCGCGCAGCCGGTGGTGCAGCTGTCCACCGTGCCCACCCTGATCGGCGACTCCGTTGCCCCTCGCCACGTCGACCTGCGCCCGTTCGCGGTCAACGACGGCGACGACGTGTGGGTACTGCCCGGCGGCCTCACCCGGGTGGCGCTGCCCGAGGGCTCGCTGGTGGTCAACTCCAGCCAGGGCGGCGGCTCGAAGGACACCTGGGTGCTGGCCGGCGAACGACAGGCCCCGACCGCCCGCACCGTGGTGCACGGCGCCGACCATCACGGCCCGCTGCCGGCCGTCGAGTCGGCGATCGACATGGAGATCCGCCAGCAGCAGATGCAACAGCAGCAGACGCGGCACGGGAGGGAGGCCTGATGCTCAGCCGGATCGCGGAGTCGCTGTACTGGATCGGGCGCTACGTCGAGCGGGCCGAGGACACCAGCCGCATCGTCGACGTCCACCTCAACCTGCTGCTCGACGACCCCTGGGCGCCGGAGGACGTCGTCTGCGCCTCGTTGCTGTCGGCGATGGGCCACGAACCGGGCGAGGCCCCCGGCCGCCGCGACGTCCTGGAGACCCTGGTGTGGGACGCCGCGACCCCGGCCTCGGTGATCGGCTCGATCGCCGCGGCGCGGGAGAACGGCCGCCGCTCCCGCGAGGTCGTGTCCTCCGAACTCTGGGAGACGATCAACGTCACCTGGCACGAGGCGAACCGCCCGGGCCGGCGGGCCTATCCCGAGCCGTTTCTGACCTGGGTGCGCGAGCGGTCGGCGGCGTTCAACGGGGTCGCCGACAGCACCCTCTCGCGGGACGAGGCCTACCACTTCCTGGTGCTCGGCCGCAGCATCGAGCGGGCCGACATGATCGCGCGGCTCGCCGCCGCGCGTGCCCTCGCCGGGGACGCCGGGCCGTCGTGGGTCACCCTGCTGCAGAGCTGCGGCGCCTACCAGGCCTTCCTGCGCAGCGCCCGCGGCGCCGTCGATGAGCGCCGCTCCGCCGAGTTCCTGCTGCTCGACCCGATCTTCCCGCGCTCGTTGATGAGCGCGCTGGTCATCGCCGAACGGTCGTTGGACCGGTTGGCCGCGCTGCACGGCCTCGAGGACCGCGTCACCCGCCGGCAGGCCCACCGGGTGCTGGGGATGATCCGTTCGGAGCTGGAGTTCACGCCGCCGCCGGAGCTGCTCGACGACGTCTACCAACTGATGGAGCGTGTCCAGAGCGCCTGCTCGGTCGCGGGCGACGCCGTGGCCCAGCGCTACTTCCCGCGCTCGGTCGTGACCTCGTGGATGGCCAGCTGAGATGACCGCCCGTTACCGCATCGCCCACGTCTCGCAGTACGAGTACGACCGCAGCGTCGCCGCGTCGTTCAACGAGGCCCGATTCACCCCGGCGCAACTGCCGTGGCAGACCACGCTGGAGTCGAACCTGCAGGTCGACCCGTCCACCTGGCACTACCGCTTCAGCGACTACTGGGGCACCGAGGTCCGGGTGTTCGAGGCCAGCGGGGCCCACCGGGCGCTCGAGGTCAGGGCGACCAGCCTCGTGGAGGTGGACGCCTCCCGCCGGCCGGAGCCCGCCGAGCTCAGCTGGCCGGACCTGCGGACCCCGACGGTGAAGGACTCCTTCGTGGAGTTCCTGACCGGTACGCCGATGACGGCGCCGCCGATCGAGCTCAGCGACCTGGCCGAGTCGATCGCCGCCGACAACTCCCCGGCCGCCACCGGCCGGGCGATCTGCGAGACGGTGCACGGGGCGCTGACCTACCTGCGCGGCGCAACCGGGGTGCACTCCCTGGCCGCCGATGCCTGGGAGTCGCGTAGCGGCGTCTGCCAGGACTACGCCCACCTCGCCGTCGGGGCCCTGCGGCACGTCGGGATACCGGCGCGGTACGTCTCCGGCTACCTGCACCCCTCGAGCGAGCCCGCCGTCGGCGAGACCGCGCGCGGCGAGAGCCACGCCTGGGTCGAGTGGTGGCTCGGGGAGTGGACACCGTATGACCCGACCGGCAACTGCGAGGTCGCCGAGCGGCACGTCGTGGTCGGTTCCGGCCGCGACTACCGCGACGTCCCTCCGATCAAGGGCATCGTCGCCGGTCCGCACCAGACCAACAGCCTCACCGTCACCGTGGACGTCACCCGGCTGGCGTAACCGTCGCCACAGCGACACGGCGCAGGATTACCATCCGGTAACCCGGGGTACCTCGCTGCTGTCCGCACTTACGCGAACACGAAGGAGTTCACCTGATGAGCGCCACTGACAAGATCAAGAACGCTATCGATGACAGCGAGGGCAAGGCCAAGGAGGCCCTGGGCAACGCCACCGGCGACGAGGAGACTCGCGACGAAGGCAAGAAGGACCAGGCCAAGTCCGACCTGAAGGACGCCGGCGAGAACGTCAAGGACGCCTTCAAGCACTGAGCCTCACGTACGGCGGGCGCCGCACTGCGACGCCCGGTATCACGATCACGGCCTCGGGGATATGGTCCCCGGGGCCGTCGTCGTGCGCGCGCATCGACCGGCTCACGGCGGCGGACAGCGAGGGAGCGGCGGCGATGCAGGAACAGCGGCGAGGCAGGGCGATCGCGATGTCCGAGCAGGAGCGGGACGCGTTCCTGAGCGCGGAGCGCACCTGTCGGGTCGCCACCATCGGGCCCGACGGGCCGCACGCCACCCCGCTCTGGTTCGTCTGGCACGGCGGCGCCCTCTGGCTCTACTCGATCAGTCGGAGCCGCCGCTGGGCCGACCTGCGACGCGACCCGCGCATCGGCGTCGTGGTGGATGCCGGTGAGCAGTTCCTGGAGCTGCGCGGGGTGGAGATCTCCGGTGCGGCCGAGGTCGTCGGCGAGGTGCCCCGCAGCGGGGAGCCCGAGGCCCGGCTGGAGCCGGTCGAGCGCGCGTTCGCCCGCAAGTACATCGGCGGCGAGGAGATGGTGCACGACGGCCGCCACGGCTGGCTGCGCGTCGAACCCACCAAGATCGTCAGCTGGGACTTCCGCAAGCTGCGCTGAGCCGCCCGCCGGTTGCCTTTGCCCGGTTCAGGGGCCGCGTCAGCCGAATTCGACGCCCTGGGCCAGTGGCAGCTCGGTCGAGTAGTTGACGGTGTTCGTCGCCCGCCGCATGTAGGCCTTCCAGGCGTCCGAGCCGGATTCGCGGCCGCCGCCGGTCTCCTTCTCGCCGCCGAACGCCCCGCCGATCTCGGCGCCGGAGGGGCCGATGTTGACGTTCGCGATCCCGCAGTCGGAGCCGCGGGCGGACAGGAAGGTCTCGGCCTCGCGGACGTCCGTGGTGAAGATCGACGACGACAGCCCCTGGGGCACGTCGTTGTGCAGCGCGATGGCCTCGTCGAGGTCGCGGTAGGTCATGACGTAGAGGATCGGCGCGAAGGTCTCCGCCCGGACGATCTCGGCCTGGGACGGCATTCGGACGACCGCCGGCTGCACGTAGTACGCCTCGCCCGCCTCGTCGGCCAGGACCCGCTCGCCGCCGGCGAGCAGCGTGCCGCCGTTGGCGCGGGCCTTGTCCAGGGCGTCGACGTAGCCGTCGTAGGCCGCGGCGTCGACGAGCGGGCCGACCAGCGTCCCGTCCGCCAACGGCGAGCCGATCGGCAGGGTCGCGTACGCGGCCGCCAACCGCTCACACAGCTCGTCGGCGACCGACTCGTGCGCGATCACCCGCCGCAGGGTGGTGCAGCGCTGGCCCGCGGTGCCGGCGGCACTGAAGACGATGCCGCGGACGGTGAGGTCCAGGTCGGCGCTGGGCGCGACGATCGCGGCGTTGTTGCCGCCGAGCTCCAGCAGGCACCGGCCGAAGCGGGCGGCGACCCGCGGTGCGACCGCGCGGCCCATGCGCGTCGAGCCGGTGGCGCTGACGAGCGCGACCCGGTGGTCGTCGACCAGGGCCTCACCGACGTCCGCCCCGCCCAGCACGACCGACGAGACCGCCTCGGGGGCCCCGACCCGGCGGGCGGCCTCGGCCAGCAGCGCCTGGCAGGCCAGCCCGGTGAGCACGGTCTTGTCCGACGGCTTCCACACCACGGCGTCACCGCAGACGAGGGCGAGAGCGGTGTTCCACGACCACACCGCGACCGGGAAGTTGAAGGCGCTGATGATGCCGACGACACCCAGCGGGTGCCACTGCTCCATCATCCGGTGGCCGGGCCGCTCGGAGGCGATCGTCAGCCCGAACAGCTGCCGGGACTGGCCGACCGCGAGGTCGCAGATGTCGATCATCTCCTGGACCTCGCCCAGCCCCTCGGAGCGGATCTTGCCGGCCTCGATGGAGACCAGCGCGCCCAGGTCGGCCTTGTGCTCGCGCAGCAGCTCACCGAGTTCGCGGACCAGCGCGCCGCGCACCGGTGCCGGCGTCGAGCGCCACTGCTCGAAGGCGTCCCGCGCAGCGCCGACGGCCTCGCCCACCTCGGCGGGGGAGTGCGCCGGCACCCGGCCCAGCACGCCGCCGGTGATCGGGCTGCGGGCGGCGACGGTGTGCGCTGCGGTGGTCCCCGTGGCCCCACCCTCGGGCTGCAGCGCGTCGACGCCCAGCCGGCGGAGGATCTCGGTGGTCTCGGCGACGAGATCTCGGTGCGAGGGAACAGGCATGACGACTCCGCTGATCGATGGTGGCCGGCCGCAGGGCAGCCCAGAGATTCTGATGTCCGGTCAGCCTATGTCGTAAGCTCCGCTTATGGCCAGTGACCTCGACGTGGATCGGCTCCGGCTGCTGCGCGAGGTCGGGCTGCGGGGGTCGATCGCCGGCGCGGCGCGGGCGGTCGGGCTCACCGCCTCGGCGGTGTCGCAGCAGGTGGCCCAGCTGGAACGCGAGGCCGGCGCGGCGCTGCTCGAACGCTCGTCGCGCGGCGTCGCGCTCACCGGCACCGGCCAGCTGCTGGCCGACCGGGCGGGGCAGGTGCTCGACGTGTTGGCCGCCGCGCGGGCGGACCTGGACCGGATCGCGGGGGCGGTCGCCGGCGAGGTCCGGATCGCGGCGGTGGCGAGCGCGGCGGCGACGCTGGTCTCGAGCGCGCTTCGCACCGTTCGGGACACGCTGCCCGCGGTGCGGTGCTCGGTGGTGGCCGCGGAGCCGGACCGCGCGATCGGGCTGCTGCTCACCGGGGACGTCGAGCTCGCCGTGGTGGACGAGTACGACCGAGTCCCGATCGCCTTGCCGGACACCGCCGTGGTGCGCGAGCTGGGCCGCGACCCCCTGGTGGTGGTGCGCCCGGCCGGGTGGGATGGCGGCGGCAGAGTGGACGGCGGGGCCGGAAGCAGCGCAGCTCCCGTGGAGCTCGCCTCGCTGGCGGGGCAGGCCTGGGTGATGCCGCCGGAGGACGCCGCGTGCGGCCGCGCGGTGCGCGCCGCCTGTCGGGCTGCGGGCTTCGAGCCGCGGGTGCGGTGGGAGACCGACGACATGCTGCTGCTGGTCCGGGCGGTTGCCGACGGGCACGGGGTAGCGGTGCTGCCGCGGCTGGCGGTACCCGGTGCGGCGGCGGGAGCAGAAGTCGCCTCCGTGCTCGCGGCCGAGTTCGCGGCCGTGGCGGTGACGCCGCTGCGTTCGCCGGAACCCGTGCGCAGGCTGCTGGCCGTCGCCCGCACCGGGGTGACCCGACGGCCCGCGGTGGCGGCCGTCCTCGAGGCGCTGGCGGCGAGAAATAGCAGTAACCCGGCTTGACAGCGGGAAACGACACGCGTGTAATTTCTTTTGTGTCGTTCGGGTCTTCGTCCCGCTCAGGCGTCACACCTGCCGCCGCCCCCCAATCTTTCCTTCTTTTCGCTCCTTTCCCCATGGAGGCCGCCATGACGGACCTGTCGCACACCGCCGACGCCGAAGTCCTCGCCGACATCTTCGGCCTGCCCGAGGAGGCGAGCTGGCAGGAGCGGTCGCTGTGCGCGCAGACCGATCCGGAGGCCTTCTTCCCGGAGAAGGGCGGCTCCACGCGCGAGGCGAAGAAGATCTGCACCGGCTGCGAGGTGCGCAGCGAGTGCCTCGAGTACGCGCTCGAACACGACGAGCGCTTCGGGATCTGGGGCGGCCTGTCCGAGCGCGAGCGGCGCCGCCTCAAGCGGCGCGCCGGCTGAGCGTCGCCGCCCGCCGCTGATCCGGCGGCGTCACTCCGGGTCTATCTCGTCCGCGTCCCGTCCCAGGAACACCGCGGCCAGTTCCAGCGCGACCATGAACACCAGGTCGGCGCGGTCCTCGCCGTCAAGTGCGCGCAGCTCGACCGGCCGCCGGTACACCACGACCACCGGCTGCCGGATGTCGCCCAGCCCGTCGCGAAACAGCCTTCCGAGCAGGACACCGCGATCGACGACGACGTCGGTGTCGAACTCCCAGGACGCCTGCCGCTCCGCCTCCGCCGCAGGGGGGACGTCCTCGACCGCGAACTCCAACCGGGCCAGGTCGGGGGCCCAGTGCCGGTCCAGTGCCTCGACGGCGTCGACCACGAGATCGTCGAACGCCTCGCTACGCGTGCGGTGCAGCGGCACCGCCGTCGGCGCGAGGGGGCCGCGGACACCCCGGCCCCGCCGGTCCCGCCGACGCCGACGGACCGGCGAGGGCGGACGTGACCTCCACCGGGATTCGCGGCCCTCACTGCGCACGCGCTCAGGGTAGTCGCGACACGCGGGCCGTGACCGGGCCCAAAGCGGAGCTGGGAGTCGCGGCGGCGCTAGTGTGCGAAGCCGTGACGGATCGACGTGCTCGCCCAGGCCGCTGCGACGGCGAGCGGACGGAGGTCCGGCCTGGCCCGGAGCGAGCCGTGGGCCGGCGATGAGCCACATCCGACGCTGCACGCGTAGCGGCTGTCCGCGGCCGGCCGTGGCCACGCTGACCTACGCCTACGCCGACCTCACCGCCGTCGTCGGGCCGTTGGCGGCCTACCAGGAACCGCACTCCTACGATCTGTGCGAGGAACACGCCGTCCGCCTCACCGTCCCGCGGGGCTGGGAAGTCATGCGTCACGTCGGCGAGTTCCCGGCCCCGATACCGCACGCCGACGATCTCGAGGCGCTCGCCGACGCGGTGCGCGAGGCCGCCCGCGGCGAGCCGGCGGCCCGCGGCGGGGAGCCGGACTCGCTCACCGGTCGGCGGGGTCACCTGCGGGTCGTCCCGCCCTCGAACTGACCGCCCGTCGGCCGGCCACGCCGGGCGGCGCCGAGGGGTGGGCGGCGTCGGTAGGCTCGGTGAGGTGACAGACCTCTCCAGCCTGGTCAAGGCCTACGACGTGCGCGGCGTGGTTCCCGAGCAACTCGACGAGTCGATCGCCCGCGCCATCGGCGCCGCGTTCGTCGACGTCACCGGGGCGGGGCGCATCGTCACCGCTCACGACATGCGGGAGTCCGGACCGGGCCTCGCCCGGGCCTTCGCCGAGGGCGCGATGCGCCGTGGCGCCTCCGTGGTGGAGGCCGGGCTCTCGTCCACCGACATGCTCTACTTCGCCTCGGGGCACCTCGACCTGCCGGGAGCGATGTTCACCGCCAGCCACAACCCGGCCGAGTACAACGGCATCAAGATGTGCCGGGCCGGGGCCGTCGCGATCGGGCAGGACTCCGGGCTGGCCGAGATCCGCGATCTCGCCGCGCAGTACCTCGACGGCGAGGTCCCGGCCACCGCGTCCGACACGCCGCCGGAGGTGGAGCAGGTCGACCTGCTGGCCGACTACGCCGGCTACCTGCGCGGCCTGGTCGACCTCAGCGCCATCCGTCCGCTGACGGTGGTGGTCGACGCCGGCAACGGCATGGGCGGCTACACCGTGCCGGCCGTGCTCGGCGACGCGCAACTGCCCGCCCTCCCGCTGACGGTCATCCCGATGTATTTCGACCTCGACGGCACCTTCCCGAACCACGAGGCGAACCCGCTGGAGCCCTCGAACATCGTCGACCTGCAGCGGCGGGTCGTCGCCGAGGGCGCCGACATCGGCATCGCCTTCGACGGCGACGCCGACCGCTGCTTCGTCGTCGACGCCGCCGGCGAGCCGGTCTCGCCGAGCGCCATCACGGCGCTGGTCGCGACCCGCGAGCTCGCGAAGGCGCCCGGGAGCACGGTGATCCACAACCTCATCACCTCTCACGCCGTGCCCGAGATCGTGCGCGAGCACGGGGGCACCCCGATCCGCACCCGGGTCGGCCACTCCTTCATCAAGGCCGAGATGGCCAAGGCCGACGCCGTGTTCGGCGGCGAGCACTCCGCGCACTACTACTTCCGCGACTTCTGGTTCGCCGACACCGGGATGCTGGCCGCGATGCACGTGCTCGCCGCGCTCGGCGAGCAGGAGCGCACCCTCGCCGACCTCACCGCGGAGTTCAGCCGCTACGTCGCCTCGGGTGAGATCAACTCCACCGTCGACGACCAGGCCGCCCGGGTCGAGGCGGTCCGCAACGCCTTCGCCGACCGCGCGGCCAGCATCGACGAGCTCGACGGGCTCACCGTCGAGCTGCCCGACGGCACCTGGTTCAACGTCCGCGCCTCGAACACCGAGCCGCTGCTGCGGCTCAACGTCGAGGGCCCGACCGAGGCGGCGATGGCGCAGGTGCGAGACGACGCCCTCGCCGCCATCCGCGGCTGACCTGCACCGGCTGACTGGAGGGAGACGGCCATGAGTCTCGACGCCGACCTGCTCGAATTGCTCGCCTGCCCGAGCGACGACCACGCCCCGTTGCGCGAGGACACGCGCGACGGCGCTGCGGTGCTGGTGTGCACCCACTGCGCCTCGGTGTTCCGCATCGACGACGGGATCCCGGTGCTGTTGCTCGACGAGGCCGTCCCCGGCCCGCACGGCCTCGGCCGGACCGCCGAGCCGGCCGGATCCACCGAGGGCCCGTGAGTTTCGACGAGGGGTTGCTCGACGAGCCGCAGCTGCTCGAGCGGGCCGACCGGTCGGGGCTGCTGCGCGCCCTGGCCACCGCCGGCCCGCAGGTGCGCCGGGCCGGCGAGACCGCAGGCGAGTTCGATGTCGTGCGGCTGCGCGAGGCCGATCGGCCCCGGGCGGTGCTCGTGGCCACCGACGCCGATTCCGCCGTCGCGCGGGTGGTCGTCCGGCTGGCCGAGCCCCGCAGCCCGGTCGTGCACTGGTACGGCGCGGACCTGCCGCGCTGGGCGGGCCCGGCCGACGCCCTGCTCGTCGCCTCGCTCGGCGGCCGCGACCCCCGGCTGGTCGAACTCACCGCGCAGGCCGCGCATCGCGGTCTCGCGATGGCCGTCGTGGCGCCGGCGGGCAGCCCGCTGGCCGGCTCCGCCGGACGGGCCCCGGTCCACGAACTGCCGCGCGATCTGCATCCGCGAGCCACCCGCTGGACGCTGCTGGTCCCGCTGCTGCAGGCGCTGGACGCGCTGGGGCTGTATGCCTTCCCGGCCGAGTCACTGCTCGAGGTCGCGGACGCGCTCGACACCCAGGCCGAGGCCTGCCGACCCCACGGCGACGCGTTCACCAACCCGGCCAAGTCGCTCGCGGTGGAGTTCGCGGAGTCCGACCCGGTCGTCGCCGGGGCGGGCCCCATGGCGGCCACCGCCGCCCGCACGATCGCCGAGTCGCTGCACCGGCTCGCCGCCGTCTCGGCCGTCGACGTCGCACTGCCCGGCGACCTCGACGGCGCGGTCACGCTCGTGCGCGGGGCCGTGACGCCCGACGACGACGACCTGTTCCGGGACCGCGTCGAGGACAGCGGCAGACCCCGTCGACCACGGTTGCTGGTGATCGGAGACGAGGGGACGCCGGAGGACGCGATGCTCGTGGATCGCCCCTCGGCCGACGCGCAGCTCGTCGAGACCGCCGCCCGGCAGGCCGCCGACGTGCTGCGCCGGCTGGCCCACGACTCGCACGTCCCGGTGTCGGGCGTGGACCTGCCGCACGGCGACGCGCTCGTGCGCTTCGCCGCTGCCACCGCCTTCGGCGACTTCACCGCCGTCTACCTCGCGCTGGCGTCCGGCCTGGACCCGGGAGCGCCGCACGACTGGGAGCGGCCGCCGGAGCGGCACGCATGACGGGGCGCCCGGACGGCGGCACCCGCTGCGCCCCGCTGGGCATCACCGGGGCGCGGCGTCGCTCCCCCTGGGGTTCCGCCACCGCCATCCCCGAGCTGCTCGGCGAGGAGCCGGACGGCCGGCCCGTGGCCGAGCTGTGGTTCGGCGCGCACCCCGACGCACCCTCCCGGACCGCCGACGGGCGGACGCTGGATGAGCTCATCGCCGCCGACCCGGCCGCCGTGCTGGGCCCCGCCGTCCTGGACCGGTTCGGCCCACGACTGCCCTACCTGCTCAAGGTCCTTGCCGCGGAGCGGACGCTGTCGATCCAGGCGCACCCCGGTCCCGAGCAGGCGCGGGCCGGCTTCGCGAAGGAAGAGGCCGCCGGTATCCCGCGCGACGCGCCCGAGCGCAACTACCGGGACGACAACCACAAGCCGGAGCTGCTCTGCGCGTTGACGCCGTTCGACGCGCTCTGCGGCTTCCGGCCGGCCGAGGAGACGCTGCGGATCCTGCAGCGGTTGGCGCTGCCCGAGCTGGCGGACCTGGCGGCACGACTGCGCGGGCCGGACCCGTTGCGGACGGCCGTCACCGCCGTCCTGCAGCACCCGGACCCCGGGCGGCTCGGGGCGTCGCTGGCCGCCCGGGCCGCGGGCGAGCCGGAGGGGCCGTTGCGGGGTGTCGCCCTGGCGGCGCAGGACCATCCGGGCGACGCCGGGGTGGTGCTCGCGCTGCTGCTGAACCACGTCCGGCTGCAGCCCGGCGAGGCGATCTACCTCGGGGCGGGCAACGTGCACGCCTACCTGCGCGGCACCGGCGTCGAGGTCATGGCCAACAGCGACAACGTGCTGCGCGGCGGGCTGACCAGCAAGCACGTGGACGTCCCCGAGTTGCTCGCGGTCGCGGACTTCACCCCGCTGGCCGACCCGCGTCTGCCCGCGATCGACGGCACCTACAACGTCGCCGTCCGTGACTTCCGGCTCATGGCGCTGACCGTCGACGGGCCGCGCCCGCTGAACGAGCGCGGCCCGCTGATCGCGCTGTGCGTTGAGGGACGCGTGACCGTCAACGAGCAGACGATCAGGCCCGGCCACGCGGTCTTCGTCCCGGCCGACACCGACGCGGTGACCCTCGACGGCGACGGCCGGGCGTTCGTCGCCGGCGCGCGGGCCTGAGGCTGACCCGTCACCCTGCCTTCGGGTTGTTGACCGCCGACGCGAACAGCACCGCGCCGGTCGTCGTGTCGCGCACGAGGAAGAGGAACGGGTGGTCGAACACCAGCGTCGACGGCCGCGGCACGGCGAGCGATTCCGCTACGCCGACGCCGGTGGCGGCGGCCGCCGTGGTGCCCTTCTCGCCGACGCCGAGGTAGACGCGCTGCCGGACCTGGTCGACCTGGAGGTCGGCCGGGCTCATCGCCCCGAAGTCGGCACGGCCGGTGAAGGCGTCCCGCATCCCGAGCCGCTGCAGCACCGGCGCCAGATCGGTCGACGAGCGGGTGGTGAAGCGCGGGAGCGCCACGGCGACCGGCCGTCGACGCAGGGCGTGCACGGCGTCGTCGAGCTGTCCGGGAGTCACGGAGCGGATGTAGCGGGCCAGCGACGTCCGGGTCGGCATGATCGCCATGGCGGCGAACCGCCCGCCGCGGTAGGGAAGCTCCGCCGCCCGGTAGCGGTCGGTGGCGGCCGTCCTGACCATCCCCGGGCCCCCGTGCATGAAGGTCGCCTCGACGGTGCCCCCGGCCGCGGTGGTGAAGGAACCCGGCCGGCTCTCGTGCGGGTCGAACGCCGTCTTCCAGGCGCCGTGGAAGTACAGCGCGTTGGCCAGCACGAGCACGGTGGACCGGTCCAGGTGGTCGAACAGTCTCGGGATCTTGCCGTGGGTGGCGTGGGCGGTCCAGTGGTTGATCGCCGCCTCGCCCGTCCCGGAGCCGAAGTCGGTCTGCCAGACCCCGGCGCGGTAGTAGCGCGCAAGCGCCCGCAGGAAGCCGGGGCGAAGCGGGAGCCCGCGCTGCTGCCACAGGCTGTCGGCCGAGGCCAGCGTGAGCCCGTCGTGCCTCGCGGCGGTGATGAGCGCGTCGCGCAGCCCGGCCAGGCCGCGGTCGAGCCCGGCCGGGGCGAGCCCGGAGCTCTGCAGCGCGGTGAGGATCTGCGCCCGCGTGGCGCCGCGCGCGCCGGTCTGCAGCATCCCGAGCGCGGCGTAGAGGCTGTAGGGCGAGACCGAGGTGTTGCCGGCCGGGGAGGCGTCGACCGTCTGCTGCAGCAGCCGCACCGTGAGGGACTTCTCGGAGCGCACGACCGCCGCGGTTGTCCCGGCGTTCGGGGCGGCCACCGGCGCGTGCCGGGCGACGAGTTGCACCGCTCCCGGCGCCCGGTCGCCGACGGTGACGTCGGCGCCGCTGGAGCCGCCGCGACCGCTCGCGACAGGCGGCGAGGTGTGGTGCTCCGCCCCGCCACCGGTGACCGCGAGGGTGATCGCCCCCGCCGTCGCGAGCGCGACGACGGCGCCGGCCCCGCCGATGCGGCGCTGCCGGCGGCGACGCACGGTCCGCCGGACCGCGTCACCGGACGCCCAACCGGACGTGACAGGCGTGCGTCGGGTCAGCCGGCGCAGCCTGTTCGTCCCCGCGGCGGGAGCGCCCCTCGCCTCCGCCGGCCCACAGGCGGCATGGTCCTGTCGGCCCTCGGTGTGGTCGTCGTCGGTGGTCATGGTGTGACCTCCTCCACGGGATGATCGGGGCCGAGCAGGTCGGCCAGCGCCGCGCGGCCGCGCGAGAGCCAGGACTTCACGGTGCCCTCGGGTGCGCCGAGGTCGGCCGCGATCACGGCTACGGGCAGGCCGACGAGATGGTGCAGCACGACGGCCTCGCGGTGGTTTCTCGGCAGCAGGCGCAGCGCGGCCACCACCTCGCGCTCGCCGTCGTCCCAGTCGACGACGATCTCGGGGACGCTCGCCCGCAGCGCGACGCGCCGGGCCCGCCGCCAGCGGCTGACGGCGAGGTTGCGCGCGACCCGGCGCACCCATCCCTCCGGGTCGTCGAGCAGCTCCACGCGGTCCCAGCGTGCCCAGGCCCGGACGAAGGCCTCCTGCACATGATCGGCGGCCTCGGTGACGTCGCCGGTGAGGGCCGCGACCTGAAGGGTGACGCGGTCGCGGGCCGCGACGTAGAAGGCGTCGAAGCGCTCGCTCGCCGACGCAGCCGGGGCGACGCCGTCCGGGAGCTCCACTCTCACCCCCACTTTCGGCCCCATCTCTTAGACACGCGCGGGGGTGGCCGCAGGTTGCACCACCCCTCGAAATGCTCCCCCCTCGAAAAATCTGACAAAACTTTGGTAAGTTCATCAGGCGATGCAGCCCATGACCATCGCGCAAGCGTCGGCAGCGACCGGTTGGTCGCAGCGGATGCTGCGGTACCTGGAGCAGGTCGGTCTCGTCACCGCCCTGCGCACGCCGGGAGGTCATCGGCACTACGGGCCGCGTCAGATCGAGCGCCTGCAACGACTGCGGGAGCTGATCGACCAGCACGACCTCGAGATCAACGAGATCGTGTTCGAGCTGCGGATGCGAACCGATCCATTGCTCGCCCGGGCCGTCGACGAGTGGTTCGGGCCGATGCATCGCTCCGCCGCTCCGCCCCAGGCGGGCATGTTTCGCCGGCTGGCGATCCACCCGCCGACACCGCACGAGCGTTACCCCAACCCAGAAGGAGAGCACGTGACCGTCACCCTCACGCCGGACTCGGCCGGCAGCGTCAAGGAGTTCAAGGTCGCCGACCTGAGCCTCGCGGCCTACGGCCGCAAGGAGATCGAGCTCGCCGAGCACGAGATGCCCGGGCTCATGGCAATCCGCCGCGAGTACGCCGGCTCCCAGCCGCTGAAGGGCAAGAAGATCGCCGGGTCGCTGCATATGACGACCCAGACCGCGGTCCTGATCGAGACGCTGGTCGCCCTCGGCGCCGACGTCCGCTGGGTCAGCTGCAACATCTTCTCCACCCAGGACCACGCCGCCGCGGCGGTCGTCGTCGGCCCGAACGGCACCCCGGAGAACCCGCAGGGCACCCCGGTGTTCGCCTGGAAGGGCGAGTCGCTGGAGGAGTACTGGTGGTGCACCGAGACGATGCTGACCTGGCCGGACGGCACCGGCCCGGACTCCATCGTCGACGACGGCGGTGACGCCACGATGCTGATCCACATGGGCACCGAGTACGAGACCGGTGGCGCCGTGCCGCAGGCCGAGGACACCGACTCGGAGGAGTACCAGGTCATCCTCAACGTGCTGCGCAACTCGATCGCCGAGCACCCGGGCCGCTACACCCGCATGGGTTCGGCCATCGTCGGGGTCAGCGAGGAGACCACCACCGGCGTCCACCGGCTCTACGAGTTCGAGCAGGCCAACACCCTGCTGTTCCCGGCCATCAACGTCAACGACTCGGTCACCAAGAGCAAGTTCGACAACAAGTACGGCTGCCGCCACTCGCTGGTCGACGGCATCAACCGCGCCACCGACACCATGCTGGCCGGCAAGCTCGCGGTCGTCTGCGGCTACGGCGACGTCGGCAAGGGCTCGGTCGAGTCGCTGCGCGGCCAGGGCGCCCGCGTCGTCGTCACCGAGATCGACCCGATCTGCGCGCTGCAGGCCGCCATGGACGGGCTCGAGGTCGTCCAGCTCGAGGACGTCGTGTCGAAGGCCGACATCTTCGTCACCACGACCGGCAACAAGGACATCATCATGGCCGACCACATGGCCGCGATGAAGCACCAGGCGATCGTCGGCAACATCGGGCACTTCGACAACGAGATCGACATGGCCGGCCTGGCCAAGACCCCGGGCATCAAGAAGGTCGAGGTCAAGCCGCAGGTCCACGAGTGGACCTTCGCCGACGGCAAGAAGATCCTCGTGCTGTCCGAGGGCCGGCTGCTCAACCTGGGCAACGCCACCGGTCACCCGAGCTTCGTGATGAGCGCGTCGTTCGCCAACCAGACGATCGCCCAGATCGAGATCCACAAGAACCCGGAGCAGTACGTCGTCGACGGCAAGCCGACGGTCACCACCCTGCCGAAGCACCTCGACGAGAAGGTCGCCCGGCTGCACCTCGACGCCGTCGGTGCCAAGCTCACCTCGCTCACCAAGGAGCAGGCGGAGTACATCGGCGTCGACGTCGCCGGCCCGTACAAGCCGGAGCACTACCGCTACTGAGTCTGCGGCTGCGCCGCTGCCTCGGTAGTGGTGTGCCGCCTCTTTCGGACTTCACGGTTGTGGTCCGGAACCAGCTCGACCCGGCGGGGTCGCTGTCGCCATCACGGTGGCAGCGGCCCCGCCGATCTTGTTGCGGTGACGGCGCCGGAGCGCGGCCGGCGCAACAGGATTGGCGGGCCCGGGGCGAGCGGGGCCTCGGGGACCTGCTACCCGTCACCTGAGGGTTTTACACACATTCATTTGACATCGTTGTGAGGTCGGCGTTAGCTGGACTGGAGCAGGTTACGAACGCCCCCCAGGCCCGCATGCATCAGGTGGTACGGAATGTCGACATCAGCCTCCGACGCGCTGTCGGGCGTGCGCGGTGGTCCCGTCTCGCTCGGACTCCTCGTCTTCACGGCCGCCGGCCTGTCCGACCCGGCCGACCCGGCCGTCGCGGTCACCGAGACCGGCCACCCCGCCGCCGCTGCGGACTCCGCTCGTGGCCGGACGCTCCGGGCTCGCTCGTACCGTCCCCACCGCCGTCCGCTTCGGCCGCACCGGTCTCGTCGTCACTGACGCGGGAGCGAGCGAGAACTCAGAGCCGGCCGGCGGTCTGCGGGTCCGGATAGACCGCGGTCAACCGAAAGTCAGGACGCGACGCCGCCGCACCCCGATCTCCGCACTCCGGCGACCCGGGGATGGGACTATAGGCGCGTGAAACCTCGTGTTCTGGTGGTGGACGACGACTCCGCCCTGGCCGAGATGCTCGGCATCGTCCTGCGGACCGACGGGTTCGAGCCCGCGTTCGTCACCGACGGGTCGCGGGCGGTGAAGGCCTTCCGCGAGATCCGGCCGGATATCGTGCTGCTGGATCTCATGCTCCCAGGGGTGTCGGGCATCGACGTCTGCCGCGCCATCCGCGCCGAGAGCGGGACGCCGATCATCATGCTGACGGCCAAGACCGACACCGTCGACGTCGTCCTCGGCCTGGAGTCGGGCGCGGACGACTACGTGATGAAGCCGTTCAAGCCCAAGGAGCTGGTGGCACGCATGCGCGCCCGGCTGCGGCACCACGACGAGCGCGTGGGGGAGACGCTCACGATCGGTCCGCCGGACTCGCCGGTGACGATCGACGTGCAGGCGCACCAGGTCGTCCGGGACGGCGAGGCGATGGCGCTGACGCCGCTGGAGTTCGACCTCTTGGCGGCGCTGGCCCGCAAGCCTCGGCAGGTGTTCACCCGCGAGGTGCTGCTGGAGCAGGTGTGGGGCTACCGGCACGCGGCGGACACCCGGCTGGTCAACGTGCACGTGCAGCGGCTGCGCTCGAAGGTGGAGCGCGACCCCGAGCGTCCCGAGGTGGTGCTGACCGTGCGCGGGGTCGGCTACAAGGCCGGCCCGCCGTAACGCCGTGATCACCGGGCACGCTCCGACCCGCCGCACCGGTCAGGTGCGGCGGGTACTGCTGCGCGCCCTGCTCACGCTGCGCGCCCGCGCCGGGGCCCTCATCGGGCGCGCCGTGGCCACCTGGCACCGCTCGCTGCAGCTCCGCGTGGGCGCCACGACCGTCCTCGTGACCGGCATCGTCGTCGTCGCGGTCGGCGTCTTCCTCGTCGACAAGGTCGTGGGCGGCGTGCTGCAGGCGAAACAGGACGCCGCGATCAGCCAGGCCCGGCTCGGGCTGCGCAGCGCGCGACCGATCTTCGGCTCGACCGACGTCGGGGTGCCGGCGGACGTCGACACCGCGCGGCAGAACATGTTCGCCACCCTGCCCACCAATGCCTCGAACGCCGGCGCCGGGCTGTTCTCGCTGGCCATCAAGTCGGTGAACGTCAAGCCCAGCCAATCCAGCAAGGACCCGGTTCCGAAGCGCATGCGGCAGGAGGTTCGGGCCGGGAATCTCGTGGTCGAGTACGCCCCGGTGCACCCCACGCAGACCGCGAAGAACTTCGTCCCCGGCCTGATCGTCGGCGAGCCCGTGGCGGCCCAGTCCGGGCTGTTCGAGCTGTACTACCTGTTCCCGCTCACCGCCGAGGAGCAGACCGTGGCGCTGGTCCACCAGACCGTGCTCATCGCCGGCATCGCGCTCGTGGTCCTCGTGCTGGCGATCGCGCTGCTGGTGACCCGGCAGGTCGTGCGCCCGCTGCGCCTCGCCGGTGACACCGCCGGCCGGCTGGCGGCGGGAGACCTGTCGAAACGGATCGCGGTCTCCGGCACCGACGACATCGCCCGGCTCGGCCGCTCCTTCAATGACATGGCCGACAGCCTGCAACGCCAGATCCGCCGGCTCGAGGATCTCTCCCGGCTGCAGCGGCGCTTCACCAGCGACGTCTCCCACGAGCTGCGGACGCCGCTGACGACCATCCGGATGGCCTCGGAGTTCCTCTACGCCAGCCGTGACGAGTTCGAACCCGAGCTGACGCGGGCCGCCGAACTGATGCACGACGAGCTGGACCGGTTCGAGTCACTGCTCGGCGACCTGCTGGAGATCTCCCGGCACGACGCCGGCGCCGCCCATCTCGAATCCGCGCCCGTCGACATCCGCTCGGTGGTCACCGCGGCGGTCGACGGCGCACGGATGCTCGCCGACGCCCACGGCAGTGAGGTGGTCGTGCACCAGCCCGAGGTGCCGGTCAGCGTCGACATCGACTCCCGCCGGGTCGAGCGCATCCTGCGCAACCTGCTCGGCAATGCCCTCGACCACGGCGAGGGGCGGCCGGTGGTCGTCACCGTGGGCTTCGACGACAACGCGGTCGCGATCACCGTCCGCGACCACGGCGTCGGGCTGCGGCCGGGCGAGGCCGGCCTGGTGTTCAACCGGTTCTGGCGGGGCGATCCCTCACGCAGCCGGCTCACCGGCGGCACCGGACTCGGGCTGGCGATCTCGCTGGAGGACGCGCGGCTGCACGACGGCTGGTTGCAGGCGTGGGGCGAGCGCGGCCGGGGAGCGCAGTTCCGGCTGACCCTTCCGCGGCGGGCGGGGCACACGCTGCTGCACTCGCCGCTTCCGCTCGACCCCGACGAGCAGGACGAGGCCGACGACGAGGCCGAGGAGATCGGTGGCGCGGCGCTCGCCGCGGCGCCGGCCCTGCAGCAGCGTGTGCGGCCGCGCCCGGGACTGCCGGCGCGCGACCGGGCGAGGCAATCGTGAAGGCCCGGGGTCGGGTCCGCCGGGGCCCGCGGATGGTGGCGATGCTGCTGCTGGCGGCCGTCGGGCTCTCCGGATGCGCCGGGGTCCCGCGGTCCTCGGAACCGAAGATCGTCTCCTCGCTCGCCGTCGAGAAGAACGCCCCCCCGGCGGTGCCCGGCCCGCCGAAGGGGGCCGTCCCGCGGACGATCGTCCAGGACTTCCTGCGGGCCGCGACCTCCGATCCGAGCGGCCACACCACGGCCCGGAAATACCTGGCGCCCTCGGTGCGGCGAAAGTGGTCGGACTCGACCGCGACCATCATCAGTTCGCCGTCGGTCAGCACTCTCCAGGACGGCACCATCACCGTCACCGGTCGCGTGATCGGCACCCTGAACGGGGACGGGATCTTCTCTCCGTCGCTGCGCGGCACGGGCGACGGCGGGCCGATCACCTCCTTCCCGTTCAAGGTCGGGCGGGTCGCCGGGCAGAGCCGGATCACCAAGCTGGCGGACGGCCTGCTGCTCACCAGCGAGCAGTTCTCCGACTTCTACCGGCAGCACGCGATCTACTTCCTCGACCAGACCGGCCGGTACCTCATCCCCGACCTCCGGTGGTCCGCGCTGTCGGGCGTCAGGCTCGACAACTGGTTGCTGAAGGAACTCAGCAGTGGCCCGCGGACGGACCTGCGCGACGTCGTCAGCACCAGCACACTGCCGGTCCAGGCGTCCTCCCGGCAGCTGACCGTGACCGAAGGCGTGCCGCTGGAGATCGACGTCCCCGGGGCGGCGCAGCTCGACGCGGCGGCCAAACGGCAGCTCGCCGCGCAGCTCGCGACCACGGTCAGCGACCCGAACTCCTTCGAAACCGTCTCGATCACCGACGGGGGGGACGTCGTGCCGTTGCCGGGGCTGGTGGGCAAGTCGTTCTCGGCCGCGGAGCTCTATCCGTCCTTCGCGCCCCCGTCGCCGGTGGCCGACGTCTTCTTCCTGCGCCGGGGCGACATCGTGGAGCAGGGCAGCGGGTCGTTGGCCGGTGCGCTCCGGCACAGCCCCTACTTCCTGTCGTCGATCGCGCTCACCCGCCTCAACAACGACCAGGACCTCGAGGTCGCGGGCGTCACCGGCAACGACCGTCAGCTCATCCTGGGCTCGCAGCGCCGGGGGTACGGCAAGCCGATCAACTTCAAGACCCGCCTCTCCCGCCCGGCATGGGCGCCCGGGCTGCCCAAGGACGATCCGCCGGAGGTGTGGATCGGGGCAGGCGACAAGCTTCTGCGGGTGGAGATCCAGGGCAACACCGGCAAGCCCAGCCAGGTCGCGGTGCCCACGGCCGCCGGTGGCGGCCGGATCCTGGCGGTACGGCTCAGCCCGGAAGGCTCGCGGATCGCGCTGGTGATCGCCTCCGCCGACGGCCAGGGGCAGCTCTACGTCGGGTCGGTCGTCCGCAGCGCAGGGCAGGTGCGGGTCGACCTGCAGGCGATCAGCCCGGACGGCGTCTCGGTTCAGGACGTCGGGTGGATCGGCACCCAGAAGCTGATCGCGATCGGTTCCCAGCGCGGCACGGGGGAGCCGCAGATCTTCGAGACGAACGTGGACGGCTCGCTCTGGTCCGGGCGCAGCATCGGTCCGACGCTGCCGGGGGCACCGGACAGCGTCACCGTCGCGCTCGGGCAGCTGGCCTGGGTGTCGGTGAACAAGACGGTCTGGGAGCAGGACGGCCGGAGCTGGACCTCGCCCACGGCGGCGGCGCAGACCTTCGGGGACAAGCCGGTCTACCTCGAATAGCTGCTCGTTCGCCCGTGTTACCTCGACCCGGCCCCCGGCAGGCACTGTCCACAGCCCGGGCCGGGGTGGGGGCGGCCGTCCACAGCCTGCCGCCTGTCCGGCGGCACGGCGGCGGGCGCGGGCCAGGCTGGAACCGTGCGAGGGACGGAGCTGCTGGGGGCGCTGACCGACCTCGTGCTGCCACGCCGCTGCGTCGGCTGCGGGGCCGTTCCCGGCGGGGGGCCCGGGGACGCGGCCGGCGTGGCGGCGTTGTGCGCGAGGTGCCGGCCCTCGGGCCCGCCCCGGGTGGTCCGTGCCGGGCCGATCGAGGTGCGCGCCGCCGGAGACTACGACGACGGTCTCCGCCGGGCGCTGCTGGCCTACAAGGAGCGGGGGCGCCGCGACCTCGCCGGGGCGCTGGCCGCGCTGCTGGCGCTCGCGGTCGACGACCTGCTGGCCGAGGCCCGGCCGCGCCCGCCACGGGCGGTGCTCGTCGCCCCGCCCTCGGCCCGCGCGGTGGCAGCGGCGCGGGGCGGCGACCACGTGCTGCGGCTGGCCCGCCGGGCCGGCCGCCACTGCCGGGTGCGGGCGTCCCCCGGGGTGCTGCGCCCGACGCGCGCGGTGCTCGATTCGGCCGGTCTCGGGCGGGCTGACCGGGCCCGCAACCTGCACGGTGCGATGCGGGCCTGCCGCGCCGACGGGCGTACGGCGGTGCTGGTCGACGACATCGTCACGACCGGCGCCACGCTGCGCGAGGCGTGGCGGGCGCTCGACGCGGCGGGCTGGCGGGTCACGGGCGCGGCGGTGGTGGCGGCGACTCCGCGGCGTGTTCCCGGGACCACCATTGGCAGCGGCTCGCCGGACGTCTAGCGTGAACCAGACCACAAGAAACCGAGGTGGACTCGCCCCCGACGAAGACACGCTCGTGCTGGCGCGGCTGCGGGACACCGTGACTGGGTGGAGGTCGCATTGACCACTGGTGTGGGCCACATGGAGATCGTCGTTCGTGGTCGTAACGTGGTGATTCCGGAGCATTACCGGGCCCACGTCGAGGAGAAGCTCGCGAAACTCGAGAGGTACGACCACAAGATCCACCGCACCGACGTCGAGCTCACCCACGAGAAGAATCCCCGACAGAACGGGAGCTGCCAGCGCGTCGAGATCACCTGCCGCACCCGCGGTCCGGTGGTCCGTAGCGAGGCCCGTGCTGAGGATTTCTACACCGCCCTGGACCTCGCCGCCGAGAAGCTCGAGCGCCGACTGCGCCACGCCGCCGACCGCCGGCGCGTCCACCACGGCCGTCGCCGCCCGCCCTCGGTGGCCGAGGTCACCGCGACCCTCGCCGAGACGCTCGAGGTGGCGCCGGAGTCGGTGATTCCGGTCGACGACCGCGAGCCGGTCGGGGCGCAGGACGGGGGCGGCCCGGGCGCCGCCGCGGCGGAGGAAGGTGGCTCGGGGCCGGGCCAGGTGGTCCGGGAGAAGCAGCACCCGGCCACCCCGATGACGGTGGACGACGCGCTGTTCGAGATGGAACTGGTCGGGCACGACTTCTACCTGTTCCAGTGCGCCCACACCGGCCGGCCGACGGTCGTGTACCGCCGCCACGCCTACGACTACGGGCTCATCCGCCTGGGCGGGTAGCTCGCTCGCAGCCCCACGCGCCGGGCGGCAGCAGCGCGAAGCGTGCTTCGTCGACGAAGCTGCCGTCCGGCGCGCGCAGGCGGCCGTGCATGATCCCGTCGGGGTGGAACCCGGCGGCCAGTGCGGCGCGCTGTGAGGCGACGTTGTCGACCTTCGCGCCGAGCTCCAGCCGGGCGAATCCGTGCCCGAAGGCCCACGGCGCGAGCAGGCGCAGCGCCCGAGCCGTGTAGCCGCGTCCCCGGAACCGGGGATGGACGGTGTAGCCGACACCGCCGACCTGCGGCGGCCCGGCCAGGCGCAGCGTGAGTTCCCCGGCCAGCGCGTGGGTGGCGACGTCCTCGATGGCGAGCGGCGCGGCGCGGCCGACCAGCATCTCGAGCCCGGCGCGTTCGGCGCCGCGGCGGTACTGCTTCGCGGTGGGGTGCGGCCCGCCGAACCCGGTGGCGTCGGACAGCTCGTCGTGCGTCTCGGCCAGCGCGGCCGCGTCCTCCGGGCGCAGTACCCGCACCGTCACCGTGCCGTCGGTGATCCCCTCGGGCGGCAGCGGGGGAAGTGAGTGCGGCCCCGGCCCCGGCGGGTCCTCGGGCAGCCGGCCGAAGACGGCGAGGTCTCCGTGGCGGTCCGGGCGGTCCGACGAAACCGTCCGCGCCGTCCGGGGGGCGCCGTCGCGTCGGTAGCCCTCGAAGCGGAATCCCGCGGTGAGGCCCGTACGGGCGGAGGCGAGGTTGAGCACGTCGCAGTGAAGCGCCACGCGAGGGATCTCCCGGGCGAAGGCGAAGGCGGCCAGCAGGTTCGCGATCTCGGCCCCGTAGCCGCGCCCCCGGGCGTCCTGGGCGATCCAGTACCCGATGTCCGAGTCGCCGCCGAGCCGAAGGGACGCCGAGCCGACCACCCGGCCCGAGTCCGATTCGACGACGGCTCCGTCCAGGCTGGTGCCGGTGGCCCGGCCGGCGACGCCGGCCCCGGTGACGAACTCGCGCGCCGCCTCGACGGTGTACGGGTCGGGCAGGGCCAGGAACCGGAACCGGTCCCGGTGACGTAGGACCTCGTGGACGCGCTCGACATCCGAGGCTCGCCAGGGCCGCACGGTCAGCCGAGCGCCGACCAGCTCCAGGTCGTCGAGTTCGATGCCGCGAAAGCGCCCCACGTCCGCAGCGTGCCAGATCGCTCGAAAAGCCGGTCCGGCCGCCGGATCCGCGGGTCCGGCGGGCGCCGCTGAGGGCCGCCGGGCGCGCCACGCGCCGTACCGGCGCGACGCCCGCGGGCGCACCCGTACGATGGCGGCGTGGTTCTCAGCAAGATTCTGCGCGCCGGCGAACAGAAGCAGGTCCGGCGGTTGGCGTCCATCGCCGACCGTATCGAGACCCTCGAGGAAGATTACGTCGACCTCACCGACGCCGAGCTGCGCGCGCTGACCGATACCTTTCGCGAGCGGTACGCGGACGACGAGTCGCTGGACGACCTGATGCCCGAGGCCTTCGCGGTCGTCCGGGAGGCCGCGCGCCGCACGCTCGGGCAGTTCCACTACCCGGTGCAGCTGATGGGCGGTGCCGCGCTGCACCTCGGCAACATCGCCGAGATGAAGACCGGTGAGGGCAAGACCCTTGCCTCGACGCTGCCGGCCTACCTCAACGGCCTCGCCGGCGGTGGCGTCCACATGGTCACCACCAACGACTACCTCGCCTCGCGGGACGCCGACTGGATGGGCCGCGTCCACCGCTTCCTCGGCCTCACGGTCGGTAAGATCACGAACACCATGCCGCCGGAGCAGCGGCGCGCGTCGTACGCCTGCGACATCACCTACGGCACGAACAACGAGTTCGGGTTCGACTACCTGCGCGACAACATGGCCTGGTCGTTGGACGATCTGGTGCAGCGCGGCCACAATTTTGCCGTCGTCGACGAGGCCGACTCGATCCTCATCGACGAGGCCCGCACCCCACTGATCATCAGCGGCCCGGCGGAGGAGAACCAACGCTGGTACGTCGAGTTCGCACGCATCGCCCCGCGCATGAAGCGGGACGAGCACTACGAGGTCGAGGAGGGCAAGCGCACCGTCGCGGTCACCGAGGACGGTGTCGCCTTCGTCGAGGACCAGCTCGGCATCGACAACCTCTACGAGGCCGCGAACACGCCGTTGGTCGGCTACCTGAACAACGCGCTCAAGGCCAAGGAGATCTTCAAGCGCGACCGTGACTACATCGTCAGTGACGGCGAGGTCATGATCGTCGACGAGTTCACCGGCCGCGTCCTGCAGGGGCGTCGCTACAACGAGGGCATGCACCAGGCCATTGAGGCCAAGGAAGGGGTGCAGATCCAGCAGGAGAACCAGACCCTCGCGACGATCACGCTGCAGAACTACTTCCGGCTGTACAACAAGCTCGCCGGCATGACGGGTACCGCGCAGACCGAGGCGGCGGAGCTGCACCAGACCTACAAGATCGGCGTCGTCTCGATCCCGACGAACAAGCCGATGATCCGCGCGGACAACTCCGACTTCATCTACAAGACCGAGGACGCCAAGTTCGCCTCCGTTATCGACGACATCGCCGAGCGGCACGAGGCCGGCCAACCGGTGCTGGTCGGTACCGCCAGCGTCTCGAAGTCCGAACGGCTCGCGTCCCTGCTGCTGCGCAAGGGCATCCCGCACGAGGTCCTCAACGCCAAGCAGCACGAGCGCGAGGCCGCGGTGATCGCCAACGCCGGCCGCAAGGGTGCGGTCACGATCGCGACCAACATGGCCGGCCGCGGCACCGACATCATGCTCGGCGGCAACCCGGAGTTCACCGCCGACCAGGCCCTGCGCGAGCGCGGTCTGAGTCCCGACGAGACTCCCGAGGACTACGAGGCGGCCTGGGACGACGCCCTGGCCAAGGCGCGGGGCGACGTCGCCAAGGAGCACGACGAGGTGGTCGAGCTCGGCGGGCTGTACGTGCTCGGCACCGAGCGGCACGAGTCGCGGCGCATCGACAACCAGCTGCGCGGTCGTTCCGGCCGGCAGGGCGACCCGGGGGAGTCGCGGTTCTACCTCTCGCTGGGCGACGACCTGATGGTCCGCTTCAACGGTGAGCGGGTCGCGGCGATGATGAACATGCTCAAGCTGCCCGAGGACGTCCCGATCGAGGCCAAGATGGTCTCGAAGGCCATCCAGTCCGCGCAGACGCAGATGGAGCAGCAGAACTTCGAGATCCGCAAGAACGTCCTCAAGTACGACGAGGTCATGAACAAGCAGCGCACCGTCGTCTACGCGGAGCGGCTGCGGGTACTCGAGGGCGCGGACATGTCCGACCAGATCCGCCCCATGATCGACGACGTCGTCTCCGAGTACGTCAACGGCGCCACCGCCTCCGGCTACCCGGAGGAGTGGGACCTCGACCAGCTCTGGACGGCACTGAAGACGCTCTACCCGATCTCGTTGACGCTCGAGGAGGCCATCGAGCAGGCCGGCGGCGAGAAGTCGGATCTGACCCGCGACTTCCTGCTCGAGGAGCTGCTGGCCGACGCGCAGGCCGCCTACGACCAGCGCGAGGAGGAGCTCGGCCCCGAGGTCATGCGCGAGCTCGAGCGCCGGGTGATCATGTCGGTGCTGGACCGCAAGTGGCGTGAGCACCTCTACGAGATGGACTACCTGCAGGAGGGCATCGGGCTGCGGGCCATGGCGCAGCGCGACCCCCTCGTCGAATACCAGCGCGAGGGCTTCGACATGTTCGCCGCGATGATGGACGGGGTGAAGGAGGAGTCGGTCGGCTTCCTGTTCCACCTCGACGTCCAGGTCGACGAGGACGGCACCGCCGTCGCCACCGAGCAGTCGCCCGCCGCCTCCGTCGGCGTGGCCCCCTCGTTGGCGAAGAACGTCGCGCCGGTCGCCGCGGTCGAGGAGGCCGAGGAGCAGGCCGACGAGCTGATCGCGGACGAGCCCCAGCTGGACGTCTCGATGCTGAAGGCCGCGCAGGAGGAGCACGACTCGGCGGAGGCCGCTTCCAACGGTCGCCCGCACATCCACGCCAAGGGCCTGGACCGCAACCAGTCGAAGCAGCCGCTGACCTACACCGCGCCGGAGCTCGGCTCGGACAACCCGTCGGTCACCACGACAGACGACGACGACAAGCCGCGGGGCAGCGGCTCCGCCTCGGCCAAGCGGCAGCAGGCGCGCTCCAACCCGAACCGCGGTAGCCGCGGCAACAAGAAGTCCGGCAGCAAGAACAAGCGCAAGCGCTGATTCCGGTTCGGCCTGGCCCGGTCAGGGCGGGTCGGTGCCGCCGCCGTCGCTCCCGCTGATTTCCGGGTTCGGTCCCGCTCGGGTGATGCGCATGCCGTCCGGGCCTCGCCGGAATTCGATCTGGGGCAGGTGGTGGGCGGTGTTCCGGAGGGGGCGTTGATCCGGGTCGAGCCAGGGTGGGGGGAGCCATTCGGGTTGGCCGTGGTTCATGCGGACCTGCCAGTCGCCGTGGTCGAGCATCCGGTGGTGGTGACCGCAGGCCAGGGCCAAGTTGTCGATGTCGGTGAGCCCGTCCGGGAGCCAGGGGATGACGTGATGCACCTGGCACCAGGCCGCGGGCCGGGTGCACGACGGGAAGGTGCATCCGCCGTCGCGGGCAGCGGCGGCGCGGCGCTGGGCCCGGGTGGCCAGTCGCTCCTCGCGTCCGCACCACAGCACCTCCCCGTGAGCGTCGAAGCTGACCGGGATGAGGGTGGTGTCGGCCCCGGCGATGCGCAGCACCTGCCGGGTGGACAGCAGCCGCCCGTGCCCGGTCTGGAGCAGCGCGTCGGGGTCGACCAGCTGCTCGGGAGTGCAGCGGACCAGCACCGTCACCGGGGCACCGCCGCTCGGAGGCAGGCTGCCGGAGCTCATGAGCCGCGTGCCGGCCTCGCCGAAGGCGTCGTGGCGCCGCTGCGCCGGGGACCGGTCATCCGAGATTTTCTTGCCGTCGACCTCGACCGGCTGCGGTGCGGCCAGGGAGTCGAAGACGGCCTCCCAGATCGCAGCGACCTCCCCGGTCAGCTCGCCGGTGACCTTTGATCCGGTCGCCGCAGTGGTGCAGCGTCAGCCCGCGGCGCCGCTGCTGCAGTTCTTCCTTCGGTTCGAGACCGTCTTGGTCCAGGCGAGCGAGCAGCAGCTGCGCGGTGCGCCGCAGCGCGCCGGGCTCCTCATGCTCCGCGGCGGTGAGCAGGAAGTCTTCGGCCGGGCCGGCCGCCTCGGCCGCAATGCTCGCCGGCAGGTGACCCAGCGTCTCGCTGATCACCGCCACGTGTCCGGTGTTGATCTGCCCGTCCACCAGCGCCTGAGAGGTGGCGGCGTGGATCGGCTCCAGCGGCTCCCCGCTGACCGCGCGCCGCGGCCCGAGATCCCGCGCCCGCGCCGTCCGCGCCCGCGCCTCACCCCGCCCCACCCGCAGCCGCACCGACAGCAGATCGGCGACTGACGTGCGCCCGAGCTCCCCGGCGATCCGGCGCTCCTCCACCTCCGCCAGCAGCCGGGCATCGACCGCGTCCAACCGGCGGCGCGTCACCTCCAGGGCCTCCAGCAGGCCGGTCACCTCCGCCGAGGCCAGCTGATCCAGCGGCGCCGACAGCAACACGTCGACCGCACCGGAGAGCGTCACCCGCGCCCCTGTCGCCGTCCCGATCACCGTCCCCGTCACAATTCGAACCTAGGACATGGGTGCGACAGTTTCGGGCTCGTCGAACCCGGTCCTAGACTTTTCGAGTGCTGAGCTGGACGGAGTTCGAGCAGGCCGCTCCGCGGATCGCGACCGTCTTTCGTCGCCGGCATGCGGCCGCCGCGAACCTCTGCCTGCTCGGCACGCTGCGGCGCGACGGCATCCCGCGCATCAGCCCGATGGAGCCGAGGTTCTTCGAGGACGAGGTCTGGCTGGTCGGCATGCCGGGGACGGTGAAGTTCCATGATCTCGTGCGCGACCCGCGCTACACCCTGCACACCGCGACGGTGGATACGCACGTCGGCGACGGGGACGCGAAGGTGTGGGGCACGGTGGTCGACGTCGCCGACCCTGACGTGCACGCCCGCTTCGCGGCGGCGCTGTTCGAGCAGACCGGCCTCGACCTCCGTGGGCAGGCCTTCGAGCACCTCTTCCGGGCCGGGATCACCGGCGCGGCGGCGGTCGAGGTCCTGGACGGGCATCTGGATGTCACGGTGTGGGGCGAGGGCCGCCCCGAGCGGGTGATCCGCAAGCACTGAGCCGTGGGGTCGGTGCACCGTCGGCTGCTGCTCAGCCGAGTTGCAGCCGGGTGCAGCGCCACCGGCCGTGACGTTCCTCGAGCCGCATCGCGAGGGCCCGCACCCGCGGCCCCACCGTCACGGTGGCGGCCAGCTCGGCCACGCCGGGGCTGGGCTCGCTGCCGTGAACGCTGCGCACCGTGGCCCGGTGCAGCCAGTGGGGCCGGCCGGTGCTGGCAGCCCGCTCGAACTCCCCGCCGAGGCCGCGGCCCACGGACATGCTCAGCATCGCCGCCAGCTGTTGCAGCGGGCGACGGCCGCCGGCGGTCTCGATCAGGCCGATCAGCAGGCGCCGGCCCCAGGTGGCCGGATCGGGGAGCCCGGCCGGGTGCAACGGCGGCGGGACGCGGGCCGGAGGAGCGGGTGGGCCCTCGAACGGCAGTCGCTGGTCGAGGGGCCCGACGAGCGTCGGCCCGTCCAGTTCGTCGTCGAACGGCGGCTCCCGGCGGGGCGCGGGCCGCACCACGACCCGGCACGGCCGTGGCTGCTTCTCCGGACGGGACGGGGCCCGGTGGGACGGGGCGAGCGCGGCGGTCATGATGATCCCTCCGGGTCGGGTTCCGGTAGATGCAGCACCTGCCCCGGGCGGAGCAGATTCGGGTCCGGACCCACGACGCCGCGGTTGGCGGCGTAGATCCGAGGCCAGTAGTCGGCGATGTCGTGATCCGAGGCGCCGGAGCCGAGCCGCCGCCCGGCCAGCAGCCAGAGACTGTCCCCGGGGTGCACCGTGACCGTCGTGCCGAACGGCCGCGCGCGGACCGGCTCGTGGGGCGGGCCGGACGACGTCTCCGGAGACGCCGCCGCGGACGTGCCCCCGGACGGGCCGGGCGGGCCGGACGGGCCGGACGGGCCCGCGGAGGTCGGCCACTGCGTGGCGGGGGCCGGCGCGGCCGCGGAGCCGCCCGTGGGCCAGAGCGGGGCGGGAGGCGCAGTCGCGGCAGCGGCCACGGCGGGGAGCGGGCGTGGCGAGTGCTCCTGCGCCTGGGCCACGGCCGGGGCGACGAGCACTCCGAGCCCGACCGAGCCGGCGACCACCCGCCGCACGACGGCCGGGAGCGCAACTCCGGCGAGCCGGCCCGAGAGCCGGCCGGCGGTTCCCGGCAGCCTCGCGCCGGCCGCGGCGAGCAGTCCGAGCGCCACCCAGGCCGCGACCAGCCACAGACCGGCGCCGGCGAGCGCGGCGACCACGGAGTCGGCGCCGGCCCGATCCACCCAGGCCCGGGGGTGGGCCAGGCCCTCGGCGAGCAGGCCGAGGTCCGGACGCAGCCCGACGAGCGTCGCGGCCGTCGCCGTCGGCACCCACCAACCTCGCACCTGCATGATTTGCCTTCCATTTGCGTATGTTTACATTTGTATAAGCTCGGAAAGCTCCAGTCAAGCCTGTTCGCCGGGCGCCCACGGCAAGGGACGGGCTCACGGATCCGCGGTTGTCGAGTCGCCGAGGGATTGCGTGACTATTTGACCTGTACATTTCAGTGGACGACAGCTGTATCAAGTTCTCTGGAGCCGCGCAGTGGCGCAACGGGGCAGACCCTCCCGCGAGACGATCTTCGCCAGGTTCGCCACCGGGTTGGAGGAGCTGCGCCAGTACGGCGGGCTCCCTACTCCCGCAGAAGCCAGCAGCATCTGGGACGACATCTGGCACCTCGAAGCGCACAACTCGACCGCCATCGAAGGCAACACGCTCGTGTTGCGCGAAGTCGAGCGACTGCTGGACTCCGGCAAAGCCGTCGGCGCCAAACCACTGAAGGACTACCTCGAGGTTCGCGGCTACGGCGACGCCGCCCGCTGGGTGTACCGGCAGGCGCAAGGCGCTGGCCAGTACAAGCCCGACCAGCTCGTCAGCGTCACCGAAGTCCGCGAGATCCACCGGCTTGCGATGAGCCCGGTGTGGGAGGTCGCGCCACACCCGGAAGCGACGGCAGCCGAAGCGCCAGGCGGCTTCCGCGAACACGACATCGGTCCGTTCTCCGGCGGGATGATCCCGTCGCCATGGACCGACGTCAGCGCGCAGCTGACCACCTGGGTCGACACCGCCAACGCCGTCGGGACCGACATAGCCTCCGGTGCGCTGTCGGCCGATGACGTCCCGCTTGCGCTAGCGCGCATCCACAACCAGTTCGAGAAGATCCACCCCTTCATAGACGGCAACGGTCGCGCCGGACGGCTCGTGCTCAACCTCGTGCTCGTCCGCCTCGGCTTCCCACCCGCGATCATCTTCAAGCGCGAACGCGACAAGTACCTCCAGGCGCTCGACCAAGCCGACCAGGGCGACCCCGGCCGCCTAGCCGAGCAGATAGCCAGATCGGTCATCGACAACCTCCACCGGCTCGTCGTCCCGAACATCGCAGGCCCTGCGCGGATCGTCCCGCTCCGCTCACTCGTCAGCGATGACCTCAGCTACGAGGCGCTGCGCCAGGCGGCGCGGCGAGGAGCGCTCGAGGCCGAGCAAGGCTCCGACGGCATCTGGCGCTCCAGCGGCCACGCGGTCGACAAGTATCGGAGGAACCGGCACCGACGCTCACGCTAGCCGAGCCAGCGGGAGCATTCCCGGTTGCGCTCACGCGACAGCGCAGATCATCCGCGACTCGACAGCGGTGGCGGTTTGCCGGTCGCGGCCGAGGGGTCATACTCGACGTATGAGCAGTAGTTCAGGTGTCATCGGGGTGGAGGCGTGTTCGACGCGGCTGGTGGACGCCGACCGCGTCGCCGCGGTGCGCGCGGACATGCCGGCCGAGGCGGACGTCGTGGATCTGGCCGACGTGTTCGGGCTGCTGTCCGATCCGAGCCGGTTACGGCTGCTGGTCGCCCTGGTGGGGGCCGAATTGTGCGTCTGCGACCTGGCCGCGGCGGCGGGCATGAGCGAGTCGGCGACCAGCCACGCGTTGCGGATCCTGCGGGCACATCGGGTCGTCTCGGTCCGCCGGTCGGGACGCATGGCCTACTACTCGCTCGCCGACGCCCACGTGCGGATGCTGCTCGACCTGGCCCTGGCCCACGTCGAGCACTCGGAGCTCATCCACGACGCCTCGGAGCGCGACCGTGGCTGAGGCGGCGCCCGACCACCGTGACACGGGTGGACCCGTTCACGACCACGGGGCGTCGGCCGATGCCGACATCCGCTACCTGATCGTGGCCCTGACCCTGATCGGCGGCTTCATGGTCGTCGAGGTGGTGGCCGCGGTGCTGGCCGGATCGCTGGCACTGCTCGCCGACGCCGGGCACATGTTCACCGACGTCGCGGCGCTGGCGGGCAGCGTGTGGGCCGCGCGGCTGGCCACCCGCCCGGCGCGCGGGGTGTGGACCTTCGGTTTCAAGCGGGCCGAGATCCTGGCCGCGGCCGGCAACGGGGTCACCCTGGCGGTCATGGCCGGCATCATCACCGTCGAGGCGATCCGCCGGCTGGTGTTCGCGCCCGCGGTGACCGGGGCGGTGGTGCTCGGCGTGGCGCTGGCCGGGGCGGCGGTGAACGTCGCCGCGACCGTCGTGCTGGCCCGCGCCAACCGGTCGAGCCTGAACGTGCAGGGCGCCTTCGCGCACATCGTCACCGACCTCTACGCCTTCGCCGGCACCGCCGTGGCCGGTCTGGTCATCGTGCTCACCGGCTGGGCCCGCGCCGACGCCGTCGCCTCGCTGTTGGTCGCGGGACTGATGGGCCGCGCCGCCTGGAAGCTACTGCGCGATGCCGGCCGGATCCTGCTGCAGGCCGCGCCGCAGGACATCGCGGTGGACGACGTGCGGGACCATCTGCTCGGCGAGACCGACGTGCACGGCGTCCACGATCTGCACGTCTGGACCGTGACCTCCGGCCTGCCGACGCTGTCCGCCCACGTGGTGGTCGACGACCTCTGCTTCACCCGCGGGGACGCCCCGCAGGTCCTCGACCGGTTGCAGCACTGCCTGGCCGGTCACTTCGACGTCGAACACTCCACCTTCCAGCTCGAGCCGGCCAGCCACGCCGACCACGAGCTCGGCAGTCACCCGTGACGCCGGCGCTGCCGGCCCGGGAGAGCCCGCCGGCGTGGCGGCTCGCGCGCCGGGGCGGGACATGCCTGGCTGCGCGCGAACGCACCCGCGACCGCGAGTAGCCTGCGCGGGGGCTCGGAGTCGATCAGGCGGGGGCCGGCCGCCGGGACGGTGGCGTCGGAACGGAGGCTTCGGATGTCGGCCCTGCTGCGCGGGCTGTGGCATCGCGGACCCATCAGCCTGGTCATCCTCATCGTGGCCCTGGTGGCCTCGGCGGCCGCGAGCGTCGGGCCGAGCTACTACGCCTCGGCCCGGACCTCGATCGTGCGGGACGGCTTCGCCACCGGGTCGGTGCTCGAGCGCGGGTTCGAGGTCAGCAACCAGGGCGGCGTGACGCACGCCCTCGCTCCGGTCCGGAAGTTCGTCGACCACACCGTCGAGCGCCACCTACCGGACCCCGCCGCCCGGCGCCGGCTGTTCCCCGCGCCCGTCCAGGCGATCGAGGCCACCGCCGCGTTCGCCCACACCTCGGCGCCGCTGGCGTGGCGGTCCGGTGTGTGCGCGCACCTGCACATGGCCGCGGGGCGGTGTGACCTCGGCGCCGGGAAGGTGGTGGTGAGCCGGTCGGCGGCGAACCGGGCCGGATGGCGGGTGGGCCAACAGCTGCACCCCGTCGGCTGGCCGGCGTTCACCATCGCCGGCGTGTACGCGATCCCGCACTACCGGCGGCCGTACTGGTTCGGCCGCGGCCACGACTACTTCCCCGCCGAGGACGACACCGCCGCGCCGGGCGGCGGCTCCGGCGAGTCGGCGCTGGACGCGCTGTTCGCGCGCCGGTCGACCCTGGACGACGCGAAGGGCTTCCCGCAGGGGACCGTCGTCGTCGACCGGTTGCTGCGGCCGGAGTCGCTGCACGCGAGCGACGTGGCCGCGTTGGAGCGGCTCATGCCCGCGTTGGAGGCGGGAACACCGACGATGACCCTCGCGGTGCAGACCTCGATCCCGACCGTGCTCGACCAGGTGCGGACGAGCGGTCGGACGCTCGCCGTCCCGATCTTCCTCATCACCGTCGAGCTGCTCGTCCTCGTCTGGCTGCTGATGTTCTTCGTCGTCGGGGACGCGATCGCGGCGCGTGGCCCGGACATCGCGCTGATGAAGCTGCGCGGGCGGCGCGGACCGAGGCTGCTGCTGTTCGCCCTGGGGGAGCCGCTGGTGCTGCTGGCGTCGGCCCTGCCGCTCGGCGTCCTGCTCGGTGCGGCCTCCTGCGCGGGCCTGAACCACGCGCTGCTGCGCCCGGGCACGCCGCTGCACGTCCCGTGGCTGGCGTGGGCCGCGGCCGCCGCGGCCACCCTCGGCGGCCTAGCGGCGGTGCTGCTCGCCGGCCGCAGCACGCTCCGCCGCCCCGTCGTGGCGCAGTGGGAGCACGCCAGCCGGGACGCGGGCTCGCGCAACTGGCTCGCCGACGCCGTCCTGGTCACTGCGGCGACCGCCGGCGTCGTCGAACTCGTCGTCAGCGGTCAGGTGACCTCGGTGCATGGCGGACCGCTGGGCCTGCTCGTACCGGGGCTGATGGGTCTCGCCGTCGCCGTCGTCGCCTCGCGGGTGCTGCCGATCGCGGCCCGGGCGCTGTTCCGCCTCACGCGCCGGCGCGGCGGGCTCGGGGCCTTCCTCGCCGTGCGGCAGGTGGCGCGGCGACGCACCGGCGCCCGGACGACGATCATCCTCGGCACGGCGTTCGCCCTGGCGACCTTCGCCCTCGGCTCCTGGCTGGTCGGGAACGCGAACCGGCAACTGGTCGCGGGCGTCCGGGTCGGCGCCCCGACGGTGCTGACTGTCTCGGCCCCGTCGCACACCGATGTCGCCGCGGTCGTCGACCGGCTGGATCCCTCCGGAGCTCACGCCGCCGTGGTCGACAACTACCTGCAGGTGACGACCGGCTTCGGGCAGCTGCTCGCCGTAGACCCGCAACGCTTCGCCCACGTGGCCACCTGGAGCTCCGACTTCGCCGGCCGGCCGTTGCGCGAGCTGATGCACGAGGTCTCGCCCCGCGCGGCGGCGCCGATCCGGCTCAGGGGCGATCGGCTGAGGGTCAGGCTCGCCCTGCCGAGCATCAGCCACCCGGGCCTCGCCGTGACCGCCACGCTCGCCTCGCGTACCGCCGGGGCGGTGACGGTGCCGCTGGGGGTGATCGAGAAAGGAAGCGGGGAGACGACGCTGGCCGGCTCGCTGAGCGGGTGCCCCTGCCAACTGCAGAGCCTGTCGCTGAGTGCTGCCAAACCCGGCCTGGTGTCGGTCCAGTTCCGCGGCGTGCTGCAGGTCGGGGGCATCGAGGTGCACCGCGGGTCCCGCTGGCGCCCGGTGCCCGGGGTGGCGAACGCCCGCCGGTGGCGGCTGACGACGGACGGTGAACCCGATGCGGCCTCCGGCCTCTCCGCCGCGGCCGGCAACCTGACGTGGCACTTCGCGTTCGGCGGGACCAGCACCACCGATATGCAGGTCGCCGACCGGCCGGCCGCGCTGCCGGCACTCGTGACGGGCGCCGGCAGCGGTGGGGCGACCGTCGACGTGACCGGACTCGACGACGATCAGATGGCGGTCCGCCCGGTCGCGACCGTCCGCGCCCTGCCGGGAGCGCCGGACGGCGGCACGCTGGTGGATCGCACCTTCGCCGAGCGGGCCGCGTCGCTCGACTTCAGTGCCGTCGCCCAGCGGCAGGTGTGGATCACCTCGGGTGCGGCCCCGCGGATCGAGCGCGGGCTGCGTCGCGCCGGGATCCGAATCGTGGCGACCAGCCGCGCCGATCGGCAGGCCGCGATCTACGGCCGGCAGGGCCCGGGGCTGTCTGGCGCGGCGTTCCTCGCCGACGCCGTGGCGGCGGCCTTGCTGGCCGCCGCAGCGGCGGTCGTGGCCCTGGTGACCGCGGCGCGGCGGCAGCGGTTCGAGTACGCCGCTCTGCGCTCGACGGGGGCGTCGAGCCGCACCCTCTACACCGGGCTGCTCCTGGAGCAGGCCACGGTGCTGCTCTCCGGCGCGGTGATCGGTGTCGTCGCCGGGCTGGGGGCCATCGCGATCGGTACCCGCAGCCTGCCGGAGTTCACCGAGCCGCCGGCCTCGGTGCCGTTGTCCTACGCTCCGCCGGGCGGGCCGCTCGCGCTGGCCGTCGCCGGGACCGTGCTCGTGCTGCTGGTGGTCGCGGCCGTCGCCAGCCGGGTGCTGCTCGCCGGGGCCCGCCCCGAGCAGCTGCGGCAGGCGCAGGCATGACCGCCCCGGCGACCTCGACCTCGAGCGCGACCGACGTCGTGGTGCGCTGCGACAACCTGGTCCACGTCTACGGCGAACCCGGTGCCGAGGTCGCCGCGCTGCGCGGGGTGGACCTGGAGGTCCGCTCCGGGGAGACGCTGGCGCTGCTCGGGCCCTCCGGAGCGGGCAAGTCGACGCTGCTGTGGCAGCTGGCCGGGCTGCTCAGCCCCACCGCCGGCACGGTCGAGGTGGCCGGGCACGCGCTGGCCGGGATGTCGGCGGGCCAGCTGGCGGACTTCCGGCTGCGGGAGATCGGGGTCGTGCTGCAGAACGCAGGACGCAACCTGCTGCCCTACCTGTCGGCGCGGGAGAACGTGATGCTGGTGCAGACCCCGACCCGTCGCTCGTCCGCGGCGCGACGTGACCGGGCGCAGGACCTGCTGGAATCGGTGGGTATCGGCGCCGCCGCGGCCCGGATCGCCGGGCAGCTGTCCGGGGGCGAGCAGCAGCGGCTCGCGCTGGCCGTCGCGCTGGCCAACGAGCCCGCGCTGCTGCTGGCCGACGAACCCACCAGCCAACTCGACGGCGACTCCGCCGCGGGGGTGGTCGAGCTGCTCCGCTCGGTCAACGAGCAGCTCGGCACCGCGGTGGTGGTCGTGACCCACGACCCCACCGTCGGCTCGGCGCTGGAGCGCACCATCACGATCCGCGACGGCCGGGTCGGCGCGGCCGGCCGGGCCGGCAACGAGTACCTGGTCGTCGACCGGGACGGGGCGGTGCAGCTGCCGCCCGAGCTGCTGGAGGTGCTGCCGCCCGGCAGCCTCGCCCGGGGCGTGCCGCTCGACGACGGCGTCGCGCTGCTGCGAGCCGACCCGGGCGGGCCCGAGGCCGACGAGCCGGCACATCGCCGAGGGAGGCATTCGGCATGACCGTGCTGAGCGTGCGCGGGCTGGCCTGCCGGCATGCCGACCGGACCCTGTTCGAGAACCTCGACTTCACCGTGGGAGCGGGCGAGAGCCTCGCCGTCGTCGGCGCGTCGGGCAGCGGGAAGACCACGCTGCTGGCCGTACTGGCCGGGTTGGCCGACCCGGCCGCGGGGGAGATGGAGCTCGACGGCGCGCCGTTGGATCGCCGGGGACGGCGGCGCCTGGCCATCGTGCTGCAGGGCTACGGGCTGATCTCGCTGCTCACGGCGACCGAGAACGTCGAGGCCGCCATGCGGGCCGCCGGCCGGGCTCCGCGCCACGCCCTCGATCGCGCCGCCGCCGAGCTCGCCTGCGTCGGCCTGCACGGCTTCGAAGACCACCTCGTCGAGGAGCTCTCCGGCGGCCAGCAGCAGCGCGTCGCCGTCGCCCGCGCCCTCGCCCAGGACCCCGACGTGCTGCTCGCCGACGAACCCACCGCGGAGCAGGACCCCGCTACCCGCGCGGTCGTCCTGGGCCGGCTGCGCTCGGTCACCGAGCGCGGCGGCATCCTGATCCTCGCCACGCACGATCTCGAGGTCGCCGAGCAGTGCAGCGCCTCGGTGCGGGTCGGACGACCGCCCGCGGCCTGAGCGGGAACCGGCCCCCGGTCAGGGCGTACGACCGTCGACGACCCGGCGCATCTTTCCCATCGAGCGTTCGATGCTCTCCGGGTCGCGGACGACGACGCCGACGGTGACGCCGATGGTGCTCTTCACCAGGCCGGCCAGCTCGACGCCGGCCGCGGTGGCCACCTCGGTGTCCGCGTCGGGTCGCCGTTCGACGTGCACGGCGAGAGCGTCCAGCCGTCCATTCCGACTGAGGTGCAACTGGAAATGCGGTGAAAGCGCGGGCGTACGCAATATCAGTTCCTCGATCTGGGTCGGGAACAGGTTCACGCCCCGCAGGATGATCATGTCGTCGCTGCGTCCGGTGATCTTCTCCATCCGCCGCATCGTGCGCGCCGTGCCCGGCAGAAGCCGGGTGAGGTCGCGGGTGCGGTACCGGATCACCGGCATGGCCTGCTTCGTCAGCGACGTCAGCACCAGCTCACCGGGTTCGCCGTCCGGCACGACCTCGCCGGTGAGCGGGTCGACGATCTCGGGGTAGAAGTGGTCCTCCCAGATGTGCAGGCCGTCCTTGGTCTCTACGCACTCCTGGGCGACGCCGGGTCCCATGACCTCCGACAGCCCGTAGATGTCGGTGGCGTCGATCCCGACCCGCTCCTCCACCTCGCGCCGCATCTGGTTGGTCCACGGCTCCGCCCCGAAGATCCCGTAGCGCAGCGAGGACGCGCGGGGGTCGAGGCCCTGGCGCTCCATCTCGTCGACGATCGCGAGCATGTACGACGGCGTCACCATCACGACGTCCGGCCGGAAGTCGTTGATGAGCGTCACCTGCCGCTCGGTCATGCCGCCGGACACCGGGACGACGGTGCAGCCGAGCCGCTCGGCACCGTAGTGCGCCCCGAGCCCGCCGGTGAACAGGCCGTACCCGTAGGCGTTGTGGAGGATGTGTCCGGGCCGGCCCCCGGCGGCGAAGATGGAGCGGGCCATGACCTCGGCCCAGACGTCCAGGTCGTCGCGGGTGTAGCCGACGACGGTGGCGCGCCCGGTCGTGCCGGACGAGGCGTGGATGCGCGCCACCTGCTCCCGCGGGACGGCGAACATCCCGAACGGGTAGTTGTCCCGCAGGTCGGCCTTGCCGGTGAACGGGAAGCGCGCCAGGTCGGACAGCTCGTGGCAGTCGTCGGGGTGCACGCCCGCCGCCTCGAACGCCGCCCGGTAGTGCGGCACGTTGTCGTAGGCGTGACGCAGCGACCAGCGCAACCGCTCCCGCTGCAGGCTGCGCAACTCGTCGACCGAGGCCGTCTCGATCGGGTCGAGTCCCGGGCTGGAACTGGTGGTCACGCGAGCCTCCTGGGTGGTGGGCACGGGCGGATGCGGAGTCGGTGCGGGCCGGTCAGGCGTCGTAGTCCACGGTGATGCCGTCCGAGGCCGGCACGGTCTGGCAGGTCAGGACGTAGCCGGCCTCGACCTCGTCGTCCTCGAGCGCGTAGTTGCGGCGCATCGTCGCCTCGCCGCCGGACAGGTGTGCCCGGCAGGTGCCGCACACCCCGCCCTTGCAGGCGAACGGGAGGTCGGGGCGGACGCGCTGCGCGGCGTCGAGCACCCGGCCGCCGGTGGGGACGGTGACGGTGGTGGCGCGACCGTCGAGCACGACGGTCACCTCGTGGCCGTCCCCGACCGGGGCGTCCTCGTGGCGGACCTCCTCCGGCGGGTCGTCGCCGACCCAGAACAGCTCGCGGTGCACCCGGGCGCGCTCCGCCCCCAGTTCGGCCAGCACGTCCGAGGCCCCGGTGACCAGCCCGAACGGTCCGCACAGCCACCAGTGGGCGACGGACTCGGTGTCGACGGTCACCGGCAGCAGAGCCCGCAGCCGGTCCGAATCGAGGCGGCCGCTGAACAGCTCGACCTCCTGCGGCTCGCGGGACAGCACGTGCACGACGTGCATCCGGGCGGGGTAGGTGTCCTTCAGGTCGGCGACCTCGTCGGCGAACATGACGGTGTTGCTGCGGCGGTTGCCGTACAGCAGCGTCACGCGGGACCTGGCGTCGGCGGCGAGTACCGAGGCGGCGATCGACAGCAGCGGCGTGATCCCCGAGCCCGCCCCGATCAGCACGTGGTGCCCGGGGGCGGTCAGATCCGGTGTGAAGGAGCCGGACGGCGGCTGGGCGTCGACCACGTCGCCGACGCGGAGCTCCCGCACCAGCCAGCTCGACACCGCCCCGCCGGGGACCTCCCGCACCCCGATGCGGGGAGCGGCACCGGCCGGCGAGCAGATGGAGTACGTCCGTCGCTCGTCGCCGCGGCGCAGGGTGAGGCTCTGGCCGGGGGCGAACAGGAACGCCTCGGCCGCGTACGGGGGCACGGTGAAGCTCACCGCCGCGGCGTCGTCGGTGAGCGGGTCGATGCTGCTGACGGTGAGCGGCACGAAGCCGGCCCGGGCCGCCGTGCCGCGGGTGGGGGCGGCGTCGGTGGACGTGGCCGTCACAGCGTCTTCACCGCCTCGAACGGCTCGCCGCACGCCGTGCAGCGGTAGAGCGATTTGCAGGCGGTGGCGCCGAACTCGGCGTCCCGGCGGGCGGTGGGCGACCCGCACCGGGGACAGGCCGGCGCCGGCGGGGGACCCAGCGTGAGTGGCACCGGGCCGGTCGTCTGCCCCCGGGGGGAGGGCGGCGCGATGCCGGCGTCGGCGAGCTTGCGCCGACCGTCGCCGGTGATCCAGTCGCTGCTCCACGCCGGGGCGAGCCGGGTACGGACCTCGACGTCGCGGTAGCCGCCCCGTTCCAGCCGTCGCCGCAGGTCGGCCGCGATCTCCCGCATGGCCGGGCAGCCGCTGTAGGTGGGGGTGATGGTGGCGACGGCCCGCTCGCCCTCGACCGCGACGTCGCGCAGGACGCCGAGGTCCGCGATCGTCAGCATCGGCATCTCCGGGTCGGGCGTCGCGGCGGCGAGGTCCCACGCCGTGGTGGCCGCGGCCACGCCACCCGGCGCGCCGGGGCTCACCATGTCGCGTCCGGGTCCTGCCGGGCCACCGACTGCAGCTCGGCCAGCACGTAGCCCAGCGCCTCGGTGTGGACGCCGTCGCGGCCGGTGCGTCCGCCGACGCCGGCCAGCGGCGCCGCCGCCGGCCGGTTCAGCCCCGCGGTGGCGAGCACGGTGTCGAGCACCGGGTCGACGTCGGCGGCCTTGACGGTGACCGGGGCGTCCGGGTCCGGGCGGAACAGCTCGCCGAGCAGCGGCCACACCCCGTCGAGCGCGGCCTGCATCCGGGCGTGGGACTCGTCGGTGCCGTCGCCCAGGCGCACGACCCACTGGGCGGCGTAGTCGCGGTGGTAGGTGAGTTCCTTGACCCCCTTGCCGGCGATGGCGGCGAGCACCGGGTCCGGGGCCTCGACCAGGGCGTCGAACTGCGCCAGCCGCCAGCAGGAGAAGACCAGCAGCCGCGCCGTCAGCTCGGCGAAGTCGCGGTCCTCGCGTTCCACGAGACGGACGTTGCGGAACTCGCCCTCGGTGCGGAAGAAGGCCAGCTCGTCCTCCCCGCGTCCGAGGATGCCGCCGGCGCGGCTGAGCAGCATGCGGGCCTGGCCGAGCAGGTCGAGGGCGATGTTGGCGATCGCGGTCTCCTCCTCCAGCTCGGGCATGCGGGTCATCCACTGCTGCAGGCGATGGCTGTAGACGAGCGCGTCGTCGGCCAGACCCAGGCAGTAGCGGGCGAGCGCGCCGGCGTCGACGCCGTCCGGGACGGTGGTGTCGATGCCCTCGAGGGGGTCGGTGAAGCCGGAGCCGAACGCCCACCGCTGGCCGTCGTCGGAGTCCTCGGCCAGCAGGTCGTACGGGTTGTCGTCGCTGTCAGTCACGGTGCGCACCAGAGTCGGGAAGGTCTCACATGTGTGGGACGTCGTCGGGGATCTCGTAGAACGTCGGGTGGCGGTACACCTTGTCACCCGAGGGCGCGAAGAACGGGTCCTTCTCGTCAGGGCTGGAGGCGGTGATCTCCGCGGCGGCGACCACCCAGATGCTGATGCCCTCGTTGCGCCGGGTGTACAGGTCGCGCGCATGCCGCAGCGCCATCTGCGGGTCGGCCGCGTGCAGCGAGCCGACGTGCACGTGGTTCAGCCCGCGCTTGCCCCGCAGGAAGACCTCATATAGCGGCCAGTCTCCCCTCGCCGAGTACGGAGCTTGTCCCGCCCGCTCGCTGCGCTCGGGGCCGTCCTGCGCTCCGTTCGCAAGCTCGCTCCGCTCGCGCGACGGCGAGCTCTTCGCGCGAGCGCTCATCGCGTTCGTGGTCGTCTTGTCGGTCGCGTTGTCGGTCACCTTCGCCCCGCTTTCGCGGCGTGGGCCGCGGCGGCCTCGCGGACCCACTGACCGTCCTCGTGGGCGTGGCGGCGGTGCTCGACCCGCTGGGTGTTGCAGGGGCCGTTGCCGGCGACGACGGCCTTGAACTCGTCCCAGTCGACGGCGCCGAAGTCGTAACGCCCGCGATCGGCGTTCCACCGCAGCTCCGGGTCGGGCAGCGTCACCCCGAGCTTCTCGGCCTGCGGGACGGTCATGTCGACGAACTTCTGCCGCAGCTCGTCGTTGGTGTGCCGCTTGATGCCCCAGGCCATCGACTGGGCGGTGTTGGGGGAGTCGGCGTCGGGCGGGCCGAACATCATCAGCGACGGCCACCAGAACCGGTCGGTCGCGTCCTGCACCATCGCCCGCTGGGCCCCGGTGCCGCGCATCATCGTCAGCAGCAGCTCGTAGCCCTGCCGCTGGTGGAACGACTCCTCCTTGCAGATGCGGATCATGGCCCGGGCGTAGGGCCCGTAGGACGACCGGCACAGCGGCACCTGGTTGCAGATCGCCGCGCCGTCGACCAGCCAGCCGATCACGCCGACGTCGGCGTAGGTCAGCGTCGGGTAGTTGAAGATCGAGGAGTACTTCTGCCGGCCACTGATCAGCTTCTCGGTGAGGTCGGCCCGGTCGGCGCCGAGGGTCTCCGCGGCCGAGTAGAGGTACATGCCGTGGCCGGCTTCGTCCTGCACCTTGGCCAGCAGGATCGCCTTCCGGCGCAGCGACGGCGCCCGGGTGATCCAGTTGCCCTCCGGCTGCATGCCGATGATCTCGGAGTGGGCGTGCTGCGCAATCTGCCGGATCATCGTCTTCCGGTACGCCTCCGGCATCCAGTCGCGCGGTTCGATGCGGCGGTCGCTGTCGATCAATTCCGCGAAGGACGAATCCCGGTCCTCGCGTGTCTGCTCCGTCATCGATCCCATTCCTTCGCGACCATCGTCAGGACGTCGTAGGTGGCGACGGGCTCGTCGCGCTGGTTGGTGACGACGGCGTCCCACCGGACCTCGCCGTACTCGCCGGGGCGTGGACTGATCTGCTTGCAGGTGAGCGTCACCGTCATGGCGTCGCCGAGCTTCAGCGGGGTGACGAAGCGCAGGTCGTCGATGCCGTAGTTGGCGAGGACCGGCCCGAAGTCGGGGTGGACGAACAGCCCCGCGGCGAACGACACGACCAGGTAGCCGTGCGCGACCCGCTCGCCGAAGAACGGGTTCCGGGCGGCGGCCTGCTCGTCGGTGTGGGCGTAGAAGGTGTCGCCGGTGAATTCGGCGAAGCGGGTGACGTCCTGCTCGGTCACCACGCGCGGCCCGCCGACGACAGTGTCGCCTAGACGCAGTTCTGCCAGCGACTTGGTGAACGGGTGCGGGCCGTCGGTGTTGCGGTCGCCCCCCGGGACCCACCGGTTGGTCACCGCGCCCAGCATGCCGGGGCTGGCCTGGACGGCCGTGCGCTGCATGTGGTGGAACACCGAGCGCATGCCGCCGAGTTCCTCACCGCCGCCGGCCCGGCCGGGGCCACCGTGCACCAGCATCGGCAGCGGCGAACCGTGCCCGGTGGATTCGCCGGCCGCCTCGGAGTCCAGCACCAGCAGCCGGCCGTGCCACTGCGCGGTGCCGAGCACGAGATCGCGGGCGACGTCGGCGTCGTCGGTGACAACCGACCCGGCGAGGCTGCCGCGACCCAGCGCGGCCAGCTCGACGGCGTCGGCGGTGTCGCGGTAACCGATCAGCGTGCTCACCGGCCCGAACGCCTCGACCTCGTGCACCTCGGCGCGGCGCGGGTCATCGGCGCGCAGCAGCATCGGGGAGAGGAACGCGCCCCGCTCGGCGTCCGCACCGAGGACGGCGACGTGCTCGGCGTTGCCGAAGACCACCCGGCCGGCGGACTGCAGCGCCTTGAGCGACCGGCGCACCTCCTCGCGTTGCTCCAGGCTGGCCAGCGCGCCCATCCGCACCGTCTCCTCGGCCGGGTGGCCGACGACGATGTCGGCCAGCCGGGACGAGACCGCGTCCGCGACGGCGTCGAGCCGGTCCTCGGGCACGAGCGCGCGGCGGATCGCGGTGCACTTCTGGCCCGCCTTGACGGTCATCTCGGCCACCAGCTGGTGTACGAAGCGATCGAAGGCGGGGGAGCCGTCCTCGCCGTCCGGCCCGAGGACGGAGAGATTCAGCGAGTCGGCCTCGGCGTTGAACCGCACCGAGCGCGCGACGAGATTCGGGTGCGACCGCAGGCGATGCGCGGTCGAGGCCGAGCCGGTGAAGCTGAGCAGGTCCTGCTCGCCGAGGTGGTCGAGCAGGTCTCCGGGGCCGCCGCACACCAGCTGCAGCGCGCCCTCGGGCACCAGCCCGGATTCCGTGATCAGCTCCATGACGCGGTGGGTCAGGTAGGCGGTCTGCGAGGCCGGCTTGACCAGTGTCGGGACGCCCGCGATCAGTGCCGGTGCGAGCTTCTCCAGCGGCCCCCACACCGGGAAGTTGAAGGCGTTGATCTGCACCGCGACGCCGTGCAGCGGGGTGAGGACGTGCTGGCCGAGGAAGTGCCCGGCGCGCCCGAGCTGCTCCGGTGCCCCCTCGACGACCACCCGCTCGTTGGGCAGCTCGCGCTTGGCCTTGCTGGCGTAGGACAGCAGCACGCCGATGCCGCCGTCGATGTCGAACTTGCTGTCGGCGAGCGTCGCGCCGGTGCGGAAGGAGAGCCGGTACAGCTCCTCGCGGTGCTCCCGCAGCAGCTGCCCGACCGCCTTCAGCGTCGCCGCCCGCTCGTGGATGGTCAGCTCGCGCAGCGCGGGGCCGCCGGTGGACCGGCCGTAGGCCAGCGCCGCCGCGAAGTCGACGCCCTCGGACGAGACCCGGCAGACCTCGTCGCCGGTCACCGCGTCGTGGACCGGCGCACCGTCGTCGGGTGCTCGCCAGCGTCCTGCCACGAAACTGCTCAGAACCGGCCTCTCGGTTGCCGACCCGTTCGGTGCCACCAGGGCGTCCTCCCATCGAATTACAGACCGATCGTTCAGTAGATTACGCGCCCGGGTGGCCGCTGACCAGAGGTCTGTCACAGCTCCGGAAGTGGCCGCCGGTGCGGTCGTCGACGAGAAACCGATCGTTCGGTCGGTATCCTTCGGGGATGACGTCGCCGCCGGTACCCCCGAGCGTGGCCGCGATGATGGCGGCGGACGAGGCGTCGCGGGCCCTGGGGATCGAGCTGCTCGAGTGCGGCCCCGGCCGTGCGACGACCTGCATGACCGTGCGGCCCGACATGGCGAACGGGCACGCGATCGCCCACGGCGGACTGGTCTTCACCCTCGCCGACACCGCCTTCGCCTGCGCCTGCAACAGCCACGGGCCGGTCACCGTCGCCGCCGGTGGTGACATCGTCTTCGTCGCTCCGGCGCGCGTCGGGGACGAGCTCGTCGCGGAGGCGGTCGAGCGAGCCCGGTTCGGCCGCTCCGGCGTCTACGACGTGACGGTGCGGCGGGGCGACGAGCTCGTCGCGGAGTTCCGCGGTCGCAGCCACCGGCTGGCCGACCGCCCGGCCGCCCCACCGCCGGCGGGCTGAGGTGGCCGCGCCGGAGCCGGCACCGCGTCGCCGCGGGCGTCCGGGCTACGACCTGGAGTCGCTGCTGGCCGTCGCCGCCGAGGTCTTCAACGAGCGCGGCTACGACGGCACGAGCATGGAGGACCTCTCCCAGCGGCTCGGCATCGCGAAGTCGGCCATCTACCACCACGTCACCGCCAAGGAGGAGCTGCTGCGGCTCTCCCTGGATCGCGCGCTCGACGGGCTGTTCGCCGTCGCCGAGCGGGTCCGGGCGAGCGACGCCGCGGCCGCGGACCGGTTGGAGATGTTGGTGCGCGGCAGCGTGGAGGTGCTGCAGGCCGAGCTCCCGCACGTCACGCTGCTGCTGCGGGTGCGCGGCAACACCGCCACCGAACGCGCGGCGATGAGCCGCCGCCGGAGCTTCGACCGGTTCGTCGCCGCCCTGGTGCGGCAGGCGCAGGACGAGGGGGACGTCCGTGCCGACCTCGACCCGACCACGGCGGCCCACCTGCTGTTCGGGCTCGTCAACTCCCTCGTCGAGTGGTACCGCCCGGGGCGCCGGCCGGCGACCGGCGTGGCCGACGCGGTGTGCGCCCTCGCCTTCGACGGCATCCGGGCGCGGAGCCGCTGAGATGCGCTGGGACGGGCTGTTCGCCGACCTGGAGGCCCAGGCCGACGCGCTGGAGCGCGCGGAACGCGCCGCCGAGGTCGAGGAGCGCACCCGCACCGAGATCGGCGCGCTCGGGCTCCGGGCCCGGCTGCGCGCCGCGGTCGGGCTGCCCCTGCGGCTGCGGCTCGCGGGCGGCCTGGCCGTCTCCGGCGAGGTGCGACGGGCCGGTCCCGACTGGCTGCTGCTCGACGAGGGCGCCGGGCGCGAGACCGTCGTGGCCACGGCGCGGGTGCTGAGCGTCCGCGGCCTGCCGCGCTTCTCGGTGACGCCCGAGCTCGAGGGTGTGGTCGAGTCGCGCCTGACGCTGCGGCACGCGCTGCGCGGCCTGGCCCGCGACCGGCTGCCGGTGCGGGCACACCTGCTCGACGGGACCGTGGTCGACGCGACGATCGACCGCGTGGGCGCCGACTTCGTCGAGGTGGCCACGCACGCGGCCGGCGAGACCCGGCGCCGCCGGGAGGTCCGGGACGTCGAGCTGCTGCCGCTGGCCGCGCTCACCGCCGTCCGCCGCGCCGGCTGAGCACGCCGTAGCGTGAGCTCGTGCCCGCCTCGCTCGTCGCCACCGGCCTGGCGGCCGCGTACGGCGAGCGGGTGCTGTTCAGCGACCTCGACTTCCTCGTCGCCCCCGGCGACGTCGTCGGACTGGTCGGCGCCAACGGCGCCGGGAAGTCCACGTTGCTGCGCATGCTCGCGGGGCTGCGCCCGCTCGACGCCGGCCGGGTGACGCTCACCCCGCCGGACGCCGCCGTCGGCTACCTGCCGCAGGACCGCGGCGGCGATCCCGGGGAGACGGTCGAGGGCTTCCTGGCGCGGCGCACCGGCGTCGCGGCGGCGCAGCAGGCCATGGACGCCGCGGCGCAGGCACTCGCCGCGGGAGCCGACGGCGCGGACGAGCGGTACGCGGCGGCGCTCGAGCGCTGGCTCGCCCTCGGCGGCGCGGACCTCGACGAGCGGGCCGTCGCGCTGGCCGCCGATGTCGGGCTCGGGGCCGCCCGGGACGCCCCGCTGCGGCGGCTCTCCGGCGGGCAGGCGGCCCGCGCCGGGCTGCTGTCGTTGCTGCTCAGCCGCTTCGACGTGGTGCTGCTCGACGAGCCGACCAACGATCTCGACCTCGCCGGGCTGGACCGGCTGGAGCGCTTCGTCGCCGGGCTGCGGGCGCCGGCGGTCGTCGTCAGCCATGATCGCGAGTTCCTCGACCGCACCGTGACCCGCGTCGTCGAGCTCGACCTGGCCCAGCAGCGGATCCGGCAGGTCGAGGGCGGCTACGCCGCCTACCTCGCCGAGCGCGCGGTGGAGCGGCGGCACGAACGCGAGGAGTACGACGAGTACGCCCGCCGCCGGGACGAGCTCACCGACCGGGCGCGGCGGCAGCGGGCCTGGATGGAGAAGGGTGTCGCCAACGCGCGGCGCAAGGCACCCGATCACGACAAGGTCGGGCGCAAGTTCCGCAGCGAGACGACCGAGAAGCAGGCCGCGAAGGCCCGGCAGAGCGAGCGTCTGCTCGAGCGGCTCGAGGAGGTCGTAGAGCCGCGCAAGGAGTGGCAGCTGCGCATGGAGATCGCCGCTGCGCCGCGGTCGGGCACCGTCGTCGCCGAGGCGCGAGACGCCGTCGTGCACCGCGGCGGGTTCAGGCTGGGCCCGGTGACGCTGCGGGTCGACTGGGCCGACCGGGTCGCCGTCACCGGGCCGAACGGCGCCGGCAAGACGACGCTGCTGCGCTTGCTGCTGGGCCGTGTCGCGCCCGATGCCGGAACCGCCGGGCTCGGCTCCGGCGTGCTGGTCGGCGAGATCGACCAGGCCCGCCGGGTGCTGGACACCGACGCGACCCTCGCCCGCGCCGCCGGTGCCGCGCTGCCGGAGCTGGACGACGCCGCGGTACGCACGCTGCTGGCCAAGTTCGGGCTGCGGGCGACCCACGCGGGGCGCCCGGCGGCCTCGCTGTCACCGGGGGAGCGGACCCGCGCCGCGATGGCGCTGCTGCAGGGCCGCGGCGTCAACCTGCTGGTGCTGGACGAGCCGACCAATCACCTCGACCTGCCGGCGATCGAGCAGCTGGAGTCGGCGGTGGACGGCTTCGCCGGCACCGTCCTGCTCGTCACACACGACCGGCGGATGCTGCAGGCGGTGCGAACGACCCGGCGGCTCGAACTGCGCGACGGCGTGGTGCACGAGGCCGGCCCGTGAGCACGCCGCCCCGAGCCTGACGTCGGCGTCGGGCTCAGGCGTCGGTGTCGGACTCGACGAAGGGGTGCTCGGCGATGAAGGTGCTTGTCTGCTGGTACATCCGGCCGATGTAGTCCTCGAGCTTGCTGCGCTCGACCCGCCACTGCCCCCGGCCGCCGATCTTGATCGCCTCGACGTCGCCGTTCCGGACCAGCGCGTACACCTGCGAGGAGGAGATGTTGAGCACCTCGGCGACATCGGCGAGGGTGAGGAAGCGCGGTTCGGCGGCCATCGTGGCGGTCGGTCCCTCCGGGAGTGGCGGCGGTGGCGACGTCGCGAGACGTCGATGTCGAGTCTGGCAGGTGCGGCGCCCGGCCCGCCGTTGTCCACAGTGGTGTCGAGCACGCGTTGTCCCGCCCGGTCCGCAGCCGTTGTCCACAGTCAGGTTGGCGCGGGTCGCTTCGCCCCGATGTCTCCGGCATGATCACTGACGTGGCCCCGCCGTCCCCGACCCCGCGCCGCATCGCGACGCCGCGCTGGCTCGATCTGCGCCTGGTGCTCGGGGTCGTGCTGGTGCTCGCCGCGGTGCTGCTCGGCGCCACGGTGGTGTCCCGGGCGAGCGACACCGAGCCCTCGCTCACCGTCACCCGTGACCTCGCGGCGGGGACGACGCTCACGGCCGACGACGTCACCGTGGCGCAGGTGCAACTGCCCGACGGCCGGTCGGGCTCGTACCTGTCCGATCCCGGTGATGCCGTCGGGCGGACACTCACCCGGCCGGTCTCGCGCGGGGAGCTGCTCCCACGCTCCGCCGTCGCCGCCACACCCGCCCGCACCACCGTCACCGTGCCACTCGACTCGGGCGCCGCACCCCCGCTGCACGCCGGACAGCGCATCGAACTGTGGGTGTCGACGCCCACCTGCACGCTCGTGGTGCTGCTGGCCTCGGTGACGGTGCAGGCCATCCGCACCGGCGACTCCGGCACCTTCACCAGCAGCGGCGGCGCCCAGGACGTCGTCATCGCCGTCGCCCCCGATCGAGTCGAGCGGGTGGTGCGCGCGCTCGCCCTGCCCGAGGCGCAGCTCCGCGCCGGAGTGCTGTCCGGCGGGCCGCGCCCGAGCACCTCGATCTCCCCGGCGCCCACCAGCTCCCCACCCTCCGGAGCCACCTCAACCACTGCAGCCACTGGAGCCAACGCAGCCACTGGCGACCTCCGCAGCTGCGCCGGCAGCACGGCAGGGCGATGAGGCTCGCGGTTCTCTCGGTCGCCGAGGGCGCGCAGTGGGAGGAGCGCTGGGTCCGGGAGCTCGACCACTCACCGGCCGTCCAGATCGTCCGCCGCTGCGTCGACCTCGTGGACCTGCTCGCCGTCGCCGGCTCCGGGCAGGGCCGCGCGGCCCTGGTCGAGGCGTCGCTGCGGCGCCTCGACGGCGACGCCGTCGACCGGCTGCACGCCGCCAACGTGGTGCCGGTGGCGGTGGTTGCCCGCGGGGACGAGGCGGCCGAAGGGCGGATGCGCGCCCTCGGCATCGCCGACCTCGTCCCGGCCGACGCCGCCGCCGAGGTGGTGGCCTCGGTGCTCGTCGAGGCGGTGCGGGTCGCGACCGACCCGGACGCGGCGGCCACCGCCGCCGCGCGCACGGAGCGGACCTTCGCCGACCCCTCGACCTCGATGCCGCTGCCACCCGGAGAGGGCGATCCGGTCGTGGCCGACCCCGAGCGGCGCCGCGGCACTGTCGTCGCGGTCTGGGGCCCGACCGGCGCACCGGGCCGGACCACGGTCGCGCTCGGACTCGGCGACGAGGTGGCCCGGCTCGGTTCGGGCGCGCTCGTGGTCGACGCCGACGTCTACGGCGGCACGGTGGCGGCGGCGCTGGGGCTGCTGGATGAGTCGCCGGGCCTCGCGGCGGCGTGCCGGCAGGCGGGCGGACAGCGCCTCGACGCCGCGACGCTGGCCTCGCTGTGCTGGCAGCTCGGGCCGATGCTGCGGGTGCTGACCGGCCTGCCGCTCGCCTCACGCTGGCCCGAGCTGCGTCCCGCGGCGATCGAATCGGTGCTCGGCACGGCGCGTTCGCTGGCCGAGGTCACCGTGGTCGACTGCGGCTTCTGCCTCGAGACGGACGAGGAGCTCTCGTTCGACACCCTCGCACCGCGCCGCAACGGGGCGACGCTCGCGGTGCTCGACGCCGCCGACCTGATCGTGGTGGTCGGCTCCGCCGACCCGATCGGGATGCAGCGGCTGGTGCGCGGGCTGGCCGAGCTGCGCGAGGCCGAGGTCGCGGCTCCGCTCTGGGTCGTCCTCAACCGGGTACGGCCCGGCGTCGTCCCGGGGGACACCGCCGGCGAATTGCAGGCGGCGCTGGAGCGGTTCGCCGGGCGCGCCCCGACCGCGTTGCTGCCCGCCGACCCCCGCGCGGTCGACACCGCGTTGTCCCAGGGCCGGCTGCTCGGCGAGGCCGCGCCGAACGGCGCGCTGCGCGGCGAACTGGTGCGGTTGGCGGCCAAGCTCATCGGCGTCCCGCCGCCGAGTGGCCGGGGTGCCCGCCGCCGCGTCGGTGCCCGTGGGGTGGGGCGGCGGCGGTGAGGCCGGCGATCCGGCCGCGAGGCGGCGGAGTGCAGGCCCGCCGTGTGACGGGTATCTGAGACAGTGTCCGCACGGATGGCGGCGGTGGGCGCGCCGAGGGGAGTGACATGAACGAGCGGGTCGCGGCGGCGGACGTCGCGTTCCTCCACCGCGAGACCCGCGTGTCGCCCCAGCACGTCGGCGGCATCGCCGTCCTCACCCCACCGGCCGGCGGCTTCGACTACGACCGGCTGGTGCGACTGATCGAGGAGCGGATCTCGCTGGCGCCGCGGTACCGCCAGAAGGTCCGCGCCGTGCCCGGGCACCTCGCGAACCCGTTGTGGGTCGAGGACCCGAACTTCGACATCACCTACCACGTGCGCCGCTCCGCGCTGCCCCGCCCGGGCACGGACGCGCAGCTGCTCGAGTTCTGCGCCCGCATCCAGAGCCGGCTGTTGGACCGCTCCCGCCCGCTGTGGGAGATGTACCTCGTCGAGGGACTGGTCGAAGGCCGGGTCGCGATCGTCACCAAGACCCACGAGGCGATGGTGGGCGAGGGCGACGGGGTCGATCTCGCCTCGGTGATCCTGGACGCCGCCCCGGAGCCGCGCCGCACCGTCGAAGCCCTCTGGATGCCCGGCCCCGAACCCACGTCGTGGCAGCTCGTGGGCGGTGCGCTGGCCGGCATCGCCCGCCGCCCGATCGCCCTGGCCGACACCCTCCGCGAGACCCGGCGAGATCTGCGCCGGCTGGCGGGACGAGTCCCCGTCGTCGCCGATGGTGTCGCCGCGGCGGTCGGGGCGTTGCTGCGGCGCCCCCAGCCCTCCCCGCTGACCGTGGACATCGGCGAGCACCGCCGCCTGGCCCTGGCCCGGACCGGACTCGAGGACTTCCGCGCCGTCCGCGACGCCTTCGGCGGCACCGTCAACGACGCTGTGCTCGCGGTGGTGGCCGGGGCCCTGCGGGGCTGGTTGCAGGCGCGCGCCCACCCCATGCGACCGGCCTCGACGGTGCGGGCACTGGTCCCGGTCCGCGTCGCCGACATCGAACCGGACGGCGGCCGGCCCGGCTCCCCGGGCAGCAGCGTGACGCCGCTGCTCGTGGACCTGCCGGTCGGCGAGCCGGACCCGGTGGTGCGGCTCGCGCAGCTGCGCTACGCCATGGCGACGCACCGCGCCTCGGGCCGCGCGATCGGGGCCGGGACGCTGGCCTCCCTCAGTGGCGCCACCCCGCCGACGTTGCACGCCCTCGGGGCCCGGGCCGCCTCGGGGCTCACCCGGCGGATGTTCCACCTGGTCGTCAGCAACGTCCCGGGGCCGCAGCAACCCCTCTACGCCGCCGGCGCGCGGATGATCGAAACCTTCCCGATCCTGCCGCTCTCGGAGGGGCAGGCCCTCTCGATCGGCCTGTCGTCCTACGACGGCGGCGTCTATTTCGGCATCAACGGCGACCGCGAGGCCGTCGCCGATGTCCGGCTGCTGGCCGAGCTGGTCGAGGAGTCTCTCGCCGAGCTCCTCGCCGCGGCCCAGCCCGGAAGGCCCCGAGCCGGCACGGCCGGGGTGGCACACCGTTCCCGACCGGAGGACACGACGTGAGGGTCTACGTCCCGGCGACCTCGACGACACTGCGCGAGCTCACCACCACGGGAAAGGTCGCGCCCGCGCCGATCACCGCGTTCGCGCTGACCCCTGCCCTGCGGGAGTGGTACGACGACGACGACGAGGAGGAGCTCGAGTACGCGGCGATGACCGAGGCCGCCCGCGGCTCGTTGCGGCTGCTCGACGACGACGCGACGGCCGCCCGCCGCCGGGTGGTGCTCGCCCTCGAGGTCCCCGAGGCGAAGGTCGAGGTTCGTGACGACCTCGACCGGGGAGTCGTCCGGGTCACCGACCCGGTGCCGCTGTCCTGGGTGGCGTCGGTGCACGTCGACGACGCCGCCGCGGAGGCGACCGTGGCGGCGGCCGCCGAGGCGGTGATCGCCGCCGACCTCGGCTCCGCGGAGTCGCAGGAACGGCTCGACGACGCCGAGGGCTTCGAGTTGTCGTGGTACGCCAACCAGGAAATCGCGGACCTGCTCGCGGACTTCTGAGCGACGCGGCCGCGGCCGCAGCCGTGACGCGGTGTGTGTCCGCGGCCACCGGGCGTGGCACGATCGGGGCATGGACGCCGTCACCAGTCCGCCCCCGCCCACCAACGAACCGGTCCGCCGCTACGAGCCGGGCTCCGCCGAGGCACGCGACCTGGCCGCCGCGCTCGACGGCCTGGCCGCCGAGCCCGCCGAGCTGACGATGTGCATCGGGGGCCGCCGCCGGATGGCCGGCGGCGAGCCGTTCGAGGTCAGGGCGCCGCACCGTCACGACCTGCTGCTCGGCCGCGGTGCCCAGGCCACCGTCTCCGACGTCGACGCCGCCATCGGGGCGGCGCTGGCCGCGGCCCCCGGCTGGCGTGAGCTGCCCTTCGACGAGCGTGCCGCGGTGTTCCTCCGAGCCGCGGACCTGCTGTCGACCACCTGGCGCGACCGCATCAACGCCGCCACGATGCTGGGGCAGTCCAAGAGCGTGCAGCAGGCGGAGATCGACGCGGCGTGCGAGCTCGCGGACTTCCTGCGCTTCAACGTGCACTACGCGCGCCAACTGCTCGAGCAGCAGCCCTCGAGCTCGCCGCTCACCTGGAACCGGATGGAGTACCGGCCGCTGGAAGGCTTCGTCCTGGCGATCACGCCGTTCAACTTCACCGCGATCAGCGGCAACCTGCCCTCGGCTCCGGCGCTGCTGGGCAACGTCGTGGTGTGGAAGCCCTCGCCGACGCAGCAACTGGCGGCCGATCTGACGATGTCGTTGTTCGAGGCGGCGGGCCTGCCGCCCGGCGTCATCAACCTGGTCACCGGCGACGGGGCCGCGGTGAGCGAGGCGGCGTTGCCGCATCCCGCCCTGGCCGGCATCCACTTCACCGGCTCCACCACGACCTTCCAGCGGCTGTGGCGGGCAGTCGGACAGAACATCGCTGGCTACGCCTCCTACCCGCGGGTGGTCGGCGAGACCGGCGGCAAGGACTTCGTGGTCGCCCACCCCTCCGCCGACCCCGCCTCGCTGGTCACCGGCCTGGTGCGCGGCGCGTTCGAGTACCAGGGGCAGAAGTGCTCGGCGGCGTCCCGGGCGTACATCCCGCGCTCGCTGTGGGAGTCCGGTGTCCGCGACCAGCTCGTGGCGGTGAGCGAATCGCTGGAGTACGGCGACGTGCGTGACTTCGGCGTCTTCGGCGGGGCCGTGATCGACCGCCGGGCGTTCGAGCGGATCTCGGGCGTACTCGACGCCGCGCACGACGACCCGGCCGTGCAGGTGCTGTGCGGCGGCAAGGCCGACTCCTCGCAGGGCTGGTTCGTCCGGCCCACCGTCGCCGAGGTGCGGGACCCGGGGCACGCGATGTTCCGCGACGAGTACTTCGGCCCCGTGCTGGCCGTGTCGGTCTACGACGACGGCGACTGGGCGTCGACCCTGACGCAGCTCGAGGCGGCGGCGCCGTACGCGCTCACCGGCGCGGTGTTCGCGCGGGACCGGTCCGCGGTGCTCGAGGCGCAGCACACCCTGCGGTTCGCCGCCGGCAACTTCTACGTCAACGACAAGCCGACCGGGGCGGTGGTCGGGCAGCAGCCGTTCGGCGGGGCGCGGGCCTCCGGCACCAACGACAAGGCCGGTTCGTTGTGGAACCTGGTGCGGTGGGCCTCGCCGCGAGCGATCAAGGAGACGTTCGTACCACCTACGGACCACCGCTACCCCCACATGGGGCCGGCCGGCGACTGACCGCAGGCAGGTCCGGAAGCGCGATCTGAATCGGCACCGGCCCCCCGGCGGGGCCGTCGGTGCCGACGGACCAGTCCGGCGGTACGACGAGGACGCCGCGGCCCGGCGGGCCCGGGGATCGCGGGGGCAGCCGCACGCCCACGACCTGCCCGTCCAGCGCTGCCGGCTGCAGCAGCACACCGGCCCGGCGCCGCCGCACCTCCGGGACGATCCCGTGGTAGGCCGTGAGCGCGTCCTCGACCGGTGCGGCGACCACGACCGCCCCGGCGCCGGGGGCCGCCGCCCTGGCCAGCGTGCTACCCAGGGGGCCGTCCGGCAGCAGGTCGGCGTCGTCGACCAGCAGCAGGCCGGGCGGGCCGGTGAGGAACGCCTCGGTGGCCGGGGCGTCGGCCAGCACCACGACGCCGGCGCTGCGGGCCCGCATCACCAGCGTGCCGTGCTCGGGGCCGGCCACGGCGACCGGCGTCCCGGTCCGGAGCGCCTCGGTCAGCAGGGTGACCAGCGCCGTCGTGCGACCGGACCGGGCCGGGCCGGTGACGAGCAGGCGAGCGCGACGGGGCACGAGGTCGAGCACGCACGGCGCGGCGGTGTCGCCGTGGACGCCCAGAACGAACCCGGTACTCGCCCGGCCGAGACCGGCACGCACGGCCGCGGCCGTGACGCTCGCCGGCAGCGGACGCAGCCGCTCCGCCTCGGGGTCGGGGCGCGTGGCGGCCCAGCGTTCCCGGAGCGCCATCACGGCCGAGTGGGTGCCGGCGCGGCCCGGCGTGCCGCCGGGATGGGCGAGCTGCACGATCGCCCCGTCGCCCGCCCGCACGGCGCGCCCCGGCGGCATGTGCCGAGGCACCGCGGCGGTGGGGATGCCCGCCAGGGCAGCGTCCTCCCGGTCGGCCGGAGCGAGCAGCAGCCGCAGTCCGAAGGCAGCGGCGAACCGAGGCGCGAGCAGCGACCGGTCGCCCGCCACCGCCACCAGCCGATCCGCCCCGGCCCGGAGCAGGCGGGCCAGCAGCTCGGCGAACCTGGCCGCCCGGGCCGGGTCGGCGGCGCCGAGAAGCCCGTCCCAGTCGTCGACGAGCAGCACCGCCCGCGGCGAGGCCGGGCCGCCGGAGCCGGCCGCGGCGGCCACCGGCCCCTCAGCCCGCTCGGGTGCGGGACCCGCGGTGGCCACCAGCCGCTCGAGGAGCGTCTCGACGAGGTCCAGCTCGCCCGCTCCCGCCGCCGTGCCCAGGTGCGGCAGCCCCGCGAGCTGCCGGACGAGCGCCCCGGACCCGTCGAGCAGGTGGATCGTCACCCGGTCCGGACCCACTCGGCCGCCCACCGCGAGCGCGATCGCCGCGAGCGCGCTCGTCCGCCCCGAGCGGGGGCGCCCCACGACGAGCGCGGCGCCCGCGGGAGCGAGCGTCAACGGCGGCTGTGCCGGCTCGGCGGGCAGGTCGACGAGCCCGATGGGGACGCGGCCGTCCCCGTCCGCCGGGGCGAGCGAACCGAGCGGCAGCCGATCGGGCAGCGGGGGGCACCACAGGGGCCGGGCCCGCTGGCCGTCGCCGGTCACGACGAGGGACGCGCTCAGCGACGCGGCCGCCGCCGGCTCGGATGTGTCCGCCCGGTCGCGGGCGTCGCGTGGCCGGGGCGAGCGCCAGGACCCCAGGTCCCGCACGTCCGGCTCGTCCGGGTCGGTTCCGCCTCGCGACAGCGCCACCTGGAAGGGCACGAGCCGCGTGCCGGTGCGCAGCACCGCCCGCCCCGGCCGGGCGGGGTCGATCAGGGCAGCGTCGGGGGCGTCGACGATGTCGGCCGACTCCGCGGCGTCGGTGACCCGTAGCGCGATCCGCAGCGCGGTGTTGGCGCGGATGTCCGCGGTGACCGCCGTCCCGGGGCGCTGCGTGGCCAGGACCAGGTGCAGCCCGAGCGAGCGGCCGCGGCGGGCGATCGCGACCAGACCGTCCACGAACTCCGGGAACTCGTCGGCGAGGACCGCGAACTCGTCGACGACGATCACGAGCCGGGACACCGGTTCGTGATCGCGGCCCAGCCGACGGTAGGCGTCGAGGTCGGCCGCGCCGGCCGCCGCGAACAGCTGTTCGCGGCGGCGCAGCTCCGCCCGCAACGCCGCCAGCGCCCGGCCGGTGAGGTGGCCGTCGAGGTCGGTGACCAGGGCGCCCACGTGAGGGAGCCCTGCGCAGTGCGCGAACGCGGACCCGCCCTTGTAGTCGAGCAGGAGGAGGCTCAGCTCGGGCGGCGGGTACGTCGCCGCGAGGGACAGGACCAGGCAGCGCAGCAGCTCCGACTTGCCCGACCCGGTGGTGCCGGCGACGAGCGCGTGGGGGCCGTCGGTGACCAGGTCGACCACGACCGGGCCGTCCGCTCCGACACCGAGCACGACCCGGGCGCCACCGTCACCGTGACCCGGTGCACCACCGGGGGACCTGTTCGAGGCCGGCCCGGACAGCAGGTCGACGAGCCGGACCTCGCGGGGCAGCCGTGAGGTCGAATCGTCCGCGTCGGCGAGCGGCGCCAACGCGCGGGCGACTCGGGACGCCCACGGCCGGCTCACCGAGTCGGTGACGGCATGCTGCGTGCCGGCCGGGTCGGCGGAGCGGACGACGACCTGCCCGGGGATGCCCCGGCCGCAGTCGGCCACGACGTCGCAGGCCGCCGGCAGCGCCGACGGCTCCTCGGTGACGCACACCGCCGCGACGGTGGATCCGGTCGAGCCGAGCAGCTGCGCCAAACCGGGTAGCTCCGGCAACCCGGCGGGATCGTCGACCACGAGCAGCGACGCCCGGCCGGTGTCGGTGACGGCGGCATGGCGGAGCCGGGCCAGCACGCGGGGCCACGTCGCGGGGCCGGTGCCGGGCGTATCCCGCACCTGCGGCAGCCAGCGGGACCAGCGCCACCGGTCTTCCGCCTCCTCGGTGAGCAACAGCTCGATGGAGAGCTCGGCGGGGGACAGCTGGACGGCGAGTTGGCTGACGACCCATCGGGCCAGGGCGGAGCGCGACTGCTCGGGACCGGCGATGCCGAGGTGGGAAGCGGCGAGGTCGACGGTGAGCGGGACGAGCGGGACGGTCCCGGCCGGGGCCTCGTGATCGCCGGTGCGGCACCGCAGCCGCGCGGGCAGGTCGGCGCTGCCGAGGCGAACCCGTAACCGGTCCGGATCGACACCCGTGCGCTCCCACAACCGGACACTCGGCGGGGTGACCATCCGCTCGACGGCGCAGGGATTCGGCTGATCGCGTCGGCGGCGGGCCGTCTCTCGCGCGAGGCCTGCCGCGATCTCGGCCTGCGCCGCGGCCAGCTGCCGGGTGTAGCGACGCTCGGATCGTCGCCGTCGGCGTCGCCAGCCCGCCCGCTCGCCCAGTGCGTTCGCGGCCAGCATCACCGGTGACAGGAGCGCGAACAGCAGCAGTACGGGCATGCCGAGCACCCAGGCCAGTGCACCCGCGCCGATCGCCGGCAGCAGCGCCGCCAGCCAGGCGCCCCGCCGGGGCGCGGACTCGTCGTCGCGGACCGGCAGCTCCACCGGACCGGCATCGCCGGGCACCCGGCGGGAGGAGCGGGACAGCAGCAGCCGCCCGTCGGCCGGCACGAGCGGCGCGGCCGGCTCCGGCTGCCCGGCGGGTGAGAGTAGCGAGTCGCCGACGCGCACGACCGCGCCGGGAGCAACGGTGGTTCCGGCGCGACCCGCCGCCTCGCCGTCGACGGTGGTGCCGTTGGTCGAACCGAGATCCCGGACGCGCAGGCGGTGAGGGCCGACCTCGAGTAACGCGTGATGTCGGGAGGCGCGGTCGTCGGGCAGGACCAGCCCGCAGTCGGCGCCGCGCCCGACCAGTACCGCGCCCCGCCGCAACGGAACGGGTGACCCGGCGGTCGGGCCGCCGACCACATCCAGCACCCGCAGGCCCGAGCGCACCGGCTCGTCGCAGGCTCGGCCGATCCGCAGCACCGCCCCGGTGGCCAGCGGCGGGAGCCCGAGCACCGCTGTGTCCGGCACGCGCACCGGGCCCGACCACACCGGCGCGTCCGCCCCCGAGCCGGCCGCACGGCACAGCCGTGCCCGCACGGCGGCGAGCGCGACGGGGCGCCGCGAGGTCACCGAGACGTCGCGGCGACCCGCCGGCCCGACCAGCGTGACATCGATACGCACGCCTACGACTCTGCGCGCCGGCTCCGACGAGCCGCTCCCGCCGCCGAGCGGATGTGGACAACAGGCCGTTGTCCACATTCGGCGGCGACCCGGCCGGCAGCGGGGCCCGCCCGCCTTAACGTCGAGAACTCCAATCGAGGTATCGACCGGCCGGGCCTGGGCGAAGGTAGCGGGCCGGGGACAAGGAGGCAGCCATGTCGAGTCTGAGGGTGACGCCCGCCCAGTTGCAGTCGCTCGGTCACGTCGCTCAGCGCGTGTCGGGCGAGGTGCGGGGAGAACACCAGTCGCTGCGCGGGCAGCTCTCGCCGCTGTTCGGCAGCGACTGGTCCGGTCTCGCTTCCACCCAGTTCGCCGGGCTCTACGAGAACTTCGACCAGCACGCCCGCGGGCTGGCCGACGCCCTCGACGGCATCGCGGCCCTGCTCGTGCGCGCCGGCGCGCAGTACGCCGAGGCCGAGTCCCAGATCGCCGCCTCCTTCCGCTGACCGGTCGTGCCGGTGTCACCGGCGACGGCTAGCGTGGCCCGTCGTGAACGCATCGCACGGTGGGCACGGTGAGGACGTGCCCACGGCGGTCGAGTCGGCGCTGGTCGAGCACTTCGGGCAACCGCCGCAGCGCGCCTCGGTCTCGTTCGTCGGTGTGGACCCGATCGAGGTGCTGCGGTTCGAGCCGATCCCGGGCGAACGGGCGTACGTGTCCTCGGGCATGGCCCGGTACCCGATGACAGGGCCCGCGCAGACCGTCGTGGCCGAGGACGGTCCGCGGGCGGAGCTGATGCTCCACGTCTCCGACCCCACCGACCGGCACGCCGACCTGTGGCGGCGGGTGGCGCTGCTGGCCGCCGCGCCGGTGGTGGAGGCGGTGGTGCACGCCCCGGGGCGCACGCTCGACCTCGGGGAATCGCTCGTGCCCGGCTCGGCCTGTACCGGCTTCCTGGTCACCGACTCCCCGGTCGCGGACGTCGCCACGGCGGCGGGGCCGGTTGCGATCCTGCAGCTGCTCCCGGTCACCACGAACGAGCTCGCCTGGGCCCGGGTTCACGGGTCCGCGGCCCTGCTCGAGCGGCTGCGCGCACCCGGGGTGGAGGTGACCGACGTGACCCGGGCCCCGGTGTCGCTCAGCTGACAATCCGGCGGCCCGGCGCGCGCGGCGGCGGCCGCACCCGCCAGACTGGTGCCCGACCGCTCGAATCGACGACGGAGGCGACGCGTGCAATTCGGCAGGATCTACGAGCAGTTCGAGGTCGGGGACGTCTACAAACACTGGCCGGGCAAGACGGTCACCGAGTACGACGACCACCTGTTCTGCCTGCTGACGATGAACCACCATCCGCTGCACCTGGACGCCAACTACGCCGAGCAGACCACCGATTTCGGCAAGAACGTCGTCGTCGGCAACTACATCTACTCGTTGCTGCTGGGGATGTCGGTGCCGGACGTCAGCGGCAAGGCGATCGCGAACCTCGAGATCGAGTCGCTGCGCCACGTCGCGCCGACCTTCCACGGCGACACGATCTACGGCGAGACGACGGTCCTCGACAAGACACCGTCGAAGTCGAAGTCGGACCGGGGCATCGTCCACGTCGAGACCATCGGCTACAACCAGGCCGGCACGATCGTCTGCATCTTCCGCCGGAAGGTCATGGTGCCGACCCAGGAGTACATCGACGCTCGCGGCGGCGAGCAGCCCGGTCGCCCCGAGCCCACCCCCCGCGACAAGAAATAGCGGCCGCGGGGCCGCCGGGCGGTCACGGGGGCAGCAGCCCCCAGTCCGTCAGTGCGTCCAGCAGGCCGGGAACCAGCGGCAGCGTCGCGAGGTCGCCGCGCGTCACCCACCGCGCGTCGTCCGCGTCGTCGCCGGCCCGCAGCGCCCCGGTCAGCACCCGGCAGCGGAAGTCGTCGATGAGGAAGACCGAGCCGTCCGGCGCCTCGCGCTCCACCCGGCCGACCCAGGCCTGGACGGCTACCGTCAGCCCGGTCTCCTCCGCCAACTCCCGCACACACGCCGCCTCCGGCGCCTCGCCCGGTCGGCACCGCCCGCCGGGGACCGACCACGAGCCGACCGAGGGCGGCCGGCCCCGCCGGATGACCAGCAGCCGGCCGGCGTCGTCGAACACGACGCCGCCGGCGCACGGTACGCGCGAGGCTGGCAAGTCGGACCTCCTCGAGGGCGGCGCGCCGCCCAGGGATCTCCCGGTCGGTGCGGTAGGAACGTACGCAGGGTGTGCCGGTAGGGTGCCCGCAGCTGCCGAAAGGGAATGAGTCGATGGCCAAGCTTGCCGTAGTCGGGCTCGTGGTGGCCTTCGTCCTGTTCTACATCGTCACCTCGCCGGACCAGGCGGCGAACATCACCAGCGCCGGGTGGAGCGGGCTGGTGAACATCGCGAACGGCATCGGCGCCTTCTTCAACAAGCTCGCTGCCTGACACGCCGTGCCCGACCTGCTGCCCTCGGAGCAGGAGCAACGGGTCTGGCGGGCCCACCAGTCGTGGGTCGTGCTGGTCACTCGCAAACCCCGCAGGGTCTACGCGGTGCTGGTCGGTGTGCTGTTGCTCGTCGCGGTCCTGGTGGAGTCGTGGTGGGCCTGGCTGCTCTTCGCGGCCGTCGCGCTCATGCTCGGCCTGCAGCGCTACCGGCTGTGGGACTCCGAGCGGATCACGCTGACGAGCAAGCGCATCGTCCACAGCTACGGCGTGCTGGAGACCACGCGGACCGAGGCGTCGCTGCGGCTCGACCGGGTCTCCGGCCTGCAGATCGTCGAGACCCTGCCGGGCCGGATCTTCAACTACGGCACCATCGTGGTCGAGGCCCCGGGCAACCATCCCGCGCTGCACCAGCTGTTCCGGATCTCCCGGGCCGAGCCGTTCTACCTCCGGCTGCGGGAGGTGGTGTTCGGCGAGGACTGGCCACAGGACCCCGAGCTCACCGGGTCACGCGTCGACGACACGCAGCCGCTGCCCGTCGTCGACGCCGATGCCCCGGACGACGCCGCCGGTCGCGCCCACCCCGACCAGCAGCCTGAGCCGCGATCGCCGCGCCTGCCGGGACCGCGTCTCCCGTTCGACCCGGGCGAGGCGGGACCCCGGCCCCGGCGACGCGCGCGGTCCGATCGGCACGCCGACGACGGCTGGTACCAGGGTGCGGACGGCTCCTGGTACTACAGCTCCGAACATCCGCGCCCCCCTGGCTGAGCTGTCCCGCCCGCCGCCGCACCCCCGACGGGTCCGCGGCGGCCGCCCCCTACGCTGACAACGGCCATGCGCATCGATCTGCACACCCACAGCACCGCCTCGGACGGCACCGACAGCCCCGCGACGCTGGTGCGCCGGGCCCGATCCGCCGGGCTGGACGTCCTCGCCGTCACTGACCACGACACGACGGCCGGCTGGGACGAGGCGGCAGCGGCGCTGCCGCCGGGGCTGACGCTGATCCGGGGCGTCGAGTTCTCCTGCGTCCACACCGGCGCCGACGGACGGCGGATCAGCCTGCATCTGCTGGCCTACCTGGCCGACCAGCACCACCCGGCCCTGGCCGCCGAGTGGCAGCGGCTGCGTGATGCCCGCCGCGACCGGGCCCGGCTGATGGTGGAGCGACTCGCCGCCGACGGCGTCCCCATCGACTGGCCCCAGGTCTCGGCCGTCGCCGACGGCGGTGCCGTCGGCCGCCCCCACATCGGCCGGGCCCTGGTGGACTCGGGCGTCGTCCCGGACGTCGCCACCGCGTTCGGGGACCTGCTGTCGTCCCGGCGGCCCTACTACGTCCGCAAGGCGGACACCGACATCTTCGAGGCGATCCGCCTGGTGGTGGCCGCCGGCGGGCTGCCGGTGTTCGCGCACCCGTTCGCGCGGCGCCGCGGACCGGTCGTGGCCGACGACGTCGTCGTCGCCATGGCCGCCACCGGGCTCGTCGGCCTCGAGCTCGACCACCCCGACCACGACCGGGACGACGCCGAGCACGCCGCCCGGCTGGCCGACGACCTCGGGCTGCTCACGACCGGCTCGTCCGACTACCACGGCAGCAACAAGCCCACCGCGCTCGGCGCCCGGCTCACCGATCCCGCGGTGTACGACGCCCTGCTCGACCTGCCCGCGGCGCTGCCGCCGCTGCGGTCATGAGCGACGGAATGAGCGAGCAGCTCGCGTTCGAGCAGATGCCGGAGCGGCTGTTTCCGGCGACGCCCGCGCGGCTGGCCGCCTTCGACTGCCCCCGCCGCTACGCCTTCACCTACGTCGACCGGCCGGCGCCGCCGCGCGGGGCCCCGTGGGCCCGGAACGCGATCGGCGCCTCGGCCCACCTCGCCCTGCACCGCTGGTGGCTGTTGCCGCGCTCGCAGCGCGTGCCGGAACGGGCCGTCGAGCTGGTCGAGCGTCACTGGCAGCCCTACGGGTTCCGGGACGCCCGGCAGTCCGCCGCCGCCTGCGATCTCGTCGCCGACTGGGTCACCGGGTATCTGACCGAGCGCGTCGACCCCGCCGACGAGCCGCTCGGCGTGGAGCGGACGGTCGCGGCCCGCACCGCCGCGCTGGCACTGTCCGGCCGGGTCGACCGCATCGACGACCGGGACGGCGCCGCGGTGGTGGTCGACTACAAGACCGGCCGGCACGTTCCGACGACAGCCGACGCGCGGGACTCGCGAGCGTTGGCGCTCTACGCCGTCGGTGTCCGGCAGACGCTGCGCCGCGACTGCCGCCGGGTGGAGCTGCACCACCTGCCGAGCGGGACGGTCGCCGCCCACACGCACGACGACGCCTCGCTCGCCGCGCACGTGGAGCGGGCCGAGACCACCGCGCGCGGGATCCGGGCCGCCCGGGTGGCCGCGGCCCACGACGGGGCCGCCGCGGCCTTTCCGCCCGTGCCGTCGCCGGGCTGCTCGTGGTGCGAGTTCCGGGCCCACTGCCCCGAGGGGCAGGCCGCCTCCGAAGCGCGCGAACCGTGGGCGGGGCTGCCGGCGGAGCTCGACCCTCCCGACCGGCGGGACCGAACCGGGGCGCAGGGGAGTCAGCGGTAGGCGACGGTTCCCGTCGGCGCGGTGGCGAGCAGGCCGGACCCGAGGGGGTGGACGCGGGCACCGGCCGGCAGGCCGGTCAGCGAGATCGAGGTCGTCACCCGGCCGCTGTCACCGTCGACGACGCCCGCGCCGCCCGCGAGCGGCACGGTGATCCGGGCCGCGCCCAGCGACGCCGGGCCGGCCGGCTCCGCGGACGCCACCGTCGGTGGCGCCGTCGCCGGGACGTGCCAGAGCGGCCCTCGTTGCCCCGGCGCGACGGCGTACACCCGGCCGTCGACCCAGACCAGCTCCACCTCGGCCGCCGGCACGGCCGTCACGGCCTGCCCGGCGGCCGCGCTCAGCGGCGTCCGCGTGGTGATCTCGCCGGATTCCTCGGCGTGCTGGCGCAGGACGCCGCTCAAGGTGTCGAGGGAGGAGATCACGCCGTCCGCGGACACCGGTACGTCGGTGTCGCCCATCCGGTCCCAGGTGATCTTGTCCGGGTTCTTCTTCTTGTCGTTGTCCTCCGCCGCCCAGGAGCGCAGCAGCAGCTGCGGGCCGCGGCCGCAGTACTTCAACACCTTGGTGCAGCGGGGCTTGCTGCAGTTCTGCGAGATCAGGGTGCCGGAGGTGCCGGGCACGGCCCGCTCGATCCGGCAGCCGTAGTGGTAGTAGCTCCAGCGGTCCTGCCCGGAGATCGGGTCGAGCGCGTAGATGACCAGCGGTGTCGTGACGAGCAGGCTCGGGTCCGCGCCGCCGGTGACCGTGCTGAAGGCGGGGACGCCGTTGACGGGCTTGCCGTCCATGTCCAGTGTGCGGGTCCAGAGCCGGTCACCCGTGCCGGAGTCGAGGCCCGTGACCTCGTCGCAGTTGCCCGCGAGCTCGTAGACGGCGATGGTGACGCCTTCGAGCTGCGCCGCGGTGCAGACGGTCCGGTCGGAGCGGGTGTAGGACCAGGTCGTGCGCCCGGTGCGCGCGCTGCGGCCCCGGACGGTGTGCGTGCCGTGGACGACGACGGTTCCGCCGTACTGCGGGTCGCCGATCGCGGCGACGTCGCGCGTCCGCCACGCCACAGCCGGCGACGGGGCCGGCGCGGCCAGCGGCAGCGTGGGCGGTGCCGTACCCGCCGCGTGCAGAGTGGTGGTGCCGGCCTCGCCACGGGACCAGGCCACCAGGACCAGCACCAGCAGCCCCACCACCCCGGCCGCGAGCAGCGCGCCGTAGCGCACCATCCGCCTCCGGTTACCTACGGCGTAGCGACGCAGCACCGCCTCGGACACGGCGCCGGACCCCGTGCCGGCACCGCCGGCAGCCGGCCGGCCGCTCGGCGCGGCCGGACCCTCGCCGCTCGGCGCGGATGGGGGATCGGGCTGGTCCACCGCTCGTCAGTCGGCGTCGCCGCCGGACGCGGAGCCCTCCGACGGCGCCGAGGGCGCTGCTGAGGAACCGCCGCGGCCGCGGCCGCCGCGCCGGCGGCGCCGACGCGGCGCGTCACCCGAGCCGTTGCCGCTCGAGCCGTTCCCGCCCGAGCCGTTGCTGCTCGAGCCGTTGCTGCTCGCGCCGTTGCTGCCCGAGCCGTTGTCGCTCGACGCGGCAGGCTGCGACCGCGAGGCCGATCCGGTGCCCGGCGCCTCGCCGCCGTCGACGGCACGGCCGCCCCGGGTCCGGCGGCGGTTGCGGTTCCGGCTGCGCCCGGCAGGTCGTTCCTCGCGCTCGCGCGAGGGCCCGGACCGCGAGCGGCGGCCCGGGGTGGCGCCGTGGCGGGCGGACGAGCCACCGAGGTCCTCGACCTCTTCGGCGTCCAGCCCGGCCCGGGTGCGCGCCGAGCGCGGCAGCTTCCCGGTGGCCGCGTCGGGGATGTCGAGGTCCTCGTACAGGTTCGGCGAGGTCGAGTAGGTCTCGACCGGCTCGGCGAACGGCAGGTCGAGGGTGTCGCAGAGCAGCTTCCAGCGGGGCACGTCGTCCCAGTCGACGAACGTGACCGAGCGCCCCTTCTTCCCGGCGCGGGCCGTCCGTCCGATCCGGTGGACGTAGGTCATGGCGTCCTCGGGGGCCTGATAGTTGATCACGTGCGAGATGCCGTCGACGTCGAGGCCACGGGCGGCGACGTCGGTGGCCACGAGAGTGTCGACCTTGCCCGAGCGGAAGGCGCGCATCGCCTGCTCGCGGGCACCCTGGCCGAGGTCGCCGTGGATGGCGGCGGCGGCGAAGCCGCGGTCCTCGAGTTCGTCGGCGACCTTCTGCGCGGTCCGCTTGGTGCGGGTGAAGACGAGCGCGAGCCCGCGGTTGCGCGCCTGCAGTACCCGCGCGAGCAGCTCGACCTTGTCGAGGGCGTGCGCGCGGTAGGCGAACTGGTCGACGTGCGAGGTGCTGGGCACGCCGCTGCCCTGCTCGGCGCGGATCTGGATCGGCTGGATGAGGAACTGCCGCGCCAGCGTCACGATCGGGCCGGGCATGGTGGCCGAGAACAGCATCGTCTGCCGTCCGGCGGGGACCATCCGCAGCAGCTTCTCGATGTCGGGCAGGAAGCCGAGGTCGAGCATCTCGTCGGCCTCGTCGAGCACGAGGATCCGCGACTCGCCGAGGTTGAGGTGGCCCTGTTGGGCCAGGTCCAGCAGCCGGCCCGGCGTGCCGACCACGACATCGACGCCGCTGCGCAGCGCCTCGATCTGCGGTTCGTAGGCGCGGCCGCCGTAGATGGTCAGGACCCGGGCGCCGATGTGCTTGCCGGCGCTCGCCAAGTCGGCCGAGACCTGCACCGCGAGCTCACGCGTGGGGGCCACGACCAACGCCTGCGGCGCCGCCCCCGCCTTGCCCGGCAAGGTGATCCGGTTCAGCAGCGGGACGCCGAAGCCGAGCGTCTTGCCCGAGCCGGTGCGAGCCTGCCCGATGAGGTCGTTGCCCGCGAGCGCGATCGGCAGGGTGAGTTCCTGGATCGCGAACGTCCGGGTGATGCCGACGTCGGAGAGCGCCCGCACGATCTCGGGGTTGACGTCGTAGTCGGCGAAGGCCGGGTTCTCGTCGCTCACCGGCGCCCGGGCCGCCAGCGGAGCGGCCGGTTCGTCGCCCTCCGGCTCGCCCGGCAGGTCCGTGCGGTGGTCGGCCTCGGCGGCGCTCAGGCCCTCGGCAGGCGCGGCGGTCGCGTCGGACGCGTCCGCCAACGGGGTCGAAGGGGTCTCGGGGTTCGGGGCGTCGGTGGACGCGGGAAGATCGTCTGCCACGGGTGCATCCTCTGGTCGCAGTGCGTCGACCGACGATGCTCGGGGTGCGCCTGCGGCTGCGGCCGGAGCCGAGGGCGGCCCGGCCGAAGGCGGCGCGGCTGCGGTCAACGCGCAGTTCTGGCTATCCGACACGGTTGTGTCAAGGCTCAGTCTAGGCGATCCGGCCGATAACCTGTGAAGGTGGCACCCCCGGACGCCGTCGTCGACCTGCTCGGCGCCCTGGCCTACGGGCAGTTGAGCGCCTTCGACCGGTTGGCCGCCGACTCGCTGCTGGCCCCGGAACTGCGGGGACGCACCACGATGGCGGCCGTGGCGGCGGGGGAGTTCGAGGGCTACCGGCGCCTCGCCGACCGGCTGCGGGAGCTCGGCGCGGAGCCGGAGGTGGCGATGGCACCGTTCACGGCCGCCCTCGACACCTTCCACTCGCTCACCGAGCCCTCGACGTGGACCGAGGCGGTGATCAAGGCGTACGTGGGCGACGGCATGGCCGCGGACTTCTACCGCGAGGTCGCCGCGTTCGTCGACGACGAGACCGCGACGCTGATCCGGGATGTCCTGACCGAGGGCGGCCGGGCCGAGTTCGCGGTCCGGGAGGTCTCGGCCGCGGTCGCCGCCCGCCCGGCCGAGGCGGGATCGCTGGCGCTCTGGGCCCGGCGGCTGGTCGGCGAGGCGATCAGCCAGACCCAGCACGTCCTGGCCGACCGGGAGTCGCTGATGCTGCTGCTCGTCGAGGGCACCGGCGGCATCGGCGGGGTCTCGGAGCTGATCGGCCGCATCACCGACCGGCACGCCGAGCGCATGGTCGCGCTCGGGCTGGACGGGTGAGCCCGCGGTCAGAAGGCCTCGAGGCCGAGCGCGACCGCGAGCCCCAGCCCGGCCAGCGCGATCACCGCCCGCAAAGGCCGCGGCGGGGAACGCCGCACCAGCACCGGCCCGAGCCGCGCGCCGGCGAACAGCCCGACCGCCAGCGGCAGGACCGACGACCACACCACCGGGGCGAGCAGCGCGTAGACGATCGCGGCGGTGAGGTTGGCCGCGCCCAGCACCGCGTTCTTCACCGCGTTGGAGCGGGCCAGCGTGTCGAGGCTGGTGATGAGTAGCAGCGCTAGTAGCAGGACGCCTGCGGCGGCGCCGAAGTAGCCGCCGTACACGCCGATGACGAAGATCCCGGCGACGACGGCGCGGCTGTCGCGGGTGAGCGGTTCCGGCACGGCCACCGCCCTCGCGGCCGGGCGCAGCAGGATCGCCAGCGACCCGAGACCGATGAGGAACGGGACGACCTTCTCGAACGTGCCGGGTGAGCCGGTGAGCAGCAGGGCCGCACCGACGCCGCCGCCGGCGATCGCGACGACCGCCAGCCGCAGTACCCGCCGCGTCTGCCCGCGCAGCTCCGGTCGCGAGCCGCTCACCGAGCCGGTGCTGCTGGCGACCAGCGCGACGGTGTTGGTGACGTTGGCCGCGACCGGAGGCAGGCCGGCCGCCAGCAGGGCGGGGTAGCTGACCAGCGAGGCCAGCCCGGCGACGCTGCCGGTGAGCCCGGCGCCGACACCGGCCAGGACGAGCAGCAGCGCCGTCAGCACGAGAGGGGCGCCCGGCGCGCCCGGCCGGCGTCAGCCGACGGCGCGCTCAGCTGGTGACGAAGCCGACGCGGCGGGTGTCCGCCTGCGCGACGTCGACGTAGGCGACGAGCTGGGACGGGATGATGACGCGGCGGCCGCGCTCCTCCTCCAGCACGAGCTGCCCCTCACCGTTCTGCAGAGCGTCCGCGACGGCCTGCTGCACCTCGTCCGGGGTCTGCGGACTGTCCACGACGATCTCGCGCGCGGTGTGCAGCACGCCGATCTTGACCTCCACGCCGACCTCCACTGTCGATCCGTGTCACTTCCGGCTCCCACGCTAGTCGAGACCCGCCGACGGCTCGCACCGAGTGCCGGGGGCTCCAGCGTGAGGACGCCGATCAGCCGGTGACGGAGGCCGTGGCGTGCTCGGCGGCGGGGTCGGAGCCGGCGGCGAGGACGTCCTGGTGCTTGCGGCCGCCGAGCATCGTGGCGGCGATCAGCGCCGCGACCAGCGCGGCGATGCCGCAGACGAGATAGCCGATGGCGTAGGCGTGGGACAGCGCGTGGAACGCGACGTCCTTCAGCGGGTTGAACGGGATCAACTTGCCGTCCGGGCCGGGTACCTGCGCCGGCACGCCGTTCTGGCCGAGCGGCCCCGACTTCACCGCCGCGACGGCCCCTGACACCTCGGGTCGCTGCGCGGCCGGGACGTGCGACGGCGCCGCGTAGAACTCGTTCAGCGCCTTCTGCAGGGTGGGCGAGGCCGCGATCTTCGCGCTGATGGTGTTCGCGGCGGTCGTCAGGGCCACCGCGCCGACGATGGCCGGGCCGAGCGTCAGGCCGAAGTCGCGCAGCATGCTGGTCGCGCCGCTGGCCATGCCGGCCTTGCTCGTCGGCACGCTGTTGACGGCGACGACCGTGATGGAGGTGACCGCCAGCTTGAAGCCGGCGCCGATGACCAGCAGCGGCACCGCTACCGCCGCGATGGAGAGGTTCGTGGCGGGAATGGCGGCGAGCACGAGGTCGCCGGCGCCGATCATGCCCATGCCGGCGGTGAGGACCCAGCCGGGGCTGTACCGCTCGATGACGCGGGTGCTCACCGGGAACAGCACCACGCCCATGATGTTCAGGCAGACGAACCCGATCGAGGTCATCAGCGGCGTGTACGCCTGGATGGCCGAGAGCCGAATGCTGGTGGCGTAGGCGGTGCCGAGGTAGGCGAACATGCCCACGACGGTGACGATCGCGGAGACGGTGAAGGTCCGGTTGCGGAACAGATCGAGTTGGATCAGCGGCCGCTCCGTGCGCTTCTCGATGACGACGAACAGCGCCAGGAACACGACCGCAGCGATGAACCCGACGATGACGATGGCACTTCCGTAGCCCTCCTCGGCGCCCTGGATCACCGCGTAGAGCAGCGCGAACAGCGCTACGGCGATCGTGATCTGGCCCGGCCAGTCGAGCGAGCGGCCCACCGGAGCGGAGGAGTTCTTCGCCACCGCCATCGTCAGCGCCGCGCTGATCGCTGCGATGATCGCCATCGCCAGGAAGGCATAGCGCCAGCTCGCGAAGTCCCCGCCGGAGTGTGGGAGCTTCGCCAGCAACCCTGCGATCACCGGCGAGATGAACCCGGCGCCGGTGAGGGCGGCGGCCCAGATCGACAGCGCGTGCGCGCGTTCGCGGACGGTGCGGGTGCCGGCGGCGAGCATGGCCACGGAGGTCGGGAAGATTGCGGCGGCGCCGATGCCGCTGATCACCTGCCCGGTAATCAGCACGCCGGTACCGCCGGACGGGGTGAAGAAGCCGAACAGCCCGCCGACGGTCATCAGCATCGCACCGACGGCGAGCAGCCGCTTGCGGCCGAACAGGTCGCCGACCACGCCGAAGGACAGCTCGAGCAGCGTGACCGGCACGAGGAAGGCGTCGGAGATCCACGTCAGGGCCGTGGAGGTCGTCCCCAGGTCCTGGTTGATGTAGCCGTTGATGACGGCGGGGATCGACAGCCCGATCTGCGCGACGGCGACGGCGCCGGCGGCGGCGAACAGTGTGCCGCGGGTCAGCTTGGGGGAGTCGGTGGCGGAGTCGAGGGTGCTGTCGGCAGCCGGGGTGGCACTCATGGCTCCGCAGCAAACCACAGCGGAAACCTGATGTACAGGTTTCCTGATGATTACCCGGAGGTAGTTTCCTCCGGCACGCCCCGGCGGGCGTCGCTACGGGCACGCAGGGCCTGCCTGCAGGACTGCAGGGCCTGCCGCAGCTCGAGCACCTCGGACGAGTTCAGCGGGGCGAGCATCTGCTCTTCGAGCTCGGCGACCCGGGGGCGCAGCTCCTCGAGCAGGGCGCGGCCGGCGGGTGTCAGTGCGATGACCAGTCTGCGCCGGTCGCCGAGGTCGCGGTGTCGCTTGATGAGGCCGCGATCCAGCAGCGCGGTCACCATGTCGGCCATGCTCTGGCTGGTGACGAACGAGTGGCGGGCCAGGTGGGCCGCGGTGAGGTCCGGATGCTGCTCGAGCACCGTCAGGGCCGTGTACTGCAGCGCGGTGAGCCCAGCGGGGCGGGTGAGCTCGTCGAGCTCGGTACGGGAGGCAAGCTCCACCTGTTTGATCAGGTAGATCATCGTGGAGGCACCGCCGGTCGCCCCGCTGGGAGCGGGCGAACCAGTCATCCAGCACTCACCGGCCCATCGTAGGCACGCCGGTCAGGCCAACCCGAGGAGACCGGCCGCGTTGCCCTTGAGGATCGCGGGGTGGTGGGCGGCTTCGATTCCGAGGGTCTCGAAGTCCGACATCCAGCGTTCCGGGGTGATCAGCGGGTAGTCGCTGCCGAACAGCACCTTGTGCCGCAGCATGCCGCCGGCGGCGCGGACGAGTTCGGGCGGAAAGTATTTCGGCCGCCAGCCGGAGAGGTCGATGAAGACGTTGGCCTTGTGGGTCGCCATCGAGATCGCCTCGGCCTGCCACGGCACCGACGGGTGGGCGAGGATCACCGGGAGCCCGGGGAAGTCGGCGGCGATGTCGTCGATCAGCAGCGGGTTGGAGTAGCGCAGCTTGATGCCGCGGCCGCCGGGCAGGCCGGCACCGATCCCGTTCTGGCCGGTGTGGAACAGCGCCGGGACGCCGAGCCGCTCGATCGTGGCCCACAGCGGCCCGAAGGCCGGGTCGTCCGGGCTGAAGGCCTGCAGGCTCGGATGGAACTTGAAGCCGCGCACCCCGCAGTCCTCGACCAGGTGCCGGGCCCGCTCGACCGCGGCCTCGCCCTGGTGTGGATCCACCGAGCCGAACGGGATCAGCACGTCGTTGTGACGGGCGGCTGCCTCGGCGATGTCCTCGCTGGAGAGCGCGGCGTGCCCGGTGGCGGTGGTCGCGTCGACGGTGAAGACGACGGCGGCCATGCCGGCGTCGCGGTAGCGGGCGGCGAGGTCGTCCACGCCGGGCGTCCTGCTCTCCGAGCCCTTGAAGTACGCGGCGGAGGCGTCGAGCAGCTCCTGGTCCAGCGCGAAATGGCCGTGCCCGTCGGACTCGACGTGCACGTGCACGTCCAGGGCGGTGACGGCGTCGAGGTCGATCTGCGGTTCGTAACGGGTCATGCCTTCACTCCGTTCGGAGTCGGGACTTCAGCAGCTTTCCGGACGCGTTGTGCGGCAGTTCGGGCACGATCGTCACCGCCTTCGGCAGCTTGTAGCGGGCGAGCCGGCCGTCGAGGTGGGCGAGCACGCCGTCGGCCTCGAGGCGCTCACCGTCGCGGGCGACGACGAAGGCTTTCCCGACCTCGCCCCAGGTCGGGTCGGGGACGCCGATGACGGCGCACTCGGCCACGCCGGGATGGGTGTAGATCACCTGCTCGATCTCGGCGGGGTAGACGTTCTCGCCGCCGGAGATGTACATGTCCTTGAGCCGGTCGACGATGCGCAGGAAGCCGTCGCCGTCGCGGGTGGCGACGTCGCCGGTGTGCAGCCACCCGTCGGTGAAGGCCCGCGCGGTCGCGGCCTCGTCGCGCCAGTAGCCAGGGGTGACGTTCGGGCCCGAGACGAGTACCTCCCCGGGCTCGCCGGGGGCGGTGTCGCGGTTGTCGACGACCACGCGGACGTCCGTGAAGAAGCAGGACGTTCCGGCCGAGCCGAGCTTCCGCACCCCGTCCGCGGCGCGCAGCATCGTCGCCCCGGGGGAGGTCTCGGTGAGGCCGTAGCCCTGGACGATCATCAGGTTGCGATCGAGCCAGGTCTGCAGCAGCGACTCCGGGATCGGCGCGCCGCCGGACAGGGCGTGCCGCAGGCTGGACAGGTCGGCCGTGGCGAAGCGGGGGAGCCCGGAGATCGCGAGGTACATGCTCGTAACGCCGAACAGGACGCTCACCCGCTCCCGTTCGATCAGGTCGACGGCACGGTCCGGGTCGAAGGCGGGCTCGATCAGGGCGGTCCCGCCCTTGAGGACGGTCGGCAGCAGCACCTGGTTGAGCGCAGCGGTGTGGAACAGCGGCGCAGTGACCAGGGAGATCTCCTCGCTGCCGAGATCGACGTCCACCAGCAGGTTGTAGATGTTCCAGACGACGTTGCCGTGGGTGAGGGTCACGCCCTTCGGCGCCCCGCTGGTGCCGGAGGTGTACTGGATCATGAAGACGTCGTCCAGCGTGATCGGCTCGTCGATCGCGGCCTCGTCGTCGGCCAGGAGGCCGTCGAGGCCGGTGCCGGCGGTGCGGCGGAACTGAATGGTCTCGAGGCCGAGCGTGGCGACGTCGGCGTGCTCGGCGACGGCCGCCAGGGCCTCCTCGACCAGCACCAGGCGCGGTTGGCTGTGGCCGAGGATGTAACCGACCTCCGGGCCGGCGAGCCGGGTGTTCACCGGGACGAAGACGGCGCCGAGCCGGGCGGTGGCGAACAGGGCGGTGACGAACTCGACCGAGTTCAGCCCGAGGAAGGCGACCCGGTCGCCGCGGTCGACGCCCCGAGCCCGCAGCCCGTGGGCCAGGCGCGTTGTCCGGCGGTCGAGCTCGGCGTAGGTGGTGGCGGTTCCGTCCTGCACGAGCGCAGGCTTGGCCGGCGTCATGCGGGCACGGCGCCTCGGCCACGATCCGATGCCCTGGTCGTTCATCCGTCTCCCTCCGGGGCGGGTGCCTGCCGCTGCGTGAGGTCCGGCTGACTGCTCACCGGTCGGTCACCTTCGCGGCTCGGCCGTCGAGAAATGCGCGCATTCGCGCTTTCGCGTCGTCGGTGCCCTGGGCGACGGCCGCGGTCATCGCCTCCAGGAAGTAGCCCTCGCGCGGGTCGGCCTCGGCGATACGAGGCAGCGCCTGGACGACGGCGAAGTTGGTCTGCGGGGCGTTCCCGGCGATCCGCTCGGCGAGCGCGAGCGCTTCGGTGAGCCCGGCGCCGTCGTCGACGACGTACTGGGACAGCCCGAACGCCAGCCCCTCCTCGGCGTCGTAGCGGCGGCCGGTGAGCATCATGTCGGTCATCCGGGCGACGCCGATCAGGCGGGGAAGGCGCACCGAGCCGCCGCCGCCGACGAACAGGCCGCGCATGCCCTCCGGCAGGGCGTAGAAGGTCGAGCGCTCGGCGACGCGGAGGTGGGTTGCCGCCGCGAGCTCCAGTCCGCCGCCGACGACGGCGCCGTGCAGCGCGGACACCACCGGCACCGGCCCGAACTCGATCGCCTCCAGCGCGCGGTGCCACATGCGCGAGTGCGCCACCCCGGCGAACGTGTCGAGCTCGCCCATCTCCGTCAGATCCAGCCCGGCGCTGAAGTGGCTGCCCTCGGCGGCGAGCAGGACGCAGGCGATGTCGCCGGGCAGCCCGGTGAAGAACCGCTCGAGCCCGAGCACGGTCGCGTCGTCCAGCGCGTTGCGCTTCTGCGGCCGGTTCACGGTCAGCACCGCCACCGCGCCCTCGCGCCTGACCGTGAGGGAGGGCGGCAGGTCGGCCGACTCGAGGGGCGGGGGAGCGGGCACGACGGCCTCCGGGAGCAGATGAACAGGTTTCCTGTTCATATCACCAGACGCGGCGGTGCTTGTCACCCGGCCCGGGGCGATGTCCGGCCGCGTCGCAACCCGCCGTGAGGTGTCCGGCCGGGTCAGGGGCCGGTCAGCAGCGGCACGGGTACCCGGTCGCGCAGCGTCTGCTCGTCGGTCCCGAAGGTCCGGTCGACGTGCACGCCGTCGCCGTCGATCCGGAAGAGGGCGAGGTCGGTGTAGACGCGGGTGACGCAGGCCTGGCCGGTGAGCGGGTAGGTGCATTCGGTCACCAGCTTCGAACGCTCCTGGCGGTCGAAGAGGCTCATCATCACCCACACCTCGCGGGCGCCGACGGCGAGATCCATCGCACCGCCCACGGCCGGGATCGCGTCCGGCGCCCCCGTGTCCCAGTTCGCCAGGTCGCCGCGAGCGGAGACCTGGAAGGCGCCGAGGACGCAGACGTCGAGGTGTCCGCCGCGCATCATCGCGAACGAGTCGGCGTGGTGGAAGTAGGAGCAGCCGGCGGTCTCGGTGACCGGCTGCTTGCCGGCGTTGATCAGGTCCGGGTCCGCCTCGGGGGGTTCGGGGGCCGGACCCATCCCGAGCATCCCGTTCTCGGTGTGCAGCGTGACCCCGCCGGCGGCGGTCAGGTGATTCCCCACGAGCGTCGGCTGGCCGATGCCGAGGTTGACGTAGCTCCCCGGGGCGATGTCGGCCGCCACCAGCGCCGCGATCTCCTCCCGCCGCAGCGGATCCCCGCCGGTCACGCGGCCACCGCCGGCGGGCTGACGACGACGCGGTCGACGTAGATGCCGGGTGTCACGACCGCCTCCGGGTCGAGGCCGCCGGCCGCCACGACCTCCCCGACCTGGACGGTGGTCGTGGTGGCGGCCGCCGCCATCACCGGCCCGAAGTTGCGGGCGGTCTTGCGGTAGACGAGGTTGCCGGCGGTGTCGGCGCGATGCGCCTTGATCAGCGCGACGTCGCCGCGGATCGGGTACTCGAGGACGTAGGTGCGGCCCTCGATGGTCCGGTGCTCCTTGCCCTCCGCCAGCGGGGTGCCGACGCCGACGGGGCAGTAGAACGCGCCGATGCCGGCACCGGCGGCTCGCATCCGCTCGGCCAGGTTGCCCTGCGGGACGAGCTCCAGTTCGATCTTCCCCGCCCGGTACAGCCCGTCGAAGACCCAGGAGTCGGCCTGCCGGGGGAACGAGCAGATGATCCTGCGGGCCCGTCCCGCGGCGAGCAGTGCCGCCAACCCGACATCGCCGTTGCCGGCGTTGTTGTTCACGACCACGAGGTCGCGCGCCCCGGACTCGAGCAGCGCGTCGATGAGCTCGAGGGGCTGCCCGGCCGCGCCGAAGCCCCCGATCAGGACCGTCGCGCCGTCGGCGATCCCCTCGACCGCGGCGGCGGCGTCCGGCACGAGCCGCGGCGGCATCAGGAGCCGCTGCCGGGGCGATGGGCGAGAAAGACGGTCTCGCCGTCGCCCTGCAGACGGATGTCGAACGCGAAGCCGTGCGCGTCGGCCCCGGCGATCAGCGTGCGCCGCCGGTCGGGTGCCAACGCCGCCAGGACCGGGTCGGCGGCGAGGGCCGCCTCGTCGTCCGGCAGGTAGGCGCGGGTGTGCAGCCGGTCCAGCAGGCCGCGGGCGAAGACGGTCAGCGCGAAGAAGGGGGCAGCGCCGCCGTCCCGGCCCGGGGGCAGGGTCGTGAAGGAGAAGCCGCCCCGCCGGTCGGTGCCCGTCCGCCCCCAGCCGGTGAAGGTCCACCCGTCGCGTCGCAGCGATCCCGCCGCGCGGGGGACCGTCCCGTCCGGTGCGGCCTGCCACAGCTCGATCAGCGCGTCCGGCACCGGGTCGCCCGCGCCGTCGAGGACGTGTCCGTGCAGCCGCACGGCACCCGGCGTCCCCGGGGGCACCAGGTGGGGCCCGTCCTCGTAGGGCAGGGCGATGCCGTAGAACGGACCGACGGTCTGGCCGGCGGTCGCGGGCCTCATGCCGGAGCTCCGTCCGGGCCCTCGGTCCACGTCCGGCCCGGACCGGCCAGCACGATGTCCCAGCGGTAGCCGGTGCTCCACTCCGGCACGGTCAGGTCGTGGTCGTACGCGCCGACCAGCCGGCCACGCGCGCCCGGATCGGTGAGCGACTGGTAGATCGGATCCAGCGGCAGCAACGGGTCACCCGGGAAGTACATCTGCGTCACCAGCCGCTGCGTGAAAGCGGTGCCGAAGACCGAGAAGTGGATGTGCGCCGGGCGCCAGGCGTTGCGGTGGTTGCGCCAGGGGTACGGGCCGGGCTTGATGGTGGTGAAGCGGTACGTCCCGTCGGCGTCGGTGAGGCACCGGCCGACGCCGGAGAAGTTGGGATCGTGCGGCGCCGGGTGCTGGTCCCCGTCGTGCCGGTACCGCCCGCCGGCGTTGGCCTGCCAGATCTCGACGAGCTGGTGGGCCACCGGCCGGCCGTCACCGTCGAGCACCCGCCCGGTGACCGTCATGCGTTCGCCGATCGGCTCGCCCGCGTGCCGGCGGGTGAGGTCGGAGTCCACGAGCTCGACGTCGCGCTCGCCGAAGACCGGGGCCAGCAGCTCCTGGGCCTCGGGATCGACCGGCACGAGCTCGGCGGTCGGATGCCGCAGCGTGCTGCTGCGGTACGGCGGGTAGTCGAGCAACGGACCGGTGTGCCCCCGCCCGCTCTCCTTCTCGGCGATCTGAGCGATCTCGTCGCTGATCGTGGCCTGGTCCAGGGTCATACCCGAACGCTAAGGGCCACCGGAACCGTCTGGCACAGTGGGGTTCCGCTGAGCGGAAGGAGCGTCGATGGCCGGAAACACCGCCACGCCCGGGGCGACGGTGGCGGGGCGGACGCTGGCCCTGCTCGGCGCCTTCGACGAGACGCATCAGGCGCTCACGCTCTCCGAACTCGCCGCCCGGGCCGGCCTGCCGGCCTCCACCGCACACCGCCTGCTCGGCGAGTGCGAGGCGTGGGGCGCGGTGACCCGCGGCGCCGACGGCCGGTACCGGGTCGGCCGCCGGATCTGGGACCTCGGCCTGCTGGCCCCCGAGCAGGCCGGGTTGCGGCAGCTGGCCTCGCCGTTCCTCAACGACCTGTACGCGGCCACGCGCGCGACCGTTCACCTCGCCGAGCGCGACGGCAGCCGGGTGCTCTACCTCGACCGGCTCTCCGGCCGGGCCTCGGTCCCCATCGTGAGCCGCGCGGGCACCCGGCTGCCGCTCCACGCGACCGGGGTGGGGAAGGTGCTGCTCGCCCATGCTCCCGCGGAGGTGCAGGAGGCCGCGCTCGCCTCGCTCGCCCGCGTCACCCCGTACACCATCACCGCGCCCGGACGCCTGCGCGAACAGCTGCGTCGGGTGCTGCGGGACGGCTACGCCTGGACCGCCGAGGAGATGAGCCTCGGCGCCTCGTCCGTGGCCGTCCCCATCGAGGGCGCGGACGGGGCGGTGGTCGCGGCGCTCGGCATCGTCGTCCCGCGCCTGGGCCGGGACCGGCTACGACTGGTCGCGGCCCTCCAGGTGACGGCCCGGGGGATCACCCGCAGCGTCGTGCGGTCCGCCCGCTGGGCGTGACCGGCTCCGGCCCCGTCCCGGCGGCGTTCACCCCTGGCGGGGGAAGTGCGAGATCCCGCGCCAGAGCAGCGAGTCCAGCAGGGTGATGGCGTCGTCCTTCGACACGCTGCGGTCGCTGTCCAGCCACCAGCGCGCGACGACCTGCGCCGAGCCGGTGAGGGCGGTCGCGAGCAGCTCCGCCTCGGGTCGGGACAGCCCGGTGTCGGCGGCGACGGTGTCCGCCACGGCGGCCATCGTGCGCCGGGTGACCGACTCGACCCGGGCGCGCACCTCGGGTTCGTTGACCAGGTCGTTCTCGAAGATCAACCGGAAGGCCTCGGACGGCTGCCCCTCCTCGTCCCGGTCGACGAAGGCGAAGTAGGCCGACAGCACCGCGTGGATGCGCTTCTGGTTGTCCGTGGTGGTGGCGAGGGCGTCGACGACCGAGTCGGCGAGCTCCTCGGCCTGCATGTCCAGCAGGGCGAGGTAGAGCTCCAGCTTGCCGGGGAAGTGCTGGTAGAGCACCGGCTTCGAGACGCCGGCGCGCTCGGCGATGTCGTCCATGGCCGCCGCGTGGTATCCCTGCGTCGCGAACACCGTGCGGGCCGCGGAGAGCAGCTGCTGGCGACGGACGGAGCGTGGCATGCGGGCGCCGCGTCCGAAGTCGGACCCCAGGGCGCTGGACACGAACGACGGCCCCCTTCTGCCTGGCACACAGCCGCGGCGGGCCCGCAGCATCCGTTGGTGGAGCCTACCCGTCGCCCGCCATCGCCTCGGTGATCCGGGTTCGCCGCTGGTCGTCCAGCGCGCCGGCGAACAGGTCGCCGTGCTTGTCGACCCGGTCGAGCACCTCGCCGGCGGTGAACGACAGCGGCTCGCCCGCCGCGACCTCGTCCCACGTCACGGGGGTGGACACGGTCGGCGACGAGCGGGCGCGCAGCGAGTAGGGCGCGACCGTGGTCTTCGCCGGGTTGTTCTGGCTCCAGTCGACCAGGACCTTGCTGGGGCGCAGCGACTTCGCCATCCGGGAGACCACCAGGTCCTGGTGCTCGGCCTCCAGCCGCCGCGCGAGCGCGTGCGCGTACCGGGAGGGCAGGTCCGGGTCGTCCACCTCGATCGGGGCGCTGACCTGCATGCCTTTCGACCCTGACGTCTTCGCCACCGGGCTCAGGCCGTCGTCGGCGAGCAGGTCGCGCAGCAGCAGCGCGACGTCACAGCACTCGCGGATCGTCGCGGGCGGACCCGGGTCGAGGTCGAAGACGATCAGGTCGGTGCGGGGCTTGCGGGCCCGCGGCGGCACCCGCCATTGCGGCACGTGCAGCTCGAGCGCGGCGAGGTTGGCGAGGAACACGAGCGTGGGCAGCTGATCGACGACGATGTAGTCGATGACCTCGCGGTCCTTCGTGGAGCCGGGGGCGGGCAGCCGGACGGTTCGCACCCACGAGGGCGTGGCCTTCGAGGCGTTCTTCTCGAAGAACGACGAGCCGTCGACGCCGTTCGGGAACCGCTTGACGGTGAGCGCCCGGTCGGCGAGGTGGGGCAGCAGCACCGGCGCGATCCGCGAGTAGTAGTCGACGACCTCGCCCTTGGCGAAGCCGGCCTCGGGGTAGAGCACCTTCGACAGGTTCGACAGCGTCAGCCGGTGCCCGTCGATCTGGACAGTGACCTTCTCATCCTGCTGTGCCATCGCCGTGTGCCTCCTCGACCGCCTTGTCAGGACGGATACCCCGGAACACGGGTTGCCGAAGCACGCCGTCGGCGGTCCACATGCTGTAGCCCACGTCCACGACGACGGTCGGCTCGACCCAGTGGGCGACGCGGCCGCGCGGGGCGGGCGGCAGGCCGGGCAGCGGCGGGTCGTCCCGTTCGACGAAGTCACGCAGCAGCCGGCCCACGATCCGCCCGGACAGCCCGCTGCCCACCCGGCCGGCGTAGCGCAGGCTGCCGTCGGCGGAGGCGATGCCCAGCACCAGCGAGGTCGGCGCCTCGGGCTGCCCGGCGGGTGCGTCCCACCCGAGCACGGCGAACTCGCCGGAGGTGACGAAGCGGAGCTTGCGCCAGGTGTTCCCGCGCCCGGCGACGTAGGGGGCGTCGACCCGCTTGGCGACGACGCCTTCGAGCCCCGACTCGCGCGCGACCTGCTCGGTGGCCGGCCCGTCGTCGAAGACGGGGCTGACCGTCCAGTCGGGGTGTTCCTCGGCGAAGCGGTCCAGGGTGGCGCGCCGCTCCCGCCACGGCCGCGGCCGCAGGTCGACGCCGTAGCGGCGCAGGATGTCGAAGGTCACGAAGGTCACCGGCATCTCGCGCGCCAGGCGGGCCACCTCGGCCCGGCCCCGCACGTGCATCCGCTGTTGCAGCCGGCCGAACGACGGCCGGGCGCCGTCGAAGGCGACGATCTCGCCGTCCAGCAGGGCGTCACCGGCGCCCTCGGCCTGGGCCAGCAGCTCGGGATAGCCGCCCGAGACGTCGTTGCCGTTGCGGCTGCGGATGCGGACGCCGTCCTCGCCGATGTCGAGCAGGGCGCGCACGCCGTCCCACTTGAACTCGAACGCCCACTCGGCGCCGACCGGCAGTGTCGTCACCGCGGACGCAAGCATCGGCTCCACACCGGCAACCTAGCGGCGACCCGCGAGGCCCGACACACTGAACAAGTGAGTGACACACGCGTGACGGCGCAAGGGCCAGGCGATCGGGCATGAGATCGATCTGGAAGGGCAGTGTGTCCTTCGGGCTGGTCAGCATCGGGGTGAAGCTGTACTCGGCCACGGAGGAGAAGTCGGTCAGCTTCCACCAGGTGCGCCGCAGCGACGGGGTGCGCGTGCGCTACAAGCGGGTGGCCGAGAACGACGGCGAGGAGGTCGCGTACTCCGACATCGCCAAGGGTTACCAGTTGTCCAGCGGCGAGACGGTGGTGCTGACCGACGAGGACTTCGCGGACCTGCCGTTGCCGAGTACCCGCGCGGTGGACGTGCTGCAGTTCGTCCCGGCCGAGCAGATCGATCCGATCTACTTCAACAAGAGCTACTATCTCGAGCCGGAGAACAGCGCCGTGAAGCCGTACGTGTTGCTGCGGGAGGCGCTCGAGGAGAGCGGCATGGTCGCGCTGGTGAAGGTCGCGATCCGCAACCGCGAGCAGCTGGCGACGCTGCGGGTCCGCGAGGACGTCATCGTCCTGGACACCATGATCTGGCCGGACGAGGTCCGGACCGCCGACTTCGGCTTCCTGCACGAGAACGTCGAGCTGCGCCCGCAGGAGCGGCAGATGGCCCGCTCGCTGGTCGAGAGCATGGCCGGTGACTTCGAACCGGACCAGTACAGCGACGACTACCGCGAGGCGCTCGAAGCCGTGATCGAGGCGAAGGCCGAGGGGCGCGAGGTCGTCGAGCCGGAGGAGCGGCAGCCCACCGCGGGCAACGTCGTCGACCTGATGTCGGCGCTGCGGGCCTCGGTGGACGCGGCCAAGAAGGGCCGGGGCGAGGGCGGGTCCGGCGAGTCGGACTCGTCGGCGGCGACGGAGTTCACGTCGACGAAGTCGTCTGGGAAGAAACCGACCGCCTCGAAGGCGGCCGCCAAGACATCTAGCACCTCGAAGTCGGCCGCGAAGAAATCGACCGGCAGGAAATCCACCGGCCAGAAGGCTCCGGCGAAGGCGGCCGCGAAGAAATCGACGGCCACGAAGTCGACGGCCTCGAAGTCGGCCTCGAAGAAATCACCGGCGAAGAAGTCGACGGCCAAGAAGTCGGCGGCGACGAAGTCGACGGCCAAGAAGGCGGCCCGCAAGTCGGCCTGAGCGAGCCGGCGGGCGCGGCGATCACTACTGTCGGGTAGGTGCCACGTCCGCCCTCGCGCAGCGCCCCGACCGCCCAGCTGGCCGAAGCCGCCGTCACCGTCGACCCCGGCCGGTCCGCCGACCCCGGACACCACGTCGAGGTGGCCGGCACCCGGACCCACGTACGCGTCACGCCGTCCGGCGACGGGGCCGAACCGGCGCTGTTCGTCCACGGGCTGGGCGGCTCGGCGTTGAACTGGACCGACCTGGCCGGCGCGCTCGCCCACCGCCTCGACGTCCACGCCATCGACCTGCCGGGCCACGGCCTGTCGGGGCCTCCGCCGCGCGGGCGCTACTCACCGAACGTGCACGCCGGCACCGTCATCGCCTACCTCGAGCAGTCCGGGCGCGGCCCGGTGCACCTGGTCGGCAACTCGATGGGGGGAGCGGTCAGCATCCTGGTCGCCGCCCGGCGCCCGGACCTGGTGCGGACGCTGACGTTGATCTCGCCCGCTGTCCCGGACAACCGGCCCCGTATCTACCCGCTGAAGAACAACCCGCGCATGGCGCTGCTGGCCGTACCGGCGCTGGGGGAGATGGCGGTCCGGGCCTTCAACTCCCGCTACGCCCCGGAGGCGCGGGCCAAGGGCACGATCATGCTCTGCTTCGCCGACCGGAGCCGGTTCCCGGAGCAGCGGATGCGCGAACTCGTGGCGGAGATGCGGGAGCGGGAGGCGCTGCCGCACACCGATGCCGCGATGCTGCGCTCGATGCGGAGCCTCGCCCGTTCGCAGCTGCTCCGCGGCCGGCGGGGCTGGGCGGCGATGCGCCGCATCCAGGCGCCGACGCTCGTGCTGTGGGGCGACACCGACCGGCTGGTCGCCCCCGACCTCGCCCCCTACGTGGCCGCAGCCATCGACGACTCCCGCCTGCTCGTGCTGGACGACGTCGGGCACACCGCGATGATGGAGAACCCCGCCGCCACCGCGCGCGCGATGCTCGGTCTGCTGGACGACGCGGCGACACGGGACTGACGCGGCGCCCCGGAATTCCGGGCGTCATGTGGGATTGTTGATCTGTGGTGGACATGGGCACGCGTCGGCACGGTGACGCCGACGTCGCCCACGCCCGCTCCCAGGCGCGGTGGGCCGAGCCGGTTCGCGGTCCGCGGACGAGCGCCCGGCCCCGGCGCCGCAGCAGCGGCGACCGCGTCGCCTCGTTCGTCCAGCGCTGGGGATGGCGGGCGTACGCCCTGCCGGTCCTCGCCGTCGTCACCATCGTGGCGCTGGCCACCTCGGCCGGCTCGGCCGGCTCGGCCGGTGGTAGCGGCGGCCACGACGGCGGCTCGCCGTTGGCCGGGCCCAGCGGGGCCGGGGCCGCCGGGGGCGGGGGCGCCTCGAGTTCCACCGTGGCACCGCCGGTGGCCGGTTCGCACCTGTCGCTCAAGACCGACGACAGCGGGCAGAAGTCCGGCGGCGTGCTGAAGGCGGCCGAGCTGCCCGCCGGGGGCTCGTACACGATGCAGGGCACGGGCACGTTCCGCACCCTGCCCGGGAGCAGCAAGATCATCGGTGCCAGCGGCCCCCTGTTCCGGTTCAGCGTGCAGACCGAGCGGGGCATCAGCGGGGTCGACCTGGGCGGGTTCCAGCAGACGGTGATGTCGGTGCTGTCCGATCAGCGCAGCTGGTCCGGCCACGGCATCCGGCTGCAGCGGGTCGATTCGGGGTCCGCCGACTTCCGCATCGACCTCACCACCCCGCTCACCGTGCGCGCCATCTGCGGCTACACCGTCCACGTCGAGACGTCCTGCTACACCACCGACAGCGACGGGGTGGCCAGGGTGGTCTTCAACCTGGCCCGCTGGGTGCGGGGCGCGAGCGCCTACGTCGGTGACCTGTCTGCCTACCGCACCTACATGGTCAACCACGAGGTCGGGCACGCCCTCGGGCACGACCACGCCCACCAGTGCCTGGCCGACGGGCTCGCGCCGGCGATGATGCAACAGACCTACGGGCTGCGCTCGACGGCCACGAACAAGTTCTGCCAGGCCAACCCGTGGCCCTACCCGCCGGGCGCCACCGACGCCCCGGGCGCCGAGCAGCCCGACACCCCGCAGAACAGCGAGTACGGCCGCGGCGACTGAGCGCCGATCGTGTCGCGGCGGCGGCACGAGCTGCACCCGCGGCCGGAACGGACACGCCGGCGGGAATGCGGGCGGGCCCCGCTACCGTTGAGGCAGGCGATCGTCCCGCGTCGAAAGGTCTCACCGTGTCCCTCCCGCCTCTCGTCGAACCCGCTGCGGAACTGAGCGTGGACGAGGTTCGCCGTTACAGCCGCCACCTGATCATCCCGGACGTCGCGATGGACGGGCAGAAGCGACTGAAGAACGCCAAGGTGCTGTGCGTGGGCGCGGGCGGGCTCGGCTCCCCGGCGTTGATGTACCTCGCCGCGGCCGGTGTCGGCACGCTGGGCATCGTCGAGTTCGACGTCGTGGACGAGTCCAACCTGCAGCGCCAGATCATTCACGGCCAGAGCGACATCGGCCGCCCGAAGGCCGAGTCCGCCGCCGAGTCGGTCCGCGAGATCAACCCGTACGTCACCGTCAACGTCCACAACGAGCGGCTGGACAACGACAACGTCCTGGACATCTTCGGCCAGTACGACCTCATCGTCGACGGCACCGACAACTTCGCGACCCGCTACATGGTCAACGACGCCTGCGTGCTGCTCGGGAAGCCGTACGTGTGGGGCTCGATCTACCGCTTCGACGGGCAGGTCAGCGTCTTCTGGGACGAGCACGGGCCGAACTACCGCGACCTCTACCCCGACCCGCCGCCGCCCGGCATGGTCCCGTCCTGCGCCGAGGGCGGCGTGCTCGGCGTCATCTGCGCCGCGATCGGCTCGGCCATGGTGAACGAGGCGATCAAGCTCATCACCGGCATCGGCGAGACGCTGCTCGGCCGGCTGCTGGTCTTCGACGCCCTCGAGATGACCTGGCGGGAACTGAAGATCCGCAAGGACCCGAACGGTGAGAAGATCACCGAGCTCATCGACTACGAGTCGTTCTGCGGCGTCGTCTCCGACGAGGCGCAGAGCGCCGCGTCGGGCTCGACCATCACTGCCGCCGAGCTGAAGGAACTGCTGGAGTCCGACAAGCCGACCTACCTGGTCGACGTCCGCGAGCCGGCGGAGTGGGAGATCGTGCGCATTCCCGGTGCCACGCTCATCCCGAAGGACGAGATCCTGCGCGGCGACGCGCTCGCGACGCTGCCGCACGACCGGCAGATCGTCCTGTACTGCAAGTCCGGGGTGCGCTCGGCCGAGACGCTCGCGGCGGTGAAGAACGCCGGCTTCGCCGACGCCGTCCACGTCCAGGGCGGCGTCACCGCCTGGGCGAACCAGGTCGACAAGACGCTGCCGGTCTACTGAGCTCGTGCCCGAGCCGGTCGGCTTCGCCGAGCGCATCCTGCGCTGCGTGGAGGCGATCCCGGCCGGCCGGGTGATGACCTACGGCGACGTCGCCGAGTACTGCGGCATCCGCTCCGCGCGCAGCGTGGGGCAGGTGCTCGCCGCCGACGGCGGGACCGTGCCCTGGCACCGGGTGCTGCGGGCCGACGGCTCGCTGGCCGAGCACCTGGTCACCGAGCAGCGGCAGCGCCTGCTCGCCGAGGGCGTCCGCTTCCGCGGTAACCGTGTGGACCTCGCGAACGCCCGGTGGGACGGACACGCGGCCTCGCCGTCGCGCTGATCGGGCAGGATCGGGGCATGATCCGTCTCCCCGGTTACGTCGCCCAGGACCACGTCGTCACGGTGCCGCTCGATCACCGCGCCCCCGACGGCAGGACGCTCGACGTCTTTGCCCGGGAGCTGGTCGACCCGGCCAAACAGGCCGACGACCTGCCCTACCTGCTGTTCCTGCAGGGCGGCCCGGGTGGCGCGTCGCCGCGGCCGCTGGACCGCTCCGGTTGGATCGACGTGGCGCTGCGCACGCACCGGGTGATCCTGCTCGACCAGCGGGGGGTCGGGCGCAGCACGCCGATCACCGAGGCGATCACGCGGGACCGCAGCCCGGAACAGGTGGCCGACTACCTCAGCCACTTCCGGGCCGACGCGATCGTCGCCGACGCCGAGCTGCTGCGCCGCGCTCTTATCGGCGAGCGGCGGTGGGACACGCTCGGGCAGAGCTACGGCGGCTTCGTGACGCTCACCTACCTGTCGCAGGCGCCCGAGGGGCTCGCGCACTGCTACGTCACCGGTGGCGTGCCGGGCATCGCCGCGGCGGCCGAGGACGTCTACGCCCGTACCTTCCCGCGGATCGTCCGCCGCTCCCGCGAGTACTACGAGCGCTATCCGCAGGACGCCGAGCTCGTGGCCGGCCTGGTCGAGCACCTGGAGACCCACGAGGTGCGGCTGCCCGACGGCGACCTGCTGACCCCGCACCGGCTGCGGACGCTCGGCTCGGTGTTCGGGATGAGCTACGGCTTCGAGACGGTGCACTGGCTGCTCGAGACGGCGTGGGCCGGCAGTGCCGCCAGTGCCGCCAGTGGCGAACTGCATCCGGGGTTCCTCTACACCGTCGCCCAGCGCACCGGCTTCGTCGACAACGTGCTCTACCCGCTGCAGGAGTACTCCTACGGTGCGGGCGCGCCGACCGGATGGGCGGCGCAGCGGGAGCTCGACCGGCGGCCGGAGTTCGCCGCCCACGCCCGCCCCGTCCTGTTCACGGCCGAGACGATGTTCCCGTGGATGTTCCGCGAGATCCGCTCCCTCCGTCCGTTCGCGGAGGCGGCCGACATCCTCGCCGCCAAGGCCGACTGGCCGCCGCTCTACGACGCCGACCGGCTGGCCCGCAACGAGGTCCCGCTGTGCGCCGCCGTCTACCTCGACGACCTCTACGTGGACGCCGAGCTGCAGCTGCGGACGATCGATCACCTCGGCAACGCGCGGGCGTGGGTGACCAACGAGTACGAGCACGACGGCCTGCGCACCGGCCCGGTGCTGGAGCGGCTGCTCGACATGGGCGCGGGCCGCTGCTGAGCCCGATCGCGGCTCGGGCCACCGGCGGCCCGTTCGGCGGCGAGGTGGGATGGATATGCCCACGTCGCTGCGTGCCCGCGGCGGCGGGCCGTGCAACAGCAGGGCCGGCGATGACGTCTGCCGTGGGTACGCACCCCGTCCGATGCCCGGAGGTGATCAGGGTGGTTCGCAGAGCCGTGCCGGTCGCATGGCTGGCGGTGCTCGGTGCGCTGGCGGCTGGCTGTGGCAGCTCGCCTCGCCCGGCCGCGACCTCGCCGAGCCACCCGAGTCGGACGGCCTCGGCTTCTCCGGCGGCACCGATCCGCCTCGGTGGGTGGGGCAAGGCGGTGCCTGTCGGCGGCGCAGCGGCGCACGCGACGCCGCTGGCCGGTGACCGCGACTCGCTGTTCGTTGCCGCCGGCCCGGCGATCCTGCGGCTCGACCCGAGCACGGGCGCCGTGTTGGCCCGGCGACGTCTCGGCAACCGCGGCGCGCCGGGCCCGGGACCGGCGGTGATCTCGGCCGGGGCGTTGTGGCGGCCGCATCTCACGGCGACCGGGCGGGTCGTCGTCCGGGCCCTGTCGTTGCGGACGCTGAGGCCGCAGGCGGCGGTCCGGCTGTCCCTTTCCGCCGGCGCGGGTGACGAGGTCCACCTCACCGCCTCGCGTAACGACCGGCTCTACGTCGGCGGCCGCCACGCGGTTGCCGTGATCGACACCCGGACCGCCCGCCTCCTCCGGCGGTTCCGGGTGACCGCCGGTTCCGTGTCAGACATCGCCGTGAACCCCGCCGGTACCCGGCTGTATGTGACGCTGAATCCCGGCAGCCTCACCAACGCCCGCCTCGAGATCCTCGACCCGAAGACCGGCGACGCTCGTCGGCCTTCGATCAGGTTGACCAGCGGCGGCGGCTACCGCGGTCTCGCCGCGTCGGACGGGGGCGTCTGGATCGAGACCGGGGCCGGCGGGACGGGTGACGCGCTGGACTTCCGTCCGGCCGGTGACCTGTCCCGTCCCCTCGGCCCGCTGACCACGGCCGGCGGCGGATGGTCCACCAGCGTGGCGGTGTACCGCGACGTCGTCTGGGTTTCCGGGATCACGAGAGTCGCCTGTGCCGACCCGCGGACCGGCGCGGTGCGGGCGAGCGTACGGGTACCGGCGCCGCACGGCGACGCGGCGAACCTGTCGGGTATCACCCGGGCCGGCGGCCGAGTCTTCGCGCACTTCGACACCGACGCCGGTCCCGGGAACGTGCTGCTCAGACTGCCGTCGCCGCGCCGGTGCAGCGCGACCCAGTGATATCGGCAGGGCTGCGAACCATCCGGCGCAGAAGCATGCGCTTGGCAGCTCGCCGGTGGCGATATGGCGACGTCGTCGGGGTCAGAATGCGGCACCGACTCAGATAACGTGGCTGCGTGACCTACACATGGCACGACATCGAGGGTCGCATGGTGGAGCTTTGTGATGAATGCGGCTTCGACGCTCGGAACTGAGCGGCAACACCGCACCCGGCAAATTCGATGATCCAACCCGGGAGCGACGCCGACCGGGGGGTCGGCCGGGCGAGCACGCTTCTCGGCATGGTCGCGCCTGCGCACGTGGAACCCTTCGAGAGGTCAGGAGCGCGCCTCGCCTGCGTAATCAAGCGTGGATCGGATCGATTTCGAGCTCGACGATCCAGCCGTCGAAGGTGGTCTGAGGTGGGGACTCGGGTTCCCACGGGTCAGACTCAACAACGTCACGGATCGTTGCTGAACCGGGCATGGGTACCCAGACCTGCTCACCAGGATAATCTGGGTCGTCGGCCAGGATGCGGCTGCAGGTCACGGCCGCGATGGCCTTCACTACTCCCTCGACCGGGGAGGTGTCAGGCCCTTCATGGTGTTCCTCGACCAGCCTGACTTGCTTCGCCCGATCGGGTCCGAGAAGTCGCGCGATCCACTCGCCATCGGCGGGCCCAAGGTCCCAGTGGACCGTCGAGCCGATCGAAAAGGGGTCGCCGCAGCATTGAAACTGCCATGCTTCCACCCACACGAACCGGCGCACCGCGTCCACGATGCCGTCCAGCACGAATCGGAGGCAAACGCTCAGCGGCAAATCCGGTAGCACCGCAGGGCGGCTAGATCCGGTGGGGCCGTTTGGCGAAGGCGGCGTCCGTCGTGAGGCACGACGTCACGGTCCGCCGGAGAGCGCGTAGGACTCGAATTCATTTGCACCGGTCCGCACCCACATGACGACGTGGCAGTACGTCCCGTTCAACGGGGCTCCGACGCTGGTGGTCCAAAGTTCAGCGTGATTCAGCCAACCGGGGACTGATCCGACGCGGACGAGGTGGTCACCGGGGGCCGCGATCTGGCCTCTCGTTTCCGAACCCTCGTTGATGAAGTCACGCCCGCAGACGTGCAGCTGGCTCGGGTAGGAGGACCACGGCCATTCGTCGTAAGCGGCGCGCGATCCGACAAGCAGTAGGCCGCCACCGATCAACACGACAACCGCCGTCGTGATGATCCACCTCTTGACAGACCAACGGCGCCGTACCTGTGCGGCCGGCACGACCAAGTTCTCGGCCATGACGCCTCCCACGTATTCGCCGTCGAAGTGTGCCAGGTCAGCACGCCTGGCGTCCGCTCGTCGACCTGAGCGCACGATCGGCGGCAGATGAGTGCATTTGATCTTGGTTGGGTTGCGGGACGCGCGACACGACGATCGAGGCGGAAAACTGGCCTGGAGAGAACAGGACGGCTGACGCTGCGTCTACGGCGTCTACGGCGTCTACGGCGTCGACGCAAGGATGGCTACAGGTGGGGTGGGCAGGTCCGTTGGAAACAGGGTCGCGCATGGGGAGCGAGCGGCTCGCTTCTCCAGTCGACGGACGGGATCTTGACGTGGTCACCAGACGCATCGTCCGTATGGCTCCCCGCCTGAAATTATTGGTCGTAGATGTCGCCTCGGTGCCCAAGGCGGACGACGACGACCAGCAGCACGTCGTCCTCGACGGTGTAGATGATGCGGTAATCGCCCACGCGGACCCGGAGTCCGGGACGGCCTTGAAGTGCACGTGCGCCCGGAGGGCGCGGGTCCTGGGCGAGCAACGCGATCGCACCCTGAATCCGACGGCGGACCTGGGGGTCGAGCTTGCGCAAAGCGCGTACGGCGGCTGGGCGAAGCTCGATGCGATAGGCGCTCACTCCCAGCCGAGATCGGCCTTGACCTGCGCCCAGGGGATGTTCGGGCCCTCCTCGGCCATCGCGTCATCGAAGGCCGCGACATCCTCGGCGTCCTCCAATGCAGTCATCAGCTGCTCGTAACGTTCGGGGCTCACCAGCACCCCAGCCGGACGACCCCGACGCTGCACGAATACTGCCTCGGTGCGCGCGGTCTCCATCGCGTCGGGCAGGTGATCCCGGGCCTCGCTCATGTTCATCGTCGCCATGAGGCAATCGTACAGTTCAAACCCTGAGTCGTACATGTCAGGCGGTCCAGTGCCCGAGCCTCGACTACCGCACGTCGGCCTGATGGTGCGACCGAAACGATCACGTCTTCGCGCACGATGGTCGCGTCGGCTGCGGCTGCCCGACCATTCCGCGCGCAGACGTGATCAACAGCGCGGTACGCGCTTATCGGCACGAGCGTGCATTCGCATCGAGGCTGCTACGGCATCGCACCGTGCTGCCGGCCTGGCCCGGCGGCGAGGTCCGTGAGCGCGCACGCGGGCAGCCGGATCCACCCCTCGCGCCGCGCGAGGTCGAGGTGTTCGTCGGGCACCGGCTCGACGAGGCCGCGGGCGGCGGCGAGGGCGGTGAGCGCGGCCACCAGGGCATCGAGCGCGTGATCGCTGCCGCGGATCGTCGCCAGCGTCGTCACGTCGGCCTCGACACCGCTGCGCTCCACGACCCACTCGGCCAGTTCGGTCCGCTCCGTGGCGTGTGCGCCGCCCTTGTAGCCCCGGTGGTGCGGTGCCTGCCAGACCTGCAGCGAGCTGGCCGGGTAGGCCTCGACCACGCGGCCGGCCCCGCTCCGGTCGGTGCTGTCGTCGATCTTGGGCAGCAGTGACGCCGCCCGGAAGGCCACGTGTCCGATGCGGTCGGCCGACACGCTCAGCGGCCGGAACCCCCGTTCGAGCAGCGCGAGATCGGTGGCGCGGTAGGCGAGACGCCGCCGGTCCGCCACCTGCTCGGTGGGATCGAGCACGCGCTCGTCGCGGTGGCGGCCGACGAATTCGACGAACGGCTCCGGCCACCCCAGTGGGCAGTCGAGACCGATCTTCGACGTCCCCCAGGACAGCTCCTGCAGCTGGGCGTCGGTCGCACCGCGGCGCACGGTCGTGATTCGCGCGTCCTCGAGCACGACCGCCGCGGTGTCCCGGCTGGAGGCGGCGAGATCGATCCCGATCACCTTCATGCAGGACTCGGTACCCGCGCCGGTGCGCCGGCTCACGACTGGTTCGCTCGCCGTCGCCGGGTCGCCCGGAGGCCGCCGTGGCGAAACCGTCGTAGCGCCGTGTTCTGATGACGGTCGTGAGCTCCGCCGTCGATCACACCGCCTACCGGCTGGTGCGCCGGGACCGGCCGGCGCCCGGGCCCCCGAACCTCGACGCCGCGCAGCAGCGGGTCGTCGACCACGACGGCGGGCCGCTGCTGGTGCTGGCCGGCCCCGGCACCGGGAAGACCACGACGCTCGTGGAGGCCGTCGCGGCTCGCGCCCGGGCCGGCGTGCCCGTGGAGCACATGCTCATGCTCACCTTCAGCCGCCGGGCCGCGCACGAGATGCGCGACCGAGTGGCGGCCCGGCTGGGCAGTACCGTCCGCGAGCCCATCGCCCGCACCCTGCACTCCTACGCCTTCGGCATCCTGCGGATGGCCGCGGTGCTGCGCGGGGAGCCGACGCCGCGGTTGCTGACGGCCTCGGAGCAGGACGTCGTCATCCGGGAGCTGCTCGCCGACGGCGACCCGTCCCGCTGGCCGGCCGACCTGCGCCCGGCGCTGCGCACGCACGGCTTCGCCGAGGAGCTGCGCTCGCTGCTCACCCGGGCGGTCGAGCGCGGGCTCGACGGCCCCGGCCTGCAGCGTCTGGGCCGCGCGAGGGGCCGACCGACCTGGGTCGCAGCGGGGGAGTTCCTGGCCGAGTACCACGGGGTGACGGTGCTGCAGGATCCCGGCGGCTTCGACGCCGGCGAGCTCATCCGCGGCGCCATCAACGCCCTGCAGGACGATCCGCAGCTGCTGGCCGCCGAGCGCGCGCGGCGCCGCCGGCTGTTCGTCGACGAGTACCAGGACACCGACCCGGCGCAGGCCGAGCTGCTGCAGCTGCTCGCCGACGGCAGCGACGAGCTGGTCCTCGTCGGTGACCCGGACCAGTCGATCTACGCCTTCCGCGGGGCGGACGAGTCCGCGATCCGCGACGTCGACGCCCGGTTCGGCGGCGACGCGCGGCTCGACGACGGCCGCGTTCCGGTGGTCGCGCTGCGCGAGTGCCGGCGCTCGGGAGCCACCCTGGTCGAGGCCACCCGCCGCCTCGCCGCGCGGCTGCCCGGCCGGGCCGAGCAACGCGCCATCGTCCCCACCGCGGGGCTGCCGCCCGGCCAGGTCGACGTCGCCGTGTTCCGCAGCGCGAGCGAGGAGGGTGCCTACCTCGCCGGCCGGCTGCGGGCGGCTCACCTCGACGGCGTGCCCTGGTCGCGCATGGCCGTGCTCCTGCGCTCGACAACGACCACGCTCGGCACGCTGCGGCGGGCCATGATCACCGCCGGCGTCCCGGTCACCGTCGCCGGGGAGGACCTCCCGCTGGCCGAGCAGCCGGCCGTGGCGCTGCTGCTGCGGCTGCTCGGCTGCGTCCTGCGCCCCGAGGAGCTCACGGAGGACGTCGCCGAGCAGTTGCTCACCGGGCCGGTGGGCGACGCGGACTCGATGTACCTGCGACGCGTCCGGCGCACCCTGCGCCGGCTGCTGCCAGAGGAGCAGGGGCGGCTCGCGCCGGCGCTGGCCGACCCAGCGGGCGCGGCGGTGCTCGGAGAGGCGCTCCACCGCCCCCTGGTGCGGGTGGCCGGCGTGCTCGCCGCCGGCCGCGAGGCGGTCGCCGCCGGCGCCTCGACCGAGCAGGTGCTCTGGGGGCTGTGGGCCGCCGCCGGGCTCGCGCCCCGCTGGGAGGCCGCCAGCCGCCACGGCGGGGTCGCCGGCGCGGCCGCGGACCGGGATCTCGACGCCGTGGTGCAGCTGTTCGATGCCGCCGCCGCCTTCACCGACCGGTTGCCGCACCTCGGCCCCGGCGCGTTCGCCGAGTACGTCGCCGCACAGCAGCTGCCGGGCGCTCCGGCCGGGACGAGCGGCGCGGAGCCCGACGCCGTCGCCGTCCTGACCGCGCATGCGAGCAAGGGCCTGGAGTGGGATGTCGTCTGCACCGCCCAGGTCCAGGAGGGCAGCTGGCCGGACCTGCGGCGCCGCGGATCGCTGCTGGGCACCGAGGAGCTCGTGGACGCGATCCGCGGCCTCGACGCCATCGCTCCGGCCTCGGTGGCGGCGCAGCTGGCCGAGGAGCGGCGGCTGTTCTACGTCGCCGCCACCCGCGCCCGGCGGCAGCTGGTGGTCACGGCCGTGGCGGGGGAGGACGAGCAACCCTCCCGGCTGCTGGACGAGCTGGACCCGGTCGAAGGCGATCGGGAGATCCACCGCCCGGCGCGGGGCGTCCACCTGCCGGGCCTGGTCGCCGAGCTGCGGGCCGTCGTCTGTTCCGGCGCCGAGCCCGATCACGACCGCCGCGCCGCGGCCGCCGAGCTCGCCCGCCTCGCGTCCGCCGGCGTCCCCGGCGCCGACCCCGACGACTGGTGGGGGCTCGCCCCGCTCAGCACCGCCGCCGGCGTCGCCGACCCCGAACGCCCCGTCCGCGTCAGCCCGTCGCGGATCGGAGAGTTCGCCGAGTGCCAACTGCGGGCGCTGGCGACCGTCCTCGGGGTCGGTGACGACAACGCGGCAGCCGCGTCGCTCGGCACCGTCATTCACGAGCTCGCCGCCACCGCGCCCGACGAGCAGTCCCTCGAGGACTTCGACGCCCGCCTCGACGAGGTGTGGGACGGTATCGACTTCGGGGCGCCGTGGTTCGCCGCCAACGAGCGGGAGCGGGCGCGGCAGATGCTCGAGCGGCTGGTGAAGTGGCTGCGCGGCAGCCGGTCCGAGTTCACCCGCCTCGCCGTCGAGCGGGACTTCGCCGTCGAGGTCGGCGACGCTGTGGTGACCGGCCGCGTCGACCGGCTCGAACGCGACGCCGAGGGCCGGCTGGTGGTCGTCGATCTCAAGACCGGCCGCACCAAGGCCACCGACGTCGAGGCCCATCCCCAGCTGAGCACCTACCAACTCGCCGTCGAGCACGGCGCCTTCGCCGACGAAGGGACCGCGGCCGGCGGCGGGGTGCTGGTGCAGCTCGGCGCGTCCGGAGCGCTCGAGCAGTCCCAGCCGGCGTTGGCCGAGTCCGACGATCCGGAACGCGCCCGCGCGCTCCTGGACGCCTACGCCGACCGGATGCGCGGCGCGGAGTTCACCGCGGTCGAGAACCCCCGCTGCTTCACCTGCGTCGTCCGCTCCAGCTGCCCGCTGCAGATCGAGGGGAGGCAGGTCCCGTGACCACCGAGGTCGAGAGCCGCCACGCGCCGACCGCGACGGCGGTGTCGGCCGGGGAGCTCGCCCGGCTGCTGCGGCTGCCGGCCCCCACTGACGAGCAGGCCGCCGTGATCGAGGCCGGCCTGGGCCCGGCGGCGGTGGTGGCCGGAGCCGGGGCCGGCAAGACCGAGACGATGGCCGCCCGGGTGGTGTGGCTGGTCGCGAACCGCCGCGTCCGCCCCGACCAGGTGTTGGGCCTGACCTTCACCCGCAAGGCGGCGACCGAGCTCGGCGCACGGATCCGCCGCCGGCTGGCCCAGTGGCGCCGGGTGGTCGAACAGGAGCGGCCCGACGACGCCGAGCACATCGCTGTCCTGCAGTCGCTCGAACCGACGGTGTCGACCTACGCCGCCTACGCCGGCCGGCTGGTGGGGGAACAGGCGCTGCGGGTGGGCGCCGAGCCGGACGCCCGGCTGCTGTCGGCCGCCCGGCTGTGGCAGCTCTCGGACACGGTCGTCCGGGAATGGGACGAGCCGTTATCGGACTTTCGCGCAATCTCCTCGCTGGTGCACTGGATCATCGCGATGGCCGGGCAGCTGGCCGACCACCTCGCCGACCCCGGCGACGTCGAGGCGTTCTGCGACGACGCGCTGGCGCGATTCTTCGCCCTGCCCGTTGGCAAGGGCGCCCGCAGCGACATCCCGTCCGCCGCCCGCAGCTACATCGAGGCGCTGCGCCAGCGGCGGGCCCTGGTCCCGCTCGTGCGCCGGTTCCAGCAGCGCAAGGTGAGCGAGGGCGCGGTCGACTTCGGCGACCAGATGCGCCTGGCGGCCCAGCTCGCCGGCCTCCCCGAGGTCGCCGCCGGCGAGCGGGACCGGTTCCGGGCCGTGCTGCTGGACGAGTACCAGGACACCGGGCACGCCCAGATCGTCATGCTCCGCGGGCTGTTCGGCGGCGGGCACCCGGTCACCGCCGTCGGCGACCCGTTCCAGTCGATCTACGGCTGGCGGGGCGCCAGCGCGGGAAACATGGGCGCCTTCGACATCACCTTCCCGAACGCTGACGGCGCGCCCGCCCCGGTGCATCCGCTGGCCACCAGCTTCCGCAACGACCGGGCGATCCTCACCGCCGCCAACGACGTGGCCGCGCCGCTGCGGACCAGCCGCGTGACGCTGCCGCTGCGACCGCACGCCGCCAGCGGTCCGGGGCGGGTGGCGGTGGCGTTCCACGAGACGGTCGACGACGAGGCCCGCTGGCTGGCCGGGCACGTGCGCGAGGCGTGGGACGCGCTGCCGGCCGGGGAGCGGACCGCGGCGGTGCTCGTGCGACGGCGCTCCCAGATGGCCCCGCTCGCCGACGCACTGCACCAGGCCGGGCTGCCGGTCGAGATCGTCGGCCTCGGCGGGCTGCTCACCACTCCCGAGGTCGTCGACGTCGTCGCGACGCTGCGAGTGTTGGGGGACCACCGGCCGAGCGGGGCGCTGGTGCGGCTGCTGGCCGGAGCGCGGTGGCGGATCGGGCCGCGCGACCTCGCGGCGCTGCGGGACCGCGCCCGCGAGCTGGTGCTCCCACCCGACGGGGTCGCGGACGACCCCCAGGGGCCAGAACCGCTGAGCCTGGTCGAGGCATTGGACGACCTCGGCCCGGCGCACCGCTACTCGCCGGACGGGTACCGGCGGATGCGCCGGCTCGCCGCGGAGCTGGCGCGGCTGCGGCGCCGGCTCACCGCCCCGCTGGCCGAACTCGTCACCGACGTCGAACACGCCGTCGGCGTCGGCGTCGAGGTCGCGGCCCGGCCGGACCGGGCGCGGGTCGGGCGCGTGCACCTCGACCGCTTCCTCGACGTCGCGGCCGAGTTCGCCGCCGAGGCGGGCGACGCCGGGCTGCGAGCCTTCCTCGCCTTCCTCGAGGCCGCCGAGGACGAGGAGAACGGGCTCGAGGCCGGCGAGGTCGCCGTCGCGACCGAGCGGGTGCAGATCCTCACGGTCCACGGTGCCAAGGGGCTGGAGTGGGACGTCGTGGCCGTGCCGGGCCTCGCGACCGACGTCTTTCCCGGTAAGGGCAGCGGCAGGAACTGGACCCGTGCCCGGCACGAGCTGCCGGGACCGCTGCGCGGCGACGCCGACGGCCTGCCGGAGCTCGACCTGTCCCAGGCCGCCAGCCGCAAGGAGGTCGGCGACGCGCTCACGCGACACCACGAGGACGTCGTCGACCGCCACGAGCAGGAGGAGCGGCGGCTGGCCTACGTGGCGCTGACCCGCGCCCGCTCGGTGCTGCTGGCCAGCGGCTACGCCTGGGACACCACCCAGAAGCCGCGCGGGCCGTCGCCGTATCTGCGCACCCTCGCCGAGCACGCCGAACCAGAGACGTGGTTCGAGCCCGAGCCGGACGCGGCCAACCCGCGCACCGTCGAGGCCGTCACCGCCGAGTGGCCGGCCGACCCGCTCGCCGCGGTCCCCGGCGTCGCCACGGACCGCCGCGCCGCCGCCGAGCACGGCGCCGCGCTGGTCCGCGACCGCCTCCGCGACACCGAGGGAATGCTGCCCGGGCTCGCGGTGGCCGCCGGAGCCGACGGAACCGACCAGCCCGCCGAGCCCGGCTCGCGCGCCGCGACCTGGCGGCACGACGTCGAGGTGCTGCTGGCCGAGCGCGCGCGGCTGCGGCGGGGAGGCACGACCGTCGAGGTCGAGCTGCCCGAACGGCTCTCGGTGTCACAGCTGGTGGAGCTGGCCCGCGACCCGGCCGCGCTCGCCCGGCGGCTGCGACGCCCCGTCCCGGCCGCGCCTGCCCCGTGGACCCGCCGTGGCACCGCCTTCCACGAGTGGCTCGAACGCCGCTGGTCCAGGCCCACGCTGCTCGACGTCGACGAGCTTCCCGGCGCCGCCGACGACGGCGCCGCCGACGCGCCCGAACTCGCGGCGCTGCAGCGAGCCTTCGAGGCGAGCCGGTGGGCTCGCCGCACCCCGGACGAGGTCGAGGTGCCGTTCGAGACCACCGTCGGCGGTCGCGTCCTGCGCGGCCGGATGGACGCGGTGTTCCGTGAGGCCGGCGACCCCGAGGGGCCCGACAGCTGGTTCGTGGTCGACTGGAAGACCGGCCGGCCGCCGGCCGACTCCGGCGCCGCCGCCATCCAACTGGCCGCCTACCGCCTCGCCTGGGCACGGCTGCAGGGCATCCCGGACGACCAGCTGCACCGCGTCCGCGCCGCCTTCCACTACGTCGTGGCCGACCAGACCGTCGAGCCGACGCGGCTGCTCGACGCCGACGGCCTCCGGGACCTGCTCGCCGGAGTGGGGACATAGGGTCGGGCCCGTGACGAGCGAACGCGAGTACGTGACCGACCACCGTGACGACCTGCTGCGTGACCTGGACGCGTGGCTGCGCATTCCCGGCATCAGCGCCCAGCCGGCCCGTCACGACGACGTGCGCCGCAGCGCCGAGTGGTTCGCCGACGCCTGCCGCCGCACCGGCTTCCCGACCGTCGAGATCCTCGACGACGGGCCGTGGCTGCCGGCGGTGTGGGCCGAGTGGCCCAGCGACGACCCGGACGCGCCGGTCGTGCTCGTCTACGGCCACCACGACGTGCAGCCCGTCGACCCGCTGGAACTCTGGCACACTGACCCGTTCGACCCCACCGTCGACGGCGAGCTGCTCCGGGCCCGCGGCGCGTCCGACGACAAGGGGCAGCTGCTATTCCACCTGCTCGGTGTGCAGGCGCACCTCGCCGCCACCGGCCGGACCAGCCCCGCCGTCACGCTGCGACTCCTCATCGAGGGCGAGGAGGAGTCCGGATCGCCGCACTTCGAGCAGCTGCTGGAGCGCCACGGCGACAGGATCGGCTGCGACGTCTGCGTCGTCACCGACACCGGCATGGTCGCGCCCGACGTCCCCAGCACCGTCACCGGCATGCGCGGTCTGGTGGCGGCCACCATCACCTTCCACGGCCCCGACCTCGACCTGCACTCCGGACAGTTCGGCGGCGCCGTCCCCAACCCGGCCGCCGAACTCGCGCGGCTGGTCGCGGCGCTGCACGACGACGACGGCCGCGTCCAGGTCCCCGGCTTCTACGACGACGTCCTCGAGCTCACCGACACCGAGCGCGCGCTGTTCGCGAAGGTCCCCGGCGACGACGCGGACTTCCTCGCGGTGGCGCAGTCACGAGCGACCCGCGGCGAGGCCGGCTTCACCACCCTGGAGCGCCTCGGCGCCCGCCCCACCGCCGAGGTCAACGGGATCGGCGGGGGCTATCAGGGCGACGGGCACAAGACCATCGTGCCGAGCGACGCGCACGTCAAACTCAGCTTCCGGCTGGTCGCCGACCAGGACCCGGCGGCGATCATCCGCGGCGTCGATCAGTTCGTGCTCGAGCGCACGCCGGTCGGCATCGTGGCCGAGGTCCAGTGGGAGGGCGCCGGGGTGCGCCCCTGCCTCGTCCCGTTGGACACCCCGGCCTACGCCGCGCTGACCGAGGCCATCTCCGCCGCCTTCGACGGCGCCGAGGTGCTGCCCACCCGCGAAGGGGGCAGCGGCCCCGAGGCGGCGCTGCAGCAGGCGGTCGACGCGCCGCTGGTGTTCCTCGGCGTCGGCCTGCCCGACGACCAGATCCATGCCCCGAACGAGAAGGTCAGCCTGCCGATGCTGTACCGCGGGGCCGAGGCGGCGGCGTTGCTGTGGTCGCGCCTGGCCGAGACCGGTCGCTCGGCACTGCGCACCGGTTAGGCCGGCGTCCGACGACGGTGGTGTCCGGCCGGGCCGCGAGATCCGTAGGGTGAAGACGTGCCGACGCGTCGCCCCAAGCTGCCCTCCACGTCGTTCGACATCACCCACCACACCCTGGACAACGGGCTGCGGGTAGTGGTGGCGCCGGACCGCTCCGCCCCGGTCGTCGGGATCGGCGTCCTCTACGACGTCGGCATCCGCTCCGAACCCGAGGGGCGCACCGGCTTCGCCCATCTCTTCGAGCACCTGATGTTCCAGGGCTCGGCGAACCTGGAGAAGCTCGAGCACTTCCGCTACGTGCAGAAGAGCGGCGGCACCTTCAACGGCAGCACCCACTTCGACTACACGAACTACTACGAGGCGCTGCCGTCGCACGCCCTCGACCGTGGGCTGTTCCTCGAGGCCGACCGCATGCGCAGCCCGCGCATCACCGAGGAGAACCTCGCCAACCAGCTCGACGTCGTCAAGAACGAGATCAAGGTCAACGTGCTGAACCGGCCGTACGGCGGGTTCCCGTGGATCTACCTGCCGTCGGTGCTGTTCGACACCTTCGCCAACTCCCACAACGGCTACGGCGGCTTCGAGGACCTCGAGAGCGCCACGGTCGACGACGCCGCCGACTTCTTCGAGCGGTACTACGCGCCGTCCAACGCGGTGCTGGCCGTCGCCGGTGACGCCGACGTCGACGAGACGCTCACCCTGATCGAGAAACACTTCGGCGGGCTACGGACGACGAAGCCACCGCAGCGACCGGACTTCTTCGAGCCCTACCTCGAGGCCGAGCGGCGCGAGCAGCACCACGACAGGTACGCGCCGATCCCGGCGGTCGCGATCGGCTACCGCGTCCCCGACCCGGTCGGGTCACTGCACGAGGTGCTGTCGTTTCTGCTGCTGTGCGAGGTGCTGACCGACGGCGACGCCTCCCGGCTGCAGCGTCGACTGGTCCAGCGCGACCACCTCGTCACCGACATCGGCGCCTACATCGGCGAGTTCGGTGACCCGTTCGACGAGCGGGACCCCACGGCGCTGACGATCAGCGCGCACTATCCCGACCCGTGGGGGCTGGACGCGGTGCTGCGAGCGCTGGACGAGGAGCTGTCCCGGGTCGCCGAGGAGGGCCTCGAGGGCGGCGAGCTGGAACGGGTGCGCACCCGGCTGGTCGGCGTGCTGCTGCGCGACGTCGACGCCGTCGCGACCCGCACTCTCGAGCTGGCGAAGTTCGAGTTGATCCACGGCCGGGCCGAGCTGCTCGCCGAGCTGCCCGGCCGGCTCGGCGCCGTCACCGAGGACGACGTGCGCTCCGCCGCGGCGACGCTGCGCCCGGACCGCCGAGCCGTCCTCGAACTCGTCGCCGGAGGTGCCCAGTGACCCGATCCGCCGTCCCCGACCTCACCACCGCTCCCGAGCTCAGCGCGGTGCCCGATCTCGCCACGCCACGCCGCCCGAAGAAGCTGCGCTCGGCGGAGGCGACGCTCGACTCCGGCCTGCGGGTGGTCGCCGTGCGCAAACCGAGTGTCCCGATCGTCGAGATGCGGCTGCGCCTGCCGTTCCTGTCCCCGAAGCCGGTCCACCCGGCCCAGGCGATGCTGCTGTCCGCCACGCTGCTCACCGGCGCCGGCGACCGGGACCGGGCCGGCCTCGCGGCCGACCTGCAGGGGATCGGCGCCGACCTCTCGGCCTCGGTCGACGCCGACCGGCTGGTGCTCGGCGGCAACGTCCTCGCCACCGGGCTGCGGGGGCTGCTGGAGATCGTCGCCGGCGTCCTGACCGAGGCGACCTACCCGACCGGCGAGGTGACCACCGAACGCGACCGGCTGGTCGAGCGGCTCGGCATGGCCCGCGCCCGGGCTGCTGTGATCGCCGGCGAGGCCCTCGCCGAGCGGATGTGGGACGACCACCCCTACGCCCACGACCTCGCCCGGCCGGAGGCGGTCGCCGAGGTCACCCGCGCCCAGCTACGGGCGCTGCACCGATCCAGGGTGCGGCCCGACGGCGGCATGCTCGTACTCGTCGGGGACGCCCCGCCGCAGCGCATGGTCGACACCGCGGCGGCGACACTGGAGGGCTGGACCGGCAGCCCCTCCGCCCGCCGGATGCCTGCCCTGCCGACACCACCCGGCGGGCCGCTGCTGGTCGTCGACCGGCCCGGCTCCGAGCAGTCCTCGATCCGCATGGGACGCCCCGCGACCGACCGCCACGACGAGCGGTTCCCGGCGCTGCAACTGGCCAACCTGATCTTCGGTGGCTACTTCTCCTCCCGCTGGACGGAGAACATCCGCGAGGACAAGGGCTACACCTACGGCCCGCACAGCCGGCTGGAGCACCACGTGCTGGGCTCGACGCTGAGCCTCGAGGCCGAGGTCTCCACCGACGTGACGGCGCCGGCGATGCTGGAGACCTGGTACGAGCTGGGCCGGATCTCGTCGCTGCCGGTGACCGAGGACGAGGTGGAGTCGGTGCGGCAGTACGCGATCGGCACCCTGGCGCTCTCCACCGCGACCCAGGCCGGGCTGGCCTCCACCCTCTCGGCGCTGTCGGCGTTCGGGCTGGGGCTGGACTGGATCGCCGACCACCCACGGCGGCTGCTCGCGACCACGGTCGACGAGGTCAGCGCGGCGGCGGCCGAGTTCCTCACCCCGGCGGGGTTCACCTCGGTCGTGGTCGGCGACGCCGAGACCATCAGCGGTCCGCTGGCCGGGCTGGGAGAGATCGAGCGCTCGTGACCGACGCGGCCGGGGGAGCGCTGAGCGACGGGCACGCGCCGCCGCTGGCGCGCAGCGCCTTCGACCGTGCCGCGCACCACCGGCAGGACGCGGACTGGCTGCGGGAGGCCTGGGGGCGCGCCCGGACCGTGCTGATCAGCCCGCGGTCGGCCACCCCGGTCGGCGCGGACGGCCGCCCCGACTTCCGTCCGGCCGGTGATGCGCCCGCCGGCACCCGACGTTTCCTCGGGGTCGTCGACGGCACCCCGTACTTCGCCGTCACCGCCGACCCGGACGACGACAACTGGCTCACGCTGCGCGACATCGGCGGCCGCACCGACGACCTCGACGCCTCCCTCATCGCCACCGCCATCGGTCTCGAGCAGTGGCACCTGCGCCACACCCACTGTCCCCGGTGCGGCGCGCGCACCGAGGAGGCACAGGCCGGCTGGACCCGCATCTGCCCCGCCGACGGCAGCCAGCACTTCCCGCGCACCGACCCGGCCGTGATCATGCTCATCCACGACGGCGGCGACCTGGCGCTGCTCGGCCGGGGCCGGCAGTGGGGGCCGGGCCGGTTCTCCACGCTGGCCGGCTTCGTCGAGCCGGGGGAGTCGCTGGAGCAGGCGGTCGCCCGCGAGGTGTACGAGGAGGTCGGGGTGGGCGTCCGCGACGTCCGCTACCTCGCCAGTCAGCCCTGGCCGTTCCCCGCGTCGCTGATGCTCGGCTTCGTCGCCCGGCTCGACGGCGACGCCGCCATCTCGCTCGACCCGGTCGAGATGGCCGAGGCCGGCTGGTTCAGCCGCGACGAGATCCGTCGGGCCGCCGACTGGACCGACGACCTCGAGACACCGTTGGAGGTCGACGACCAGGTGCGCCTACGCGCGATCCCGCCGCACTTCTCCATCTCCCGCTACCTCATCGACCGCTGGCTCACCCGCGACCTCTGAGCTGAGCCGCCCTCCCTATCCGGTGAGTGGCGCGTTGCGGGGTCAGTGGCGCGTTACAACGCGCCACGGACCCCTAACCGCGCCACTCACCGTGGGTGGGGCGCCACTCACGGCTGCGGGGCGGGGCTGCCCACGGACTCGAAGGCGCGCCACATGCGGGCGTAGTGGCGGTCGAGCTCGAGCAGCTGGTCGTGCGTGCCGATCTCGGCGACCCGGCCGTGGACGAACATCGCGATCCGGTCCGCGACGCGGGCGGTCTGCAGCCGGTGGGCGATGAGGACGGTGGTCCGGTCGCGCGCCACCGACCGCATCGCGGCGTTGACGCGGGCCTCCGTCGCGAGGTCGAGGTTCGAGGTCGCCTCGTCCAGCAGGAGCAGTGCCGGTTTCGCCAGTTCGGCCCGCGCGAGCGCGATCAGCTGCCGCTGCCCGGACGACAGCGACCCGCCTCGCTCGCCGAGATCGGCCAGGTATCCGCCCGGCAGCGAGGCGATCACCTCGTGCGCCCCGACGGCCCGGGCCGCCGCCTCGACCTCGGCGTCGCTCGCCTCCGGCCGGCCGTAGGCGATGTTGGCCCGGACGGTGCCGGTGAACAGGAACGGCTCCTGCGGCACGTAGCCGAGGTGCCGGCGGAAGTCCCCGAGCCCCAGCGTGCGCAGGTCACGGCCATCGAAACGCACCCGCCCCTCCGTCGGGTCGTAGAAGCGGGCCAGCAGTTTGAGCACGGTCGACTTGCCGGCACCGGTCTCACCGACCAGCGCCACCGTCTCGCCGGCGGCGAGGTGCAGGTCGACACCGCTGAGCGCGTCCCCGCCCGCCGGCCCGATCGTCGCCGGGTAGGCGAAGCGCACCTGTTCGACGTCCACCCGGCCGTCCGGCGTGCTGATCGCCTCCGGCGAGGTGGGCTCCGGCGTCAACGGATCGAGCGCCATCAGCTCGGCGATCCGGTGCACCGAGACCCGCGTCTGCTGCCAGGCGTCGAACACCTGCGACAGCTGCTGGATCGGGGTGAAGAACAGGTCGATGAACAGCAGGAACGCGATCAACGCGCCGACGGTCAGCGACCCCGAGGCGATCAAATAGGCGCCGACACCCAGCACGAGCGCGTCGGCCACCGAGGACAGGAACTGCACGAACGGGAAGTACGTCGCCACCAGCCGCTGGGCCGCCACCCGGGAGCGCAGGTAGGACTCGCCCAGCGCGTGGAATTGCCGGCTGGAGGCTGCCTCGTGGACGAACGCCTGCGACTCGCGGATGCCGGCGAGGTTCTCCTGGAACTGCGCGTTGACGACTGCGATGCGCTCCCGGGACAGGTCGTACAACCGCGACGCCCGCCGCCGGAACCAGACCGTCGCCACCGACAGCGGCACCAGGACGCTGAGCGTGATCAGTCCGAGCTCGAGGTCGACGATCAGCAGGCTGATCCCGACGCCGACGAAGGTCACCACCGCCACCAGCGCGTTGAGCAGGCCGTTGGAGACCAGCTGCTCGAACTGGTCGACGTCGGTGGTCATCCGCGTCATGATCCGGCCGGCGAGCTCGCGTTCGTAGTAGTCCAGCGACAGCCGTTGCAGCTGCGCCCAGATCCGCAGCCGTAGCGAGAGCATGATCCGCTCGGCGAGCCGACCGGTGACGAACACCGACGCGATGCTGACGGCGAGGTCGACGAGGGTCACGACCAGCAGGGCCAGCGCCGCGGCGAGCAGATAGCCCTGGGCGTGTGCCTGCACCCCGCCGTCGACGCCGCTCTTGACCAGGTAGGGCGCCGCCAGGCTCAGCACCGCGTCCAGCACCACCAGCACCAGCCCGCCGAGCAGCATCGGGCGGAAGCGGGCCAGCAGGGAGCGCAGCGAGAAGGCGTGCTCGTGGACGGTCTCCGCGGCGAGGTCGACCTCGGCCGCGTCCCGCACCGGCGGCAGCGCCTCGACGCGCGCCAGCAGCTCCGGGGTGGGCGGCAGGTTCCCGATCGCCTGGGCGGCGTTGCCGACATTCGCCGTGACGTGGGTGCTTCGGGACGGGCCGTCACCGGTCCAGGCCGAGCCGGTGACCCCGTCCTTGGTGATCTCGGCGAGGGCCTCGATGCGGTCGCCCGCCTGCCGCAGCGGCTCCTCCTCCAGCCCGGACAGCAGCGAGCGGTAGTGGGCGTTGCGGGCGGTGAGCTCCGTGTGCGTGCCGGTGTCCTGCACCCGGCCCCCGTCGAGGACGACGACCCGGTCGGCCAGCCGGAGGGTCGACAGCCGGTGGGCGACCAGCAGTGTGGTGCGGCCGGGCAGCACCTCGCGCAGCCCGTCGTGGATGAGCTCCTCGGTCTGCGCGTCGACGGCGCTGGTGGCGTCGTCGAGCACGAGGATGCGCGGGTCGGCGAGGATCGCGCGGGCCATCGCCACCCGCTGCCGCTGCCCGCCGGACAGGGTGAGCCCCCGCTCGCCGACGACGGTGTCGTAGCCGCCAGGCAGCCGGGTGACGAAGTCGTGGGCCTGCGCGACGCGGGCGGCTGCCTCGATCTCGGCGTCGGAGGCGTGGGGACGGCCGTACCCGATGTTGGCGCGGATGGTGTCGGAGAACAGGAAGCTCTCCTCGAACGCGACCGCGATCCGCCGGCGCAGCGAGTGCAGGGTGACCGTGCGCAGGTCGTGCCCGTCGACCGACACCGTGCCGGCGTCCGGATCCTGGAAGCGGGACACCAGCGCGGCGAGCGTCGACTTGCCGCTGCCGCTGGCCCCGACGACGGCCACCCGCTCGCCGGCACCGAGGCGCAGGTCGACCCCGTCGAGGACCTGCCGCTCGCCGCGGCGCAGCCGGACCCCGTCGAAGCGGATCTCGCCCCGGACGTCGGGCAGTTCGACCGCGTCCTCGCGGTCGGCGATCGCGGGCCGCAGCCGCAGCAGCTGGAAGATCCGGTCGACGCCGGCGCGGGCCTGCTGACCCACGGTGAGCACGCCGGCCAGCTGCCGCGCGGGGGCGACGAACTGCGCCACGTAGGTGGAGAAGGCCAGGAAGGTGCCGATGCTGATCCGGCCGTGCAGTGCGAGCAGACCGCCGACCACCAGGATCGCGACCTGCGCGAGGGCGGGGATCGCCTGCAGCAGCGGCTGGTAGCGGGCGTTCAGCCGCACCGCCCGCATCCGCGAGCCGTAGAGGGTCTGCGCGGAGCCGGCGAGTCGTTCCAGCTCGCGCCGCTCCTGGCCGAAGGCCTTGACGACGCGGACGCCGGTCACGCCCTCGTCCACGATCTGCGCGACGTCGCCCTCGTGCTGCTGGGCGTCCCAGCTGGCGGGGAAGATCCGCTGCCGCATGCGGTAGGAGACGGCGAACAGGGCCGGGATGACGACCAGCACCAGCCCCGCCAGCGGCGCCGACAGCACGAACATGACGACGAGCGCCAGCCCCATCAGCAGCACGTTGCCGGTGACCAGCGGCAGGAACTGCAGCAGTCCCTGGATCAGTGCGGAGTCGGAGTTGGCCCGCGACACCAGCTGCCCGGTGGACAGCCGCTGCAGGGTGTCCTGGTCGAGCTGCTGCAGGTGGTCGTGCATCGCGTTGCGCAGGTCGAGCTGAACCGACAGCGCCACCTGCCCACCGCGGTAACGGCGGACGTAGGCGAGGCCGAAGGTGGCGCCGGCGACGGCGAACAGCCCGACCAGCCACGGCCACAGCGCCTCACTGCGGGCGACGATGACGTTGTCGACGATCTGCCGGGCGATGAGCGGCACCACGATCTGGCCGGCGCTGCCGAGCGCGGCGGCGCCGAAGGCGAGGATCACGTTGCGGCGGTGGCGCATCAGCTGGCGCCACATCAGGCGCAGCCAGCCCGGCTGCGCCGCGTCCGGCGCCGGGGCCGGCGGGCCGACCGCCGCCCGGGCGTCGGGCGAGGCGTCGAGAGCCGTCATGCCAGCCCCCGCACGGCCGGGTGGTCCGGGTGGTCCATGCGGATCACGATGTCAGCCAGGTCCGACGGCCCCACCTCGTCGTCGTACCGCTCGAACGCCGGCAGCGTCCAGGCGTCCTCCGGCGGGGTGTGCCGCTCCCGCGCCGCCGGCGACATCGCGAGGTGGACGACGCCGTCCAGCTCGAGCCCGAGTCCGAGCAGCAGCGCACCGCTGACCAGCAGCACGGTGCCGGCGGGGGCGTCCTGCGGGGCCGCGCGGGTGGAGCGGTCGCTCGCCGGATCGCGTAGCGAGGGCAGGTACTGGCCGCGCTCGACCACGGGGCGCAGCACCTCGCGCTGCAGCGCGAGGTGGTCGAGCCAGCCGAGGTAGGACTCGACGTCCCGGTGACCGTGCTCGAGCCGCACCGAGGCGTCGTGCCAGAACAGCTCGGCCGGGATGTGGACGGCGGGACGGCCCAGCGCCCGCAGCGGTTCGAGCAGCGCCGCGGCGAGCCGGTCGGGTCGGGCGCACGGCGGCCCGTCCACCGCGACCCGGCGGGTGCCGGGGAGCGTGGCCAGGGCCTCGGCGAGTTCGTGGGGGAGCCGGGCGGGGTCGGCGGGGCGCCAGGCCCGCGGGGCGGTCGGCGCTCCGGGACCCGCGCTCACGCCGCCAGCTTCGCCTTGACCTCCGCCACCGAGGGGTTGGTGAGCGTGGTGCCGTCGGCGAAGACGACGGTCGGTACCGTGCGGTTGCCGCGGTTGGCCTCCTCGACCACCGCCGCGGCGCCGTCGACCCGATCGATGTCGACCTCGTCGTAGTCGATGCCCTCGTGGGCCAGGCCCTTCTTGAGGCGCAGGCAGAACCCGCACCAGCTGGTGGTGTACATCGTGATCATCGCGCGGTGTCGCTCCCGTCCGTGTGGTCCGCTGTGATCGAACGCGCGAGACGCCGGGGACATTCCGGATGTCCACACCGCCGACCGGTCTGTCGGTGCCCGCTGGCACCATCGATACCCGTGCAGGACGCCGAAGCCGTACTCGCGGGTCTCGATCCCGAACAGCGCGAGGCCGCGGTCGCGGTGCGCGGGCCGGTGTGCATCCTCGCCGGCGCCGGCACCGGCAAGACCAGGGCGATCACGCACCGGATCGCCTATGCCGTGCGCAGCGGGGCGGTGCCGGCCGGGCAGCTGCTCGCGGTCACGTTCACCGCCCGCGCCGCGGGCGAACTGCGCACCCGGCTGCGCAAGCTCGGGGCGCAGGGCGTCCAGGCCCGCACGTTCCACGCCGCCGCGCTGCGGCAGCTGCAGTACTTCTCGCCGCAGCTGCTGGGCGGCGGCATGCCCGAGCTGCTCGACAACACGCTGCGGGTGGTCGGGAACTCCGCCGCGCGGCTGCGGCTCAAGGTCGACCGCACCGAGCTGCGCGACCTCACCGCCGAGATCGACTGGGCCAAGTCGGTGGTCGCAGCCCCGGATGGGTACGCCGCGGCGGCCCGCGCGGCCGGCCGGGAACCGCCCATGCCGCACGACACGGTGGCGCGGCTCTACGCCGAGTACGAGGCGACGAAGCGGCGGATGGGTCAGATCGACTTCGCCGACCTGCTGCTGATCATGGCCGCGGGGCTGGAGGAGAACCCGGTGGTCGCCGAGGAGGTCCGCAGCCGCTACCGGCACTTCGTGGTCGACGAGTACCAGGACGTCTCGCCGCTGCAGCAGCGGCTGCTGGACGCCTGGCTCGGCGGGCGGGACGACCTCTGTGTCGTCGGTGACGCCAACCAGACGATCTACTCCTTCGCCGGGGCGACGCCGAAGCACCTGCTCGGCTTCCGTCGCCGCTTCCCCGGGGCGGTGGTGGTGCGGCTGCACCGCGACTACCGCTCCACCCCGCAGGTCGTCGGCCTGGCCAACTCGCTCGTCGCGCAGGGGGAGTCCGGCCTCACCCTGGTCGGCCAGCGCGCCGACGGGCCCGACCCGAGCTTTGCCGAGTTCGACGACGAACCGGCTGAGGCGGCCGACGTCGCCGCCCGCTGCCGGGCCCTCGTCGACGCGGGCACTCCCGCCGCCGAGATCGCGGTGCTGTTCCGGATCAACGCGCAGTCCGAGGTGTACGAGGCCGAGCTCACCCGCGCCGGCGTCCCGTACGTTCTGCGCGGCGGCGAACGGTTCTTCGATCGAGCCGAGATCCGGGAAGCCCGGCTGCTGCTGCGCGGCGCCGCCCGCAGCGGTGAGGTGGGGGACGAGCCGCTGCCGGACGCGGTCCGCAGCGTGCTGTCCAGCCTGGGCTGGTACCCCGACAACGCCCCGCCCGGCGGCGCGGCGCGGGAGCGGTGGGAGTCCCTCGCCGCGCTCGTCACCCTCGCCGACGACGTGCTCGCGCTGAACCCCGAGGCGGCGCTCGACGACTTCACCGCCGAGCTCGACCAGCGTGCCGGGTCGCAGCACGCCCCGACCGTCCAGGGCGTCACCCTCGCGTCGCTGCACTCGGCCAAGGGCCTGGAATGGGACGCCGTCTTCCTCGTCGGCCTCACCGACTCCACCCTGCCGATCCAGCACGCCACCACGGCGGCGCAGGTGGCCGAGGAGAAGCGGCTGCTCTACGTCGGCATCACCCGAGCCCGGGAGCAGCTGGCGCTCTCGTGGGCCCTCGCCCGCAGCCCGGGGCAGCGCAAGGGCCGCCGGCCCAGTCGCTTCCTCGACGGGTTGCGGCCGGCCACGCCCGTCGAGCCCGCCCGGCCCAAGCGCCGGGCAAAGGCTGCGGCCGCCGCAGAGGACGCGGAGCTGTTCGGCCGGCTGCGGACGTGGCGGCGCGCGCAGGCCGAGGCGCAGAACGTGCCGCCGTACGTCGTCTTCAGCGACGCCACGCTGGTGGCCATCGCCGACGCGCATCCGGGTTCGCGCGCGGCGCTGGCGCAGATCTCCGGCGTCGGCCCCACCAAGCTCACCCGCTACGCCGACCCGGTCCTCGCCGTCCTCGGCGGCGCCGACCCGGCCGAGGTCGAGCCGGTGGAGATCGCGTGATGTGCGCTCGGGGCGGTGCCCCTACGATCGAGCCATGACCGTCGTCGTGGGGTACGTGCCGGATGACACCGGCGTCCTGGCCGTCCGCGAGGCCGCGCAGCAGGCACTGTGGCGCGACACGGACGTCGTCGTCGTCAACGTCGTGGACGCGTCGGGGTACACGAGGCCCACCGCCGCCGACGAGAAGGAGCTGGACGCGATCGAGGCCGACCTCACCTCGAAGGGCGTGCGCTTCTCCACCCGGCACATCGAGGACACGACCGTTCGCGCGTCCGAGCGCATTCTCGCTGTGGCCGAGGAGGTCGGTGCCGAGCTGGTGGTCGTCGGTATCAAGCGCCGCTCCGCCGTCGCCAAGGCGGTGCTCGGCAGCACCGCCCAACGCGTGATCACCGGTGCCACGTGCCCGGTTCTCACCGTCCGCGCCGAGAACTGACCGGATCTGCCCGGGTGACTGGGCAGACACCGCCACGTCGACGACGAGCTGGCTGCGCCGGCAGGCTGGAACGCTTTGCCTGTACCGGCGCGTCTTATGCACGTGCCACGGATTGCCATTCGGTTGCTTCTGCTCCTGTCCGCCAGCTGCTTGCTGGTCGCCTGCGGCTGGTCGAGTGGCACCGCCGGGACAGGCCGCGGCAGTTCGCCGGCTGAGACCACGGCTAGCCACGAGACCGTCCACAGCTCGCTCAGTGCACACGATTTCGAGACAGCCAAGAACATCGCCCTGCGCGAGGCTGAACAGTCGGCTCGAACGATCACCAGTGCCACGGCCACGCGCTCAGCAGGCACAGTGTTGGACTCCAACACCGGCCACAAATGCACGTCCGGATCGGTCCTGCGCATCAAGCTCATCGGAACCTTCAACATCGTGACCGGCGGCCAACCAGTACCAAGCGGATCGGCGAACCCGGAGGACTTCCAGGTGCATGGCGTATTGGTCACCGCGGATCCTGACACGGCCCGGACGTGCCTTATCGGCGCGCAGACAGGGAACGTTGAACCTGACCCGGGCGCGACCGTCCTGTTCACCAAGTGGCCGTGAGAGTGGTCGGTGTTCCTGGCGCACGGTGAGCGCACCGCCTTCGCGGACCGCGCGGAAGGAATCGAGGACAATTGTCGTACCCGTCTTCTAGTTTCTGGGTATGCGGGGGACGGCAGTCGAGACGGCGGCGGGGGCGCGGGTGGCGCTGTCGGCCGCGGTCGATGGCTTGCTCTCGGCGCCGTTGGAGGCGCTGGCCTCCTCGGAGGTGACCGGGCTGCTGGAAGAGCTGGAGGTGGCCCGCCGCCGGTTGGATGCGGTGGATGCGCGGGTGCTGGCGGAGGTGGAGGAGCGCCGGATCGCCGGGGAGCTCGGGCGCACGTCAGTCGCCGATCTGTTGTCGGTGCGGCTGCGGGTGGGGCGGGGTGAGGCGCGGGCGCGGACGGCGCGGGCGCGGGATCTCGGGCCGCGGCGCGCGGTCAGCGGGGAGCCGCTGGAGCCGATCCACGCCGCCACCTCTCAGGCGCTGGTGGACGGGCAGATCAACACCGGTCACGTGGCGGTGATCGCCGAGACGCTGGGTCACCTGCCGGCGAGCATTGCGGCCGAGGCGGCCGGCCCGGCCGAAGACTTCCTGCTCACCGCCGCGGAGCATGAGGAGCCCGGCGCGCTGCGGCGCACCGCGCAGCTGCTGCTGGCCCGGCTCGACCAAGACGGTCTCGAACCGCGGGAGGAGCTACAGCAGCGGCGCCGCGGGCTGACGCTGCACCACTGCGGCGACCGGATCAAGGTCACCGGTGAACTCACCGGGGAGGTGGCCGCGATCTGGGAGGCCGTCTTCGACTCCCTGGCCGACCCCCAACCCGCCAAAGACTCGGCCGGCAAGACCATCTCCGACGACCGGTCCCCGGCGCAACGGCGCCACGACGCCTTCGGTGACGCCGGACGACGGCTGCTGCACAGCGGGTCGCTCCCGAGCACCGGGGGGACGCCGGTGACGGTGCTGGTGCGCTGTACCCCCGAGCAGCTGGTCGACCCCGACGCGCTGCTCCAGACCGGGCACGGGCGGCTGCTGTCCACCCGGCAGGTGCTGCGCATCGCCGGGGCCGACACCACCCTCATCCCGGTCAGCTTCGACGCTCACGGGGAGGTGCTGTGGTGCGGACGCGGAGGAGCGGCTGGCCACCCGGGCCCAGCGCCGCGCCGCCGCCGCCCGCGACGGCGGATGCACCTTCCCGTCGTGCACCCGGCCCGCGGCCTGGTGCCAGGTGCATCACGTCATCCCCTGGCTCCCGGACGGGCTCACCGACATCGACAACTTGGCCCTGGCCTGCGGCCACCACCACCGGATGCTCGACCACGGCGACTGGCAGGTCCGGATGAACCACGGCCAACCCGAATGGCTGCCACCACCGTGGCTTGATCAAGAGCAACGACCGCTCCGGAACACCGCCCACCACCTCCCCCAGATCGAATTCCGGCAAGGTCCAGACGGCTTGCGCATCACCCGACCCGACACCGGCGGCAGCAGCGCCGATACCAGCGGCACCGACCCGCCCTGACCGGGCGGCCGAGGAGAAGTTCGATGACGGTGGTGCGGTCAGCCGCACCCGTCAGTCCGGCGCGGGCGCGGGCTCGTCGACGAATGCAGCTGTCGCGCCGGCGAGCACGACGAGCACGGCCGCCACCAGCAACGCCAGCTGCAGGCCGGTGAGAAACCCGGTGACGAACGGCCGGAACGCGGGCAACTGCGCCAAGGCGCCGAGATCGACCCCGCCGGAGCCGCTGCCGCCCGTCTGCAGCAGCGAGATCGCGGCCTCTCGCCCGCCGACCAGCCGCACGAGAGCCGGGTTGATCTGGTCGACGGCGTCGCGCAGGTGGGCGTTGACCACCGCGCCGAGCGCGGCCACGCCCACGACGGTGCCCAGTTGCCGGGCCGTGTTCGTGGCCGAGGCCGCCATGCCGGCCCGACGCGCCGGAAGGTGCCCGAGCACCGCGGACGTCACCGGCACCACGGTCACGCCGAAACCGAGGCCGGCCACCGCCAGCGCCAGCGAGAGCACCGGACCGTCGAGCGTCCGGCCGTGGCCGAGCTCGTACCGCGCCAGCAGGATGCCGGCCGCCGCGACGAAGCAGCCGACCGTCGTGGGCCGGCGCGACCCGACCCGGGCGACCCACGGCCCGGTGGCGAGGCCGCCGACCACGATCGCCGCCGCCATCGGGGCGAACACCAGCGCGGTGTGGCCACCGCTGTACTGCAGCCCGAGGTCGAGGTAGAGGGCGGCGAGAAAGAAGATCGCGAACACCGCGAAGTAGCTGGCGAACGCGGCGAACAGCGCCGAGGCCACGACCGGTCGCCGCACCGCCACCAGATCCACCAGCGGCGTCACCGCGCGGCGCTCTGCCGGGCCGAGCGCTAGCAGTAACAGCCCGCCGGCGACGAACAGCCCGACGATCCACCAGCTCGAGTAGCCGTGGTACTCCCCGGAGATCGCGGCGAAGATGACCGTGCCCAGCCCGGCCGCGGCGAGGACCGCGCCGGCGACGTCCAACCGGCCGGGCTCGGGGTCGCGCGACTCCGGCACCCAGCGGGCCACGGCGGCGAGCAGCAGCGCGGCGACCACCAGGTTGAACCAGAACACCCATCGCCAGCTCCCGAGCCCGACGAGGACCCCGCCGATCACCGGCCCGAGCGCCAGGGCGAGACCCGAGACGGCCGACCACGCCCCGAGCGCCCGGGCCCGCTGCCGCCGGTCGGCGAAGACGGCGCGGATCACCGACAACGTCCCGGGCTCGCAGCCCGCGGCGCCGAGTCCCATCACCGCCCGTCCGGTGATCAGCACACCGACCGTCGGGGCGAGCGCGCACGTCACGGATCCGGCGACGAAGATCGCGATGCCGGCCAGCATCACCCGTTTGCGGCCGAACCGGTCGGCCAGCGCTCCGCCGAGCAGCATCAGGCTCGCGAACACCAGCGCGTATGCATTGACGACCCACTGCAGCGAGACCACGCCCGCGGCGACGTCCGCCACGACGTCGCCGAGTACGACGCTGACGATCGTCGTATCCAGGAAAGTGAGGAACAGCACGCCGAGGACGGTCGCCAGGACCGGGCCCCGACCACCTGCGGCGTTGGACGCCGGGCCGATCATGGCCGCCAGTCTGGCAGTCGCCGCCGAGCGCGCCGCGACATGTGCCCGATACACAACCGCACTATGGTTGGACAGTGAATCCCTGAGGAGCTGAACCGACATGTGCGGCATTGCCGTCGTCCACGACCTGCACCCAACCCCAGAACGGCTTCGCGAAGCGGCCATGATCGGCCAGGGAATGCTCGGTCCGATCAAACATCGGGGCCCGGACGGCGAGGGATCGCACCAGGTCGGCGCCACCTGGCTCGGTCACACCCGGCTCGCCATCGTCGACCTCGACGGCGGTGACCAGCCGATGACCGCCGGCGACCACGGACTCTGGGTCGCGGCCAACGGCGAGATCTACAACCACGACGCGTTGCGGGACCGCCTGGGCGGCCCGTTCCGCACCCAGTCCGACTCCGAAGTCATCCTGCACGTCATCGACCGGCTCGGCGCCGACGGCATCCACGACATGCGCGGCATGTACGCCTTCGGCGTCGCCGGTCCGGACGGGCAACTCGTCCTCGCCCGCGACCCGCTCGGCGTGAAGCCGCTCTACTGGGCCCGGCACGACGGCCGCGTGCTGGCGGCCTCGGAGCTCGGCGCCTTCCCCGACGGCATGCGGGCCGACGTCGAGGAGTTCCCGCCCGGCCACTTCTGGACGCCCGACGCAGGACTGGTCGCCTTCGTCGATCTGCACCACGACCCGCTCGGCCTGGACAGGCCGGTCGGGCCGCCGTTCGCCGAACGGGGCGAGGCGCACGAGGCGATCCGCGAGGCGCTGGTCCGGGCCGTCGGCGAACGCATGATGGCCGACGTCCCCATCGGCGTGTTCCTCTCCGGCGGCCTCGACTCCAGCCTGGTGGCGGCGATCATGGCCCGGACCGCGGAGCCGGGCAAGCCGATCCACTCCTTCGCCGCCGGGACACCCGGTAGCCCCGATCTCGCCGCCGCGCGCCGGGTGGCCGACGACCTCGGCCTGATCCACCACGAGCGGGTCTACCGCGACGACGAGGTCATCGACGTCCTGCCGGCGGTGGTTTGCTCCATCGAGAGCTACGAACCCTCGCTCGTCCGCAGCGCGGTCCCGAACTACCTGCTGGCCGAGCTCGCGGCGCAGCACGTCAAGGTCGTGCTCACCGGCGAGGGCGCGGACGAGCTGTTCGCCGGCTACCACCACCTGCGCGAGCTGGACATGCCCGCCCTGCGCGACGCCCTCCTCGACGGCATCGAGACGCTGCACCACCTCAACCTGCAGCGCTGTGACCGGGTGACGATGGCGCACGGGCTCGAGGCGCGGGTGCCCTTCCTGTCCCGCGACCTGCTCGCCGTGGCCCAGCGGATCCCGATCGAGTGGAAGCTGCTCGGCGAGGACGGCCAGGAGAAGGCGATCCTGCGCGAGGCGTTCGAGGGGTGGCTGCCGGCGGAGATCCTCTGGCGGCGCAAGGAACAGTTCGGCGACGGCTCCGGCACCGCCGACGTCATGACCCGGCGCGGGGAGGACTTCGTCCCGGACACCAACTGGGAGTCCATCCGCATCCCGGGGCTGCCGCCAGCCCGCAGCCGCGAGGAGCTCGGCTACCAGCGGATCTTCGCCGACCACCTCGGCGGCATCCGCGCCGACCAGGTGTTGGGCCGGTTCGCCACCGCCTGAGAACCCGACTGAGAACCTGGCCCGCCGTGCCGGCGCCCACAGCCGAGCCGGTCGTCACGTCTTAGCAACACCGGCATGTCACCCTGTGCCCATGGAACCGGTGCAGCCCGACGCGTGGCGTCAGCTCGCCGGCAGCGTCGAGCCCGCTCCGGGGCTCACCACGCTGTCGGCCGGCCGCCTCGCGCAACTCGTCGCCAGCGGCGAACTGACCGCCACCGAGGTGGTCGAGGCGCATCTCGCGCGCATCGCCGAGACCGAGGACGCGATCCACGCGATCGTCCATCTCGACGCCGACAACGCCCGGGCGCGCGCCGCGGAGATCGACGCCGGGCACAGTGGCCCGAGCGGCGGATCGCTGCTCGGTGTCCCGTTCGTCGTCAAGGACAACATCGACGTCCGGCGGCAGACCACCGCGAGCGGCTCCCGCGCCCACGACGGTGTGCTCGCCCTGCGGCACGCCCCGGTGGTGGCCCGGATGATCGACGCCGGCGCCATCCTGCTCGGCCGCGCCAACATGGACGAGCTCGCGATGGGCGCCTCCACCTACACCTCCGCGTTCGGCCCCACCCGCAATCCCTGGGATCTCGACCGCAGTCCCGGTGGCAGCAGCGGGGGCAGCGCCGCGGCCCTCGCGGCCGGGCAGACGGCCCTGTCGATCGGGACCGACACCGGCGGATCGATCCGCGAGCCCGCCGCGCAGTGCGGCGTCATCGGCATGGCCCCGTCCCACGGGCTCGTTCCGGTGCACGGCACCGTGCCGTTCGCGGCCGAGCTGGACCGCGTCGGCCCCCTGGCCCGCTCGGTCGCCGACACCGCGCAGCTGCTCGCCGTCATGGCCGGTGCCCCCCAACTCGCAGCGGTCGCGCTGCACCCGAGCGGCGTGCGTCCGATCCGCATCGGCGTGGTGCGCGAGCTCTGCGGGGCGCCGAATCACCGCGGCGTGCTGGCCCGTCTCGCCGCCGCGCGGCACCTGCTCGCAGAGCTGGAGATCGAGGTCATCGAGGTCACGGTGCCCGACGGCCGGCGGGCCCTCGATGCGTACATGACCATCACCTCCGCGGCCTGCGTCGAACCGCTCGAGCCGTACGTGCGCACCGGACAGGCCGGGGACGAGGTCGTCCGTCGGTGGGAGCTGGGCCGGGCGCTGCTGCAGCACGGCGCCGCGGAACTGGAGGAGGCCCACGAGGTGCGGCGGCGGCTGGTCGCGCAGACGGCCGCCGCACTGCAGCGCTGCGATCTGCTGCTGTCGCCCACCATGCCGACGACCGCGCCCCGGCTGTCCGACGAGACCGCCGACGTGCGTGACGTCTCGGCCGAGGACCTCGCCGACCCCCTGACCGCCCCCTACACCGACTGCTGGACGGTGGTCAGCAACCTCGCCGGGCTGCCGTCACTGTCGTTGCCCGCCGGTCGCTCCCCGGACGACGGGATGCCCGTCGGCGTCATGCTGACCGGGCCCCACCGGTCGGACCGGCGGCTGCTCGCCGTCGCGGCGCTGCTCGAGGCGCACGGACTGGAGTACCGCTGAGCGCCGGCCCCGGCCGGCGGAAATAAATCGCTTGCGCCCTGTTTGCGTACGCCGCTAGCCTCACTTCGCACGCGGCCGATGCCGCTCGCTCCGCCGCCCGGCCCGATGACAGCAGAAGGGAGTGGTCCCCGATGACGACGATGCCGTTCACGCCCGACGTCAACGCGCCGGCTGCTGCCGTCATGCCGTCGGGCCTCGCCCTGTCTGCCGCCATCGCGTGCACCCGCGTCGGGGGCGACGCATCCGGCGACGTCCGCAAGGGCAGCCCACCTCGAGGAGAACCACGCTGAGATCGCTCAGCGACCGGCTCCTCGAGGCCGCGGCTCCCGTTACGGGAACCGCGGCCTCGTTGTTTTTCCGCCCGCCGCTGTTCGCTACCGCTGCCCTCCGCCACCAACCAACCCTGCGAGTCCATGACACCTACCGATCCACATCCGAGACCCATCACCCGCCCGCCGACACGGCACGCACCGCCACGAGACCCACCGACAGCACCCGTACCGACAGGACAAGGAGGTGACCCGACATGGTGACCAGCTGCATCGAGCAGGCGCAGGCCTACGACCCGATCGGGACCGAACCGCTGGACCCGCTCGCGAAGAACTGCCCCGACGACCTGCCCTGCCGGGTGGAGGACCCCGAGCTGTGGTTCGCCGACCTGCCCGCCGACCTCGAGCGGGCGAAGGCGTTCTGCGGCGAGTGCCCGGCCCGGGCCGTCTGCCTCGCCGGGGCCCTCGAGCGTCGGGAGCCCTGGGGCGTCTGGGGCGGCGAGATCTTCGAGCGTGGCGGCGTCGTGGCCCGCAAGCGGCCCCGGGGCCGTCCCCGCAAGACCGACCGGACGGAGGTCGCCGCGTGATGCCGCACCAGCGCGGCACGGCGAGCCCGTCCCGAATCCGTCAGACCATGACCATCAGCAGAGGAACCGAAATGTATGCACTGCAAGAAGCTTTGGCGCGGGCGCGACAACGCGAGCTCGAACAGCTCGCCTCGACGTCCTGGCAGGCTCGCGAGTTGCGGCTCGCACGGGTAGGGACTCACCACCACTCGTGGCCGAGTTTCGCCTCGATCTCGCGCACGTGGCGCCGAGTGCACTCCGGGCAGATGTAACGCACGGCGTCCGGATCGTCGTCCGGCCCGTGGTCGGCGCACCACCCCAGCGGTGGGTCGCCGTCGACCTCGGGACGGACGGCCCGGCCGCAGAGGGCGCAGGTTTTCGCCGGCACTTCGGGCTCACTCGTCGAGGCTGCCGTCGGCGTGGGCGAAGCCGGGCTGCCAGCGTTCGGCGTAGCTGCGGAACGGCGCGGTGGTGCCGAGCTGGCACAGCACGCCGATGGAGCCGAGGGTGACCCGGTGGATGAGCAGGTAGGACGGCGGGAGGTTGAGGTAGCGACCGACCCGAGCCTCGGCGTTGCGCGGGTCGGCGATGCGGGAGGCCTCCCGCCGCAGCCAGTCGCGGCTGAAGGTGAACTGCGGTTCCCGCAGCGGCGTCACGGCCGGTCCGAGGTAGTCCAGCACCTCCTGCCCGGTGACCTCGACGCCGGAACGGACGAAGCCGAGCTCCCGCATCAGGTCGATGACGTCGTCGGCGTGACCGTCGACGGCGAGCCGGGTCAGCCGGCCGAGCGGCACCGGGTAGCCACCGTCGAGTCGCGCGACGGCCCCGAAGTCGATGACGCCGAGCCGGCCGTCGGGTAGAAGCCGGAAGTTGCCCGGGTGCGGGTCGGCATGCAGCAGCCCGGCGCGGGTGGGCGCGCTGTAGTGCAGCAGGGCCATCATCGAACCGGCGCGGTCGCGCTGGTCGGTGGTGCCCTCGGCGATGATCGTGGACAGCGGCACGCCGTCGATCCACTCGCTGACGAGGGCCTTCGGGGCACTGGCCACGACGCGCGGCACCGCGATGTCGGGATCGTCGGCGAACTCGGTGGCGAAGGCCCGCTGCGCGTCGGCCTCCATGCCGTAGTCGAGCTCCTCGAGCACCCGTTGCCGGATCTCGGCGAGCAGCGGCTTGACGTCGAGGCCGGGGGAGATGCGGCGGAACAGCCACGCGAAGCGGTTCAGCTGGGTGAGGTCGGCGATCAGCGCAGGCCCCGCCCCGGGGTACTGCAGCTTCACCGCGACGGTGCGCCCGTCCTGCCACACCGCCTTGTGGACCTGACCGATGCTGGCCGCCGCCGCGGGTGTGTCGTCGAACTCGCGGAACCGCTGCGGCCAGCGGCGGCCGAACTGCTCGTCGAGCACCTGGTGGACGGTCTCGCGCGGCATCGGCGGCGCCGCCTCCTGCAGCTTGGTCAGCGCCGCGCGGTACGGGGCGGCCGCCTCCTCCGGCATCGCGGCCTCGAACACCGAGAGCGCCTGACCGATCTTCATCGCCCCGCCCTTCAGCTCACCGAGGACGGTGAACAGCTGCTCGGCCGCGCGGGCCTGCATCTCGGCGGTGGTCTGCTCGCTGGCGCGCCCGGTGATCCGGCGGCCGAAGTCCGCCGTGGCCCGGCCGGCGAATCCGAGCGGGAGGGATGCGAGTCTCGCGGTGCGGGCTCCGCGGCGCTGCGGGATCGTCTCCCGCTCGCGGCGGGAGCGTCTGTCGGTCTCGTCGGCCACCTGGCCATTCTGCCCAATGTGCAGGCGTTGCACCGGGCGACGTCCGCGCCTCAGCCTCCGGCCGGGGTCCCGCAGCATTCCGGGTGGGCTGGTCGACTGCGCCGCCGCAACCGCCAGTCCGGCAGCTGGAGCTCCAGGGATCCCTCGATGCAGGCCGGTTCGCCGCCGTCCAGGAAGGCCAGAGTCTGCACCGCCGCCGTGCCGACCACCACCGTGGCGGCGGCGACGTCGGAGGTCGGCCCGTAACGGCGGGGCACCGCCAGTTGGACGGCCAGGGCGGACCAGGCGGGGTCGCGGTCGCGGCGGTACAGGTCCGCACAGCGCAGGCAGCTGGTCAGCCCGGGTACCACCAGCGGACCGACCACTCCGCCGTCGACCCCGAGGGAGATGACGAGGTGCGCGGCGCCCGCGGCGTGCAGGGCGGCCCGGTGGTCCTCGTCGACCGGCCCGTCGGCCGCGAGGACGGTGAGGTCGGGCGGTTCGCCACCGGCAAGGGGAGTGGTGTCGGTGCCGGGTGCTGTCCGCCGGACGGCGTCGTCGGCCGCGTGCGCGATCGGCCGGCCCTCGTCGGCGGGCAGCGCCCCGCCCGGCGTCACGTGCGGCAGCCGCACCGACCCGGACTCGGCACAGTGGACCCGCCCGACCCCGGCGGCGGCCAGCAGGGCGGCCAGGTGCGTCGCGGCCCGCGACGCGCCGTGGATGGTGACGGCGACGCGGCGCCGACCCGCCAGCAGGGCGGCCGCCCGGTCGCCGTGCCGCGCCGCGAGCGAGTTCAGTTCGCCGGCCAGGCGCGGGGCCGGCGGCACCAGCCGGTTGTCGTAGGCCCCCGGCGCGGGCTCGGCGCTGGGCAGGGCGGCCGGCCACACGAAGCCGTCGTCGGCGAGTTCGACAAGGGCCGCGGTCGCGCCGCGCTCGATCGCCGCGTCACCGTCACCGTCACCGGCGTCGGCGGCTGGCAGCCCCCGCAGCAGCCCCTCGACCGCGCGGGGCGGGAGGCCGTCGACGACCACCGCCCGGGCCCCCATCTCCAGGTGGATCGAGTCGGGGCTGCGCCACAGCAACCTGGTGGCCGGACCCAGCACGAATGCGGGACGTGGCGCGATGTCGGGGCCCGTGGTGGTCACGCAGCGACCCTGTCACGGCGCGGCGTCGGCCGCGCCGGTTATCCACAGGTCGGCCGGGCGTCGCAGCGCGTGAGATCCCGCAACGCCGTGGTTACGCTATGTATGCACAGCGGGCTAACAGAGTAACCCTGAAGTTCATGTCCACACTTGTGGACTCTCCTGTGGACAACCCTGCGGGCCGTGTGGACGCCACGCCGAAGAGTTGTGGACCAATAGGTCGGATGCGGTCAATCCCGGGAAGAAAGTCCCGAAAATATGCTGACAAATCGCCCATCAGCGGTTCACGGCCCGGCGTAGTGGTCCCTCCGGTCCCGGGCCCCGGCTCTGCGGCGGCCGAACGCGGGCGCGCCTGGATCGCTGGCCTCCCAGCCGTGGCCGGTTGTGCGCTTCGGGTGAAGCAGTGCATCGGCTCAGTGTTCCACCGGCTCGAACGGGTGGACGGTCCGCGCCGTACAGCTCAGACCGCGGCAGGCGGCGGCTCGTCGCCCCCGGTGTCTTCGTCCGTGCTGGCGTCGTCCGTGCCGTTGTCCCGGGTGCCGTTGTCCCGGGTGCCGTGGTCCCGGGTGTCGTCGTCCCCGGCCTCGTGGGCGCTCGCGTCCCGCCCCGTCGCGGTGCCCGGGTCGAGGGCGACGCCCAGCTCCTCCAGCTCGCTCAGGTCGTCGGGGGCCTCGAACTCCGGCGGGGTCTCGCCGAAACCGAGTGGGTCGTCGAGGTCGGCCGAGGTCGGCAGCAGGTCGGGGTGGGCCCAGATGGCGTCCCGCCCACTCACGCCGCGCTTCTCGGTCACGGCCCACCAGAGCGTCGCGGCGTCACGGAGCCGGCGGGGCCGCAGCTCGAGTCCGACGAGCGTGGCGAAGGTCTGCTCGGCCGGGCCGCCGGACGCGCGGCGGCGCCGGAATGCCTCCCGCAGCGCGTCGGCGCCGCCCATCCGCTCGCCGGCGGCGGCGCCGACGACGGTGTCGACCCACCCCTCGACCAGCGCGAGCAGCGTCTCGAGGCGCCGCAGCGCGGCCGCCTGCTGTTCGGTGTGCTCGGGGGTGAACAGCCCGCCGGACAGCGCCTGCTGCATGCTCTCGGGGTTCATCGGGTCGATGCCGCGCATCGCCTCCTCGATCGCCGACATGTCGATCGAGATGCCGCTGGCGTAGGACTCGACCGCCTCCAGCAGTCGCTGCCGCAGCCAGGGCACGTGACCGAACAGCCGGTGATGGGCGGCCTCGCGCAGCGCCAGGTAGAGACGGACCTCGTCGGCCGGGCGGTCGAGGCCGGCGCGGAAGCTCTCGACGTTCTCCGGGACGAGGGCCGCGACGCCCTCGGGGCCGAGCGGGACACCGACGTCGGTGGCCGCCAGCACCTCCTGGGCCAGACCGCCGAGGCCCTGCCCGACCTGGGCGCCGAACATGAGTCCACCGACCTGGTTCATGATCCCCGCCAGCGGGCTGTCGGTGCCGAACATCTGCAGCTGCTCCTGCGGGATGGCGTTCGACATGGCTGCGGTGACGCGCGAGGCGACCGGATCGCAGAGCTGCTGCCAGACCGGCAGGGTGCGGGTCAGCCACTCCAGGCGGGTCCAGGACTCGATGGCGGTGACCCCGGAGGGCAGGTCGGTGACGTCGTCGAGCCACATGTCCGCCAGCCGCAGCGCCTCGGCCACGGCCGACCTGTCCGCCGGCGTCACGCCCGCGTTGCCGGACATGTTGGAGACCGCGAGCTGCTTGGCCAGATCCCAGTTGACGGGACCGCCGGACCAGGACAGCAGCTTCTGCAGTTCCGCGAACAGGGGCATCTGCGACGACATGTCGTTCGGGTCGTCGTCCCCGCCGCCGGGCTTGCCGAATCCGAAGGGAAAGCTCACGTTGCCCACGGTAGTAGCGACGTTCCGGACTCGCCCGTGGTTCCCCGCCATCGCCGCGTTGCGCCGACGGCGAACACCCCCGCGCCGGTAACGTCACCGGCCGTGGCGTGGGCGTGGTGGCTGGCGGCCCCGGTGCTGGCGACGGCGCTGGTGGCCCTGTGGTTCTGGTGGCGCGGGCGGCCGCGCCGGCAACCCGACACCGACGCCGCGATGCGGGAGCACCAGCAGTTCCTGGACGCCCTCGCCCGCGGCCCGCGCGAACCGAGGTCCGAGGCTCCGACCACGCCCGGACGGGGCAGTGACTGACCCGCAGTTACGCTGCGATCGTGACCTCTGCTCCACCGCCGTCGGACGGCCCGTGCCCCGGTGAACCGGCTCCGGGACCGGGTACCGCCGCCTCCACCGGCCGCCCGGGGCGAGGCGGCTGGGGGGCGCTGAGCCGACGGATCCGCACTCTGATCGTGACCGGCGTGCTGTTCGTGGTGCTGTTCGTGCTCTTCTTCACGATCTCGGTGCCGTACGTCGTGCTGAGCCCCGGGCCGACCTTCAACACGCTCGGTGGGACCGGCAACGGTCACGCGATCATCAAGATCAGCGGCACTCCGGTGAACAAGACCTCCGGACACCTCAACCTGACCACCGTCGGCGTCACCACCGGACCGGTCACGCCCTATCAGGCGTTCACGGGGTGGCTGCGTGGGTCCGAGATCGTGGTGCCGCGCTCGGCGGTCTATCCCCCCGATCAGACGACGTCGCAGACGAACCGGCAGAACACGCAGGACTTCGTCCAGTCGCAGGACAACGCCACCGCCGCCGCACTGTGCCAGCTCGGCTACCCGCACTTCGGCGTCGTCCACGTGCTGCCGAAGGGTCCGGCGGCCGGGAAGCTGCGAGCAGGCGACGCGATCCGCAGCATCGACGGAACGTCCACCGACACGGCGGCCCAGCTCAAGTCCGCGCTGCAGGGCAAGAAGATCGGTCAGACGGTGACGGTAGGGGTCATCCGCCACAAGTCCTCCCGCCAGATCGACGTCACCCTCGGACGCACGAAGTCCACCGGTGACACACCTGCGCTCGGTGTCACCATCACCGACAGCTGCGTGGCGCCGTTCACCGTCGACCTCGGCCTGGCCAACGAGATCGGCGGCCCGTCGGCCGGCCTCATGTTCGCGCTCGGCATCGTGGACAAGGTCGGCGACGACAACCTCACCGACGGCCGCTTCATCGCCGGCACCGGCACGATCACCCCGCAGGGGAGCGTCGGCCCGATCGGCGGCATCCAGCTGAAGATGATCGCCGCCCGGGACAAGGGCGCGAGCGTGTTCCTCGCGCCGGGCGGGAACTGCAGCGACGTCCGCGGGAACATCCCGTCCGGCCTGCAGGTCGTGAAGGTCACCAGCCTGAAGAGCGCCATCCGGGATCTGGACCGGCTGGAGCGGCACCAGGGCGTCCCGCACTGCTGAGACCGCCGGCCGCGGTTCGGACCGACGCGGTACAGGCCGAGTTCACACCAGGGTCGCCTGCAGCGCCGCCACCAGGTTCGGTGCCAGGTCGGGGCCGGTGAGCAGCTCGTCGCCGGGTCCGGCGCCCTCGCCCGTCGGCTCAGGGGCACTCGCGGCGTCACCGGCGGCGTCACTGACGGCGCCGTCGGACGTCACGGCCTGCCGCAGCCGCAGCAGCGAGGCGCTCGACCCGTCGCGCAGGACACCGACGGCGAGACGTGCCTCCCGGCGATCCGGGTGCCGCGCGGCGGACTCGGCGTCGGCCTGACTGTCGGCGGTCTCGACCTCGCCGGCCGCGGTCGGCGGCAGGATCACGATCTCCTGGGTCACGGCGCAGCCCTCGACCCCGTCGGGCCAGGCGATGCTGCCCAGCAGTTCGTCCAGCGGCTGGTCGGGCAGGTCGCCCTGCTCCACCGGGGTGAGCGCGTCCGGTGGCAGGACGTCGATACCGAGGCGGGCCGCCGTTTCCGGGTCGTCCGCCGTGAACCGTCCGGAGCGGACGAACGCGAACAGGGCTGGTCCGCGGTCCCAGCCCGCGGCGTGCACGTGGGCCTCGATCTCGGCCACCGCGCGCTCGACGGTTTCGCTCACCGGGCGTACTCCTTCACTCGACGGCCCCGCGCTCGAGGGGGTACGGCGGCGCGGGCACGTCCATCCTGCCGGATCCCGCCTCGAGCCCGGGCGGTCGCCGCCTGCCACGTCCGAGGAACCATCGGCCCGGACGGTACGTTGAACCCTCGGTCCAGACGTAAGCGTGCCGTGAATTGGCGGCAGTCAGGAGCACCATCGTGGCGATGCGGCCGCCCATGCCGACGGTCATGCTGTCCCGGCGGACGAAGATCGCGCTCTACGTGGTCGCCGCCCTCGTCGTCCTGCTGATCGTGGCGGTGAAGCTCTCCGGCACCTACGTCGACTGGCTCTGGTTCAAGTCGGTGAACGCGCAGGGCGTCTTCTCCACCGTCCTGTGGACCCGCGTCTCGCTGTTCTTCATCTTCGGCGCGCTGATGACGCTGATCATCGGTGGCAACCTCGTCGTCGCCTACCTGCTCAAGCCGCCGTTCCGGCCGATGTCCCCGGAGCAGCAGAACCTCCAGAACTACGTCCACATGCTGGAGCCCCGCCGCCGGCTCATCCTGATCGTGGTCGCCGCGATCACCTTCCTGTCGGCGGGCGCCTCGGCCCAGGGAGGCTGGGAGACCTGGCAGCTGTGGCTGCACGGCCAGTCGTTCGGGGTCACGGACCCGCAGTTCGGGCTGGACATCAGCTTCTACGCCTGGGACTACCCGGCCTACCGGGCGATGCTCGGTTTCGGCTTCACCGCCGTCATCTTCTCGCTGATCCTGGCGATCGTCGTGCACTACCTCACCGGCGCGATCCGGCTGCAGACACCGGGGCCGAAGATCACCGTGGCCGCCCGTCGCCACCTGACCATCCTGGTCTTCGTCTTCATGCTGCTGAAGGCGGCGGCCTACTGGCTCGACCGTTACGGCTTCGTGTTCTCCGATCGCAGCAAGTTCACCGGCGCCTCCTACGCCGACGTCCACTCCGCGCTGCCGGCCAAGACGATCCTGTTCTGGATCGCGCTCATCCTGGCGCTGGGAGTGTTGGCGAGCATCTGGCTGCGCAGCGCGCTGCTGCCCGGCATCGGCTTCATCGTGCTACTCGTGCTCTCGATCCTCATGGGCGGGATCTATCCCGCGATCGTGCAGGGGGTCACGGTGAACCCGAACGCGGTCGACAAGGAACGCCCGTACATCCTGCGGAACATCAACGCGACGCGGGCCGGTTACGGGATCGAGACGAAGAACGCGAAGCACCCGAACGGCACGGTCAAGTACGTCAACTACAGCGCGACGCCGAGCCCCGCGACCAATGCGATCACCGACAGCAACGCGACCGTCGACAACATTCGCATCCTCGACCCCAACATCATCAGTCCGACCTTCGTGCAGACGCAGAAGATCGCGCTGCCGTACACGTTCTCCAACAGCCTGAATGTCGACCGCTACACCCTCGACAAGCAGCTGCACGACTACATCGTCGCGGTCCGGGAGCAGGCGCCGGGCAGCAACCTCAGGGGCAACCAGAACAACTGGATCAACCAGCACACCGTCTACACGCACGGCTACGGCTTCGTCGCGGCCCGGGCGGACCAGGACATCACCACCGGACTGACGTCCGACTACACCGAGGGGGACATCCCGCCGGTGGGTCCGCTGCCGCAGAAGCAGCCCGAGGTCTACTTCGGTCAGCTCGGCAACGACTACGCCGTGGTGGGCGACAAGGGGCAGCAGCGCGAGTACAACGCCAACCAGGGCAAGACCACCTACCGCGGCGACGGCGGCGTCCCGCTCTCCGGCCCGTTGACCAAGCTGGCGCTCGCGCTGCACTACAAGGAGACCAACTTCCTGCTCAACTCCGCGGTGTCGGCGCCGGGCGCGAGACTGATCTTCAACCGGCACCCGGGCCAGCGCGTCGAGAAGGTCGCGCCGTTCCTGACCGTGGACCGGGACCCGTACCCGTTCGTGGACCAGCAGACCGGTCACATCATGTGGATGGTCGACGGCTACACCACGATGGCGAACTACCCGTACTCCGAGCGGCAGTCGCTGTCGAAGCTCACCGGTACCTCTCGGGAACAGGGGCAGTCGAACACCCAGATCAACTACATCCGCAACTCGGTGAAGGCGACGGTCGACGCGTACACCGGCAAGGTGACGCTCTACCAGTGGGAGAAGTCCGACCCGGTGCTGAAGAGCTGGATGAACGTCTTCCCCGGCCTGGTGAAGCCGGGCAACATGGGCTCGCAGATGCCCAAGGACGTCCTCAACCACGTGCGCTATCCCGAGGACCTCTTCAACGTGCAGCGCTCGCTGCTGGCGCAGTACCACATCAGCAACCCGGTGGCGTCCTACAACGGCAACGGCAAGTGGCAGGTGCCGAGCGATCCGTTCCAGCCGAACGCCGGGCCGCAACCGGCGTACTACGTGCTCGCCAACAATCCCGCGACACCGGACACCAACTCGCCGCAGTTCCAGCTCACCACACCGTTGACGGTCAACGGCGCGAACAACCTCGCCGCCTACATGAGCGCCGACAGCGATCCGGGGCCGAACTACGGCAAGCTCACCGTGCTCAAGGTGCCCGGCAAGTCCAACATCCAGGGCCCGGCGCAGGTCGCGAACGTGTTCAAGTCCGAATCGGTGATCTCGCGGGACATCAACCTGCTGGACAACAACCAGACCGCGGTGCAGCACGGCAACCTGCTGACCTTGCCGCTGGGTGACTCGTTCCTCTACGTCGAGCCGCTGTACGTGCAATCGACCCGCTCGCAGTCGTCCTACCCGACGCTGCAACGCGTCCTGGTCACCTACGGCAACGAGAAGGGCTACGCGTCGAACCTCGCGACCGCGCTGGCCGACCTGAAGGACGGCGCGGCGCTCGGCAGCCACATCGAGGTCGGGCAGACCAGCAACGGAGCCAGCGGCCCCTCCTCGAGCTCGCCGCCTCCCTCGACGACCCAGCCGCCCACGAGCGGCGCAACGAGCAGCAGCCCGTCCTCGGGCAGTACCGGCGGCAACAACAACGGCGGCGGCACCGGCAACGGTGCGACGCAGAAACAGCTGCTGACCCGGCTCGGGCAGGCGCAGTCGCAGCTCAGCGACGCCTACCGCTCGCAGGACCCGATCAAGATCGCCCGCGCGCAGGCGCAGGTCAACAACCTGGTGAAGCAGCTGCTCGCAACGGCCTCCGGGGCGGCGTCCTCGAGCGGGGGCGGTTGACCCGCGGCGATTGAGGTCCGCCGACGCCGGTAAAGTTGTACATTCGTACAACTTTGGTGGTCGCTCGTGGTCTATCTCCTGTTGCTGGCAGCCGTCGCTGCGGAGGTCGCGGGGACGAGCCTGCTACCGGCGACCGCCGGCTTCAGCCGGCTGCTGCCGACCGCCGGCTGCCTGCTGGCCTACGCGGTCTCGATCGTCCTGCTGGCGCAGGTCGTCAGGCATCTGCCGGTCGGGGTGGTCTACGCGCTCTGGTCCGCGCTGGGAACCGCGGCGGTGGCGGTCATCGGTGCGGTCCTGCTCGGCCAGCGGCTGACGCCGTTGACGATCGTCGGCCTCGCCCTCGTGATCGGCGGCGTCGTGGTGCTGAACCTCGGCGGCGCGCACTGATGGCGCGCGACCCGCAGGCGCGGCGCGAGGCGATTGCCCGGGCCGCGGCGCAGCTCGTGGCCGAGGTCGGCCTCGAACGGGTGACCCACCGGGCGGTGGCGCGCCGGGCGGGAGTGCCGCTGGGCGCGACGACCTACTACTTCGACTCGCTGCCGGAGCTCGTGACCGCGGGATTGGAGCTCGTGGCGGGCGACCAGCGGACCGAGCTCGCGCACTGGCGCGCCACGCTGACCCGCGACAACCTGCCCTCGGCCCTGCCGCGCCTCGCCGCCGCCTACCTTTCCGATCGGCCGCGCGCCGTCGTCGAGTACGAGCTCTACGTCGCCGCGTCCCGCGACGAGCAGCTGCGGCCGCTGGCGAGGGTGTGGCTGGACGGGCTGCGCGAAGTACTGAACCCGCTGGTCGGAAGCCGGTCCGCCACCACCCTGGTGGCGGTGCTCGACGGCTTCCTGCTCACCGCCCTGGTGGTCGATTGCCCGCTCGATCGACGCGGGCTGGCCGACACGATTCGCGCGGTGCTCGGCGCGGGGTGACTCGACCGGACGCCCGGCTCAGCGCCGACGCGTGGTCCGGGCGGTGGGGGCCGCGGTGAGGGGGTCCTCCGGCCACGGGTGCTTGGGGTAGCGGGCCCGCAGCTCGGCGCGCACCTGCGGGTAGCCCTGCTGCCAGAACGAGGCGAGGTCGCTCGTGATCGCGACCTGCCGGCCCGCGGGGGAGAGCAGGTGCAGCACGACCGGTGCCCGTCCGTCGGCGAGCGCCGGGGTCGCCGTCCAGCCGAAGGTCTCCTGCAGCTTGACCGCGACCACCGGCGGCTCGCCGCCGTCGTATCCCACCCGCACCCGGGAGCCGGAGGGAACCTGCAGCCGTTCGGGGGCGAGCTCGTCCAGCCGGGCGGCCTCCGGCCACGGCAACAACCGCCGCAGCGCGGCTACGAGGTCGACCCCGCCGAGCCCGCGGGCCGGGCGGACGCGCAGCAGATCCGGGCCCAGCCAGTCGTCGATCCGCGCCAACAACGCCGCGTCGTCGACCTCGGGCCACGGCCGGCCGAGCCAGGCGTGACAGAAGGCCAGGCGCAGCCGCAGCGTCCGGGCCGCGTCCGTCCAGGGCAGCTCGTCGAGGCCCTCGGGGCGCAGGCCGGCTGCGATCGCCGCCGCCACGGCGGCCGGCTCCGGGTCGCGCAGCGGCGCCGCGGACAACTCGATCGACCCCAGGCTCTCCACCCGACGGGCGATGAGGCGCCCGGCGTCCCACCGGAGCTGCTCCGCGGCGCCGATCTGCTCGGCGGCGACGGCCCGCACGGTCGCCTCGTCGACCGGCGCGGCGGCGAGAATGCGGGCGTCCGCGCGCCCCACCGGTCGATCGGCGACGGCGACCGCCAGCCACTCCGCCTCGCGCAGCCCGGACCCGGCGGCCAGCGTGGCGCCAGTTCCGTTGGCGAGCAGGTAGGCGAGGCCGCCGGTGCGGCGCCGGCGGGCGATCCGGTCGGGGAAGGCGAGGCCGACCACGGTCCCGGCGGCGAGGTCGTCCGGTAGCGGCGCGGCCGGATCCTCGCCGGGAGCGGCAGCGGCCGCGGTCGTTCCGCTCCGGCGCAGCCGGCGCACGCCCTCGCGCCACCGGGCCGCGGCCGCCCGGTCCCGCCCCTGTCGTAGCGCACGCCACCGGGCGGGCAGGTCGTCGATGCCGCCGGGGCCGCCGAGGGTGTCCTCGTCGAGCAGCGCCACGACCTCGCGGGCCGGCTCGTCGCCGACCAGGACCGCCCCGTCGAGCAGCGCTCGGGCCAGCCGCGGCTGCACGCCCAACTCGGCCATCGAGCGCCCGCGTGACGTGATCGCTCCGTCCGGGCCGAGCGCGCCGAGGCCCTGCAGCAGCTCGGTGGCCGCCTCGAGCGCGGCCTCGGGCGGCGGATCGGGCAGGGCGAGGCCGCGGCCGCCCGGAGCACCCCAGGCCGCGACGGTCAGCGCGAACTCCGTGAGGTCGGCGGTGGCGATCTCCGGGGCGGTGTGCGCGTCCCGGTGGCGGTGTTCGTCGGCGGACCAGCAGCGGTGGACGACGCCGGGTGCCTCGCGGCCGGCGCGGCCGGCCCGCTGGTCGGCGGCGGCGCGAGAGGCGCGGACGGTCACCAGCGCGGCCAGCCCGCGGGCGGGGTCTGTGCGCGGCTGCCGCGCCAGCCCGGAGTCGACCACGACGCGCACCCCCGGGACGGTCAGCGAGCTCTCGGCCACTGCCGTGGTGACGACGACGCGGCGTCGACCGGTCGGGGTCAGCGCGCGGTCCTGCTCCTCGCGGGACTGCCGGCCGTAGAGGGGGAAGACCTCGGCGGTGCCGGCGAGCCGGGACGCCACGCCTCGGACCTCGGCCTCGCCGGGGACGAAGACGAGTACGTCCCCGTGGTCGTGGTGGACTGCGTCCCGGGTCACCGCGGCGACGTGGTCGAGAAAGGCCGGGTCGACGCGGGCGTCGGCGCGCAGCGGCGTGGGGAGGGGCGGCGGGTGCCACTCGACCCGGACGTCGTGCAGCACCCCCTCGGCGGTCACCACGGGGACGTCGCCGAGCGCGCGGGTCAGCGCCGCGGTGTCCGGCGTCGCCGAGGTCGCGACCAGGGCGAGGTCGTCGCGTAGCGCCGCGCGGACCTCGGCGGCGAAGGCGAGGGCAAGGTCGGCGTCCAGCTGCCGCTCGTGGCACTCGTCCAGCACCAGGGCCGCCACGCCCGGCAACTCGGGGTCGTGCTGCAGCCGGCGCACCAGCAGCCCGGTGGTGACCACCTCGATGCGCATCCCGGCGCCGCCGACCCGCTCGCCCCGGACGGCGTAGCCGACCCGCTCGCCCAGCGGCTCGCCCAGCAGGGCCGCCAGGCGCCGTGCCGCGGCGCGCGTCGCGACCCGCCGTGGCTCGGCGACGACGATGCGGCCGTCGACGGCGTCGGCCAGCGCCAGCGGCAGCAGCGACGTCTTGCCCGAGCCCGGCGGCGCGACCAGCACCGCGGCGCCGCGCTGCCGGGCCGCGGTGACGGCCGGTCCGAGTGCCGGGCGGACCGGGAGGGCGGCGCCGGGTGCGTCGGGTCCGGGAAGCATGGGGTCAGCGGGTCGGCAGCTTCCCGACGACCAGCTGGGCGATCGCGGCGTAGCCGGCGGTGCGCGGGTGGATGTCGCCGTACTGGCAGAAGTAGGTCAGCCGGCAGATCGTCGCCACCGGCACCGGGATGCGGCCGTAGGGCTTCAGCGACGTCATCTTCGTCATCGACCCGTAGCCACCGGTCGCGGCGGTGACGTCGGCGAAGGACCCGTCCCCGGCCTGGTACGCCTGCTGCAGCGTCGGGTTGATGAGCGCCCGGAACGCGAACTGCGAGGCGGTGGCAAGTTGCTGCTTCGGCTTCGAGTTCGACAGCGCCAGCCCGAGCAGCACGTCGGGATAGGTCGTCCCGACGATGCGAGCCTTCGGGCCGGCGGCGGCGCGCAGCCTGGTCACCAGCGTGGTGACGTTCTTCTGGATCTCGGACAGGGCGCCGGTGACGCACGAGGTCGGGTCGCTCGCGTGCTGGCAGGCGGTGACGTCATTGCCGCCGAGGGACACGGTGATCAGCCCCACCCGGCCCCGATGCTGCCGCAGGTACTGCTCGGCGGCAACGGCCTGGGTGAGCTTCGGGTAGGTCGGGGCTCCGGGACCGAGGCGTTGCCGGGCGCACCCCTTCTGCTGCAGGACCGAGGCGGTGGTGGCCCCGGCGCAGCCGAAATTGACCAGCCGGAACCGGTACCCCTTGGCCTGAGCGTCGGTCACCACCTGGTAGGCGAAGCCGTGGCGCGTCGTGTGCCCGGTGCCCTGGCCGGTCGGCTGGTAACCGGCGGCGTAGGAATCGCCGACCGAGACGTAGATCTGGTGCGCGGAGGCGATGCTGGGCTGCGGAGACGGCGCGACGGTGGCGCTGCTGCCGCTGCTGGGCGGATCGCTGGATGACGCCGGGGGGCTCGAGGGGGCGGACCCGCCGGCGGAGGAGCAGGCGGCGGCGAACAACGCGGCGGCGAGCGCCATGGCTGTGCACAGGCGAGAGCCTCGGGAGATCACCCGACTACCCTACGGCGGGGGCCACCTGCCGCCTCCGACGCGGCGCCCGCGGGGCGCGAGACCGGCCTCGGGGCGCAGCCGGCAGCTCAGCTCGAGTGCAGCTGGCCGAGGGTCACGGTAAAGGTCTTGCTCTGACCGTTTCGCTCGACCGTGACCTTGACGTCCTGACCCACCTTCAGGCCGGCGAGGACCGTCGACAGCTGCTGCACCGTCTGGACCGACTTCCCGTTCACCGACGTGATGACGTCGCCGGAGCGGAGGCCGGCCTTGGCCGCGCCGCCGCCGGCCTGCACGTTCCTGACCCCGACGCCGGATCCGCTGCCGGACGGGCCGACGACGGTCTGGACCTCGACGCCCAGCGCCGCGCGGTCGGAGTGCGTCACCGTGCCGCTCTTCGCCAGCTGGCGGCCGATCTGCACCACGGTGTTGGACGGGATCGCAAAGCCGATGCCCGGCGCCGCGCCGCCCTGCTGCTGATCGGTGGCGGCGAGGGTCGGGATGCCGATCACCTTGCCCTGCAGGTCGACGAGGGCGCCGCCGCTGTTGCCGGGATTGATCGCCGCCGAGGTCTGGATGGAGTCGGGCAGTGTTGCGCCGGGGGAGTCGGGCGAGGTCGGTTCGCTGAGCGTTCGCCCGACGGCAGAGACGATGCCGTCGGTGACGCTGCTGGCCAGGCCGAGGGGGTTGCCCATGGCCAGGGTGATCTCGCCGACCTTCACCTTGGAGGAGTCGGCGAAGCTGGCCGGGTGCAGGCCGGAGGCGTCCTTCACCCGGACGACGGCGAGGTCGTCGGGCGGGAACGTGCCGCGCAGTGTGGCCGGCACCGGGGAGGGGCTGCTGGCCAGCCGCACCATGAAGCTCCTCGCCGTGCCGACGACGTGGTCGTTGGTGACGATGTCGCCCTGGTTGTCGAGCACGATGCCGGAGCCGAGGCCCTGACTGGTGGTGATCTCCACGACCGAGGGCAGCACCTTCGCGATGACCTTCTCGTACTGCGCCTGCAGCGCGCCTGCCGGCCCGCCGGCGGCCGACGGCGCCGCGGACGGCGAGGAGCTGGCCGCGCTCGACCGGGACACGCTGCCCGTCCCCGTGGCGACCGAACCGCCGCTGGTGCAGGCGGCCAGCGCGCTGATACTCAGCACGAGCCCGGCGGCGAGCAGCGGCCGGGCCCGCGCAACCCGCCGTTCCCGCGTCCCGCGCCCCGCTGCACCGCCCATTGCTCGCTCGGCCGTCTCCGTCGTCGCCATGTCAAGTCATGTCCCCGATCGGAGACCGCCGACTAACCAGGTCCCGGCTGTGTGGTTGGGAGCCGGCGCGCCGCTAGCTCGACACCAGCGGCCGGGGGAGGGCGAAGGCCAGCCCCGCGGAGGCGATGCTGAGGCTGGCGACGACCCAGAACACCGGCAGGACGTCGCTCTCGTCGGCCCACAACCCGATCAGCAGCACCAGCAGTGCGCCCACGCCGTTGGCGAGACCGAGGGCGACGCCGGAGCCCATGGAGCGGTTCTCCGGGAAGATGTCCTGGCCGATGAGCACGGTCGTGGAGGCGGTCAGGAACAGGGCGATGCCGAGCAGCGAGGCCGCGATCCACACCCAGGCGCCGGTGAGGTAGGCGACCGGGAAGACCAGCGCGCCGGCGGCGAGCGCCGAGGCGACCAGGACGGGCCGGCGGCCGACCCGGTCGGCGAGGTGCCCACCCCAGAGGTTGCCGATCACGCCGACGACGAGCATCGCCGTGATGATCGACGCGCCGGTGACCAGTGATCCCCCGCGCGCGTGCCAGAGGATCGGGATGAACGTCACCAGGGCGTAGGTCGTCATCGCGCGTACCGAGCGGTAGGTGATCAGCGTGGACATCGGCCGGGCGTGCTCCGCCCAGCGCACCGGGGCGCGGCGGGGACCGGCCGCGGCCGGGAGGCGCGGCGCCATGCGGGCGAGCAGCGGCACGGTCAGCAGTCCGGGCACGCCGGTGATCCAGAGGTAGCCGAGTCCGAGGTTCGAGACGACGAGGCTGGCGGCGGTCGGCCAGATGCCGCGACCGAGCTCCCCGCCCACGAGGAACGACGAGGTCAGCAGCCCCTGCCGGCCGCGCAGCATGCCGCGCACGCCGGCGAGCGCCTGGGGGTGGAAGAAGGCGTTCCCGACGCCCACGAGGAGCAGCAGGACGACCAGCAGCCACGTGGAGTGCGCGAGACCGAGCAGGCCGCCGCCGACGGAAGTGAGGGTGAGCCCGCCGACCACCAGCGTGCGCCCGCCGACCCGGTCGGCGATCCAGCCGGTGACCGGCTGCAGCGCCTGGCCGACGGTGAGCGCGGCGACGAGGACGCCGGCCAGACGCACCGGTTGGTCGAGTGACACCAGCACGGCGGGCAGCACGCCGGGCAGGTAGTTCGAGGCCCCGTCGTTGAGCAGGTGGGACCAGGTCAGCGTCGCGAGGCGAGGCGGGTCGCCGGGGGAGAGGCCGATGCGCGGCGCACCGGCCGTCTCGCTCACCGCGGCCGACGGCGGCGGGTTCTGTGCCGCCCGGGAGAAAGCACTCACTCGCTCGATCCTCGTCCTCGCTTGCCTCGCGTCACCACTCGCCCCGCCACCGGCAGCGACACGATGTTTGCGCGACGTTCGCCGAGAAGCTTAGTTTGGTGAAGTAACTAGGGGCCTAACTGGGAGCACGAGACCATGGCGGTGAGTTCGCCGACCGGCGATCGGGCGCAACAGCGCGAGGAGCGGGCGGCGCGGGCGACGGCGAGCCCGCGGTACAAGTGGGTCGTCCTGTCGAACACCACGCTGGGTGTGCTGATGGCGACGATCAACATGTCGATCCTGTTGATCGCACTGCCGGACATCTTCCGTGGCATCGGAATCAACCCGTTGGAGCCGAGCAACACCAGCCTGCTGCTGTGGCTGATCATGGGTTACCTGGTCGTCACGGCGGTGCTGGTCGTCAGCTTCGGCCGGCTCGGCGACATGTTCGGCCGGGTCCGGATGTACAACGCCGGGTTCGCGGTGTTCACGGTGTTCTCGATCCTGCTGTCGGTGACCTGGATGCACGGCACGGCCGCCGGCGTGTGGCTGATCCTCATGCGCGTCCTGCAGGGCGTGGGCGGCGCCATGCTGATGGCGAACTCCAACGCGATCATCACCGACGCCTTCCCGGCGCACCAGCGCGGGCTCGGGCTCGGCCTGAACCAGGTCGCCGCCATCGCCGGCTCCTTCCTCGGGCTGGTCATCGGCGGGCTGCTCGCCCCGGTCGAGTGGCACCTGGTGTTCCTGGTGTCGGTGCCGATCGGCGTGTTCGGCACGGTGTGGGCCTACTGGATGCTGCACGACACCGGCATCAAGCACCGCTCGAAGGTCGACTGGTGGGGGAACGCCACCTTCGCCGTCGGCCTCATCGCGGTCCTGGTCGGCATCACCTACGGCATCCAGCCCTACCAGGGGCACACCATGGGCTGGACCAACCCGTTGGTGCTGGTCGCGCTGCTCGGTGGCGTCGCGATCCTGGTCGCGTTCTGCGTGATCGAGATCCGGGTCGAGGACCCGATGTTCCGGTTGAATCTGTTCCGGATCCGCGCCTTCAGCGCCGGCAACCTGGCCAGCCTGTTGGGCGCGCTCGGCCGCGGTGGCCTGATGTTCATCCTCATCATCTGGCTGCAGGGGATCTGGCTGCCGCAGCACGGCTACAGCTTCGAGCGGACGCCGCTGTGGGCCGGCATCTACATGCTGCCGATGACGATCGGTTTCCTGGTGGCCGGACCGGTCTCGGGGTGGCTGTCCGACCGCTTCGGCGCCCGGACCTTCGCCACCGTCGGCATGCTGGTGGCTGCGGGCAGCTTCGTCTGGCTGTTGAACCTGCCGGTCAACTTCGCCTACTGGCAGTTCGCGCTGGCGCTGCTGGTCAACGGTCTCGGCATGGGACTGTTCGCCGCCCCGAACCGGGCGGGAATCATGAACAGCCTGCCGCCCAACCGCCGCGGCGTCGGCGCCGGCATGACCACGACCTTCCAGAACGCGGCCATGGTGCTCTCGATCGGCATCTTCTTCTCGCTGATGATCACGGGTCTGGCCTCGTCGCTGCCGCACACCCTGAGCCACGGCCTCACCGCGCAGGGCGTGTCGGCCGCCGACGCCACCCGGGTGGCCGCGTTGCCGCCGGTGGGTGTGCTGTTCGCCTCGCTGCTGGGCTACAACCCGATCCAGTCGCTGCTCGGCTCGCACGCGTTGGCGCAGCTGCCGCCCGGCCACGCCGCCTACCTGACCGGCCGCAGCTTCTTCCCGCACCTGATCTCCGGGCCGTTCTCCAACGGGCTGGGTATCGCGTTCGGGTTCGCGATCGCCGCCTGCGTCATCGCCGCGATCGCCTCCGCACTCCGCGGCGGCAAGTACCACTACACCGAGCCGACCGCTGTCGCCGAGGCCGAGGCGGCCCCGGCCGCGTCCGTCGCGGCAGGTGCCGGTGGCGTCCCCGAGCTGGACCCGATCGACGACGAGGCCGCCATCGAACTCGGCGGTGCCGTGCGTTGCCGGGCGAACGGTGGGGGCGGTGCGAGCGGCCGGGGTGGCGGCAGCAGCTCGCCGCAGACCCCGGCAGGCTCCGGGGCGTCACGGGTCGAGGCGCCACGGGTCGAGTGACCCCGAGACGGGCCCATAGTCCGTGCCGCGACAACGGCGAAGGTCCCGGTTCGAAGGTGAGCAACGCATCGTGCCACGGCCGGCCTCCGGCCCGACGATGGTGCCATGGCCGACGAGCTGGGCACGCCGCCGCTCGCGGGCGATCCGCGGCCGGGGGAGGCTGACGCGCGCCGCGAGCGGGCGGTGCGTCGGCTGAAGAAGAAGCGGGACTTCTACGGGCACCTCATCGTCTACGTCCTGGTGAACGCCTTCATCGTGGTGATCTGGGCGGTCACGTCGGGCGGCTTCTTCTGGCCGATCTTTCCCATCGCCGGCTGGGGGATCGGGGTCGTGATGAACGCCTGGGACGTGTGGAAGGGCGACGGGTTCAGCGAAGAACAGATCGCCCGGCAGATGGCCGCGCTCGACCGTCGCGACTCCAACCGCTGACAGGACCGGAGCCATCCTGACCGCTGTGCACCCGCGTCACGCGAAGACGATCGTGTGGTGCCCGTGGCGGATGACGCGGTCCTCGCTGTGCCACTGCACGGCGCGCGCCAGCACCGCGCGTTCGACGTCCGTGTCGTAGTCAACCGGCCTACGTCCTGCCTGCTGGGTGCCGAACGGCTGAGCTTTCGGAGAGGTTCTGCCGAGTGCATCCCAGGAAAAGTTGTCCAGACTCGAGTGGGTATCGGTCGGGTGGCGAGGCCAGCGACGGCGATCGGACGACGACGAGCGACGCGCCCCCGGGGCAGCCTCGGGATGGAGGGCCCGAAAGATGCGAGCCTGTGGCCGACGATTCGTGACGGTCGCGCTTGCCGGTCTCGCGTGCGCCGCGGGCGTCTCGGCGTGCACGTCGGCGGACCCTCCTCGGTCGGCCCAAGAGCTGTCGCCGGGGGTCGGTACAGCGATGACGCAGGCTCGTCCCCGCCGTCCGGAGCGACGGCTGGCGGCGTCACTCGCGCGATGGCGACTCCGCGCGCCGAGCTCGCGCGCGACCGCCGTGCGGTGGGACGGGCGGGTGCTCCTGCTGGGCGGCCTGACGCGCGGTGATTCCTCCTCGTCGGCAGTGACGACGATCGACCCGGCCACCGGCGCGCAGCGTCGTGTCGGGACGCTTGTCGCACCGGTGCACGACGCGGCCGGTTCCGTGCTGCGGGGGACACCGCTCCTGTTCGGGGGAGGCAGCGCGACGAGCACGGCGCTGGTACAGCGTGCCGCCGCCGGTCGGGCCTCGGTGGCCGGTCGGCTGCCGACCCCGCGGTCAGACCTCGGGGCTGTGCGGGTCGGGCATGCCGTGTATCTGGTCGGCGGGTACGACGGGCGACGCTGGTCGGCTGCGGTGCTCCGGACCCGTGGTGGACGACGGTTCACGACCGTGGCCCGCCTCCCGGTACCGGTTCGCTACCCCGCCGTGGTCGCGGCCCGCGGGCGGATCTTCGTCCTCGGCGGGTCGACTCCCGCCGGACCCACCAACGTCGTGCAGGCAATCGACCCGGCCACCGGCCGCTCGACGGTCGTTGCGCACCTCCCCGTCCGGCTGACGGGCGCGTCCGGGCTCGTACTCGGCGGGCGTGTGCTGGTATGCGGAGGCGTCTCCCGGGGGACGGCTCGGCGGACCGTCTACCGGTTCGACCCCCGCTCGCGGTCGGTGACTCGTGTCGCCGTGCTCGCTCGCCCTGTCTCCTATGCCGCCGCCGCGGTCGTCGGCGCTGTCGGCTATCTCCTCGGCGGCGAGGCCCCCCGGCCGACCCGGGAGGTCCAGGTGATCCGGCTGCAACCGGCTCGGGCCCGGCTCGGTGGCACGCCGTGAGGGGAGGGATAGGTAAGCACCGTCGGCGGTCGGCCACGGCTCGCCTGTTGACCGCGGCCCTGCTCGCCGCCGTCACGGCCGTGGGCGCAGTGGTGGTCGGTCTCGCCACGCGGGACGGCTCCAGCGGTGGCGGGTCCGCTCGAGAACCGGATCCGGCCGGCGCGAGCACGGGGGTGACCCACTCCGGACCACCGTCTGCCTCACCATCCCGGTCGTCGGCAGCTCGGCGCGCCCGGCCGTGGCTGGTGCCCGTCGGCCCCCACGTCGCCGGGCACCTGCGTCCCGGCTCCCACCCGTCGGCGTTGCCCGGCGACCTGCTGCTGGTCGACAAACTGAACAACCGGCTCATCGTCGTGGATCCGCACGGCCGTATCCGCTGGCAGTTCCCCCAGCAGGGTGATCTCGCGCCGGGACAGAGTTTCCGGGTCCCCGACGACGCCTTCTTCAGCCCGGACGGCCGGTACATCGTCGCCACGCAGGAAGATCAGTCGGTCGTCACCCTGATCGACGTCGTGCGCCGGCGCATCGTCTACCGCTACGGAGTTCCGGGGCATCCGGGGCACACGGCCAACCACCTGAGCAATCCGGACGACGCGATGGTGCTGCCCAACGGTGACATCCTCACTGCCGACATCAAGAACTGCCGCCTGCTGCTCCTGTCACCGCACGGCCACAAGCCCCTGCGCGTCCTGGGTCTGACCACCAGCGCCTGCCGGCACGCCCCGCCGCGGCACTGGGGCAGCCCCAACGGAGCCTTCCCGATGCCGGACGGTCACGTCCTGGTCACCGAGATCAACGGCGACTGGGTGGACGCGATCGACCTGCACGGCACCGTCCACTGGACCACCCATCCGCCCGGGGTGGCCTACCCTTCCGACAGCAACCAGATCGCCCCGAACCGGTTCCTGACGGTCGACTACTCCAGCCCCGGCCAGGTCGTCGTCTTCACCAGGGGAGGCCGGGCGGTCTGGAGGTGGCACGGCCCGCCCCATCACCCGCTCGACCACCCGTCGCTGGCGCTCGGCCTTCCCAACGGCGACATCGTCCTCACCGATGACTACAACCATCGCGTTCTGGTCGTGGACCCGCACACGGACAAGATCGTGTGGCAGTACGGCATCACCGGTGTGGCCGGCCGGCGGCCCGGCCTGCTCGACAATCCCGACGGGCTGGATCTCGTTCCACCGCGCTCGTTCCTGATGTCGCCCGTCAGCGGCCCCTAGTCCTGGGGCCGGATCCGGCGCTCACGAGCGCCGCGGTCGGGCGAGCAGCCGCGACATGACGATGACCGTGCGGGTGCGGTCGACCTGAGCGAGCGCGCGAATCCGCTCCACCGTCCGTTCGATCTCGCTGATGCCGGCGGCCAACACGTGGACGAGCGCGTCGGCCTCGCCGGCGATGGTCCACACCCCAACGACCTCCGGCATGGTCTCCAGGTCGCTCTTGAGCCGCGACGGTGACACGTTGCCCTGGTAGGAGAGTTCGACGTAGGCCTCGGCGTCCCACCCGAGCGCTTCGGGGTCGAGCAGCACGGTGAACCCGGTGATCTCGCCCCGCGCGCGCATCTTGTCGACGCGTCGCTTGACGGCGGGGGCCGACAGCCCGACCCGCCCGCCGATCTCGTGGAAGGTCGCCCGGCCGTCCTCGAGGAGGCAGGCGACGATCTGGCGATCGAGGCCATCCATCGTCACGACATTATCTTGCGTCTATAGGGCCATATACGCAAGAAAGCGCTGCTCTTTGTCAGTGTCACGGCATTGATCTCCGTATGCAGGCTCCCTAACGTGGAGGGGCCGGAAAGGAGAGCCATGACCACCACCCCCCTCGCGGCGGAGCCGACCACTGCGGTTCGTGCGGCGACACCACGCCACCTGCTCATGTGTCGCCCCACGCACTTCGAGGTCTCCTACTCCATCAATCCCTGGATGGACCTCGCGACGCCGGTCGATGCCGACCTGGCCCTGCGGCAGTGGGCAGCGTTGAGGCGCTGCTACGAGCGGCTCGGCCACCAGGTCGAGACCGTGGAACCCGTCCCGGGCCTGCCGGACATGGTCTTCTCGGCCAATGCCGCGGTCGTCCACCGCGGCCGCGTGCTGGTCGCCAATTTCACGCATCCCGAGCGGCAGCCCGAAGCCCCCTCCTACCGCGAGTGGTTCGAGACGCACGGGTACGGGCCGATCGCCACCGCGGGTTCCACGATCGAGGGTGAGGGCGACATCCTCACCGTCGGGGAGATCATGCTGGCCGGGACCGGGTTCCGGACCTCGGTCGCGGCGCACGAGGAGGTGCGCAGCTTCTTCGGGGTGCCGGTGATCACCCTCGAGCTGGTCGATCCCCGCTTCTACCACCTCGACACCGCGGTGGCGGTGCTGGACGACCGCACGATCGCCTACTACGCCGGCGCTTTCTCGGCCGCCAGCCGTGACGTGCTCGAGCAGCTGTTCCCCGACTCGATTGCGGTCGGGGAACAGGACGCGTGCGCCTTCGGGCTCAACGCCGTCTCCGACGGCTACAACGTTGTCCTGTCCGACCGCGCGACGGCGCTGCACGAGGACCTCCGCCGCCACGGGTTCAACCCGATCGGTGTGGACATGAGTGAACTGCTCAAGGCCGGCGGCAGCGTCAAGTGCTGCACGCTGGAGCTGCGCGCGTAGGCGGCGCAACGCCCGGCTCCGCCACGACATCGGCAGGCCCGGGGGACAATCGCCGCCCGGCCGCGCGGAATGCCGGTTGCGCGCGGGCGGTTGAGATCGGCATGACGACGTGGGGATTCATCGGCAGCGGAAACATCGGCAGTACCGTCGCGCGGCTGGCGGTGGCGGCTGGACACGACGTGGTGATGAGCAACAGCCGCGGTCCGGCCACGCTCGGCGAGCTCGTCGACGATCTCGGCCCCCACGCGCGTGCGGCCACGACGACCGAGGCAGCCCAGGCCGGTGACGTCGTGGTGGTCACGATCCCGCTCAAGAGCTATCGCGACGTTCCCGCCGAACCGCTCGCCGGCAAGATCGTGATCGACACGATGAACTACTACCCGCAGCGCGACGGGCACATCGCCGAACTCGACGCGCAGACGTCGACCTCGTCCGAACTGCTGCAGGCGCACCTGCCCACCTCGCAGGTGGTCAAGGCCTTCAACAACATCTTCTTCCAACACCTGCATGACCTGCCCCGCCCGGCCGGGTCGGCCGAGCGCAGCGCCCTGGCCGTCGCCGGCGACGATCCTGAGGCCAAGCACCGCGTGACGGGGCTGCTCGACGAGATCGGCTACGACACCGTCGACCTCGGCCCGCTGGCCGAGGGCTGGCGAATCCAGCCGGACACTCCCGCCTACGGCCTGATGTACGCCGCCGACGAGCAGGACTGGACGGCCGGTGCCCGGCCGGCCGACACGGCCGAGGTGGGCAGGCGGGCGGCCGCGGCGCAGCGGACCCGGACCGGCTGAGGCGTCATATCCCTCGGGGCTAGGGTCTGGGTGGTGAGGACGCGGCGTCAGGACCCCGCGCGGCCGGACGCGCGACACGGGCGGTGACGGTGGCGCCGACCGCGCGGTTCGACGACACCCTCACCGGTCGAACGTGGGGCTTCGCCGCTCCGCGTGAACAGTACGTGGCGCGCGAGGTCGCGGACGTGGCACCGGTGCTCGACAAGGTCGCGCGAGCGTCCGCGCGGGGGGCCTGGGCGTTCGGCTACGTCGGCTACGAGGCGGCTCCGGGCTTGGACCCGGGGCTCCCCGTGAGGGAACCGATCGCCGAGCTGCCGCTGGCCTGGTTCGGCGTCGCCGATGCACCTGTACCGACGCACCCCCTGGCCGCCGATCCCGAGCCGGCGCACGCCGGCCGGGAGTGGTCGGTCGACTGGGACGCGGCTCGCCATCGCGAGGCCGTGCAGGCCGTGAAGTCGCAGATCGCGGCCGGCGAGACCTACCAGTGCAATCTGACCAGCCGCGCTCGGGGCCGGGTCGACGACCCGGAGCGGTTCTACGCCGATCTGGCGCTCGGGCAGCGAGGCTCGTACGCCGCCTATCTCGACCTGGGGCGCTTCGTCGTCGCGAGCGCCAGTCCGGAGCTGTTCTTCGAGACCGGGCAGGGCCAGGTGCGCATGCGCCCGATGAAGGGCACCGCCGCTCGCGGGCGTACGACGGCCGAGGACACGGACCGGCTGGGGGTCCTGCGCGCGAGCCCGAAGGAGCGCGCCGAGAACGTGATGATCGTCGACCTCGTCCGCAACGACCTCACCCGGGTGGCAGAGACCGGCACCGTCGTCACCCGATCGCTGTGTCGCGTCGAGCGTTACGAGACCGTCTTCCAGCTCACCTCCGAGGTCACGGCGCAGCTGCGCCCGGATGTCGAGCTCGTCGACCTGTTCCGCGCGCTGTTCCCGTGCGGGTCGGTCACCGGCGCACCCAAGCCCCGGACCATGGCCCTGATCCGGGACGTCGAGGACGCCCCGCGGGGGGTCTACTGCGGCGCGATCGGGATGGTGGCCCCACCCGGCGCGGCCCCCTTCGACGCCCGCTTCTCGGTCGCCATCCGGACCGCCCTGCTCGACCGCCGTTCGGGAACCGCGATCTTCGGGACCGGCGGGGGGATCACCTGGTCGTCGGAACCGGCGGGCGAGTACCGCGAGATGCGCGCCAAGACCCGCGTGCTCGACGAACGCCCCGCGGACTTCCACCTCATCGAGACGATGCGACTCGACGCCTCCGGCAACCTCGTCTCGGGCGAAGCGCACCTGGCCCGGACGGCCGACTCCGCCGCCTACTTCGGCTTCCGGTTCGACCCGGACGACGCCGACCGGACGCTGCGTCGCGCGGTCGCCGGTGCGGGGCCCTCGCTGGTCCGCCTGCGCGCGCACCGGGACGGCAGGCTGGAGGTGGAGCTCGAGCCCCTCCCCGCGCCGCCCGCCGCGCCGGTGCGGCTCGAACTCGACAGCGAGCCGGTCGAATCCGCCGATCGGTGGCTGTACCACAAGACGAGCCGCCGAGCGCCGTACTCGACGCGGCGGACGCGACACCCGCAGGCCGACGAGGTGCTGCTGGTCAACGAGCGGGGAGAGCTCACCGAGGCCACGACCGCAAGTCTCGCGGTGCGGCTGGACGGCGTCTGGTGGACCCCGCCGGTGACCTCCGGATGCCTGCCCGGGATCGGGCGCGCCCGCCGGGTGGCCACCGCCGTGCTCCGCGAACGGGTGCTGCGCCCTGCCGACCTCGCGGCGTCCGAGGGGATCGCGCTCGTCAACTCGCTGCGGGGGTGGCGCGCGGCGAGCCTCCAACGTCCTACCCGCGGTGAGCCTTCCGGCTGAGCTGAGGGACCGAAGAGCCGGGCGGGCGGGCGCTACATCGCTGCCACGCAGCCTCCCGCCGCACTCGGCCTCGACGATGCCGCCGGCTTGTGGTCCCCTGAGAGCCCGCCGATCAGGGGTGGCTGCGGTGCGCAGCGAGATTCCCACCTTCTGCCCACTGTGCGTAAGTGCCGGGGCTGCAAGGGGCGCTCACGGCAAGGGCCGCCCTCGGCAGGGCGTCATGGCGCGGCCACCGCTGCCAGCCGCCGGAAGGCCTCACCGAACCCGTCGACGATCTGCAGGTGGTCCGGAACCAGCCCCACGTCGCAGGCGATGCCCACGAAGACCTGCTCGGCGTAGCTGAAGATGGTGACGCTCATGGCCTGATCGCCCGAGAGCGGGGCCCAGCCCATCGCGCCCTCGACCCGGCGTCCCGCGATGTAGATCGGGACCTCGGGCCCCGGCACGTTCGTCAGCACCCCGACGGCCCGGTCGGCCAGCAGGTCGACCAGCGTCCGGTACACCGTCTGGTTCAGCCTGGCCAGGCCCGCCTGGACGGCGAACGCGAGCGACGCCTCGTGGCCGTGCTTGATACGCGACATCCGGCGGCGCACCACGTCGAGTTCCGCGAGCGGATCGGCGATGTTCGTGGGCAGTTCGAGCTGCACGATCGCGAAGCTGTTACCGAGCTGGGTCGGAAGAGTGGCGTCGAGCGGCTTCAGGTTGACCGGGACGTCCCAGGTGACCGACGCGCAGGTCGCCTGGTGGCACTGCAGGTAGGTCCGCAACGAGTCGGCCACACACGTCACGAGCACATCGTTCACCGTCGTCCCGGTGACGTGGGCGACCTGCTTGACCTGGGCGAGCGGCAGCGGTGAGGACCAGCCGACCGCTTTGCGGGTACCGGCGTGGCCCGTCCAGTAGGTGCTGTCGTTGCGGGTGCCGAGCATCAGTTTGCGCAGAACGTCGACATCTCCGGGCAGCGCTGACGCCAGATCCATGGTCGCGCGGCCACCGCGGCCGGCCCGGAGCATCGACCCCTGCGCCCGGGCCACGGTCGATCCGACCGTCGAGGTCACCAGACCGCGTGCGGTGCGGGCGGCGGCCACCGGGTTCCGTACGCACGTGCGGCCCAGCCCGCCGAGGGAGACCAGCGCCACGGTGGTGGTGCCGACCGGGTCGGCGGCGACCTCGCGGAGCATCCGAACCGTCGTACCGGCCCGCGCCCCCAGCTCTCGCGGAACCGAACCGTTGCCGGAGCGTTCGCTCCGCGGCGCGTGCTCCGCCGCCGAGGCATCGCTGCGGTGTTGCCGGGTGCGGGGCGCGGCGACGGTGCCGCCCTGCGGGCTCGCGTCCCCGACGCTCAGGGTCAACTGCACCATGCGGATGCCGTCGGCCACGGCGTGGTGGGTACGCATCACCACCGCGCTGCCGCCGCGGTACCCGTCGACGAGGAAGTGTCGCCACAGCGGCCGGTCCCGGTCCAACGGGAGGGGGCGCAGCGAGGCGATGAGCTGCTGCAGCGCCGCGTCGTCGCCCGGACCGGGCAGGAGGACCTGCTCGAAGTGGGCCTCGAAGTCGTCGTGGAGTTGTTCGACCCAACGCCAGCCGCCCTGGCGATCGCGCCGCGGCACGCACCGGAAGACCGGGTAGCGCTCCCACAGCCGCGTCCGGATGACCTCCCGGTACCGGTCCCAGTCGATCGGTTCCGAGGTCCAGAGGAGGGAGTCGACCACCATCAGATTGGTCGGCTTGTCCATGTCCAACCAGAACGCGTCCTGCACGCTCAGGCGCGGCGGCTCGAGCACGTCGTCACCTCGCCGCGACGGCGGAACTCACGGCTGCCGTTCCGGCTCCGGGACGGCACCGCCGACCGGGCTCGGCTTGTGTCTCGGCAGGAGCATCGCCGCACCGAGGCCGATCAGCGCCACGCCCCCGAGGATCACGATGGCGGTCGCGTACTCGTTGAGGCCGACGGCCGCCGCGCCGACCAGGACGGAGCCGGCCAGGGCGACCCCGAGCGACGAGCCGAGGTTGGAGACGCTGCGCGAGACGCCCGAGATGTCGCCCTGATCGGCGTCGGAGAAGCTCGACTGCACGACGTTCACCGACGCGGTGAGCATCGTCCCCACTCCCAGACCGATGAGCAGCAGCCCTGGCAGGTAGGCGAGCGCGTTCGAGTCCTTGCGCACCAGCGCGAGTAGCAGCGCCATGCCGACCACGGTGAGCACGAACCCCGAACGGACCAGCATGCTCTGCGACCGGCGGCGTGCCATCCGCTCGGCGGCGGCCGACGCCAGCAGGATGCCGACCGTCGCAGGCGTCAGCGTCAGCCCGGTCTGGACCGCGTTGTAGTGGCGGACCTGCTGGAGGTACAGCGAGATCACGAAGAACGAGCCCTGCAGCACGAGCCACTGCGCGTTCTGGGTGAGCAATCCGAGGTTCGAGACGCGGTTGCGGAACAGCCGGAGCGACACCAGCGGCGTCGACCCGTGCTCTTCGACGCGGTGCAGATGCCACGCGCACCAGGCGAGCAGGACCACTCCGACGGCGAAGAAGAGCCAGACCGGGGAGATCGATCCCTTGGGAATGATCACCACGCCGCCGATGGTGAAGTCCTGGCGGGAGGCGCCCCACCCGTAGGTGGAGGATTGCAGCACTCCGAAGACGACAAAGAACAGCCCCAGCGCGGACAGCACGGCGCCGCCCAGGTCGAAGTGCGGCACCGCGCCGGTTCTGGGCGGCTCGCTGATCCGGTGGGCCAGCAGGACGATGGCGACCACGATCAGGAACTGCAGCACGAAGGACGCGCGCCAGCTGATGGCGCTGGTCACGAGGCCGCCGATGAGGGGCCCGGCTGCGGCCCCGAGACCGGCCGCGCCGCTGACGAGACCGAAGTACTTCGCCCTGGTCTCGACCCGCGTGAATGCGACGGTGATCAGGATGTAGATCGGCGGGATCATCAGGGCCGAGCCGATGCCCTCCAGGAACGAGTACGAGATGATCAACAGGGGCAGGCCCTGTGCGAGCGAGCCGAGCAGCGCGCCCGTGCCGTAGACGAGCAGGCCCAGGACGAAGCATCTCTTGCGTCCCCAGATGTCGGTGAGCTTGCTGCCGGGGATCATCAGGGCGGCCATCGTCAGGGTGAACAGCGTGATCGTGGCCTGGATCCCCGAGACCGAGCAGTTGAGATCCGCGGCGATCGAGCTGATGGCCACGTTCATGTTCGTGCCGGCGTAACTGGCGACGAACTGCGCGAGAGCGAGAGGTAGCACAAGGGCCGCGGCGGCCTGCCCGCCCCGCGCGCGCGTGCTCACCGCGCCGACCTTCGGTGGGTGCCCATCGCTACATCGTCTGGCCAGGTCGGCGGCTTCGGCGTCGTCCGGGACGGATGAGGCGCCGAAACGTCGGCCGGCGACCCGGGTCCCGCGCGACTCACCCGCGCAGGGTGACGTGGTCGTCGTGGAAGCCGTGAATTCTGCTGCCATGGCGAAAACGGTGGACATTCTGGACGGCAACACCTTCGTCGTCAGTGACGATCGCGGGGACATCGACGGGTCGCCGGTCGCGCCGCACGGGCTGTTCCGCGACGACACCCGGTACCTGTCACGCTGGGTGCTCACCCTCGACGAGCGGCGGCTGGCGACGCTCTCGGTGGACACCACGCGCTACTACGCCGCGCAGTTCTTTCTCGCCCCTGGGGTCGCGTCCGCCTATGTGAACGCCAAGGTCGCGGTCATCCGCCGCCGCCGGGTCGCCGACGGGTTCAGGGAGTCCATCGTGGTGACCAACCACGACTCCGCCCCGGCCACGATGCAGCTGGCGTTGCTCGCCGACGCCGACTTCGCCGATCTGTTCGAGGTCAAGGACGCGATCGGCAAGAAGTCCGGCGAGCTCTACCGCCGGGTCGAGGCCGACCGTCTGGTGCTGGGTTACGAACGCGGTTCCTACCGGCGGGAGACGTGGATCCGTGCGGCCGGCGCGCAGTACGCCGAGGACGGGCTGCGCTTCGAGGTTGCTCTCGAACCGCAGCAGTCCTGGACCGTCGAGGTGACCGTCCTCGCCGTCGAGCACCTCGACGACGTCGCGGACTTCCCGGCCGATCCCACCGCCGCCGAGGAGAGCGCCCCCAGCGGGCTGCGCCTCGACAATGACGACCCGCCGGTGCTTGCCTGTGACTGGGCTCCGCTGGAGCGGATCTACGCCCAGAGCATCCGCGACCTGACAGCGTTGCGCTTCGATCTCAAGGCCCGTCCCGGGCAGTACCTCCCGGCCGCCGGGCTGCCCTGGTTCATGGCCGCCTTCGGCCGGGACAGCCTCATCACCAGCTACCAGGCGCTGCCGTTCATGCCCGAGCTGGCCCGCAGCGCGCTGCTCACCCTCGGCGCGTTGCAGGCGCCGCGCCGCGACGACTTCCGTGACGCGGAGCCGGGCAAGATCCTGCACGAGTTGCGGTTCGGCGAACTGACGGCGTTCGAGGAGCGGCCGCACTCGCCGTACTACGGGGCCGCGGACGGCACCCAGCTCTGGCTGGTGCTGCTCGACGAGTACGAGCGGTGGACGGGCCGCGCCGATGTGGTGCGCAGGCTGGAGCCGGCGGCCCGGGCAGCGCTGCGCTGGATCGACGAGTTCGGCGACCGCGACGGCGACGGCTACATCGAGTACGAGCGCCGCAACGCCGAGACCGGCCTGGAGAACCAGTGCTGGAAGGACTCCTGGGACTCCATCCAGTGGGCGGACGGCACCCTGGCGTCGTTCCCCCGCGCGACCTGTGAGCTGCAGGGTTACGCCTACGACGCGAAGGTGCGGTGCGCCCGGCTGGCGCGCGAGGTGTGGGACGACCGCGAGCTGGCCGACCGGCTCGAGACCCAGGCCGCCGAGCTCAAGGAGCGGTTCAACCGCGACTTCTGGGTCGAGGACGAGGCGTCCGGCGGCTACTACGCCGTGGCGCTGGACGGCGAGAAGCGGCGGGTCGACAGCCTCACGTCGAACGTCGGGCACCTGCTGTGGAGCGGCATCGTGCCGGACGACCGGGCACCCATCGTGGCGGCCCAACTGGTCGGGGAGCGGCTCTACTCGGGGTGGGGGATCCGCACCTTTGCCACCGGCCAGAGCGGCTACAACCCGATCGGCTACCACCTGGGCACGGTCTGGCCGCACGACACCGCGCTCGGAGTGCTGGGCCTGTTGCGCTACGGCTTCCGCGACGAGGCGGCGACGGTCACGATGAGCCTGCTGCAGGCCGCCGAGATGCTCGGTGGCCGGTTGCCCGAGGCGTTCGCCGGGTTCAGCCGTGAGGAGGCCGGCTACCCGGCCGAGTATCCGACGGCCTGCTCCCCGCAGGCGTGGGCGTCCGGCGCCCCGCTCATGCTGATCCGGGCGCTGCTCGGCCTGACGCCGGACGGGGCGATCCTGCGGACCGACCCCCATCTGCCGCCGGAGCTTCGAGTGCTGCGGCTGTTCCGGGTGCCCGGTCGCTGGGGTGCGACCAACGTCGGTGTCGATCTCTCCGGCGAGGTGGTTCGGGTAGGAGTCCCCGACGACGAGGTGGCGCAGCTGATCGGCGGGGTCAGCCGGCGGGTCGATCCTGCCGTGTCGGTGGGGCGGCGGCTGTCGATCGGATTCGACCTGGGTCAGGCGGGCGGCTACCGGCTACTGCTGGAGGACGGCCGCGCGACCCTCGACACCCACGCTCAGGCGGCCGACTGCGTGATCCGCACCGACCGGGAGACCCTGATTGAGGTGCTGCGCCTCGAACGCAGCTACAGCACGGCGATGATGTCCGACCGGCTGCAGCTGCACGGCGACCGGCTCATCGCGCTCGCCTTCTTCGTCGCGGCCTCGAGCGCGTCCCCGGACGGCGCAGAGCTCAGCGGCGCGCCGGTCTGAGACTGCGACGTCTCAGAGCTCCCACGGCGCGACAGGCAGATCGCTGGCCCGGCCGCTGAAGTCGGGGGGACGCTTCTCGCGGAACGCGGCGACGCCCTCCCGGCCGTCGGCGATGGAGGTGTAGAACATCGCGAGCGAGTCGACCCGGTGGGCCTCGACCGGGTGCGGCGCGGCGCTGTTGCGCCACATCATCTGCCGCATCAGCGCCGTCGCGACCGGGGAATGCCCGTCGACGAACTTGTGCGCGAGGGCGTACGCGGTGTCCAGGAGATCCGCCGCCGGTACGACCGAGCGCAGCAGGCCCCCGTCGAGCGCCTCCTGGGCCGACAGCACGTCGGCCGAGTAGACCCACTCCAGGGCTCGGCTGATCCCCACGAGCCGGGGCAGGAACCAGCTCGAGGCCGCTTCGGGAACGATGCCCAGCCGCCCGAAGACGAACCCGATCCGGGCGTCGTCCGAGGCCAGCCGCACGTCCATCGGCAGCGTCATCGTGGCGCCGATACCCACCGCCGGGCCGTTGATGGCGGCGATCACCGGCTTCCGGCAGCGGTAGACGGCCAGCGATACCCGGCCGCCGGTGTCGCGCACGCCGTCGACGACGGCCGGGTCCTCGAAGCGCTCGTGCAGGTCCTCGAGCGTGGGGCGCTGCGTCTCGTCGAGGCCGAAGACGTTGCCCGGCGCCGTCAGGTCCATCCCGGCGCAGAACGCTCGTCCGGCGCCGGTCACCACGATCGCGCCCACCTCGTCGTCCAGGCTCGCGCGGTCGTAGGCGGCGATCAGCTCCTCGGCCATGGTCACCGTGAACGAGTTGAGCTGCTCGGGCCGGTTGAGGGTGAGGGTGAGGATGTTGTCGGTGACGCTGTAGTCGAGCGTCTCGTAACCCATGTCTCCTCCATCGCCGGCTCGCCCGGCCGACCGCTTATCGGCGCCCCACTCCGGGTCGGACGCCCCCGACGGTATCGGCGCCTCGTTTCCCCGGGGCGGGCGGCTCGGGATCATCCGGCTGGCGCCGGAAGCGGCGCAGTCGCAGCGAGTTGGTCACGACGAACACCGAGCTGAAGGCCATGGCGGCGCCGGCGATCAATGGTGAGAGCAGTCCGAACGCGGCGACCGGGATGAGCACGACGTTGTAGCCGAAGGCCCAGATGAGGTTGGCCTTGATGGTGGCCAGCGTGCGGCGGGAGAGCCGGATCGCCTCGGCGGCGGCGGTGAGCTCCCCACGGACCAGGGTGATGTCGGAGGCCTCGATGGCCACGTCGGTGCCGGTGCCGATGGACAGGCCGAGGTCGGCGGTGGCCAGGGCAGCGGCGTCGTTGACGCCGTCGCCGACCATGGCCACGACCTTGCCCTGCTGCTGCAGGTCGGTGATGGCGGTGACCTTGTCCTGGGGCAGCACGTCGGCGATGACGTCGGCCGGGTCGATGCCGACCTGCGCGGCGATCGCGGTCGCCGCGGCGGCGTTGTCGCCGGTGAGCAGCATCGGCTGCAGCCCGAGCTCCCGGAACCGGGTGACGGCTGCTGCGCTGGCGTCCTTGACGCTGTCGCCGACGACGAGCAGGCCGCGGGTCTGCCCGTCCCAGGCGACGGCGACGACGGTGCGTCCGGTGGCTTCGGCGTCGGTCTTGGCCGCGGCCAGCGTCTCGTCGAGGTGGAGTCCCCACTCGGCCAGCAGCGCGGGCCGTCCGACGACGACCGCGTGGGTGACCGTCCGACCGTCGGCGACGCTGCGGGTGATGCTGCCGGTGACGCCGAGTCCGGGGCTGTTGGCGAACTCGGCCGCGGCGGGGAGGTCGCCGAACTGCTCGCGGGCGGCGGCGGTGACGGCGGCGGCGATCGGGTGCTCGCTGGCGGCTTCCAGCGCGCCGGCGAGCAGCAGCAGTTCGCTCGCGTCGGTGCCGGGCCCGGGATGGCTTCCGAGCAGGCTCATTGCGCCGGTGGTGACGGTGCCGGTCTTGTCCAGCACGATCGTGTCGACGCGGCGGGTGGACTCGAGCACCTCGGGGCCCTTGATCAGCAGGCCGAGCTGGGCGCCGCGGCCGGTGCCGACCAGCAGCGCGGTCGGGGTGGCCAGGCCGAGCGCGCAGGGGCAGGCGATGATCACCACGGCGACGGCGGCGGTGAACGCGTGCACCGCGCCGGCACCGGTGGCCATGGTCGCGACCAGGGTGATCAGCGCGAGGGCGAGCACGACCGGGACGAAGATCATGGAGATGCGGTCGGCCAGCCGCTGTACCGGCGCCTTGCCGGTCTGGGCGTCGACGACCAGCCGGGAGATCTGGGACAGGGTGGTCTCGGCGCCGACGCGGGTCGCGCGGATGAGCAGCCGTCCGCCGGCGTTGACCGTGGCCCCGGTGACCGCGTCACCGACACCGACCTCGACGGGGACCGGTTCGCCGGTGAGCAGCGATCGGTCGATCGCCGAGGAGCCTTCGACGACCACACCGTCGGTGGCGATCTTCTCTCCCGGCCGGGCGAGGAACGTCTCGCCGGCGGCGAGTTGGTCGGTCGGGATGCGGCTCTCGACACCGTCGCGGACGACCGCGACGTCCTTGGCGCCGAGTTCGAGCAGCGCCTTCAGCGCAGCCCCCGAGCGGCGCTTGGCGCGGGCTTCGAGGTAACGGCCGGTCAGCAGGAACACCACGACCGCGGAGGCGACCTCGAGGTAGATGTCGCCCGCGCCGTGGCCGCTCGAGGCGGTGATGGCGAAGTGCATCCGCATGCCCGGCCTGCCGGCGGCGCCGAAGAACAGCGCGTACAGCGACCAGCCGAACGCCGCCAGCGTCCCGAGCGACACCAGGGTGTCCATCGTGGCGGCGCGGTGGCGCAGGTTCAGCGCGGCGGCGCGGTGGAACGGCCAGCCGCCCCAGGCCACGACGGGGGAGGCGAGGGTGAGCACGAGCCACTGCCAGTTGTCGAACTGGACGGCGGGCACCATCGACAGCACCAGCACCGGCAACGCCAGGACGGCCGAGACCAGCAGCCGCTGCCGCAGGTTGCGGATCTCGAGATCGGCCTCGTCCGGCGCGGTGTCACCGCTCCCGGTCGCGCCGCCCGGGGCATGCGGCAGTCGCGCGGTGTAACCCGACTGCTCCACGGTCGAGACGAGATCGGCCGGTGCGACCCGCGCCGGGTCGTACCGGACGCTGGCCTTCTCGGTGGCGTAGTTGACCGTCGCGTCCACGCCTTCCAGGCGGCCGAGCCTCTTCTGGATGCGCGCCGCGCAGGAGCTGCAGGTCATCCCGCCGACGCTCAGCTCGATGCTGGCCGCCGGGGTGTCGAGCATCGCCGGGTCAGGCGTCGGCGAGCGCGTAGCCCGCCTCGTCGACGGCGGCGGCGACCTGCTCGTCGGTGTAGCCGGCACCGGTCACGGTGACCTGACCCGACTCCAGATCGACCGCGACGCGCTCGACGCCGTCGAGCTCGCCCACCTCCTCGGTCACCGCGTTGACGCAGTGCTCGCACGTCATGCCCGTCACCGTGTACGTCTTCTCGGCCATCGCTGAATCCCTCTTCCGTCGTCATGTTCGCTACGCCGACGTGATACCCGCAAGGGGTATCGACAACACGACCATAATCAGCCCGTCAAGTACCCCTATAGGGTATCGTGGACCGGGACCGGTCGATGACGGGAGCGCCAGTGCACGGCTACAGCGACAACAAGGACGCCTATCTCAAGCGGATGCGCCGTATCGAGGGCCAGGTCCGCGGCATCGCCAAGATGATCGACGACGACCAGTACTGCATCGACGTCCTCACTCAGGTCAGCGCCGCCACCAAGGCGCTGCAGGCGGTCGCGCTCGGGCTGCTCGAGGAGCACATGAGCGGCTGCGTCGTCGACGCCGCCCGTGCCGGTGGCCCGGAGGCCGACGAGAAGGTCAAGGAGGCCGCCGACGCCATCGCGCGCCTCGTACGCTCCTGACCCCGGCGCAGCGGGTGGGTTGTTTGCCACCGCCGCAGGTGGGTACCCCCGCCAGGTAATCGCATCGGGTGGCCGCATGCGCCGATCCCGGTCGACTGCGTTCGCCTGCACCCCGCGAGAAGGAGTCTGCTCGGCATGCCCGCACCGTGGCTGACCGCCCTGGCCTGGGCCGCGCTCGCCGTCGGTTTCGCCTCGACCGGCTGGATCCTCTACGACATCCGCGGGCGCGGCTACCGGCAGAAGATGACGGTAATGGAATGGGTCTGGCCGGTCACCGGGCTGTACTTCGGCCCTGCCGCCATCTGGGGCTACCTGCGCTACGGGCGACCCAAGAGCAACAAGTGGCTCGCCGAGCAAGGACTCGACGAGCCGCCGGACAAACCCGATTGGGCCAGCACCGCCGTCGGCGTCAGTCACTGCGGCGCCGGCTGCACCCTCGGCGACATCATCGCCGAGTTCTCGATCTTCTGGATCGGGCTCACCATCGCCGGCGAGGCCGTCTTCGTCGAATACATCGGCGACTACGTCCTCGCCGTCGCCCTCGGCCTGGTCTTCCAGTACTTCGCGATAGCCCCCATGCGCGGACTGAGCTTTCGCAAGGGAATCGTCGCAGCCGCCAAGGCCGACATCCTGTCGCTGTCCGCCTTCGAGGTCGGGCTGTTCGGCTGGATGGCGCTGCAGAACTTCGTCTTCTTCCCCGCACCCGACCACGTCCACCCGGACTCCGCCGTCTACTGGTTTCTCATGCAGCTCGGCATGATCATCGGTTTCCTCACCGCCTACCCGGTCAACACCTGGCTGCTCCGCAAGGGCATCAAGGAAGCGATGTAGCAGGACGCGGGCCAGGCAGTTGCCCACGAGCGCGACGGCTCAGCCGACCCGGCCGGCAGTCTGTCGTACGGCGAGTGCGTTCAGCAGCAGACGGGCGGCGAGGCACGCCCCGACGCCCTCACCGGCGCGCAGCCGCAGGTCGAGGAGGGGCTCGAGTCCGAGTTCGGTCAGCACCGCGGCGTGACCCCGCTCGCGGCTGCGCTGCCCGGCGACGAGGGCCGCCCGTACCGACGGCTCCATCCGCACCGCGGCCAGCGCCGACACCGAGGTCGCGAGCCCGTCGAGGACCACCGGTGCCCCAGCCCGTCCCGCGCCGAGCGTCACGCCGGCGAGGACCGCGAACTCGGGCCCGCCGACCGTGGCCAGTGCCGTCATCGGGTCCGTCGTTCCGGCGCCGTGGGTCGCTCGCGCCCGCGCGAGCGCCGCGGAGACCACCTCGGTCTTGCGCTCCACCATGGCGGCGTCGGCCCCGGCGCCGCGGCCCACGACCTCGTCCGGCTCCAGTTCGAGCAGGGCGCAGGCGAGGGCCGCAGCCACGGTGGTGTTGCCGATGCCGACCTCGCCGAGACAGACCAGGCCGTGCCGGGCGGCCTCGGCGCCGAGGGCGACGCCCTCGGCGATCAGCCGCGCCGCGTCCGACGTCGAGAGCGCGTCGGCCGTGGTGATGTCCCCGGGCTCGCGGGCCACGGCGTGCCGCCAGGACAGCCGCAACCCCGCGGCCCGGGACGCTCCGGCGCCGAGCGAGTCACCCGCTGCGGTCGCGTCGAGCACTTCGCCGGTCACGGAGGCGGGGTAGGCCGACACGCCGTGCACGACGACGGGGTGATCGCCTGCGACCACGACGAGCGTGCCGCCGGCCACCGGGTCGCCGGGCAGTGCGAGCACGCGGTCGACCGTGGCGTCGAGGACCCCGAGCGAACCCGGCGCGGCGAGTAGGTCGTCGCCGGAGTCCCGGGCCCCCACGACCTCGGCCGGTCCCGGCGCGGCCAGGTAGGACGGTGGGGGAGCGGGGGCCTCGTCGGCCGGCCAACGTTCGTTCATGACGACCGCGTCCAGGTCGAGCCGGCGAGACCACCCCTGGCGCTCCAGACCTGGTTCGGGCGGCCGCTCGTCGGGCCAGCCGAGACACAGCCAGCCCAGGGTCACCACACCCTCGGGCAGGTCGACGAGCTCGGCGAGGTCGGCCGGCTGGAACAGCGTCACCCACCCCAGCCCCAACCCGGCGGCACGCGCCGCCAGCCAGATGTTCTCGATCGCGCAGGCACAGCTCCACAGGTCGGTGTCCGGAAACGTGGCGCGGCCGAGCACCCCGGCGGCGGCGCTCCGCCGATCACAGGCCACCACCACTCCCACGGGTGCCTCACGGATGCCCTCCAGTTGCAGATCCAGCAGGCTGCGACGGCGCTCGGGCTCGAGGAGCCCGGCCTGCCGCATCCGCTCGCGGTCGGCGAGCGCGGCGGCGCGGTCCCGCGCCGCGGGATCACGCACCACGATGAAGCGCCACGGCTGGGAGTGGCCGACCGACGGGGCCCGGTGGCCGGCGCCCAGCACCGACCGGAGCACGTCGGCCGGCACCTCGTCGGGACGGAACCGGCGAACGTCGCGGCGCGCCTCGATCACGGCGTGCAGCGCGTCGACCTGCTCCGTCGGAAAGGACCACGCCCGCGGGTCGGCCGCCCGCTCGGCGGCCGAGGTGCGGTCACCGATCGTGGGTACCGGACGCTGCCACTTCACGCCTGCCATCTCAGCAGACCTCGCGCTGGCCGAGGCGGGCCGGTCTCGACGCCCGTCACCGCAGCACCCGGCTCCCAGGGTGACCGATGCCGGTCGGCCCGCTCGATGCGAGGTCGGAGCCGGATGAGCAGCCCGGTCGGACGGGACGGCTACTAGCCTCGGGCAGCGGCGATCGCGCTGTAGATGCCCAGACCGGTCATCACCACGGCGGCGACTCGGGTGATCCACACCATCGGCAGTGCCTTCAGCAGGGCACGTCCGCCCAGGATGGCGAGCAGACCGACCGCCCACAGGCCGAGTACGGCGCCGACGCCGACGGCAATCGGTTCGTGGTAGCCGGCGGCGAGGTTGGCCGTGAGAATCTGGGTGAGGTCGCCCCACTCCGCCACGAAGATGACCCCGTACCCCATTCCGGCCACCGTCCAGAAGCCACGCCGCTCCGGGACGGTGCGAACCGCGTCCTCCTCGTCTGGATCCTCCTCGCGGCCCTCGCGCCAGATGAGGACCGCACCGACCAGGAACAGGCCGGCCACGATGGCCTCGACCACGCGATGCGGGAGCAGCCTCAGCAGCGACCCGGCGGCGACCGCGATGACCACGTGGGTCAGGAACGCTGCGGCGATGCCGGCGAACACGTAGCGCCAGTCGAAGCGCGTGCCCAGGACGAGTCCGGCCACAGCGGTCTTGTCCGGCAGCTCCGCGACGAAGATCAGTGCGAAGACGACGGCGACGGTGGCGAGGTCGATCACTAAGGGCCTTCCGGTCTGATCCGGCCGGCCCAGACCGTGCGGGAGCACGCGCCGGACCGACAGCATGAGCTGGCACTGGTCCGAACGTCTCGTCCAGCCGAGGCGGCCCCAGGCACCGGGCCGCCTCGCGCGGCGGCCAGCATGTCGGCACCCGGTAAGTGGACTACTCCCGTTCGATGGTCGAGTGTACGGCGCGCATCCGCTCCGGAACCTGCCGACGGCCGGTGTGCCTCACCCGGGCCGGGTGACGTGATCCTTCGGCGAGGGGCGCACGGTATCCCGGGTGGCGGTCGTAGGGGCTGGGAGACCACGATGACCAGCAAGGCACGTCGGCCAAGGGCGGACCGGGAGTCCGCGCGGCGGCGCGCGTCCGGCATCTATGGCGCGGTCGTGACCGCTGCGGTGCTGGCCGCGGTGTCGGATTCGCTCTCGACGACGGAGATCGTGGTGGCCGTGGTCGTCAGCCTGCTCGTGTACTGGCTCGCCGAGCAGTACGCCCAGGTGTTGGCTGAACAGGCCGAGTGCGAGCAACTGGCGACATGGTCTTCGGTGCGCAGGTCGTTGGCCATGACCTGGCCGCTGGTGAGCAGTTCGTTCGCGCCACTGCTCGCGCTGGTGATCGCTCGACTCGCCGGCGCCACGGTGTTCGCCGCGGCCAACGTGGGCCTGGCGACCGCGGTGCTGTTGCTGATCGCGCACGCGTGGGCGGCGGCGCGTGCGGCGGACCTGCACCGCTGGCAGCTGGCGGCGGCGACCGCGTCCGCAGTGGGGCTCGGGCTGGTCGTCGTGCTGCTCAAGGACGTGGTGCTGCTGCACCTGCACTGAGACCGGACACCGGAGTCTCGGCTCGACCCGGCCTCGCGATCACCGGCCGTCGTCCGGGTCCGTGCCGGGATGCGGCAGCGTCGGCCAACCGGTGTAGCACTCGGCGAGGTAGGCCCGGCCGTGGTCGGAGGCGACCAGCGTGCTCAGTTCGGCCTGCTGCCGCCGGTCGTCGAAGTCGGACGAGGCGTCGGCGCGGTGGAGCATCGAGGTCATCCAGAAGGAGAAGTGCTGCGCCTTCCAGACCCGGGCGAGCGCGCGGTCGGTGTAGGCGCCGAGCGCGGCCTCGTCGCCTTTCCGCAGCAGCCGTTCGACCTCCTCGGCGAGCACGCGCGCGTCGGCCAGGGCGAGGTTGAGCCCCTTGGCCCCGGTCGGAGGGACGGTGTGGGCGGCGTCGCCGGCGAGCACCAGCCGCTGGTAGGCCATCGGGGTCTGCACGAAGCTTCGGAAGGGGAGCACGGCCCGGTCGGTGATCTTGCCCTGCCGCAGGGCGAAGTCGTCGTGCCCGGCCAGCCGGCGAGTCATCTCGTCCCAGATGCGGTCGTCGGACCAGTCGTCGGCATCGTCGTCGGGGGAGCACTGGAAATACATCCGCTGCAGGGACTCGGTCCGCTGGCTGAGAAGAACGAAGCCCCGTTCGGAGCGGGTGTAGACCAGCTCCGGGGCGCTGGGCGGCGCCTCGACCATGATCCCGAACCAGGCGAAGGGGTACTCGCGGGTGTACATGCGGCGTCCGGCGACGAGGTCGCGGGAGCTGCTGTGGGACCCGTCGGCACCGACCACCAGATCGGCCTCCACGACCGACGTCCGCCCGTCCGCGTCGATCACCTCGACGCGCGGGCTTGCCGTGTCGAGGATGCGGGTCGAGCGCAGGCCGTATCGCAGTTCACCGTGATCGCGCGTGCGGGACCGGTGCAGGTCGACGAACACCTCGGTCTGCGGATAGAGCCAGCAGGACGCCCCGACGGCGGCCTGGAAGTCGACGCGGTGGCTGAGGCCGCCGAAGCGCAGCTGGACGCCTTCGTGCTCGTGGCCGTCCCTGAGAACCCGGTCCGACCCGCCGCTGCCGACGAGCACCGCGACGCTGTCGTTCTCCAGGATCCCGGCCCGGTGGGTGGCCTCGATGGTGGTGACGCTGCGGGTGTCGAGCACCGTCGACTCGATCCCGGCGACATGCAGCAGGTGCGACAGCAACAGCCCCGCCGGACCGCCTCCCACGACGACCACCTCGGTGCGCGTGCGTGTGACGGCCATGCCTGCTCCCTCGTCGGACGACGCGACGAACGTAGGCAGCGCACGTCCCCGGCGTCCAGGACCAGCTTTCACTGAGCGGACGGCACTGCCTCGCGGTCAGGACGCCTGCTGTATCGCCACGCCGACGTTGCGGACCCGGCGCACGCGGTAATTGAGGTCGGCCGTCCTAGCCACCCAGGGAGGTCCGCACGGCCAGGTGGGCCGGCTTCGCAGGGCTCCGGACGGCGAAGACCCGGCTGATCCGCTCCCGATCGACGCGAACGCGACCACGGTGACGGCGGCGCCGTCAGTTCCACCAGGTCCGCCGGGCCGAGCCGGTGCAGCAGCCGCGCTCCGCGGACGTGGGCGTATTCACCCATGCCGATTCGGGCGCCGAATGGGTCACTCGACCGACGCACTCCGGCCCGGGTGAATCTAGCGTCGGGCTCCACCGGACAATCGAAGGAACACCCGATGAGCACCCAACACGTCGAGACACTGATCATCGGAGCCGGCCAGGCCGGCCTGGCGACCGCGTACCACCTCCTCCGGCGCGGTCGTGAGTGCCTGGTCGTCGACGCCAATCACCGGGTCGGTGACAACTGGCGTAGCCATTACGACTCGCTGCGGCTGTACTCGCCGGCCAAGTACGACGGACTGCCGGGCATGCGCTTCCCGGGGGAGAAGTGGAACTACCCCGGCAAGGACGAGGTCGCCGAGTACTTGGAGACCTACGCCGTCCGGTTCGACCTGCCGGTACGGATGGGCACCCCCGTCGACCGTCTTGCCGCCCGCCCCGACGGCGGTTTCGTCGCCCGGGTGGGCGAGCACTCCATCACCTGCGACAACGCCGTGGTGGCCACCGGCACCTTCGGGCGCACCCCGAACCTCCCCGACTTCGCCGCCCAGCTGGACCCGCAGATCAGCCAGTTGCATTCCTCGGAGTACAAACGCGTCTCGCAGTTGGCCGACGGGCCCACGCTCGTGGTGGGCGCGGCCCACTCCGGCTGCGACATCGCGTATGAGATCGCCGAGACCCGGCCCACCACGCTGGCCGGGCGCGATTGCGGGCAGGTGCCGATCCCCTGGGAGACCAGGCGGCTGCGGTGGGCGCTGCCGGTCATCGTGTTCGCGTGGCGGCACGTGCTGAGCCGGCGCACCCCCATGGGCCGCAAGGCGATGGCCAAGGTCCGCCACCACGGCGGCCCGATGCTGCGGGTCAAGCGCCGGCACTTGTCCGCCCGCGGGGTGCAGCGCAACCAGAGCCGGGTCGTGGGCGTCACCGACGGCAAGCCCACCCTGGCCGACGGGACCGTGCTCGAGGTGGCCAACGTGGTCTGGTGCACCGGCTTCCGGCCGCGCCTGGACTGGATCGAGTTACCGATCCTGGGGGAGGACGGCTGGCCCGTGGAGTACCGCGGGGTCGTCGGCTCGGTGCCAGGTCTGTTCTTCTGCGGCCTGGCCTTCCAGAGCGCGTTCGCCTCGACGCTGCTGCTGGGGGCCGGCCGTGACGCCGCCCACGTCGCGGACAAGATCGTCTCCCGGGCCCGGCAGCTGGCCGGGCAGCGGACGCAGGGACCGGCGGTCGCCGCCTGAGTGCCCGCCGCGCGCTCGGGCTCTAAGGTCGGGCGAGAGCGGGGTGGTGCCGATGGGCGTCGTCGAGGACCTGAGGCGGGCGCGGGAGGCCTACGAACGCCGCGAGTGGGTGGCCGCCTACGACGCGCTCGCCCACCTCGACGATGCCCACCTGCAGGCGGCCGATTTCGCCTCGTTGGCCACGAGCGCCTACCTGCTCGGCCGGAGCAACGACTGCGTCCAGGCCCTGCAGCGGGCGTTCCAGCTCAGCCTCGACAGCGGGGACGCGCTCGGTGCCGTCCGGGCCGCCTACTGGTTGGCAACCGTGCTGATCGCCGGCGCCGAGCACGCGGTCGGCAACGCCTGGCTGAGCCGCGCGCAACGGCTGCTCCAGGAGGTCGACGACGACGTCGTCGAGCGGGGGTTCCTGCTGGAGAAGCAGATCTTCGTACATGTGCTGCGCGGGGAGTTCGGCGAGGCGTTTGCGCTGGCTCCGCAGGTGGTCGATTACGGACGGCGCTTCGCCGAACCGGACCTGCTCGCGGTGGGCCTGCACGCGATGGGGCGACTGAGCATCTACTCGGGCCAGGTGGCCGACGGCCTGACGCTGCTCGATGAGGCCATGACCGAGGTCCTGTCCGGACAGGTCTCGCCGATCATCGCCGGGATGGTGTACTGCTCGGTCATCGAGGCCTGCCAGGAGGTGTCGGACTTCGGCCGGGCAGGTCAGTGGACCCACGCCCTGGCGACCTGGTGTGACGCCCAACCGGGACTGGTCGCCTACACCGGGCAGTGTGCCGTGCACCGCGGCCAGCTCATGCGCCTGCACGGCGCCTACGACGAGGCGCTGGCCGAACTCGAGCAGGCGGCCGCGCGCTACGCCGCGCTGGATCACGCCGACCCGGCGGTCGGGATGGCCTTCAACGAGCGCGGAGACGTGTTGCGGATCTGCGGTGAGTTCGAGGCGGCCGACGCCGCGTACACCCGGGCCGTCACGCACGGCCATCCGGCTCAGCCGGGGCGGGCACTGCTCTGGCTGGCCCGCGGGCGGCTCGATCCCGCGGTGGCCGCAGTGCGGCGGCTGCTCGCCGAACAGCGGACCGCGGTGCACCGCTGCGCGCTGCTGCCCGCCGCCGTCGACATCCTGCTGGCCGGCCGCGACCTCGACGCCGCCGAGCCGCTCGTCGCCGAACTGGACGAGATCGCGGAGTCCTTCGGCTGTACGGCGTTGCGGGCGTTCGGGCACCACGCCCATGCCCGGCTGGCGCTGGCGCGGAACGATCCAGCCGCCGCGCTCTCGGCGGCCCAGCGCGGCGCAGCGCTGTGGGCGCAGCTGTCCGCCCCGTACGAACAGGCCCGGTGCCGGGTCGTGGCGGGCACGGCCATCCGGCGGCTCGGCGACGAGGAGTCGGCCCGCGCCGAGCTGTCGGTCGCCCGCACGACGTTCGCCGAGCTCGGTGCCCACCCCGACGAGCGGGAGGTCGCGGCATTGCTGGCCGGCACGACGATCCCGGGCGGGCTCAGCCCGCGCGAGGCGGAGGTGCTGCGGCTGGTCGCGACCGGGAAGAGCAACCCCCAGATCGCTGCCGAGCTGTTCCTGTCCGAGAAGACTGTGGCCCGGCACCTCAGCAACATCTTCACCAAGCTCGAGGTCAGCTCCCGTACCGCAGCGGCCGCATTCGCGCACGAGCACGACCTCGCCTGAGCACGCAGGATGTGCAGGCGTCCTCCGTGTGCTGCCAGCAGAGGTGTACAGAAACTCGCCTGCCGGTCTCGACGGCCACCGGCGTCGAGGGTCGGGGCGAGAGGCCGGTGATGACCGCTCGCGGCCGCGGGGTCCAAGGCGTGCGGCGGCAAGGTCGAGGTTCCGGAAGCGCAGCGAGTTGGGCTGAGCACTCACGGCCTATTGCGCCGGCGTCGTCTGCCGGCGGTGGGTCTCGTACATGCGTACCGCCACGACCCCTCCGGAGGCGGCCGTGAGGGCGGCGACGACCCAGACAGCGGCGCGGATGCCGAACGCATCGGCGAGGACACCGGCGAGCAACGCACCGACAGCGAATCCGCCGTCGCGCCAGAGGCGGTAGACACCGACCGAGCGGGCCCGCCAGGCCGGGTGCGCGACATCTCCGACGACGGCGAGCAGGGTCGGATAGACCATCGCGGTGCCGGCACCCAGCAGCACCGCGGCCAGCGCCCAGACCCCGAAGCTGGTGGCCAGCGCAACCACGGCGAGGGCGACGGCCTGCAGCAGCAGGCCGGCGACGATCAGCCACTTGCGGCCCCACCGGTCCGACAGGCCGCCGGTGGCCAACTGGCCGCCGCCCCACACGGCCGGATACAGCGCGGCGAGCACGCCGATCTGCCCGACGGTGAGGCCGTGACGGGCGAACAGCAGCGGGAAGATGCCCCACGCCAGGCCGTCGTTCAGGTTGTTGACCATCCCGGCCTGGCTGGCCGCCGACAGCGCCTTCTCCCGGAAGGAGGTGAGGACGGCGACCTCGCGGGTGGACAGCTCGGCGCGCAACCCGTCGTCGGACACGACGTGCGTGGCTGCCTCGAGTTGGGCGTGCGCGCGCGTCTCCTCGACGGCGAAGGCGGACAGGCCGAGGCCGAGGGCAATGTAGGCCGCGCCGAGCAGGAATGGCGCAGGACGCAGCCCGTAGGCGGCGGCGAGCCACCCGGTGGCCAGCGCGGTGACGGCGAGCGCGCCGTAGCCGGCGGCCTCGTTGAGTCCCATGGCCAGGCCGCGGCGGGCCGGCCCGACGAGGTCGATCTTCATGTTGACCGTGGTGGACCAGGTCAGGCCCTGGTTGATGCCGAGCAGCACGTTGGCCGCGACGATCAGCCACCAGGACGGCGCCCAGATCAGCATCGCCGGCACCGGCAGGGCGGCCAGCCAGCCGGCCACCAGGACCGGCTTGCGGCCGAACCGGTCGGCCAGCGTGCCGGCCAGGAAGTTCGTGACCGCCTTGACCGCACCGAAGGCGACGATGAACAGCAGCGCAGCGGCGTAGTTCGTCAGCCCGAAGACGCGCTGCGCCAGGAGCGGCACCACGGTTCGTTCCTGGCCCAGGGTGCCACCGACCAGCGCATTCACCGCCACCAACAACAGGAACTGGGCGAGGTTCGCGCGCAGGCCCAGCCGGACGGGCCGGCCGGCGGTCGTCTGCCCCCTTCGCGGTCCCCGGCGCCTCGGGCGAGCAGTCACGTCGGACTCGCTTGGGTGCCGCCGACGTGTTGCACCGTGGTAGCCCCTCCGCCGTGTCCCACCCCGGTTATGGTGCCTCGGCCTGGCGTAGTCACGGCGCTCCTTTATGGGCGGGGGAGCCGAGCGTAGGGATCACCTCCCACCTTCGGCACCCGCCTACCGCTGGCCTGCCCACGGCGATGGGGATAGGGAGTCGCCGCGAACACAGCTGGGGGACCTCCGTGAGCGACCACAAGGCATGCGCTATCGGGCCTCGGACCCGCCGATGTGGTCCTGGGTGGCCACCCGAGAAATCAGGACCTGAACGTCCCTTCAATGAAATGACCCCTTGGCTCTCCGAAACGAGCGACAGGCGTGACATCCGCTCGGGGCAGATGTGGTCCGTCGCGAGGACCGTCGACTCACCTGCGGCGGGTCGACGGTCGGGCGCACTGACGGCGGCTGTCGGGATTTGTCCGAACGCCGCGACGAGCCAGACCCTCCGTCCCGCAGCTACTTGACGGTGCGAAGCATCCGGGAGTAGACCGTGGCCATCGTCGGCAACCCACCAGTGGGATACGGGGGCACCAGAATGGCTGAGGTAGTCGTCATCGAGTTCTCCGCGCCGAGCGCGGTCAACATCTACCACCACGTGAACAAGATCCTCGGCTGGGACGGCACGCCGGACTCGAAGGCGTGGCCGGCAGGCATGCTCAGCCACATCGCCGCCGAGTCGGCGGAGAAGCTGGTTGTCGTCGAAGTGTGGGAGTCACAGCAGGCCCAGCATGCGTTCATGGAGTCGCAGCTGGGGCCGGCCTTCGCCCAGGCCGAGGTGCCGGAGCCCACCCGGATCGAGTGGCTGAATTCCGTCGCGGATATTCACGTCCACTGACGCGTGCCAGTGGGCGACTCCGGATCGAGCCCGACGCGCGTGCGAGCACGTCGGGCTAGTTTCGCGCCGGTGGCGGGACCCCGCAGGTGTCCTGGGCTCTGAACTGCTGAGGCGAACCGACGCCGCGAAGTCGTGCGGAAAGTCCGTGCGCGGCCGGCCGCAGTTGGTATCGACGGCATCCGAGTTCGCGAGGGCGTGTGTCTCGCCGCCCGGGCGCTTGCCCAGGGCGCCTGCACCGGAGGAGGGCAACGGTGGGCAAGCATGCGGCGGCGGCAGACCAAGGCGCATCCGCGTCCGGGCACGCCCGGCCGCCGGCGGACGGTGCCGTCGGTCCTGAGCAGCAGGCCCGGGAACGGTTGATCGTCGAGCAGGTCGTTGCCTCCTTCGAGACAAGCGCAGATGCCCGATCGAAGCTGGTTATGCAGGCGCTCACCGGGGTGGGCGGTTCGGTTCGAGCGCGGCCTGCCGGTTGCGACGTTCTCCTCCCGCGAGGGACGGGCGTGCTGCCGTGGTCGCCGGCGACTGCCTATGCGCCTTCCGCGGTCAGGTCCACGAGTCGTCGGCTGCCTCGCCCGGTCGATGCCGACCTGTTTCCATTGTTCTGGGGGTGGTGTCGTCGTGGTCGCGGCGGTGTTTCCAGCGCATGCCGAGGAAGGCCAGCACGGCGACGGCGACTGCGGCCACAAGGACGTAGGTGGGGCCGTGGAACCCGTTGGCGATCGACTGCCAGTTCGCGCCGATCGCGTAGCCGGCCCATGCCAGGCCCAGCGTCCACGGGATGCAGCCGGCCACTGTGTAGAGGCCGAATCTCCCGACTGGCATCTTGGCGAAGCCGGCCGGCAGGGAGATGAAGGTGCGGATCACGGGCAGCAGCCGGCCGAGGAATACCGCCTTCGCGCCGTGCCGGTCGAACCATCGCTCGGCTCGATCGATGTCTTCGCTGCGGAGCAGCAGCAGCCGTCCCCATCGCTGCCACGCCCGGCGGCCGCCCTGCCAGCCGACGGCCCAGGCCACGTAACTGCCGGCGAGGTTGCCAGCCACCCCGGCCACGACCACCCACGCCAGGTTCAGGTGCGCCCCGGCCACCGCGCCGGCGGCCAGCGCCCCGCCCAGCGGCATCGTCAACTCCGAGGGCACCGGTATGCAGGCCGACTCGGCGAGCATCAACACGAAGATCGCGAGATAGCCGTAGCTGATGATGAAATGCTGCATGGACGCTCCCGATCCCTACGGCGCGGTGGCCGCCTGCCGCTCGGCGGTTCTCAATGGTCTCCCCAACAGGCTCGTAACTGGGCGGGCGCGCTGCTGCGCCGCGCTCAGCTGGCGTTCACCGGAGTTGAATGGGTGCCCGCAGGGCCCCGAGGTCGCCGGCGCGAGGGCCACTTAGGTTGCGGTGCGGTAGCGGTGTTCGGGTCGCCCGGTGACTCCATAGCGTAGGTGCAGTTTCAGGATGCCGTGCCGTTCCAGGTAGGTCAGGTAGCGCTGGGCGGTGGCGCGGCTGACGCCGACCGCTGTCGCGACATCCGACGCTGAGAGGTCCTCGTCGCTGGCCGTGACGGCGTTGCGGACGAGTTCGAGTGTCGGTGCCGCGTGGCCCTTCTCGGGGCGGTTGAGTACGGAGCTCGGCACGTGCAGCATCCCGAACAGTTCATCGACGTCGGCCTGGGCCGGTTCGCTACTTGCACCGGCCAACTGCCGCCGTAGGTGCTGGTATGCGGTCAATCGATCAGCGAGGGCAGCGAAGCCGAAGGGTTTGACAAGGTAGTGCAGCGCGCCGAGTTGCATTGCCTGTCGAACCGAGGCGAGTTCGCGCGCTGCGGTGATGACGATGATCGCGGGCGGCTCGGGTTCGTCGAGGAGCGTGCGTGCGAGTTGGAGACCATCACCGTCTGGCAGGTAGATGTCCAGAAGTATGAGATCTGGACGCAGGCGGCGCGCCCCCTCCAACGCCTCGGCGGCGCTGTAGGCCTGGCCAGATACGACGAACCCGGGGACGCGTTCGACGAAGGCGGCATGGATGCCGGCGACACGGAAGTCGTCATCCACGACCAGCACGCCGATCGGACCGGTCATGCTGGACCCCGCGGTCCTGTCGAGGCCGGAACGGGCGCTGCTGCGACCACGGCCGGTAGCCGCACGGTGAATCGGGCCCCGGGCCCATCGGAGACCTCGATCGAGCCATCCAGCCTGATGACGAGTCGGTGGATCAAAGCGAGCCCGAGCCCGGCCCGCTCCCGCGATTCGGGTTTGGTCGTCCAGCCGTGCAGAAAGATGAGGTGTTCGGCGCCGGAGCGGATGCCCGGCCCGTTGTCGGCCACGGTGATGGTCAGCCCTTCCTGCTCGTCGAGGATCTCGACATCGACGCGGCGCGGGGCCGGTCGTGCTCCTACAGCGTTGAAGGCGTTGTCGATGAGATTGCCGACGATGGTGGTCAGCGCCTGCATGCGGGTCGGTGAGTCACCGAGCCAGGTGTCGGGCGACACGACCAGCTCGATCCCGCGTTCGCTCGCCTCTGCGGCCTTGCCCAGGAGCAGTCCGATGATCTGGGGGGATGCGATGCGTGTCCGTAGGGCGTGGTCGAATTCGGCTGCGGTGCCGCGGATCTCGGTGACGTAGCTTAAGGCCTCGTCCGTGCGGCCCAGCTCCAGGAGGCCGGCTACCGCGTGCATCCGGTTCGAGAACTCGTGCTGCTGGGCGCGCAGCGACTCGGTCAGGCTGCGTTCGCCCTCGAGTTCGCGGAGCAACCCGGCAAGCTCGGTCCGGTCGCGCAGCGTGACGACCGCACCATGGGCCCGCCCGGTGAGCGCAACCGGCATCCGGTTGATGACGAGGCAGAAGTCGTCGGTGAAAACGATGTCGTCCCGACACGAGTTCTGCCCGGAGAGCACATCGCGGAGGCGCCCGGCCGGGACGACCTCCTCCAGCCGCTTCGCCAGCGACGTGCCTGGTATTCGCAACAGGCGTTGGGCCTCGTCGTTCAGGACACTGATCCGACCGTCGGGATCCAGAGCGATGACCCCTTCTCGGATGCCGTGCAGAGTCGCCTCGCGCTCCTGGAGCAGCCGCGCGATCTCGTCCAGTTCGAGCCCGAAGGTCCGGTGCTTCAGCCGTCGGGCGAGAGCCCACGAGGCAATGGTGCCGATGCCGAGGGCGATGGCGAACCATAGCCCGTAGGAGGGCAGTTCCTGCCACAGCGCGTGGGAGACCGAGCTTTCCTCGATCCCTACTGACACCTCTCCTACGAGCCGTCTGCCCGGGCCGTACAGCGGCACCCTGGCGTTGGCCGACCGTCCGAGATCGCCGTGGTCGGTGCCCAGGTGCACTCGTCCGTCACGAGCCACGATCGGCTCGGCCACCTTTTTTCCGATCAGGCGCTGGATCGGATGCGTGTGCCGTACCCGGTGCATGTCGATGACCACGACGTACGAGGCGCCGGTCGTGTGCTGGACCTTGGTCGCGAGCGCCTGCAGCCACGATCCGCAGGCATGTGCCGGGTACGCGAGGCAGCCGCCGACTCGGCCGACGTCCGCGACCGTCTGCGCGATCGATGCCGCGCGGCCTTCGTATTGCGCGTCGAGGTGGTTCCGGGCGGCGCGAGCGAACAGTAAGAAGCCGGCGGCCACGGTCGCGATGAGGATCGCCAGGGTTGCCACGAAGATCTGGCTGGAGAGCCTGCGCATCCGCAACCGAACACTTCTCATGGTGAGGCCCATTGTGACCGTCGCCACGCACGGCCAACAAGGTGGCCACCGTGCGGAGAACGCGCAAAACCTCGATCAACGCAATCAACGCGGGATTCCTCGAGAACCGAGACGCCCGGGGCTCGGGCTTTCTACGGTCGGCGGCCATACCGAGAACGACCCGAAAGGATCATCCAGATGGCTGAGCGAGAATCTCGCGGCAGCGGTGGGCGCGCCTACGGCGACCCCGCGTCCGCCGGGACCCGGATCGAGATCGCCGGGCTGACGAAGCGCTACCTCACACCACGAGGCGAGGCGTTCACCGCGATACGCGATGTCACCTTCACCATTGAGCCCGGACGGTTCTGCGCGATCGTCGGCCCGACCGGATGCGGCAAGTCGACCACCCTCGGCCAGGTGTCGGGTCTGGAACGGCCCAGTGGCGGCTCGGTGCGGGTCGGTGGGCACGAGGTCACCGGCGTCACCCACGGCGTCAGCTTCATGTTTCAGGCCGATGCTCTGTTCCCGTGGAAGAGCGTGCTGGGCAACGTGATGATCGGCCCGGTCCTCAACGGGACATCCAAGAAGGACGCCGTCGCGTTGGCACGCGACTGGTTGCGCCGTGTTGGACTGGTCGGCTTCGAGGACCGCTACCCCCATCAACTCTCCGGCGGGATGCGCAAGCGCGTGGCGATGGCCGCCGCCTTGATCAACGAACCGCAGATCCTGCTCATGGACGAACCGTTCGGTGCACTTGACGTTCAGACAAAGGCGATCATGCAGACGGAGCTGATCAGACTGTGGGAGCAGACCCGCCCGTCGGTGCTGTTCATCACCCACGACCTGGACGAGGCCGTCGCGCTCGCCGATCAGGTGCTGATCATGACCAGCAGCCCGGGGTCGATCAAGCAGATCTTCGATATCGACCTGCCTCGCCCCCGCGGCGAGGTCCAACAGTTACGCCAGGAACCCCGCTTCCAGGAGCTGCAGCACAGGATCTGGAGTTCGCTCAAGGACGAGGTGCAACGCGCGTACGCGATGACGGCAGGAGCGGCATGACCGCGACCATCGGCCCCTCGACCGCCGCCGGGCTCGAGGCCGGCGACACCAGCCTCCAGCGGGTTGCCCGTCGCGCCCGCCGCCGGCGCGCCGTGGTGGTGTGGCTCGGCCGGATCGCGCTGCCGGTCCTGATCGTCGGCGGCTGGCAGCTGCTCACAGAACTGAAGATCGTCGACAAGTTCTTCTTCGGCCAACCCTCGATGATCTGGGCCAGCCTGGTGCAGCTGTTCACCCAGGGGACTGCCTTCGGCTCGATCTGGCTGAACCTCTGGGTGACGATGAAAGAGGCGCTCTACGGTTTCCTGCTCGGCACCGGCGCCGGTGTCGTCGTCGGGCTGCTTCTCGGGCAGGTCCGCACCTTGTCCGACATCATCGGGCCGTACATCAAGGTGCTGAACTCGATCCCTCGCATCATCCTCGGCTCGATCTTCATCGTCGCGTTCGGCCTCGGCACCTTCCCTAAGGTGTTGCTCGCCGCGGTGCTGGTGTTCTTCATCGTCTTCTTCAATGCATTTCAGGGCGTGCGCGAGGTCGACCAGAACCTGGTATCCAACCTCCGGGTCCTGGGCGCCTCACCACTGCAGGTCGTCCGTCACGTCACGATCCCCTCAGCCCTGACCTGGCTCATCGCAAGCCTGCACACCGCATTCGGCTTCGCGATCATCGGTGCGCTTGTCGCGGAAGTTCTCGGCGCCCAACACGGAATCGGCCTGGTCATCGTGCAAGCGCAGGGCAACTTCGACCCGAATACCGTCTTCGCCTGCATGTTGATCATGGCTGTCGTCACGCTCGTGGCGGAGTACCTGCTCGCGCTGCTCGAAAAGCGCCTCCTCAGCTGGCGCCCGCCCAGCCGCGCGGAGGCCACCGGTATCTGAGCCGGCGCCTCGAACCCATTTCTCGCCCAGCCCATTGTTGTCCGTCTCTCGAAAGGATCGCCATGTTCAAACGTGCCCTCGGCACAGCTGCTGTCGGGATGCTCGCCCTCGGGGTGGCAGCCTGCTCCAGCAGCGGATCGAGCAACCCGTCGTCGCAGAACCAGCAGTCGTCCTCGCACCATCAGGCAGCCGCGATGCCCACCGTGAAACTGATGGTTGGCGGCATCGACAAGCAGATCTATCTGCCGTACAAGCTCGCCCAGGATCTCGGCTACTACAAGAAGTACGGCGTCAACATGCAGCTGTCGACCGAGCAGAACGGCGGTGTGGGCGCTGAGGAGGCGATGGCCTCCGGACAGGTCGACCTCGCCGGCGCTTGGTACATCCACGCCATCGACTTCCAGTCCAAGGGCAAGAACGTCATCAACCTGGTCCAGCTTTCCGGGGCACCCGGCGAGCGAGAGATGTGCGGTATGAACAGCGGCGTCCACTCGGCCGCCGACTTCAAGGGCAAGTCGCTCGGGGTCACCGATCTCGGCTCCGGCACCGACGAGCTGACCCAGTTCCTGGCCTCCCAGCACGGCATCTCGAAGACCCAGTACCACACCGTCGCCGTGCATGCCGGCGCCACGGCCATCGCCGCGATCCAACGGAACCAGGCGCAGTGCGTTATGACTACCCAGCCCACCGTCGGCGCGCTGGAGTCCAAGCACCTCGCCTACGACGCCATCAACCTCGCCACCACCCAGGGAGCGACCAAGGCCCTCGGTGGAGCCTGGCCGGCAGCAGGGCTGTTGGCACAGCAATCGTGGGTGAAGTCCCATGAGAAAGCGGCTCAAGGCGTCGTCGACGCCCTGGTCGCCACCATGCACTGGATCCACACGCATTCCGCGGCCGACATCGCCAGCCACATGCCCTCGCAGTACGTCTCGAACACCACCATCACCAAGGCGCAGTACATCCAAGGCCTGACGACCGACAAGGGCCAGTTCCTGCCCGACGGCATCATGCCCGCCGGTGGCCCCAAGACGATCTACAACATGGAGAAGGTGCTCGGCGCCGACGTCGCGAAGGTGAACCTGGGCAGCACGTTCACCAACACCTACGCCATGAAAGCCAACAAGCTGGAAGGTTTCACCGTTACCACCACCCCGGCGACAGCCAACGGCTGACCCGTAGTGCCCCTCCCGGGCCCGGCCGCGCCAGGCGGCCGGGCCCGAGCGTGCGATTCGCATGCACTGGTGGCCGGCCGCTGTCCACGGCCTACGTGTCATCGCCCAACGGCACGTCGTGAAGGCAGCGCGCCCCCAGCGCGCAGTTTCACCTCCCTCGGCAGCCCGTCCCACGAAAACAGCCGACGTAGGTCGTTCACCCGGGAGTTACCGTGGATTCATGAACGGTTTGATTTCCTGGATCGCCCAGGACCTGCTTTGGGTCATGGTTGCCGGGTTCGCCGCGGTGTGGCTGTTCGCTGAGCCTGCTAGGGGCAAGCTGCACCTCGGGCTCCAAGCCGTCGTCGGCCTCTGCCTGGCGCTCGCCTTCCTGTATATCGCGAAGAACGTCCACCATGATCCGAGACCGTTCGTGCAGAACCCGCACATCAAGCCACTGTTCCCCCACCCGCCCGACAGCGGTTTCCCGTCCGATCACGCCATCGCTGCCGGGTTGATCGCCACCCTCGTTCTGGTCCGCCACCGGCTCATCGGGCTGGTCTTCGCTGTGGCGGCCGCGGCGATCGCGTGGGCGCGGGTAGCGGCCCACGTGCATCACCTGCAAGACGTCGTCGCGGGGCTGCTCCTCGGCGCTTCGGCCGCCGCTATTGCGATCATTCTCGTGCCGCCACTGATCACCTGGGCTGCCGCTCGCGACCGCACCGGCCGACTCGAGGCCACGAACCGAAAGTCCTAGCTTCCGCTGGTGCACCGCGGTGTCGGCGTACGTGAGGCCGTACGCGGACACGCGGTCGTCAGGCGCCCACCGCACCGTCGTCCCTGGATCCGGGATTCCCCGATTCGCTGAATCCGCCGGAATTCGGGCTTTCCGGCCGGTATCGGTGATCTGCGGGGCCACCTATCGTCGGATGACCAGGCACGAACTGGCGCCGATCACCGCCGACGCACTAGGCGGCGGGACCCGCCCCACGGGAAGAGGGTAGGACCACCATGACGGCAGACTCCTCGACCTTCAGCCGGCCCGCTCCCAGCCCCAGCTCGCCGCCGCTGCACATCCTCTGGATCAACGCCGGGCTGAGCTGCGACGGCGACTCGGTGGCCCTCACCGCGGCCACGCAGCCGTCGATCGAGGAGATCGTGCTCGGCGCGCTGCCCGGGCTTCCCGAGGTGCAGGTGCACTGGCCACTGATCGACTTCGAGTCGGGGCCGGAGCAGGGAGCCGACACGTTCATCGAGTGGTTCCACAAGGCCGACCGGGGCGAGCTGGAACCGTTCGTCCTGGTCGTGGAGGGCTCGATCCCGAACGAGTCGATCAAATCCGAGGGGTACTGGTGCGGGTTCGGCAACAACCCGGTGACCGGGCAGCCGATGACCACGAGCGAGTGGCTCGACCGGCTGACCCCGAAGGCCACCGCCGTGATCGCGGTCGGCACCTGCGCGGCCTACGGGGGCATCCACGCGATGGCGGGCAACCCGACCGGGGCCATGGGTGTGCCGGACTACCTGGGCTGGGACTGGACGTCGAAGGCGGGTCTGCCGATCGTGTGCGTGCCCGGCTGCCCGATCCACCCCGACAACCTCAGCGAGACGCTGACCTACCTGCTCTACCAGGTGGCCGGGCAGGCGCCGATGATCCCGCTGGACGACGCCCTGCGCCCGACCTGGCTGTTCGGAGCGACCGTCCATGAGGGCTGCGACCGCGCCGGCTACTACGAGCAGGGCGACTTCGCGAGCGAGTACGGCTCACCCAAGTGCCTCGTCAAGCTGGGCTGCTGGGGGCCGGTCGTGAAGTGCAACGTGCCGAAGCGGGGCTGGATCAACGGCGTCGGCGGCTGTCCCAACGTCGGCGGCATCTGCATCGCGTGCACGATGCCCGGCTTCCCGGACAAGTTCATGCCCTTCATGGACGAGCCGCCCGGCAGCAAGGTCTCGGTCGCGGCGAGCTCGGCGTACGGGACGGTGATCCGCCGGCTGCGCGGGATCACGATGAAGACGGTCGACAAGGAACCGCGGTGGCGCCACAAGCGCCCCGAACTGACCACCGGCTACTCGAAGAACTGGTGAGAGGAGCTCGGGATGACCAGAACGAAGGACGCGCCCGCGACGACCGAGAACATCGAGAGCGATGTCCACGAGATGTCGTGGGACCCGATCACTCGCATCGTGGGCAGCCTCGGGATCTACGCCAGCGTCGACTTCAAGCAGAAGGTCGTACGCGAGTGCCACAGCACCTCGTCGATCTTCCGTGGTTACAGCATCTTCATGAAAGGCAAGGACCCGCGCGACTCGCACTTCATCACCAGCCGCATCTGCGGCATCTGCGGCGACAACCACGCCACCTGCTCGGTCTACGCGCAGAACATGGCCTACGGCGTCCAGCCGCCGCACCTCGGTGAGTGGATCATCAACCTCGGCGAGGCGGCCGAGTACATGTTCGACCACAACATCTACCAGGAGAACCTGGTCGGGGTGGACTACTGCGAACGCATGGTCCGCGAGACCACCCCGGGCGTCCTCGAAAGAGCGAACTCGACCGAGGCGCCGCACGCCGCCGACCACGGCTACCGCACCATCGGCGACATCATGCGCGCCCTGAACCCCCTCGAGGGCGAGTTCTACCGCGAGGCGCTGCACGTCAGCCGCTACACCCGGGAGATGTTCTGCCTGATGGAGGGGCGTCACGTCCACCCCTCGACGCTCTACCCGGGCGGCGTCGGCACGCACGCCACGGTGCAGCTGTTCACCGACTACTACACGCGCCTGATGCGGTACGTGGAGTTCCTGAAGAAGGTCGTTCCACTGCACGACGACCTGTTCGACTTCTTCTACGACGCCCTGCCCGGCTACGAGCACGTCGGGGAGCGCCGCATCCTGCTGGGCTGCTGGGGCGCGTTCCAGGACCCCGCGGTGTGCGACTTCACCTACCGGAAGATGTCCACCTGGGGACGGTCGATGTTCGTCACCCCCGGCGTCATCGTCGACGGCAAACTGATCACCAACGACCTCGTCGACATCAACCTCGGCATCCGAATCCTGCTCGGCCACTCCTTCTACGACGACTGGGCCGACGGCTCGCACGAGAAGTTCGTCGACGTCGACCCGCTCGGCAACCCGGTGGACGTCCACCACCCGTGGAACCAGCACACACTGCCCAAGCCGGCCAAGCGGGACTTCGACGGGGCGTACAGCTGGACGATGTCCCCGCGCTGGTTCGACGGAACCGACCACCTGGCCCTCGACACCGGCGGCGGCCCGATCGCGCGGCTGTGGTCCACGGCGCTGTCCGGTCTGGTCGACATGACCTACGTGAAGGCCACCGGGAACAGCATCCGCTTCGAACTGCCCAAGACCGCACTCAAGCCGGCGACGAGCTACGAGTGGAAGATCCCGCAGTGGAGCAATGCCCTCGAGCGCAACCGGGCACGCACCTACTTCCAGCTCTACGCGGCCGCCGCCGCACTCGACTTCGTCGAGAAGGGGCTCGCCGAGGTCCGTGCCGGCCGCACCGAGACCTGGGCGCCGTTCGAGGTCCCCGACGAGGCCATCGGCTGCGGCTTCACCGAAGCGGTGCGAGGCGTGCTGAGCCATCACATGGTGATCCGCCACGGCAAGATCGCCAACTACCACCCGTACCCGCCGACACCGTGGAACGGCAGCGTCCGCGACGTGTACGGCACGCCCGGGCCCTACGAGGACGCGGTGCAGAACACCCCGATCTTCGAGGAGAACGGTCCGGACGACTTCAAGGGCATCGACATCATGCGTGCGGTGCGCAGCTTCGACCCGTGCCTTCCCTGCGGCGTGCACATGTACACCGGCAACGGCGGCACGGTGCGACAGGCGCACTCGCCGATGGTCGCGGTAAAGCCCTACTGATGACGAGCGACGCCGCCGACGTCCGCGCCCTGCCGGGCCGGATCGAGTCGCTGCTCGACGGGATCGCGCACGCCGGCGGCTCCGAGGTCGGCGAACAGGCCGAGGACCTGGTGGCCGCCGTGATCTCGCTCTACGGAGCGGGGCTGGCCCGGGCCGTGGACCTGCTCGACGAGGACACGGTCCGCCGCCTCGCCGAGGACGAACTGCTCGCGAACCTGCTGATGCTGCACGATCTGCACCCCGACGGCGTCGAGACACGGATCCAGGCCGCGCTGGAGCGGGTGCGTCCGTACCTCGGCTCGCATGCGGGCGGCATCGACTACCTCGGCGTGGACGAGGCCGGGGTGGCCCACCTGCGCCTGCAGGGCAGCTGCGACAGCTGCCCCTCCTCCGGCGAGACGGTGCGCAATGCGGTCGAACGCGCCGTCCTCGAGGCGGCACCGGAGGTCAGCGCGATCGACGTCGAGGGCGTCGTGGAGACGGCCACGAATCCGGGCGGACTGCTGCAGATCAGCACCCGCCGTCCGGAGTTCGACAGCTGCCCGGTTCCCTCGGCCGTCCCGTGACCGGGCCGGTCCGGCCGCCCGCCCCGGCTCGCCAAGACGACCCGTTCGGCGTGCTGCGGCGGGTGCTACAACCGCACGAGCGTCCCGCGCCGGGCGAACGGTGCGACATGTGCGCCGAGCCGATCGGCGAGCGGCACGGCCACGTGGCCGACGTCGGCGGCCGGCGCCTGCTGTGCACCTGCCGGGGCTGCTACCTGCTGTTCACCAGCCCGGGCGCGGGCGGACTCCGGATGCGCGCCGTGCCCACAGAGGTCCGGAGCATCGAGGACCTGGAGCTGCGCGAGGAACAGTGGCACGAGTTCGCGGTTCCGGTCGACCTGCTGTTCGCGTTCCGACAGAGCGACCTCACCGGCGACGCGCCACCCGCCCCGGTGGTCAGTTACCCCAGCCCGGCCGGGGCGACCGAGTCGGAGACCCCGGAGCAGGTCTGGGCGACGCTCGCCGCCGCCGGGCCGGCCCTCGGCGGGCTCGCCGACGACGTCGAGGCGATCCTGCTGCGACGCACGGCCCCGGGCGCCTTCGACTGCCTCGTCGTGCCGATCGACGTCTGCTACGAGCTGGTCGGCCTGGTACGCACCCACTGGTCGGGCTTCCGCGGCGGCACCGAGCTGTGGGGCCGGATCGAGGAGTTCTTCGACGGCGTCGCGTCACGCGTGAAGGCGGGCAGTCCACGGTGATCGAGCTCGAGATCGGCTGCACCGGCGCCCAGCCCGACCGCGGGGCGGCCGGCCCCACCATCGCGCTGCGGCTGCGCCTTGCCGAGCGCACCGGCAGGCCGGTGCACGCGCTGGTGCTGCGCTGCCAACTCCGCATCGAACCGGCCCGCCGGCGCTACGACGACACCGAGGCCGCCGCCGTGCGCGACCTGTTCGGCGACCGCTCGCGGTGGGGGGCCACGCTGCAGCCGATGCAGCTGGGCCAGCTGAGCCAGGCGGTCCCCGGCTTCGAGGGCGAGACCACGATCGAGCTGCTGCTGCCCTGCAGCTACGACGTCGACGTCGCGGCCGGAAAGTACCTGCACGCACTGACCGACGGCGAGATCCCGTTGCTGCTGTTGTTCAGCGGCACCGTGTTCACGCGCGGCGAGCAGGGTGTCGAGGTCGAGCCGGTGCCCTGGCACCTCGAAGCCCGCTATCGGCTCCCGGTCCGGGTGTGGCGCGAGACCATGGACCTGCACTTCCCCGGCACGGCGTGGGTGCGCCTGGATCGGGAGACCTTCGATGCCCTGCACCGATACCGCGCCGGAGAACAACTGCGCGACGCCGACGAGGCGCTGCAACGCCTGCTGAAGGAGGTCGACCGGTGAGCAACGCTTGCGGAGCGAACCCCGAACACAGTGCGCGCTCGCTGGATGACGCCGTGCCGCTGGCCGACACGGTGCTGTTCGAGGGCCACGTGCTCTACCCCTACCGCGCGAACGACACCAAGAACCACGTGCGCTGGCAGTTCGGCGTTCTGATGCCGCCCGGCTTCGTCGAACAGGACACCTCAGAGCGGTCGTATCTGCAGACCGACCTGCTGATCGACGGACGGGCGCAAGAAATGACCGTCCGGCTGCGGTTCCTGCACGTGGTCGCGCGGCGCGTCGAGCGCGCCACCCCTGACGGCTTCACCGTCACCGACGCGCTCGACGTCGGCGACACCACCTACCTGCCGTGCGACGAGGTGGCCGTGCACGAGACCGAGCTGGCCCTGCCCGTGCCCCCGGCCGGCGAGGCCGCCCGCGAGATCGATGTCCACGTCGACGGCGGCATCGAGGTCGAGGAACTGCGCGACGGCGGCCGCGTGGGCGGCCGGCTCGTGCGCTGCCGCGAACCGTTGACCGCGCACCTCGCGGTCACGGTGGAGTCGTTGCCCGGCCCGTACGGCACCCGCCGGGCCCGGGTGCGGGTGGACAACCGGACCCCCTGGACCGCTGCCACCCAGCGAGGCCTGACAGCCCAGCGACCCACCGCGCTGCGCCGCGCCCTCGTTGCGGCTCACCTGCTCGTCGGCGTCGCCGGCGCCCGGTTCCTGTCCCAGATCGACCCCCCGAAGTGGGCAGAGCCGTATGCGCAGAGCTGCGAGAACATCGGCTCCTTCCCGGTCCTGGCGGGCCCGCAGGGCAGCGACGACGTCATCCTCGCCGCACCGATCATCCTGTACGACCACGCCGAGGTCGCCCCGGAGAGCGACATCGCCTTCTGCGACGCCACCGAGATCGACGAGATGCTCGCCCTGCGGACGCTGACGCTCAGCGACGCGGAGCGTCGGCAGGTCCGCGGCAGCGACCCTCGGGCCGCGAACATCGTCGACCAGGTCGACCACCTGCCGCCCGAGCTGCGCGACCGGCTCCACGGCGCAGTTCGCTCGATGAACCACGTGGCCCGGCCGGCCGACCCACCCGGCGCCGTGGCCGAGGCGGCCGGGAGACCGGCGTGGTGGGATCCCGCCGTCGAGGCCGACGTCGACCCGGACACCGAGCAGATCCTGCTCGACGGCGTGCCGGTGCACCGGGGGGTGCAGGTGCGCCTGCACCCCGGTTCACGTCGCGCCGACGCGCAGGACATGTTCCTCGAGGGCCGGCTGGCCCATGTGGAAGCGGTGCTCGCCGACGTCGACGGACAGACCCACGTCGCCGTCGCGCTCGACGATCTCGCCGCTGACGGGGTAGACGGGGTACACCCGCACGCCCGGTTTCTCTACTTCGCGCCGGACGAACTCGTCCCGGTTCCGGGTGAGTTCTGATGCGCTCGCTCATCGCCGGGCTCGGCAACGTCTTCCACGGCGATGACGGCGTCGGCGTCGCGGTCGCCGCGGCGGTCGCTGCCGAACCGCAGCCACCGGGCACGGAGGTGCGCGACATCGGCGTACGCGGCGTGCACCTCGCCTACGAGCTGCTCGACGGCTACGACCTGGTGGTCCTGATCGACGCCGTGCAGCGCGGCGGCCGGCCCGGCAGCGTTCACGTCGTCGAACACGCGGCCCGGGCCCGGGAAGCGCCGGCCGTCGACGGACTGATGGACGCCCACGACATGGCGCCGGACGAGGTGTTGGCGCTGGTACCGGCCCTCGGCGGCACGCTGGGGCGTGTCGTGGTGGTCGGCTGCGAGGTCGCCTCGGTGCAGCCGTGCGCCGAACTCAGCGACCCCGTGCGCGCCGCCGTCCCGCTGCTCGCCCGGACCGCACTGGATGTGGTCTGGACGGCCCACCGGGAGGCCGATCGCGCCGCGCGGGAATCCACTCCCCACGGCGAACTACCGACCGGAATCGGAGGTCCATGATGCGCAAGCTGCTGCTACTCGTCCTGCTGCTGGCCGCCGCGCTCGCCGCAGTCAACCTGCCTGACATCAAGCGTTACCTGCGCATGCGGGCGATGTGACACGCGCGGCGCCGCCGGAGCTACGGCCGGACGCCCCGCCGCGGCCGGTCGGGCACCTCGGGCCCCAGGATGCCCGAGGCGGACCGCGGCACCGGCGCGCCGCCGGGAGCTGCCTGCTCCGGTCCGGCCATCGCGGCCGGTGGGGCGTGCGCGCTTCCGGCCGCATGGCCGCCGGGCGGCCTGTCGGGCGACCACTGGTTCGGGGTGTCGGTGAGGCCGACGAGGTAGGTCACGGTGCACTCGAGCGCGTGCGCCAGCTCGGGTAGCTTCGCGAGGTCCAGCCCGGTGCCGTGCTCGAGGCTGGACAGGGCGCGGTTGGTGGTGAGCACGCCGAGCCGGCCCAGCCGGGTGACGACCTGTTTCTGGGTGAGGCCGAGTTGGTCGCGTCGCTGCCGCAGCCGCTGGGTGACCAGCAGCCGCCGTGTGTGCCACGGTTGTTCGAACATGCTGCTCATGGCTTCCCCGTCCTTCCCGTCCACTCGTCCGCGTCCGGGGACGGGTTCGGTGGCTCGGCCATCTCGGCCAGCGGGAGCACCTCGTAGCGCGAGAAGTTGAACACCGGTGCCCGGGCGAGAAGGCGCTCGAACTCCTCGTGCGAGTCGACGTCGTAGATCCAGGCGCCGCCGTGCGCGCCGATGACGTGGTAGCGCTGCAACACCGAACCCTCGGCCTGCAGCTTCCGGCCGTACTCGGACATCCGCGCCACCGCCGAGGCCATCTCCTTCGACAGCAGGGCCAGCTCGATGCGCCAGAGCACGAGAAACTTCACGGCGCGCCCCCGCTTGCCACCTCGCCGCCGACCGGCGCCGCGACGTCGATCGAGGCCACGAGGAACTCCTCGCCGGCGACCACGGCGTCCGCAGGGCGCCCGCAGGACGGGCAGTCGAAGCACAGCTCCGGGCCCATCTCCTGCTGCCCGCACTTCACGCAACGCAGCCGGGCGGGGACATGCTCGATCTCGAGAATGCAGCCGTCGAGATCGGTCGACTCGACGACGAGGCCCCAGCAGTACTCCAGCGTTGTCGGCACGACCTGCCGCAGCTGCCCCACGCGGATCCGGGCAGCATCGACCCGGCGCCCCGCCGCGTGCCGCCGGACGATGTCGGCGACCGAGGCGCAGAGGGCGAGTTCGTGCATGGCGATCAGCAGATCCGTGGCAGCTGCTCGCCCAGCGGCGTGTCCACGACCCGGGTGCCGCCGAAACTGGTGCGGGCGACCACCATGCCGGGGTGCTCGTTGACGCACTCGCCGACGACCGCAGCCTTCGCCCCGAGCGGGTGCGCCCGCATCGCGGCGAGCACGGCGTCGGCCGACCCGCGTGGCACGAAGGCGACCAGCTTTCCCTCGTTCGCCACGTACAGCGGGTCCAGCCCCAGCATCGCGCAGGCGCCGCCGACCTCGGCGGGTATCGGGACGGCGGTCTCGATCAGGCGGACCCCGACCCCCGACGCGGCGGCAATCTCGTTCAGTGATGTCGCGAGCCCGCCGCGGGTCGGGTCGCGCAGGACGTGCAGGTCCCGCTCCACCTCGAGCATCGCCTGCACGAGCGGCGTGAGCGCGGCAGTGTCGCTGCGGATCTCGGAGCCGAATTCGAGCCCCTCACGCACGCTCATGATCGCGATACCGTGCACGCCGATGTCGCCGCTGACTATGACTACGTCGCCGACGGCAGCGCGGTCCGGGGAGATCTCGATGCCGTCGGGGACCAGCCCGATACCCGAGGTGTTGACGTAAACCTGGTCGCCGTGTCCCGCGTCGACAACCTTGGTGTCCCCGGTGACGATGCCGACGCCGGCCGCCCTGGCCGCGTCCCCGATGTCCTGCGCCACCCGGCCCACGACGCCGATCTCGGTGCCCTCCTCCAACACCATGCCGCAGGACAGGTAGGCGGGTACGGCGCCGCTCATCGCGAGGTCGTTGACGGTGCCGTGCACCGCGAGGTGCCCGATCGAGCCGCCGGGGAAGAAGGGCGGGCGGACGACGAAGGTGTCTGTCGACATGGCGATCCGCGCGCCGCCGAGCATCACGACCGCGGAGTCGCCGAGCGGCCCGGGCTCGCCGAACCCGGCGAAGGCGGGCAGGAACACGTGCTCGATCAGCTCGGCCGACATCTGCCCCCCGCCGCCGTGACCCATGATGATCGTGGGGCTGTCGCGCAGCGGGAGCGGACAGCTCCAGCCCTCGACCTCGAGCGCCGACTCAGCCAACGGAGGCCACCTCCTCCTGCTGCGGCTGGAGCCGCCGGTAGAGGTAGTAGGCGGCACACGCCCCCTCGTTCGAGACCATCGTCGCGCCGAGGGGGTTGCGGGGTGTGCACGTGGTCCCGAAGGCCTCGCACTCGCGCGGCTTGATCAGCCCCTGCAGCACCTCCCCGCTGCGGCAGACCGTCGACTCGGCGGTGTCGATGTCGGCGACGTCGAACCGGTACTGGGCATCGAAGCGCCGGTACTTCTCGGCCAGTCGCCACCCGCTGTCGGGGATCGTCCCGATGCCGCGCCAGCCGCGGTCGGTGACCTCGAAGACGTCGGCGAGCAGTGCCTGCGCCGCCGGGTTCCCGTCGGCCGGCACGGCGCGCCCGTAGGCGTTGTCCAGCCGCGCCTGCCCGGCCTCGAGCTGGTGAACCGTCCGCCGGATGCCCTCGAGGATGTCCAGCGGCTCGAAGCCGGTGACCACGATCGGCACGTCGTAGCGCTCGACGAGCGCCGGGTACTCCCGCGTTCCCATGACGCTGCAGACGTGGCCGGCGGCCAGGAAGCCCTGGACCCGGCAGCTCGGCGACTGCATGATCGCCTCGATCGCCGGCGGCACCCGTACGTGTGAGACCAGCATGCTGAAGTTCGTCACGCCGAGCCGCTCGGCCTGGTACACCGCCATCGCGTTGGGTGGCGCGGTCGTCTCGAACCCGATACCGAAGAAGACGACCTCCCGGTCCGGGTTCTCCCGCGCGATCCGCAGCGCGTCCATGGGGGAGTAGACGACCCGGACGTCCCCACCGTCGCTCTTGATCCGGAACAGGTCCCGGCCGCTGCCCGGGACGCGCAGCATGTCACCGAAGGAGCAGAAGATGACCCCCGGCCGCGCCGCGATCTCCAGCGCCTTGTCGATCAGCTCCAGCGGGGTGACGCACACCGGGCAGCCCGGCCCGTGGATCAGTTCGAGGCTCTCGGGCACGAGCTGGTCGATGCCGTGCCGGATGATCGAGTGGGTCTGCCCACCGCACACCTCCATCAGCGCCCACGGTTTGGTGACCGTCGCGTGGATGTCGTCGAGCAGCCGCCGGGCCAGCTCGGGATTGTTGAACTCGTCGATGTATCTCACGGCGCCTCCGTCCCCGCCTCGGCGGCAGCCCGCTCCCAGGCGTCGCCGAACTCCACGTCGAGCTCGCCCAGGCTCTCGAACAGCCGCAGGGTTTCCAGAGCCGACTCCTCGTCGAGCCGCTGCAGGGCGAACCCGACGTGCACGATCGTGTACTCGCCGACCTGCAGGTCGGGCACGAATGCGACGCTCACCTCCTTGTGCACGCCACCGAAATCGACCTTGGCCATGCGGGTCGTGTCGGTGTCCCACAACTCCACGACCCTGCCCGGTACCGCTAGACACATGCTGGGTCCGACCTCCTCTGGTCTTGCTGCACGGTGTTCCGGGTGCGTCGCGCGCCGACGACCAGCTGCCCGAGGGCGAGGCCGGCGTCGCTCGGCGGCACCTGGCGATGGATCAGCACCTCGAAGCCGTGCGCGCCCAACGCCTCGCGGCACAGCTCGGTGAGCAGCGCGTTGAGGAAGACGCCGCCGGACAGTGCGACCTCGGTGAGGCCGTGGCGGAAGGCGACGGTCCTCACGCAGGCCAGCACCGCGTCGGCCACGGCACGGTGGAAACGCGCCGCCACGACCGGGGCCGGTACCCCGGCAAGCACGTCCCGGGCAACGGCGGCCACCACGGGGGCGGCGTCGAACTCGCCGGGCACGGTGTGGCCGAATCGGTAGGCCGTTCCGTCGTCGGCGTCGGCGTCGCGCGCCAGTTCTTCGAAGCACATGGCGGCCTCCGCCTCGTAGTCCGAGCGGTGGCACACGCCGGCCAGGGACGCCACCGCGTCGAACAGCCGGCCCATGCTCGAGGTCGGCACGCAGGCCAGCCCGGCCTCGAGCTGGCGGGCCAGTACGCGCCGCTCTCGGGGTTCGCAGGCCCGCACGCTCGGCAGCCGGTCGTCCCAGTCGAGCCCGGCGGCGCGCAGGTGCGTCAGCGCCATCCGGCACGGGTTGCGCACGGCGGCATCACCGCCGGGCAGCGGGACGTAGCGCAGGTGAACCGCGCGCTCGAAGCCGGTGTAGTCGGCGACCAGCACCTCGCCGCCCCACACGGCACCGTCGGTCCCGTAGCCGGTGCCGTCGAAGGCGACCCCTATGACCGGCCTGCTCCCGTCGTGCCCGGCGTCGGCCATGGCGGCCGCGACGTGCGCGTGGTGGTGCTGCACCGTGGTGACCGGCAGGCCGGTGCGGCGCACGCACGCCGCACTGCGGTAGCCGGGATGGGCGTCGACGACGGCGAGCTCAGGCCGCACCCCGACGAGCGTGCGGAGCTGCTCGGTCGCGGCGGTGAAAGCCCGCTGCGTCTCCAGATCCTCCATGTCGCCGATGTGCGCCGAGAGCCAGGCCCGCCGGCCCTCGCCGAGGCAGAACGTGTTCTTGACGTCGCCGCCCGCGGCCAGGGCCGGGCCGACCGGCACCGGCAGCGTCACCGGCAACGGGGCGTAGCCGCGGGAGCGCCGTACCGGCAGCACCCGCCCCTCCACCACTCGCAGTACCGAGTCGTCGCAGGGCACGTGCACGGCGCGGTCGTGGCCGAGCCAGGCGTCCGCGAGGCCGGCGAGCACTTCCCGGGCCCGGGCATCGTCGGTCACGATCGGCTCGCCGCTGACGTTGCCGCTGGTCATCACCAGCACCGCCGGCCCCGGCTCGTCACCCGGCAGACCCAGCAGCAAGTGGTGGACCGGCGTGTAGGCGAGCACCACACCGATGTCGGGGTGCCCCGGGGCCACCGAGGGTGCCAACGCGGCGCCGGGCCGGCCGGGCAGTAGGACGACCGGTCGCTGCGGGCCCGCGAGCAGGTTCCGCTCCCCGGGCCCGGTCACGCCGAGCGCCGCGGCGGCATCGAGGTCCGCGACCATGACCGCGAACGGTTTGTCCCCGCGGCCCTTACGGCGGCGCAGCCTCGCCACCGCCGTCTCGTCGCCGGCGTCGCAGGCGAGGTGGAAACCGCCCAGCCCCTTGACCGCCACCACCTTGCCGTCGGCCAGCAGTCGCCGCGCGCCGAGGAGCGCGGCCGCACCGGACAGCGGCTCGGCGCTGCCGTCCACGCCGTCGGACACGTGCAGCGTCAGGGTCGGGCCGCAGTCGTGACAGGCGATCGTCTGGGCGTGGAAGCGTCGGTCGGCCGGGTCGGCGTACTCGCCGGCGCACCGGCGACACAGCGGCAGCGGCGCCATCGTTGTGTTCGGCCGGTCATACGGCAGGCCGGTGATGACGGTCAGCCGCGGCCCGCAGTGGGTGCAGCTGATGAACGGGTGCCGGTGGCGCCGGTCGGCCGGGTCGCGCAGCTCGGCAAGACACGCGTCGCAGGTGGCCACGTCCGGCGGGACCAGGGTGCGGCCCGGCCGGCCGTTGTCGCTGCCGCGGATTGCGAAACCGGCGTCCTCGCCGCGCGCGGGACGCTCGCCCACCTCGAGCGTCTCGACCACCGCGAGCGGCGGCGCGTCGGTGCGCAGCCGTTCGACGAAGGCCGCCACCGCACCGGCCCTGCCTTCGACCTCGACCTCGACCCCGCCGGTGTCGTTGCGGACCCAGCCGCGCAGCGCGAGCTCGGTGGCCAGGCCGTGGACGAAGGGCCGGAACCCGACACCCTGCACCACACCGGCCACGTCCACCCGGACCCGCCGGGTGCCGGACCCCTCGGCACAGCGGTCCTCACGGGCCGGGGCTGAACGGTCGCACATGGCGCCTACCCGAGGTAGCGGCCCGGATTGTCGTTCACCGGAGACTCGACGGTAGACCTCGGCCCCCGGCCGTGACCAGGCCGAATGTCCGAATCCCGGATTCCCGCCGTCCGGTTGACCTGCCAGCCCTCCGCGGCGTCCACTCGCGCCCGGGAGGTGTGTCATGGGCCGTTTCCACCGCCACGACCACGAGGCCGAGTCACACTCGCACGCCACCAATGGCCGGGCCCTCGGCGATCATTCCGGCTACGCCACCGGCGGCGAGCGCGTGCAGGTCCTCGAACGCATCCTGGACGAGAACGACCGCACCGCGGCGGCGAACCGGGCCGACCTGGACCAGGCCGGCGTCTTCGCGGTGAACCTGATGAGTTCGCCGGGCGCCGGCAAGACAGCGCTGTTGCGCGAGACGCTCGCCGCCCTGGCGCCCCTGCTGCGCCTCGGGGTCGTAGAGGGCGACATCGAGACCAGCCTCGACGCCGACCGGCTCGCTGGCCTAGGGGCCGAGGTGGAGCTGGTCAACACCGGCCAGGGGTTCGGGGGCGAGTGTCACCTGGACGCGCCGATGGTGCGCTCGGCGCTCGTGCGGATGCGGCTCGACGACCTCGACCTGCTCGTGATCGAAAACGTCGGCAATCTGGTCTGCCCCGCCGAGTTCGACGTCGGCGCGCATGCGCGGGTGATGGTCTTCTCGGTCACCGAAGGCGAGGACAAGCCGGCAAAGTACCCGGTCATGTTCCGCAGCGCCGACCTGATCCTCGTCAACAAGATTGACCTGCTGCCGCACCTGGACTTCGACCGGGCGTTGTTCGAGTCCCACCTCGACACCGTCAATCCGGGCGTTCCCCGGCTGTGGCTGAGCGTCCGAACCGGTAAGGGCGTCGCGGCGTGGGTCGACTGGCTGACCGCGAGGGCGGCAGTTCACTGATCGATCACCCCGCACCTGACACGACGCCGTGCCGAGCGGTGGGGCTTGACCCGGGACGGGAAATCCTGAGCGGACGGCAAATTGTTCCGGTGGTCGTCACCTGCGCGAGCTAGCCTTCGCTCATGATCTCCTACATTGCCGTAGGGAATCATCGCCGATCCTGCTGCGAACGTCACCCGGCCGGACTCGTCCCGTGCTACCTGAGCACGCGCCGGGTGGCTGGGCGGCGCAGTGGGTCAGCCGACGGGAGGTGGCGTAGGTGATCGAGGCTCGAGGGCTGAGCAAACGTTACGGCGACAAGATGGCCGTCGACGATCTGAGTTTCACGGTCCACCCGGGCGTGGTGACCGGCTTCCTCGGACCGAACGGCGCCGGGAAGTCGACCACGATGCGGCTGATCCTCGGTCTCGACCGTCCGAGCGCGGGCACGGTCACCGTCAACGGCAAGCCATATGTCGATCATCCGGCCCCGCTGGGTGATGTGGGCGCGCTGCTCGAGGCTCGAGCGGTGCACACGTCACGCTCGGCCTACAACCACCTTCGTGCGCTGGCCGCCACGCACCGCATCAGCCGCTCCCGGGTGGACGAGGTGATCGATCTGGTCGGGTTGCACGAGGTGGCCCGCAAACGCGTGGGCGCGTTCTCGCTCGGCATGGGGCAGCGGCTGGGCATTGCGTCGGCGTTGCTGGGCGACCCGGCGACGCTGATTCTGGACGAGCCGGTCAACGGGCTGGACCCGGAAGGCATCCGCTGGGTGCGCGACCTCTTGAAGAGCCTCGCCGCCGAGGGACGCACCGTGTTCCTGTCCAGCCACTTGATGAGCGAGATGGCCGTCACCGCCGATCACGTCATCGTGGTCGGCCGCGGCCGGCTCATCGCCGACGTCTCGGTCGAGGAACTCACCCGGGGAGCCGCGCGCTCGGTGCGGGTCCGCACCGCGGACGCCGGACGGCTGCGTGACCTGCTCGCCGGGCCCGACGTCACCGTCACCAGCGACGCCGGCGACGTGCTGGAGATCAGCGGGCTGAGCAGCGAGCAGATCGCCCATGCGGCCTTCGACGCCGGCATCGTGCTCTACGAACTGACCCCGCAACAGGTCTCGCTGGAAGAAGCGTTCATGTCGATCACGCAGGACAGCGTCGAGTACCAGGGCGCGGTCGGCGCCGCCGAGCGGAGCGCCTCATGACCGCGCACACCACCAACCGGCCGTACGCGCGGCGCGTCGAGGTCGCGCCGGTCACGGAGACCAGCGCGATCAGCTCCGAGTGGATCAAGCTGTCCACGCTGCGCTCGACGTGGATCGTGCTCACCGCGACGCTGCTCGGCACCGTGCTGGTCGGCGCGCTGGCCTCGTGGGCGATCGAGACGCACTGGAGCAAGCTCGATCCGGGCGAGCGGCTCACCTTCAGCCCGATCAGCCAGAGCCTGACCGGGGTGTACCTGGCCCAGCTGACCATTGCAGTGCTCGGCGTGCTGGTCATCAGCGGCGAGTACTCCACCGGAATGATCCGCGCCACGCTGTCCGCGGTGCCGCGCCGGCTCCCCGCGCTGTGGGCCAAACTCGTCGTGTTCTGCGCGATGACCTTCCTCGTCACGCTGGTTGCCGCGCTGATCTCCTTCGTGCTCGGGCAGGCCCTGCTGGAGTCGCACGGCACCACCCTCGGCGCACCTGGCGCCGTGCGCGCAGTCTTCGGCGTCGCGCTGTACCTCACTGTCGTCGGTGCCCTCGCTCTGGGTCTGGGTTTTCTGCTGCGTAGCACCGCCGGCGGCATCGCCACCGTGTTCGGACTGCTGCTCGTAGTGCCGGCCATCGGGCACGTGCTGCCCGCCAGCTGGCAGCAGCACTTCCTGCCCTACCTGCCCAGCAACGCCGGCGGCGTGTTGTACACCATGCATCCGGACCCGGGCTCGCTGTCGCCCTGGACGGGGTTTGCCGTGATGTGCGCCTGGGCCGTGGTAGCCATCGTCGCCGCCGCGATCACTCTCGTCCGCCGCGACGCCTGAGTGCGGTTCGCGCCGGTCGGGGGAGGGGTCCGACGGGTCACTCCAAGCCGTGGCGTTCAGGCGATTCTCGTCGACTGCATGCCACACATTGTCTGGACCGCGTCGCCCGGGGGCTCACGACCTACGTCAACGGCTATCGCGCTGACTACACCGGGTTCTCCCGGGAGGCCGCCTACGGGGACCGGTGTGCAGCTTGTTCACCCCGGCGACCGCCACTGGGCCGAGGGCGGTAGGCACCTACCGCGTCGGGCTGCCGGTTTCGCCCCATATCATCCAGGCTTCACTCGTCCGCGACATACCCGTACAAGCCGTACATATTGCGTCGGTAAAAATGGCTCCCGTGCCCGTCGCGGTCCGTGACCGCGAGATCACCGACGCGAAGGATCCCCCCCGCATGCAACCCATCTCTTTCCAGGACTTCCACCCCGAGCCGGGACAGCTCAACGAATGGATCGTGAGCGCGCCGACCGCCGCGGCTGCATTGGCCGCGCCGGCAGACCCGGCGCCGCTGTCCTACAACCAGCAGCTGCACCTGCAGTCGGAGCGCATGGCGGCGCTGACCGGGCTGCCCGGCAACCCGTGGATCGGCGCCGCGTTCGAGATCGCGGGCGAAGCCGACCTCGACGCCCTGGGCCGCGCCTTCACCGCATGGGTGCGGCGGCACAGCGCCCTGCGCAGCGGGTTCCGGGACCGCGGCGCCAGCGTCGAGCGTTTCACCCTGGCCGCCGACGAGGTCAGCCTGGTGCGCGCGCCCGCTCGTGAGTTCACCACCACCGACGAGCTACGTGATTACCTGGACGAGCGGTTCGCCAGCGGGACGAATGCGCTGTCCTGGCCGATGCTGGTGACCGGTGTGATCAGCCGTCCCGAGTCGTCCACGGTCTTCGTGGCCCTGGACCACGTGGCTGGTGACGGATACTCGTTGGCGGTGGCGGTGTGGGAGCTGCAGACCAGCTACGAGGCGTTCGTCCGCGACGAGAATCCTGAGCTGCCCGAGGTCGGCAGCTTTCATGAGCTGTGCCACGCCGAGCGCGCGCGGGGCGAGGCGATCGGCGCCGACGATCCGGCCGTCACGCACTGGCGCGAGTTTGTGCGCGCCTGCGGCGGCACCGCGCCCACGTTCCCGCTGGACCTCGGGGCGGCCGAGGGGGAACTCTGGCCGCAGCATGTCTACAACCAGCACGTGCTCAGTGCCGCCGACGTGGCGACCCTCGAGGAGATCTGCCGGCGTGTCGGCGGCGGAGTATTCGCCGGCGTTCTGGCCGCCATGGGCACAGCGTTGCGGCATCTGACCGGGCAGGAGCACTTCCGTACGATCACCCCGCTGCACACCCGTCATCAGCCGCAGTGGCAGGCCGCGATGGGCTGGTTCATCACATGCGCACCGCTGGAATTCTCGCTGACCGAGGCGCACAGCTTCGGCGACCTGGTGCCCCGCGCGCATACCGCCACCCGCGCGGCGGTGGGGCTGGCGACCTACCCCGCCGTGCGCATGATCGAACTTCTCGGTTCGGACTTCCGGATCACCCGGCGCGATCTGTTCTCGATGGTGTCCTACACCGACTACCGGAAGATGCCGGGCGCGGACCGCTACGAAGAGTGGAAGCCGATCACGATCGGCCAGGTCACCGACGCCGACGACAGCCACGTCTGGGTCTCCCGCGTGCCGGACGGTCTGCACGTCGCAGTGCGCCACCCCGATACCCCGATCGCCCGCGATGTGATCGACGACTACACCAAGCTGATTCGCAACGTACTGAACCACGTCGTCGACACCGGTGACTGCGCCATCGCTGCCGTGCCATTGGCGCGGTCATTTTCACTGGCCCATTGAGGTCCAACCGCGCAGGAGGCGATGCTGCCACCCCTCACGAAGCCCCGGGAAATTCGCGCTGAACCTCAGCCGGCGACCGTCGTCCAGGCTCGGGCGGCGGACCGGCGTTACGAGTGATGTAGGCGACATCGGCAGCAGCCAGCTCGACGCGGCTTCGGACCGAACGAGGGCCGCGCCGAGTTGCATCCGAACGCCATCGGCATGTCGTTCGGCACGGGGGAGCGGGAGGCGAACGCTTCGCGAACGGCGGATGGCACACGCTGTGTCTGCGTAGCGACCACGTGTGAGGAGACAAGATCATGAATGCTCTGGCCCGCGAAGAGGCGCCGATCGTTCTCGAGGGCGGCGGCATGGAGGTTCGCCTCGAACAGATCGGCGGCGGAATGTCCACGTCGTTCATCCGACTGCCGCACGGCGCCGACCTCGGCCCAGCGGTGAAGGGACTACCCGGCGACGCATGCCAGTGCCCCCACTGGGGCTACATCCTCAAAGGAAAGCTGCTGATGCGAACCCCACACGGCGAGCAGACCTATGCCGCCGGGCAGGCGGTCTACTGGGCGCCAGGCCATATCCCGGTGGCGCTGGAAGACACCGAGTATGTGGACTTCTCGCCCACTGAAGAGTTCAACCAGGTCATCGACCACCTTCGCGCCCAGGCTGGCTGAGGGATGTCGTCCTGATGGCCTAGGCGGTGAGCAGCTCGCGGGTGAGCAGCTCGGTCAGCCAGGCCTGCGTGTCGTCGAAGCTCCAGCCGAAGTCTGCGGTCAACGACTCCCAACTCGCCGGGCTGGTCAGGGTCGCGAAGATCGCGGCTGCGTGCTCAGCGGAGACCTGGGGGTGAAGCGCTCCCGCATCGGCGATTCGCTGCACCGTCGTCTCGGCACCGGCACGGTGTCGAGCCATCCCTTCGGTGTAGGCCGTGGCGAGGTCCGGCTCCACCCCGGCGGCCGACCGCAACGCGACGATGATCTGGCCGGCGTGTTCGACCAGCCCTCGGGTGAGTGCCACCGCCGCGGCCAGCGTGGCCCGGGGCGTCTCGGCGGCCACCACCCGCGCGACGTGGTCGGCGACCCCGGCCTGCTCGTCGACCCGGTCGAGCAGCAGTCGCAGCAGCTCCGGTTTCGTGCCCACACTCGCGTAGACCGTCGGGACGGCCACGCCCGCGGCGGCGGCGATTTGGTTGACCGAGGTCGCTCCGTAGCCATGGCGGGTGAACAGCGTCAACGCGGCGTCGAGTATCAGGCGTCGCGTCTGCTGCGCCTGCACGTCGCGGCGGGACGGCCGGGTTGACATGACGCGAGAGTACCGCTCTACTAGATAGAACATGTCTCTATCGAATAGAGGCAACCTCTGATGAGAGGGGTGTGGCGGATGAGTTCTGCAGACGTCGCCGTCGGTGTCCGGGCCTCGTCACCCGGCGCTCCGGCGCGGGCGGCAGGCGCGGGCGGCTTGCTGTTCCTGGCCCTGGTCGCCTTCCAGAACGTGCTCCGTGCCGCCGTCGGTCCGGCGACCAACGCTTCACCCGACCGGGTGCTGACGTTCTTCGGGGAGCACGCCTGGACGGTTCACCTGCTCATGGTCACCTACGTCCTCGGCTTCGTCCCGCTGTTTGCGTTCGCCGCGGGTATCGCCGACCTGGCCCGCGGGGACGCGCGGGCGCGGCTTTGGGCCAGGGTGGGCACCGCATCGGTCGGTGTGGTCGCGGTTCTCTTCGGCTTGGTCAACGTGGTGCAGGTGGTGTTGGTGGCGGCCAATGCCCGGTTGCAGGGGCATCCCGCGCTGGTGCAAGTGCTGTGGAGCGCGCACAACGCGGTGTTCACGCTGAACTTCGTCGCGGTCGCCGGCGCGCTGCTCGGGTTCGGCGTCGCCGCCGCGGCCGTGGGGCTCGCCCCGGGTTGGATGCGGCCGGTCGCCGCCGTCGGGGCGGTGCTGCTCGGTGCCGCCGCGTTGCCCGCGGTGGCCGAAGTGCACGGCTCACCGATCCTCGGCGTCGGGGTGGTCGGGTTCCTCGCCTGGCTGGCCCTACTCGGCACGGCAGGCACGCGCATGCTGCGCGGCACCACATGAGCGCGCCCTCCCGCTTCGCATTCGGCCGAAGCAGCACCGTCGGCCAGGCCGCGCCGGTGAGCGCGCCGACAGCTCGCGGTCGTCGCTCGGCCGCGGCGGCGTTCGGCTTGCTCGCCGCCGCATTCGCCGTCGCTGTTGTCCTGCAGGTCTTCCTCGCGGGGCTCGGCGTGTTCGGCGCGCGCGGCGTCTCCCTCGAACACGCGACCAGCCTGGATGCGCACCGCACCGTGGGCGACGCACTCGGCATCGTTGCGGTCGTCCTGTTCCTGCTGGGCTTGCTCGCTCGATCCCCGCGTCGGGTGCTGGCGGCGACGTTCGCCCTGGCCCTGCTCACGGAGATCGCTCAGCACGGTCTGGCGCAGGCAGGCCTGCACCACAGCTGGGCCGGCGGCCTGCACGCCGCCGACGGTGCCCTCATCCTGCTTCTTGCCACCTACGTCGTCGTCGGCGCACGCAGCGCGTGGCGCGACACCGCGACGACCGAGACCCCGATCAGCGACGACGACCTGACCGTCGTGCGGCTCATTCACGCAGCGCTGCGCCGAGACCTCGCGAGATTCGCCGCTGCACTGGACGGCGCGACCCTCGAGGCCGCCGGCGTCGCCGGGCTGCGGTGCCAGTGGAGCGTCTTCGCCTCCCAACTGCACGACCACCACGCCGCGGAGGACACCCTTGTCTGGCCGGCGCTGCGGCAGCGAGCGGGGACGGAGGCCGACACCGTCCTGGCGGCGATGACGGCCGAACACCTCGCCATCGATCCGGCGCTGGCCAATGTCGACCAGGTCTTCGACACGACCGGCGACCGACCCGCCGACGCGAACGACCTTCGAGCTGCGATCGCTCGTGTCCGTGATCTGCTCGAAGCGCACCTCACTCACGAGGAAACCGAAGCGATCCCGCTCGTGCGTCGCCACCTCACCTCGGCCGACCTGGACCACGTCGCTGCCGTGCAACGACGCCAGGCAGGGCTGCGTGGCGCGAAGGTGTTCCTTCCCTGGATCCTCGACGACGCCGCGCCGGCCGACCGCGACCGCGTGCTCGGCCAGCTCCCTCCTCCGCTGCGCCGGCTCGTCCGCCGGTGGCAGCGCGAGCGCCACGCCGCGATCACGAGCCAGCTGCCGGTCAACGGCTGACCCGGCACGCCGTCGGGCCGACTGACAAGGCCGGGCCGAGGCCCGAAGCCTTGTCTTGCACAGCCATTGACAGGATTTGTACAGCGTGCAAATCTTTGGCGGTGACGGTGGACGGTGCCGCACCGCGGTGGCGCGAAGCCCGTCGGGATCTCGCCCGAGGGCTGATCCTCGACGCGGCGTGGGACGCGGTACGCGAGAACGGCCTGGGTGGGCTGTCGCTACGGCGGCTGGCCGAGCGCGCCGGCATCACGACCCCGACCGTCTACGCCTACTTCCCGTCCAAGGTGGCGATCTACGACGCCATGTTCTTTCAGGCAGCGTCGGCGTTCGAGGCGCACATGACGGCACCCTATGAAGCGGACGGTGCCGACGAGGTGTTGCTCGAGGGCCTCAGCCGTTTCCTTGCCTTCTGCGCCGGCGACGCCGTCCGCTACCAAGTGCTGTTCGAACGTGTCATCCCCGACTTCGAACCGTCCGCCGCCGCCTACCAACCTGCGATCCGCGCACTGGACAGTTCCCGAAAGCATCTGCGCGCCGTCGGTGTCACCGCGCAGCGCCACGTCGATCTCTGGACCGCGTTGACCACCGGACTGGCCAGCCAACAGCTCGCGAACGACCCGGGCGGCGACCGCTGGACGAACCTCGCCGCCGAGGCGACTGCCATGTTCCTTACCCACTGCCGGGCTGACGTCGGTGGCGCGCAAGTCGGGCGACGCTCAACCCGCGCACGACGAACCGAGGAGACCACCCCATGACCGAGCCGGCCCGCCCTACCGTCCATCACGTCGCCCTGACCGTCAGCGACGTCGACGTGAGTATCCCGTGGTACGACCGCATCTTCGACATCCGCTTCCAGACGGACATCCCGCATGCCGGCGGAGTCGGCAAACTACTGGGCAACAAGGACCGCACCCTGATGTTCGTGCTCCACCGACACGACACGAACGACAGTGGTCTGTTCAACGAGCGAACCACGGGCCTCGACCACGTCGGGCTCGCCGTCACGACCCGACGCGACCTCGAGGTCTGGGAACGTCACCTCGAGGCCAACGGTGTCGTACTGGCCGACGAGGCGGCCAAACCTCTCACCCGCTCGGCGATCATCGACGCGCCGTACGCGTCGGTGATCGTTTTCCGAGACCCGGACAACATTCAACTCGAGCTCTTCGCACCCGCTGCCACCCGCGACAGCGCCTGATCCCCGGTCTGATCCCCGCGGCCCACCGGCCGGTGGCGGCGTGTGCGTCATGATCGAGCGCGGGGCCGGGCCAGTTCGACGGCGTGCGGCTCGTTGGTGGCGGCGGCGAGTTCGGCCTGGGCGAGGCGGGCTTCGTAGTGGCCGAGCGGTGGGCCCTGGGTCAGGGCCTGGTCGCCGAGGGGCGCAGCGTGGTCGAGGTGGCTGAGCGCGATGAGGATGAGCGCGGCCCGCGCGGCCGCCCAGCTGGCGATGCCGACTGCGCGCCAAGAGGTGGCGGTCCAGCCGCGGTGGCCGAGTCGCAGATCGCCAGCGGCGACCGGCTCGTCGTCCGATGGCGCCATACCTGGGCCGACGGCCACGTTCGAGGCGCGGACATCTTGGTCAGGGCCGGCGTGGCGGCGGTTGGCCGGGTTCAGGTGGAGGTGGGGCGGCGATCTGGATGAGGTCCGCAGGCGTCGTCGAACACGGCCGTGACCACCGGCTGCGCGGCAACGCGTACATCAACCTGGCTGCAGAACGCATGCCGGCATAGCCTGAGTCTCGTGACTCTTTATCGGTTCAAGGACGGGATGGGGGACGTCGTCGGGGAGCGAGAATTCGAGGACCACGCTGCCGCGCTCGCGTGGGTACACGACACCGACGAGATCGACGATGAGATCCAGCGCGTGGAGTTTCTTGGCCCGGAAGGGGATTGGCGGTGGGCGGGAGCGCTGGAGGGCTAAGCCCGGATGCACCGATCGTATTTTGGTTGAGCAGTGTTGATCTTGGGTTTGGTTGGGCGCGATGCTGGGCGTGGAGGGGCCGCCGGTCTGCCCGGCTGTTCCACGTGGTTCCTGGTCGAGGCCTGCGGGCCGAAGGATGGTCAGGCTGGAGCTGGTGGTCCGTGCACTGCGGTGAATAGGTTGAGCCAGGCGTCGGCCCAGGGCCAGTTCGTCGGGAGCCGGAGATGGATGCGGCGGGCCGAGCGCACCGGTCGGGCGGGGATGTTGATCAGTTGCCGGCGGATCGTCGCGGTGGTCGCTTTGGCGTGGAAGGCCGAGGCCAGTGCGCCGGTGGCGCGGGCGAGGTTGAATGCCATCGCGGCGAGGGCGAGCCAGGCGCTGTTGGCGTTGAACCTCGCGGAGGGCAGGTGCGCGAGCGGCCCGTTCTTCAGGTCGGCGATGACTTGCTCGATGATCGCGTGGCGACGATGGTCGGCCTCGGCCTGCAGCATCACCAGCGGCGAGTTCGTGAACGGGCCTTCGCCCCGAGAAGTGGACACGCGATTTGATGGCTACGCGGCCGTTTGCAGCGTAGCGGCGTGAGCGGTGTTCTCGTAGCTGACGGGGCTGAGGTGGCCGCAGTAGGAGTGCCGGCGTCGGGTGTTGTAGCGGGTGATCCACTTGAACACTGCGAGTCGGGCGTCGCGGGCGGTCGCCCACCGGGCGGCACCATGCAGCGTCTCGCGCTTCAACGTTGCGTTGAACGACTCGGCGAGGGCGTTGTCGGCACTCGATCCGATGGCCCCCATCGAGAGGATGACGCCGAGGTCGGCGCAGAGCTTGGCGTAGTCCTTCGAGGTGTATTGCCTGGGCTCAACCTGTCGTTGCAACACCTGGTTGATGGAGCGAGCGTAGCTGCTCGTCGAAGACCTCGGCCGGCGTCTTCCAGTCGAGGCTCTTTCGGGGCCGGTTGTTGAGCGCGAGAGCGACGGCTTCGAGGTCCTCGGCCGACCAGCGGGATAGGTCCGTGCCTTTCGGGAAGTACTGGCGCAGCAGTCCGTTGGTGTTCTCGTTCGTTGGCCGCTGCCAGGGCGAGTGGGGGTCGGCGAAGTACACCCTCGTGCCCGTCTCGAGCGCGAACTGAGCATGCGCGGACAGCTCCTTGCCGCGGTCCCAGGTGAGCGTCTTGCGCAGCTGTTCGGGAAGCTTCGTCATCGACGCGATGAGCGCGGCGTTCATCGCGACGGCGCCGTAACCGCCCAACGCAGGACCGTTCTTGACCGGCGGGTTCTCACCCCAGCCCTCCAGCCGGGGCAGATGCACCAGCAGCGTCGAGCGGCTGCTGCGTTCAACGATCGTGCCGATCGCGGAACGACCGGTTCCGATGATCAGGTCGCCCTCCCAGTGCCCCGGGACGGCGCGGTCAGCGGCCTCCGCAGGACGCTGAGAGAACACGACGTCGGCCGTGACGTGCCCATGCGGCCGGTTCTGCGCTCGAGCCCGTGGCCGCCGCAGCGCCCGGCCGGTTCGCAGGCAGGCGACGAGCTCGCGTTTGAGAGCGCCACGACCCTGGATGAACAGCGACTGGTAGATCGCCTCGTGGCTGATGCGCATGGACTCATCATCCGGGAAGTCGAGCTTCAGGCGGTGCGAGATCTGCTCCGGACTCCACGCGGTCGCCCACCGCCGGTCCTGCCGGTGCGGCTTGTTCAGCCCCTTCCACGCCGGCGGCTGCGGCCCGACAACGATGGCGCCGTCCGGGCGGCGGACCTCTCCGGCCAGGCGCTGCTGGACGTACTCACGCAGCCTGTCGTCGCTCGCGAGCCTCGCCGTCTTCGGACGCTTCGCCGCCTGCTGAGCCTTCCACTGCGCCACCAGCGCCCGATACTCCTGCTTCCCGCCACGGGTAGCCGCGTTGCGGCGCAGCTCGCGAGAGATCGTCCCGGGATCGCGGCCGATCCTGCGCCCGATCTCACGCACGCCGACCTGCTTTGCGCGCAGCAGCGCGATCTCCTCACGCTCCTCGAAAGACAGATAGCGTCCGGAGGGCTCGGCCAAGGAGATCGGCGGCATGCCGCCAGCGTGGCGAAACCAGCGGGTCCCGACCGGCACAGACACGCCCACGCCCACCGCGGCCTCGGCCGAGGTGACGCCCGTCGCGATCAACTTCCAGAACTGTCGCTGCACCGCCCGCGAGGGCTCAGGCCGCCCAGGCGAGCGCATCGCCGGCCGCAGCGCCCGATCTGCACGCCACTGCCGACGCGCACCCTCGGGTATATCGCTGGTCTTCCTGCTCCAGTCCGCCGTCGCCACCGTCCGCCACCTCCGAAGTCGAGGTGTTGCGACGACCGGTTGAATCCGCCTTGCGCCCCGTGATCATGGTGGACGAACGCGCCGGCCAGGCCGCCGCGTTCGCGCTGCGCGGCACGCAGCGCGTCCTGGACGAGGTCGGTGCGCATGTGCTCGGCGATGGACCATCCGACCAGCCGCCGCGAGCAGCAGTCGATCACCGTCGCGAGGTAGAGATGCCCGCCGTCGTAAGGCAAGTAGGTGATATCGCCGACGTACTTCGTGTTCGGCGCGGTCGCGGTGAAGTCCCGCTTGAGCAGGTCAGGGACCTTGTCATCGGACGGTTCGGGGACGGTGGTGCGGACCTTGCGCCGCAGCCGCAGCCCGGCGATGCCGTGCTCACGCATGACCCGGGCGACGCGCTTGTGGTTCACCCGGTCATCGTCACCGAGGACGGTGCCGTCGTTGAGTTCGGCGGTGATCCGGGGCGCTCCGTACTCGGTGCCCTCGGTCCGCTGCACGGTGCGGATCCGTTCGGCCAATGCAGCATCGGCGGCGGCGCGTTCAGCGCGGGCCGGGGCGGCGTCGAGCCAGGCGTAGAACGACGAACGCGAGACCTCGACGATCTCGCAGAGCCACTTCACCTCGAAGGCGTCTCGGTGGTCGGCGACGAACTGGAAGCGGCTCACCAGTTCGTCTCCCCGGCGAAATACTTCGCCGCCGCGCGCAGGATGTCCTTCTCCTTCATCAGCAGCTCCTCGCGGGCACGCAGCTGCTCGTTCTCGGCGCGCAGCCGGGCCAGCTCGTCGTTCGGGTCAACCGGCGCCGTCGAGGCGTGTCGTCCCCGCACCGGCACGCCCGCGGCCTTGATCCAGGCCGACAACGTCGCATCGGTGATCCCCAGGTCGCCGGCGATCTGCGCGATCGTGGCCCCCTCGGTCACCCGGTACAGCTCGACAGCGTCGCGGCGAAACTCCGCAGAGTACGTCTTCCTCGCCATGAGTGGATCTTCTCGCTTCCCCCGGCAGAAACCGGGATTGAGCGTGTCCACTACTCGGGGTCAGGTCCCAACACGGCGTGGTGGCGCCAGGCCGGGAACAGCTCGCCCTGGGCGTCGGCGACGAGGTGAGCAGGGTTCTGGTCGCGGACGCGGCGCACGATCAACCGGGCGGTCACCGCGTGGTTCTTGCCGCGGGAAGCGAACGCGGTGAACTCGACTTCGGCGACCTCGGCGTCACTGACCCACTGGCCGAGCTGTTCGTCGAAGACCGCGTTCGGGTAGCGGATCGTCGTCCACGCATCGTCGCTGATGGCGGCGATCGCGCGGCGCACCGCGGCGTCCTGGCGGGCGGTGATGGAGAACCGGGCCTTGGCGCGGCCGATCGCGGCGACCACGTCGCGGCCGTAGAACGCCGAGTCGGCGCGGACCACGAGCAGCCCGCTCGCCCCGCAGGCCCGGCTGGTCTTGAGGGCGTCGGCGACCAGGCGGGCCGCGCCGCGGGCAGAATTCGCCGAGCCCTTGCGCAGCCGCGTGGCCACGATGACCGGCGCCGAACTCGGTGTCGACACCGCGGCGATCAGCGCGTTCAACCCTTTGACGCCGGAGTAGCCGTAGCCGACGCCCTGCTTGGCGTAGCCGTAGGTCGACCGGATCGTGTCATCAACATCGAGGTAGGCGATCTGCCCGGCGTCGGGCAGCACCGGTGTCTGCCTGGCGAGGTTGGCCACCAAGCGGGCAGCGACGGCGTCCAGCTGCCGGACATGCCCGAACGCGAAGGCGCGCAAGAACGAGCCCAGCGTCGAGGGCGCGGAGATGCCGGTGAACAACCGGTCCATCCCGCCGTGCCGCAGCAGGTCCATGTCCTCGATGCTGTCCGCCCCGGCCACCATCCCCGCGACCAGCGCGGACACCTTCGCCCCAGCGTGCGCGCCCCTTGTCCGTCGGCACCGTCAACCGCTCGCGCACCAGGCTTTGCAGCCCGGCCCGCTCGGCCAACTTCAACACCGGGACCAGCCCACCGGCCGACACCAGATTCCGATCATCGAACCGTGCACGCCCTGCCCGGGCAGCGTGAGATAGTTGCACCTTCGAGATGCCCTTCGTGACAGCCAGAATCAGTTCCTCGACAGCTCTGATTCTCTTGCTGCACAAGGGCATCTCGGCGCTACGGCACGCTCACGACATCAAGATCATCGGTGAATGCGGTCTAAGACGCGCGGTGTTCTGCGTCTGACTTAGCCCGGTCACTCGGTTCGGAAAATGCCCAACGCGGGGCGGCGTGCCTGACCCGGTTGGAGGCCGGTCGGCATGTCCACTGCAGCAGTGAATGGCAAGGGGAAGAGGCGTCGTCTGGCGGCGTCCGAGAAGTACGAGATCTTCGTGTCGGTGCTGAGTGGTCAGGCGACCCAGCGCGACCCAGCGCGAGGCGGCCGAGGCGCACGGCGTCGACCGTTCGACGGTGGTCACGGCGTGCCGGGTCGCCAGGCAGGGCGCGCTGGACGCGCCCTCCGCGTCCGGTGCCCGGACGACCGGGTGCCAGTCGGGAGAACGCCGCGCTCGAGGACGCGCGGGCCGAGATCGAGCGGCTGCGGGCGACGAGCAGGCCTTCACCACCGGCGACCCGCGCCCGTCCGCGGTGCAGGTTCAGCGCAGCGTGAGTTCGCCGGCTTGGTCGGCGGTGACGGCCCAGCTCGCCAGGAGCTTGAGGCTGTCGGCGGTGGGGCTGTTCTGGGGTGCGGTGTAGACGAGCATGGCCAGTCCGGGGGAGGAGGGCAGTTTTCCATGGCCTCGAAGTTGAGGTCGAGGTCGCCGACGACGGGGTGGTGCAGTTTCTTGTGTCCGGTGCGGTGGAAGCGGACGTTGTGGGCGGCCCAGCGGGTGCGGAAGTCCTCGCTGCGGGTGGATAGTTCACCGATGAGTGCGGTGAGCTGCTTGTCGTAGGGGTTGCGGCCGGCTTCGGAGCGCAGCATGGCGGCGATGTCGTCGGCGGCGCGGTCCCAGTCGGTGAAGAAGTCGCGTGATGCGGGGTCGAGGTAGACGAAGCGGGCGTTGTTGGCCGGGCGGCGAGATTCAGCGAGCAGGGGGGCGTACAGGGCGCGGGCGAGCCGGTTGGCGGCGAGCATGTCGTGGCGGGCGTTGCGTACCCAGGCGGGTGCCTCGCTGATGGCGTCGATGACCTGTTGCACGCTGGCGGTCACGCCGGCCTGCCTCGGACGCCGCTGCCGGGCCGGTGCGGGCACCGCGGCGCGGGCCAGGTCGAAGAGGTGGTCGCGTTCGGCCTCGTCGAGTTGCAGCGCGCGTGCCACGCCGTCGAGCACGGAGTCCGACGCGCCGGACAGGTTGCCGCGCTCCATCCGCACGTAGTAGTCGACGCTTACGCCGGCCAGCAGCGCGACCTCTTCGCGCCGCAGCCCGCTCACGCGCCGGTTGCCGCCGTACGCCGGGAGTCCGGCCTGCTCGGGAGTGATCCGGGCTCGACGGGTGGCGAGGAACTCCCGAATCTCGCCGCGGTGGTCCATACCGTTCACCGTACGTTTGGCTGCTCGGACCAGGGAAGTACTGCCGTTACCTGGAAAGCCGGACACTCCCCGGAGGCCGGGCTCGCGGCTTGACTGGGCTTCGTGACCACAACGTCCACGTGCCGTTCGTCGGGATCGCCTGGCTGGGCCAGCTGTCCGCCGACACGCCCTACCTCACCGGCGTGGCGCCGCCTATGGCGCTGCTCGGAATCGGGCACGGCGCCTCGCTGGGGCCGCTGACCGCCTCCGGCCTGCGCGGCGCCCGACCCGTCTCGCACCAGAACTCGTCCACCCATCCGGAAACCCCGAACAGGAGCAGGCATGAAGGCAGCAATCTTCCACGGTAAGCAGAACATCACCGTCGGCGAGCGGCCCGACCCCACCATCGAAGCACCGACCGACGCGATCGTCCGCGTCGTCCGCGGCTGCGTCTGCGGCTCAGATCTCTGGTACTACCGCGGCATCAACCAGCACAAGGTCGGCAGCATCGGACACGAGTACATCGGCGTCGTCGAGGCAGTCGGCGACGAGGTCACCGACCTCGCGGAGGGTGACTTCGCCATCGCACCGTTCACCTTCAACGACGGCACCTGCCCGGCGTGCCGTGCCGGGTTCCAGTCGAACTGCAGCCACGGCGGTGCCTTCGGCGACGGCGAGCACGACGGCGGGCAGGGCGAGCTCGTCCGCGCCCCGTACGCCGATGCGACGCTGGTGAAGGTGCCCGGTACGGACTTCACCGACGAGCAGCTGGCCTCGCTCACCGCCCTATCCGACGTCATGTGCACCGGCTACCACGCCGCCGTGAGCGCCGGCGTCAAGACGGGTGACACCGTGGCGGTCGTCGGTGACGGCGCTGTCGGCCTGAGCGCCGTCATCGCCGCCAAGAAACTCGGCGCCGAACGCATCATCGCGCTGAGCCGCAACCCCGCACGCCAGGCGCTCGCCACCGAGTTCGGCGCCACCGACGTCGTCGCCGAACGCGGCGACGACGCCATTGACGCCGTCCTGAAGCTGACCGACGGAGCCGGCGTCGACGCGGCGCTCGAGTGCGTCGGAACCGACCAATCCATCGAGACCGCCGTCGGCATCACCCGCGCCGGCGGCATGATCGGCGCCGTCGGTGTGCCGCTCTATGAGAACTTCACCTACCAGAGCGCCTTCTGGAAGAACGTCGGCATCCGCGGCGGCGTCGCGCCGGCCCGGGCCTACATCCCCGAGCTCCTCGAGGACGTGCTCGCCGGCCGCATCAACCCCGGACGCGTCTTCGACTTCGAGACCGATCTCGACCACGTCGCCGAGGCCTACGCCGCCATGGACGAGCGCCGCGCCGTCAAGTCGCTGCTAAGGATCAACGACCCCTCGTGACCGACCTACCTGCCGCAACAAGGGAGACGCGGCCATGAGCAGCACCCAGAAGAGTGGGTGGACAGCAGACGAGCTTCCCGCGATCGATGGCACCGGCGAGGTCGAGGTCCAGGGCGAGCTCATCGCCGGGCGCCTCCGGCGAGACGTGTCCTTCGTCGAGATCGGCGAACACACCGGCGACAGCAGCGACGTGGACGACGCCTTGGACGCTGCCTACCGGGACAAGTACGGCCGCGGACCGGCGGTCGCCCACATCGCCGCCGACATTGCGCGCGCGACCACCCTGCGCATCGACCCCGCCTGACCGAACCCACCCACAGAAGGGCACCTGATGGACAAGAACCCCGATACCGCCACGGTGAAAACCCCGGCGGCAAACTTCACCGGCGACGTCTGGATGAACCCCGTCTTCGGCGGCGACGGCACCTCGGCGCTCACCTGCGGCCTGGTCCGGTTCACGCCTGGGGCGCGCACCAACTGGCACTCCCACGCCAACGGTCAGCTGCTGGTGTGCACCGACGGCGTCGGCCTGGTCGGCACCCGCGACGGCAAGACCGTCGTGCTACGCGCCGGCGAGAGCGTCTGGACGCCGGCCGATCAGGAGCACTTCCACGGCGGCACCGCCGAGAACATGATGTGCCACTACGCGATCCTCGACGCCGCCGGCGACCGCGAGGCCACCACCTGGCTCGAGCCCGTCACCGACCAGCAGTACGCGGCCGCCCACGACACGGCAGGGCTGTGACTGATGGCAATCACCGCTGCCGCGAAAGCCAACCACGACCAGCTGTTCGGTGACCGGGTCTCCACCCTCGCCCGGACCGACCCCGAGCTGATCGAGTACTTCGACAACTTCGCCTTCGACGAGGTCTATACCGACGCCGCCCGGCTGGACGACACGCTCGACCAGCACACCCGGCTGATGGTGCAACTGGCCGCGATCCTCGCCGCCGGCGGGCTCGCCGAGTTCCGCCTCGTGGCCGCCGCCGCAGTCGCCAACGGCGGCCTGCACCCGGTTGAGCTCAAGGAGCTCGTCTACCAGGCCGTCGCCTACGTCGGCATGGCCCGAGCCTTTGACTACCTGCACGCGGCCCACGACGTCCTCACCGAGGCAGGCGTCGAACTGCCCCTGCCCGCGCAGTCGGCGTCCACACCGGCCACCCGCCTCGAGCACGGCAAGTCCGTGCAGGCCTACATCGTCGGCGGAGCGGCGGCGGTCGAGGCACGCCTGACCGGCGCGGCCGCGGACGAAGTGCACTTCTAGCGCTACCTCGCCGCCAACTGCTTCGGCGACACCGTCGGACGCCGCGGAATCGACCTCGCCGCGCGCGAGCTGCTGACGTTCTCGATGCTCGTCGCGCTGGGTGGCGCCGACGCCCAGGTCCGCGGCCACGTCAACGGCAACCTGCAGGTCGGCAACACCCGCGAGCGACTGCTCGCGGTGCTGACCGTGCTGGTTCCCTACATCGGCTACCCCCGCACCCTCAACGGCCTCGCCGCCGTCAACAACATCACCCGCCAGAACTAGGAGGAGCACGACATGGAATACCGGCTGCTGGGCCGGACCGGAGTCTCGGTCAGCCCGCTGTGCCTCGGCACGATGATGTTCGGGCCGTGGGGTAACGACGACCGCGCCGACGCGATCCGCGTCATCCACCGCGCACTCGACGCGGGGATCAACTTCGTCGACACCGCCGACGTCTACTCCGGCGGAGCTTCCGAAGAGATCGTCGGCGAAGCCTTACAGGGGCGCCGCGACGACATCGTGCTCGCCACGAAGTTCTTCATGCCGATGGACGCGGCACCGAACCACAGCGGCGGCTCCCGAAAATGGATCATCCGCGAGGTCGAGAACTCACTGCGGCGCCTCAAGACCGACTACATCGACCTTTACCAGGTCCACCGCCCCAGCTCGACGACCGACGTCGAGGAAACCCTCGGCGCACTGACGACCTCGTCCGCCAAGGCAAGGTCCGCTACATCGGCTCGTCGTCCTACTCGGCCAGCCAGATCGTCGAGGCGCAATGGGCCTCCCGCGAGCGCAATCTCGAACGTTTCGTCACGGAGCAGCCGCCGTACTCGCTCCTCGTCCGCGGTATCGAGGAGGACGTCCTCCCGACCGCCCAGCGCCACGGCATGGGCACCCTCGTCTACAGCCCGCTGTCCGGCGGCTGGCTCACCGGCCGTTGGCGCAAGAATGCCCCCGGGCGCTCCGACATCCGGCGCGCGCCCCAACGCCCGCTTCGACATGAGCCTGGCGGCCAACCAGCGCAAGCTCGACGTCGTCGAAGAGCTCGTCATGCTCGCCGAACAGGCCGGAATGACGCTGATCGAACTGGCGCTGGCCTGGGCGATAAACCACCCAGGCGTGACCTCGGCGATCATCGGCCCGCGGACCATGGAGCAACTCGAATCGCAGCTGCCGGCCGCGGAACTCACCCTGACCACCGAGATCCTGGACCGCGTCGACGAGCTTGTCCCCCCCCCCCCCCGGGTGTGACCATGAACGCCGAAGACAACAGCTACGGAGCCGCCGAGCTGACGCCTCAGGCCCGCCGACGGTGACCACCTAACCAACCGCATGCTCGCCGCGGGACCGTCCGATTTCCGATGTAACCGACGCTGGCATGGTCAGTTGGTCGTGCTCGGGCCTCGGCGGTGAACTTGCCGAGCTCGATCAAGTCTGCGACCCGGATCAGGGTGGTGTTGTTCTCCCCCGGTGCGGGTGGTGAGCCGGTGGGCGTTGACGGTGCGCTAGACGGTGTCCTGGCTCATCAGGACCGCGGCCTCTTTGCGGGGTGATCCAGTCGTTCTGCGGCAGGTCGGCGGCCACGGTCCCGGCGGCGCTCGAGCCGCGGTCGCGTGGCCCGGTGGTGTCGGCGAGCTGGTCGGTCATGGCGGTCGCGTTCCGGGCCGACGTGGTCGCGCGGTCCGGCGGTCGCGGCGCTGGGAGGCCCGGAGTCAGAGGGATAGAACGACGCAAGCCCCGCACCGGATGTCGGTGCGGGGCCGTGCCGTAATCCTGCGAACGCAAGATCCGCTAGTAGCGGGGGAGCGCGCAAACCTGCGGCCGCAACGTTCGCCGGCCGTCGGACCCCGGCCGAATCTGAGTCTGCATATGCAGCTGCACCCCCGTGGACCGGTGATCGTGGGTGGCCAGTGTTGCATGTGTGGTGTCATCCCGGGACGGTCGGCAGGACGCCGGACCGGCGAGTCGAAGCACCGCACCATAACGCCACGCCGCGCAGCGTCTACTGGTGGCACTAATAGCATGGCGTCTGCGAACCTGACCGCATGAGTGAATCGAGCCTGGAGGAGCTGCGGCCCGGGCTGTACGCCTGGGTGCAACCCGACGGGTCGTGGTGGCTGAACAACGCCGGCGCAGTGGCCGGTCCGGAGGGCGTGGTCGTCGTCGACACCTGCGCCACCGCGGCCCGCACACGGCGCTTCCTCGACGCGTTGGATGCTGCGACCGGTGGGACGGCCATCCGGGTCGCGGTCAACACCCACCAGCACGGTGACCACACCTACGGCAACTGCCTCCTGCCCGCCGAGACCGTGATCATCGGGCACGCCAACATGCGGGAAGGGCTACGCCTCGATCCGGTGATCGACGGCTGCCCGCCGTTCTGGCAGCCGGTTCCGGACTGGGGGCCGGTCACCCGGCGGCTCCCGGACGTCACGATGACGTCCGCCTCGAGCGTGTATGTCGGCGAGCGGCGGATCGAGCTCCTGCATCCAGGCGGTCCGGCGCACACCACGGGTGACCTCGTGGCCTGGCTCCCGCACGAGCGCGTGGTGTTCAGCGGCGACCTGATTTTCGCTGGCCTGACGCCCCTGGTCTTCATGGGATCGGTCGCGGGGGCGCTGGCGGCGATCGGCTGGGTCGCCGCCATGGAGCCCGAGATCATCGTTCCTGGCCACGGGCCGGTCGTGCATAGCGGCGACATCGAGCGCGTCCTCGATGAGCACCAGCGGTACTACCGCTTCGTCGTCGAGAAGGGCGAGGACGGGCTGGCCCGCGGGCTGTCCCCGCTCGAGGCGGCGCTCGCGGCTGACCTCGGCGAATTCGGGGCGTGGGCCGATGCGGAGCGGATCGTCCTCAACCTGCACCGGGTGTACGCCGACGCCGCCGGCCTCGATCTGGACATCATGGCCGCCTTCCAGGACACCACCGCCTGGCTGGGCGGGCCGATGCACACGCACGTCTGAGAGGGTCCGCATGCGCTTTGTGACCTACCTCGATGACGACCAGGACCGAGTCGGCGCCGTCGCCGCTGACCTGGTGCACCCGCTGCCGGCGGGCGTCAGCCTGCTCGAGCTGCTCCGTACCGGAGCGCTTCGCCAGTCCGGCGAACGCGCACTCGCCGCGTCAGCAGGCCGTCCGCTGACCGACCTGCATTTGCGCGCGCCGATCCCCGACCCGCCGACGGTGCGCGACTTCATGACCTTCGAGCAGCACGTCGAAGGAGTGGCGCAGCTCGCCGGCGACGGCGCGCAGGTGCCGGAGCGTTGGTACGCGGCGCCGGCCTTCTACTTCACGAATCCCTACGCGATCGCGGGCCCGCAGGACGATGTCCCGGTTCCGCCCGGCTGCCGGCTGTTCGACCTCGAACTCGAGGTTGCCGCAGTGATCGGGCGTGGTGGACGAGACGTTCACCCCGAGGATGCCGATGCGCACATCGCCGGCTACACGATGCTGGTGGACTGGTCCGCCCGGGACCTGCAGTTCGCCGAGATGAAGGTGCCGCTGGGGCCGGTCAAGGGCAAGGACACGACGACCACTCTCGGGCCGATGCTCGTCACGCCAGACGAGCTGGAACCGTGGCGCGACGGCACTGCGTATCACCTCGCGATGACGGTGGAGATCAACCGGAATCTCGTCGGCCAGGATCGCTGGTCGTCGATGGCGTTCTCCTACGGCGACATGATCGCGTACGCCTCCCGCGGCACCGAGGTCCGGCCGGGGGACATCCTCGGTTCAGGCACCTGCGGCGGCGGCTGCCTTGCCGAGCTGTGGGGACGCCACGGATTCGACGCGCACCCGCCCCTGCGGCCGGGAGACGTCGTCACGGTGACCGTCGAGCAGCTCGGAACGATCACCAGCCGCATCGTGGACGGCGTCCCGCCCGTCCCCATCCCATCTGCCCGGCGGTGAGTCCGTAGGCAGAGGCATGCGCTGCTGAGCTCGGTAACCACCCATCTGCGTTGATCCAGCACCTGGAGAGCAGGGCGCGTCGGCCGCGCGTAACGACGGCTCGGCGCGCGTTTCGTTGCCGGGTCGAGGCTCCTGCAGGGCGGGACTGTACTGGGCCGCTGCCGATCTTGATGCGAATCTGCCTGCCCTGATCGCGCCCGATTTCCTGGTGACGATGCAGCCACGTGGCCAGCGTCGGGTCAAGCGCCGCGGGCGACTGTGACACGTTGTTTCACGGGTGGCGGTGAATCTCGGCGAGTGCCACCGGCTGGTGCGGCGCGCCCTGGGGGGCGTCCGCGCTCCGCTATCGCGCTGGTGCGGTGACGAGGGGTCTATGAACGTCGGGACGTGCCACCATGACACGAGAGCTGTGCACGCCAGGGTGATGAGCTGGCGTCGGCAGCTACGGGCTTGGAGGTTGAGATGGCCAACCAGCATCGCGCCCTGTCTCTGATGCCCGCGGCGTTCTTCGGCCATGGCAGCCCGATGAACGCCCTGGAGCTCAACCGGTACACGGCCTCGTGGCGTGCGTTCGGAGCCGCGGTACCGCAGCCGCGCGCCATCCTCGTCATCTCGGCGCACTGGTACGTCAATGCAACCGCCGTTACCGCGATGCCGCGCCCGCGCACGATCCATGACTTCTACGGCTTTCCGCGCGAACTCTTCGCGATCGACTACCCCGCACCGGGGCTGCCCGAGCTTGCCGACGAAATCAAGGACACCGTCCACCCCACCTGGGTGGGAGCCGACCACGACAGCTGGGGGATCGATCACGGCACATGGTCGGTGCTCGTCCACGCCTTTCCCGACGCGTCGGTGCCGGTCATGCAACTCTCAATCAACGCCGACAAAGGCCTTGACTACCACCTTGACCTTGGCGCGAAACTGGCTCCGCTGCGCGAACGCGGGATCCTGGTCATCGCAAGCGGCAACGTCGTCCACAACCTGCGGGCCGTGAACTGGGCGCTTGTCGACGGCGGCTACGACTGGGCACAGCGTTTCGACGACGCAGCCCGGTCACGGATGCAGTCCGGGCCGGCCGAGATCGCCGCGCTGGACGCCCACCCGGACTACCGCCACGCCGTGCCGACACCGGAGCATTTCATCCCACTGCTCTACCTCGCCGGGCTGGCCGGCGTCAGCTCAGAAGACGTCGAGGTGGCCATCGACGGCTACACCTACGGATCGCTGTCGATGACGGCATACACGCTCGGTCTGCCCGCGCCGGTCCTCAACGGCACGGGGGGAGCGCCGCCGCCGCCTCCTCCGGGCGACGTCCCCGCTGATGACACGAACATGTGACGGCACCTTGCTGGAGGCGGACTCCCGCCCTCGGTCGGCGTGAGACATGCACCTGCCGGCAGCGGACAAGACGTCCTATCGCGGGTCACTGCTCTCGCCGGGACGGCGATGGACCATGCCTGCCTGGAACTCACGGATGCCGTGGCCGAACGGGAACATGCCGGGTCGGTACCGAACGCGAGGTGCTCATGACGGCACTTCCCACTTGTCGCACTCCACATCGTCGGTCGCCCCACCTGCTGAATGGGCTCGGCGGAGGCCTCTCGAACCAACCCGTCTTGAGTGCAGGTGTTATCGTTGGCGACGGTTCGCATTTCTCCTTCACGTCACCACGCGCGGGATTTCTGCAGCGGGCGACGTACCCACCTCATCCTTTCGGCCGAGTCGGACGTCACGCGTCACGACCCCGGCCGGCACACACGGTGCGCCCGGAACAGCTTCCGAAAGGACACCGACATGGTGCAAGGAACAGTGAAGTGGTTCAACAGCGAGAAGGGCTTCGGCTTCATCGCTCCCGACGACGGCACCAAGGACGTCTTCGTGCACTACTCGGCGCTGTCAGGCGACGGCTACAAGAGCCTTGACGAGAACCAGCGCGTCGAGTTCGACACGGTCGCCGGTCAGAAGGGCCCGCAGGCCGAGAACGTCCGGGCGGTCTGACCAAGTACGCCACGAAGCCCGGGTCGCAGCACACGCTGCGTCCGGGCTTTGGGACATCGCACGGCTGTACCACGCCGAAGGTCGTCTCGCTTTGGCGGACGCACTGCTGGTCGCATTGACCATCGTCATGCTCGTCTCGGGCCTGCGCTTCGGCGGAGGGGACTATCCGATTTCCGGTGTAACTGACGCTGGCATCTTCAGTTGGTGGTGCCTCGGTGTGAGGCGGCCTTCGAAGGTGATCGCGAAGGCGTTCAACGCTGGTTTCAGCGCATGGTCCATCGTGCCCGTCCTCGCCCGGTGGGGTCGAGGGATCGGGTGACGAGGTAGAGGCACTTCAGCGCGGCCTGTTCGGTCGGGAGTGTCCGCGGGCCTTGACCGCTCGGCGGTAGCGGGCGTTGAGCGACTCGATGGCGTTGGTGGAGCAGATGATGCGCCGGATCTCGACGTCGTAGTCCTGGAACGGGATGAACTCGTCCCAGGCAGCTCGCCATTGCCCGGCGATCGCCGGGTACCGGCCACCCCAGGCGCCGAGGAACTCCTCCAGCCGTTCGGCGGCCTGCTCGGCGTTGATCGCCGTATAGACCGGACGCCACCACCGACGGCAGGCCGATCAAGCTCGTCTCGATCATCGACGAACACACCCGCGAATGCCTCACCCACCTGGTCGACCGCTCGGTCACCGGCGACGCGCTGATCGACGAGTTGGACCGCCTCGCACTGCACCGTGGCTACCCGGCCGTGTTGCGCTGCGACAACGGCCCCGAGCTCGCCTGCGAGGCGATGGCCGACTGGGCCGGCGAACGCATCGGCCCGCCTTCATCCCACCCGGCGAACCCTGGCGCAACGGCTACGTCGAGTCGTTCAACACCCGCGTCCGCGACGAATGCCTCAACATCAACCTCTTCTGGTCCATGGCCCAAGCCCGGGTCGTGATCACCGACCGGAAGTACGACTACAACCACCGCCGGCGGCACAGCTCGCTCGGCTACCTGGCCCCAGCGGTCTACGCTGCGGCCTGCACCCACCGATGAACGACTCTCACACCGAGTGGATCAGTTCTCGGGTCCGGCCAGGGGCGTTGAGCGGCGGGTCGGCGCCGCTGGGCGACGCTGGCTCTATCGGGCCGGCGCCGGCGAGGTAGGCGGCGACGATGTAGGTCGCGTGTGTCGGTTCTGCCCCAACCCGGTAATAGGGTCCGGGTTGCCAGGACGGCACTATGACGGCTCTGGATGGGAGGCTGGTCTGCTGGCGGCGGCCGGTGCCGCAAGGGGAAGGAGCAGCGCAAATCGCGATCCTTCGCCGACTGTGCTGTGCACCCGGATCGAGCCGCTGTGGGCCTCGGCGATCGCGTGCGCTACGGCCAGGCCGAGACCGAAGCCCCCGTCTGGCCCGCGTCCAGGTGGTGGTTCGACCCGGCTGAATCGGTCGTAGATTTGCTCGAGCTGCGCGGCAGGGATCCCGTGGCCGGCGTCGGCGACGGCCAGCACTACGTATTGGCCGTCGAGGCGGGCGCTGAGTTCAATGCGATCACCGTCTACCGTGTGCGCCACGGCGGTTTCCAGTAGCGCGTCCAGCGCCGCCGCGAGGCGGTCGTGATCGCCTGGGACGACCGGGTCGGCCAACGTCCCCAGCTGCCACTGGCGAGGCGCGTAACTCCACCGGTCGAGCGCCTCGAGAACGATGGTGTCGACCGAGACCTGTGACATGTGCACAAAGTTCGGGCTGCCAGCAGCGGCAAGCAGCAATAGGCGGGTGGTCAGGCCACGCAGCCGGGTCAGTTCTTCGGTGACGACGTGCGCGTCCGCGGCGATCTGGCTGTCAGTCGCGGCGCGCTCGATGAGCTCGGCGTGGCCGAGGGCGATGGTGATCGGAGTGCCCAGCTCGTGTGCCGCGTCCTGCAGGAACCGCTGCTGCTGGTTCAACAGGCGCAGGTTGTCCTGCGAAATCCGGTGCACCTGTTCGGCCGCCGTCAGCTGCACCTGCATCGCTGCCAGCCGTCGCCGGCCCTGCCCGACCATCAGCAAGAACATGAGCGCGATCAGCGGGACTTCAAGCAGGTAGTCGGCATCCTCCGCACCCTGGATAACCTGCACGCCGATGATGCCGCCGGTCGCCAGCGTGACGGCGGCGATAGTCAGCAAGGTTGGCTGCAGCCGCCACAGCCGTAACCCGTAGATCAGGGTGAGGCTCACCCAGATGGCGAGGAAGGGAACAAGCCGCCAGTCGGGGAGCGTCTGCATCGCAACCAAGTTCAGCACCGCGAAGCCGGCCCAGCTGATGTCTATCCAGGATGAGCCGAGCCATCGGAGCATCTGCGCGCGCCGGAGAGCAACCACGTCCCACCGGCCAGCGCCAGGACTGCGTACGGCGCTCACCGACGCCAGCGCAGGCGGCCGCAACAGCGGGTGCCGGGCGGTCACGGGCCCAGCACGCCTAACGCGACAACCCCGGGGCACGAGACCAGCCAGCAAGCCCGCTCATCGATACTGCGCATCGTCTCAACTGCTCGATCCCAGAGGGGCTGCAGCGGGGCGGCCCAATCGGTGATCCCATCAGCGTGGCACCAACACCTGCGACTGTCGAGCCGCATGCCCGTCCGCCGGGTCGTCTAGCCCCCCCGCGTTTCGTGGCCGCGCCCGAGGCTCCTGCAGGCGCGGGTGCACCCGTGCACGGGTGCGCGGGTGCCGCTGCCGGTCTCGATGCGAATCTGACTGCCCTGATCGCGCGCCCGATCTCCTGGTGGCAATGCAGATACGCGTGCCCACCTCGGGTCACACGACGCGGGCGAGCGTGACGCCCGGCGAGTGAGGCGATGGCAGTTCGGTGTCGGCGGTCTCGTGGTTAGCCGGTGGTGTCGCGGCGTCTGTCGAGGGCCTGCTGCAGGATGCGCAGTTCGTCGGTGTCGGCGGTCTCGGCGAAGTGGGCGAGGGCGGCGGCGGGCTCGGAGGCGCTGAGCAGGACGCGTCGCATGGTCTCGGCGGTGTGGGTGGCGTCGGTGGCGACGGCGGTGTAGTGGATCACGGTTCTGCCTGGTTCGCTGGCGCGGCGGACGAATCCTTTGTGTGCCAGGCGGTTGAGCACCGTGGCGATCGTTGTGTATGCGCGTCCGGGCAAGGCGCGGGCGACGTCGTTGGCGGTCAGCGACACTGCCTTGTCCGCCGCCCACAGCACGCCCATTACCTTGCGTTCGAGTTCACCGAGTGTGCCGCTGCCGCAACGGCAGTCGTCGCCGCAGTGGCACGGCGAGCACGTGCACAGCGGGTTGTCGCAGGCGACCGGTGCGTTCACAGCGATTCAGTCTGGCACGGATGTCGGAGGTTCGTCGCTGTTTCGGAACTCCCGTCACAGGAACTACTACGGCGCGTAGTAGCCTGCTGGTTCGGGAGCGAGTGGAAGGAGTCGGGCGGTGGCCGAGGTGTCGAGCAGCGCCAGGATCGCGGGGCGGCCGGCCGGTGGTCTGGAGCGGGGCCTGGTCACGGCGGCCCCGGATCGGCGGCGTGTGCTGCAGTTGGCGTTGGGTGCGGCGTGGTTGTTGGACGGGCTGCTCCAGCTGCAGGCGGCGTTTTTCGGGCGCGGCTTCTCAGGGATGATCCGGTCGATGGCCGCGGGCAACCCGGGGTTGCTGGCGGCGCCGATCCGCGGGTCGGCCACCATCATTTCCGAGCATCCCGACCTCACCAACGGCTTGTTCGCGGTGCTGCAGATCGGCATCGGGTTGGCGATCGCGGCCCGGCCGACACAGCGGATCGGTCTCGCGAGTTCGGTGGCGTGGTCGCTCGGGGTGTGGTGGATCGGTGAGGGTCTCGGGGGCGTGCTCAACGGTGCGGCGGACCCGGTGAACGGGGCACCGGGCGCCGTCGTGCTCTATGCCCTGCTGGCTGTCCTGCTCTGGCCGAGCCCACGGGATGCGGACGCGCCGTTCGAGGCGGCGCGGGTCGTCGGCCCGAGCGCGGCCAAGGCGCTGTGGCTGGTGCTGTGGGCCTCGTTGTCCTACTTCGCGGTGGCCGGGTCGAACCGATCGGCGCAGGCGCTGCACCATCTGGTCGCCGCTCAGCAGTCCGGTGAGCCGTCCTGGCTGGCCGGTCTCGACCGGGCCGCGGCGGCCGCCCTCGACCACCGGGGACTCGGCGTGTCGATCGCGCTGGCTGTCGTGCTGGCCGTGGTGGCGGTGGGCATCTACCTGCCGGGGCGGGCCGCGAACGCCGTCCTGGTCCTCGCCGTCGTCGTGAGCCTGCTGTTCTGGGTCGTCGGGCAGGATCTCGGTGCGATCCTGACCGGCGCGGCGACCGACCTGAGCTCCGGACCGCTGCTGGTGCTGCTGGCGCTGGCGTACTGGCCCGCCCGCTCACGCGAGCGAGCCGCCGCGGCCTGCGGGGACTCGCGATGACCGGGATGGCGATAGGCGGGCCGGGCTGGATCCCCGACGCCTTCGCGGCGATCGCCCTGCTGGTCGCGATGGCCAGTGCCGCGCTCATCGTCCAGTCCCGCCAGGCCGGCCGCACCGGACACGTCGACATCGACGCCTCGCACCTGATCATGGGTGTAGCGATGGCCGGCATGCTCGTGCCCTCGCTCGCTGTGGCCGACACGGCGTTCTGGACGGTCGTCTACTCGCTGGCATGCCTCTGGTTCGCGTGGCGCTGCTACCGGCTGTACCTCGCCCCGCCGGCGGGTGTCCCGCTGCACAGTGGCGCGGGCACCCACCACCTCTCGCACTACCCGGCCCACCTCGTCATGGTCGCAGCGATGCTGTTCATGTACGTCGCACCGGCCGCCGCGGGGGCCCACAGCTACCGCACACTGTCGCTGCTCTTCCTGCTGGCCCTCATCGCCTCGGGCGTGGGGGAACTGGACACCGCCGGCCGCGGGATCACCGTGTCCGCCGCGGCGGCCGGCCCGGCGGGGGCGGCACCTGTCGGCGCCGTGGAGACCGCGCCCCGCCCGGCCGCGCGGATCGCCGAGCGTCCCCTCGCTGTCGTCGCGAGCGCATGCCATGTCGCGATGTGCCTCACCATGGGCTACATGCTGATCACCATGCTGTGAGCGCGCTGGCCGGGCGGGCGCCGTGACGGTGCACGACGCGAGCGACGTCAAGCCGTGCCAGTGGTCATCAGGGCTTGGCCGCGGTGCCGGTGGCTGATGCTTCAAGCGTCACCTCGGTTCGTCGCCGGCGCCGGCCACTTGGCGGCGAGGGGCGACGGCCGGGTGGTGGGCTCGCATCGGCGTTCGTGGCAGCGATCGCAGATTCCAGGCTCGCCCAGTGAGTGTGCGGGTCAGACGTTCACAACGTCTCGGTCACCGGAACACGGTTTGGCACGATGCACTGGACGCCTAGCGATCCGATGCCTAGGATGCCGTGGTATGACGGGCGTGCCGGTGAAGAACAGTGTGGACTTGCTGGTGATGGGCGTGCTGCGCGATGGAGCGGCGCACGGTTACGCGATTATCGTGTCGTTGCGGGATCGAAGTGACGGCAGGTTCGACCTTGCCGAGGGAACGATCTACCCTGCGCTGCACCGGCTCGAGCGGGCCGGCTGGGTCGAATCTTGCATCGAGATGGCAAACGGACGGCGACGTCGCAAGTACGCCCTGACAGCCCCCGGGCGCAAGGAGTTCGCCGCCCAGCGGCGCGACTGGCAGGGCTTCGTCGCAACGATGCAGGCCGTGATCGCATGACTGAGACCCCGATCGAGGACTACCTCGACGAGTTGCTGCGTCGTTGCCGCGCCGACGCGCGCACCACACGTCGGTTGCTCGACGAGGCGGATGATCATTTGCGCGCTGTTGCGGCAGAACTCGAGGCGAACGGTATGTCGCGAGCACAAGCCGAGAGCGAGGCGGTGCGCCGTTTCGGGGCGGTAGAACCGATCGTGCGCGCTACGTCTCGCCGGTCGTTCGTCGCGCTGTCGTTGGAAACCCTTGGAGCGACTGTGCTGCTGGGCGCCTGCGGGCTGGTCGCCGTCGGGCTCAGTGGCGCCGTGGTCGCGGTGATGAATGCGCTGGCCGGCCCGACCTTCGTCGGGGACACGAGCGTCTTGGGAACAGGCGGTTCGACCGTGGCAGAGACCGCCCATGACGCCGTCGTCTTACGAAGCCTCGCCGGTGCGGTCGGAGTGCTCATCCTCGCCGCGTACGTCCTGTTGCACCGCCGCCTGACGCCCGCCCGGGTGCTGCCAGCAGGCCTCACTGACGCCTTGGGAGCAGCCGCCTTTGCTGCGGCCACGGCCGCGCTCACCAGCGCATCTATCGATCAGGCGGTGACCGGGGGCGGTGGGCATGGCGTCGGCTTCTTCCTCAGCGGGGCTGTTGTGTCACTGCTGGCCACCGTGCTCTTCTGCGCCCGCGCCACGCGCGCGCTACTCCCGTCGCGCTGAGCGGGCGGCGGCCCCGTCGCTAGCTAGGACGCGACCTCGCTTATGCTCCAGTTGGCGCCGGTGTAGACGATTTTGCCCACGCTCGGCGGCGCCCTTCGGTCGGGACTGACTGCGTGTTGAGTGTTCGCCACAAATGATGACTTCGGCGAGCGCCCGGTCGATTGAGCCGCACCATCATCGGCACGACCGCGCTATCGGCGGCATGTGCGGATGGGGGGTGCTGGCGGCCTGCCTCTGCGAGGGCTGGTCGCGGTGGCTGGTTCGGCGGATGCTTGGTATGTGGAGAGCAACGAACGACCGCGTGACGGGGCCGAAGCGGTGCCCGCGGCGAGCGCTGAGCGCGGGGATGGGGCAGCTGACCCCAGGGAGCAGATGATCGCCGAGCAGGAGCGCATGGTGGAAGTGCGTGAGCAGTTGATGGCTAGGCGGGAGCAGGCGGCCGATGTGCGGGAGCGGCTGCTGACGGAACGTGATCAGGCGGCAGGGCCCGGGGTGGGCAGGCCGATGAGCGTGACCGTGTTGCGAACCGGCGGGAGGAGCGCGCTGAGCAACTGGAGGAGCGTGCTGACGATCGGGAACGGGTCGCTGACGAACGAGAGCAAGCCGCTAACCACCGCGAAGCCTTGATGGACGACCGCACGATGACGCTCGATGAGCGTGCCCGGGACGTGCATGCGGGGGCGTTTTCGCCGCTCAAGCAGGGCGATGTTTTGGAGCGTTCGCGCTTGTCGCTCGCCCGGGCGAATGAGGCAGTCGAGCGTTCGGCGAGGCGGCAGGCGCGATCCGAGGAACGCCTCCTGAAAGCCAGAGAGAATGAGCAGCGGCGAACGGCCGCGCGGCATCGGGCTGTCGTCGGGAAGCAGCGCAGCGCACAGACATCTGCAGACCCCGAGGGGGAGCAACGGTGATCGGCCGCCCGGAGCCGTGGTGCGGGCTGGGAGCCTGACCCGATTCTCCGGACACGATCGGTGTGGTGATCATGCGGGCCTACTGCACCAGTAGGTGACAGCCTGGCGCGGCTGCCTGTCGTCCGCGAGCCCGTCGGAGCACCGATGACGGGGGTCAAGCCGCGCCCGCCGGGCAACGAAAGCGGCGACGCGAGCACTCGTTGTATTACGACTGGCGGTGAAGCTCGGCGAGTGTCACCGGATGCTGCAGCAGCCCCGACAGCATCACCTCGGCCAGGGTGTAGCCGGTCGGTTCACGGGTCGGGTCGAGACCGTCCCAGTCGCTGTTGGCGAAGGCGATGAGGTCGAGGGTCTCGAGCAGCACCGGTTCGCCGGCGGCCAGCAGCTCCAGCTCCGACCGGTCGGGCTCGGCGGGGTCGGTCTCGGGCAGCGGCGCGACCAAGGTGAGGTGCCCGGTCACCCGGCACCCCCGGGCCGGGCGACGGCGCCGGACAGGGTCTGCAGGCTGCGGTGCAGCGCGTCGATCTGCTTGTCCTTGGCCGCCAGTTGGGCGGTGAGCTGTCTGAGGCTCGTGCCGCGTTCCTCGAGCCGCCGGTGAGGGCGGCGTTCTGCTCGCGGGCCGCGGCGAGCTCGGCCTCGGCGCGGCGGAGCGCGGCCAGCAGCTGGGCGGTGTTCCCGGCGGCGGGCACGGTCTCGGCGGTGAGCTTGCCGAGCTCGATGAGTATGCGACCCGGATCAGGGTGGTGTTGTTCTCCCCGGTACGGGTGGTAAGCCGGTGGGCGTTGACGGTGCGCTTGACGGTGTCGTGGCTGCAGCCCATCAGGACCGCGGCCTCTTTTCGGGTGGTCCAGTCGTCCTGCCGACCGTCGGCGGCCACGGTCCCGGCGGCGCTCGGGCCGGCCGCGGTCGGGGGAGCCGTGGCAGACCGGGCCGCGGTCGGGGAGGTGGCCGGTGGGGGTCGGCGCGGGTCGGTCATGGCGGTCGAGTTCCTGTGGTCCGGCGGCGGCTGCGCAGCGCCGGGGAAGGCGCTGGAAGCGAGGTCCGGTAAGTACTCGGCAGATTGCGGGTGTCGCTGGACCTGCTGCCCCTCCCGCCGGCGGTACGACACCGGGTAGCGCGTGACCGCGGGGGGTGGCCGCAGCCGCTCGCCGTGCCACCCCGCTGCCCACAGCGTGCCGGGCCCACCCGCGGCGCCGGCCGCGCCGTGGCGGGCCGTGCGGTGGGGTGGCAGCCGGTGGGGCACCTGGGCGGTGCGGGGGCACGCTGCCGGGGCAGCTGCCCCGGCAGCGTGCGCGTCGAACTCACCCAGGGAGGGGTTGGAGGCCGTGGCCGGGTCGACGTCCTCGCGCGGTCCGGCGGTCGCGGCGAACGCTGGGAGGCCCTGGATTCAGGGGGATGGAACGACACAAGCCCCGCACCGGAGGTCGGTGCGGGGCCGTGCCGTAATCCTGCGAACGCAAGATCCGCTAGTAACCCAAATTGACCCAGTGATCGAAAACCCAGAGATCAGAACCATGGCTTTCGCGCAGCAACGAGTCACCACTGCTGGCACCACTCGGTGGTACGATCTACTTCACGCCGGACGGGCGGCAGCGCAGCGGGGGCGGCTTCACCGCCAAGCGCGACGCCGAGCGCGCGGCGGCCAAGCTCGAACAGCGGGCCGCCGCCGGTACCCGTCGCCGACGCATCGCGCGGCCGGCTGACCTTCGCTGCGTATGTCGAGAAGTACTACTGGCCGGCGGCGCAGCACCTCGAGCCGACGACGCTTGCCGGCTATCGCTCGAACCTGGACCGCCACTTCATTCCGCGGCTCGGGCGGGTGCCGATGAGCAAGATCGTCGCGTCGACCGTGCAGGCCTGGGTCAACGAGGTGTCGGCCGAGGAGGAGGATTTCGAGGGGAACCGCAAACCGCAGCTGAGCCCGCGGTCGGTCCGCAAGTACCACACGCTCCTACATTCGATCTTCGAGCGCGCGATCATCGATCAAGTCGTCGTGATCAACCCTTGCGCGCACACGGTGTTGCCGAAGTTTGTCAAGCAGTCGAAGAAGGCGATCACTCCGGAGCAATTCGACGCCTTGCTGAGCGAGATCCCGCAGCGGTTCCGGCTCATGGTCTTGATCGCGATCGAGACCGGTGTCCGCTGGGGAGAGCTCGCAGCGCTTCGCCCCGCCGATGTTGACCTCGAGACCGGCGAGATTCGCGTCTGCCGAGTGGTGCTCGAAGTACCCAAGAAGATCACCGGCCTCGACAAGGGCTGGAGCACGCGCGACTACCCAAAGGACAACGAGCACCGCGCCATTCGCATCGGCGACGAGCTGTGCCGGGAGATTCGCGAGTTCATGGTGGCGAGCGGGAAGCGCGGCGAGGACCTGCTCTTCGCCACCAGCACGGGCTCCCCGGTCTCGCGCAATGTGTTCCGCACCCGGGTGTGGCTGCCCGCGATCGAGCGCTCGGGGATACGCCAGCGCGTGCGCTTTCACGATCTGCGCGGCGCGCACGCCTCGTGGCTGCTGGCCGGTGGTGCTGACCTCAAGGCCGTGATGGACCGCCTTGGCCACAAGCAGATCCGGACCACGCAGCAGTACCTCGGTCGGCTCCCCGACGCCGATGACCGGGCGCTCGCCGCGTTCGAGTCCGTCCGCCGCCATCGGCAGTAGCGTCCGTGGACTCGCTGCATGGCGTGCACAACCAGCTCAGCCCACCATCCCGCGTGGAGGTGACGACTTGAAAAGTTACAAGCCGTGCGTAACATTTCAAGTGTGAAGGCGGCGGATGCTCTGCGGCTGCTGGCCGAGCTGTCGGCCGGCCAGTGGGGCCTGTTCACGGCCGCCCAGGCCGCGGACCGAGGGGTCTCCCGGGTGACGCTGACGCGGCTGGTCAATGCCGCGCAGGTTGTCCGCCTCGCGCACGGCGTGTACCGCGATGCGGGCGTCCCGCCCGATCAGTTCGAGGATCTGCGGGCTGCGTGGCTGAGTATCTACCCCCGGCTTCGGGCCGAAGAGAGGCTGCAGCCCGGCTCGCTCGAGTCGACGCCGGCCTCGGGTAGCTCTGCCGCGACGCTGCACGGCATCGGCGACCAGTACGTCGGTCGCTTCGAGTTCACCACCCCGATCCGGCGGCAATCGCAGCGCCCCGAGCTGCGATATCGCCTCCGCGAGCTCGACCCGGTCGATCTCACCCTCAAGGTGGGGCTGCCGGTCACGACCCTCGAGCGGACCATCGCCGATCTTGTCGAGGAGCGCTACGACCTCAGCACCGTCGCCGCTGCCGTTCGTGATGCCGACCGGCAACGCCCGCTGGATGAGACGCGCATGGTCGAACTGCTCAGCCCGCTCGCCGCGCGCAACGGCCTGCGCCGGGGCGACGGGGCCGCGCTGTGGAAGCGGCTGACCGAACTCGCAGGCATCGACACCGCCTCGACCGTGGCTAAGGTTGCTGCCGATGGCGTGCTCGGGCGGCTGATCGCGAGCAAGTACCTCGCCGCGCAGGGCATCATGCTCGATGACCTGCTGAGCTCAAGCGAGGACCCGGAAGTGCGGCGAGCGCTGCTGCGTGAGGTGGCACATTCGTCCGAGCGGGGACGAACCGCGGAGGCACGACACCGTGTCTGACGCCGGGGCGTATACCTCCGCGAAGGCCGTCGATGATGCGATCAAGCAGGCGGCGCGGACCGCAGCCACCACCGACCCGTCCGTGGGTGTCGCCGACCGGATCAGGCAGGCGTACTTCGACCGATTCCTCTGCCGCGTGTTCTCCGACGGAGTCGCATCGGAGTGGCTGCTCAAAGGCGGCACCGGGATGCTCGCGCGGTTTCCGAACAGCCGCGCCACGGTGGATGTCGATCTCTATCGCGCAGACCTCACGCTGGACGAGGCGCTGGTCGAGCTGCGTCGCCTGGCGGGCGTTGATCTTGACGATCACTTCCGCTTCGAGTACACGACGCACGACGTCATCAGCGGTGGGGACGAGCAGCCCTACACCGACGGCTACCGCGTCAGCTTCGAGATCTACATCGGCACGGCCCCAAAGGGCCGACTGAATGTCGACCTCGTGGTGAGCGTCGGGATCACCGGCGAGATCGTCGTGGCGAGGCCGGCGAACCGGTTGCCGCTGCCGCGGCTGGCCTCGACCGACTACCGGCTGTACCCGGTCGTCGACCAGATCGCCGACAAGGTGTGCGCCACCGTCGCTGATTACGTCGGAAAGCCGTCGAGCCGTGAGAAGGACTTGGTCGACCTCGTGATCTTTGCGCTCACCCATGACGTCGACGCCAGATCGCTCCGTTCGGCCGTCGAGACCGAAGCCCGGCGACGCGGGCTCGCAACGATCTCGACGTTGACGCTCCCGGCCGGCTGGGGTGCTCGATACAAGAAGGAGATCGACTCGACCGCATACGGTCGCGACGTCGGCACCATCGAGGCCGCCGAGGGCCTGATGCGCGAGTTCCTCGATCCGGTCCTGGGCGGACGGGTCACGACCTGCACGTTCTTCGTCGGCCGCGTCCGGTCGTACTCGTGGAACTTGAGGTTGCGGTCTCGCCAGTAGAGCGACCACAGTCCGGTCGCGGCGGTGTAGCGCAGGCGCGCGATCGGGAAGCGGGTGTGCTGGCCGCGCCCGTCCCAGGGCGGTCGTACCTCGACGATGGTGACGTGACGGGGCTCGACATCGGCCTCGACCTTCAGCTCCGGCCAGAGGTCCTTCGGAACGCGCTGCTCGGCCCATTGCCGGATGCGGAACAGGTCGGTCTCCGGGATCGCCACCGGTTCAGGCTAGAGGTCGATGTCGGTGATGGTGTTGGCGTCGATGAACGCCTCGACGTCGGGCGGGCGGAAGCGCAGCTGGCGGGCGATGCGGATCGCCAGCAGCCGACCGTTGCGTACCTGGTCGTAGATGAAGTCCTTCGAGACGCCGAGGTAGGCGCCCAGGTCCTCGACCGTCAGGAGCCGGTCGGTGGGCGGGGTGGGGATCGGGTGGTTCTCGGTGGTCGTCATGGTGGGCCTCCTCGGCTGCGGGCGCGGTCCTGCGTCCGGACCGGAGTAGAGCAAGCACCTTTGCCTCGATCGGCCGCGCCGGGCGCGACCGGTCGTCCCGACGGTGGCTAGCGGCGGGGGACCGGCCGCGGTTGCGAGCCGAAGATCCGGGCGTAGTCGGGCGGCGGCGTCGACGCAGCCGGACGCGGCGGTTCGTACGGGCGGCGGACGGTGGGCGCCGGCGGCGCGTCCCTCTGGGTGGTCGGTCTCGTGGTCGCCTGCGGGGTGCGTGCCGCGGGCGTGCGGTCACCGACGGCGTCGACGAGCCGGTACGCCAACGCCGATGCGGGTTCGTCGATCGGCAGCGGCCGCGCCGTGGCGATGCGATGCAGGTCGGCGGCGGGCACGCCCTCGCTGTCGGCGGCATGAAGCTGCTGGGCCAGCGTTGGCCAGTGCGGGTCGGCGGTGAGGCCGGGATGGAGCGGCTCGCCGACTTGGGCGATGCGCGCCTGGGCCTTCGCCGGCATCGCGCCGGCGTCGGTGACGCGGTGGTCCAGCCGGTGTTGCTGGTAGCCGCCCCTGACCCCGGACGTGGGCGGGCCGGTCGGGCGCCGGTCGGCGTCGGCGACCTCGTGGGCGGTGCGCCAGATCGCCAGGTCACGGGTGAGGTCCGGCTCGTGCAGCGTCGGGACGGCCCAGGCGGGCGCGGTCTGTTCGGTCCACGTGCTGGCGCCTGCGCGGATCGCGGCGCCGTGGCGTTCGATGAGTTCGGCGCGCCGGTCGAAGTAGCGGCGCGAGAAGTCGTCCTCGGCGAGCTGGCGTGGGACCGGCGGCAGCCAGGGGAGCGGTCCGTCCCCGCGATCGCGGACCTCGATCCGATTCGCAAGCACCGCCGCGAGGTCGCGGGAGTGGTCGCGGCGGACGAGGACGGCCTCCTCCCGCAGTAGTCGGCCCGGCGCGTCACCGTTGAGCGCGACCCGCTGCAACTGGGCATGGAGGGCGGGCCATGGGCCAGTCGCTGATGCCGGGGACGGCCTCCTCCGCCTGCGTGGCTACCGTGGCCAGGCCGGCTGTGCCGAGCATCGATTCGCCGGCCACCGTGAGGGCGTCGAGGTACTCCGCGCACGCCTTGCCCAGCAGCGGGACGGGGTCACGCTCCTGACGGCTGGCGGTGGTGGCCGAGGCGGCGGAGTCGTCTCGCTCGATCACTCTGGTGAGCACCTCGATTGCGGTGGACGGCCGTTGGGTGTCCATGGTCATGGTGGCGTCGTCACCTGGGATGGTGATGTCGAGGTATAGGTGGTTCTCGCGCCGGCCGCGGGTGACCGCGACGTAGAGCAGTTGCCGGGACTCGGTGCCGCTCAGGACGGTGTGGCTGGTGTCGACGGTCTGCCCCTGCGCGGCGTGCACCGTGGTGGCGTAGCCGAGCTGGACGTGCTCGGCGACGTAGCCGGCAGGCAGCGTGACCCGTCGGTGCGAGCGGGCATGCCGTACGTCCAGGGCAGCGTCGCCCCGGACCGAGACGACGGACCCGCTGGGCGCAGCGATCAGCGCCGGGGACCCAGCAGCGCTGCGCTTCGGCGACCTCGAACTCGACGACGACTGACACGAGGTGCACCGCGGCAGCAGCATCATCGGCCTCCGACCCACCGAATTCGCGCTGCTGCGCTACCTGATGACCAATGCCGAACACGTCCTATCGAAGCACCAGATCATCGACCACGTCTGGAGCTACGACTTCACCGGCGACACCAAAATCGTCGAGTCCTACATCTCCTCCCTCCGAAAGAAGATCGACGTCACTGACCCACCGCTGATCCACACCGTCCGCGGCGTCGGCTACACCCTGCGAGTGCCGCGACGAGCATGAGAGCCGCGATCTCAAGAGCGGACAGACCCGTCGAGCACGTGTCCTGGACGGTGACGCCGAGCGTGACGCCTGTGGTGTTGCCGGCTGCGTCCTCGGCGGTGCAGGACACGCCCTGGGGGTGGGCACCGATCACGAAGGTGTGCGGCGGCCCGCGACCGCGTGCGGGGCGCGGGCACGCACCTGGCGCATCAGCTCGCGCGACAGCCCGATCGCGCTGTGTTCCGAGCGGGGCTCGACACCGTCCGGCCGGAAGAACTCCACCTGCACGCGCGGGCGCCGCGGGAACCGGGCGATGTCCACCACGCCCCGCACGGCGACGCAGACGAGCGCGGCGTCGGGGACGGCCTGCGCCAAGCGGCCGGCCCCGCTGAGCGGGCGCAGCGTCCTGCCCATGGAACGGGTGCCCTCCGGGAACATGCCCACGCACCCGCCGCCGGTCAGCGCGTCGACCGCGAGGGACATCGCCGCGAGGTCGGCCCGCCCGCGCTCGATCGGGATCTGGCCCATTCGGCGCAGCACCCATGACAGCACCGGGTTGTGCCACAACGATGCCTTCGCCAGCGCGCGGATCTGCCGGTTCGGTGCTGCCACCCCCACGGCGACCGGGTCCCACATGCTGTCGTGGTTGGCGATGACCAGCACCCCGCCCCGGTCCGGGACGGCGGCCGCGCCGATCACCTCCAAGCGACCCCACCAGCGAAGGAGCGGGCCGGCGACGAGCATCACCAGTCGGTAGACGAACGGGATCGGTTCGCGGCGGGTCACAGGCACTTCGCCAGCATCGTGTGCGCGGCCCTGTGTCCGCAACATCCCTCGGCCTGCGGCCGCACCGTCCCGGTACCGGGACCGGCACTGCGCCGGCGGGCCGGCCGCGCAGCTACCAGGGCGTGGGCTACGTGACCCCCGAACCGCCTGTGACTATGGCTCGCCGTTGCGGGCCCCCCGGTGTGGACGCCGCGAGCGCGGCCAGAGCACCGTCCTTGGCGACCGTGCGGATGCGCATGATCGTCGAGCGGTCCACGTGCTCGGCCGCGGCCGCCTCGGCGATCGTCACCTCCTGCCGGACCAGCTGCAGCCAGATCTCGTACTTCTGCGACGGCGAGAGGAACCGCTTCGAGCGCCGGCCGGCGCGGTCGGTTCCACGGTCGAGTTCGGTCATGATCAGATCCTCCGAGAACGGTCGGAGAACCCGCCGGATGTTGCTTGATAGACACGCCGATCTCTATCGCGAAGTCAGACGCAAAACAAAAGAATGCGGCCGCGGGGGCGGACATCGCATTCAACACCGGGTACCTGTCGCATGTGCAGGACGACGAGGGCGTCACCGGCGCGCTGCGCGATCGGTTGTCGGGTGTCGGATACACGGTTCGCAGCCGTTACCTGCTCTGCGCCGACGGCGCCCGCTCCACAATCGTCGAGTAGTTCGGGTTGCCCGTCGAGGGCACGAGGGGCCGCGCCGGGACGATGTGCACGCTGTTCGACGCGGACCTCACCCGGTACGTCCGCACCGGCCGAGCATCCTGCACTGGATCATGACCCCGGGTGCCGGTTACGGCGAGATCGGTATAGGCACGTTCCGCGTGTGATCGGCGTACGTGCCCAAGTTCAGGTCGCCGATCGCGTCGAGCAACTTGACGACCCTCTCGTTGCGCTTAGCGACCGTTGGCCCGAGCTTGGTGCTGTTGACGTCGATGTCGTCGAAAAGGCCCTTGAAGTCGTCCTCGCTGGCCGTGCCGAGCGCCGACGCCTCGATGTGCATGAAGACTTGGCGAGCGTCTCGTTGAGCTCCGGGTCATGTCGCGCACGGGTCCGGACGTTGGCGAACAGGTCCGACGGCAGGATGTAGAAGCCCTTCTCCCCGACGGTAGAGCTCCGGCCGAACTCGGCATCGGCGTCGGGCAGCCTGGCGTAGTCGAAGCCAGCGTAGCCCGCGGCGCGCTCCTGCTCGTTCGGGTAGGCCGCGTCAGGTTCTCGCTGATGAACCGATAGAACAGCATCCCGAGCACGTAGCTCTTGAAGTCCCACCCGTCGACGCTGCCGCGCAGGTCGTTCGCGATCCGCCAGATCGTCTTGTGCAGCTCCGCCCGCTCGGCCTCTTTGCTCGCCAGGGTCACGGCCAGAGTCTTTCAGCACCGGCCCGAGTAGGCCTGGACCGGCGCGGGCCTGACGGTCATTTGCCGGTCATTCGCTGGTTCAAGATCGACTGTCGCGATCTTCTAAAATGAACGAAGGCCCCGGAATCCGGGGCCTTCGTCGTTGTAGCGGGGGTAGGATTTGAACCTACGACCTCTGGGTTATGAGCCCAGCGAGCTACCGAGCTGCTCCACCCCGCGTCGGTAGAACCAACACTACCGAACGAGGTCGAGCAGTTCCAAATCAGCCCCAGACCTCCGCGGCGGTCTCGACGAGAAGGGCGAGCTTGGCCCGCTGCTCGTCCTGGGTGAGGTTGTTGCCCTCGACAGTGGAAGAGAAGCCGCACTGGGGCGATAGGCACAGCTGCTCGAGGGGGACGTACTGGGACGCCTCCTCGATGCGGCGCTTGAGGTTGTCCTTGGACTCCAGCTGCGGCGACTTGGTGGTGACGAGGCCGAGAACGACCTGCTTGCCCTCGGGGACGAAGCGCAGGGGCTCGAAGCCGCCGGAGCGGGCGTCGTCGTACTCCAGGAAGAACCCGTCGACGTCGAGCTGGCTGAACAGGGCCTCGGCGACGAAGTCGTAGCTGCCCTCGGCGGCCCACGACGAGCGGTAGTTGCCGCGGCACATGTGGGTGGTGACGCGCAGCGACTCGGGCCGCCCGGAGATCGCGGCGTTGATCTGCCGGATGTAGCGCTCGTGCTGGTGCTCGGCGTCGCGACCCTGCTCGGCCAGCTGGGCCCGCTGCGCCGGGTCGTTGAGGTAGGCGAGGCTGGTGTCGTCCAGCTGCAGGTAGGTGCAGCCGAGGTCGGCCATCGCCTGTACCTGGTCGGCGTAGGCCGCGGAGAGGTCGTCCCAGAAGGCGTCCTCGTCCGGGTAGACGGCCGGGTCGATGGCAGCGGCGCCGCCGCGGTAGTGGACCATGCTCGGCGACGGGATCGTCAGTTTCGGGGTGTTGGTGGTGACGGTGTTCTTCAGGAAGGTGAACGCGTCGCCGAAGATCGGCCCGTCGATACCGAGCTTGCCGTCGACCTTCAGCGCCGCCGAGGTGAACGCCGTGTCGCCGGCGGCGTTGTGCATCTTGACCTCGATCTTCTGGTCGGTCTGCGAGATGCCGCGCAGCGAGTAGATGAAGTCCATGTGCCAGGAGGTGCGGCGGAACTCGCCGTCGGTGGCGGTCTGCAGGCCGACCTCCTCCTGCATCCGCACCACGTCGCGGATCGCGTCGTCCTCGGCGGCCTTCAGCTCTTCGTCCGACAGCGAGCCGGTGGCGTGGGCGTCCCGGGCGTCGAGCAGCGCCTTCGGGCGCAGCAGGCTGCCGACGTGGTCGGCGCGGAACGGGGGCAGGGATCGGGTCATGGTTTCTCCTCGGGTCGGTGGGCGTCCGGTCGGTCACTGGTCTCGGTGAGGACGTCGCGGGCGATCGCGACCGCCCGGTTGGCGCGGGGGACGCCGGCGTATACGGCCACGTGGTGCAGCACGCCGACGATCTGCTCGTCGCTGAGCCCGTTGCGGCGGGCGGCGCGGACGTGCAGCGCCAGCTCGTGCTCGGCGCCGAGCGTCACCAGCGCGGCCAGGGTGGCGATCGAGCGCTCCGGCCGCGTCAGCTCGGGGCGGGTCCAGACGTCGCCCCACGCCGTGCGGGTGATGAAGTCCTGGAACGGCCGCGTGAGCGGGGTGGTCCGGGCGACGGCGGCGTCGACGTATTCCTCGCCCAGCACCGCGCGGCGCGTGGCGAAGCCGGCGGCCAGCGAGCCGCCCTCGCCGAGGTGGTCCAGCAACAACCGCGCCACCTCGCCGGGCCGCTCGTAGGTCGGCACGTGCGCCGCGCCGTCGATCACAGCCAGCCGCGAGCCGGGCACGGCGTCCACGATCGCCTGCTGGTGCTCGATCGGCGTGGCCGGGTCCTCCGCGCCGCCGACGGCGAGGGTGGGGGAGCCGATGCGGGCCAGGTCCGGCCGCAGGTCCATCGCGGCGATCGCCTCGCAGCACTGCGCGTAGCTCTCGGCATCGACCGCCTCGACCTCCTTGCGCAGGAGCGCCATCAGGGCCGGGTCCCGCTCGGCGAGGTCCGGGGTGACCCAGCGGGCGATGACGGCGTCGGCCACCGCGGCCATGCCTCCGCCCCGTACCGTGCCGGCTCGCTCGGTCCACTGCGCCGCCGGCGGCAGGTACGCCGAGGTGCAGAACAGCGCCAGCCGGCCCACCCGCTCGGGGTGGTCGATCGCCAGCCGCATGCCCACCATGCCGCCCAGTGACAGCCCGGCCAGGTGGACGCGCTCCAGCCCGAGGGCGTCCAGCGTGGTGACGACCTCCTCGGCCAGCGCCGCCACGGTCGCCTCCCCGGCGGCGGGCGCCGAGTCGCCGTGGCCCCGGTGGTCGATGCGCACCACCCGGAACCGCTCGGCCAGCGGCGCGAGGCAGGGCGACCACATGTCGGTGGTGGAGCCGACGGAGTTCAGCAGCACCAGCGGCGCGCCGTCGGCGACCCCGTCCTCCCGTACGGCCAGGCGAGCAGCGTCCGGCATCAGCGACGCCCCCTCAGATAGCTGTCGACCAGATCGCCGGCGTGTCCGAGCACGATCGCATCGTCGCCGAGATTGCGCATCATCGCGTCGAAGTCGACCCGCAGATCGGCCAGGCTCGTCCGCAGCCGTGACGCGGCCCCGCCGACCGAGCGCAGCAGCTGGGTCAACGGCGTCCACTCGGCATGCCACGGGCCGGCGCCGCGCTGCAGCTCCGGGGCGGCGGCGGCCAGCAGCGCCGCCACGTGGCTCGGCGCCTCCGCGGCCCCGGCGCGGGCGGTGACCGCAGCGATCGGGTTGCGCTTGTGCGGCATGGCGGACGAGCCGCCGGGGCGCCCCTCGGTCACCTCGCCCACCTCGGTCTGCGCCAGCAGCACCACGTCACCGGCGGCCTTGGCCACGGCGGCGGCCGCGGTCCCCAGCGCCCCGGCCAGCTCGGTGATGACGCCGCGCTCGGCGTGCCAGACGCCGTCCGGCACGGCCAGGTCGAGCTCCTCGGCGAAGGCCAGCTGCACGTCGAGGCCGCGGGGCTGCCAACCGGCCAGCGTGCCGGCCGCGCCGCCGAGCTGCGCCGGCAACGCGTCGCGGCACCGTTCGAGGCCGGCGACGGCCCGGTCCAGCCCGCGCCCCCAGGTGGCGGCGAGCAATCCGAAGGTGGTCGGCACGGCGTGCTGCAGCAGCGTCCGCCCGGTCATCGGCGTGTCCCGGTGGATGTGGGCCAGGTCGGCGCAGCGGTCGGCCGCCTCGCGCAGGTCGGCCAGGATCACCCCGAGCGCCCGGGAGGCGATGAGCACGGTCGCGGTGTCGAGGATGTCCTGGCTCGTGGCACCGAAGTGGACCGCGGCCGCGGCGTCCTCGCCGGCCCGGTCCCGCACGGTCTCGCGCAGCCGCTGCACCAGCGGGATCACCGGGTTTCCCCCGGCCACGGCGGCCGCGCCCAGCCACCCCGGGTCGCCGGCGCCGAGCTCCGCCGCGGCGCCGCCGATCTCCAGCGCCGCCGGCAGCTCCACCAGCCCGGCCTGCGCGCAGGCCCGGGCCAGCGCGGTCTCGACCTCACACAGCGTCGCCAGCCAGGTGCGGGCGTCGAGGGCTGCGTCGACGGCGGTCCGCCCGAAGAGCGGATCGAACAGCTCGCTGCCCATGCCAGTCATCTTGCCGCGCCCGGCGGCGTCCTAACGTCCCCGGGGCCGATCGCTAGGCTCGCGGACCATGCGCAGCTACCGGATCCGGGAGGCCGCCGAGCTGCTCGGGGTCAGTGACGATTCCCTGCGTCGGTGGGCCGACAGCGGCCGCGTCGCCACCACGACCGACGCCAACGGCCGGCGCGTGATCGACGGCGCGGAGCTGGCCCGCTTCGCGGCCGAGAACGCCCCGCCGGTACCCGAGGCCGGACCCACCAACCGGGAGTCCGCCCGCAACCGGTTCGTCGGGCTGGTCACGCGCGTCTCGCGTGACACCGTCATGGCCCAGGTGGAGATGCAGTGCGGCCCCTACCGGGTCGTGTCGTTGATGAGCCGCGAGGCCGCCGACGAGCTCGGGCTCGAGCCCGGCGTCACCGCCGTCGCCTCGGTCAAGTCCACCAACGTCGTCGTCGAGGTCTCCTCGCCCGGCTGAGCCGGCCACACGGTTACCCGGGCGGGGTCGATCACCACGCGGCACGGCGCCCCGGTCTCCACCAGCACCAGGTCGGTGCAGCGGACCCGCAGCTCCGGCCCGTCGTCGAGCCGGACGGTCAGCAGCGTCGCGGTGCCGACGTCGGCCACGTCGAGCGCCACCGCGGGCAGCCCGGCGCCGTCGTCGTCGGACTCCTCGGCGGCGAGGACCTGCAGGTGCTCCGGGCGGATGCACCAGAGCACCGGCGTCCCGGGACGCATGCCGCCGACCGGCGCCGTGAGCCGCGCCCCGCCGGCGACCACCGTCCCGCCCTCGCCGACCCGGCCGTGGCTGAGGTTCTGGATCCCGAGCAGCCGCGCCACCGCCGGGCGACGCCGGGCGGCGGTACACCTGCTCGCGGGTGCCGGCCTGCAGCAACCGGCCCTCGTCGATGACGAGGATCTCGTCGGCGAGCAGCGCCGCCTCCTCCGCGTCGTGAGTGACCAGCACCGTCGACAGCCCGGTCTCGCGCTGCAGCCGCCGCAGCTCGTCGCGCAGCTCCTCGCGCACCGGGGCGTCGAGGGCCGAGAACGGCTCGTCGAGCAGCAGCAGTCTCGGGCTGCGGCTCAGCGCCTGCGCCAGCGTGACTCGCTGCCGCTGCCCGCCGGACAGCTCGTCGGGCAGCCGGTCGGCCAGCTGCTCCAGCCGCAGCGCCCGCAGCCACCACGCCGCCAGCGCCGGGTCGGCGCCGTCGCCGAAGGTCACCTGCTGCCACACCGTCTTCTGCGGGAACAGCCCGAGCGACCTGCGGGACGTAGCCGATCCGCCGGGCCTCGGGGGGCAGGGCGGTCTCGTCGGTGCCGTCGACGACCACGGTGCCGGCCGCCGGGCCGAGCAGCCCGGCGATCGCCTTCAGCGTCACCGACTTGCCCGAGCCGGACGGTCCGAGCACGGCCAGCCGGTGGGACGAGGCGCGGTGCGCGAGCCGCAGGGCGAACTCGCCGAGGTGGGTGTCGAGATCGACCGAGAGCAGGGTCGGGGCCACCGGCTGGGGCGGTCGGGGTGCGGGCAGCCGCGCGCGTCGCCGCAGCCGGCGTGGCCGGTGCAGCTGGTTGAGCACCAGTGCCGCGGCGGCCAACCCGAGCGCCAGCGCGGTGGGCGCCTGCGTGCCGGTCAGGCCGGTGCTGGAGAACTGCACCTCGGTGAACACCGGCAGCGTGTAGGGGTGGTAGGCCAGCAGCACCGTGGCGCCGTACTCGCCGACCGCCCGCAGCCAGGTCAGCAGCAGCCCGGCGCGGATGCCGGGGGAGGCGATCGGCAGGCTGATCCGCCCGAACCGGCGCAGCGGCCCGAGCCCCAGCGTGCTGGCCGTGTCGTAGAGCGCCGGCTCGATCGACGCGAACGCCGAGCGCGCCGCGACGATCAGGAACGGCGCGGCCACGAACGTCTGCGCCAGCACGACGCCGACGAGCGAGTCGGTCAGCCGCCCGCCGAACAGCCGTCCGATCGGCGTGTAGGGCCCGACGACGTAGATCAGCACGATCCCGCTCATCACCGGCGGCATCGCCAGCGGCAGCTGGACCAGTACCCCGATCGTCGAGGCCACCGGTCCCCGCGAGTGCGCCAGCCAGTAAGCCAGTGGAATGCCGAAGGCGGCGATCAGCACGGTGGCGATCGAGGCCGCCACCGCGGAGGTGCGCATGGCGTCGGCCAGGCCGGGCTCGCCGAAGCCCCGGTCGCTCGAGATCGCCAACCGGTACAGGAAGTAGCCGATCGGGGCCAGCAGGTACACACCGAGTAGCCCGCCCAACCAGGTGAGCGGGCTGCGTCCGGTGCGGTGGGTCATGGCTCGGTCGGTCAGCCGGAGATGACGCCGTGCAGGGCGGACGGGACGCCGGAGCCGGTCGCCTTGGCCGGGATCGTCACGTCGAAGCCGTCCTTGGTCAGCACCGCCTGGCCGGTGGGGCCGAGCAGGTAGTTGACGAACGCCTCGCCGCCGGCCGGGTTGGGCGCGCGGTTGAGCACGCTGATCGTGTAGGTGGCGCCGAGGCTCACCCCGGTCAGCGGCACGGTCGGGATCTTGGCCGCCGTGGCCTCGGCGGAGTAGAAGAAGCCCGCGTCCAGCTGCCCGGCCTGCAGCCGGCCGACCAGCGTCTCCTCGGGGTAGATGCCGGACGTGGATTTCGCCAGGGCCGACAGGGCGGGCTGGTGCTGCTTCGTCGCCGTCTCGTTCAGCGCCTGCACCGCCAGCTCACCCTTCGGGTCGGTCTTGGGGTCGGTGCTGCCCAGCCGGAAGCCCGGCTCGGTGACCACGTCGTACCAGGGCTTCGACTTCAGGTCCGAGGCAAACGCGCTGTCCGGGTTGTAGCCGAGCACGAGGGGCGCGGTGGCGAAGGTGCCGTACCACGACAGCCAGTTGCCGTTGGAGGTTCCCAGCAGCTGCTGGTCGGCGGTGGGGCTGGCGCTGACGAACACGTCGCCCTGGTGCACCTGGCCCTTGATCTGCGAGGCGAGGTCGGTCGAGCCGGCGGAGTAGCCGGTGAACGAGTAGCCGGTCTGCGTGTCGAAGCCGGGGCTGATCTGCTTCTCCATGAGCGTCACCAGCGAACCGGCGTAGAGCACGTTGACCTTCCCGGAGCCGGTGGCCGCCGCCGACGGGCCGATCGCCGCGCCGGAGGCGGTCGCGTCACCGGAGCCCGGCGCCCCTGTCGAGGAGGAGCAGGCGGCCAGCCCGGCCGCCGCGACCAGCAAAACCGCAGTAGCGGCTGATCGACGGCGGCAGGTGCGGATCTGCCGACGTTTCGGAGCGTTCCAGCTCATATTGCGGACTATACAGTCGGGCGCGCGTCCGATCCGGCCGGGCACGACGGGCGAGACCGCGGACGGCCCCGGCACCCGACTGGCTCCGGGTTTGGCAGGCTGGTTTCCATGGCCGTCGTCACCGTTCGCTACTGGGCCGGCGCCAAGCGCGCCGCCGGGGTCGAGCAGGAGCTGCTCGCTGCAGCGTCGGTCGGCGAGCTGCGCAGCGTGCTCGCCGCGCGCCCGGAGCTCACCGCGCTGAGCACCGTCGCCTCCTTCCTCGTCGACGGCGAGCGGGCCGGCGACCACACGTCCCTGAGCGACGGCGCCGAGATCGACGTGCTGCCGCCGTTCGCCGGCGGCGCCGGCTGAGCTGCTCGCAGCGCGACCGATGCGCCACACTGACCCGATGAGCGACTCCGACGCCGACCGGCTCGCCGCGCCGTCGCTCGCGGCGGGCGACCCCACCGGATGGTTCGACGCGCTGTACCGCGAGGCGGCGGCGGGAGCAGCCGTTGTGCCGTGGGACGCCGAGAGCGCCAACCCGCTGCTCGTGCAGTGGGCCGAGCCGCCCGCGGGCGACGGTGACCGCGCCGTCGTCGTGGGCTGCGGTCTCGGCCGCGACGCCGCGCACGTGGCCGGTCTGGGCTGGGCGACCACCGCGTTCGACGTCTCGCCGGCTGCGGTCGAGGGCGCCCGCCGCCGCTGGCCGGACGCGCCGATCGACTGGACGGTCGCAAACCTGCTGGACCTGCCGCCCGGCTGGGCCCGGAGCTTCCAGCTGGTGATCGAGAGCCACACCGTCCAGTCGCTGCCGCCGTCGCTGCACGCCGCGGCGTCGGCCGCCGTGGCCTCGCTGGTCGCGCCCGGCGGCACGCTGCTCGTGCTGGCCATGATCGGAACCGACCGCCTCCCGGTCGAGGGACCGCCCTGGCCGCTCACGGCTCGGGAGCTGGACGGGTTCGCGGTCGCGGGCACCCGCGAACGCAGTCGGGAGCGGGTCCCGGCTGAACCGGACCGGTGGCGAGCCGTCTTCCACCGGCCGGCGCAGCCGTGAGCGTCCGGCTGCACGTGGTGGTGAGCGGCATGGTCCAAGGCGTGGGGTTCCGCGACTGGGTGCGTCGTACCGCCCGCCCGCTCGAACTCGCAGGCTCGGCGGTGAACCTGCCCGACGGGCGGGTCGAGGTCATCGCCGAGGGCGCGCGGGAGGCCTGCGAGCAGTTGCTGGCCCGCCTCGGCGGGTGGACGCCGGGAGAGGTCAGCGACCTGGAGGTGTCCTGGCCCGAGCCGCAGAGTGAGCCCGCCGGCTTCCGCACCGGCTGATCGACGGCCGCGGCGTGCTGTCAGCCGGAGACGGTCGGCCCGGCCCGCTCGATCGCGAAGCGGACGATCACCCGCTGCTCCTGCTGCATGGCGCGGCGGTAGTCGTCCCAGTCGTCGTGCTCGCCGACGGTCCGCCGGTAGTAGTCGACCAGCAGGTCCATCGCCTCGGGCAGCGACACCACCTCGGCGGTGCCCTCGACCTGCACCCAGCTGCCGAAGAAGCTCTCGGGGAAGGCGCAGAGCGAGACGCGCGGGTCGCGACGCAGGTGCGTCACCTTCACCGCGGTCTCGCGGGTGCTGACCAGCACCCGTCCGTCGCCGTCCACGGCGGCCAGCACCGGTGACATCGCCGGGCGGCCGTCCTTCCTCGTCGTCGCGAGCACGCCGCGGTGGTGGGTGCGCAGGAACTCGCGGGCATCGTCGGCGTCCATGCCGAGGTTCTTCCCCGAACGGGGCCGGCCGTCCCGGACCCGGCGCTGCTCAACCGGCCGGGGCCGGCAGCATGCGGCGGTGCTGCTCCACCGCCAGGCACCGGTTCTCGACGTACAGCAGCCCGGCGCTCTCGGCGATGCGGCGCGCCTCCACCGAGCTCAGGTGCAGCTGCAGCCAGAGGGCCTGGGCGCCAGCGGCGACCGCCTGCCGGGCGATGTCGGGTGCCTGGGCCGAGGGACGGAACACGTCGACGAACGCGACCCGCTCCGGCACCTGCGCCAGGGTCTCGTGCGCGGGCTCGCCGAGGATCGTGCCCCCGCGCGGGTTGACCGGCACGATCCGCCATCCGGCCCGCTGTAGCTGCGCCGGCACCGTGTGGGCCGCCTTCGCCGGGTTCGCGCTGGCCCCGACCACCGTGATCACCGGGAAGCGGCGCAGGATGGTGTCGATCAGGGCGTCGGTGTCAGGTGTGTTGCCGATGGCCACGCTCGCCACCCTACGGATCACGGTTACGGTCGGGGCGTGCAGCTACCCGGCAACCTCGACTGGCGGGCCACCGACGCGGCGCTCGTCGCCGAGCCGGTGGCGGCGTTCCTCGCGGGCTGGCCGCGGGCCGGTGACGTCCGCGCCGCCGCCATCGACCCGGACCTCGCGGACACCGCCGATTTCTGCGCCCGCTACGGCGTCGAGCTCGCCGACTCCGCGAACTGCGTCGTCATCGCCGGGCGGCGGGGCGAGGTCACCCGCTACGCCGCCTGCATGGTGCTCGCGACCACCCGCGCGGACGTGAACACCGTCGTCCGCAAGCGGCTGGAGGCCCGCAAGGCGTCGTTCGCCGCCATGGACGACGCGGTGTCGATGACCGGGATGGAGTACGGCGGCATCACGCCGCTCGGCCTGCCGGGGGAGTGGCCGGTGCTGGTGGACGCCGCCGTGCTCGAGCGCGAGGTCGTGGTGATCGGCAGCGGGCTGCGGCGCTCCAAGGTCGCGCTCCCCGCCGCCGTGCTCGCCGAGCTGCCCACGGCCGAGGTCGTCGCCGGCCTCGCCCGCTGAAGGCGGCGCGCGGGGTCGGGTGCGTCAGTCCGCCGGGCGCAACCGGCTCGGCAGGAACCGGGCGCCGGGCCCGTAGCCGGCCATCTCGTCCTCGGGGTTGGACATCGCGCACCGCTGGAGCGACAGGCACCCGCAGCCGATGCAGGAGTCCAGCCCGTCCCGGAGCCGCTCCAGGGCCTCGATCTGCTCGTCGAGGCGTCGCCGCCAGGTGCGGGACAGCCGGGTCCAGTCCGCCCGGGTGGGAGTGCGGCCGTCCGGGAGGGTGGCCAGCGCGGCGGCGACCTCCTCCAGGCTCAGGCCCACGGTGCGGGCGGCGCGGATGAACGCCAGCCGCCGGAGGACGAAGCGGGCGTAGCGACGCTGGTTGCCCGTGGTCCGCCTCGCGGCGATCAGCCCTTCGCGCTCGTAGAAGCGCAGCGCGGACGCGGCGACGCCGCTGCGCTCGGCCACCTCGCCGACGGTGAGCAGGTCGGTCGTCCGCACTGAAACACGCCTTCCCGAAATCGATGCTTGACCTGAAGTCAACTTCAAGTCCGAGTATCGGTGCATGACACACACCACGCAACCGGTCGCCCTCGTCACCGGCGGGTCGCGGGGCCTCGGCCTCGCCCTTGCCCGCGCCCTCGATCGCCGCGGTTGGCGGCTCGTGCTCGATGCCCGGCACCCCGGCGGCCTCGCCGAGCATCTTCCGGACGCCGTCGTCGTGGCCGGCGACGTCACCGACCCGCTGCACCGCGACGCCCTCGCCGCCGCGGTCGAGACCGCCGGCCGCCTCGACCTGCTGGTGAACAACGCCAGCGACCTCGGGCCGAGCCCGCTGCCCCGGCTCGCCGCCATCGACGCCGACGCGCTGCGCCGCCTCTACGAGACCAACGTGATCGCACCGGTCGCGCTGACCGCCCTGCTGCTGCCCGCACTCCGCGCCGCCGGGGGCACCGTGCTCGACGTCAGCTCCGACGCGGCCGTGGAGGCCTACGAAGGGTGGGGCGGCTACGGGCCGAGCAAGGCCGCGCTGGATCACACCGCGGCCATCCTGGCCGCGGAGGAGCCGGCGCTGCGCGTCTACGCCGTCGACCCCGGCGACATGCGCACGGCCATGCACCAGGCCGCCTTCCCGGACGAGGACATCAGCGACCGCCCGGAGCCGGAGACCGTGGTGCCGGCGCTGCTGCGGCTGCTGGAGGAGCGGCCACCGAGCGGGCGCCACCGGGCCGCCGACTGGCAGCCGGCCACCACCGGGAGGGCCTCGTGAGGCCGGCGGTCGCGTTCGACCTCCCGGCCGACGTCGAGGCCGCCGGCCCGCCGGCGACTCGCGACGGCGTCCGGTTGCTCGTGGCCCGGCCGGATGGGCTGACCCACACCCGCTTCGACCGGATCGCCGACCAGCTCGCCCCCGGTGACCTGGTCGTGGTGAACACCTCGGGCACGCTCGCCGCCGCCGTCGACGGCACACGCGACGACGGCACCCCGGTCACCGTCCACCTCGCCACCGGGTTGGACGAGGGGAGCTGGGTGGTGGAGATCCGGCCGGCGGGCCAGGCCACCGGACCGGTGCCGGACACCCGGGCCGGCGGAGCCGTGACGCTGCCGGACGGCGTGACGCTGCGGCTACTCGCGGCGCACCCCGCGGGACAGAGCCGGCTGTGGCGGGCTCGCCTGGTCGTCGAGGGCGGCGTGCCGGCGTACCTGACCCGGCACGGCCACCCGATCCGGTACGGCTACGTGCCCCGGGCGGTGCCGCTCGCCGAGTACCAGACCGTGTTCGCCCGCACGCCCGGCAGCGCCGAGATGCCGAGTGCCGGGCGGCCGTTCACCGACCGGCTCGTGACCGACCTGGTCACGCGCGGCATCGCCGTCGTCCCGATCACCCTGCACACCGGTGTCTCGTCCCAGGAACCCGGCGAGCCCCCGCAGCCGGAGCGCTACGCCGTCACCGCCGCCACCGCGCGCCTGGTCAACGCCGTGCGCGCCGCTGCCGGCCGGGTGGTGGCGGTGGGCACCACCGCGACCCGCGCCCTGGAGTCCGCGACCGACCACCGGGGCCTGGTGCACGCCCGGCGCGGCTGGACCGAGCTCGTCCTCGGGCCCGAGCGGCCTGCCCGGGTGGTCACCGGGCTGGTGACCGGCTGGCACGCGCCCGGCGCGTCGCACCTGGGGCTGCTCGAGGCGGTGGCCGGAACGGAGCTGGTGCAGCGGGCTTACGACGCAGCGGTGGCGGGCCGCTACCGGTGGCACGAGTTCGGCGACAGCTGCCTGCTGTTGCCGTGAGGACCGGTCAGGAGGGCCTTAGCGCGGACAGCCACGCGTCGTGCAGCAGGCCGTTGCTGGCCGCGGCGTCCGTCCCGCGAACCCAGGACGACCCGTCCAGGGCGGTGAAGCGGCCGCCCGCCTCCGTCACCACCGGCGCCAGGGCCGCCATGTCCCACAGCGACAGCTCCGGCTCCGCGGCGAGATCCACCGCGCCCTCCGCGAGCAGCATGTAGGACCAGAAGTCGCCGTAGGCGCGGGAGCGCCAGAGCCCGTCCGCCACCGCCGGCAGGTCCACGCCCCGGTCCCGCCAGCCGCCGAGCGACGAGTACGACAGGCTGGCGTCGGCGAGCTCGGTGACCCGGGAGACGGCGAGCCGTCGCGGCGCCCCGCCCAGCGCCGTCGTCCAGGCCCCTTCACCGCGCGCCGCCCACCACCGCCTGCCCAGCGCGGGGGCGGAGACCACCCCGACGACCGCCTCGTCCCCGTCGAGCAGGGCGATCAGCGTGGCCCACACCGGCACGCCACGGACGAAGTTCTTCGTCCCGTCGATCGGGTCCAGCACCCACCGGAGGGCGCCGGAACCCTGCGAACCGAACTCCTCGCCCGAGACCGCGTCGCCGGGGCGGGCGTCGGCGAGCGCCTCGCGCAGCGCCCGTTCGACGGCCCGGTCGGCGTCGGTCACCGGGGTGAGGTCGGGCTTGGTCTCGACGGCGAGGTCGGCGGCCAGGAAGCGGGGCAGCGAGACGGTATCGGCCAGGTCGGCCAGCCGCCGGGCCAGCGCGAGGTCGTCCGGGTGGTCGGACAAGGGCGCGGAATCGGGCACGGACGGAGGCTACCGTCGACGCCGTGACCCTCCCGACGACTCAGCACCCGGTGACGCCATGACCTCCCAGCGCGGCGGGGTGCCGCCGTTCCGGGTGATGCGGGTGCTGGACGCCGTCGGGCGCCGGCGGGCCGGGGGGCTGCCCGTGATCGACCTGTCCGCCGGGCAGCCGTCGACCCCGGCGCCCGCGCCCGTGCTGGCCGCGGCGCACCGGGCGGTGGACGGCGGGCGTATCGCCTACACCGAGGCTCTCGGCATCCCACCGCTGCGCGAGGCGATCGCGCGGCACTACCGGGAGCGGGTGGGGCTCGAGGTCGACGCGGCGTCGGTCGCGGTGACCACCGGGTCGTCGGGCGGCTTCCTGCTGGCGTTTCTGGCTGCCTTCGACGCCGGCGACACGGTGGTGATGGCCCGCCCCGGCTACCCGGCCTACCGCAACATGCTCACCGCCCTGGGCTGCCGCGTGGTGGAGCTGCCCTGCCGGGCCGAGACCCGGTTCCAGCCGACGGTGGCGCAGCTCGAGGCGCTGCCGGTGCCGCCCGCCGGGCTCGTGGTCGCCAGCCCTGCCAACCCCACCGGCACCATGGTGCCGCCGGACGAGATGGCGGCCCTGTCGGCCTGGTGCCGTGAGCACGGGACGCGGCTGATCAGCGACGAGATCTACCACGGCATCACCTTCGACGTCCCCGGGACGTGTGCGTGGTCGGACGACCGGAGCGCGGTGGTCGTGAACTCGTTCAGCAAGTACTACTGCATGACCGGCTGGCGGATCGGGTGGCTGCTGATGCCCGACGACCTGGCCGACGCGATCGACCGGCTCACCGGCAACTTCACGATCTGCCCGCCGACGCTCTCGCAGCTGGCCGCGTCCGCCGCGTTCGAGGCCTACGACGAGCTGGACGCCAACGTCGCGCGGTATGCGCAGAACCGCGCGATCGTTCTGGACGGGCTTCGATCGATCGGGATGGACAGGCTCGCCCCCGCGGACGGGGCGTTCTACGTCTACGCCGACGTCTCCCGCTGGACCGACGACTCGGTGGCCTGGTGCACCCGGATCCTCGACGAGACCGGAGTCGCGCTGGTGCCGGGCATCGACTTCGACCCGGTCGACGGCGGGAAGTACGTGCGGATGTGCTTCGCCGGCGACGCGGACGAGCTGGAGCGGGCGGTGGGCCTGCTCGGCGACTGGCTCTGAGCCGCTGAGCCGCTGAGCCGCCTGGCCGCGCGGCTCAGCGGGGTGGGCCGTCCGGGGCCGGGACGTCCTCGAGCACCTCGACCTCGTCGCCGAGCCGGACGGTCGCCCCCGGCGTGTCCGGGACCAGGTTCATGCCGAACCAGGTCGCACCGTCCCAGCGACGGTGCCGGGCCAGGGTGGCGAGCGGCTCCTTGCCCTTGGCGAGGGTGTCGGGGTCGATCGTGGTCATGACGCAGCGGTCGCAGCCCTTCACGGCGCGGAAGACCGCCTCGCCGACGCGCAGCCGGCGCCAGCCGTCCTCCGCCCACGGCGCCTGCCCGTCGACGACCAGGTTCGGGCGGAACCGCCGCATCGGCAGCGGGTCCCGCGCGTCGCCCGTCGCCTCGACCACCAGGTCGTTCAGGGCCGCCAGCGACGCCTCGGTGGTGAGCAGCAGCGGGTAGCCGTCGGCGAGGCTCACCCGGTCGTCAGGCCTCGAGAACGCCGGGTTCGGCCGGCGCTGGGCCGGGTGGCTCATGTAGACCAGCCGCACCGGGCTCCCGACGACCTCGCCGAGCCACGCGTTGACCGCCTCGTCGGCAACGCCGAGATCCACCCGGGAGCGGCCCAGGTCGACCGGCGTGCTGTCGTGCGGGACGCCGACGGAGATCTCGTCCCGCTGCGGCGCCCGCAGCGTCAGCCCGCCGTCCGCGTGCCGCTCGGGGACGACCAGCAGCAGGGCCGGCACCTCCCGGGCCGTCACCGGGTCCCCGTCGGGGTCCACCACCATCCAGCGCCGGTCCCCGGCGAGGCCGCAGCGGTCGACGAGGGCGGAGCGGTGCTCGTGGCCCCGGCACGACTTCACGGGGTAGGTGGTGATCGCGGTGAGCTGCACGCCTCGAGCCTAGGGCCGGTATCGACCGCGGCCGGGCGGGGACGCTGGTGGGTGTGGCACGTGGAGACCATCCGATGCGCACCCCGTTCTACGGGGCACTGCTGATCGTCGCCGCCATGATGGCGGGCCTGGCGGTGACCTACTGGAGCCACCCGCCCACCTGGGCCCGGATCCTGGTCCTGGTCGCCTGCGGGGTGGTGTGGATCATCGGCGTCGGCATGACATTGCGGGATCTCACACCGCCCCGGTAGAACCGGCGACGTGTACGCCATCGCCGACACCGTCCGCCGCTGGCTCGAGCAGGGCCGGCCGGTGTCCGTCGCCCAGGTCGTCGCCACCGTGGGCTTCAGTTCCCGCGACCAGGGATCGGCGCTCGCCTGGACGCCCGGGGAGCAGCCCGTCGGCGCCCTGCTCGAGGGGGTCCCGCTCGCCCCGCCCGCCACCGTCGGGCTGAGCCGCACCACCGTCACCGACGACGACGCCACCGCCGTCGGGCTGTCCTGCGGCGGGGTCGCCACCGTGCTGTCGGTACCGGCCGACGCCTACCCGCTGGAGTTGTGGGACCGGCTCGCCGACCGGGAGCCGGTCTGCATCGTCACCGAGGTCCGCGCCGACGGCGTGGGCACCGAGGTCTTCACGCCCGAGACGATCCGCGGCGCGCACACCCACGCCGACGAGATCCCGCGGCTGTTCGCCCGCGGCACCAGCGCCACCGCGCTCTACGGCGGGGGCGACGAGGTCGAGACGGTCACCGGCACGGCCGTCGCCTCGCTCTGGCCGGTGCCGTCGCTGCTCGTCGTGGGGGACGGGCTGATCGCGACCGCGCTGACCGACACCGCGGCGCTGCTCGGCTGGCGGGCGCAGGTGGCCGCCGACGTCGAGCCGGCGGTCACCGCGCTGCGGGAGCTGCGCCGCAGCGACGCGTTCGTCGTGCTCAGTCACGACCGGGAGGTCGACGGGCCGGTGCTGGCCGCCGCGCTGGCCTCGGGCGTGGGGTACGTGGGTGCGCTCGGCTCCCGGCGGACGCAGGCCGCTCGGCAGGAGTGGCTGGCCGAGCACGGCGTCACCCAGACCGCCGTGGAGCGCATCCACGGCCCGGCCGGCCTGGACATCGACGCCCACACCCCGGCCGAGATCGCGATCTCGATCGTCGCCGAGATCCTCGGCAGTCGCACCTCGTCGGCCGGTGGGGCGCTGCGCGACCGGCCCGGCCCCGTCCACGTGGCCGGCGTCCAGTCGCCGCCGCCGCGCTACTGAGCCCGGGGGGGCCGCGTCACCGGCTGACCAGCAGCCGCCGGAACGCCGCCAGCCGGGCGGGCGTGGAGTGCCCCTCGGCCACCCAGCGGTCCAGGTGGCACCCGGCCGCCGAGCCCAGGTGGTCACACCCGGGCAGGCACTGGGTCGCGCCGTCCTCGAGATCGGGGAAGGCCCACAGCAGGTCGTCCGCCGTGACGTGGGCCAGCCCGAACGAGCGGACGCCCGGGGTGTCGATCACCCAGCCCTGGTCGTCCGGCAGCCGCAGCGCCACGGCCGAGGAGGAGGTGTGGCGTCCCTTCCCGACGGCGCTGACGGTTCCGGTGGCGCGGTAGGCGTCCGGGACCAGCAGGTTGATCAGCGTCGACTTGCCGACCCCGGAGTGCCCCACGAACACCGACTCGTGCCCGGCGAGCAGCGCCCGCAGCGCCTCCGGAGGTTCGCCCTTGCGGGTGACGACCGCGGGCACGTCCAGTGCGCCGTAGTGTTCGATCACCGCCTCGGGCGACGCGAGGTCGGACTTGGTCAGGCAGAGCACCGGCTCGATGCCCTCGGTGAGCGCGGCGATCAGGCAGCGGTCGATCAGGCCGTAGGACGGTTCGGGGTCGGCCAGCGAGGAGACGATGACGAGCTGGTCGGCGTTGGCGACGATCACCCGCTCGTGCGGCTCGTTGTCGTCCGCGGTCCGGCGCAGCACGGTCTCGCGCTCGTCGAGCCGGACGATTCGGGCCAGCGTGTCCGGCCGGCCGGACAGATCCCCGACGACGCCCACCCGGTCGCCGACCACCATGGCCGCGCGGCCCAGTTCGCGGGCGCGCATGGCGGTGACCACCACACCGTCGACCAGCACGCCGTAGCGGCCCCGGTCGACCGCGAGCACGGTGCCGTCCTCGGCGTTCTCGTGCGCCGGCCGCTGCTTCGAGCGCGGCCGGGTGCCGCGGGGGTTGGCCCGGGAACGGACGTCGTCCTCGTCCAGGCGGTGGGTGTCGCGGCGCGCCATCGGCAGCTCAACCGGCCGCCCGCGTCACCGGCTGCAGCATCGCCGACCACAGGCCGGGGAAGTCCGGCAGTGTCTTGGTGGTGCAGCCGATGTCGTCCACGCTCACGCCGTCGACGACGAGACCGAGCACCGCCCCCGCCGTGGCCATCCGGTGGTCGGCGTAGGCCCGCCAGCGTCCGCCGTGCAGCGGCACCGGCCGGATCACCAGCGAGTCGTCGTCCTCGTCCACGTCGCCGCCGAGCCGGGTCAGCTCGGCCCGCAGGGCGGCCAGCCGGTCGGTCTCGTGGCCGCGCATGTGCCCGAGGCCCCGCAGGTGCGACGGCCCCTCGGCCAGGGCGGCGACGGCGGCCAGCACCGTCGCCAGCTCCGTGACGTCACGCAGGTCGGCGTCGATCGGGTGGATCGGGCCGCCACCGCGGACGGTGAGCCCACCCTCCTCGAGCGCGACGTCGGCGCCCATCCGGGCCAGCAGCTCACCGATCGCGGCGCCGGGCTGGGTGGTGCGGGCCGGCCAGCCGGGCACGCGGACGGTGCCGCCGGTGACCAGCGCCGCGGCGAGGAACGGGGCGGCGTTGGAGAGGTCGGGCTCGACGATGTGGTCGCCACCGGCGATCGGGCCCGGCGCGACCCGCCAGACGCCTGCAGCGGGGGAGTCGGCCTCCACCCCGGCCGTCTGCAGCAGGGCGAGGGTCATGTCGAGGTGGGGCTGGGACGGCACGGCCCGCCCGCCGGTGTGCACGATCTCGAGCCCGGCGTCGTAGCGGGCGGCGCTGAGCATCAGCCCGGACACGAACTGCGACGAGCCCGAGGCGTCGATGCGGATCGTCCCGCCCGGCACTCCGCCGCGTCCGTGGACCGTGAACGGCAACCGGCCGGTGCCGCCGTCGGCCACGTCCACGCCGGCCTGCCGCAGCCCGTCGAGCAGTACCGCCATCGGACGTTCCCGGGCGTAGGCGTCGCCGTCGAAGGTCACCTCGCCGTCCGCAAGCGCCGCCATCGGCGGGACGAAGCGCATGATCGTCCCGGCCAGGCCGCAGTCGACCGTCCCCCCGCGCAGGGGCGCGGGCGAGACGAGCCAGTCCTCGCCCTCGTCGCGGACCTCGCTCCCGAGCGCGCGCAGCGCGTCGGCCATGAGCAGGGTGTCGCGGGCCCGCAGCGGCGCCCTGAGCCGGGACGGCCCGTCCGCGATCGCGGCGAGCACCAGCAGCCGGTTGGTCAGCGACTTGGACCCGGGCAGCACGACGGTGGCATCGAGCCTGCCCGGGGCCGGGGGCGCGGACCACCCGGGGCCGGCGTCGCTCGATCGGGACCGCATGGCCCCAGTCTGCCGTAGCCGTGGCCGTTGCGGCCGCAGCCCGACGGACCGCTGTCGGAGGCGACGCCGATACTGGACTCATGTGCGGGAGGTACGTGTCGGTGAGGTCGAACGCCGACCTCACCGCGGAGTTCGACGCCGTCGACGCCACCGACGGGCTGTGGCCCGAGGCGGACTTCAACGTCGCCCCCACCAAGCCGGTACGGGCGGTGGTGAACCGGGCCGTCCGGCGCGAGGACGGCAGCCGGGAGGAGCGGCCGACCCGGCAGCTGCGGGTCATGAGCTGGGGGCTGATCCCGTCGTGGGCCCGCGACCGGAAGACGCAGGGCCGGATGTTCAACGCCCGGGCGGAGTCGGTCGCCACCTCGAACGCGTTCAAGACCGCCTACGCCCGCCGCCGCTGCCTCGTGCCCGCCGACGGCTGGTACGAGTGGCAGCAGCTCGACGGCCCGCACGGAGTCACCAAGCAGCCGCGCTACATGGTGCCGCTCGACGGGCACTGCCTGGCCTTCGCCGGGCTGTACGAGTTCTGGCACGACCCGGCCGGCGGCCGGGACGCGCCGACGGTCACCAGCTGCACGATCCTCACGACCGACTCCGCCGGCGTCCTCGCCGAGATCCACGACCGGATGCCGCTCGTGCTCGCCCGCGACAGCTGGGCCCGGTGGCTCGACCCGACGGTGGCCGACCCGGCGGACCTGCTCACGTCCTGGGACGAGGCCGCGGGCGAGCACCTCGAGCTGCGCCCGGTGTCGTCCCTGGTGAACAAGGTCGAGCACAACGGCCCGGACCTGCTCGCCGAGACCGCGGCCGAACCCGAACCGCAGCGGCTGTTCTAGCGGCGGCGCGCCGGCCCCGCGGGTGCGGCATCCTCGACGACGTGCACCTCGACATCGCCGGCGGACAGGTCGAGCTCGACCGGCCACGCAACGCCCGGGCCCTGCTCGTGCTGACCCACGGCGCGGGTGGGGGCGTCGACACCGGCGACCTGCTGGCGGTGCGGGACGCCGCCGTGGCCGACGGTGTCGCGGTGGCGCGGGTGCTGCAGCCCTACCGCGTCGCCGGACGCCGGACGCCGCCGGCGCCGAACCCGCAGGACGCGGCCTGGCACGAGATCGTCGCCGGGCTGCGGCGGCGCCGGGGGTTTGCGCGGATCCCGCTCATCGTGGGCGGCCGCTCGAACGGTGCCCGAGTGGCCTGTCGGACCGCCGGCGCCTCGGGGGCCGCGGCAGTGGTCGCGCTCGCCTTCCCGCTGCATCCGCCGGGGAAGCCGGACAAGACCCGGCTGCCGGAACTCGACGCCGCCGGGGTCCCGGTGCTGGTGGTGCAGGGTGACCGCGACCCGTTCGGAGTGCCGCCGGCCGGGCCGGGCCGAGAGGTGGTCGTGCTGCCGGGGGCGGACCACACGCTGCGGCGAGGGCGGGACGAACTCGCGCGCGCGGTCACCGGCTTCCTCGCGTCGACCGTCCTGTCCGCCCGGCCGTGACGGCCCGGATCATCGAGAACCCGTAGCCGACCGCCGCACCGGCGCCGGCGGCGAGCAGTGTCAGCCCGGTCATCGTCCCGACGTCCGCCGGCGGATGGCCGGTGACGGCGGTACCCAGCTGGACGTGGAAGGCCACGGCGATCTGGACGGCAACCCCGGCGGCGACGGTCGTCGCCTCGAGCCGGAGATGCCGGGCAGGCGGGCGGGCGACGACCCCCAGCAGGGCGTTGACCAGCATGCAGAGCACGAAGTTCGACGCGGTCTCGACGAGCAGAGCCCACAGCACCAGCCAGGGGTCGGTCCAGGCCTCGCCGACCGCGAGCGCCGTCACGACAGCCACCGCGCCGAGGGCACTGGCGGCGAGCAGGACCGGCACAGCGTGGCGCCGGATCGTGGCGACGCAGCGGTCGAGAGTCCGGCCGGGCACCCCCGGAACCCGCGCGAGGGCGGCGGCCACGTCGGCCAGCCAGTCGTCGCGCCAGGGCCCGTGGCGACGTCGCATCGCCCCGCCCCGGAGCAGCCCGACCGTGAGCACCGCGCCGCTGCCGAGCAGCACGGCGACCGCGACGATCAGGGCCGACGTGCCAGCGTCCCACGCCGTCCGGTGGGCGCGCAGCCCGACCGCGGCCGCCTGCCAGCCCAGCGAGGTCGTGACGACCAGGGCCAGCAGCAGCGCGCCTCGCAGCAGCTGCAGATCGTCGCCCGGCGGGCGCCGCGGCCCATCGCTGCGCCGGCAGAGGCGGACGAGCAGCAGCGCACCGAGAACCGGGACCGCGGTGAGCGCCAGGTCGAGCACGGCGGTGTAGGGGTCGTCCTGCCACGGGCTGTGGGCGCGCACCCGGGCCACCTGGGTGGCCACGAGGCCCAGGAGCTCGAACAGCCCGGCCAGCCCGAGAACACCCCACACCAATGGCGTCGGCCCGACCGACGAGGACTCCGTTCGCACCCCGCTATTACTACACCACGCGTACTACGTGTCAAGTAGTAACATGGTGCGTGCTTCTTCGGGTGTCGTCGTCGGGAGGTCACATGCCGGTCGGTCAGGACGCGCAACTGCTGGTGCTCACCGCGCTGGCCGACGGGCCGCTGCACGGCTACGCCATCAACGGTGCCATCGAGCAGCTGACCGGGCAGCGGCTCGGCCCCGGAAGCCTGTACGGGGCGCTGTCCCGGCTGGAGGCGCACGGCCTCCTCGAACCGGTGGACGGCGAGGGGCGGCAGCGTCCGGTGCGACTCACCGACAGGGGGCGCGAGCGTCTCGAGGGCGAGCTGCAGACCCTGGCGCGCGTCACCTCCCACGGGCTGCGATCGCTCGGGCTGGCCTCGCCGTGACGACGTTCGGCCGAGCGGTCGCCGCTGCCTACCCGCCACCGGTCCGGCGACGGTGGGGCTCGGAGTTGGCGACGGAGATCGATGCTCGCGGCCGACCGGCTCGGCTGGACGCGCTCGCCGGGGCCGCGCGGCTCTGGCTGCGACCGGGGGAGTGGCCGGCGGAGCTGGGCAGCCAGGTCCGGCGCGCCGTCATGGGACTGGCGCTGGCGACGGCCGCTGTCGCCGGCCTGGGATTTCGAGGCCTGCTGAGCGTCCCGCTCGAAGGGGCGGCCGCCGTGACGATCGTCGGCCTGGTGCTACTCGGGGCCGGCCTGGCCGTCGCCACGCCGGTGGTCCGGCCGACGCGGCAGGCCGTCGCCGCCCTGCTCCGGCCGGTGCGGCGTCTCGTGGTTCTCGCGACCGCTCTGGTCCTGCTCGTCCTGAGCCTGGCCTACGGGACCACGCCGACCGGTGGCGTGCTCCATGCGGGCGAGTTCGCCCTCTACTGGGCCACGCTCGGCCTCGTCGCCTTCCTGCCCGTGGTCGCGATCGCCCGGGCCGACCCGGCGATGCTGATCGTGCCGGGACGGGCGCGGGCCGGGGTCGGCCTCGGTCTGGTCTCGGCCGGGCAGCTGGTGGACGCCGGGAGCGGCCTGCTGGGGGCAGGACCCACAGGTGGCCCGGTGCTCGCGGTGGGGCAGGCCGCCCTGGGCGTGATCACCCTGCTCGCGCTGGTGGACCTACGACGCCACCGCGCGCCGGCTGACGCGCGGGACGCGCATCGTCGTCCGGACCGTCCGTGACTTCGCGGTCAGCGCATGCCAGGGTCGGATCATGACGATGCCCGCCGCCGAACGGCTCCGCGCCGCCCGCGACTTCCTGCTCGAGCACGCCACCGATTACGACACCGCCTACGCGCGCTTCGAGTGGCCGCGGCCCGAGGCGTTCAACTTCGCGCTCGACTGGTTCGACGGCGTGCTGGCCGCGGAGCACCCGCACCGGGCCGCGCTGCGCATCATCGAGGCCGACGGCACCGACGCGTCGTACAGCTTCGAGGACCTCTCGTCCCGCTCCACCCAGCTGGCCGCCTGGTTGCGCGGCCAGGGCGTCCGCCGTGGCACCCGCATCCTGGTCCTGCTCGGCAACCAGGTCGAGCTGTGGGAGACGACGCTCGCGGCGATGAAGATCGGCGCCGTGATGATCCCGGCCACGACGCTGCTGGCCGAGGCCGACCTGCGCGACCGCATCGACCGCGGCGGTGTCGGGGCCGTGATCGCGCGCAGCGACATCACCGCGGGGTTCGCGCACGTCCACGGCTCCTACCTGCGCATCGCCGTCGGCGAGCCGGTCGAGGGGTGGGTGCGGTACGACGACAGTCACGAGTACCTCGAGGACTTCGTGCGCGACGAGGAACCCACCCGCGCCGACGACCCGCTGCTGCTGTACTTCACCTCCGGCACGACCGCCCTACCGAAGCTGGTCGAGCACACCCACACCAGCTACCCCGTCGGCCACCTGTCGACGATGTACTGGATCGGGCTGCGGCCGGGCGACGTCCACCTGAACGTCTCCAGCCCCGGCTGGGCGAAGCACGCCTGGTCCTGCGTGTTCGCGCCCTGGCTGGCCGGCGCGACGATCTGCCTCTACAACTACGCCCGCTTCGACGCCCAGGCCATGCTCGACGTGCTGCGGGACGCCAAGGTGACCACCTTCTGCGCCCCGCCGACGGTCTGGCGGATGCTGGTGCAGCAAGATCTCGCCGCCTGGCGGGACACGCTGTCGCTGCGGGAGCTGGTCGGTGCCGGCGAGCCGCTCAACCCCGAGGTCATCGAGGCGGTGCAGCGCGGCCTCGGGCTGACCATCCGCGACGGCTTCGGCCAGACCGAGACCAGCCTGCAGATCGGCAACCCGCCCGGGCAGCGGCTCAAGCTCGGCTCCATGGGCCGCCCGATGCCCGGCTTCCGGATCACCCTCGTCGACCCCGCCACCGAGGAGGTCGCGGACGAGGGCGAGATCTGCGTCGAGTGCGACCCTCGCCCCGTCGGGCTGATGGTCGGCTACCGCGGCGACGACTCCCGCAACGCCGATGCCTTCGCCGGCGGCCGCTACCACACCGGCGACGTCGCCAACCGCGACGCGGACGGCTACATCACCTACGTCGGCCGCGCCGACGACGTCTTCAAGGCCAGCGACTACCGGATCAGTCCGTTCGAGCTGGAGAGCGTGCTCATCGAGCACCCGAAGGTGGCCGAGGCGGCCGTGGTCCCGGCCCCGGACGAGCTGCGCCTGGCCGTCCCCAAGGCCTACGTGGTGCTCGTCGCCGGCGCCGAACCGAGCCAGGAGCTGGCCGGCGACATCCTCGCCTTCTGCCGCGAGCACCTGGCGGCCTACAAGCGGATCCGGCGGCTGGAGTTCGCCGAGCTGCCGAAGACGATCAGCGGCAAGATCCGCCGGGTCGAGCTGCGGACGGCGGAGGCCGAGCACGCCGGAACCCGTCCCGCCGGCGAGTACCGCGACGAGGACTTCCGGTAGCCGCTTTTGGCGGCGTGACTTCGATAGCCAAGTCCCGCCGCCAAAAGCGGGTCAGTCGGTGGCGATCGCGGCCACCCGCCCGCCCGTGACCCGCAGCAGGTCGTGGGGGGCGAGCTCGACCTGCAGCCCGCGCCGGCCCGCCGAGACGAGGACGGTGTCGAACAGTTCGACGGTCTCGTCCGCCACGAGCGGCAGCGACTGCTTCTGCCCGATCGGCGAGATGCCGCCGATGACGTAGCCGGTGAGGCGCGCCGCGGCGGCCGGTTCGGCCAGCTCCGCCCGCTTACCGCCCACCACGGCCGCGAAGGCCTTCAGATCCAGCCGGCCGGCCACGGGGACGACGGCGCACGTCGGCGCCCCGTCGACCGTGCCGATCAGCGTCTTGAACATTCGCAGCGGGTCGACCCCGAGGGCGGCAGCGGCCTCCTCGCCGAAGGCCTCGGCGCGCGGGTCGTGGTCGTAGGCGTGAAGCGTGAACGGGACTCCCTCGCGCGCCAGCACTGCGGTGGCCGGGGTGCCGCTTGCCATGCCCCGACTGTAGGGCCGCCGCCCGGACGCGAGCGTTCAGGAATGCCTGGCGGCCCGACACCGTTACAGCCGTCGACGTCCGTGGGAAGGAGTGCGTGAGTATGGCGGTGAGTGCACCACCACAGCGATCCGGTCGCGTGAGCGCCGCGATCCGGTCGTTCCCGCAGCCGCTCGAGCCGAGCGCGATAGTCTCCGATTCGACGAGCCGGCAGACGTTCGAGAGGAACAGGGTGGCGGAAGAGACGGCGGAGGAGCGGAGCGCCCGCTTCGAGCGGGATGCGATGCCCTTCGTGGATCAGCTCTACGCCGCCGCGATGCGGATGACCCGCAACCCGTCCGACGCCGAGGATCTCGTCCAGGAGACCTACGTGAAGGCCTACGCCGCCTTCCACCAGTTCACCGAGGGCACCAACCTCAAGGCCTGGCTGTACCGGATCCTCACCAACACTTTCATCAACACCTACCGCAAGAAGCAGCGCCAGCCCCAAGAGGCGGGCAACGAGGACGTCGAGGACTGGCAGCTGGCCCGGGCCGAATCGCACTCGTCGAGCGGGCTGCGCTCGGCCGAGATGGAGGCGCTGGACCACCTGCCGGACTCGGACGTCAAGGAGGCGCTGCAGGCGCTGCCCGAGGACTTCCGGCTGGCCGTCTACCTCGCCGACGTCGAGGGGTTCGCCTACAAGGAGATCGCCGAGATCATGGGCACCCCGATCGGAACCGTGATGTCCCGGCTGCACCGCGGCCGCCGGCAGCTGCAGACGCTGCTGTCCGACTACGCCCGCGACCGCGGGCTCATCCCGACCGGCGCGGGGGGTGACGAGCGATGAGCGAATTCGACCTCGAGCCGGGCCGGATCGACTGCGAGACGGTGCTCGCCGACGTCTACCTCTTCCTGGACGACGAGACCCGCGACGACGAGTTGCGCGACCGCATCCAGGCCCACCTCGACGCCTGCGCGCCGTGCCTGCGCCACTACGGCCTGGAGCAGGACGTCCGGGCGCTGATCTCCCGCTGCTGCAGCGGCGAACGCGCGCCGGCCCACCTGCACGAGCGGATCCGGGTGCGGCTGACCGAGATCTCGGTCGACGTGACTCCCCGCGACTGACTCCCTCCGGGCCCCGACGCTGCGGCCCGTGGCGCTCAGTGGCCTGCGACGCCGCTGAACCCCTGCTGCCGCCAGGCCTCGTAGACGGCGATGGCGGCCGAGTTGGCCAGGTTGAGCGAGCGTCGCCCCGGCAGCATCGGAATTCTGAGCCGCTCGGTGACCTGCGGGTGGTGCAGCACCTCCTCGGCGAGGTCGCCGGGCTCGGGGCCGAAGATCAGCGCGTCCCCCGGGCGGAACGCGATCTCGGTGTAGGGCACCGTCGCGGACGCCGTGAACGCGAACGCGCGAGGCACGCCGCCGCCGGTGGTCGCCGCGAGAGCGGACCACAGCGCGGGCAGCCCCGGGTGGACGGTCACGGTGGCGAGGTCGTGGTAGTCCAGCCCGGCCCGCCGCAGGTGGGCGTCGCTCAGCGTGAATCCCAACGGCTCGACCAGGTGCAGGTGGGCGCCGGTCGCGGCCGAGAGCCGGATCGCGTTGCCGGTGTTCGGAGGGATCCGCGGCTCGACGAACACGATGTGGAACACGCCTCACCGTAACCGGCCGTCACCCGGCCGATCGCCCGACGGCGCCGGTACCGTTGTTACGCCGCGGCGCACGGATGGCAGGCTCACCCTGTGTCCACGCTCACCGACACGCTTGCCGTGCGAACCTCACTCGACGACGCCCAGGTCGATCACATCACCCGGCTCGTCGGCGAGTGGCAACTCCTGGCCGACCTCGCCTTCGCCGACCTGCTGCTGTGGGTACCGATCGCGGTGCCGGCGGGGGAGGGGGGCAGCGTTCCCGGCTTCGTCTGCGTCGCGCAGTGCCGCCCCACCACCGGCCCCACCGCCTACCAGAGCGACCAGGTCGGCGTCGTGCTGCAGGGCAACCGGATGGCCCCGCTGCGAATCGCCTTCTCCGAGCGGCGGATCTTCCGCGAGGTCGACCCGGACTGGGAGGGCGACCTGCCGATCCGGCGGGAGGCCATCCCGGTGGTCTGCGACGACGAGGTCATCGCGGTCGTCGGCCGGGACGCGAACCTGGCCAGCGTCCGCACCCCGAGCCAGCTCGAGCTGGTCTACCTGCAGAGCGCCGCCGACCTCGCCGGGATGATCGCCGACGGCACGTTCCCGGCGATCGATTCCGGCTACGAGGAGAGCAGCGGACCGCGCGTCGGCGACGGGCTGGTCCGCCTGGAGCCCGACGGCACGATCATCTACGCCAGCCCCAACGCGCTGTCGGCGTTCAGCCGGCTCGGCGTCACCGGCCCGGTGCTCGGCGAGCCGGTCGCGGCCCTGACCAGCACCGTCGCCGACGACCCGTTCGACGCAGGCGACCTCGCCGGTTCCATCGCCGACGCCATCGACGGCGGCCACCCGGCCAGCATCGAGGTCGAGGGCGGGGGCACCACCATCTGGTTCCGGGCGTGGCCGCTGCGGCCACGCGGCGAGACACTCGGAGCCTTGCTGCTGATGCAGGACGTCACCGAACTGCGCCGCCGGGACCGGCAGATCATCAGCAAGGACGCGACGATCCGCGAGATCCACCATCGCGTGAAGAACAACCTGCAGACGGTGGCGGCGCTGCTGCGGCTGCAGGCGCGGCGGGTGGCGGTGCCGGAAGCCCGGCTGGCGCTCGAGGAGTCGATGCGCCGGGTGCAGTCGATTGCCCTGGTGCACGAGACGCTGTCGGTCTCGATCGACGAGGCGGTCGACTTCGACGACATCGTCGACCGGCTGCTGAGCATGCTGGCGGACGTCATGGGCTCGGAAGAGCGGGTCGTAGCCCACCGGGAGGGCAGTTTCGGCGAGATCCCGGCCGCCTCGGCCACCCCGCTGGTGCTCGTGGTCACCGAGCTGGTGCAGAACGCCATCGAGCACGCCTTCCCCGACGGCCGGGCCGGGGCGGTGACGGTGCTCGCGCAGCGGCGGCGCGGGGAGCTGCAGGTGACGGTGCGCGACGACGGTGTCGGCCTGCCGGAGGGCTTCAGCGGCGCCAAGGCCGACCGGCTGGGGCTGTCGATCGTGCAGACGCTGGTGACCGCCGAACTCGGTGGCGAGGTGGACTACCGCCCCACCGAGGCCGAGCTGGCCACGGGGACGGACGCGGTGCTGACGATGCCCGTGGCCCGCCGGGTCCGGGAGACCCCCGGCGGCTAGACCCGCCAGTGCCTCAGGGGCCTCAGTGCCTCAGGAGAATCAGGGCCGGAAGGGCCTCAGGCCAGCCGGGCGCGAGCGCGGGCGTTGCGGCGCTTGAGCGCGCGGCGCTCGTCTTCGGACAGGCCGCCCCAGACGCCGGCGTCCTGACCGGATTCCAGGGCCCATGTCAGGCACTCCTGGACGACCGGGCAGCGTCGGCAGACTGCCTTCGCCTGCTCGATCTGCAGTATCGCGGGCCCGGTGTTCCCGATCGGGAAGAACAGCTCCGGGTCCTCGTCACGGCATATCGCGCGGTGCCGCCAATCCATCGGTAAATCGCTCCTCACTCAGCGTGGTGTCGGTGCGCGGTGGGCGCAATCTGCCACGCTTGTGAATCCTTTCACGAGCTGCGGCGCGGTTTCAAGGCGATGAGCATCACCGCCAAGGCCGATGCCACCCCGAACATCCGGCAGGTCGCGTCGCAATCGTGTATGCAGCTTTGTAGGTCAGGGTCGGGCTCGAAAGACGTGCGGTCGCGCTGTGTTCCTGCACTCGGTCGGCTCGGGACCGGAACCCCCCACGGTCACTGCCAGTCGGCGTGGGGGACGTTACGCGTCCACGGGGCATCGGTCGAGTGCAACCTTTGACTCTAGTCACGGGGGCGACGATGTGCCCAGTTTCGTCAGCCGGGTGTGACGGGCGCGACCACGACCCGCAGCGCCGCGGGGACGGAGCGGAAGGTGACCTTCTGCCGGGTGTCGAGTGCGTCCCCGTCGACCTGGAAGGGCAGGGGCTCGTCCGCGACCAGCGTGAGGGACTCGAGGTCGTGTGCCGTGTACGCCCCGAACCGGCCGATACGGGGGTGCGCCCCCGACAGCCGCGCCACGCTCAGCAGCATGCCGACCGTGCCCATGCGCCGGCGGGCGTAGAGCCCGAGACCGGTGTCGAACGTGGTCTCGGGGGTGGGGCGCAGCGGCCGGTTGCCGGCGTAGGTCCACGGGTCGGCGTTGGCGACGATGGCGAAGTAGACCCCGTCCCGGGTGGTGCCGTCGGGCAGCTGCACGTGCAGCTTCGGGTGGCGCCGGTCGCCGGCGAAGAACTCCCGGACGCCGACGCGGGCGTAGAGCACATGGTTCGACTGCTTCCCTTGGCGCCGCTTGCGCTCGACCCCGTGCACGACGGCGCCGTCGAAGCCGAGCCCGGCGGCGAAGCAGAAGTACCGGTCGTCGGCGAGCCCGAGGCTGACCGTGCGCCGCGTGCCCGCTCGCAGCCCCTCCAGCAGCGACCCGGTCGCCTCGATCGGGTCGTTCGGCAGGCCCAGCGCGCGGACGAAGACGTTCGTGGATCCGGCGGGCACCAGGCCGAGCGCCGGCACCCGGTCGTGGACGCCGTCGGTGAGCAGCCCGTTGATGACCTCGTTGACGGTGCCGTCGCCGCCGAGCGCGACCACCACGTCCGTGCCGTGCCGCATGGCCCGGCACGCGAGGGCGGCGGCGTGACCGCGGTTCTCGGTCTCGGCAATCCGCAGCTGCGCGTCGTCGCCCAGTGCGTGCGTCAGGACGTCCCGTTCACGGTCGCTCATCGCCGTGGCGCGCGGGTTGGTCACGACGAGGACGCGCATGATCTGCGAGCCTACTGGCCGAGAACCGGACGCTGGCCGGGCCGGGCTGCTCGCCGGCCCGACTACCCTCGGGGGACGTGGCAGACGACCCGGCGACCGACGCGGACGACGACCGGCCGGTCGCTCCGCCGCGACCGCTGCGGGTGGCCTGCGTGATCCTCGTGCTGGAGGCCGGCGCCCTGCTCGCGGTCGGCGGCTTCGTGCTGTTCAGCACCGCCTTCGGCACGCCCGAGAGCGTCGGCCGCGGCCTGCTGGACGGCGCGATGGTGCTGCTCGCCGCCGTGGTGCTGCTGCTGGGTGCGCGCGGCCTGCTGCTGCTGCGCCCGGCTGCCCGCACGCCCGTCGTCGTGCTGCAGGTGCTGGCGGTCCCGGTGGCCTACAGCCTCGGCATCCAGGCCGGGAAGGTGGCCTACGGCGGCCCGATGCTGCTGGCCGCCCTGGCCACGCTCTACCTGCTGTTCACGCCGCCGGTCCGCGCGGTGCTGGAGCGCGACCGCAGCGGCTGACCGGCCCTGGGAAACGGCGGTGGGCGATCAGCTACGCCGACGCCGCGGCTCGGTCGGCGGCTCGGGTGCGCCGAGGCTCTCGCGCAGCCGCCGCAGCCCGCGAGCCACCAGCCGCGACACCTGCATCTGCGACACCCCGACGATCGCGGCGATCTCGGTCTGCGTCTTGTTGGCGATGAAGCGCAGCAGCAGGATCTCACGTTCGGACTCCGGCAGGTTGGCGATGACGCGGCGCAGCATCGCCCGCTGCTCGACCTGCTCGTATCCGTCGTCGGTGATGCCGAGCATCGGGTGTTCCGGCACGGTCTCACCGGGCGCGGCCAGGACGTCGATCGGCACTCCGGAGTAGGCGCGGGCGGCGTCCAGCGCCTCCAGCACCGTGTCCTCGTCCACGTCGATCCGGGCGGAGATCTCCTTGACCGTCGGGGCCCGCCCCAGCTCCTGGCTGAGGTCGGCCCGGGCCGCGTTCAAGGTCGTCTGCAGCTCCTGCGCGCGGCGCGGCACGTGGATCAGCCAGCCGGTGTCGCGGAAGTGACGCTTGATCTCGCCGAGGATGGTCGGGGTGGCGTAGGTCGAGAACTCCAGCTTGCGCTCGGGGTCGAACCGGTCGATCGCCTTGATCAGGCCGATCGCGCCCACCTGCACCAGGTCGTTCATGGGCTCGTTGCGCCCGGAGAAGCGACGGGCCAGGTAGACGACCAGGGGCATGTGCAGCTCGACCAGCTGGTCGCGCAGCGTGGCCCGGCGCGGGCTGTCGTCCGGGAGGTCGTGCAGCTCGGCCAGAAGCTTCGCAGCCTCGCCGTGGTCCCGGGTCGGCTTGCCTTGCGATGTCGAGGACGCGGCCGTGGCCGCGGGGTCCGACGAGGGTGAAGACGCGCGCGTCACTGCGGCTCGCGCTTCTTCGTCACGCTGATGGCCAACCGGTGGTCCTCAGCGGTGACGTCGACGGAGGTGGCGAGGGCATCGAGCACCGTCCAGGCGATGCCGGAGCGGTCGAGCGACGCGGCGGTGGCCGTCGCGATGGTGGTGTGCACGCGCAGCTCGCCCTGGCCGATCTCGAAGCGGGCCTCCAGGGGCGAGGGCCGCTGGGCGTGCGGCAACAGGAGTGAGCAGGCCTCGTCGACGGCCAGCCGGAGGTCCTCGATGTCGTCGATCGTGAGATCGCAGCGCGACGCCAGGCTGGCGGCCGTGAGCCGGAGGGTGGAGACGTACGCCTCGTCGGCGGGCGTACGAACCTCGACGACGTCGGCGTCGTCGCTGGCGGCGGCGTCGCCGCTCGGTCCAGAGCTGGTCATGGTCTCCTCATGCAGTCGGGTTGGGCAGGTTCCAGTGTCGCAGGGCCGGCGCGCCGTGATCTGCGCCCAGGACCGACGGCGCCGCCGTACCGAGGAGCAGCGCACCGCCGCCGGAGGCGGGCATGCCGATCCACCGCGCCGCGAGGGCGCGGCTGAAGTGGCCGTGCCCGACGAGGACGACGGGGCCGTCATCGACCCACTCGCGCAGTCGCTGCAGCACCCGGTCGGCCCGCTCGGTGACGTCTTCGAGGGACTCGCCGCCGGGGCAGCCGTGCGTCCAGACCACCCAGTCCGGGTCCTCGGTGTGGATGTCGTCGCTGGTTCGGCCCTCGTAGTCGCCGTAGTCCCACTCGGCGAGGTCCTCGGTGATCTCTCCGATGTCCAGACCGGCGAGTCGGGCGGTCTCGGTCGCGCGGGAGCGGGGGCTGGAAAGCACCAGCACCGGCTTGACCTCGGCGAGCTGATCGGCCAGGGCCGCGGCCTGCGCCTCCCCCCGGCGGGTCAGCGGGACGTCGGTGCGACCGGTGTGCTTGCCCTCGCGGCTCCAGTCGGTCTCACCGTGGCGCACCAGCCAGACCTCGGTGGCGTCGGGCATCCCGACGGGATGCCCGGGCAGGCCGAAGGCCGGCCCCGCGGTGGGACCGGCCCCCTGCGTACCCATGACGGTGCTGCTCTTAAGGCGTCGGGTCAGCCGTTCTTCGTCTCCCAGAAGATCTTGTCGATCTCGGCGATCATGTCGAGCAGTTCCTGGGCCTTGGCCGGGTCGATCTCGCCCTTGGCGCCGGCGGTGCCGGCGGCCTTGGTGGCCTTGTTGAACAGCTCGTGCAGCTGCGGGTACTTCTCGAAGTGCGGCGGCTTGAAGTAGTCGGTCCACAGCACCCAGAGGTGGTGCTTGACCAGCTCGGCCCGCTGCTCCTTGATCATGATGGCCCGGGTGCGGAACACCGGGTCGTCGTTCTGCTGGTACTTCTCCATGATGCCCTTGACCGACTCCGCCTCGATGCGGGCCTGGGCGGGGTCGTAGACACCGCAGGGCAGGTCACAGTGGGCGTGGGCGACGGCGGGGCTGCGGAACAGGCGCATAGCCTTGAACCTCCTACAAGTCGATGATGACGACGTTCGACGGGCGAGCCGACGTGATGTCGACCCTACCGAGGTTGGCCTGCCCGTCTGGAGGCGGCGGTAATCAGGTGAAGGATCCGGACGAAGCGCGCGGGTCACTGTCCCGGCGGCGGCTTGTGCCGTCGTGGCGGCGCTGGCGGCTCTGGCGGCGCGCCCTGGTCGCGGGGCCGTCGATGGTGCCGAGCCTGCGCGACGGCGATCTCGTGCTCGCGCTGCCGTGGCTGGCCGCCCGGCCGGGGGCGGTGGTGCTGGCCCGGTTCCGGGACATGCCCGAGGTGTTGGTGGTCAAGCGGGCGGTGCGGCCGGAGGGCGACGGCTGGTGGCTTTCCTCGGACAACTCCTTCGCCGGCGGCGACAGCGACTCCCACGGGGTCGCAGACGTGGCGGGCCGGGTCGTGCTGATCGTCCGCGACCGGCGCTGGCGCCGCGTCCCGGGGGCTCCGGTCTGAACCTGCTTCCGCCCAGGTGGCCGAACACCGCAACCCACGCGGAGCGCGAACGTGCTGGAATGGGCGGGTGCCGAAGGACCCCGCCGGCCGAGGAGCGCCGGTCTTCGTCGACCCGAGCGGACGACGCGCCCGGTGGGTGCGCGTGCTCGCTCGCATCGCCGTCGCGGTCGGCGCGGTGCTGGCCGGGTTGATGGTGGTGAGCGTGTTCGGGGGCGTGCCGATGCCGGGGCTGACCGCTCCGGTCGTGCTGCACAGCGACGAACGGGCGCACCCGGCCGACCGGCAACCGCCGGTCGCGGATTCCGCGATCTCACAACCGGGTCGCGTGAACCCGTCCGAGCCCTCGGGGGCCGCCACGACTGCGTCGGCACCGAAGCCGCCGCCCGCGACACAGGTGCGGTCGACGCCGTCCGCCACCTCGACGGCGCCGGTGATCCCGGTCGGCTCGGCGTCGTCGTCGACGGCACCGGTCCCGGCGAGCACGCCGACCCCGAATCCGCACTCGTCGCGTTCGACCAGCCACTCGCCGAACCCGCGCTCCTCGCGCAGCGCGCGCACGCACTCGGCCCTGCCCCGGCGAAGCCACGCCGCGGCCTCGCCGGGCCGTGGCCGCAGCTCGTCACTGGCGGTGCTGCGGTGACGCACCTGTGAGCCGCGACCGCCGACACAGGGCGCAGCCGCCGCTGCGCGCGCACTGGGCGCTGCTCGTGACGATCCTGCTGCTCGCCGCCGTGCTCCTCACCGTCAACGTCGTCACCCACGCTCCTGGAGGCGAGGGCGAGCAGGCGTCCGCGGGCGGCGGCGGTGCGGTGCCCGCCGCCGTGCGCCACGGCGGGCCGGTGCTCGATGCCAGCCACCCCGACCGCGCCGGGGCGGCCATCCCGCACAAGGTCGTCGCGCTGACCTTCGACGACGGCCCGTCGACCTACACCCCACACGTGCTCGACGTGCTCGAGCGGTACCACGTTCGGCGCGACCTTCTTCGTTGTCGGGGCGAATGTGCCGGGGCACGCCGGTGTGCTGCGGCGGATCGTTGCCGACGGTGGCGAGCTAGGGCTGCACACCTACACCCACAGCGACCTCGCGAGCGTCCCGGCGTGGCGGGAGCACCTCGAGCTGGACGCCACCCAACTCGAGGTCGCAGCAGCGGTGGGCTACCGCACCGACCTGCTGCGGCTGCCCTACTCGTCGACGGTGACGGGCCTGACGTCGGGTGAATGGCAGGCCGTGACGCGCGCCGGCCGGTACCGCGCCGTGTTCACCGATCTCGACACCAAGGACTGGTCGCGTCCCGGCGTGCAGGCGATCGTCCGGGCCGCCACCCCGCGCCACGGCGCGGGCGCGATCGTGATGATGCACGACGGCGGTGGCGACCGGTCGCAGACCGTCGCGGCGCTCGAGCGGCTCATCCCGCGGCTGAGGGCGCGGGGGTATCGGTTCGAGACCGTGTCCCACGCCATCGGGGTCGCCTCGCCGTGGTCACCCGCCGGACTGGGGGAGCGGCTGCGTGGCAGCGTGCTGTCGGCCACCGTGGTCGCCTCCCGCTGGTTCGTGGCCGTGCTCAGCTGGCTTTTCATCGTCGTGGGCACCCTCGCCGTTCTGCGGACGATCGTCCTGATGCTCTTCGCACGCCGGCATTCGCTGCGACCGCCGACCGGGGACGGCCCGCTGCCGCCGGTCAGCGTCCTGGTCCCGGCGTACAACGAGGAGGCGGGGATCGCGGCCTGTGTCCGGTCGCTCGCGGCCAGCGACTACCCGGAGTTCGAGATCGTCGTCGTCGACGACGGCTCGAGCGACGGCACCCTCGAGGAGGTCGCCCGGCTCGCGTTGCCGGCGGTGCGCGCGGTGCGGCAGGAGAACGCCGGCAAACCGGCGGCATTGACGACCGGGCTCGGCCTCGCGCGCCACGACGTGCTGGTGATGGTCGACGGTGACACCGTCTTCGAGCCCGGCACGCTGCGAGCGCTCGTCGCGCCCCTGCTCGCGGACCAGCGGGGCATGGTCGGCGCCGTGTCGGGCAACGCCAAGGTCGGCAACCGACGCGGCCTGCTCGGCCGGTGGCAGCACATCGAGTACGTGATCGGCTTCAATCTCGACCGCCGGATGTTCGACGCGCTGCGGTGCATGCCGACGGTGCCGGGCGCGGTCGGGGCCTTCCGGCGCTCGGCCCTCGAGACTGTCGGCGGAGTCAGCGACGACACCCTCGCCGAGGACACCGACCTGACGATGGCCATCTGCCGGGCGGGTTTTCGCGTGCTCTACGCCCCGGAGGCTGTCGCCTGGACCGAGGCGCCGACGAACCTCACGGGGCTGTGGCGGCAGCGCTACCGCTGGTGCTACGGAACGCTGCAGGCGATGTGGAAGCACCGCGCCGCGGTCCTACAACGTGGGCCCGCGGGTGCCTTCGGGCGACGGGGGCTGCCGTACCTGCTGCTGTTCCAGGTGGCGCTGCCGTTGCTCGCTCCCGTCGTCGACGTCGCGGCGGTGGCGCAGCTGCTCTCGGGGCACGCCCGTGTCACCGTGATCGCGTGGCTGGCGTTCTTCGTCGTCCAGCTGGTATCCGGCCTGTACGCCTTCCGGCTGGACGGCGAACGTCCGGGCCCGCTGTGGTCGCTGATCCTGCAGCAGTTCGTCTACCGGCAGCTGATGTACCTGGTGGTGATCCAGTCGGTCGTCAGCGTCCTCGCCGGCTCCCGGCTGCGCTGGCAGAAGCTTGAGCGCACCGGCCGGCTGGACGCTGCGCCCGCACCGGAGGAAGACGACGCCCCGGTCGCCGGCTGACGCGGCGACCGGGGCGTCGGTCGAGCAGGGAGGACGCTCAGAAGGCCGCGGTGCCGTTCGGGGTGCCGAGGCCGGTCGGCCCGTCCCACCCGGAGCCCGCCGTGCACCAGACGCTCGGGCTGCACGAGCCGTTCGAGCCGCTGGTCACATCGTTGAGCCCGCTGGATCCGGCGGCCGACCAGGTGTACGAGGCCGGGTAGCCGGCGGTTTTCCCGCTAATCGCGTACACGCTCGCGACGACCGGCGAGGACGCGCTGGTGCCGCCGTATTGCTGCCAGCCGGAGCGGCCCTGGTAGGGGGTCGAATCGTAGACCGCGACGCCGGTGTTCGGGTCGGCGACGGCCGAGACATCGGCGTTCGCCTTGCCGGAGCACCGGGTGACCGAGGTCTGCCAGGACGGCTTCGGGTTCACCGTCGAGCATCCGCTGCCGGCGCCGGACCACGCCGTCTCGCTCCAGCCGCGGCTGGTCGAGGCCTTGGTGAGGCTGGTGCCGCCGACCGCCACCACGGTCGGGAAGCTCGCGGGCGACTCGACGCCGTAGCCGCTGTCACCGGTCGAGGCGGTCACCGCGATGCCCGGGTGGTCGTAGGCGGAGGTAGCGCGGGAGTCACTGCCGCCGTAGCTGTTGCCGATGGCGGCGACGCTCTGCGTGGCGGCGTAGTTCACCGCGGCACCGAGGTTCGCGAACGAGGTGCTCGACGCCTCGACGAGCAGGATCCTGCAGTCCGGGCAGGTGGCGGAGACCATGTCCAGGTCGAGGCTGATCTCGGTGGCCCAGCCTGCGTTCTTGCGGGGTAGCGAGCTGCCGCCCTTCTGGTTCACCTTGCGGAAGCAGCCGTTCGCGGTCGTGCACGCCGGCAGCTTGTAGTAGGAGCGGTAGGTCGCGAGGTCCTGCTCGGCCGTCGGCTCGTCGTAGGCGTCGACGATGGCGACGGTGCGGCCGGCTCCGCTGGCGGAGCCGAGACCGTAGGCCGAACGGATGTCGGAGGGCCCGTAGCCGGTGGGAGTCGTGGTAGCGACCGGCTTGCCGTGCTTGTCGGTCACGATTCGGTCGTTGCAGGCTGCGTGTCCGCCGCCGGAGTCGCGGTGCACACGCGCTCGTTGCCGTGGGCGTGAGCGGCGAACTGCGCGGCCGGGATCGTCCCCGGGGGCGGTGCTGCCGTGGCTGTGCCGGCGAGCGCCGGGAAGATCGTCAGCGCCGCCGCCGCCAGCACAGCCGCGAGTGCGGGACGTCTCATACGTGCCTCCACATTCCGGGGGGCAATCCTGAATGTCAGGATCATGCCGTATCAGAGGATCATTCGTCACGACCGGTCCGCGCGGGGCTGGCGGCAACCCGCTCGGACCGCATGCCACACTGAAGTTCACGGGAGAACCCCGAACGTCCACTCACCCGCGCCGTAACCTGGTCGGGATCACCGTGCGTGCCGATCAGGAGAGTCAGGCCGTGGAGTTCGACCCGGACAGCAGCGTCTTTCGTGCTCACGAGGGTGGCAAGCTCGTCGTGTCCAGCACGCTTCCGCTCACCGATCGCGAGTCGCTGTCGATCGCGTACACCCCGGGTGTCGCCGAGGTCTGCTCCGCGATCGCGGAGCGGGAATCGCTGGCCCGGGAGTACACCTGGCGCTCCCGGCTGGTCGCCGTCGTCAGCGACGGCACCGCGGTCCTGGGCCTGGGCAACATCGGCCCGGCGGCGTCGCTGCCGGTCATGGAGGGCAAGGCCGCCCTGTTCAGCGCCTTCGCCGGGCTCAACGCCGTCCCGGTGGTGCTGTCGACCACCGACGTGGACGAGATCGTCGAGACCGTCGAGCGCATCGCCCCGTCCTTCGGTGGTATCAACCTCGAGGACATCTCGGCGCCGCGCTGCTTCGAGGTCGAGTCGAGGCTGCGGGAGCGGCTCGACATCCCGGTGTTCCACGACGACCAGCACGGCACCGCGATCGTCACACTCGCCGCCCTGCGCAACGCCGCGGCCGTGCTCGGCCGCTCGCTCGGTGACCTGCGGGTGGTCGTGTCCGGCGCCGGGGCGGCCGGCGTCGCATGCACCCGCATCCTGCTGGCGGCCGGGATCGGCGACATCGCGGTGGCAGACTCCAAGGGCATCCTGACCCGGGAGCGGGAGCTGACCGGCATCAAGGCCGAGCTCGCCGCCGAGACCAACCGGGCCGGTATCAGCGGCTCGGTGACGGACGCGCTCGAGGGGGCGGACGTCTTCCTCGGTCTCAGCGCGGGCCGGGTTGGCGAGGACGCGGTCGCCCGGATGGCCGAGGAGGCGATCATCTTCGCGCTGGCCAACCCCGATCCCGAGGTGGATCCCGAGGTCGCCCGCCGGCACGCCGCGATCGTCGCGACCGGGCGGAGCGACTATGCCAACCAGATCAACAACGTGCTCGCGTTCCCGGGCGTCTTCGCCGGGGCGTTCGACGCGGGTGCCACCTGCATCACCGAGAACATGAAGCTGGCCGCCGCGGCGGCCCTGAGCGAGGTCGTCGCCGACGCGCTCACCCCCGAGCACATCGTGCCTACGCCGTTCGACTCCCGGGTGGCACCGGCGGTCGCCGAGGCTGTGGCCAAGCAGGCCGTCACCGACCACGTCGCCACGATCTGAGCCGCCGCCGCGTCAGTCGTCTTCCTCGTCGTCGCGGGCCAGCCAGGTGGCGAGCCGGTCGACGGCGTCCTCGAAATCCGGGTGCTGATCGACGAAGGCCTGCAGCCGGTCGCCGAGCCATTCCACGCTGACCTGCTCGCCGCCACGCCGTGTGACGAGTTCCTCGATTCCGCGGTCGGTGAAGTACACGCGGCTACCCCCTCATTCCGTCGTCGTGCCGTCGGCTGCGTACCGGACGCCGAGCCGGGCCCGGACCTCGTCGAACAGCTCGAGGAGGGCCACGGTCTCATCGAGCGGCACGAGCGGGCTCTCGGTCTCGCCCGCGCGCAGGCAGCGGACCACCTCGGCGACCTCGTCGCGGAAGCCGTTGCCGGCCGGCGCGGGGAATTCGATCGTCTCCTGTCCGGCGCGGTCGCGGACGGTGAGCCGTCGCGGCCGATGCACCCGGGGCGCGATCTCCAGCCAGCCCTCGGTACCGGTGACCAGCAGCGCGAACGGGCTGTCTCCCGCCGCGCTGGCGTAGATCTGCGCCACCTGCCCGCCCGGGTAGCCGAGCTGGATCGCGTCGGTGACGTCGGCGCCGGTCGGCGCGCGCGACCCGGTCGCCTGCACCGTGGTCGGCCGGCCCAGGAAGAGCCAGGCGACCGTCATCGGGTAGACGCCGAGATCCAGCAGCGCCCCGCCGCCGGCGTCGAGGTCGAACAGCCGGTGGGTGGGGTCGTACTCGAAGCGTTTCGAGAGATCGGCGCGCACCCCCAGCAGCTCGCCGATCCGACCGGAGCGGGCGATGTCGACCGCCTGCCGGATGGCCGGGTGCAGCCGCGTCCACATGCCCTCCATGCAGAACAGCCCGCGGCTCCTGGCCTCGGTCACGACCTCGCGGGCCTGGCCGGCGGTCAGGGCGAACGCCTTCTCGACCAGCACGGCCTTCCCGGCTCGTAACGCCAGCAGCGCGTGCTCGTGATGCTGCCCGTGCGTGGTGGCCACGTGGACGACGTCGACGCCCGGGTCGGCCACCAGCTCGGCGTAGGAGCCGTACGAGCGGGCCACCCCGTGCTCCGCGGCGAAGCGGGCGGCGCGCCCGGTGTCGCGCGCGCCGACGGCCGCCAGCTCGACGCCGGGCGTCGCGGCGACGTCGGCCGCCACGGTGGCGGCGATGCCGCCGGCGCCCAGCACCCCCCACCCGACGGGTCGCGCGTTCATGCGATCCGCTCAGGCGAACGCGGTGGCGACGACCTCGCGCTGCTGGCTCTCGTGCACCGACGACGACCCGACCGCCGGCGAGGCCGAGGCTTTGCGGCTGGCGAGCAGCAACGGCCGGCCCTCGAGGTGCTCGGGCAGGTTGACGGCCATGAACGGCCAGGCGCCCTGGTTCGCCGGCTCCTCCTGCACCCAGACGACTTCGGCGTCGGGGTAGTTCGCCAGCTCCGCGCGCAGCTCCTCGGTCGGCAGCGGGTAGAGCTGCTCCACCCGGACGATGGCGACGTCCGATCGCTCGGTCTTCTGCCGCTCGGCGGCCAGGTCGTAGTACACCTTGCCCGAGCAGAGCAGCACGCGGCGCACCCCCGAACCCGGCGCCGCCGGATCGGGCAGCACCGGCATGAAGCTGCCATCGGTGAAGTCGTCCAGCTGGCTGACGGCGGCCTTGAGCCGCAGCAGCGACTTCGGCGTGAACGCGATCAGCGGTCGGCGAACCGGAGAGAGCCCCTGTCGTCGTAGCAGGTGGAAGTAGTTCGCCGGCGACGAGCACATCGCGACCGTCATGTTGTTCTCGGCGGCCAGCTGGAGGAAGCGCTCCGGGCGGCCGGACGAGTGGTCCGGGCCCTGGCCCTCGTAGCCGTGGGGGAGCAGCAGCGAGACCGCCGACCGCTGGCCCCACTTGGCCTCGCCCGAGGCGATGAACTCGTCGATGATCGTCTGTGCGCCGTCGACGAAGTCGCCGAACTGCGCCTCCCAGCAGACGAGCGCGTCGTCGCGGACCACCGAGTAGCCGTACTCGAAGCCGACCGCGGCGAACTCGCTGAGCAGGGAGTCGTGCGGGAAGAACGGCGCCTGGTCGTCGGTGAGCTCCTTCAGCGGGGCGTACTCGGCGTTCGTCTCGCGGTCGATCAGCACCGCGTGCCGCTGCGTGAACGTGCCGCGGCGGGAGTCCTGCCCGGACAGCCGCACGGTGCGGCCGTCCATGACCAGGGCCCCGAAGGCGAACAGCTCGGCCGTCGCCCAGTCGACGTTGCCGGTGCTGGCCATCGCCACCCGCCGGTCGATCTGCGGCTTGAGCCGCGGGTGAATGGTGAAACCGTCCGGGAGGTTCGCGTACGCCTCGGCGATCCGCTTGATCACATCGACGCTGATCGCCGTGGTCACCTGTTGGGACGGCGTCTCCCGCTCGATCTCGCGCTGGGGCCCGGCCTTGTCGCTGGTGTCGCGGGTCTCGACGAAGACCTTCTCCAGCTGCGCCTGGAAGTCCTTCAGCGCCGCCTCGGCGTCCTCGAGGGTGATGTCGCCGCGCCCCACCAGCGCCTCGGTGTACAGCTTCCGGACGCTGCGCTTGTTGTCGATGATGTCGTACATCCGCGGCTGCGTGAACGACGGGTTGTCGGCCTCGTTGTGCCCCCGCCGCCGGTAGCAGACCATGTCGATGACGACGTCCTTGTTGAACGCCTGCCGGTACTGCACGGCGAGGTCGGCCACGCGCACGCAGGCCTCCGGGTCGTCGCCGTTGACGTGGAAGATCGGCGCCGAGATCATCCGTGCGATGTCGGTGCAGTAGAGCGAGGAGCGTGACGAGGACGGCGAGGTCGTGAAGCCGACCTGGTTGTTGACCACCACGTGGACGGTGCCGCCGGTGCGGTAGCCGCGCAGCTGGGACAGGTTGAGCGTCTCGGCGACCACGCCCTGGCCCGCGAACGCGGCGTCACCGTGCAGCAGCACCGGCATCACCGTGAAGCCGGTGTCGCCCTTGTCCAGGACGTCCTGCTTGGCGCGCACGATGCCCTCGAGCACCGGGTCGACGGCCTCCAGGTGCGAGGGATTCGCCGTGAGCGACACCGTGACCGGGTTGCCGTCGGGGGAGGTGAACCGGCCCTCGGCGCCCAAGTGGTACTTCACGTCGCCCGAGCCCTGCGCCGTGCCGGGGTCGAGGTTGCCCTCGAACTCGTTGAAGATCTTCGCGTAGGGCTTGCCGACGATGTTGGCCAGCACGTTGAGCCGGCCGCGGTGCGGCATCCCGACGACCACCTCGTCGAGCGAGTGGTCAGCGGCGGCGGCGAGCACCCGGTCGAGCAGCGGGATGACGGTCTCGGCGCCCTCGAGGCTGAACCGCTTCTGCCCGATGTACTTCGTCTGCAGGAACGTCTCGAAGGCCTCGGCCACGTTGAGCCGGCCGAGGATGTGCAGCTGCTCGTCGCGGTCCGGCGGCCCCTCGTGCACCTCGACCCGCTTCTGCAGCCACTCGCGCTGCTCCGGGTCGGTCATGTGCATGTACTCGACCCCCACGCGCCGGCAGTAGGCGTCGCGCAGCACGCCGAGGATGTCGCGCAGCTTCATCAGCCGTTGTCCGGCGAAGCCGTCGACCGGGAACTCGCGATCGAGGTCCCAGAGCGTCAGGCCGTGCTTGGTGATGTCGAGGTCGGGGTGGCTGCGCACCGTGTACTCGAGCGGATCGACGTCGGCCAACAGGTGGCCGCTGGTGCGGTAGGCGTTGATCAGCTCGATGACCCGGGCGGCCTTGCCGATCTCGCCCTCGTGGGTGAACTCGCGGTCGACGCGCCAGCGCACCGGTTCGTAGGGCACCTTCAGGGCGGTGAAGATCTCGTCCCAGAACTCGTCCGAGAGCAGCAGTTCGTGGACGACCTTGAGGAACTCGCCCGACTGCGCCCCCTGGATGATGCGGTGGTCGTAGGTCGAGGTCAGCGTCATGATCTTGCTGATCGCCCGCTCGGCGAGGGCCTCGGGGTTCATGCCGGAGAACTCCGCCGGGTACTCCATCGACCCGACGCCGACGATGGTGCCCTGACCCTGCATCAGCCGCGGGACGGAGTGGTTGGTGCCGATCGTGCCCGGGTTGGTGATGCTCAGCGTCGTGCTGGCGAAGTCCTCGGTGGTGAGCTTGTTGTTGCGAGCTCGCCGGATGATGTCCTCGTAGGCGCCCCAGAAGGTCGCGAAGTCCATGGTCTCGGCGGCCTTGATCGAGGCCACCACCAGCGAGCGGGCGCCGTTCTTGCCGGCCAGGTCGATGGCGATGCCGAGGTTGACGTGCTCCGGCGAGATCACGGCGGGCTTGCCGTCGACCTCGTCGAAGTGGGAGTTCATCTCCGGGTGCGCGCCGAGCGCCTTGAGCACGGCGTAGCCGATGATGTGGGTGAAGCTGACCTTGCCGCCCCGCGCCCGCCGCAGGTGGTTGTTGATGACGATCCGGTTGTCGAACAGCAGCTTCGCCGGGACCGCCCGGACACTGGTCGCGGTGGGCACCTGCAGCGACTGCTGCATGTTCGAGACCACGCGGGCGGCCGCGCCGCGCAGCGGGGTGGACCCGGCCCCCTTGCTGTCGGAGGTCGTGGCGGCGGTGTCCTTGGCCTGCGTCTTCGTGGACGCGGCGGGCTTGCTGTCGGTGGGCCTGCCGGCGGGCTTGCCGTCGGTGGCCTTGGTCTGAGCGGTCTTGCTCTCAGCGGTCTTGCTCTCGGCGGTCGGAGCGCCGTTGGTCTTGGGCTTGCCGGCCTTGGGGTCGGCGGTTTCGGCGCCGGAGTCGTCGGTGGCAGCGGGCTTGGCGCCGGAGTTCTTGGTTCCCGCGGCTTTGGTCCCGGCGGCTTTGGGGCCGGCGGTACGGCCGTTGCCGCTCGGGCCGGCGGGATCGCTGCCGTTGGCCGACGCGGGGCCACCGCCCGGGCGGTAGTCGGCGAAGAAGTCGTGCCAGGCGGCGTCGACGCTGTCGGGGTCGTCGAGGTACCGCTCGTACATGTCCTCGACCAGCCACTCGTTGGCGCCGAAATCGCCCGGCGCCGTGGGGTGTTCGCTCGCTGTCGACTGCTCCGTGGTCGCCACTTGTCTCCGGCCGTCCTCGCGTCTCGTCGCCTCGCTTCGATGCAGCCACGAGACTACGCGGAACAGCGGGTCCAGGCATGCCCCGCGCCCCCGGGTGTGCCGCAGTAGACGGCGGGAGTGAGCCCAGCGGGCCGGGGCGTCAGGTGATGTCCCGGTTCATCGTCAGCGAGGCGCCCAGCAGGGCCGGAATCAGGGCCCACAGCAGGAGCACGACCACGCCGCCCGCGGTGGAGAAGATCGTCACTCCGTTGATCAGCCGGTCGGCCGAGCTCGTGGTCATGATCGAGGCGACGCCGCCGCCGGGGAGGTACGGGTAGGCGAACTTGACCCCGGGGATCGCCACGACGACGTTCTGCAGCACCAGCAGGAAGACGACGCCGACGACGACGCCGACGATCTGGTTGCGCAGCAGGGCGCCGATGCCGAGCCCGACGACGCCGAACAGCGCCAGCACTCCGAAGATGCCGACCAGCGCATGGATCACCCGGTCGTTGCCGTAGTCGACGTGGATCCCCTTCGCCGCCAGCCACGGCACGGCGACGAGCAGCTGGACGATCACCGCCGCGAGGGCGTAACCGATGCCCACGATGGCGTACGTGATCAGCTTCGCGGTCACGACGGCCCACCGCGAGGGCGTCTGCAGCAGCGTCGGGGTGATGGTCTGGTAGCGGAACTCCGTGGTGACACCAAGCACGCCGAGAACGAAGACGAGAACGTAGCCGTTGGCCGAGGAGGCGAAGACGTCCGGGACGTCGGCGGCCGAGGTGACGGTGCCCTGCGAGGCCAGCTGCGCGACCACCAACAGCGCGGCGACGGCCATGGTCGCCAGCAGCAGCCAGAACCACACCTGGGTCGTACGCAGCTTGCGGAACTCGGCGTGAACCAGGCGGATCATCGGGGGCCTCCGTCCGTGGCGCCGGTCAACTGGAAGAACAGGTCCTCGAGGTCCGACCGCTCGCCGCGCAGCTCGTGCAACTCCACGCCCGCGCCGAAGGCGAGGTGCCCGACCTGCGCGGCGTCCAGGCCGCGGACGTCGAGGGCGGCGGCGTCGACCTCCGTCACGTCGGCCCGCTGCTTTCGCAGCACCTGAGCCAGCCGCGCCGCCTCCGGGCTGCGCACCAGCACGTGGTCGGTGCCCGCGGTGAGTTCGACGATCGAGCCCTGCCGGACCAGCCGGCCGCGGTTGAGGATCACGACCCGGTCGGCGATCTCCTCCACCTCCCCGAGCTGGTGGCTGGACACCAGTACGGTGCGTCCCTCGTCGGCGAGCATCCGCAGCAACTGCCGCAGCCAGCGGATGCCTTCGGGGTCGAGACCGTTGGCCGGTTCGTCGAGCACCAGCACGGCGGGGTCGCCGAGCAGCGCCTGCGCCAGGCCCAGCCGCTGCCGCATCCCCATCGAGTAGCCGCGCACCTTGCGCCGGGCGGCGTCCCGCAGTCCGACGAGGTCGAGGACCTCGTCGGCCCGGGCGTCGGGCAGCCCGGCGACCGTGCACATGATGCGCAGGTGGTTGCGGGCCGTCCGGGCCGGGTGGAAGCTCGAGGCCTCCAGGGCCGCCCCGACGGTCCGGGACGGCGCCGTCAGCTGCTGGTAGGGGCGGCCGCCGATCGTCGCGCTCCCTGAGGTGGGGCGCACCAGGCCCAGCACCATGCGCAGCGTGGTGGTCTTGCCGGCGCCGTTCGGGCCGAGGAAGCCGGTCACCGAGCCCGGCTCCACGGTGAAGCTGAGGTCGTCGACGGCGCGTACGCCGCCGCGGAAGGTCTTCGACAGCCGCTCGACCACGATGCGGCCGTCCGGTCGGGCCGGCGGCGGGCCGGACGGCGGGTGTCCGATATCGGCAGGTGCGGTCACGGGGTGATTCCATCATCACGTCGGCGAGCTGCAGGAATGCGGTTCGCCCCGCAACGGTCCCCGCCCGGGGCGCGCCGTCCTCCCGCCCGTTCCGGCGGGTGTCACCATGGATGCTGCACGCGCCGGGTGGGACGCGACGAGCGAAGGGGATCGGGTGGATCGGCTGAGGGCCGAGGACTGGTACCGCGAGGCGCTCGGGGTACTCGGCGAGCAGGGCAGCGAGGCTCTGACGATCGCCGTCATGTGCGAGCGCCTGCAGATCACGAAGGGCTCGTTCTACCACCATTTCGGCAGCATGGCCGGATTCGTCCGCGGGCTGCTGCAGTACTGGGAGCGGGAGCACAACGAGCGGTTGATCGCGCTGTCGGAGGCGCAGGCCGACCCGCACCAACGGATCCTGGCCCTGACCGACATCGGCCTGGAGCTGCCCCACGCCTCGGAGGGCGCCATCCGGGCCTGGGGGCGGAGCAACCCCGACATCGCCGCGGTCGTCGACCGGGTCGACCAACGGCGGGTCCAGCACATCGCGGATGCGGTCGCGGCCCTCGGGGCGGACCGGAACCGCGCGCAGCTGCTCGCCCATCTGTCGACGACGGTGCTCGTCGGGGCCCAGACGCGCGAGCATCCGGTGGACCACGAACGGCTGCGCCAGATGTTCGTCGAGGTCACCCGTCTGGTGTTCCTCGAGGCGGATTCGGCGCCGCCGGCGACGCTGGCCCCGGCGAACGGCTGAGCGACTCCGGCACGATCCGGAGCGCACGGGCCGCCGCCAGGGCCCAGGCCGTCCCCAGCAGCCACCCGGCCACGACGTCGCTGACGTGGTGCACGCCCAGCATCAGCCGGCTCAACCCGATCGCCAGCGGGATCACAGCCGTGAGTGCGGCGACTCCGCGCCGCGGCCGGCCGATGATCCGCCGCGCGAGCAGCACGAGCACGATCGTCCCGGCCGCGGAGGTCACGGCGTGGCTACTCGGGAACGACGAGCCGACGGCGGTGGCGAGCGGGAACGGCACGGTGGGCCGGGGCCGGTCGACGGTGTGCTTGACGAGGTTGCTCAGCCCGTCGGCCGCCGGCGCGGTGATGATCGCGAACACCTCGGCTCGCCGGTCCCTGCCGCGAACGAGCAGCCCCACCCCGCAGACGACCGTCACGACCTCGAACACGACCGGCTCGCCGACGAGCGTGACCGCCTTCCAGACGTGGACGGCGAACGGGTGCGGCGCGATCCATCGGTTGAGGACGTCAGCGGCTCGGGCGTCGGCACGTTCCAGCACGCCGACGTGCGCCGCGACGAGGCCGAGCAGGACGAGGAACCCGACGAGCGCCGCGCCCGCCACGGCCTCGAACCAGTGGCTCCCGCGGCGGGGCACCGACTCTTCGTTCACGGCGGGGGTGTCGCTGCAGCCGTCAGGAGCCCTGCGGGCGCCGCCAGAAGGCGGTGAGCTGCGCGGCGGCACCGGCCAGCCCCACCCCGGCGGCGAGAGCGGCCCGGCGGGCCGGTGTGCCGATGCCGTCCAGGCCCAGCAGCCGGTCGACGCTGCCACGGCCGCTGCCCAGCGAGGCGAGCGCGACGGCCGCGGTGGCCAGGAACCCGGTGTACTCCCAGCCTTCCTGGGTGATGAAGTAGCCGTTGGGCTGGTGGACGGTGCGGATCGCCACCGCCATCGTTCCGACCACGGCCGAGGCCGACAACGGGGTCGCCAGGCCGGCCAGGATCGCCGCACCGCTCCCGATCTCGACCAGGGCCGACAGTTGCGCCTGCAGCCGCGGCTCACGGAAGCCGATCGACTCGAACCACCTGGCGGTTCCGTCGAGGCTGCGGGCGTGGTTGCGGCCGTGGGCGATCATCGTGCCGCCCAGGGCGCCGCGCAGCAGCAGCCGGGCGCAGTCACCGGGATCGGTCGTCTTCCGCGGGCGGTGGGTCCGTGCCATGGGCTCGAACCTAGGACACCCGGCGCGGCCGGCGGGTGAGCGGGTCAGCCGCGACGGCGGCGCCGCCGTCGCACCACGACGATCGTGCCGACGGCGGTGGCAGCCGCGGCGGCGGCCACCCGCCCGCCGGCCGTGCGATCCGGCACCGCAGCCGAGCGGACCACCGATGGCGACACGTCCGTGCCCGGTACCGGTGGGGGAGCCGGCTCTGACTCTGGCTCGGCCGCGCCGCTCGCCGCCCCGCTGCCGAGGTCGTCGGCGCCCGCCGGTCGCAGCCGCGCGGCCAACTCCTCCGCGGTCCGGGCGAGCCTGGCCCGGGTCGCCTCGATCTCGGCGCGAAGTGAGGCCGCGTCGGACCGGTCGGAGTTCGGCTTCTCGGGCTCGTCGGCGTCGTCGGTCGGCGCATCGGTCACGCCTGCTTTCCTACCAGCCCCGAGCCGGTCGACCACGCCCGGCGTCGGATTCGTCCGCATACCGGGTAGGCCTTCAGTGAACGGTGGCCGACCCGGCCGCCCACGACAGATCGGATGGAGCGATGCCGCAACGGGCCTGGAGCAAGAAGCGCGAACGGCAGTACGAGGAGATCAAGGAGAGTCTGGAGGACCGCGGCCGCGACGAGGGCACCGCCGAGGAGATCGCAGCCCGCACCGTCAACAAGAAGCGGGCCCGCACCGGCGAGTCGCGACAGGCGAGCAAGACCTCGACGGATGACATCTCGCCGTCCCGGCGCGGCGGGCTGCGTTCGGGCTCCGGCTCCGGCGGGCGCACGAAGGATCAGCTGTACGAGGACGCCAAGCGTCAGAACATTCGGGGGCGCTCGAAGATGACTAAGTCCCAGTTGCAGCGGGCGCTCAGCCGCAGCTGAGCGCCGGCGCCGCGCCGGTCGACACGTCAGTGGCCCCCGTCAACGGCCCGTGTCAGCGGCTCCCGTCGCCCGCCCGCCGCCGCGACCGGTAGGGCGCCCGGCCGGCCGGCTGGCTGGGATGCTCGGTCACGGGGACGACCGCCTCCCAGGGCCGGCGCGCCGGCTCGTCCGGCTTGAGCTCGATCTCTTCGGAGGTGTCGTCGGTGGCGTGGGTGATCGTCACTGGCTCGTCACCGGTCACGGTGTAGGTGATGGTCTGCTCGTCCAACTCGACGTGCAGCCGCTGGCCGCGCCACCGCACCCCGAAGCGCAGCCGGGTCCAGCCGGGGGGCAGCTGCGGACGGAACAGCAGATGGTCGCCGTGGTCGCGCATGCCGCCGAAGCCGGCGACCACCGCCAGCCAGCCACCCGCCAGCGAGGCGATGTGCAGCCCGTCCCCGCCGTTGCTGGCCAGGTCGTAGAGGTCCATCAGCGCGGCCTCGGCCAGGTAGTCCGCCGCCAGGTCGAGGTGGCCGACCTCGGCGGCGATGACCGCCTGAGTGCAGGCCGACAGCGAGGAGTCCCGCACCGTCAAGGGCTCGTAGTAGGAGAACGCGCGCGCCTTCTCCTCCCGGCTGAACACCTCACCCGCCCAGTGCATCGCCAACATCAGGTCGGACTGTTTGACCACCTGCTTGCGGTACAGGTCGAAGTAGGGGGCGTGCAGCAGCAGCGGGTAGCGGTCCTGCTCCGCGGTCCACTCGAAATCCCACACCTCCAGCTCGGTGTAGCCCCGGGCCTGCTCGTACACCTGGTGTTCCTCGCTCCAGGGCAACGCGACGCGTTCGGCGGCGTCCAGCCAGTCGGCGGCCTCGTGGTCGCCGGCGTCCAGCTCGGCCGCATCGTCCGGCATGTCCCGCACCGCTTGCGCGGCATCGCGCAAATTCTGGGCCGCGAGCAGGTTGGTGTAGGTGTTGTCGTTGGCCAGTGCGCTGTACTCGTCGGGGCCGGTGACGCCGTCGATGTGGAACCGCCCGTCGTCCCCCCGATAGCCGAGCGCCATCCACAGCCGGGCGGTCTCGACGAAGATGGGCAGCGCGCAGGTGCGGCGGAACTCGTCGTCGCCGGTCCAGCGGACGTAGCGCGCGGCCGCGGCCGACACCGCGGCGTTGACGTGGAAGGCGGCCGTACCGGCCGGCCAGTAGGCCGAGCACTCGTGACCCCGGATCGTCCGCCAGGGGAAGGTGGCGCCGGCCAGGTGGAGCGTCGCCGCGCGCTCCCGCGCCTGCGGCAGGATCGATCGTCGCCAGCGCAGCGCGTCCGCGGCGGCGCCGGGCGAGGTGGCCGTCAGCAGGGGGAGCACGAACATCTCGGTGTCCCAGAAGGAGTGCCCGTCGTACCCGGGGCCGGTCAACCCCTTCGCCGGGATGGCCCGCTGTTCGGCGCGGGCGCCGGCCTGGAAGGAGTGGAAGATGCCGAAGCGCACGGCCTGCTGCATCTCGTCGTCGCCGTCGATCTCGACGTCGGCGCCGTCCCAGAACTCGGCGAAGTCCTCCTCCTGCTCCGCGCGCACCCGTTCCCAGCCGCCGTGCAGGGCGCTCACCATGGCCGCCGACACCTGATCGCGCAGCGCCGGCACCGAGCGCTGGCTCGACCAGCCGTAGGCTACGAACTTGGTCATGTCGAGCTCCTGGCCCGGATCGAGCCGGGTGGCATGCGTCATCCGGGCCCAGTTCTCGGTGACCGCGAGCTCGCGGTAGCCGTCGGGGCTGTCGATGATGTGGTCCATCAGGGCCGCCATCTGCAGCTGGCTGGACTCGGTGTGATGCATCAGCAGCGCCCGGCAGTCCTCGCCGCCGTGCTCGACCGGCTTCAGCGCGTTGGCGATGACGGCGGCGACCCGCGGGTCCTTCGACTGGGCCGGCATGTCCTCGTTCGCGACCAGCTCCGACTGGATGACGACCCGCACGGGCCGGTCGACCGGCTCGACCTGGTAACGGATCGCCATGATGGCCCGGCGCCGGAGCGACACCAGCCGGCTGCTGCGCAGCCGCACCTGGGTACCCGACGGGGAGCGCCAGATCAGGTCGCGCTCGAGCACGCCGCGGTACATGTCCAGCACGCGCTCCTGGTGCTCGATGACGCCGTAGCGCAGGTCGAGCGGCTCGTCGTCGACGAGCAGGCGGATCAGCTTGCCGTTGGTGATGTTGACGACGGTCTGACCGGACTCCGGGTAGCCGTAGCCGGCCTCGGCGTACGGCAGCGGCCGGCTCTCGAAGAACGAGTTGAGGTAGGTGCCCGGCAGGCCGAACGGGTCACCCTCGTCGAGGTTTCCGCGGGCGCCGATGTGACCGTTCGACAGCGCGAACAGCGATTCGGACGAGGCCAGGCCGCGCTGGTCGAGACCCAGCTCGCGGATGCACCAGGGGTCGATTGGAAAGCGGTCGTCGCGGGTGGACCTGTCGTCGACCTCGTGCGTCACAGCAGCTCTCCCAGGTCCGCCACGACCATGTCCGCACCGTGTTGGCGTAGCGCGTCCGCATGGTCGTCGCCGAATCGGTTCACGCCCACCACGTGGCCGAAGCCGCCGCGTCGGCCGGCCTCGACGCCGGACGTCGCGTCCTCGAACACGGCGGCGGCGGCGGCCCCGACGCCGAGCTTCTCGGCCCCGGCCAGGAAGGAGTCGGGGGCCGGTTTGCCGGAGATGCCGCTCTCACGGATGTACACGCCGTCGATGCGAGCCTCGACGAGATCGCTCAGCCCGGTCACCCGCAGCACCTCCTCGGTGTTGGCGCTCGACGACACGACCGCGCGCCGGAGCCCCGCCTCGCGTGCCGCCTGCAGGTAGCGCCGCGAACCCTCGAAGACGGTGACGCCGTCCTCGCGGATGCGTCGCAGCACGTCGTTGTTCTTGCGCGTCCCGATGCCGTGGACGGTCTCGGCCTCCGGGCCGTCGTCCTCGCTGCCTTCGGGGAGGTCGAGGTCACGCGAGGCGAGAAAGTCCCGCACCCCGTCGAGGCGCGGCTTGCCGTCGACGTACTGGGAGTAGTCCTGGTCGGTGAACTCACTGAGTCCGTGGCCGGCGAGGACGGGGTCGAAGGTCGCCTTCCACGCCGCGCGGTGCACGGCGGCGGTGTCGGTCAGGACGCCGTCGAGGTCGAAGAGGCAGGCGGTGACGCCGTCGGGCAGGCCGAGGCGTCCTGCGGAGAAAGGCACCCGGGCAGGGTAACCACGACAGGCCGTTCGCTCACCTCTCGCGCCGCACCAGGCTGCGCAGACTGCCGTCGACCCGGCGGGTCGCGCCCTGCCGGTCGAGGTACTCCAGCAGCGGCACCGCGACGCGGCGCGTGGTGCCGAGTGCCTGCCGCGCGGCGCTGAGCGTGAAGGGTTCGTCCAGGCCCGAGAGGACCTGGACCGCCCGCTCCGGCGCGTCCGGCGCGAGCACGATCCCCGGGGCGACCTGCAGCAACGCGCCCGCCCGCTCGGCGGCGGCGAGTTCGCGCCGGCCGAGTCCGGCGGCGGTGAGCTCGTCCGCCTCGGGAGCGGTGAACGGGTGCTCGTCCAGCCGGCGCGCGAGCTCGGCCGCCGCCTTCGGCAGCGCCGGCCCCCCGGACGCGGCCGCGACGCGGCCGTCGCGCACGGCCCGGCCCGCCTCCCGCACGAGCGCCTCGGCCAGCCGCGGGTCCGCGTCGGGGAGGCCGAGCAGCCGGGCGAACGCGCGTAGCGGTGGGTCGGGATCCAGCGGGTGCTCGGCGGCCCACCGGGTCAGGGCGTCGGCGACGCCGCCCCGCCAGGCCTGCCACGTGGCGGGGTCGACGAGGTGGTTGCCGACCTGGCGCACGTCACCCAGGTCGGCGAGCGGAACGCCGAGGCGTTCGAGGTGGCCCCGGTCGGCGACGCCGCGCCGGGCCATCTCGTCGGCGAGCACGGGCGTGCCGGTGGCCCCGGCGAGTTCGGCGGCGCGACGGCGAGCGGCGCCCCGGCGGGTCAGCGGTGGCGGGTCGGCGTCGAGGACGACGACACCTGCCGCGACCGCATGGCGTCCGGGATCGCGCAGCACCGCCCGGTCACCGGCGCGCAGCGGCAGCGGGCGCGCGAGGGTCACCCGGTAGGTCCGACCGCCCAGCGGCCGCAGCCGCGCCGGGACCGCGGCCGTGCCGAGGTGCAGGACGAGGTGCGCGGCGAGCTCGTCGTCGGTGTCGACCCTGGCGTCCACCAGTTCGGTGTGCCACCACGCCCCGGGTGTCAGCAGCGCATCGCCCCGGGCGAGCGCGCCGACGCTCGCCCCGCGCAGGTTGACGGCCACGCGCGCGACCGCGGACACCTCGTGCTGCTGGTCGCCGGCCGTCTGCAGGCCGCGGACGACGACGTCGGTGTTGCCGGCGCGCAGCGTGTCGCCGATCGCGAGCCGGCCGGCGGCGAGCGTGCCCGTGACCACCGTGCCGGCCCCGGTGACGCTGAAGCTGCGGTCCAGCCAGAGCCGGACGGGGGCGGTGGTGTCCGGGGCGGGCAGGTCGGCGACGAGCCGGTCGAGCGCGTCCCGCAGCTCGTCGAGACCCTCGCCGGTGGCGCCGGAGACCGCAACTGCCTCGACCGCCCCGAGGCTGCTGTGCGCGAGGCGGGCGCGGGCATCGGCCAGGGTCGGGGCGGGGTCGGCGAGATCGCTGCGGGTGACGGCGAGCAGGCCGTGGGTCACGCCGAGGGCGTCGATCGCTGCCAGGTGCTCGTCGGACTGTCGGGACCACCCCTCGTCGGCGGCGACGACGAACAGCACGGCCGGCGACGGCCCCAGCCCGGCGAGCATCGTGCCGATGAAGCGCTCGTGACCGGGCACGTCGACGAACGCGAGCTGGTGCCCTGCGGGGGTGGTGGTCCAGACGTAGCCGAGTTCGATGGTCAGGCCGCGGCGTTGCTCCTCGGCGAAGCGGTCGGGCTCCATGCCGGTGAGGGCGCGCACCAGGGTGGACTTGCCGTGGTCGACGTGGCCGGCCGTGGCGATCACGTACACGGCGGGCTCAGTTCTCGCCGGCGGCGAGCACGGCCTCGCCGAGCCGCCGGTCGTCGGCGGGCGGGACGCAGCGCAGGTCGAGCAGCAGTCGGTCGTGGGCGACCCGGCCCACCACCGGCGGTTCCCCGCGCCGCAGCGGCGCGGCGAGCTCGGCCGGCAGCGCCACGGCCCAACCCGGCAGCCCGAGGCCGGGAGCCCCGCCCCCGCCGACGGCGCCCTCGGCCGGGACGATCTCGGCCGGCAGGCCGGCGCCGGCCAGCGTCGCGGCCAGCCGGTCGCAGCGCTCCCGCAGGCGGTCGGGGTCGGCGGTGAGGGCGTCCCAGGTCGGGGTCGCCGGCCCGCCGAGCGTGGCCTCCAATGCGGCCAGGGTGAGCTTGTCGACCCGCAGCGCGCGGGCGAGCGGGTGGCGCCGCAGCCGGCCCAGCAGCTCGGCGTCGCCGAGCAGCAGCCCCGCCTGCGGCCCGCCGAGCAGCTTGTCCCCGCTGCACGTCACGACCGCCGCGCCCTCGGCCAGGGCGGTGGCCACGTCCGGCTCGTCGGGCAGCAGGGGGTGCGGCGCGAGCAGCCCGCTGCCGAGGTCGGCGATCACCGGCGGCCCGAGGGGGGCGAGGCCGGACACCGGGACGCTGCTGGTGAACCCCTCCACCCGGAAGTTGCTGGGGTGGACCTTGAGGATGGCGCCGGTGTCGGGCCCGATCGCGGCGGCGTAGTCGGCCACCGACACCCGGTTGGTGGTGCCGACCTCGCGCAGCCGGACCCCGGTCGAGGCGATGAGGTCCGGGAGCCGGAACCCGTCGCCGATCTCGACCATTTCGCCGCGGCTGACGACGATCTCGCGGCCGGCGCCGAGGGCGGTGGTGGCGAGTGCGAGCGCGGCGGCGCCGTTGTTGACGACGAGCACCTCGGGTGCGGTCGGGACGGCGGCGCGCAGCGCGGCCAGGGTGCCGCGGCCGCGCCGGGCCCGGTGGCCATCGGCGAGGTCGAACTCGACGTCGACGTAGCCGGCGGCGGCGACCAGCGCGTCGAGCGCGGCCGACGACAGGGGGGCGCGGCCGAGGTTGGTGTGCAGCACGACCCCGGTCGCGTTGAGCACGGCCCGGCTGGTGGTGGCGGCGCGGGGGAGCCGGGCGACGGCGTCGTCGGCCGCGTCCGCCGGGGCGAGCTCACCGCGGCGGACGGCATCCAGCGCGGCGGCGACGGCCTGCTTGACGGCGGCGCGCCCGAGGCGTTCGGTGGCCTCGGTCAGCCGCGGGTCGGCGAGCAGGGCGTCGGTGCGGGGCACCCGGCGGCGCGGGTCGTCCGCCGGGCCGCGGGTCTCGTCGCGCATGCGTCCGTCCGTCACTGTCGAGCCGGGCCGGGCCGGCACCCCGGCCGGCCTGGAGAAGGTGGCGGAGACGGACGGGAATCGAACCCGCCGAACCGAGTTGCTCGGCTCCACCGGTTTTGAAGACCGGGAGGGCCACCAGGCACCTGTACGCCTCCGCGCTCGACCGTACCCAGTGGGATCGGTCGTCGATCGTGCGCCTCAGGCGTGCCGCGACTTCGCGTGCGGCCGCGGGCCCGGCGGGGGCGTGTCGGTGCGGTGCCGGCGGCGAGACCACGCGCCGAACACCAGAACGGGAACCAGCAGGGCGCCGAGTCGGCTGCCGTACGCCGGCCCGACCCCGTCGGTCGAGGCGGCGTCCTGGGCGAGGAACAGCAGCGCCATCAGCGGCAGGACGGCCCCGCCGGTGAACAGGCCGAGCACCCGGTCCGACGCTTCGCGGCGCGCCGACAGGCGGTGCAGGCGGTGCAGCGCCCACAGCACGGCGAGGCAGAGCAGCCCCTCCACGACGCCAACCAGCATGATCCACATGGTGTCCGGTTGCGGGGGAGATGTCCAGGAGGTGACTCCCGATCGTCCAGGGAACGAGGGGTGGCGTGGGCGTAGCGTCGAAACCATGAGCGAGGCGACCGCCACCCGGCTGACCCAGTTTGCGCACGGCGGCGGCTGCGCCTGCAAGATCCCGCCGGGGGAGCTGGAGGAGATCGTCCGCGGCCTCACCGGCGAGACCGCCGACGATCTGCTGGTCGGGCTCGACGAGGGCGACGACGCCGCCGTGGTCGTGATCGACGAGCGCACCGCGGTGGTCACGACGGCCGACTTCTTCACCCCGGTGGTCGACGATGCCTACGACTGGGGTCGGATCGCGGCCGCGAACGCCCTGTCGGACGTGTACGCGATGGGCGGGCGGCCGCTGGTCGCGGTCAATCTGGTCGGGTGGCCGCGGGACCTGCTCCCGCCGGACCTGCTGCGCGAGGTGCTGCGCGGCGGGCTGGATGTCGCCCGGGAGGCCGGGTGCCACGTCGGCGGCGGTCACTCCATCGACGACCCCGAACCGAAGTACGGCATGGCGGTCACCGGTGTGGCCGACCCGTCCCGCCTGCTGCGCAACGACGCGGCGCGCCCCGGCCTGCCGATCAGCCTCACCAAACCCCTCGGTGTGGGCGTGCTGAACAACCGCCACAAGAGCACCGGGGAACTGTTTCCGCAGGCGATCGACTCGATGGTGGCGCTCAACGCCGACGCCGCACGTGCCGCGCTGGACGCCGGGGCCACCGCCGCCACCGACGTCACCGGCTTCGGTCTGCTGGGCCACCTGTTCAAGCTCGCCCGCGCCTCCGGGGTCTCGGCGGTGGTGGACGCCGCGGCCGTGCCCTACCTGGCGGGGGCCCGCGAGGCGCTGCGCGACGGTTACGTCCCCGGCGGCTCGCAGCGCAACCTCGACTGGGTGCGCCCCCACCTCGCCGCTTCGGTGTCGGAGGACGAGCTGCTGCTGCTGGCCGACGCGCAGACCAGCGGTGGCCTGCTCGTGGTCGGCGAGGTCCCCGGCGCCCCGGTGATCGGCGAGACCCGGCCGCGGGGCGCGGCAGTACTCACCGTCCGCTGAGCCATGACCGCGCTTGACGGCGCCTGCGAAAATCAGCGGTGTGCCCGGCCCGGCGTGCCTCGCGGCGATACCGCAACCACTGCGGTGGGCTGTCGCGGGCGCCGTCCTGTTCGCGGCGGTCGGGGCGAGCTACGGGATCGTCGAGTCGATCCGTGACTATCCGCCCGGCTCCTGGTTCGGCGTCACGCTGTACGTGGCGGTGCTCGGCGCGCCGGCCGGCTTCGTGCTCGGCCTCGTCGCCGGAGCTCTCCGGCGACTGTTCCGCGGCGCCGCAACCCGCTGACGCCGACCTGTCGCCGCGGCCACAGGAGCGGGCCCGCGCCGGGACTCAGCCCTCCCGGCGGTCGAGGCGTTCGCGCTGCGGGACGACGGTGTACTTCGGGTCGCGGGCGGATTCCTGCCCGGCCTCGAAGATCGCGAAGCGGGTGCAGACCGAGCCGGCGATCAGGGCCGCCCCACCGGTGGCGGCGGCGACCCGGCTGCGGCGTCCGAGCAGCCCGGCCAGAACCGCCCCGCCGGCGGTCAGGGCCTTGCTGGCCTGCATCAACCGCCCGGCGCGGCCCTGGTGCAGGGTCTCGGCCGCCAGGCCCATCGACTTCTCCATCCGCTCCCCGGCGGCCAGGTCGACGGCAGCACCGGCGATCGCGAGGCGGCGGGCCGGGCCGGCCTGATCGGTCGGCGCCCCGATCATTCCGAGACCGCCGGCGGCGGCCGCCGCCGAGCCGACGAAGACGAACGGCAGTTCGCGGTGAGCCTCGTGCCAGGCCGGGGTGGCGGTGTCGGCGATCAGCACCGCCGTGTAGGACGCCAGCGCCGGCGCGGCTCCCGCGGCCGCCAGGCCGGCCGGCCGCGCAAAGAACCGCAGCAGTCGTGCCAGCCAACCGAGCCGTCGCGGCAGCAGGCCGGAGAGCTCGGCGGCGCCGGCCACGCCGGCAGCGGGCCCGTAGGCGGTGAGGATCCAGGTGCCGACCGACATCGGCGAGGTCGGTTTGGCGACCCGCAGCATGTTGACGAAGCGGGCGGGCCGGCCGAGGTCGTGCACCAGGGCGGCGAAGCTGGCGGTCACGGCGCCGAGGGCACCCAGTCGCGCGGTCCGCCGCAGCGCCGGACGGTCGGTGAGGTCGGCGCCCGCCGCCAGCAGCGACGACCCCCCGGCGAGGCCGCCGAGGAACAGATAGGCGGGGATGTCGGCCTCCCAGGGAGAGGCCTTGACGACGGGTCGCCCGTAGTAGGAGGTGAACTCGACGTCCGGGACGACGGGGGCGCCGTCGCCGCTGCGGGACTTACCGCCGCGCCGGCGGCCTCGGGTCTCGGTCATGACCGCCGTCCCAGGAACGAGCCGACCGCCGCGGCCAGCAGACCGGCGGCGGCGAGGCCGGCCTGCTTCCACATGGCCGGCAGGTCCCGGGTGCTGACCACGGGGTCGGGCGGCAACCGGTAGGTCTCGGGCTCGTCGAGCAACAGGAAGAACGCACCGGCACCGCCGATGCCGTCGTCCGGGTCCTCGCCGTAGAGCCGCGCGTCGGTCTCGCCCTGGGCGTGCAGCGCGTCGACCCGCCGCTGGGCGCGCTCGCGAAGCTCGTCGAGGTCGCCGAACTGGATCGAGTCGGTGGGGCAGGCCTGCGCGCAGGCCGGCGCCATTCCGGCGCCGAGGCGGTCGTAGCAGAGCGTGCACTTCTGGGCGATGCCGACGTTCTTGGTGCCGTCGTCCCCCTCCCGCCGGTCGATCACGCCGAAGGGGCAGGCCGGCACGCAGTAGCCGCAGCCGTTGCAGATGTCCTCCTGCACCACGACGGTGCCGAACTCGGTGCGGAACAGCGACCCGGTGGGGCAGACGTCGAGGCAGGCGGCGTGGGTGCAGTGCTTGCAGACGTCCGAGGACATCAGCCACCGGAACGCGGTCCGCTTGCCCTCCGGGTCGCTCGCCCCCGGCAATTCCGTCGATGGCATGCCGAGTGCGACCGCCGAACCCCGTTCGGCGGAACCAGAGGAAGGTGCGGCGGAGCCGCTCAAAGCATGTGGGGGGGATGCGGGGGGCGCGCCCCCCGCAGGTTGTTCGATGAACGCCACGTGCCGCCAGGTGGAGGCTCCGAGCTCGCCGGTGTTGTCGTACGACGAGCCGAGCAGGTTGAAGCCGTCGTCGGGGACGCCGTTCCACTCCTTGCAGGCCACCTCGCACGCCTTGCAGCCGATGCAGATCGAGGTGTCGGTGAAGAAGCCCTTGCGGGGCGGCGGGTTGTCCCACCCCGAGCTCTCGGCCACGTGCGGGTCCGGCCCGCTCCACTGGGTCATGAACTCTCCCTGCGCGTCGGGACGGTCATTCGGGGCGGGGTTCCCCGGTGGGCCCGTCCACGGTGCGTTTCTGGTTTCCGGTCTCGACTGTGACGCCGGCGCGACTCTGGTACTCCTCGACGAATCGCAGCAGCGCCGGGCCGGTCGGTCGGCGTCCGGCGCGGATGTCGCACGAGGCGACCTTGGACTCCTGGATGTGCACGTTGGAGTCCAGGGTGACGCCGAACAGGTCGTTGGCGGAGTCGCCGCTGATCAGCGCCGACGAGCCGACGCCCCAGTGATAGGGCAGGCCGACCTGGTGCACGATTCGGTCGCCCAGCTGCAGCGGCGTCATCCGGTCGGTGACCAGTACCCGGGCCTCGATGGCGGTGCGGGCGGTGACAATCGTGGCCCAGCCGAGGTGCTCCAGGCCGCGCTCGCGGGCGAGCTGCGGGGAGACCTCGCAGAAGAACTCCGGCTGGAGTTCGGACAGGTAGGGCACCCACCGGCTCATCCCGCCTGCGGTGTGGTGCTCGGTCAGCCGGTAGGTGGTGAACACGTACGGGAAGACCTCCCAGCCCGGGACCCCCGCCGACGGGTTCTGCAGATTGTCCTTGCGCTTGAAGACCTGGCGCGTGGGGTTGGCCTGCTGCCCGTAGAAGGGGTTCCGCACCGGCGACTCGGCCGGCTCGTAGTGCGCCGGCATCGGGCCGTCGAGCAGGCCCGCCGGCGCGTAGAGCCACCCCTTGCCGTCGGCCTGCATGATGAACGGGTCGTCGCCGGCCAGGCCGGCCACCCCGCCGGTGCCCCGTTCGGGGCGGTAGCCCGGGGCGCGGGTGGCCACGAAGTCCGGGATGTCGTGCCCCGTCCACTTCTCCTGCTCCGCGTCCCACCAGATGTAGGCCTTGCGCTCGCTCCAGGGGTTGCCGTCGGGGTCGGCGGAGGCGCGGTTGTAGAGGATGCGCCGGTTGGCCGGCCAGGCCCAGCCCCACTCGGGAGCGACCCACGACTGCTCACTGCCGGGCTTGCGCCGCGCGGCCTGGTTGACGCCGTCGGCGTAGACGCCGGTGTAGATCCAGCAGCCGCCGGAGGTCGAGCCGTCGTCCTGCATGTCGAGGAAGGTGTCGAGCGGCTGACCCGCCTTCTCGCCGGTCAGGTGGTAGCCGTTGATCTCACGGAGCACCGCGTCGGCCGACGGCTCCTCCTGCGGGCCCTCGGTCGGGTAGTCCCACGTGAGGTCCAGCAGCGGGCGGTCCTTGGGGTCGGTCGAGCCCGCCAGCCGCTCCTTCACCTTCCGTCCCAGGTGGTAGAAGAAGTGCAGCTCGCTGCGGCAGTCCTGCGACGGGTCCACCGCCTTGTGGTGCCACTGCAGCATCCGCTGCGTCTGGGTGAACGTGCCGTCCTTCTCGGTGTGCGAGGCGGCCGGGAAGAAGAAGACCTCGGTCTGGATGTCCTCGGTCCGCAGCTCACCGGTCTGGATCTCCGGGCCGTCCTTCCAGAACGTCGCCGACTCGATCATGTTCACGTCACGGACGACGAGCCATTTCAGGTGGGACATGCCCATCCGCTGCATCTTGCCGTGCGCGGAGCCGACCGCCGGGTTCTGCCCGAGCAGGAAGTACCCCTCGACCTTGTCGGCGATCATGTCCATGACGGTCTGGTAGGTGCCGTGGTCGCCGGTCAGCCGTGGAAGGTGATCGAAGCAGTAGTCGTTGTCGGCGGTCGCGGCGTCGCCCCAGTAGGACTTGAGCAGGGAGACCGCGAATTTGCGTGCCTCCGCCCAAAAACCCTTCTGGGCGGGCGAGGTGATGGTGGCGATGTAGTCGTCGAGGTTGTCGTGTTCGCCCGCTTTGGGCATCGGAAGGTAGCCCGGCAGCAGGTTGAACAGCGTCGGGATGTCGGTGGAGCCCTGGATGCTGGCGTGGCCGCGCAGCGCCAGGATGCCGCCGCCCGGGCGTCCCATGTTGCCCAGCAGCAGCTGGATGATCGCCGCGCCGCGGATGTACTGGACCCCGACCGAGTGATGCGTCCAGCCCACCGAGTAGACCCAGGCGGTGGTGCGGTCACGTCCGCTGTTGGCCGTGACGGCCTCGCAGACCTCGAGGAACTGCTCGACCGGCACGCCGCAGGTGCGCGCCACCATCTCCGGGGTGTAGCGGGCGTAATGCCGCTTCAGCACCTGGAAGACGCAGCGCGGGTGCTGCAGGGTGTCGTCGCGCTCCACCTCGGCGTGGTGCAGCGAGGCGCCGTGTCCGCCCATCTCGTAGGCGGCTCCGCGGGCAGACCGCGAGCGCTCCGACTCGCCCTTGCTCTGGGACTCCTCGGGTCCACTGCCGGCGTCGTCGCCCTGCTGCTCCTGCTCCTCGTTCGCGTTCTCGTCGATGACCCGGTCGCCAGCCGCGGCCGGTTCGATCACGCCCTCGTACTGCCACGTGGTGGTGTCGTAGGTGCCGGTCTCCGGGTCGTAGCCGGAGAAGATCCCGTCCAGGTCCTCGGTGTCGACGAAGTCCTCGCGCAGGATCGTGGAGGCGTTCGTGTAGGCCTTGACGTACTCGTCGAACCACTTCTCGTTGCTCAGGATGTAGTTGACGATGCCGCCGAGGAAGGCGATGTCACTGCCGGCGCGCAGCGGAACGTGCGCGTCCGAGACCGCCGAGGTGCGGGTGAAGCGCGGGTCGACGTGAATGACCTTCGCGCCGCGCTTCTTCGCCTCCATCACCCACTGGAACCCGACCGGGTGGCACTCGGCCATGTTCGAGCCCTGGATGACGATGCAGTCGGAGTTCTGCAGATCCTGCTGGAAGGTGGTCGCGCCGCCGCGGCCGAACGAGGCCCCCAGACTGGGGACGGTGGCGCTGTGTCAAATGCGGGCCTGGTTCTCGATCTGCACGGCGCCCAGCGCGGTGAATAGCTTCTTGATGAGGTAGTTCTCCTCGTTGTCCAGCGTCGCGCCGCCCAGGCCGGCGAAGCCGAGGGTGCGGTTGAGGAGACGGCCCTGGTCGTCACGATCGACGAAGGTCCGGTCCCGGGTGTCGAGCACGCGGTCGACCACCATGTTCGTCGCGGTCTCGAGGTCGAGTGGCTCCCAGTCGCGACCGCCGGGGCGGCGGTAGAGAACCTTGGTCTGGCGGCCGGCGGAGTTGACGTACTGCTCGCTGGCAGAGCCCTTCGGGCACAACCGGCCGCGGGAGACCGGCGAGTCGGGGTCGCCTTCGATCTGCACGACCTTCTCATCCTTGACGTAGACCCGCTGACCACAGCCGACTGCGCAGTAAGGGCACACGCTCTTGACCATGCGGTCGGCGGTCTCGGTGCGGGCCACCAGCGACTGCGTCCCCGCGGACTGGGCGGCCGAGCCGCGTCCCAGGCGGTCACGTCCGGTCAGCTGCCGCACCACAGGCCAGCCCAGGAAGCGCGTGCCGGCACTGCCGGTGTCCTTGATCGTCATGCGCCGCCCCCTCTCGGTTCGCACGCTACCCCCTCGACGCCACGGCTAACCGGGTGGATCTTGTTGCGCTGGTGGCCGCGGGGCACGGTGGGTGCAACAAGATCGCGGTGCCGAGGTGGATCTTGTTGCACCCTCGGCCGTGGGGCACGGCAGGCGCAACAAGATCCACCTCAGCTGCGGACAGACGTCAGCTGTCGAACGTGCTGGTGTCGATGACGAAGCGGTAGCGGACGTCGCTGTCGACGACGCGGTCCCAGGCCTCGTCGATCTGCTCCCCGCTGATCCGCTCCACCGTCGCGCCGATGTGGTGCTCGGCGCAGAAGTCCAGCATCTCCTGGGTCTCCGGGATGCCGCCGATCTGCGAGCCGGCCCAGGTCTTCGCGCCGCCGATCAGGCCGAACGCGGGGACCTCGAGCGGCTCGGCGGGGGCGCCGACGCTGACCATCGCGCCGCGGGGCTTGAGCAGCCCCAGGTACTTCGCGATCGGCAGCGTCGCCGAGACGGTGTTGACGATCAGGTCGAAGCTGCCGGCCAGCTCGTCGAAGACCGTGCCGTCGGAGGTGGCGTGGTAATGGTCGGCACCGAAGCGCTCGCCGTCGGCCTGCTTCGAGGTGGTCTGCGACAGGACGGTGACCTCGGCGCCCATCGCGTGGGCGATCTTCACGCCCATGTGGCCGAGTCCGCCCATGCCGACGATCGCGACCTGCTTGCCGGGGCCGGCGTTCCAGTGGTTCAACGGCGAGTAGAGGGTGATGCCGGCGCACAGCAGTGGCGCGGCCTCGTCCAGCTCGATGCCGTCGGGGATGCGCAGGACGTAGTTCTCGTCGACGACGATGTGGGTGCTGTAGCCGCCGGCGGTGGGCTTGCCGTCCAGCCAGCCGGCGTAGGTGCCGACCATGCCCTCGAGGCAGAACTGCTCCTCGCCGGCCCGGCACTGCTCGCAGCGGCCGCACGAGCTGACCATGCAGCCCACGCCGACGCGGTCGCCGACCTGGTACTTGCTGACGGCGGAGCCGACCTCCTGGACGGTGCCGGCGATCTCGTGCCCCGGCACGAGCGGGTAGGGGACCTCGCCCCACTCGCCGCGGCCGGTGTGGATGTCGGAGTGGCAGATCCCCGCGAAGTGGATCTTGATCAGGACGTCCTCCGGGTTCAGGTCCCGCCGCTCGATCGTGGTCTTCTCGAACGGGGCCTTGGCGGCCGGAGTGGCGTAGGCGGTGACAGAACGCATGGGTGTGCGTGCTCCTTCGGGTGGGCGGTGTCGGTGGCAGCTCGGCGCCCGTGACGCGAGCATTGACGATCGGTTGTGTGCCACCTATCTAGGTGAATACCCACGGCAGCCGCTCGAGGAACGCCACTTGGGCCGATACCAGCCGCCGAGCCGCGACCTCGAGGCCACTCCACTCGGCCCGGTCGACCTCCGGGAAGGACTGCCGCCGACCGGAGCGAGGGGGCCACTCCATCTCGAAGGTGTTGCTCGCCACCGTGGAGACGTCGAGGTCACCCTCCACGGCCCAGGCGGTGACGATCTTGCCGCCGCGCTGCCTCACCTCGCCGAGCGGAACAGGCTCCCCTGCGGGCGCCGGTTGCGCGATCTCCTCCGCGAACTCCCGCCGCGCGGCGGCGAGCGGGTCCTCGTCCGGCCCGTACTCGCCCTTCGGGATGGACCAGGCACGCTCGTCCTTCCGCGCCCACAGCGGCCCCCCCATGTGGGCGAGCAGGATCTCGTGCTCGCCGGCGCGCCGGCGCCACACCACCAGCCCGGCGCTGCGGACAGGAGCCATGCCGGAAGTGTGCCCGGCCCGGTTCGGCCGATGCAGGACGTGGGTGCTCGGCAGCGTCGCCCATCCGTGTGACCATCGACGGCGTGTCCGTCCGCCCGCTCAGCGCTGCCGACCCGGAGACGGTGGGGCCCTACCGGCTGCGACAGCGCCTCGGCTCCGGGGGCATGGGGGTGGTCTACCTCGCCGAGGGCACGGGCGGCGCCGACGGCCCCGTTGCCGTCAAATGCCTGCCGCACGGGGTCGGCGGTGCGGTGCGGGATCGGCTGGCCCGCGAGGCGGGGTACCTCGCCGCCGTGCGGCACCCCCGGGTGGCGGCCTTCGTCGCGGCCGACACCCGCGCCGACCGGCCCTGGGTAGCCATGGACTACGTGCCGGGCCCGTCACTCGCAGAGGTGTCGGTCCCGCTCGGCCCGGCGCAGCTGCGCCACCTGACCGAGGGGCTCGCCGACGCGCTGGCGGCGCTGCATCGGCAGCGGCTGGTCCACCGCGACGTCAAGCCCGGCAACATCATCCTGACGCATCGGGGCCCGGTGCTCGTCGATCTCGGCATCGCCGCCGGCGGCGATCTGACCGCGCTGACCGGCGTCGGGACGGTGATCGGGACACCGGAGTGGATGGCGCCGGAGCAGTTCGGCGGCAGCCCGGCCGCCGCGACCGCCGACGTCTGGGGTTGGGGCTGCGTCGCGCTGTTCGGCGCCACCGGCAGGACGCCGTTCGGCAGCGGCCCGCTCGAGGCGCTCGTGCACCGCATCCGTACCGAGCCGCCCGACCTTCGGGGGCTGCCCGACTGGCTCGCCGGCGCCGTCGCGGTCGCGCTCGCCAAGAACCCGGAAGCACGGCCCACGGTCCACGCGCTCGCCGGGGTGGACGGGATCCGTCGGGTCAGCCGCGTCGCCGGCCCGCCGCCGAGGCCCGCCGCGCCGCCGGCGCGACAGCCCGTCGGACCGGCGCCACGCGGCCGCGCGCCGATGGCCGCGCGGCCGTCCGGCCGGGAGCCCTCGGGCGCGCCGCGCTCGGGTCCGCCCCGTTCGGATCCGCCGCGCCGGGCCCACCCCGCCGCGGAACGACGTCCGCCGAGCCCCGCCGCCGCGGCGTATCGCCCGTCGCCGGCCCGGCGCGGCCGGGCGCGGCTGCGTCGGCTGGTGCGCCGACTGCTGGTCGCAGCCGTGCTGGCCGTGACGGTCGTGGCCATCGCCGTCGGGGCGTTCGCCTGGACCAAGCAGGCGGTGACGGGTGACCCGTGGAACCGCACTGTCGGCACCGTGGTGCGCGAGCTCGGCGGCGCCTGAGGCATGGCGCTCAACTTCGCGTGATCGCTGTCGATCATCTCGAGTGGTGACCCCGCCGAGACGAGGCCGAACTCCATGACCGACCGGCTGCATGCCGTCGATGCGCTGCGCGCCGCGTTCCCCGACGTGGCGGCTGTCGACGGTCCTGACCTACCGTCCGGCGGCCGGGCACCGGACGCGTCCGAGCCGGTCTTGCTGAAGCAGCGACTGATCGTCGCGGCGCACCTGGCGGCCGATCTCGACCAGTTCGCGCCCGAGCTGATCCGGTTGATCTGCGAGGACCGGCAGTGGCGATTCGAGGGCGCTCGTCCGCTTCGGCGACGGGTGGCACGAGGTCGTGAACCACGGTCCGCCCGGCCAGGACCCGGCTGAGCTGTTCGCGGGGTCGGTGGTCCCGCTCGCGGTCACCGGGATGCCGGCGCGATCACGCGTCCAGGCCGTCACGCGCCCCGACGGGCCCGTGGATCTCGTCCTGCTTCGGGTCTGCTCGGACCTCCCCGGCGGCGAGTGCGGCTATCTGGTGGTCTTCAAGGCGCCGACCGGGGCAGAGATCGGCCAGGTCCACGCGCTCGAGCGCGTCGCGACCGAGGCGGCGCGGGTCGTGCACCTCTCGGCGACCGGCCGGGTGCGGGACAGCGAGGTGATGTTCCGGGCGCTGTTCGACGCCTCACCTCTTGCCATGGGCATGTCGTTCGGCGACACCGGCACCTTCGCCCTGGTCAACAACGGCATGTGCGAGCTCCTGGGGCGCCGCCGGGAGGATCTGCTCGGCCGCTCGGCCGCCGACATCACCCATCCGGACGACGTGGCCCTGCTCGATCCGGCCGGCGCGGCGGCGGCGGCCGACCCCCACGGCCGGCACCGGCTCGAACTGCGGCTCCTGCACTCCTCCGGACGGGTCATCGTCGCCCAGGTCTCCCTGGCGTGGATCGAGGCGGCCGACGCCAGCTGGTTGCTGCTGGGCCAGATGGAAGACATCACCCACCGCCGCGACTACGAACGGCGGCTGCGGCAGCAGGCCGAGCAGGACGACCTCACGGGGCTCGCGAACCGCACGCGCCTGCGCAGCTTTCTCGCCGCCCTCGCCGGAACGACCGTGACGGTGCTGGTCGTCGACGTCGACGGATTCAAACTGATCAACGACCTGGGCGGTCACGACAGCGGTGACGAGGTGCTGCGCACCGTGGGGGCAGCGACTGCGCGCCGAACTGTCCTGCGACCTGGTGGCCCGGTCCGGCGGGGACGAGTTCATCGTCGTGCATCCCGAGCCCGCCGATGCGCCCGGCGACCCGCTGGCGCCCGCCCGGCTCGCGGAACGCGCCTTTGCGGCGCCGTTCGTCACCTCGGTGGGGGAGACCCGCGTGTCGGCCAGCATCGGGGTCGCGCAGGAGCGGGTGGATTTCCGGGATCCGGGCGACATCATCGTGCACGCCGACGCCGCGATGTACCGCGCGAAGCGGCTCGGCCGGAACCGGACGATCGTCTACGGCCCGGAGCTGCACGCCCAGGCCGTCGAGCGGCGCCGTATCGAGGGGTTGCTGCAGCACGCCATCGACGATCAGCGCTTCCTCCTGCACTGCCAACCGGTCGTCGACCTCACCACCGGTGACCCGGTCGGCTTCGAGTCGCTGGTCCGGATGCGCGACCTGGACGGTCGGCTGGTGATGCCCGGCGAGTTCGTCGAGGTCGCCGAGGCCAGTGGTCTCGTGGTCCCGATCGGGACGTGGGTGCTGCGCGAGAGTTGCCGTGTCGTCGCCGAGCAGCGCCGGCGGACCGGGCGTCCGCTCGAGGTCTCGGTCAACGTCTCTCCGCTCCAGACCGCCCGCGACGACTTCGCCGAGACGGTGCTGGAGGCACTGAGCGAGGCCGGGCTCCCGGAGCAGGCGCTCGTCCTCGAGCTCACCGAGTCGGCGCTGCTCGAGGCGGGCCGGGCCACGCTCGACCAGCTGCTGAGGCTGCGCCGGCGCGGGGTCCACATCGCCCTCGACGACTTCGGCACCGGCTACTCCTCGCTGTCCTACCTGCGCCGGCTTCCGGTCACCTGCCTCAAGATCGACCGCAGCTTCGTCGCCGGCATCGTCGCCAGCGCCGGTGATCGGGCCATCGTCCGGGCGGTCCTGCAACTGGCAGGCGACCTCTCGCTGCGCTGGATCGCGGAAGGGATCGAGACCGAGCAGCAGCGTGACCTGCTGGCGGGCCTGTCGAGCGGGTACGGCCAGGGCTATCTGTTCAGCCGGCCGGTGCCGGTCGAGGACCTGGACGCCGCGCTGACGCCCCACCGGCCCTGAGGCCGGCCCCGCCGCTCCTCGCCCTTGGCGCGCGACGGGGCGGCCCGGGGAGCAGAATCGTCGCATGCCTTCTGCCGCCGCGTTCGAGCCGGACGTCGTCGTCGTCGGAGCCGGCCTCGCCGGTCTCGTCGCCACCCACGAGCTGGTCCGGGCGGGACGTCGCGTCCTGGTGGTGGATCAGGAGAACCGCAACAACCTCGGCGCGCAGGCGTTCTGGTCGCTCGGCGGGCTGTTCCTGGTCGACAGCCCGGAGCAGCGCCGCGTCGGGATCAAGGACTCCTACGACCTCGCGCGGCAGGACTGGCTGGGCAGCGCCGGCTTCGACCGCGAGGACGAGGACCGATGGCCGCGACAGTGGGCGGAGGCGTACCTGCGCTTCGCCACCGCCGAGAAACGGCAGTACCTGCACGATCTCGGGCTGCGTTTCACCCCCGTCGTCGGGTGGGCCGAGCGCGGCGGGCGCGACGCCACGGGTCACGGCAACTCCGTCCCCCGGTTCCACCTCGCCTGGGGCTCGGGCCCCGAGGTGGTGCGGATCTTCGCCGAGCCCGTCCTGCAGGGTGAGCGGGACGGACTGGTGTCGTTCGCGTTCCGCCACCGCGTGGACGAGATCGTGGTCGAGGACGGCGCCGCCGTCGGCGTCCGCGGCCGGACACTCTCCGACGCCGCCGAAGACCGCCGCCTCGAGCGAGGTGTGGCCTCCTCCCGGGAAGAGGCCGGCGACTTCGAGTTCCGGGCCCGCAGCGTGCTCGTGGCCTCCGGCGGCATCGGCCACAACTATGAGCTGATCCGCGCGAACTGGCCGACCAAACGCCTCGGACCTGCGCCGCGGACGATGATCGCCGGCGTTCCGGCGCACGTCGACGGCCGCATGCTGGCCATCGCCGAGCGGGCCGGCGGCCGCATCGTCAACCGGGACCGGATGTGGCACTACACCGAGGGCATCCACAACTGGAACCCGATCTGGCCCGACCACGCCATCCGGATCATCCCCGGGCCGTCGTCGCTCTGGTTCGACGCCAACGGCGACCGGCTGCCGGCGCCGAACTTCCCCGGCTTCGACACCAACGGCACGATGCGCGCGATCCTCGCGACGGGCCACGACTACTCCTGGTTCGTGCTCACCCAGTCGATCATCGAGAAGGAGTTCGCGCTGTCGGGCTCGGAGCAGAACCCCGACATCACCGGCAAGGACCTGCGGCTGACGCTGAAGGAGCGGCTGTCCAAGGGGGCCTCCGGGCCGGTCGAGGCGTTCAAGGAGCACGGCGTCGACTTCGTCGTCGCCGACTCGCTGCGGGAGCTCGTCGACGGCATGAACAAGCTGGGCCGTGGCGGCCACCTCGACCCCGACCATCTGGAGCGGCAGATCGTCGCTCGCGACCGTGAGGTCGAGAACGGCTACGCCAAGGATCTGCAGCTCATGGCGGTGTCCAACGCCCGCCGCTACGTCGGTGACCGGCTCACGCGGGTGGCCAAGCCGCACCGGATTCTCGACCCCGCGCACGGCCCGCTGATCGCGGTGCGACTGAACATCCTCAGCCGCAAGACGCTCGGCGGGCTCGAGACCGACCTCGACGCCCGGGTCCAGCGGCCGGACGGCAGGCCGCTCCCCGGGCTCTACGCGGCGGGCGAGGTGGCCGGCTTCGGCGGCGGCGGGGTCCACGGCTACAACGCGCTCGAGGGCACCTTCCTGGGCGGCTGCATCTTCTCCGGCCGGACGGCCGGGCGGGCCCTGGCCCGCGAGCTGTGAGCTGAGACCGCCGCGCCGGTGGACAGCGAGGCCGGTCCTCCGGTAGGCCGGGGACATGGCCACCACCGCTGATCTGCTGCTCGACGGCTACGGCCGCGCTCGCGAGCGCGTCCACGCCGTGCTCGACGGGCTCGGTGAGGACGCCCTCACCGCCCGGCTCGACCCCGAGGCGAACACCATCGCCTGGCTGGTCTGGCACCTGACCCGCATCCAGGACGATCACGTGGCGGACGTCGCGGGGACCGAACAGGTGTGGACCGCGGGTGGCTGGTACGAGCGCTTCGGCCTGCCGTTCCCGCCGGAGACCCACGGTTACGGCATGTCCACCGGCGACGTGGCCGCCGTGGCCGGCATCTCCGCCGCGGACCTGCGCGGCTACCACGACGAGGTCCACGAGGCCACCGTCGCCTACGTGCGGGGCCTCACCGACGCCGATCTGGACCGCGTGGTCGACGACCACTGGGATCCGCCGGTGACGCTCGGGGTGCGGCTGGTCAGTGTGATCGACGACGACCTCGAGCACGCCGGGCAGGCGGCCTTCATCCGCGGCGTGCTCGAGCGACGCTGACCCCGCGGGGCCACGCGCCGCGTCAGGCGGCGAGGCAGACGCCGGTCTCGGCCGCGTCCACGGTCTGGGCCAGCAGCGTCGCGATCGTCATCGGCCCCACCCCTCCCGGGTTCGGAGTGAGCGCGGCGGCGCGGGCGGCCGCGGCCGGCTCGACGTCGCCGCCGCCGCCCGGGTGCGACCCGGCGTCGACGACCACGGCGCCGGGCTTGACCCAGTCGGCGCGCACCAGATCTCGCACGCCCGCCGCGGCCACGACGAGGTCCGCGCTCGCGACGTGCGCCGCCAGGTCCGCCGTGGCCTTGTGGCAGTAGGTGACGGTGGCCTCGCGGGCCAGCAGCAGCATGCCCAGCGGTCGGCCGAGGATGACGCTGGCGCCGACCACCACGGCGTGGCGTCCGGCCACCTGGATGTCGTAGGCGTCGAGCAACCGCAGGATGCCGCCCGGGGTGCAGGACTCGTACCCGGGCAGGCCGAGCGACATCGCCGCGAACGAGGCCGCGGTGACCCCGTCGACGTCCTTGCCCGGCGCGATGGCCTCGAAGACCTGCCGCTCGTCGACGTGCGGCGGTGCAGGGTGCTGCACCAGGATGCCGTCGACGGTGGGGTCGGCGGACAGCTCGCGGACCGCCTGCACGGCCCCGGCGGTGGAGGTGTGCGCCGACAGGTCGACCCGCCGCGAGGCGATACCGACCGTGGCGCAGCGGTTGACCTTCATGCGGACGTAGGTCTGTGACGCGGGGTCGTCGCCGATCAGGACCGTGGCCAGGCAGGCGCGGCGACCGAGGAGCCGCTGCACCCGGGTGGCGCGGGCGGCGGTGTCGTCGAGCAGGTGGCGGGCGACGGCGGCGCCGTCCAGAACGGTGGCAGGCATACGGGATTCCTCCTCGAAAACCGGAGGAACACCCAGGCGGTCGATGCTCCGAACTACGCTCCCCGGTGGTAGCCACCCGCGCCAGTCGCGTCGGTTCGTGATTCTAGCGCGCCGGTCAGTCGCCCTCGCGCGCCGTGGCGACCAGGTCGTCGTCGAGCGTGGCGCGGACCAGGGCCGCCGCGAAGCGGGCCAGGTCGCCCGGCTCCACCAGCGCGGCCAGGGTCTCCGGGTCGGCGGGCAGGCCCAGTTCCTTCGCCCCGTCGCGGGCGCGCTGATCGAGGTAGGGGCGCAGCCACGGCCACACCGCCTGGGCCTCGCGCAGGAAGATGTCGGCGCCGGACGGGCCGATCCCCGGGATCTCCTGCAGCAGCGTCGCGGCCCGGCCCGGGTTGCCGTCGGCCTCCTCCGCGAGCCGGCGGAGGTCGCCCTTCCACCGGTCGCGGACGTGCTCGGCCGCCTGTGCCATCCGGGTCGAGCTGCTCTCGTCGAAGCGTCGGTAGTGGGCCCGGACGAAGGCGTCGACCCGCTGCTGCCAGGTCATCTCGAGCACGTGGTCGGGGGTGGTGCCGCCCGCCTTGCGCAGCTCGGCGCAGGCGGCGGTGGCCAGCTTCGAGTCGATCGGTTTGGCCACGAGGATGGCCAGGACGGTGAGTTCCCACAGCGGGCTCGGCTTGTCGGCGAGCGTGAATCCGGCTTCGGCGCTGAAGGTGGTGCCGGCCCGCTCGAGCAGGCGCCGCACCGTTGCTGCGTGATCGCTCATGTCGCTCAGTCGGCCTCGCCGACGTCGATGAGGACCTTGCCCACGGCGTGGTTCTCGACCGCGGCATGCGCCTGCGCCGCCTGCTCCAGCGGGAAGTGGTGCAGCGGCAGACCGGCGTCCTCGCCCACGCGGACGGCGCCGTCCAGTACGGCGGCGGCGACGTCCTCGACGGCCTGCGCCTTGGCCGCCGCCGGGGCGGTGTACAGCAGCACGAACTGCCAGCGGGCGTTGGTCATCATCGACGCGCGGACCGGCAGCGACAGCGGCTTCTTGTCGTCGTCGGCGTAGACGGCCACCGAGCCGTTGGGCGCCACGGTGCGGACGTCGATGTCGGCGTTCGCGGCGGCGGCGACCTCGACGATCGTGGGCACGCCCTCGGGCACGATCTTGCGGACCTCGGCCACGACGTCCTGTTCGGTGTAGGTGATGAGGTGATCGGCGCCGGCGGCCGCCGCCAGTTGGGCCTTCTCCGGGCCGCTGACCGTCGCGATGACCGTGGCGTCCGCCCAGTGCGCGAGTTGGATCGCGGCATTGCCCACGGCGCCGGCCCCGCCGCTGACCAGCACGGTCCGTCCGGCCAGGGCGCCCGGCCCGAGCCGCGTCGGCCCGCCCTCGGTGACCGTGAGGCAGCGGTGGGCGGTGATGAACGGGACGCCCAGCGAGGCGCCGAGGTCGAACGAGGCGGTGTCGGGCAGGGGCACGACCTGCCTGGCCGGCACGATCGCGTACTCCTGCGCGGTCCCGTCCGGGCGGCCGTGCGCCGCCTCCCAGATCCAGACCCGCAGGCCCTGCAGCGCCTGCTCGACGCCGGGTCCGACCGCGTCGACCACCCCGGAACCGTCCTGGTCGGGCACCTGCGCGGGCTCGACCGGCGTCCCCGGTCCGGCGCCGCGGCGGCTCTTCCAGTCGGTGGGATTCACCCCCGAGCGCACGACGCGAACCCGGACCTCGCCCGGGCCCGGTTCCGGCATCGCCCGCTCGACGAGACACAGGACGTCGGGTTCACCCGTCCGGTCGTAGGTGATCGCTCGCATCGCGGCCTTCCTTCCTGATCCGGTCAGTTCCGCTCGCCCGCGAACCAGGCCGGGATCGGCATCCCGCGGGTCCACGGCAGGCTCCGCCCGTCGTCCTCCGTCACCGGGTAGGCGCCGGTCTGCCACCGCAGGACGCGGCGGCCGCCGTCCACCGAGAACATGACGGCGTGGGCACCGTCGTGACCGGCGAGAAGCTGGCACCGGGCGGGGGCCACCCTGTCGGCGGCCGGCGGGCGGGTGGTGCCGGAGCAGCGCAGGTCGAGCGCGCTCGCGGGGTGGTGGTCGGATGGTGCGAGCGTCATGGTGCGCCCCTTGTGTGCTCCCGACGCGCGGCCTCGACGTCGGACGGCCACGAAGGCCTGTCCTTGGGGTTGTAACCCGCGACAGCGGACTTTCAAACCGGCGTCCCGCCCATTTGCCTGTGATGCCGTAGCGCAGCCGGGGCACCTGACTCGGAGAGGACCACCGCACGTCACACAGTCATCGCGGAGCAGAGGAGCAGAAGAGGAGACAGCCATGTCCGACGAACTCAGCGGCAAGCGCATCGGGTTCCTGCTGGCGAACTCGGGGGTCGAGCAGGTGGAGCTCACGACCCCCTGGTCGGCGATCGAGCAGGCCGGCGGCACCCCGGTGCTCGTGGCCCCGGAGAAGGGCACCGTGCAGGCATTCCACAGCGACGTCGAGAAGGCCGACACCTTCAGCGCCGACGTCGCGGTCGCGGATGTCTCCGCGGGCGACGTCGACGGCCTGGTGCTGCCCGGCGGGACGACCAATCCCGACGCGCTGCGCCTGGACACCGGAGCGGTTGCGCTCGTCTCGGCCGTGGCCGCGGCCGGCAAGCCCATCGCCTCGATCTGTCACGGGCCTTGGACGCTCGTGGAGGCCGACGTGGTGCGGGGCAAGACGCTGACGAGCTGGCCCAGCCTGCGGACCGACATCCGCAACGCCGGCGGCACCTGGCAGGACATCGAGTCCTTCACCTGCCCGGCCGAGGGCTACACGCTGGTGACCAGCCGCAACCCCGGCGATCTGGACGCGTTCTGCTCCGCCGCGGTGGCGGCGTTCGCGGCCTCCGGCGCCGGCTGAGGCGCCGCCCGCCGCGGGAGGACCCTGCACGTAGGTCGCGCGTCCGCTGCATAATCTGTGGGCACTCGACAGCGGACGGAGACCCTCGCAGTGAGTATCGACACGACTTCGCGACGCAGTGACGAGGACGCCGGCGGACGCGATGACGAGGCCGAGGGCCTGTCGCTCGATCGCGCCTCGGGACTGGCCGCGCTCGCCCGGCGGCTGCGCGAGCCGTCCGGCGAGTTCGAACCCGCGCTGCACCGGATCATCTCCTCCGCGGTGAGCAGCGTCCACGCCACCGACGACGCGGGGCTGATCCTGGTCAAGCGTGGCCGGTTGGTCCCGGTGGCGACCACCGGCCCGCGGCCCTCCCGACTCGACGAGCTGCAGAGCAGGGTGGGTGACGGGCCCTGCTTCCACGCTGCTGCCTCGCAGGAGCCGGTGGTCGTGAGCGACCTGCGCTGCGATCCTCGGTGGGAGGCGCTGCACGAAGCCGCCCGGGAGCTGCAGGTCGGCAGCATGGTCTGCCTTCCGCTCTGGGTGGGTACCCGGACGAACGGCGCGCTGTCGCTGTACAGCGGGCAGCCGGCGGCCTACGACGCGGCCGACATGTTCTGGGCCGAGCTGTTCGCGACCCATGCCGCCCTCGCCCTCGCGGACGCGGAGCGCTCGGAGCAGTTGCGCACGGCGCTGTCGACCCGCGACGTGCTGGGCCAGGCGAAGGGCATTCTCATGGAGCGCGAACGCATCGGCGCCGACACAGCGTTCGCCCGGCTGGCGGACGTCTCGCAGCGCCTCAACGTCAAGGTCACGGCGGTGGCCGAGCATCTGGTGCGCACCGGGGAGCTGCTGGAGGCCGGCAACCGCCCTCGATGAGACCCCCGTGAGCCTCGCTGAGGACGAGGCGGCGGCGCGGTCGAGGGTGGAGTAGCGTCACTTTCCGATAGGTCGAGCAAAGGCCGTCTCGTAACTCCGACGGAGCTGCATCGTGACCACGCAGTCGCCGACCATCGCCCTCGATCTGGTCCGCTTCCTACTCGACCGCCTCGACGACGACGAGGAACAACTCCGACGGCTGTGCCGGGCCCAGGCCCGCCCCACGGCCGGCAACGGGCGCCCCGAGGGGCCGCCCGACCAGCTGCGCTCACCCGACCGGCTGCGCGCCGAGATCGTCGCCAAGCGCCACGTCATCGGCGACCTGCAGCAACTCCTGGTGCTGCGCGACCTTCCGGCCGAGAAGAACGTGCGCGACGGGGCGACGCAGGCGCTGCGGGCGCTCGCCGCTCCCTACGCCGAGCATCGGCTCTATCGCAGCGAGTGGCGAGCCCCCAAGCGTCGGTGATCGCCGCGAGGCTCAGTCGGACTGGCCGCCGCGCCCCCTGAGTCGACCGACCAGGAAGCCGGCGAGCGCGCCCGCGGCGATCGGCGCCGCGGCGCGCGCCGGGTTCCCGCCGGCAGCCTGCCGGGCCACCGCCTCCCGCACCGGTCCGGCACCGGCACCGGCACCGGCGTTCTGCTCGCCGGCCTGGTCACTGGCCTGGTCGTCGGAGCTGTCACCGGAACGGTCGCTGGAACCGTCGTCGGCCCGGTGCGCGCCGCGGCCACGCGCTCCGCCGGCCGCCCCCGGAACGGCACCGCTCACCGGAACGTCGGACGGCGGGCCGTCGGTGCCACCGTCCGGCCCGAGCTCGTTGGTGCTGTCGTCGGCCGGCAGGTCGCGGGTCGCGGTGTTCGACAGTCGCCGGTCACGCTCCTCCTGCTCGGCCACCTGCCGGCCGTAACTGTCGTTGCCGAGCGGGCCGACGAGAACAGACGAGATCGAGGCGTAGGCGGTGGCCCACGACTCCCACCCGGCGTCGTCGTCGGGCCCGGTGGGGCTCGCCGCCGACCGGGCCTCGCCGGTGACCGTCCGCGGATTCTCCGGCGCCGACTCCAGCAGGTAGGCCCGCATGCCGTCGAGGGCCTGCCACAGCTTCGTCGCGTACTCGCAGGTAACGCCGAGCTCGCGGTGCAGGTCCTCCGCCAGGTCGGCGTGCTGCTCGGCGGTCATCTCGTTGCGGTCATCGATCGTCAGCCGCTCCGGGTTGAGCACGCTGGGAGGGGCGATGTCGTCCATGGGTTGCCTTTCTGCGTTGGCTCTTCCGTCGGGCTACCCGGGGGACACACTTCTTGACCCGGCGCCGGCGGCAACGAACCGGCCGAGGGCAGCGGTCCTCATGGTCCACACAACTGTTCACGTCGTGGTTGTCGGTTATTTCCCGTTCGTAGAGGGTCGCGAGAGGCGCCGTCCATAGCGTTCTCCCAGGTAAGCCCTCCCCGAACGAAAGGCAAGGACGTGCGTCGATCAAGCAAGCTCTTCCTCGCGATACCGGCCGCCGGTGTCGCCGTCCTCGCGGCCGCCGGAGTCGCGCTCGCCGGCCCCGGCAGCCCGGGCAGCCCGGCGGCGCAGTGGCCCTACGCGGACGCTTCCGCGGGTCCCACCTACACGCTGGCGGCCGTGGGCGACATCGCCTGCGAACCGAACACCGCCCAGAACGCCAGCAACCCGTCGAGCCTCAAATGCGGTGGTGCCGACATCGGCGGCAAGCCGGCGGAGTACGCGACCGCGCAGCAGGCCTACGGGATGCGCCCCGACGCCGTGGCGCTGCTCGGCGACGAGCAGTACCAGGTCGGCAAGCTCAGCGACTTCGAGAAGTCGTTCGAGCAGACCTGGGGCGGGCTGAAGATGCTCGAGCGTCCCGCGCCCGGCAACCACGAGTACTACGCCTACACCAAGCACGGTGACAACGAGGCCGCGCAGAACGGCACCGGCTACTTCGGCTACTTCAACGGCCACGACCAGTCGGGCACGCCCAACGCGCACGGCCAGGCCGGGGACGACACCGCGGCGCGGCAGGGGTGGTACTCCTACAACATCGGCAACTGGCACATCGTTTCGCTCAACATCGAGTGCAACTCGGCCGCCTTCGGCAACGACTGCTCCACCGCCGGTTCCGGGGTCCTGGCCCAGGAGACCCGCTGGCTGGCCAAGGACCTGCAGGACAGCAAGCAGGCCTGCACGCTGGCCTACTGGCACCAGCCGACGTTCACTGCCGCCGACACCAGCAGCGACGTGCCGGACCCGAGCGCGCCCGGCGCGGACTCGAGCGAGGGCGCGGCTGCTGACGCGTGGTGGAAGCTGCTGTACCGGAACCACGCCACGCTGGTGCTCAACGGGCACGAGCACTACTACGCCCGGTTCAAGCCGATGGACCCGAACGGGCACGTCGACGCTCGGCATGGCATCCCGCAGATCATCGTCGGCACCGGCGGTGAGGACCTCGACACGCTTGCTACCGCGCCGGACGGCTCCTACAGCAACCCGAACGTCGTGACCGCGCAGGACAAGGCCTTCGGTGTCCTCGACATGAAGCTGCAGCCGCACGGCTACTCGTTCCACTACAAGCCGGTTCTCGCCGGCCCCGGTTCCGACAGCTCGGCGCTGTCCTACCGCGACAACGGCTCGGGCAGCTGCTCCGGCGGTGGCCACGACCACGAGGGCCACGACGGCCACGGGAACCAGCACCGCCGCTGATCGACGGCGCGGACCCGGTCCGGTGGGCGACAGTGTCGTCGTCCACCGGACCGCCGGTGCGGGACAGGACGTTCGCCCTAACCGGTCGAGGGAGATCGGCCGTGCTGCGGGTCGCGGCCGGCCGGTGAGCATGGAGTCCGGGGCGCGTAACGGCCGGGCCCGCGTCGTCGATGATCCCCCCCGGGAGGCGCGCGATGGGCGAACCGACACCGACACCGACACCGACACCACAGGCCGGTCGCACTCGTCACCGGGGGCGCGCGGGGCATCGGGGCAGCCGTCGTCCGGGCCCTGACCGCCGCCGGGTGCGCCGTGATCATCGGCGACGTCCTCGATGCGGAGGGCAAGGCGCTGGCCGAGGCCGTGGGGGCGGCCGCGGCGTTCGTCCACCTCGACGTCACCGATCCGGACGACTGGCAGGCGGCGGTGGCCGCCGCGGAGCGAGCCTTCGGACCGCTCTCGATCCTGGTCAACAACGCCGGGATCCTCGCCTTCGGCGGGGTCGAGCAGGTCAGCCGCGAGTCGTTTTGGCAGGTGCTCGACGTCAACCTCGGCGGCCAGCTCAACGGCATCCAGGCCGCGCTGCCCTCGCTGCGACGCGGCCGCAACCCGGTCGTGGTCAACGTCTCCTCGACCGCCGGCATCACGGGCTACGCCGGCATCGCCGCGTACGTGACCAGCAAGTGGGCGGTCCGCGGGCTGACCAAGGCCGCGGCGCTCGACCTGGCCCCGGACGGGATCCGGGTGGTGTCGGTGCATCCGGGGCCCATCGCGACGCCGATGACCGCCGGTATGGGCGAGGAGACCGTCCTCGCCCAGCCCATCCCGCGCTTCGGGCGGCCCGAGGAGGTTGCCGCCCTCGTCCGGTACCTCGCCATCGACGCGACCTTCGCGACCGGCGGCGAGTACCTCGTCGACGGCGGTGCCGTCGCCGGGACCGTCCTGCCGGTCGCGCAATGAGGCAGGCCCCGGGGGCACGGTCGCCGCGTCCCCGCACCCGCCCGTTCTCGTCAGCCCGCGCCGCCCGCCGCAGCTCGGCGACTACGAGCAGCAGCGGGCGACGTTCCGCTGGGAGGCGGCAGCGGCCTGGCTGGACGGGTTGCCCGGCGGCGGCCTGAACATCGCCCACGAGGCCGTCGACCGGCACGCTGCCGGCGAACTCGCGGATGTCACTGCGGTGCGGTTTCTCGGTGCCGGCGACCCCGCCCACGGAACGGCCGGGGCCGCGAGCGGCGAGGCAGTGATCGGCGAGCTGACCTACCGGGAGCTCGGCGACCGGACCGGCCGGTTCGCCGCGGTCCTGACCAGCCTGGGAGTCGGGCCCGGGGAGGTGGTGTGCACGCTGCTCAGCCGCGCCCTGGAGCTGTACGTGACGGCGCTCGGCACGGTCAAGGCCGGTCGCGTCTACTGCCCGCTGTTCCCGGCGTTCGGCCCCGAACCGGTCTGCGAGCGGCAGCGGCTGGGCTCGGCCCGGGTGCTCGTCACGACCGCCGAGGCCTACCGGCGCAAGGTCGCCGAACACCGCGCGGGCCTGCCCGCGCTCACCCACGTCCTGATCGTCGGCGACGGCCCCGCGCCCGAGGGCACGGCCCGGTTCGAGGACCTGCTGGCAGCGCACCCGAGGCCGGTGCCGTGCGCGGCCACCCGGCCGGAGGATCCTGCCCTGCTGCACTTCACGAGCGGGACCACCGGGCGACCGAAGGGGGCCGTGCACGTGCACCGGGCCGTGCTGGCTCATCACGTCACCTCCCGCTTCGCCCTCGACCTGCAGCGCGGCGACGTGTTCTGGTGCACCGCGGATCCGGGCTGGGTGACCGGCACCTCCTACGGGATCATCGGGCCGCTCACCCGCGGGGTCACCGTCGTCACCGACGCCGCCGAGTTCGACGCCCGCCGGTGGTACCGGGTCCTCGCCGGGCAGCGGGTCACGGTCTGGTACACCGCGCCGACCGCGATCCGGATGTTGATGCGGCACGGGGGGCTTCCGGTGCACGAGTACGACCTGAGCGCGCTGCGCCACGTGGTGAGCGTCGGCGAGCCCCTCAATCCGGAGGGCGTTCTCTGGGGGCTCGAGGCGCTGAACCTCCCGATCCACGACACCTGGTGGCAGACCGAGACCGGCGCAATCATGATCAGCAACTACCCGGGCATGGCGGTGCGTCCCGGATCGATGGGACGACCGATACCCGGCGTCGAGGCCAGCGTGCTGCGCCGGGGCCCGGACGGCCGCGCCGCGGTCCGCGTCGGTGCCGTCGCCGAGTGCTCGCCCGGCGAGGAGGGCGAGCTGGCCCTGCGGCCGGGCTGGCCGTCGATGTTCCGTGCCTACCTCCACGACCCTGAGCGGTACGCCGCGGCCTTCGCCGGCGGCTGGTACCTGACCGGCGACATCGCCAGGGCCGACGCGGACGGCTACTTCTGGTTCGTCGGGCGGGCCGACGACGTGATCAAGACGGCCGGGCACCTGGTGGGTCCGTTCGAGGTCGAGAGCGTGCTCATGGAGCATCCCGCCGTGGTCGAGGCCGGAGTGATCGGTACCCCGGACCCGGTCGCCGGGGAGGTCGTCAAGGCCTTCGTCACGGTCCGCGACGGCTAGGACGCCGGCGAGCCGCTGCGGCAGGAGCTGATCGCCTTCGGGCGGCGTCGGCTGGGGTCGGTGGCGCCACGGCAGATCGCCTTCGACCAGCACCTGCCGCACACCCGCAGCGGCAAAGTGATGCGCCGGCTGCTGAAGGCCCGCGAGCTCGGCCTGCCGGAGGGCGACGTGTCGAGCGTCGAGGGGGCGTGATGGCACCCGTCGAGCGCCCCGACGAGCGGGCCGATTTGCTGCGGGCCATGGTGCGGATCCGGCGTTTCGAGGAGAAGTGCGCGGAGCTGTACAGCGCAAGCCGGATCCGTGGCTTCCTGCACCTGTGCATCGGTGAGGAGGCCGTGGCGGCCGGGTCATGGCGGCACTGGACCCGGCCGACGCGGTGGTGTCGACCTACCGCGACCACGGGCACGCGCTGGCCCGGGGCGTCCCCATGGACGCGATCCTCGCCGAGATGTTCGGCCGGGTGACCGGCTGCAGTCGCGGCCGTGGCGGGTCGATGCACCTGTTCGACGCGCAGCGGCGCTTCTACGGAGGCAACGCGATCGTCGGCGGCGGCCTGCCGCTCGCGGTCGGGCTTGCGCTCGCCGACCGGATGCGTGGCCGGCGGCAGGTGACCGCCTGCCTCTTCGGTGACGGCGCCTTCGCGGAGGGCGCCTTCCACGAGAGCGCGAACCTGGCGGCGCTCTGGCGGCTGCCGTTGCTGCTGCTCTGCGAGAACAACCAGTACGCGATGGGCACCGCCCTCGACCGCGAGCACGCCGCGACCGATCTTGCGCTCCGCGCGGCGTCCTACGGGCTGGTGGCCTGGTCGGTCGACGGGATGGATGCGGAGGCCGTCCTGGACGCCACGCGCAAGGCCGTGGCGGAGGTCCGCGACGGCAACGGTCCGGTGTTCCTGGAGCTGCAGACCTACCGCTTCCGGGCCCACTCGATGTACGACCCGGACCGTTACCGCGACAAGGCCGAGATCGAGCAGTGGCGGCACCGGGATCCCCTCCTTGCCGCCGACGCCGCCGACTCCGCCGACATCGAGCGCCTGACCTGGGAGGCGGACGCCGAGATCGAGGCCGCGATCGCGGCGGCGGATTCGGCGCAGCCGGAGCCGGTCGAGGACCTCACCCGATTCGTGACCAGCACATGACCAGCACGACCTTTCGGGAAGCACTGCGCGAGGCCCACCGCGACGCCCTACGACGCGACGAGCGGGTCTTTCTGATGGGCGAGGACGTCGGGCGTTACGGCGGGTCGTTCGCGGTCAGCCTCGGGCTGCTGGAGGAGTTCGGACCGGAGCGGATCCGGGACACCCCGCTGTCCGAATCGGGCTTCGTCGGCGCGGGGGTGGGAGCGGCCCTGGGCGGGCTGCGTCCGATCGTCGAGGTGATGACCGTCAACTTCAGCCTCCTCGCGCTGGACCAGATCGTGAACAACGCCGCCACGCTGCGGCACATGTCCGGCGGCCAGCTCGCGGTGCCGCTGGTGATCCGCATGACCACCGGTGCGGGGCGGCAGCTGGCGGCGCAGCACTCCCACAGTTTCGAGGGGTGGTACGCGCACATCCCCGGGCTGCGGGTGCTGTCCCCGGCCACGGTCGAGGACGCCCGCGGGATGCTGTGGCCCGCGCTCGCCGACCCCGACCCGGTCGTCCTGTTCGAGCACGGTTCGCTCTACCCGACCGCCGCGGACCTCGACGGTGCCGGCGAGGTGGACATCGAGACGGCGGTGGTGCGCCGCGCGGGGCGCGACGTCTCCCTGATCACCCACGGCGGCTGCCTCGGCAAGACGCTCGAGGCAGCCGAGCAGCTGGCCGCCCGGGGCGTCGAGGCGGAGGTCGTCGACCTGCGCGTCCTCCGCCCGCTCGACGACGCGACGGTGCACGAGTCCGTGGCGCGCACGCACCGCGCGGTGGTGATCGACGAGGGGTGGCGCACCGGAGGGTTGGCGGCCGAGATCGCCAGCCGGATCACCGAGCAGGCCTTCTTCGACTTGGACGCGCCGGTGGAGCGGGTGTGCACGGTCGAGGTGCCGATCCCGTACGCGAAGCAGCTGGAGGACGCCGCACTGCCGCAACCGGCCGACATCGTCGCGGCCGCGACTCGGGCGGTGGGCGGCTGATGCCCGAGTTCCGCATGCCCTCCCTCGGGGCCGACATGACTCACGGCACGCTCCTGGAATGGCTCGTCGCGCCGGGGGACACCGTGCACCGCGGACAGGTGGTCGCCGTCGTCGACACCGAGAAGTCCGCGGTCGACGTGGAGAGCTGGGACGAGGGCGTTGTGCAGGAGCTCATCGTCCAGCCGGGGCAGAAGGTGCCGGTCGGCACCGTGCTCGCCACGCTGACGAACGGCGCGCAGCAGGCGAGGCCCCAGCCCCCCGAGGCGACGGCCCCGCAGCCGGCCACCCTGACCACCTCACCGCTCGTGCGGCACCTCGCCGCCGAGCGCGGTCTCGACCTCCAGGAGGTGCACGGCAGCGGCCGCGGCGGGGTCGTCACGCGACACGACCTCGACCAGGCGCCGACCCGCCCGGCCGCCGCGGCGACGTTCGTGCACGCCTCGCCGCTCGCCCGCCGGCTGGCGAGGGAGCTCGGCGTCGACCTCGCGGCCATCCCGCCCAGCGGGGCAGCGGCAGCGGTGCGCGCCGACGACGTGCGCCGGTGGGCGGCCCGGAGCCACGAGGAGAAGCCCGCGGCTGCGACAGCCGAGCCGCTCGACCGTGCGGAGGCGATGCGCCGGGCCATCGCGGGCCTGACCGAGCAGTCCAACCGCGAGATCCCGCACTACTACCTGACCCGGGTCATCGACCTGTCCACCGCGCTCGCCTGGCTGCGGGGGAGCAACCGGGAGCGCTCGCCCACCGCCCAGCTCGTGCCGGCGGCCGCGCTGCTCGCCGCGGCGGCGCGCGGCGTCCGGGCCGTCCCGCAACTCAACGGCAGCTATCTCGACGGCCGGTTCCGGCCGGCGGAACGCGTCGACCTCGGCCTCGTCGTCTCGCTGCGGCGCGGCGGCATCATGGTCCCGGCGATCCCGGCCGCCGACGAGCTCGGCATCTGCGAGCTCATGGCCCGGGTACGGGAGGTGGTCGACCGGGCGCGCACCGGCCGGCTGCGCGGCTCCGATCTCGTCCAGCCGACCATCACCGTCTCCAACCTCGGCGACCAGGGCGCCGACAGCGTTCTCGGCGCTCGTCTACCCGCCCCAGGTGGCGCTGCTCGGCTTCGGCGCGGTCCGGGAGCGCCCATGGGCGGTGGACGGCGCGCTGGCCGTGCACCCGGTGGTGACCGCCACCCTCGCCGCCGACCACCGCGCCAGTGACGGCGCGGTCGGGTCCCGGCTGCTGAGCCACATCGATCGCCTGCTGCAGACACCGGAGGAGCTATGACGCCCGACGAGGCCCGGACCGTCCTCGAGAACGAACTCCGCGCGATCGTGCCGGACGTCGACCTCGCCGCCGTCCCCGCGGATGCGGACCTACGCGAATTCCTGGAGCTCGACTCGCTCGACTTTCTCGCGCTCACCGAGCGGCTCAGCCTCGCCACCGGCACCCGGATCACCGAGGACGACGCCGCCTCGCTGCGCACCGTCGACTCGGCGGCCCGCTTCCTGGCCGAGCACAGCACGGTGAGCGGAGCCTGATTGCTGCCGCCGGCAGGATTCGAATTTGCGCTCCGGCTCAGCGCCGAAGGCCGCGATTCAGGCGTCGCGTTGCTCGCCATTCACGTCGAGCGTATTCAGGCCCAAGGCGTGCCACGCGGCGAGTAGCTGCCGATCCCCGCTCGCCGCCACGACCTCGGAGTCACTGATCGACTCTGCACCGGCGCAGTGCGTCGCGTCGTAACCGCGTAGCCGGTGCAGGTCGGCCAGCGTGCCCGCTCGGTGAACCAACGGCTCGTCGACCTCGACGAGCTGGAGTTGATCCCATGTCTCGTCCAGGAGCGCGACCACGGCGCGCTGCTGAGAGCCGGTCAGCCGCCCGAGTCGGCGCGCCTGAGCGATGGCCGCGGCGGCCTCGACGTACGCGATCCGCACCGACACGACATCGTCCGCGTCGTCCCACAGCCGCTCGCAGATCGGTGAGGCAGGTTCGTCGATCAGCAGCGGGACGAGGGCCGAGGTATCCAGATAAACGATCAACGCCGCTGCTCGACGACGAGGTCGCTGACGGGTCCGGCCGCCTTGACGCGGCGCCCCGCGGGTCGCTTCGGTTGCTTCGCCGGCGTCACACGACCATCCGCGATGAGCCGCTCGAGGGCGCTGGGAACGCCGATCGGAATGATGCGGGCGACCGGCACGCCGTGGTCGGTCACGGTGACGGTGTGGCCGGCTCGCACGTGTGCCAGGTGACGGCTCAGCCCGTCTCTGAGTTCGCGTACGCCAATGCTCACCGTTCCTCCTCTGTGGCTACATTCAGCATAGCGATTATGGCCATACAGTCCCGGGTGCCCTTCACCGGTTGTCCGAATCGCACATTGTCCATTCGGGACAACTTGAGAGAACAGACTCAGCCAGAACGGCCGATGTGATCCCGGTCATGGCTGGGCTAGCGTCGTTGCACCAGGTCGGCCGGAACAATTCTGCGGAAGGGGGAGGATCCTCACATGACGGCTCGCGTTCTCCCCCACGAGCCGACTGCATACCTACGCGGACCAGTTCGATTCCGATCTGAACGCTGTCGCCGAATTTTCACCGAGTCCCGGCTCGGTCACGGCGCTGCCTGCGACGGCTTGAACGACTACAGGCCCCGTAATACGGGACCTGCAGCGTGGTGCCCCCGGCAGGATTCGAACCTGCGCTCCCGCCTCCGGAGAGCTATTTTTGCGATTTTGATGATCGTTGGAAAGTGCGTGTGGGCCCCGGAGTTGCTGGCCTAGATGCGTTTGCTGTGATTGATCAACATCGGCCGTTTTCAGTTCTGGTGTGTACCCGATGTGTACCCGCGAAGATCAACCCTCTCAAGATCGCCGTTCGATTTGGCTCCTCATGTCTTGATCCACTTCGTTTTCGAACGGCGTCATGACGGCAGCTGCGCGCTGGCGCGTGCCCATGCGTCTGCGACCGCGTGCAGGGCTTCGGCTGCGCTGACGGTCAAGCGCGTCTGGCCGGCGAGCTGGGCCTGCCAGCGCTCCTCGGTCGGGGCCGAGGTGAACATCCACGGTTGCGGCGCGTTGCCAATCGGGCCGTGCGCGACGAACAGCTCAGCCGCGCGCTTGGTGATTTCGCCTCGCTCGGCCAGCGCCCATAGATCCCAGAGGTCGCGCGGGGCACCACGGTCGTGCCAGGCGACGGTCTTCCACGCGGCAAACGCGGGCGCCGTCGGCACGCGGAGAGTTGCCGGAGCGGCGTCGGCATAGCGCTGTTCGATCGGGTGCAACTCGGTAGGCCAGGGTGGGTAGCCGAGGTGGTCGAGCAGTTGCACTCGCACGGTGAGTCGCCCGTCGTCTGCGAACAGGACAGCGGCCGCGGTGTCGCGAACCGCGGTCAGTCCGGGACTCCACGACGCGCGGCCGTGGCTGCGGCGCAGTGCGCGATCGAGCGTCTGCTCGATCGCCGCCGCCGTCTCACGCCGATTGCCCGTCGCGATCAGGTCGATGTCTTCGCTCAAGCGCCCCGCCGGCAGGTGAGTGCGGGCGAGCGCCGTACCGCCGAAGAAGATCACCTGGTCGCCGTGGGAGGCGCTTAGAGCGGCCAGGACGTGCGAGATCAGGTGGTCGCGACGGACCTGCTCGATGGCGACGCCGAACGTATCGGCGACCGTGCGTGCTTCGCCGTCGTCGAGTCCGAAGCCGGTCACGACGCGCGCGCCCAGTCCCGCGCGCGGCGCAGGGTGGCGCGGGCGCGCTGTGCCGCTGCAAGTTCGTCTAGCAGGGCGGCGTCGGCGCGAGCGATCAAGATCCGGACGGCATCGCGCAGCTGATCCTCCGCGCCGCCGAGATCGGGACGGCGCGCCAGGTCAAGGACGGTCTGTTCCGGCGTGGTCACCAGCGTCGGACCAAGCTCGGTGCTCATCCGCTCGGCATCGAGGCGACTGGTGTCGCGTTTGACGAAGCGGACGGTCGCTGCGCGGTCTGCCAACTTGACTGCGGCGCGCTGCGCGGGCACAGCGACGACGGCCGCGCTGATCGCGCGCGGTATCGCGCCGTGTAACCGAGCCGCCGATACTCCCATCAGGATCGCGTTGGCCGGCCCGAAGTCGGCGGTGGCGATACCGGCCGCGGCGGCCTCGAGCGTGGGCATCCACCCGGTGCCGGCGTACTCCTGCGGCACGACCACGTAGTAGCCGTGCGCAAGCCGGTGGACCGCACCCCGTCGTTCGAGACGACGCATCTCGCCGCGCGGCTGCGTATAGATGCCCGCTGCGTCCTGAGGACGCAGCGTTCGCAGTGGCATCGCGGCGAGTTCTCGCGGCACCGCCGTCGTAGTCACATCAGCCATAGCCTAAGAGTACGGGATTAGTTGGCTCAGAGCCAACTAATCCCGTACTTACGGCCAATTGCCTGGTCAGAGTCAACACCCGCGGACCAGAAGTTCACGCCTGACGCGAATTACTGGATTCGCGCTGTCGGAGGCGCGCGAGTTCGATCGGCCGGACGTAGTCGCCGTCTCGGTTGTGCAACATCCGCCGCTGCTCGCGGTTGAGCTCCTCGATGTGGCAGCGGGCCAGCCCGCCGGCGTCGGCGATCGTGTACTCGGCGAACCTGGCCATCTCGTTCATGAAGCCGAGCATCTGCCGGCTCACCGTCTTCGTCAGTACAACCGGCGTGGACAGATCGCCAAGCACGTGGGCGGGCAAGCCCTCGCCGCGCAGCTCCCGCCGCACCACTTTTCCAAGCCACAGGTCGAGTGGTGTCAGGTCGGCCTTGCGCACGGCCGGGACGAACACCGAGAAGAGCGTGCCGGCGTGGGCGAGCAAGAGGCATTTGCGACGGTCGAACCAGAGCAGGTTCACGTACCAGTCGTCTGCGGCGGGGTCTGGGGTGGCAAGCTGTGGTGCGCCGAGAAGCGTCCGAGCTTTCGCGGTGCAGCGCAAGATCATGACGATCAGACTTCGACCGGGCCGACGCGATTGACGAGCGCGATCACCGTCGGCGCTCGCCGACTAGGTCGCTGACGGTGCCCGCCGCCGTCACCCTGCGGCCAGCCGATTCCTTTGGTCGCCTTGCCGGCGTGATTCCCCCGCCGGCGAGGTTCAGTTCGACCAGCGGCGCGGACTTGATCTGCGCGATGAAGCCGGTCCGGCTGCGATCCCACTCCTTCTTCGTCAGCGTTGTGACGTTGACGTCGCGGCCGAGCTTGCGCGACGCACTGTCGGCCTCGGCGCGGATCTCGGCGACGTCGGCGGTGCCGATGACCATGAGGTCGACGTCTTGGGGGAGCGGGCCGGGTTCACCCTCATATCGGCGCGCCCAGGAGCCGTAGATCAGCGCGCGGTTGACGCCGGGGAGGCCGCGGAGCTGTGTCTCGAGGACGGCCTTGGGTCCGATGGTCTTGAGCAGGATCGAATGCAGTTCATCGAAGATCGGCGAGGTCGTATTCGCCCAGACGGTTCGCCGACCGCTCCGTAGCTCGGTCTGAAGAAGGCCGGCCTCGGCGAGCCGATCAACCTCGCGTGCCACCGTGGGCTGCGGGCGGCTGGACCGCTCCACGAGCTCGGGGATCGTGAAGTGGCGCTCCGGCTCCAGGTACGTGGCACCGAGGATCTGCAGCTGCGTGTCGCTGCGGAAGATCGGCGCGAGCCGAGGTGGTGTCTTACTCACACAACGCATTGTTCCATGCGTTGTGTGCATAGATCAAGTGGTGAATCGAGCTGCAGGAGCCCCACTCGACTCCTGGTGCGGCGACTCGAGCGGTTCCTAGTGGATTCCGAAACTCGACGCTCGGTCGCTATTTGGAATACTGCCGGACGCGGTGATCAACTCGTCCCCAGTTCTGACCAGATCAACCGGGTCCCCGATAGCCTCTCGGACGTGAGTACCGGGGAGGACACGGGTCGCGTTGCCGCCGAGGCACGCGCCCGGGTGCTCATCGACCGGCAGCTCGCCGAGGCCGGCTGGTCGGTGCAGGACAAGAAGGCGATGAACCTGTTCGCCGCGCAGGGCGTCGCCGTCCGCGAGGTCACGCTGAAGCCCGGCCACGGCCGCGCTGACTACCTGCTCTACGTCGACCAGCGCGTCGTCGGGGTGATCGAGGCCAAGCCCGAGGGAACCCCGCTGTCGGGCGTCGAGTGGCAGTCGAGCAGGTACGCCGAGGGACTGCCCGCCGAGGTGAGGCTCGCCGCACTCACGCAGGACGGGCGGCTGCCGTTCGTCTTCGAGGCCAGCGGCACCGAGACCCACTTCACCAACGGCTACGATCCCGAACCTCGGGCGCGGCGCATCTTCAACGTCCCGAAGCCGTCCACGCTCGCGAACATCCTCAAGCGCAAGGAGGAGCAGCACCCGACGTGGCGCGGCAAGGTCCGCGACTTGCCGCCGCTGGACGAACGGCCGCTGCGGCCCGCGCAGATCACCGCGATCAACGGCGTCGAGACCAGCCTGCGCGAGCAGCGCTTCGACCGCAGCCTCGTGCAGATGGCAACCGGCGCCGGCAAGACCTACACCGCCGTCACCCTGTCGTACCGGCTGCTCAAGCACGGCGGCTTCGGTCGCATCCTGTTCCTGGTCGACCGCAACAACCTGGCCAAGCAGACGATGGCCGAGTTCGAGAACTACCAGACCCCGGACGACGGCCGGAAGTTCACCGAGCTGTACAACGTGAACCGGATCAGGCGCGGCCCGATGCCGGACGCGACCAGCGTCGCGATCTCGACGATCCAGCGCGTCTTCAAGGCGCTGCGCAACGAAGAGCCGGGCGACGCCGACGACCCCGAGCTGGACGGCTGGGTGCCCGACCAGCCAGTGACGGTCGCCTACAACCCGGACATCCCGCCAGAGACGTTCGACCTGATCATCGTGGACGAGGCGCACCGCTCGATCTACGGCCAGTGGCGTGGCGTGCTGGAGTACTTCGACGCCCACGTCGTCGGTCTGACCGCCACGCCCGGCAAGCAGACCTTCGGGTTCTTCAAGCAGAACCTCGTCTCCGAGTACACCTACCCGCAGTCGGTGGCCGACAACGTCAACGTCGACTTCGACATCTACCGGATCAGGACGCAGATCAGCGAGCAGGGTTCGAGCATCGAGGCCGGCACCGTCGTGCCGAAGGTCGACCGGCGCACCCGCGCCCAGCGCTACGAGGCGCTGGACGAGGACCTCGACTACACCGCCCGCCAGCTCGACCGCGCCGTCACCGCCACCGACCAGATCCGCACCGTGCTGGAGACCTTCCGCGACCGGCTGTTCACCGAGATCTTCCCCGGCCGCTCGACCGTGCCCAAGACGCTGATCTTCGCCAAGGACGACGCGCACGCCGAGGAGATCGTCACCCAGGTGCGCGAGGTGTTCGGCAAGGGCAACGACTTCGCCGCCAAGATCACCTACAACGCCCGCAACGCCGACCAGCAGCTCGCGGCGTTCCGCACCAGCGCCGCGCTGCGCATCGCGGTCACCGTGGACATGATCGCCACCGGCACCGACGTCAAGCCGCTGGAGTGCGTGTTCTTCCTGCGCGACGTCCGCTCGCCGCAGTACTTCGAGCAGATGAAGGGGCGCGGCGCCCGCACGATCCCGGACGCCGACTTCCAGGCCGTCACGCCGGACGCGAAGCAGAAGTCGCGCTTCGTGCTGGTGGACGCGGTCGGAGTGACCGAGCACGAGTTCGTCGAGCCGCCGCTGAACCGCGAGAAGTCGATCAGCCTGGCCAAGCTGCTGGAGAAGGCCGCCAACCTCACCATCACCGAGGACGAGACCGCCACGCTGGCATCCCGCCTGGCCGCCCTCGAAGCGCAGATCAACCCGGACGAGCGCGCCGAACTGGACGCCGTCGCCGGCGGATCGCTGCGCGCGGTCGTCCGGCACCTGGTCGACGCCGTCGACCCCGATACGCAGGCCAAGGCCCTCGCGGGCGCCGCCGATCCCGACGAAGCACGGCAGCAGCTGCTCGTTGACGCGGTGCGGCCGCTGGCCGCTAACCCCGACCTGCGGGCGCGCATCCTCGAACTGCGCCGCGCCCATGACCGCGTCATCGACGAGGTGTCCGCCGACATGCTGCTGGACGCCCACGGCGTGGTCGACACCAGCAAGGCGAAGTCCGTCGTCGAGTCCTGGCGGGCGTACCTGGACGAGCACCGCTCCGAGATCACCGCGATCCAGCTGCTCGCCGAGGCGCGCGAGCGGCGGGTGTCGTTCGGCGACATCAAGGAGCTCGCCGACCGCATCGCCCGACCGCCCTACAACTGGACCCCCGACATCATCTGGAACGCCTACGACGCGATGGAGGTGCACTCCATGGGCCACGCCGCCGCCGCACCGCACGCTGACCGATCTCGTCTCGCTGATCCGCTACACGCTCGGTGAGGACGACACGCTCGTCCCGTACGCCGACCGCGTCGCCGAGCAAGTACGCCGCGTGGCTGGCCCAGCAGGAACAAGCAGGCGTGACGTTCTCCGCACGCCGAGCGCTGGTGGCTCGACCGCATGGTGCAGGTCGTCGCGTCGTCGGCCGGCATCAGCGCCGCGGACCTCGACCAGCCGCCCTTCATCGAGAACGGCGGCACCGACGGAGCCCTCCGCGACCTCGGCCCTCGTGCCGCTGCGCTCATCGACCAGCTCAACAAGGAACTCACCGCATGACCTGGCCTACCGCAATTCTGAACGATCTTCAGGCGGACGAGCCCCGTGCGATCACCGATGGCCCGTTTGGCTCGAACCTTGCGAGCCGTCACTACACCGGAAGCGGTCCTCGGGTCGTCCGCCTTCAGAACATCGGCGACGGCAGGTTCATCGACGAGCGTGCGCACATCTCAGAGGAGCACTTCGAATCACTGCGCGCGCACGAGGTCTTGCCGGGGGATTTGCTCGTGGCATCGCTCGGCGAGGTATTGCCCCGAGCCTGTCTTGCGCCGACGACGCTCGGCCCCGCCATAGTGAAGGCCGACTGTATTCGCGTTCGCCTGAGCCCAGATGTCGACCCCAGGTGGGTCCTCTACTCGATGCAGCGGCCCGACGTGCGGCGCTGGGCCGATGAACATCGTCACGGCGTGGGACGCCCCCGTCTCGGTCTCAAGGTGATCCGGCAGATTCCGGTCCCACTGCCGCCGGTGGAGGAGCAGCGGCGGATCGTCGAGCTCCTGGAAGACCACCTCTCCCGCCTCGACGCCGCCGACGCCTACCTCAAGTCCTCGCGTCGGCGCCTGCTGGCGATGGAGCGCAGCGTCCTCGGCGAACTGCACCGGGGTCCGACGAAACGACTCGTCGAGCTCGCAGTTGGCTCGGGCTACGGAACCTCGGAGAAGTGCGTCGTGGACGGCCCTGGGGTCGCAGTCGTGCGTATCCCAAATCTGGTCAACGGCCGGATCGATCTCGACGACGAGAAGCGTCTCGCGGACGTGGCAGCGGACGTCTCGGGCTCGATGCTCTCACCTGGAGACCTGTTGATCGTTCGGACGAATGGCTCGGTCGACCTCATCGGTCGGTCGGCGGTTGTGCAGGACGGCATTGACGCGGCCTATGCCTCGTATCTCATCCGGTATCGCCTCAACACTGATCTGGTACGGCCTGAGTGGGTCCAGGCGATGCTCAGCGCGCCGCAGGTCCGGCGCAAGATCGAGCCGCTGGCCGCGTCGAGCGCTGGGCAGCACAACCTCAGCCTGGCCAAGTTGAACCCGCTTGAACTGCCGGTGCCGTCATTGGAAGAGCAGGATAGCGGGCTCGCACGCCTTGCCGATCTGCGCGAAATCTCTGGCCGCATGCGCGCCGACCTTGAGGCAGCCGGGCGACGCTGCGGTGCGCTGCGCAGGGCTGTGCTAGCCGCCGCGTTCTCGGGGCGGCTGACCGGCGACCGGGAGCTCGCCGGTGTCTGACGGCGTGGGGCGTGGATTCCGGCGGGTGTTCGCGCGACGGGAGCTTCAATCGCTCGGCGGAAGGCGGGCGTTCGAGCGGGGCATGCAGTACGCGCTAGATGGCCGCGTCAGCAAGGTGAGCACGACGTCCGACAGCGCGAAAGCGAAGGTCCGAGGGTCGGTCAACTATCAAGTCGAACTGTGGAGCGAGGACGACGAGGCGGCCTTCGCGTGCACCTGTCCGATCGGCGGCGAGGAGCGGTTCTGCAAGCACGCCGTCGCAGTCGCCCTGGTGGTCACCGACGCGGTCGCTACCGAGGAACCCGTCACTGAGCAGAGCGAGGAGATCGACCTCGCCGCCTACCTGCGCGGCCTGGATCAGGAAGCGCTGGTCGAGCTGCTCGTGGAGCGAGCCGCCGAGGACGATCTCTTCGACGCCCGGCTGAGAATGGCCGCCGCCCGCACGGGCGTCGGCGGTCCGCTGCTCGGTCCCTTCCGTGATGCCCTCGAAGCGGCCTTCGAGACTGATGGCTACGTCGGCTATCGCGAGGCCTACGACTACACGAGCGGGATCGACTCGGTGCTCGACTCGCTCGGCCAGCTCCTTGAGGACGGGCACGCCGACGCGGTGGTGGCGCTCGCGGAGCACGCCGCGGACCTGGCGGAGGAGGCGCTCGGCTACATCGACGACTCCGACGGCGGCATGTCGGGAATTGCCGAGCACATCCGCGAGCTGCACCTCGACGCTTGCCAAGCGTGCCAATCTGACCCGGTCGCGCTGGCGCGGAACCTCTACGACCGCGAGCGGCACGGCGGGGACCTGGAGATCTTCTACGGCGCGGCGGGCACCTACGCCGACGTGCTCGGCGACGCGGGTCTGGCCGAGTACCGACGGCTCGCGCAGCAGGAGTGGGACGAACTGTCGCCGCTCGGCCCGGACGATGAGCGCAGCTGGTCGTCGAGTCGGTTCCGCATCACCCAGATCATGCTGACCCTCGCCGACTTGACGGGCGACGTTGACGCCGTCGTCGCGGTACTGGCGCACGACCAGTCCTCGGCCTATCAGTTCGTGAAGATCGCCGAGACGCTGCAGGGTGCGCAGCGGCACGACGAGGCGCTGGAGTGGGCGCTGAAGGGCTTGGCGCTGCACGGCTACGGTGACCACCGCCTGGTCGAGATGGTCGCCGAGGAGCACCATCGCGCTGGACGTCCTGAGCAGGCGGTCGACGTGCTGTGGTCCGCCTACGATGCCGCGCCACGAGTCGACACGTATCAACGGCTGGCCGAGCACGCCCGGCGGGCCGGACTCTGGCAGGACCGGCACGGGCCGGCGCTGACGCTGCTGCGCGAGCGCATCGCGTCGAAAGTCACGCGACCGCTACGGGCCCGACAACTCCACCCTCGTCGCGGTGCTCCTGCTCGACGGCAACCCGGAGCAGGCATGGATCGAAGCGCGGGCCGGCGGCTGCGGCCGCGGCCAATGGCTCGAGCTCGCCCGCCTCCGGGAGGCCGAGCACCCCGACGACGCAATGCCGATCTGGCGCGAGGAGGTCGACCGGGAGATCGCGGCGATGAACAACCAGTCATACGCCAGCGCCGTCGCGACGATCGAGCGAGTCGGCCGGCTGATGTCCGCTGCTGGCCGGGGCGAGGAGTTCGCGCCGTACGTCGCGGGCGTGCGGGAGGCGCACCGGCGCAAGCGCAACCTGATGAAGCTCTTCGCCGAACGCGGCTGGTGACCGGGTGCGGTCAGACGTCGGTGCGACGGACCTCTGATCGGGAGACGCTCCAGAGTCCGGGGCCGTCGCCTGAAGCGCGCTGCCAGATCGTGGCTTGGTGATGGATGAAGAGTCCGGCCATGTCCGCGGACTTGAGGTTCCCGGAAGCGAGGCAGAACGCGCGTACGCCGGCGTTCACGAGCGCGGCCCGCTCAGCCGCGCGGCGCCGGATCTCGGCGTCCTTCATCAGCACCGGCCACCCGTTCCCGCCGGCGAGCGCGAGCCAGTCGACGTCATCGACAGCTTCGTCGGCGGGTTTGCCGTAGTGCTCGGCGAGCGTGGTCAGCTCCCAGCCGGCCTCACGCAGCAGCCTCGGCACCGTCACACCGCCGAGGCTCCTGTCGACGAAGAAGTGGGGCGAATCCACGCATGGCTCCGTCAGCTCTTCTTGTCGACCCGGATCGCGTCCTCGACTTCGACCTGGGTCAGCCCGAACTCATCAGCCACCGTCGCCGCCGACTCCCCGGCGTAGAACAGCGCCAGCACGTCCTCCAGACGGGCGCCGCCGTGCTTGAACGTGGGCTGGCCGAACCCGCGCCGGATGTCGGCGATGACCTCGGACTGCGTGTAGCCCGGCAACGGGATGGCGGCCGCGTATCCATCCGAGCCCCAGGTGATCCGCTTGAGGTAGTCGCGCACGACCTCGGCGAAGACACGCTGCCCGTGGCGGACCACCGTTAGCTCCTCCAGCGCCTCCGCCTCCTCGCCGTCGGCCGCCTGCGCGTAGTCGTAGAGCACTTCGGCGCCGTCGGTGTACAAGCGCTTGGACGCCAGCGCGTGCCCCAGACCGATCTCCTCGCTCAGCCGGTCCAGGGCGGGCCTGATGCGCTGCAACGGCACCCCGGCTTTGCGAATGGCGGCCAGCGCGTAGCCCTCGGCCAGCCCGACGAACGGGATGGCGGGGCCGCGTTGCCCGGGCCGGCCCAGGTCGGTGATGATCGGCTTGCCGGTGACCGTCCGAGTCCCGATGTGGGTCGTGTATCCGCGTGCCCACGACCGGAAGGTGCCGTCGTTCATCCCGAGGTAGCGGGCAGCCTCGGCGATGGAGTACAGAGGGGCGCCGAACTTGTCGACCGCCGACTTCTCGGGAGCGAGAGTGGTCACGGCTGTCTCCTCTCTGCGGGAAGCGGACGCCCCAATCATGCCCGAGCGGGACGACATCCGGCTCGCGACCCACGGGTGGTCAAGTCGTCTCGGGCAGCCCGTGCCAGACTCGGCCCGTGTCCGACTCGCGCCGCCTGGTCAGCCAAGCTGGTTGCCGGGAGCAACGTGCTGCGCGACTCCGGCGTCAACATGTACGAGTACACCGAGCAGCTGACGTATCTGCTGTTCCTCAAGATGGCCGAGGAGCGCGCGACCCGGCCGCTGAACCCGGAGCGGGTGGTGCCCGACGAGTACGCGTGGCATCAGCTGCTCGGGCTGTCCGGCGAGGCGCTGGAGGACACCTACAACCACATCCTGCGCGGGCTGGCGAGCCAGCCCGGCGTGCTCGGGGCGGTGTACCGCGGCGCGCAGAACAAGATCTCCAACCCGTCCCACCTCAAGACGCTGATCGTCGACTACATCGACAAGGAGAACTGGTCAGCCGCCGGCGCCGACGTCAACGGCGACGCCTACGAGGAGCTGCTCGAGCGCAGCGCCGGGGACACCAAGTCGACCGCGGGCCAGTACTTCACCCCGCGCGCCCTCATCCAGGCGATGGTCGAGGTCGTCCAGCCGACGATCGACGACCGCGTCGTCGACCCGGCCTGCGGCACCGGCGGCTTCCTGCTCGCCGCGCACGCGTACGTCTCACGCGACGCCGCCGGCTTCACCCCGCCGCAGCGCGAGCACCTGCGGACCAGGTTCGTCACCGGCGTGGACATCGGCGCCACGACGTCGAGGCTGGCGTCGATGAACCTGCTGCTTCACGGCCTCGGGTCGATCACCGGCGACGCGCTCATCGCTCACAAGGACGCCCTCATCGCCGACCCGGGCGACCGGTGGAGCGTCGTGCTCGCCAACCCGCCGTTCGGCCGCAGCTCCTCGACCGACATCGGCGGCGGGGACGACGACGGCGCCGAGATCTTCCGGCAGGACTTCGTCGTCACCACGTCCAACAAGCAGCTGAACTTCCTGCAGCACATCATGACGATCCTCGACATCAACGGCCGCGCGGGCGTCGTGCTGCCCGACAACGTCCTGTTCGAGGGCGGCGCGGGGGAGACGCTGCGCCGCCGGCTGCTGACCGCTTTCGACTTCCACACGCTGCTGCGGCTGCCGACCGGCATCTTCTACAAGCCGGGCGTGAAGGCCAACGTGCTGTTCTTCGACAAGAAGCCCGCCGCCGAGCAGCCGTGGACGCAGCGGCTGTGGGTCTACGACCTGCGCACGAACAAGCACTTCACCCTCAAGAAGAACCCGCTGCGCCGCGACGACCTCGACGACTTCGTCTCGTCCTACCTGCCGGGCAAGGCGCGCGACGAGCGGACCGAGTCCGAGCGGTGGAGGTCGTTCACCTACGACGAGCTGGTCGCCCGCGACAAGGTGAACCTCGACATCACCTGGCTGCGCGACGAGTCCCTCGAAGACGCCGACAACCTCCCCGCGCCGGAGGTCATCGCCCGAGAGATCGTCGAGGACCTTACCGCCGCTCTCGCCGAGTTCGAGGCCGTCGCCGCCGCGCTCGAAGCGCGGGCAGCCGAGCCCGAATCGGGCCTGCTCGACGGATAGGACTGGTCATCGCGGCTACACTGTAGTCATGAGTAGCAGCTCGCCGCGGTCGATCCGGTTCGACGCCGCGGTGAACGCACGCCTCTCGGCGTACGTGGCACGGCATCCGGGCTCGTCCGGCTCGTCGGTGGCCAACCGGTTCGTCGACGAGGCGTTGCGCATGGACGAGCATCCCGGGATCGTGTTCCGCGACGGGCCGACAGGGAGGCGGGCGGTCCTTGTCGGCGGCCCGGACGTGCGCGAGGTAATCCGGGCGGTGAAGTCGGCTCGCACGGCCGAGCCCGGTCTCGATGCAACTGACGTCGTGACGCTGGTCGAGTCGAACACGGGTGTGCCGGCGCGGTTGATCGACCTGGCGGTGCGCTACTGGTCGAGCTATCCCGACGAGATCGACGCGTGGATCGTGGAGGCCGAAGCGATCGAGGCCGAAGCGCTCGCTGCCTGGGAGCGGCAGCAGGAACTGCTCGCACCGTGAGCGACGCTCGCGGAGCGAACAGTGAACGTTGGCTCCGCCGGCCGAGCGGAGCGAGGCCGTGACGGCGCTGCTGCTCGATGAGATGTTGAGCGGCGCGATCGCCGAGCAGCTACGTGCGCGCGACCTCGACGCCGTTGCCGTCGTCGAGAGCTCCCGGCTGCTCGGAACGCCGGACGAGGAGCTGCTCGCGCACGCGGTTGCGGAGGAACGAGTGCTCGTCACCGCGAACATCGCCGACTTCGCCGCCATCGCCACCGACTGGCGCGCGGCCGGTCGCGAGCACGCCGGCCTGGTCTACGTGACCAGCCGCGCCTTCCCCCAGGACCGGTCGTTCGTCGGCGCGATCGTGTCCTCGCTCATGGGGCTCCACCACTCCGGCAGCTTTCCCCGCCCAGGTACCGAGACCTTCCTACGCCGAACATGACCCGAAAACCTCGCCGATAAACGCCGTCAACAATTTTCGCCGTAAACTCACCATATTCAAGCCTTTACCAGATAACGGCACGCATGCTACCAATATCGGTAGAAAGGTCACCCCTGGCGGGGTGACCTTCGCGCATTTCTACGGCAATTGTTGGCTGTTATTGGCAGGTGCTGATCGCTGTGCATGGCGGGGTGAAGGTCTACCACGGAGACGCTGCTGCCGCGCGCCAGTACGTCGAGGCCGACCGCGGTCGTGCGGACGATTACTACCTCGCCGAAGGCACCGGAATCGCCGAGCGCTACACGGCTTCACATGACGGCGTGGTCACCCATGCGGCGCCGCTCACCGGCGACGCGTACGAGTCGTGGGTGGCCGGGCTGCACCCGGAAAGCGGCGAGCCGAAGGGCCGGTTGCGACACGACGCGCAGGCGGTTCGCTTCGTTGAAGTGTCGGTGAACGGACCGAAATCGTGGTCGCTCCCGAAGCGGATGATCGGCCGCCAGACCGTCGTCCCGGTAGGTAGCCACGACCATCACTCGCGACTCTCGAATGCGGGGCACGAGAAACCCGAGCAGGTCCAGCGTCGCCTCGTCAGCCCAATGCACGTCCTCGATGCACAGCACTGTTGGCTCCTGCGCCGCAGCACCCGACAGCTCGTCCAGGACGACACGGAAAATCCTGCGCGGCGGCGCATCGGCATCGGCGCACACCTCGGCGAGCGCACCGCCGACCTGCGCGGCAACGTCGAACACCGGGCCCAGCGGCGGCGGCGTGAACCACCCGTCGCAGCCGCCCCACAGCCAACGCGCCTGCGGCAACCGTTCGCGCAGCGCCTCGACGACCGACGTCTTGCCGACACCGGCCTCGCCCGACAGCAGCACCACCCGCCCGGCGCCACGAGCGGCATCGACGGCGTAGCCCACCAAGCAGGCCAGCACATCATCACGCTCGAGCAGGTCCACGGCCCTCATCATCCAACACCGTCGAGACGGCGTCGAGTGATCTCGGCCGCCAGCGGCCGCACGCAGTCAAGCAGCCTCAGGCCGTCGGCCACCGGCCCGGAGGGGATGCTCTTCTACCGCTGCCGGCGACTCCTCGGAATCGAACAGGTCCGCTGCCAAGGCGTCACAGCCAACACGACTCGATAATCGAACGGCGCTGAGATCGGCCGCGGACCGGCCGAAACAAGCGCACAAGCTTGATCCCGATGTGTACCCGATGTGTACCCGCGGCCGATTTTATGATCATGGACTGAGTCCAGAAACGGCTACAGGCCCCAGAAATCGGGACCTGCAGCGTGGTGCCCCCGGCAGGATTCGAACCTGCGCTCCCGCCTCCGGAGGGCGGTGCTCTATCCCCTGAGCTACGGGGGCCCAAACCAGGTCAGCCTAGCAGCGGGCGGAGGGGGAAGCGGCAGCGGTGGGCGCGCGGCGACGCCCTGCGAAACCCCCGGGCTCCGCCACCCTACGATTGACCGGTGACTCCCGCCGATCTCGCCGATGCCGTGCGTGCCGCCGTGGCCGCCGCCGTCGACGCCGGTGACTTCGCCGGCGCCGTCCCGGACGAGGTGCTCGTGGAGCGACCGAAGAACCCGGAGCACGGCGACTACGCCACCAACGTCGCGATGCGGCTGGCCAAGGGGGCCGGGAAGCCGCCCCGCGAGGTCGCCGGCAGCCTCGCCGCGCGGCTGGAGCAGGTCGAGGGAATCGAGCGGGTCGACGTCGCCGGCCCCGGGTTCCTCAACCTCACCCTCGCGGCCGACTCGCTCGGCGAGCTCGCCCGCCAGATCGTCGAGGCGGGCGCGGCCTACGGGCGCAGCGACCAGCTCGCGGGCCAGCAGATCGATCTGGAGTTCGTCTCGGCGAACCCGACCGGTCCGGTGCACCTCGGTCACAGCCGGTGGGCGGCGCTGGGCGACAGCCTGCACCGGCTGCTCGAGGCCGCGGGTGCCGACGTGACCGCCGAGCACTACGTCAACGACTTCGGCTCGCAGATGACGCGGTTCGGATCATCGCTGTACGCCGCGGCGCAGGGCCGCGAGATCCCCGACGACGGGTACCACGGCGAGTACGTCGCCGAGGTCGCCGAGCGCATCGTCGCGGCCGACCCCGGCGTGCTGCAGGTCCCGACCGAGGCGGCGCTGGCCGTCTTCGTCCAGCGGGGCGAGGAGCTCATGCTCGAGGGGCTGAAGCAGTCGCTGGCTCGCTTCCACGTCAGCTTCGACGTCTGGTTCTCCGAGCGCAGCCTGCACGAGTCCGGCGCGGTGGACGCCGCGATCGCCACCCTGCGCGAGCAGGGGCACGTGTACGAGGCGGACGGCGCGGTGTGGCTGCGCACCACCGACTTCGGCGACGACAAGGACCGCGTGCTGGTTCGCAGCAACGGCGAGACGACCTACTTCGCGCCGGATGCCGCCTACTATCTCGACAAGCGGCGGCGCGGGTTCGACCGCTGCGTCTACATGCTCGGCGCCGACCACCACGGCTACGTGCCGCGGCTGAAGGCGATCGCCGCCTGCGCCGGCGACGACCCGGACATCCTCGAGGTGCTCATCGGCCAGCTGGTGAAGCTCGTGCGCAACGGCGTCGAGGTCCGCATGTCGAAGCGGGCCGGCAACCTCGTCACCCTCGACGACCTGATCGACCTCGTCGGCGTCGACGCCGCGCGCTACTCGCTGGCCCGGTGGTCCGCCGACACCCCGCTGACGCTGGACGTCGAGGAGATCACCAAGTCCTCCAACGAGAACCCCGTCTACTACGTGCAGTACGCGCACGCCCGCACCTGCAACGCGGCCCGCAACGCCGAATCGGTGGGAATCGACCTGTCGGTGTTCGCCGCCGAGGAGCTGACCAGCCCCTTCGAGGCGGCGCTGCTGACCGCGCTCGGCGAGTTCCCCCGCGTGGTCGCCACGGCGGCCGAGCTGCGGGCCCCGCACCGGGTGGCGCGCTATCTGGAGAACCTGGCGGCGAACTACCATCGCTGGTACGACAACTGCCGGATCGTGCCGAAGGGCGACGACCCGATCACCGATGTCAACCGCACCCGGGCCTGGCTCAACGCCGCCACCCGCACCGTCCTGGCCAACGGCCTGGACCTGTTGGGTGTCGGCGCGCCGGAGCGGATGTGACGATGAAGGCCCGTAGCGGAGGGTGGACGTGCGATGAGTAGAAACGCGCACCCTGCCGGGCCGCGCCACGCCGAGGTCCTGCCGGAGGCGCAGGACGCGGGCCGGCCCACGGACGTCAACGCCCTCGACCCGGCGATCTGGTCCGGCACCGCGGAGCGCGTCGACGGCGAGCTGCGTCTCGGCGGGTGCGCCGTCACCGCGCTGGCCCACGAGCACGGCACCCCGGCGCAGCTCCTCGACGAGGCCGACGTCCGCGACCGGGCGCGGTCCTGGGGCACCGCCTCCGAGGGCATCGACGTCTACTACGCCGGCAAGGCGTTCCTGTGCACGACGCTGGCCCGCTGGATCGCGGAGGAGGGCCTGGGCCTCGACGTCTGCACCGGCGGCGAGCTGGCCGTCGCGCTCGCCGCCGGCTTCCCCACCGCCCGGATCGGGATGCACGGCAACAACAAGTCGACGGCGGAGCTCACCCGCGCCGTGGAGGCCCGGGTGGGGCACGTCGTCGTCGACTCGTTCGACGAGATCCACCGGCTCACCGCCGTCGCCGCCAGCGCCGGCGTCGTGCAGCCGGTGCTGGTGCGCGTCACCGTCGGCGTCGAGGCGCACACCCACGAGTACATCGCCACTGCGCACGAGGACCAGAAGTTCGGCTTCTCCCTGCGAGACGGCTCGGCCGCCCGCGCCGTCGCCGCGGTACTCGCCTCCGAGTCGCTGGAGCTGATCGGGCTGCACTCGCACATCGGCTCGCAGATCTTCGAGACCGCCGGCTTCGAGGTCGCCGCCCACCGGCTGGTCGGGCTCGCCGCCACCGTCCGCGACGTGCACGGCGTCGCTCTCGGACTGCTGAACCTCGGCGGGGGGCTCGGCATCGCCTACGTCCCGGGCGACGACCCGGAGACCCCCAAACGCATCCTCGAGCGGCTCACCGGGATCGTCGAGCTGGAGTGCGCCAGCGTCGGCCTGCCGATGCCGCGCCTGGCGGTCGAGCCGGGCCGGGGCATCGTCGGACCCGCCGGGGCGACGGTCTACGAGGTCGGCACGGTCAAGGACGTCACCCTCGACGGCGGCCGGCAACGCCGGTACGTCTCCGTCGACGGCGGCATGAGCGACAACATCCGCACCGCGCTCTACGACGCCCAGTACACCGCCGTGCTCGCCGGCCGCGCCTCGTCGGTGCCGCCGCGGCTCAGCCGGGTCGTCGGCAAGCACTGCGAGAGCGGCGACGTCGTGGTCCGCGATGTCTGGCTGCCCGGCGACGTCCGCCCCGGCGACCTGATCGCCGTCGCCGCCACCGGCGCCTACTGCCGCAGCATGGCCAGCAACTACAACCACGTCCCCCGGCCACCGGTGGTGGCGGTGGGCGACGGCGCCTCGCGCGAGCTGGTGCGCCGGGAGACCGAGGACGATCTGCTCCGTCTCGACACGGGGGTGGACGCGTGACACCGCCGCTGCGGGTCGCGCTGCTCGGCTGCGGCGTCGTCGGCTCCGAGGTCGTCCGGCTGCTGGGGGAGCAGGCCGACGACCTCACCGCCCGCATCGGCGCCCCGCTGGAACTCGCCGGCGTCGCCGTCCGGCGCCCGGCCCGGCACCCCGACGTGCCGGCGCACCTGCTCACCACCGAGGCCGACGCGCTGGTCAAGCGCGACGACGTCGACATCGTGGTCGAGGTCGTCGGCGGCATCGAACCGGTGCGGGGGCTGCTGCTGGCCGCGCTCGACTCCGGCAAGAGCGTCGTCAGTGCGAACAAGGCGCTCCTGGCCGACGACGGCGCCACCCTCCACGACGCGGCCCGCCGCGGCGGCGGCGACCTGTACTACGAGGCTGCGGTCGCCGGCGCCATCCCGCTGCTGCGCCCGCTGCGCGAGTCGCTCGCCGGCGATCGGATCACCCGGGTCATGGGGATCGTCAACGGCACCACCAACTTCATCCTCTCCCGCATGGACGCCACCGGCGCCGGCTTCGACGAGGCGCTCGCCGAGGCCACCGCACTCGGCTACGCCGAGGCCGACCCCACCGCCGACGTCGACGGCTACGACGCCGCCGCCAAGGCCGCGATCCTCGCCGGCCTGGCGTTCCACACCCGGGTGACGATGTCCGACGTGCACCGCGAGGGCATCGGGGACGTCACTGCCGCCGACATGGCCAGCGCCCGGGCCATCGACTGCACCATCAAGCCGCTCGCCATCTGTGAGCGCCGGGTCGACGACGACGGCGCCGAGCAGGTGTCGGTGCGGGCGCACGCGGCGATGATCCCGCGCAGCCACCCGCTGGCGACCGTCGGCGACGCCTTCAACGCGGTCTTCGTCGAGGCGGAGGCGGCCGGCTCGCTGATGTTCTACGGCCAGGGCGCCGGCGGCGCGCCCACCGCGAGCGCCGTGCTCGGTGACCTGGTCGCGGTGGCGCGCAACCGGGTCAGCAGCAGCCGGGCCCCTGGGGAGAGCGCGTACGCCGACCTGCCCGTGCAGCCGATGGGGGAGGTCGTCACCCGCTACCACGTGGCCCTCGACGTCGCCGACCAGCCGGGTGTGCTCGCCGGGGTGGCGAACGCCTTCGCCGAGGAGGGCGTCAGCATCCAGACCGTCCGTCAGGAGGGCCGCGGCGACGCCGCCACGCTGGTGCTGGTCACGCACACCGCGACCGACGCGGCGCTCAGCCGCACCGTGGAGCGCCTCAGTGGCATGTCGTTCGTCGGGCAGGCGGCGAGCGTGATGCGGGTCGAGGGATTGGGTGGCTGAGCCATGGCATCGACGTTCCGGCCCCGCTGGCCGGGCCTGATCGAGGCGTACCGCGACCGGCTGCCGGTCGGCGACGACACCCCCGTCGTCACCCTGTTCGAGGGCAACACCCCGCTGGTCCCCGCGCGGGCGCTGTCGGAGCGCACCGGCTGCGAGGTGTACCTGAAGGTCGAGGGCGCCAACCCCACCGGGTCGTTCAAGGACCGCGGGATGACGCTGGCGATCTCCAAGGCCGCCGAGGAGCAGGCCCAGGCGGTCATCTGCGCCTCCACCGGGAACACCTCGGCCAGCGCCGCCGCCTACGCGGTGCGGGCGGGCATGACCTCGGCCGTGCTCGTGCCGTCCGGCAAGATCGCGCTGGGCAAGCTGGCCCAGGCGCTCGTGCACGGCGCCACCCTGCTGCAGGTCGACGGCAACTTCGACGACTGCCTCGAGCTGGCGCAGAAGCTCGCCACCGACTACCCCGTCTCGCTGGTCAACTCGGTCAACATCTACCGGTTGCAGGGGCAGAAGACTGCGGCCTTCGAGGTCTGCGACACCCTCGACGGGCCCCCGGACGTCCACTGCATCCCGGTCGGCAACGCCGGCAACATCACCGCTTACTGGATGGGCTACCGCGAGTACGCCGAGGACGGCGTCGTCAGCGGCACCCCGCGGATGTTCGGGTTCCAGGCGGCCGGGGCGGCGCCGATCGTCATGGGCGCACCGGTCCCGCGGCCGACCACCATCGCCACCGCGATCCGGATCGGCAACCCCGCCTCGTGGCACCTGGCCGAGAACGCCCGCGACGAGTCCGGCGGCCTGATCGACGCCGTCACCGACAAGCAGATCCTCGAGGCCTACAAGCTCGTGGCCCGCAGCGAGGCCGTGTTCGTCGAACCGGCCTCCGCGGCGAGCGTCGCCGGGCTGCTGATGACCGCCCAGGACGGCCGGCTGCCGCGCGGCTCGAGGGTGGTGTGCACGGTGACCGGCAACGGGCTGAAGGACCCCGACTGGGCGATCAACGGTGCCCCCCGGCCGATCACCGTGCCGGTCGACGGGCATGCCGCCGCGGTGCACCTCGGGCTGGCATGACACCGGCGGCCTTCGTCGACGAGCCGGTCCGGGTCCGCGTCCCCGCCACCAGCGCCAACCTGGGGCCCGGCTTCGACGCGCTGGGGCTGGCCCTGACCCGCTACGACGACCTCACCGCGACCGTGGAGGGCAGCGGGCTCACCATCGACGTCGAGGGGGAGGGGGCACCCGGTGTGGCCCGCGACGAGTCGCACCTGGTCGTCCGTGCCATGCGGGCCGCGTTCGACCTGCTCGGCGGCCACCCGCCGGGACTTCGGCTGGAGTGCGTCAACCGCATCCCGCACAGCCGAGGGCTGGGCTCGTCCGCGGCCGCCATCGTCGGAGGCGTGCTACTGGCACGTGCGCTTGTGAGCGGTGGCGCCGGGGTCCTCGACGACGCGGCCGTCCTGGGCCTGGCCAGCACGCTGGAGGGCCACCCCGACAACGTCGCGCCCTGCCTGCTGGGCGGGCTCACCGTGGCCTGGACGGTCGAGGGCGCCACCCGGGCGGTGCGCCGCGACCTCGACCCGGCCGTGGTGCCGGTGGCACTCGTGCCGCCCTTCGAGGCCTCGACCGAACGGGCGCGGGGGCTGTTGCCGGCGACCGTGTCGCACGCCGACGCGGCGGCCTCGGCCGGGCGGGCCGCCCTGCTGGTCGCGGCGCTCACCGGAACTCCCCAGGCCCTCTTCGACGCCACCGAGGACCGGCTGCACCAGGCCTACCGGGAACCGGCCATGCCCGACACCCTGGCGCTCGTCCGCGCGCTGCGCGATCGCGGCCTGCCGGCGGTCGTCTCGGGCGCCGGGCCGACCGTGCTTGTGCTGGCCCGAGGCGCGGCCGAGGCCGAGTCGGCCACGACCCTGCTGCCCGGCGGCTGGGCCGCCGACACCCTGGCGCCCGACCCGCTCGGGGCTCGCCTGATCCCGCGCGAGGACGCGGCGGTGAGCGTCGAGACCGCCGCCGGCCCGCCCGAGTGAGCCGGCCGATCTCCGCTCGCGCGGCCGTGGGAACACGCCGGGGCCCTCCGGTGTTGCTCGTGTCAGGTCGACGGTCTACCCTCGGCAATGTCAGGCGCGAAGCCGACGATCACCACCATCCACATCGGGGCCCACCCGTACGCCGCGGTGCGGTGAGGCGGTGTTCACGCTTCGACTCTCGCCCGGATCGGAAATCCTTCCGACGCTTGCGGCTGCCACGCACCGCTGCGTCTCCGGCGAAGTCTGACAACCATCACCACACCTTCGGCGCCACGCCGGAGGCAACGCGGAGCCGGTAGGGCTCGACCCTGCCCGACTCATCTGCAGTGCGGAGCTGCCACGCCAGACCTACGGGCCTCCGGCCCGAGGCGCGTGGCAACCGCTCATCGGAAGGATCCGATACGTGACCGAAACTCAGCAGCCCACCCTGCCGAGCACCGGCGGAGACTCCGCCGAGAACGCCGGCAGCGCCGAGACCAGTACCACCGCGCCGGCCGCCGCCGGGGACACGCGCCGCCCGGCGGCCAAGCGTGGCTCGCTCAGCGCGAAACTGTTGCCGGAGTTGCAACAGATCGCCGGTGGTCTCGGCATCAACACCAGCAAGATGAAGAAGAGCGACCTGATCGCCGCGATCCAGGCCAAGCAGGGCGGTGGCGCGCCCCAGAACGGCGGCAGCGCCGGCGCCCCGCCGCCGGACACCGCGGCCGCCTCCGGCGCCCCAGCCGATTCAGCCGCCTCAGCCTCCAGCGACACCGCCGCCCCGGAGCGTCGCCGGGCCCGTGGCAGCCGCGGCCAGGGCGGCGGAGGACGGGACGCCGGGGAGCAGGCTCCCGACTCGCAGAACTCCGACGGCACGCCGCCCGAGAGCAAGCAGCACCACCAAGACGGCGGCCAGAACAACCAGGGCAGCCAGAACAGCCGGGGCAACAACCAGAACGACCAGAACGAACAGAACAACCGGGGCAACAACCAGAACGACCAGAACAACCAGGGCGGCGGCCAGAACCAGGGCAACAACCAGGGCGGCGGCAACCGCAACGACGACGACTACGACGGGGGCGGCGGCGGGCGTCGCCGGGGCCGCCGTTACCGCGACCGCCGCGGCCGTAACCGCGACCGCCAGGGCGGTGGCCAGGGCGGCGGCCAGGGCGGGAACGACGCCGAGCCCACCGTCACCGACGACGACGTGCTGCTCCCGGTGGCGGGCGTGGTCGACTGCATCGAGGAGAAGAACAACTGGTTCGTGCGGGTGGGCGGCTACTTCGCCTCGTCCGACGACCTGTTCGTCTCCAACTCCCTTGTCCGCAAGTTCGGCCTGCGGCGTGGCGACGCCATCACCGGCGCGGTCCGGCAGCCGCGCGACGGTGAGCGCCGCGAGAAGTACAACCCGCTGGTGCGCATCGACACCGTCAACGGGGACCAGCCGGACAAGGCCAAGGGCCGGGTCGAGTTCACCAAGCTCACCCCGCTCTACCCGCAGGAGCGGCTGCGGCTCGAGACCGAGGCCCACCTGCTGACCACCCGCGTCATCGACCTGGTGATGCCGATCGGCAAAGGACAGCGTGCCCTGATCGTCTCCCCGCCGAAGGCCGGCAAGACGATGGTGCTGCAGTCGATCGCGAACGCGATCACCACGAACAACCCGGAGGTCCACCTCATGGTGGTGCTCGTCGACGAGCGCCCCGAAGAGGTCACCGACATGCAGCGCTCGGTCAAGGGCGAGGTCATCGCCTCGACCTTCGACCGCCGCCCCCACGACCACACGACGGTCGCGGAACTGTCGATCGAGCGGGCGAAGCGGCTGGTCGAGATGGGTCACGACGTCGTCGTGCTGCTCGACTCCATCACGCGTCTGGGCCGGGCCTACAACCTGGCGGCACCGGCGAGTGGCCGGATCCTGTCCGGCGGCGTCGACTCGACGGCGCTCTACCCGCCGAAGCGGTTCCTCGGCGCCGCCCGCAACATCGAGAACGGCGGCTCGCTGACCATTCTCGCCACCGCGTTGGTCGAGACGGGTTCCGCCGGCGACACGGTGATCTTCGAGGAGTTCAAGGGCACCGGCAACGCCGAGCTCAAGCTCGACCGCAAGATCGCCGACAAGCGGGTCTTCCCGGCCGTCGACGTCGATCAGTCCTCCACCCGCAAGGAGGAGCTCCTGCTCTCGCCCGACGAGCTCGCGGTCACGATCAAGCTGCGGCGAGTGCTGCACTCGCTGGAGCCGCAGCAGGCGATCGACCTGCTGCTCGACCGGCTGCGCAAGACCCGGAACAACTACGAGTTCCTCATGAACATCGCCAAGACCACCCCGGGCCAGGAGTAGCACCGGTTGGTTGCGGCCGAGCGGTGCCCACCCCGACAATGTCGAGGTGGGCACCGTCGTCCTGCTGGTCGTCGCCCTGCTCCTGCCCACGGCCGTCGCCGCCGCCGTGATCTGGGGAGCCCGGGCCGGTGGCGCCTGCCGCGAACGGTGGCGCGAGACGCAGCGGCGGCGACGCTCCACCTCGATGGGCGGTCTGCGCCTCGAACAGTTGCACGCCGACCTGTGCCGGCTGCACGACCTGCTGGACCGCACGGAGAACGCCGCGTCGGACCTGCCGGCGAAGAACCAACGCTGCCGCGCCGTTCGCGCGGCCTACCTCGACGTGCTGGCCGATGCCTGCCGACTGCTCGAGGTCCCGAGTCCGGCCGGCGAGCCCGTGTCCCGGAGCGAGATCTACCGTGTCGAGGCCGACCTGCGCAGGGTCGGCCTCGATGTGCGGCCCGGCTAGGTCCCCGGCCGGACCGAGAGACACGTCAGCCGTGACGATCGTGCTCGCGATAGCCGACGAGGTCGACGAGGCACTGTGCGCCGACCCCGGGCTGGCCGGCCGTCCCGACCTGGTGCTCGCCTGCGGCGACTTGCCGTTCGACTACCTCGAGTACGTGATGGTCGCGCTCGACGTGCCGCTCGTATTCGTCCCCGGCAACCACGACCCGGACGTGAGCGGCTGGCGTACCAGCCGCGCCGGCCTCTCGCTGCGCGCCGGGATGCCGACCCGGCAGCCCTGGCCGCCGGGGGCCGTGAACGCCGATGGCACGGTGGTCGAGGCCGCCGGCCTCCGCATCGCCGGCCTGGGTGGCTGCCTCCGCTACGCCGACGGCCCGAACCAGTACACCGAGCGGCAGCAGCGCCGCCGAGCGCGCGCCCTGGCTCGGCGCGCGCGGTGGCGGCAGTCCCGCCCGGTGGACGTGCTGCTGACCCACGCCCCGCCGCTCGGCGTCAACGACCGGGACGATCCGCCGCACCGCGGGTTCGCCTGCCTGCACGATCTCGCGGCGGCGCTGCGGACGCCGTTGCTGCTGCACGGCCACGTCCACCCCTTCGGGGAGTCCGTCCCCGACGGCCGGACCGGGGACGCGGTCGTCCGCAACGTCGTCGGTCGCCACCGCTTTGCGGTGTCCGGTGTGACGGCGGGCTGCCGATGAGCCGCCCCACCGGCTTCCCACGGGCCGACGTGGAGAACGACTTCCAGCGCGCTCGCCGGCGGCAGGTGCTCGCCCGACTGGCGCACAAGCTGCGGCGGGAACCCGACGATGTCAGCCTGGTGCTGCCCTACGACGAGGTGGTAGCGGCGCTCGGCTATCGCGGGGAACGCTCGCTGGGGCTGCAGGTGATCAAGTTGGCCAGCATCGTCGGCAGCGTGGACTCGACGCGCGACTTCGACCGCCGGTTCCGGCCGACGACCGCGCGGGTGCGGGAGCGGTGGCAGCGTCTCGCGCTGGCCGCGGCGCGCGGCGAGCCCATCCCGCCCATCGACGTCTACCGGATCGGCGACCTGCACTTCGTCAAGGACGGCCACCACCGCGTCTCGATCGCGATGGCCGCCGGTCGCGACACCATCGACGCCTACGTCACCGAGGTCCACACCGCGATCTCGTCACGAGGCATCCAGCACCGGGCGGACCTGCTGGTCAAGGACTACGAGCGGATGTTCCGCGCCCGGGTGCCGCTCGGCCCCAAGCAGCTGGAGAAGATCCAGGTCAGCGACCCGTGGGCGTACGCCGAGCTGGGCGAGAACGTCGAGGCCTGGGGCTTCCGGGCCTCCCAGGACAGCGGCGAGTTCCTCGACCGGGAGCAGGTCGCGCAGCGCTGGTTCGTCGAGGAGTTCACCCCGGTCGTCCGGATGCTGCGAGCCGCCGACCTGCTCGGCGACCGCACCGACGCCGAGGCCTACATGGCGGTCGCGGCCGAGCGGTACCGGCTGATCCGCACCCACGAGTGGAGCGACGAGATCATCGCCCGGCTCCGGGAACGCCGCGGCCTGGGCTGAGGCGCTCCCTGCGACGTGCCGCGGTCAGTTGGTAAGGTTCGCGCCGCTGGCGGGGTCGAAGACGTGGATCGCGCGGGCGTCGGCCCACAGCTCGCTCTCGGCGCCCTCCTTGACCCCGGAGGCCGCGTCGAGCCGGGCGACGACCTCCTGGCCGGTGCCCCCGATGTCGGCGCGCCCCGAGTCACGGGCGAGCTCCTCGAGCTCGGAACTCGTGACGGTTTCGGAGTCGAGCGTGAAGTAGACGTAGATGTCCGAGCCCATCGACTCGACCACGTCGATGCTGGTGCGGAAGGTCAGGCCGTGCTGCTTGTTCTCGGGCGCGACGAGGGCGGCGTCCTCGAAGTGCTCCGGCCGGATGCCCAGCAGCACCTCGCGGCCGCCGTCGTGCCCCTCGAGCGCCCGCCGCCGCTCGTCGCCGAGGGGGAAGTCGCCCACGGAGGTCCGCAACGAGCCCTCCTCGAGTCTCGCCGGCAGGAAGTTCATCGCCGGGGAGCCGATGAAGCCGGCGACGAACAGGTTGGCCGGGTCGGCGTACAGCTCGGCGGGTGAGCCCAGCTGCTGCAGCAGCCCGCCCCGCATCACCGCGACCCGGTCGCCGAGGGTCATGGCCTCGGTCTGGTCGTGGGTGACGTAGACCATCGTGGTGCTCAGCCGCTTCTGCAGCTTCGCCACCTCGGTGCGCATCTGCACCCGCAGCTTCGCGTCCAGGTTGGACAGCGGCTCGTCCATGAGGAAGACCTTGGGGTCGCGGACGATCGCTCGGCCCATCGCCACCCGCTGACGTTGGCCGCCGGAGAGGTTGGCCGGCTTGCGCTGCAGGTGCTGGGTGAGGTCGAGGACGCGCGCGGCCTCCTCGACCTTCTCGTCGATCTCCTGCTGCGGCCGCTTGGCCAGCTTGAGGGCGAAGGCCATGTTCTCCCGCACCGTCATGTGCGGATAGAGCGCGTAGCTCTGGAACACCATGGCGATGTCGCGGTCCTTCGGGGCCATGTTGTTGACGACCTTGCCGCCGATGCGCAGCTCGCCGGAGCTGATGTCCTCCAGCCCGGCGATCATGTTCAGCGTCGTGGACTTCCCGCACCCGGACGGCCCGACCAGGATGACGAACTCGCCGTCCTGGATGTCCATGCTGATCTTGTCGACGGCGAGCGCGCCGTCCGGGTAACGCTTGGTGACCTCGTCGAGGATGATCTCGGCCATGTCCCTATCCCTTCACGGCACCGGACGTCAGCCCGGCGACGATGCGACGCTGGAAGAACAGCACGAACAGAATGATCGGAATGGTGATGATGACGGCGGCCGCGCAGATCGAGCCGGTGGGTTGCTCGAACTGCGAACTGCCGGTGAAGAACCCGATGGCTGCCGGGACGGTCCGTGAGCGTGTCGTCGAGGTCAGCGAGATCGCGAACAGGAAGTCGTTCCAGCAGAAGATGAACACCAGGATCGCGGTGGTGAACATGCCCGGCGCCGCCAGCGGCGCGATGACCTTCATGAAGGCCTGGAACGGTGTGGCGCCGTCCATCTTCGCCGCCTTCTCCAGCTCCCACGGGATCTCCCGGAAGAACGCCGAGAGGGTGTAGATCCCCAGCGGCAGCCCGAACGCGACGTAGGGGATGATCAGCGCGGGCCAGGTGTTGAACAGCCCCAGGACCCGCTCGATGTTGAACAGCGGCGTGACCAGCGAGATCGCCGGGAACATCGCGATCAGCAGCGACATGCCGATCAGCACGCTCTTGCCCGGGAACCGCAGCCGTGCCACCGCGTAGGCGGCCATCGAGGCGAGCGCGACGGCGATGAACGTCGAGATCACCGCGATGCCGATCGAGTTGATCAGTGCCCGGGTGAACTGCGAGGTCGAGAAGATGCCCCGGTAGTTGTCGAGCGTCCACTCCCGCGGGAAGAAATGCCCCCCGTCGGTCTGGTCGGCGGGGGTCTTGAACGACAGCGACAGGATCCACAGGACCGGCACGATCGCCGCCAGGATCGCGATGGTGTTGGCCGCGCCCCAGCCGGCCCGCTGCTTGGGAGTCGTCGCCATGCTTCAGCCCTCCGCTCCGGGCGCCGCGGCGCCGAATCCCTTGATGAACAGGAACGCGATGATCGCCACGCAGACGAAGATCAGGATCGAGATCGCCGATCCGACGCCGAGGTTCAGCGCCGTGAACAGGTTGTCGTAACCGAGGACCGAGACCGAGCTGGTGTTGTTGCCACCCGCGGTCAGGATGAAGATGTTGTCGAAGATCCGGAACGCGTCCAGGGTGCGGAACAGCAGCGCCACCAGGATCGCCGGCTTCATCAGCGGCAGCGTGATCCGCGTGAACCGCTGCCATCCGGTCGCCCCGTCGACGGCCGCCGCGCGGTGCAGGTCCTCGGGCACCAGGGCCAGGCCGGCCATGAGCAGCAGCGCCATGAACGGCGTGGTCTTCCAGACCTCGGCCAGGATGATCACCGCTATGGCCTGGACCTCGTCGGTCAGCGGCGCGGCCTGGCCGAACATGCTCGACAGCCAGCCGATGTTCGGCGTCCAGGCGTACTGCCAGCCGAACGCGGCCACCACGGTGACGATGCCGTAGGGGATGAGGATCGAGGTACGCACCGACCCGCGGCCGAACAGCGTGCGGTGCATGATCTGGGCGAGCACCATGCCCAGTACCAGTTCGATCGCCACCGAGATCACCGTGATGATGGCGGTGCGGGCCAGTGCCTCCCACCAGAAGGGCGAGGAGAGCACGGCCTGGTAGTTGTCGAACCCGATGAACTTGGCGTCCTGCGGGAAGCGCAGGTCGTAGCGCTGCAGCGAGAGATACACCGCATACGCGATCGGGTAGGCGGTGACGGCCACCATGACCACCACTGCGGGGGCGCACAGCAGCCAGCCGAGCCGGCGCTCGGCCTTGGCGCCCTCGGACAGCGGCGCTTTTCGGGCTCGTCCTGGTGGTGTACCGGTGGCCTCGGCCCCGGTCGTAGGGGCGGCGTCGACGCTCATGCCCTCACTCCGTTCGGTTCGTGAACCCCCGCGCTCACGGGATCAGCCCCGTCGAGTTGAGGGCGTCGACCGTCTGGCTGCGGATGGTGTCGGCCGTGCTCTGCGGCTGGATCGCGCCCGGTGGCGAGACCGCGTGCGAGACGACGATCGACAGGTTCTGGTACGCGGGCGTCTTGGGCCGGACACTTGCCGACTGCAACGCCTTGTAGATGTCTTGGTAGAACGGATAGGACTTGACGAACTCCTTCGACGGATTGGTGTAGAGCGTCGTGATCGTCGGCGGCAGGCCGCCCTTGACCGCCGCGATCAGCTGGTGCTTCTCGTTGCGCAGGCACAGGGCGGCCTGGAAGGCCATCTGCGGGTGCTGCGAGTACTTGCTCACGGCGAGATCGATGCCTCCGATGGTCACCTTGGCCGGCTTGCCCTGCTCGACCCCGGGGTACAGCGCCCACTTGAAGTTGTCCTTCAGCGGCTTGCCGTTGTAGGTCTTGACCTTCGGATTGTCGGCCTGCATCGAGGGATAGACGAAGGGGTAGTTCAGCTCGAAGGCCGCGCTGCCGGACTCCATGCCCAGCCGGTTGGTGTCCTCCATCTGCACCGACAGGCTCGGGTCGGCCGCGGGGGAGGAGGCGAGGTCCTTCATCACCGTGAGCGCCTTGACCATGGGGGCCCTCGGCCCCGGTCCCGACGAGGCGGAGTTGAGCAGGCTGCCGCCGGCACTGCTGACCATGGTGTTGAACCAGACGGTCACGCCCTCGTACTGCGCCCCCTGGACCTCGACGAAGTGCGGCAGGCCCTTGGCGGCCATCGCCTTCGCGTCGGAGAGCATTTCGTCCCAGGTCGACGGCGGCTGCGACTTCCCGATCTGCTGCAGCAGGTCCTTCCGGTACCAGAGCAGCTGGGTGTTGGTGTTGTAGGGCACCGCGACGAGCTGGCCCTTCCAGCGTGCGGTGTCCAGCGAGGTCGAGAACGTGTTCTTCTCGGCTGCCGCCTTGTTGCTGCCGGTCCACGGCAGGATCCACCCTGCCTCGGCGAACTCGGCCTCCCAGGTGACGTCGAGCCCCATGATGTCGATGGAGGAGTCCTGGGCGGCGAGCCGGCGCACGAGCTGCTGGCGCTGCTGGTCGGCGGCGGCCGGGAGCTTGTTGTAGGAGATGCGGTAGCTGCCCGTCGAGCACTCGTCCACGGCCTGCTGTACCGCGCCGGACGGGTCGTTGAAGCTGTAGAAGTTCAGCGTCACCTTGCCGCCGCCGCTGCTGCCGCACGCGGCCAGGGCCCCGGCCAGCAGGCCGGCGGCCGCCACGGTGGCGGCGGTCCGGCGCCCCCGACCGGCTCTGGATCGTCCCGTCTGCGGTTTCGTCACTGCGCGCTCCGATCCGCCGGTGGAGACGTGGCCGGTCCGGCAACCAACCCACGTCCCCTGGTTTGATCTGTTTTGGGAACCTACGACGCCAGACACGTGTGGTGCAACACACAGTTTCGCCGAGTGGCGTTTCACCGGCGCTCGGGAATGTGGCTTCCGCCCGCCTTGTTCTCCCGACGCAAGTGGCCTGCGGGGCCTCCGGCCTGGCAGACTGTCGTGTTGGCGCGAGCGGCGCCAACCCACCACCCGGCCCCGGTTCACGCGGCAGATGCTGCGACCCGGAGCCCCAGAAGGGAACCAGTATGCGCGACGGCATCCACCCGGACTACGTGGTCACCGAGGTGACCTGCTCCTGCGGCAACACGTTCACGACTCGCAGCACCGCCAAGAACGGCGTGCTCAACGCCGACGTGTGCTCGGCCTGCCACCCGTTCTACACCGGCAAGCAGAAGATCATGGACGTCGGCGGCCGCGTCGACCGCTTCGAGAAGCGCTACGGCAAGCGCGTCCGCAGCGGCAACTAGCTGTCCCGCCGGCGCCTGCCCCCACCTGGGGGGCAGGCGCCGTCGTCTTTGTAGGGCGGATTTGTAGGGCAGATTTGTGGGCGGAGTCGAGCGGGAAGACGGGATGAGTACAGGAGCCGGGAAGCTGACCGACCTGCTGACCGAGCACGGCGAGGTCGAGCAGGCGCTGGCCGATCCCGCCGTGCACGCGGACGCCGGCCGGGCCCGCACCCTCGGCCGCCGCTACGCCCAGCTGTCGCCGGTGAAGGCGACGGCGGACGAGCTGGCGACCGCGCGCGACGACTTCGCCGCGGCGACCGAGCTCGCCGCCGAGGACCCGGCCTTCGCCGTCGAGGCGACGGCGCTGGCGGCCCGTATCGACGAGCTCGAGAAGCGGCTGCGCAACCTGCTGCTGCCGCGGGACCCCGACGACGGCAAGGACGTCATCCTCGAGATCAAGGCGGGGGAGGGCGGCGAGGAGTCGGCGCTGTTCGCCGGCGACCTGCTGCGGATGTACCTGCGCTACGCCGAGCGGCAGGGCTGGGCCGTCGAGACGCTCGACGAGGAGCCCACCGACCTCGGGGGCATCAAGTCGGCCACCCTCGCCGTCCGGTCCCGCGCGCCGGACCAGCAGGTGTGGGCGCAGCTGAAGTACGAGGGCGGCGTCCACCGGGTGCAGCGGGTGCCGGCCACCGAGTCCCAGGGCCGCATCCACACCTCCGCCGCGGGCGTGCTCGTGCTGCCCGAGGCCGAGGAGGTCGACATCGACATCGACCCCAACGACCTGCGCATCGACGTCTACCGCTCGTCCGGGCCCGGTGGGCAGAGCGTCAACACCACCGACTCCGCGGTGCGGATCACCCACCTCCCTACCGGCACCGTGGTCAGCATGCAGAACGAGAAGAGCCAGCTGCAGAACCGCGAAGCGGGCCTGCGGGTGCTGCGGGCGCGGCTGCTCGCGGCGGCGCAGGAGGAGGCGGACGCCGCGGCGAGTGACGCCCGCCGCTCCCAGGTGCGCACGGTCGACCGCTCCGAGCGGGTCCGCACCTACAACTTCCCGGAGAACCGCATCAGCGACCACCGGGTCGGCTTCAAGGCCTACAACCTGGATCAGGTCCTGGACGGTGCGCTCGACGACGTCATCGCGGCGTTGCAGCACGCCGACACCGAGGCGCTGCTCGCCGGTGAGCCCGACGACTGACCCCGCAGGCACCACGGGCACCACGGGCGTCCGCGAGCTGCTGCGGGCTGCGGCGGGGCGTCTCGACGCCGCCGGCGTCGCCAGTCCCCGCGTCGACGCGGAGCTGCTGCTCGCCGCGGCGCTGCGCGTCCCGCGCGCCCGCCTGGCGGCCCAGCCCGACGTTCCGACGACCGTGGCGGCCGAGTTCGACCGGATGCTGCAACGCCGCACGAACCGGGAGCCGCTGCAGCACATCCTCGGCACCGCGCCCTTCCGTCACGTCCAGCTCGCGGTCGGGCCCGGCGTCTTCGTGCCGCGGCCCGAGACCGAGCTGCTGGTGGACGCGGTCCTGCCGCAGTTGCGCGACCTCGCGCGGCCGGTCGTCGTCGATCTGTGTGCCGGCTCCGGCGCGCTCGCGGTGGCCCTGGCCGACGAGGTCCCGAACGCCCGCGTCGTGGCGGTGGAGCGCGACCCCGGCGCCCTGCCCTGGCTGCGTCGCAACGCCGAGCTCGCCGGCGTCGAGGTCGTGGCGGCCGATGTCCGCGACCTCGCGGCCCTCGCCCCACTCGCCGGGCGCGCCGACGCCGTGGTCGCGAACCCGCCGTACGTGCCGGCCGCGACACCGGTCTCGCCCGAGGTGCTGGCCGACCCGGCCGAGGCGGTGTTCGCCGGTGCCGACGGGCTCGGGCTCATCCCGGAGGTTGTCGTCGCCGCCGCCCGGGTGCTCCGGCCGGGCGGGCTGCTGGCGCTCGAGCACGACGACAGCCACGGTGCGACCGTGCCGGCGCTGCTCGAATCCGGTGGCGCGTGGGCGGCGGTCGCCGGTCACCGCGACCTCACCGGGCGACCGCGCTACGCGGTGGCCACACGTCGGTAGGGCACTATGGCGCCGTGGCGTTGTTCTTCCACTGCGACGATCCCGACGCCCGGGTGGACGCGGTCCAGACGGCGGCGCACAGTGTCGCCTCGGGCGAGCTGGTGGTGCTGCCCACCGACACCGTGTACGGCATCGGCGCCGACGCCTTCGACCCCGCCGCGGTCGCGGCCCTGCTGGAGGCCAAGGGACGCGGCCGGGACATGCCGGTTCCCGTGCTCGTCGGCTCGTGGAGCACGATCGACGGGCTGGTGTCGCGGGTGGACCGCCGCACCCGGGACCTCATCGAGGCGTTCTGGCCGGGCGGCCTGACCGTCGTCGTCGAGCACGCCCCGTCCCTGAGCTGGGACCTCGGCGACTCCGACGGCACGGTGGCACTGCGGATGCCCCTGCACCCGGTGGCGATCGAGCTGCTGGAGAAGACCGGCCCCATGGCGGTCTCGAGCGCGAACCGCTCCGGCCGGCCAGCGGCACAGACCGCCGCCGAGGCCCGGGCGCAGCTGGAGGATGCCGTCGCCGTCTACCTCGAGGACGGCCCCGCCCCCGGCGGCCGGGCCTCGACGATCGTCGACGTCACCGGCAGCGTCCCGCTGATCCTGCGCGTCGGTGACGTCTCGGCCGAACAGCTGCGCCGCGTGGTGCCCGATATCCAGGGCGACGCCGCGGCGGCCCCACCCAGCACGCACGGCCGGCCGCGGCCGCGGCCCACCCCACGAGGGCCGGGCTGATGCCTACGCATCCGAGCCTGGAGTACGTCCTCGTTGCCTGCATCGCGGGGGCGGTGGCGTTCCTGCTGACGCCGGTTGCGCGCGCGGCGGCCATCCGGTGGCGAGCGCTGGCGCTGCCCCGCGACCGGGACGTCCACGCCGTCGCCACGCCTCGCCTGGGCGGCGTCGCCCTGTTCACGGGGTTCGCGCTGGCCCTGTTCGTCGCCGCGAAACTGCCGACGCTGAACGCCGCGTTCGACAACGGACCGGAGATCCCCTGGATCGTGGCCGCGGGCGCGATCCTCTGCCTGATCGGGGTGCTCGACGACCGCTACGAACTGGATTCGCTGACCAAGCTCGCCGGCCAGGTGATGGCGGCCGGGCTGATGGTCACGCTCGGCGGAGTGCAGCTCGTGGTGATGCCGATCCCGTGGACGACCGGGACCTTCGTGCTCGGGCGGGACCTCTCGATCCCGGTGACGGTGCTGCTCACCGTCGTGCTCATCAACGCGATGAACTTCGTCGACGGGCTGGACGGGCTCGCCGCCGGGGTGACGGCCATCGCCGCCGGCGCCTTCTCGGTCTTCGCCTTCCACCTGGCGCAGACCGGCTTCTCGCCGGCGGCGGCGGCGCCGACGCTGCTGTCGGCGGCCCTCGCCGGCGCCTGCCTCGGCTTCCTGCCGCACAACTTCTTCCCGGCCCGCATCTTCATGGGCGACTCCGGCTCCATGGTCGTCGGCCTCATCCTGTCCGCATCCGCCGTCACCGCGACGACGACGACCGACCCGCAGGCGTTCGCCACCTCGCCGCTGCTCGGCGCCGTGGCCCTGCTGCTCCCGCTGCTGATCCCGCTGTCGGTGCTGGCGCTGCCGTTCGTGGACCTGCTGCTGGCGGTGGTCCGACGGGTGGGCGCGGGCCGCTCGCCCTTCGCGCCCGACAAGCGGCACCTGCACCACCGGCTGCTGGAGATGGGACACAGTCACCGCCGTGCCGTGCTGCTGCTCTACTTCTGGTCGGCGCTGCTGTCGTTCGGCGGCGTGACGCTCTCGTACGCGCACTCCTGGAAGGTGCTGATCCTGGCGCTGAGCGTGGCCGGCGCGTTCGGGCTGATGATCTCCTTCCTGCCCCGCCTACGGAGGTCCCGGGATCGCCGCTCCCGGCACCGACGTCGCGGCGGCGGGGCGCCGGGCCGCCACGCGGTCGTCGGGCGCGAGAGCGGCGAGGGCGCCCGGCCCGCCGCAGGGGTCGGTGGGCCCCCCGGGGGGCCACCCGATGCGGGATCCCCGCGCCGGCCCCTGTAGCCTTTTCCTCAGCAACCCCTGAAGCAGACGCCGGTGCGTGCGCGCCGACCCGCTCCTGGCCACGGGGTTCGTCGGATGCCCGCAGATCAACACCGATCACACCAGGCCAGAGGAGTCGCGATGCCTCATCCCGGTACGGACACACGACGCCGCTGAGGGGGCGTCGCCGATGGCACCCGAGTCGCCGAGCCTGCTGACCCTGCTCGGCATGGGAGTCGTCGTCGCGGCCCAGCTCGCCGCGGCGACCGTCATCGGGCTTCTCCTCGACGCAGTCCTCGGCACCGGCCCGATCCTGACGATCGTCGGCCTGGCGGTCGGGCTCACCGGCGCAGTGGCCTACGTCATCAACGCGTTCCGCCGGTTCCTCCCCAGCGGGGGTCCCGGCGGCAACTCCCCACGGCACCACCCGCACGATCCGCAACACCCGCAGGACCGAGAGTGACCCAGAACGAGTGACCACGGAAGTGAGGCAAGTGGACCCCGTCGTCTACACCCCGGTGTCCGCCGCGGCCAACCTGCGCCGATCGGTGGCGATCTCGGCCGGGCTGAGCGTGCTCGCGATCGCGGTGACCGCCGTCCAGGGCCACCCGATGATGGGCGTGTTCGGCGCGCTCGGGCTCGCCCTCGGCGCCGCCAACAACCTGATGCTGCAACGTGCCGTCGTCCGCCGCGCCGGCGGCGGCGTGACCACGAAGCGCTTCACGGGCAGCGTCGCCGCCCGCCTCGGCGGCGTCACGCTGATCGCGATCGCGGTCGCGGCGGCCGTCCGCCCGGACGGGTTGGCGACCTTCATCGGCCTCGCCGTCTTCCAGGTCCTGATGCTGGTGGGCGCCGCGGTTCCGGTGTTCCGTAGTCTGCGACCGTCGGCGTGACGCACGCCGGCCCCGAGCCCTCGCCTGAAGGAGCCGACCGATGACTCCCACGATGAAGCCGCTGGCCTCGATCGAAATCCAACCGGGTCACCACCTCATCGAGTGGCACCTCGGCCCCGTCTCGCTGCACGGCGACACCATCATCAGCACCCTGATCGCCGGTGGCATCCTGCTGCTGCTCGGGTTCCTGATGCGCCGCCGGCTGAGCGTGCGCAGGCCCACCGGGGTGCAGCTGTTCTTCGAGACCGTCAAGGGCCAGGTCGAACGCGAGGTCGAGGCGGCGCTGGGCATCCGCACCGCACCGTGGGTCGTCCCGCTGGCGATGGCGCTGTTCCTGTTCCTGCTGTTCGCGAACTGGCTGGCGCTGATCCCGACCAAGGAGTACGTCCCGCCGCCTGCCGCCGACCCGAACACCACCTACGCGCTCGCCATCCTGGTGATCGTCACCATGCACGTGGTCGGGGTCCGGCGACAGGGACTCGGCTACTACAAGCACATCTTCGAGAAGCCGCGCGTGCTGGCCCCGCTGCGGATCATCGAGGAGATCATCAAGCCCGTCACGCTCTCGCTGCGGTTGTTCGGCAACATCTTCGCCGGCACGGTCATGGTGGCGTTGATCATCGCGCTGCCCACCACGATCCTCTGGATCCCGGACGTCTTGTGGCGGCTGTTCGACGCCTTCATCGGGCTGATCCAGGCGTTCATCTTCGCGCTGCTCAGCATCCTGTACCTGTCGTCGATCAATCCGCACGACTCCGCCGAGGAGATGGCCCACCACGGCGAGGAGCCCTCACTGTCCAAGGAGGGTGCGCACTGACGACCGACCGACGTCCCGCACCGACGCGGGATGCACGATCTTCAAGGCAGAAACCCGCACGGACCACCCGAACGTGCACCACCAACACCGTAAGGACGGATGAGGTAACGACATGGCAGTAAGTGGAAATGTCAACATCGTGGCTGGCCTGGTCGGCGGTGGCCTCGCCCTCGGTGGCGGCGCCATCGGCGCAGCGATCGGTGACGGCGTCGCCGGTGCGTCGCTGATCCAGGGGGTCGCCCGCCAGCCCGAGGCGCAGAGCCAGTTGCAGACGCTGTTCTTCCTGACCGTCGGTCTGGTCGAGGCGGCGTACTTCATCAACCTGGCCTTCGCCGTGCTGTTCGCATTCGTGCTCGGAAAGTGATTGCCGATGGCTGACCAACCTCTCCTCGCGGAGAACATCTTCCTGCTGCCGGACTACACGTTCTTCGCCGAGCTGCTGGCGTTCGTGATCATTCTCGGCATCATCGCGAAGTACATCCTCCCGCCGCTGCAGAAGGCGACCCGGGAGCGGCAGGCCATCATCGAGCAGCAGATGGAGGACGCCGACGAGGCCAAGGCCAAGCTGGCCGAGGCCGAGCGCCGGCTGCAGGAAGCGCTCAGCGAGGCCCGGACCGAGGCCGCCCAGATCCGCGAGAACGCGCGCGCCGAGGCGCAGCGGACCGTCGAGGACCTGCGTAAGCAGGCCCAGGAGGAGTCCGCCCGGATCGTCGCGAGGGGCGAGGAACAGCTCGCCAGCCAGCGGCAGGCGGTCCTGCGCGAACTGCGCGGCGAGATCGGCACGCTCGCCATCGAGCTCGCCGAGAAGATCGTCGAGCAGAAGCTGTCGACCGACGCCGAGGTCGCGGCGACCGTCGACTCCTTCCTCGCCGGTCTCGAGGCCCGCGACGACGCCAACGCGGTCGCCGGGGGTGCGGATCGATGATGCGTTCCGCCAGCCGGCGGGCCCTGCAGGAGCTCCGGGAGGAGCGGGAGCGGATCGTCGGCGACGGAGTCGACGGGGAGACCCTCACGACTCTCGCCCAGGAGCTCTACTCCGTCGGCAACCTGCTGGCCGGGCAGCCCCGGCTGCGGCGAACCCTCGGGGACCCGGCCACCGCGCCGGAGGCACGGGCGGATTTCGTGCAGCAGCTGTTCGGCAGCCGGCTGTCGGATCGGGCGCTCGCGCTCGTCAAGGCGGCCGTAACGCAGCGATGGTCCTCGCCCTGGGACCTGTCCGACGCCCTCGAGGGGACCGGCGACGACGCGCTGTTCGTCGCCGCCGAGCAGGACGGCTCGCTCGACCAGGTCGAGGACGAGCTGTTCCGCTTCGGGCGGATCCTGGAGAACGACGGCGAGCTGAGCGCACTGCTGGACGAGTACGCCGTGGGCGCCGAGCGTCGCGTCTCGCTGCTGGACTCGCTGCTGGAGGGCAAGGTCACTCGCAGCTCGCTCACGATGCTGCGGCACGCCGTGCGCAGTGAGCGCAAGCGCAGCCTGGTGCTCGCCGTCGACGACCTGCTCGAGCGCGCCGCGGCGCTGCAGGAGCGTTCGATCGCACGAGTGGTGTCGGCCCGGCCGATCACCGATGCGCAGCAGGAGCGACTGGCCGAGGCGCTCTCGGCCATGTACAACCGGCGTATCAGTGTCCGCTCCGCTGTCGACCCCGACATCCTCGGCGGCCTGATCGTCCGCGTCGGGCACGAGGTTATCGACGGCAGCATCGCCACCCGGCTGGCCACGGCCCGCAGCGACATCGCCGGCTGAGCCGGCCCATTTTTCATCATCACGACGACGAGTCATACGCCGACTAGACATAAGGAAACGTTCATGGCAGAGCTGACGATCTCCGCCGACGAGATCCGTAGCGCGATCGAGAGCTACGTCTCGTCCTACAGCAAGGAAGCCACCCGCGAGGAGGTCGGCGTCGTCGCCGAGACAGGCGACGGCATCGCCCGGGTCGAGGGCCTGCCCAGCGCGATGACCAACGAGCTGCTCGAGTTCGAGGGCGGCACGCTGGGCCTGGCGCTGAACCTGGACGTCCGCGACATCGGCGCCGTCATCCTCGGTGACGCCTCCCAGATCGAGGAGGGCCAGCCGGTCAAGCGCACCGGCGACATCCTCTCGGTGCCGGTCGGCGACTCCTACCTCGGTCGCGTCGTGAACCCCCTGGGTCAGCCGATCGACGGCCATGGTGAGATCGAGACCAGCGAGCGTCGCGCGCTCGAGCTGCAGGCGCCGTCGGTGGTCCAGCGCCAGGAGGTCCGCGAGCCGCTGCTGACCGGCATCAAGGCCATCGACTCGATGACCGCCATCGGCCGCGGCCAGCGGCAGCTGATCATCGGCGACCGGCAGACGGGCAAGACCACCGTGTGCCTCGACGCGATCATCAACCAGCGCGACAACTGGCTCACCGGCGACCCGAAGAAGCAGGTCCGCTGCATCTACGTCGCCGTCGGCCAGAAGGGCTCGACCATCGCCGCCGCCCGCGACACCCTGGAGGAGGCGGGGGCGCTGGAGTACACCACCATCGTCGCCGCCCCGGCCTCGGACTCCGCGGGCTTCAAGTACATCGCGCCCTACACCGGCTCGGCGATCGGCCAGCACTGGATGTACCAGGGCAACCACGTCCTGATCGTCTTCGACGACCTCACCAAGCAGGCCGAGGCGTACCGCACGGTGTCGCTGCTGCTGCGTCGCCCGCCGGGCCGCGAGGCCTACCCGGGTGACGTCTTCTATCTGCACAGCCGGCTGCTGGAGCGCTGCGCGAAGCTGTCCGACGACATGGGCGGCGGCTCCATGACCGGCCTGCCGATCATCGAGACCAAGGGCAACGACGTGTCGGCGTACATCCCGACCAACGTCATCTCCATCACCGACGGCCAGTGCTTCCTGGAGACCGACCTGTTCAACGCCGGCGTCCGCCCGGCGATCAACGTCGGCATCTCGGTCTCCCGCGTCGGCGGTTCGGCGCAGCCGAAGGCGATGCGGGCCGTCTCCGGACGGCTGCGGGTCGACCTGGCGCAGTACCGCGAGCTGGAGTCGTTCGCGGCGTTCGGCTCCGACCTGGACAGGGCCTCGCAGCAGCAGTTGGCGCGCGGCGCCCGGCTGGTCGAGTTGCTGAAGCAGCCGGCCGCCTCGCCGTTCCCGTCCGGCCGGGAGATCGTCTCGATCTGGTCGGGCACCTCCGGCAAGCTGGACGACGTCGCGGTCCGGGACGTCCGGCGCTTCGAGTCGGAGTTCCTCGACTACGTCCAGCACAACGCCGAGGGCCTCTACGAGGAGCTCGCAGCGGCCAAGAGCTTCGACGACGAGCACGCCGAACGGCTCGGCGGTCTCATCGACGAGTTCCGCAAGCAGTTCCAGCCCACGTCGGACGAGAAGTAGGCCCGAGTGCACGCAGCAGACAGGGACGCCGCGGGAAAGCGGGTGAGCTGAGATGGGCGCAGCGCTTCGCACCTACCGACGCCGGATCAGCGCCACCAAGTCGACCCGGAAGATCACCAAGGCGATGGAGCTGATCGCCGCCTCCCGGATCGTCAAGGCGCAACAGCGCCGGAACAGCGCCAAGCCCTACGCGAAGGAACTCAGTCGCGCCCTGGCCGCGCTCAGCAACGACAACACGCTCGAACATCCGATGCTGACCGGCGTCGAGAACCCGCACCGTGCGGGGATCGTGCTGATCACCAGCGACCGTGGCCTCGCCGGCGGTTACAACGCGAACACCCTCCGGCAGGCCAACGAGCTCGCCCGGAAGCTCGAGGACGACGGCAAGGAGGTCGAGCGCTACGTCATCGGGCGCAAGGGCGCGGCCTACTTCAATTTCCGGCAGATCACCCTGGCCGGACAGTGGAGCGGGTTCTCCGAGCAGCCCACCTTCGCCGACGTCCGGGGCTGCACCGAGGCCGTGGTGGCCGCGCTGAACGCCACCAGCGAAGGCACGGTGCAGGGCCGCTCCGACGAGGAAGCCGAGGGGTCCGAGGAGCTGCAGACCGCCGGCCGCTCCGGCATCGACGAGCTGTGGGTCGTCTACACCCGCTTCGTCAACTCGGTCACCCAGACTCCGGTGGCCGTCCAGGTCTCGCCGGTCAAGAGCGCGACTGACGGCGACGACCTCGCCGACGAGGACGAGGCGCCGGAGCAGGACGAGGCGTCCGACGGCCGGCCGACCCTCTACGAGTTCGAACCCGAGCCTGCGTCGCTCATCGCGGCCATCCTGCCGCGCTACATCAGCTCGCGGATCTTCTCGGCGCTGCTGGAGTCGGCGGCGTCGGAGTCGGCCGCCCGCCGCAACGCCATGAAATCCGCGAGCGACAACGCCACCGAACTCATCCGATCCTTCACCCGGCTTGCCAACGAAGCCCGGCAGGCCGAGATCACTCAGGAAATCAGCGAGATCGTCGGCGGCGCCGACGCGCTCGCCGCGACAGGGAGCGACGAATGACCGCAGTAGCCGACGAGAAGAGCGACCGGAACCAGACGGCGACGGGCGGACGTGTCGTCCGCGTCATCGGCCCGGTCGTGGACGTGGAGTTCGGGCGCAACAGCATCCCCGACCTCAACCAGGCCCTGACCACTCGCATCGAGCTCGGTGACCTGTCCAAGACGCTCACCCTCGAGGTGGCGCAGCACATCGGCGACGACATGGTGCGCTGCATCGCCCTGCAGCCCACCGACGGCCTGGTCCGTGGCGCCGAGGTGGCCGACACCGGCGCCCCGATCTCGGTACCGGTAGGCGACGTCACCAAGGGCCACGTGTTCAACGCCCTCGGCGAGCCGCTCGACGTGAAGGCCTCCGACCTCCAGATCGAGGAACGCTGGCCGATCCACCGTGACCCGCCGCCGTTCGACCAGCTGGAGTCGAAGACCGAGCCGTTCTGGACGGGCATCAAGGTCATCGACCTGCTGACCCCGTACGTGGTCGGCGGCAAGATCGGCCTGTTCGGTGGCGCCGGTGTGGGCAAGACGGTGCTGATCCAGGAAATGATCTACCGTGTCGCCGAGAACTTCGGCGGCGTGTCGGTGTTCGCCGGCGTCGGCGAGCGCACCCGTGAGGGCAACGACCTCATCGCGGAGATGAGCGAGTCCGGCGTCATCGACAAGACCGCGCTGGTCTTCGGCCAGATGGACGAGCCGCCGGGCACCCGGCTGCGGGTGGCGCTGTCGGCGCTGACCATGGCGGAGTACTTCCGAGACGTCCAGAAGCAGGACGTGCTGCTGTTCATCGACAACATCTTCCGGTTCACCCAGGCCGGCTCGGAGGTCTCGACGCTGCTGGGCCGGATGCCCTCGGCGGTGGGTTACCAGCCGACGTTGGCCGACGAGATGGGTCAGCTGCAGGAGCGGATCACCTCGACCCGCGGGCACTCCATCACCTCGATGCAGGCGATCTACGTGCCCGCGGACGACATCACCGACCCCGCGCCGCACACCACCTTCGCCCACCTGGACGCCACCACGACGCTGTCGCGGCCGGTGTCGGAGAAGGGCATCTACCCGGCGGTGGACCCGCTGGACTCCACGTCACGCATCCTGGACGCGCAGTACATCGGCCAGGAGCACTACGACGTCGCACAGCAGACCAAGCAGATCCTGCAGCGGTACAAGGAGCTGCAGGACATCATCGCGATCCTCGGTATCGACGAGCTGTCCGAGGAGGACAAGGTCACGGTGCAGCGGGCGCGGCGCATCGAGCGGTTCCTGTCGCAGAACACCTTCGTGGCCAAGCAGTTCACCGGTGTCGAGGGCTCGTTCGTGCCGGTCGAGGAGACGGTGGACGCCTTCAAGCGGCTCTGCTCGGGCGAGTTCGACAGCTACCCGGAGCAGGCGTTCTTCATGTGCGGCGGTCTCGAGGACCTCGAGCGCAAGGCCGACGAACTGAAGAACGCGTAGCAGCTGATGGCAACCATGCACGTGGAGCTGGTCTCCATCGAGGCGCCGATCTGGTCGGGGGAGGCGTCGGCCGTGTTCGGCCGCACCACCGTGGGCCAGATCGGCATTCTGCCGGGCCATACGCCGCTGCTGGGCGCGCTGGCGCCGGGCTACCCCGTCCGCATCGAGAGCGAGGGCGGCGAGACGATCACGGTGGCGGTCCACGGCGGGTTCCTGTCCGTCCGTAAGGACGGTGTCTCGGTACTCGCCGAGCAGGCCGAGCTGGCCGAGGACATCGACGTCACGCGGGCCCGCCAGGCCTACGACAGTGCCGACCCGGACAAGGGCTCGGGGGATGCGGCGGCGCGCGACCGAGCGGCTGCCCGGCTCCGGGCCGCCGGCGAGCAGGTCTGAGCCCAGGGCGGTCGAGTTGATGCACACCGTCGACGTCGTCGTGGTGTGCGTCGCCCTGATCCTGCTGGTGGCCTTCGGGGCGATCCTGGCCCGGCAGCGCTACATGCTGCGGATGCCCGGTGCGGTGGCGTTCGCGGTGCAGCGGGGCCATCGGTGGCTGTACGGCATCGGCCGGTACCAGGGCGGCGAGCTGCGCTGGTACCGCGCGTTCGGCATCGGCACCTCGCCGTCGCGCGTCTTCCGGCGCGGGGAGGTCGAGGTGCTCGGCCGGCGCGACCGGCTGCCGGCCGAGGCCGGTTCGCTGCCGCCCTCGGTGGTGGTGGTCGAGTGCCGCACCGAGGGTGAGACCGTCACGCTCGCGCTGGGTGAGGGCGCCTACACCGCCTTCGTCTCCTGGCTCGAGTCCTCGGCACCGCGGGCCTGAGCCCGCAGCCGCACCGCAGCAGCCTCACCGCAGCCCGCTCGCGGCCTGAACGGCGACCTGTTCCGGGGTGCCCTCGACCGAGAGAGTGATCGTCCGCTCGTCGCTGTCCGGGCGTTCCAGCGTCGCCAGCTGCGAGTCCAGCAGGTCGGCGGGCATGAAGTGGCCGTGCCGGTGCCGCAGCCGGGTCAGCAGCAGCTCCCGCGGGCCGTCCAGCAGGACGAACACGACCTCGGGCCGACGCAGGACGTCGCGGTAGCGGCGCCGCAACGCCGAGCAGGCGACGACCGCACCGGTGCCGTCGCCGATCGCGTCGTCGATCCGGGCCGCGACGGCCGCCAGCCACGGCGCGCGGTCGGCGTCGTCGAGCGGCAGGCCGGCGGCCATCTTGGCCACGTTGGAGTCCGGGTGCAGCTCGTCGGCGTCGAGGAACGGCCGGTCCAGGAGGTCGGCCAGGGCCCGGCCCACGGTGGTCTTGCCCGAACCCGAGACGCCCATGACGACCTCGACCAGCGGCGCCGCAGGCGTACTCAGCGCTCGCCGCCCGGCTTCCAGAGCACGTCGCCGCCCGGATTGGCGACTCGGCAGAGGATGAACAGCAGGTCCGAGAGCCGATTGAGGTAGCGCAGGGCCTCGCGGTTGGTGCGGTCCGGGTCGACCTCGTACACCTGCCAGGCGTCGCGCTCGGCGCGGCGGGCCAGGGTGCGGGCCTGGTGCAGCAGGGCCGCGCCCGGCGTGCCCCCCGGCAGGATGAAGCTCGACAGCTTCGGCAGCGTTTCGTTGAACTCGTCGCACCACCGTTCCAGCCGCTCGGTGTACTCCGGCTCCACCCGCAGCGGCGGGAATTCCGGGTTCTCGACCACCGGCGTGCACAGGTCGGCTCCCAGGTCGAACAGGTCGTTCTGCACGGTCGAGAGCACCGCGACGATCCGCTCGTCGAGGCCGCCGAGGGCGAGGGCCGTGCCGATCGCGGCGTTGGTCTCGTCGCAGGCGGCGTAGGCGCCGACCCGGGGGTCGGTCTTGGGCACCCGCGACATGTCGCCGAGCGCCGTGGTCCCGTCGTCTCCCGTCCGGGTGTAGATGCGAGTGAGATGAACGCTCATAGGGGCCGAGCCTACGCAGGGCCGTAGTGTGGTCCGGTGCAGGTTCTGCGAGTGACCGGTGGGGCGCGACTGGAAGGTGCCGTCGACGTCGTCGGCGCCAAGAACAGCGTGCTGAAACTGATGGCGGCGGCGCTGCTGGCGCCGGGCTCCACGACGCTGGGCAACCTCCCGGCCATCTCCGACGTGACGATCATGCGCCAGCTGCTCGAGGGCATGGGGTGTGGTGTTACCGAGTCGGGCGACGGCGCCACCGACCAAGTCACCGTCACCACCCCCGACACGCTGCAATCGGAGGCGCCCTACGAGCTGGTGCGCAAGATCCGCGGCTCGATCTGCGTGCTCGGCCCGCTCATCGCCCGCACCGGCGGGGCGAAGGTGGCGCTGCCCGGTGGCGACGCCATCGGCACCCGCCCGCTGGACATGCACTTCTCCGGCCTGGAGCGGATGGGCGTGGAGATCAGCATCCAGCACGGCTTCGTGGTCGCGGAGGCTCGCGACCTGCGCGGGGCGCCTATCTGGCTGGACTTCCCGAGCGTCGGCGCGACCGAGAACATCATGACCGCCGCGGTGCTCGCCAAGGGGACCACGGTCATCGACAACGCCGCCCGCGAACCCGAAATCGTCGACCTGTGCAACCTGCTGGTCTCGATGGGGGCGCGCATCGACGGCATCGGCACGTCCACGCTCGAGATCACCGGGGTGGAGGGGTTGTCCGGCACGACGCACGACGCGGTGCCCGACCGGATCGTCGCCGGCACCTGGGCCATGGCCGCCGTGGCCACCCGCGGCGACATCACGGTGCGCGGCGGCGTGGCCGAGCACCTGCGGATCGCCCTGGACAAGGTGGCGCAGGCCGGGGCCGAGATCGAGCTCGTGGAAGGAGGTTTCCGGGTGGCGCAGACCGAGCGGCCCAGCAGCTTCGACGTGGTGACGCTGCCCTACCCCGGCCTGGCCACGGACCTGCAGCCGCAGGCCATCGCGGCCCTCTCGGTGGCCGACGGCACCGCCATGATCACCGAGAACCTCTTCGAGGCCCGGTTCATGTTCTGCGACGAGATCGCCCGGATGGGCGCGGACGTCCGCACCGACGGCCACCACGCCGTCGTCCGAGGGCGCGAGCGGCTCTCGGCGGCCCCGGTGCGGGCCACCGACATCCGCGCCGGCGCCGGCCTGGTGATCGCGGCCCTCGTCGCCGAGGGGGTCACGGAGGTCTCGGAGGTGCATCACATCGACCGTGGGTACGTGCGCTTCGAGGAGCAACTGCGCGCCCTGGGCGCCCAGATCGAACGGGTCGAGTCAGCGACCTTCGACGGCTGAGGGCGTCAGGTCCCGAGCAGCAGCCGGGCGGCGTCGACGTCGCCGTGGAAGACGAGCACGTCGAACAGCCCGTCCCGGCGCTGGGACATCGAGGAACGGATGCCGGCGTCCTGCAGCCGCGCGCGGCGGGCCAGCGCCTCCTGCCGGGACAGCCGCGTCATCACGACGCTGAGCAGGCCGAGCTGGGTCGAGGAGGCAGCGTCGACCGGCCGCTGGACCGTGCGTTGCGGCCGGGAGGGCTTGAAGGCCCAGCGCAGGACGAGCGCGAGCACGAGCACGGCGAGAATCGCCACGATCCCCGGGGTCGGGTTGTCACCCACCGCGTGTCCTCCCGCTCGGTCTCATCCGACTCCCATCATGCTCCTCGGCTCAAGCCTGCCCGCTCTGCACCGTGCCGGCCTGGCCCGACGAGTGGTGCAGCGGCCCGTCGCTCTGCCCCGGCAGCCGCTTGAGGTGGGCCGAGCGCACGACGTCGATGGTGGGCTTGGCCGCGAACAGGATCGAGCCGATCAGGAACAGCCAGTCGGCGGCGATCTGGGTGGAGCTGAAGAAGAAGCACGCACTGCCGACCACGAACGACAGCGCGGCGCCGAAGTCGACCAGGGTGCGCACCACCTGGTAGTGCCAGAACACCGACAGGTGCTGCGGGGACAGATCGTTCAATGCTGGATCGAGGAGTCTCATGCCCTGCCGTATACCCGCCGCGTGGCCGGGTCCGTGCCGGCCGGGGGCCGGGCCGGGGTGCGAGGTGGAACACATCGACCGGGGTCCGCGACGGGTTGTCACCCTAGAATTCACGGTTACCGCCGACCCGGAGGTGTCACTGCCATGCCGTTCCCGTCCGACCACGACCGCGACCGTCCCTGGATGATGCGCACCTACGCCGGGCACTCCTCGGCCGCGGCGTCCAACGCGCTCTACCGCCGCAACCTGGAGAAGGGGCAGACGGGCCTGTCGGTGGCCTTCGACCTGCCGACCCAGACCGGCTACGACCCGGACGCGGAACTCGCGCGCGGGGAGGTCGGCAAGGTCGGCGTGCCGGTGTCGCACGTCGGCGACGTCCGGGCGCTGTTCGACGGCATCCCCATGGAGCAGATGAACACCTCCATGACGATCAACGCGCCGGCGATGTACCTGCTGGCGCTCTACCTGACCGTCGCCGAGGAGCACGAGGCGGACTTCGCCGAACTCGGCGGGACGACGCAGAACGACATCATCAAGGAGTACCTGTCGCGCGGGACGTATGTGTTCCCGCCGGCGCCGTCGATGCGGCTGATCAGCGACATGATCGCCTACACCGTCGCGAACGTCCCGAAGTGGAACCCGATCAACGTCTGCAGCTACCACCTGCAGGAGGCGGGCGCGACGCCGGTGCAGGAGGTCGCGTTCGCGCTGTGCACCGCGGTCGCCGTGCTCGACGCCGTCAAGGAGTCCGGCCAGGTCCCCGAGGACAAGTTCGGCGACGTCGTCGCGCGGATCTCGTTCTTCGTCAACGCCGGCGTGCGCTTCGTCGAGGAGATGTGCAAGCTGCGCGCGTTCGGGCAGCTGTGGGACGAGATCACCCGGGAGCGCTACGGCGTCGAGAACCCCAAACAGCGCCGGTTCCGCTACGGCGTGCAGGTCAACTCGCTCGGGCTGACCGAGGCGCAGCCGGAGAACAACGTCTACCGGATCCTGCTGGAGATGCTGGCGGTGACGCTGAGCAAGGACGCCCGCGCCCGCGCCGTCCAGCTGCCGGCGTGGAACGAGGCCCTGGGGCTGCCGCGCGCCTGGGATCAGCAGTGGTCGCTGCGGATGCAGCAGGTCCTGGCCTACGAGTCCGACCTGCTCGAGTACCAGGACCTCTTCGACGGCTCCCACGTCGTCGAGGCCAAGGTCGCCGAGATCAAGGACGGCGCCCGGGCGGAGATCGACAAGATCCTCGAGATGGGCGGGGCCGTGGCGGCCGTCGAGTCGGGTTACCTGAAGTCGGAGCTGGTCTCGTCGCTGGCCCGCCGCCGCCGGCGCATCGAGGCCGGCGAGGACGTCGTGGTCGGGGTGAACGCCTACACCGAGACCGAGCCGAACCCGCTGCAGGGTGGGGAGGACGGCGGCATCCTCACCGTCGACCCGGACGTGGAGCGCTCCGCGATCGAGGCGATCGAGCAGTGGCGGGCGCAGCGGGACACCGCCGCGGTCGACGAGGCGCTGCGGGGGCTACGCGACGCCGCCAAGACCGACGCCAACCTGATGACCGCCTCGCTGGCCTGCGCCCGGGCGGGCGTGACGGTGGGGGAGTGGGCGAACGAGCTGCGGGAGGTGTTCGGGGAGTTCCGGCCGCCGACCGGCGTCTCCGAGGCCAGCGGTGGCGGGCACGAGTCGACCCTGGACGACGTACGGGCGCGGGTGCGGGCCCTGGGCGACGAGCTCGGCCGGCCGCTGAAGTTCCTCGTCGGCAAGCCCGGGCTCGACGGCCACTCCAACGGCGCCGAGCAGATCGCCGTGCGAGCCCGCGACGCCGGCTTCGAGGTCGTCTACTCCGGCATCCGGCTGACCCCCGCCCAGATCGTGTCGGCCGCGGTCGAGGAGGACGTCGACGTTGTGGGGCTGTCGATCCTGTCCGGCTCGCACCTCTCCGCGATCCCCGCCGTGCTGCAGGGGCTGCAGGAGCAGGGGCTGGACGACGTCCCGGTCATCGCCGGCGGCATCATCCCGGAGCGGGATGCCACGACCCTGCGGCAGCAGGGCGTGGCCCGCGTCTTCACGCCCAAGGATTTCGAGATCACGAACGTGCTGGACGAGATCGTGGACGCGATCGAGGAGGCTCGCCACTGACCACCCTGCCCGCTCCGCCCGCCCGCCTCGTCACGCCGGACGGGCTGCTGGGCCGGTGGCGGCTGCACCGGCTGGTCCACGATCGCCGCGCCGGGCTGCGCGGCCGGGTCCGCGGCACCCTCGAGCTGCAGGTCTGCGACGAGGGCGTGCGCTGGGTGGAGACCGGAGTACTGCGGTGGTCCGGGACCTCGTTGGACGTGGCCCGCGAGCTGCTGATCACGCCCGACGAGCAGGGACCGGGCGGGCCCTGGACCGTCCGCTTCGCCGACGGCCGCCCGTTCCACCCGTGGACGCCGGGCCACGAGGCAGTGCACCCCTGCCGGGCCGACACCTACCGGGGCCTCGTCCTCGTCGACCGGGACGCGACCCGGCTGCGCACGCTCTGGGACGTCACCGGCCCGGCCAAGGACCAGCGGCTGCTCACCCGGTGCGTGCGTTCCGGGTTATGAGACGGCGGCCGCGCGAGCCTGCTTCACCAGCATCCGGCTCACCTGCACGATGCCGATGGCATGCGGGAGGCCCAGTCCGGGGTCGCTGAGCTGCACCTCGTAGGCGTCCGGGTGGAACGAGAAGCTGCGCGCGTGGTGGTGATGCCCAAGACAACCCGCCCCGCGGAGTCGGTGACCTGCCAGTCCCGGCTCGGCCACCGGGCGCCCCGCAAGGTCAGTTCGGCGCCGGGCGGAAGCGCGATCGTGCGCTTCCTGCCGTGCCAGAAGCTCGAGCGCACCTCGAACATGAGCCGGCCCGCGCCGTCCTCGACCAGGTAGGTCTGGCTCCAGAAGCGCGGACGGCCGTGGCAGAGGACGCGGCTGGCCGCGTCGGTGGCGGTGAACTTGCGGGTCCAGGGGGAGACGCTGATGCCGGCCACCAGGTCTCCGGCAATCCCGAAGACCGGGTACCCGCCCTGCTGCTTGCTGTCCACGAAGGCATAGATCTCGAGCGAGGAACTCATTGGCGGACCGTAACGATGCGGCGGGCCGCGGCGTTGTCGCCCCGCCGCCGGCGGGCGAGGGTTGCCCGGCGCCTAGACTGCGGCGACGTGACTCACCGCCGTCCGGTCCTGCTCGGAACACCTGCTCCCACCCACGAGCCGTGGACGATCACCAATGCTCGCCTCTTCGACAGTGGCGACGGCAGGGTGCGCGACGGCGTCTCGATCTCGATCCGCGACGGCCGGGTCGTCGAGATCCGCGAGGGTGCGGGGGCACCGTCGGACGAGCACGGCCGCGTGGTCGATGCGCAGGGGCGCACGGTCATCCCAGGGCTGATCGACGTCCACGCGCACCTCAACGTGTCCACGCCACCGTTCGACCCGGGCACGGAGCCCGAGCGGCCGGGTTTGCGGGCCCACCTGCTCGGCGCCGGACTGCGGCGGACCCTGGCGATGGGTGTCACCACCGTGCGCGACGTCGGTTCCTACGGCGACGCGGTCTTCGACGCCCGACAGGCCATGCGCTACGGAGCGTTTCGCGGCCCCCGGGTGCTCACCTGTGGCCGGATCATCTCGCCGACCGCGCCCGGTGGCCGGTTCTTCGACGGCATGTACCGCGAGGCTGACGGTCCGGAGGAGATGCGCAAGGCGGTCCGCGAGCAGGTCCGGGAGGGCGCCGACTTCGTCAAGATCATGGCGACGGGAGCCCGGTCGGTCGAGCTCGAGGACCCGGAGCCGGCGCAGGTGACGCAGCCGGAGATGCATGCTCTCGTCGACGAGGCGCACCGGCTCGGGTACCGCGTGGCGGCGCACGCCGAAGGGTTGGCGGGAACCGAGCTCGCGATCCTGGAGGGCGTCGACACGATCGAACACGGGATGTACCTGAATCAGCGGCCGGATCTTCTCGATCACATGGCGTCGAACGGCCAGATCCTCGTGCCGACGCTCGGATGCTTCTACGGTGTCGCCGCGCTGGGTGACGCCGTGGGCCTGGACGGCGAGCGTTCCGTGGAGACATCCTTCCGCAGCGACCGGGAGAATTGGACGCCGATGCTCAAGCAGCTGGCCGAGCACAATCTCGAGCAGGCGGCCGAGACGCTCGCCGCCGCGCGCAGCGCGGGGGTTGAGATAGCCGCGGGGCACGACTGGTACCCGTTCGAGGGGATCTCGCTGGAGGTCGTTCGGCTCGCGCACCACGGCCTGACCAACGCCGAGGCGCTCGCGGCGGCCACCCGGACCTCGGCACGGGCCGCCGGGCTCGACGAGCACGCCGGCCAGGTGAAGGCGGGGATGCTGGCCGACCTGGTGCTGGTCGACGGTGATCCGCTGCACGATCCTGCCCTGCTCTGCCACGCGCGGAACCTGTGGCTCGTGGTGCACAACGGCACGCCGGCGGCGGGCACGGTGACAATGGGGCAGGTCTCCGGCTGAGCCGGCACGGTACGGTCCGTCCGTGCGACTCGTCATCGCCCGGTGCAGCGTCGACTACGTGGGCCGGCTGACCGCCCACCTCCCGTTCGCGACCCGGCTGCTGCTGGTCAAGGCCGACGGGTCGGTGCTGGTGCACTCCGACGGCGGCTCCTACAAACCGCTGAACTGGATGAGCCCGCCCTGCACGCTGGTCGAGACGGACTCGACCTGGACGGTGACGAACAAGGCCGGCGAGCAGCTCATCGTCACCCTCGAGTCGGTCGAGCACGACTCGAAGCACGAGCTCGGCGTGGACCCGGGCCTGGTGAAGGACGGCGTCGAGGCGCACCTGCAGAAGCTGCTGGCCGAGCAGGTGCAGACGCTGGGGGACGGGTACCGGCTGGTGCGGCGGGAGTTCCCGACCCCGATCGGGCCGGTCGACCTGATGGTGCGCGACCACGCCGGGGTCGCCGTCGCGGTCGAGATCAAGCGCCGCGGCGAGATCGACGGGGTGGAGCAGCTGACCCGCTACCTGGAGTTGCTCAACCGCGACCCGCTGCTGGCGCCGGTCCAGGGGGTCTTCGCGGCGCAGGAGATCAAGCCGCAGGCGCGGACGTTGGCCGAGGACCGGGGCATCCGCTGCGTCGTCCTGGACTACGACGCGCTCCGCGGCGTCGACGACACGGCGAACCGCCTCTTCTAGGCATACGGGCCGGCGGATATCCACAGTCGTTTCCGGTGTCTGGAGAGTCCTGTCCGCGAGGCCTACGGTGGCGATATGGCCACCGATCCCGAGCTCGAGCTTCGCGTGTCTCGGCTCGAGAACGACAGCAACGCGATCTACGAGCTCCTCGGTGAGATCAGGTCGACCCAGCAGGAGCACTCTCGCCGCTTCGAGAGCGTCGACCAGCGCCTCGAGAGCGTCGACCACCGCTTCGACAGGGTCGATCAGCGCTTCGACAGCATCGAGGCGACGTTGAGCGAGGTGGTGCGCCGCCTTCCCGACCCGTCGTGAGCTCCGGCGTGGCATGCCGCGGAGAGCCGCGGCAACCGGCCGCTAGGGTTCGGCCATGCCGCTGGTGACGCTGGAGCAGGCCGAGACCGAGGGCGTCCGGGTGCTGACGCTCAACGACCCCGATCGGCGCAACGCGCTGTCGCCGGAGCTGAAGGACGCGCTCGGCGCGGCGGTGGACGAGGTGGCGGCCGACCGCGGCGTCCGCGTGCTGGTGGTGACCGGTGCCGGCGGCGCGTTCAGCGCCGGGGCCGACCTGCCGGCCCTGTTCGGCCGGCTCGACCCGAACACGCGGGTGGTCCGCGACGGGCTGCACGAGGTCTACGAGAGCTTCCTGCGGGTCCGCCGGCTCCCGATCCCCACCATCGCCGCGGTCGACGGTGCGGCCGTCGGGGCCGGGGTGAACCTCGCGCTCAGCTGCGACGTCCGCATCGCCGCCCCGAGGGCGAAGTTCGGCGTCACCTTCACCCGGCTCGGCCTCCACCCGGGCGGCGGCTGCACCTACTTCTTGACACGGATACTGGGCCGGCAGCGGGCGCTGGCACTGATCATGGACGGGGGAGTGCTGGACGCCGACGAAGCCCTCGCTCTCGGTCTGACGCTGCGGACGGCCGACAACCCGCTGGCCGAGGCGCTCGCCCTCGCCGAGCGCTGGGCCGCGGTGGAGCCGGCACTGGCCCGAGACATCAAGCTGGCGGTCGGCATCGCCGACCGGGGCAGCTTCGAGGACACGCTCGAGTTCGAGGCCTGGGCGCAGGCCGCGGCGACGAAGGACAACCCGCTGCTGGAGCAGGCTGTCGCGCGATTCCGCCGGTGACCGAGGACGACCGGTGGCGTGCGGCCGGCCTCGACACGACCCTCGCCGGCGTCGACCTGGCCGAGAGCACGATTCCGCAGCTGCAGCAGCATCTGGCCGACGGCCGGTTCAGCGCCGAGCAGCTGACGCGTTTCCACCTCGACCGGATCGAGCTGCTGAACCCGCGGCTGAACGCGGTGATCACCGTCAGCCCGACCGCGCCGGTCGACGCCCGGCAGGCCGACGCCGCCCGGCAGGCCGGCGACCGCAGGCCACTGCTGGGCGTCCCGGTGCTGGTCAAGGACAACATCGCCACCACGGGGATGCCGACGACCGCCGGCTCGCTGGCGATGACCGACCACGCTCCCGCGGACGCGAGCGTCACCACCGCCCTCCGGGCGGCCGGTGCGGTGATCCTCGGCAAGGCGAACCTGTCGGAGTGGGCGAACTTCCGCTCGACCCACTCCACGAGCGGCTGGAGCGCGGTCGGCGGCCAGACCCGCAACCCGCACGTCCTCGACCGCAATCCCTGTGGCTCGAGCTCCGGGTCGGCCGTCGCCGTGGCCGCCTGCCTCGCGACGGTGGCGATCGGGACCGAGACCGACGGCTCGATCGTCTGCCCGGCCGGCCTGACCGGCGTGGTCGGCGTCAAACCGACGCTGGGGCTGGTCAGCCGCACCGGCATCGTGCCGATCTCACCCGAGCAGGACACCGCCGGGCCGATGACCCGCACCGTCACGGACGCGGCCACGGTGCTGACGGCGCTGGCCGGCGTCGATGCGACCGACCCGGCCACCGCGGCCCAGCACGGGCAGGCGTGCGACGACTACGCCGCGCTCCTGGACGCCGGCGCGCTGCGCGGCGCCCGGCTCGGGGTCTGGCGCCGGGGCATCACCGGCGTCAGCCCGGCCACCGACCGGATACTGGCCGGCGCCCTGCAGCGGCTGGCCGGGCTCGGCGCGGAGGTTGTCGACCCGGTCGAGCTCGACGCCGAGCCGATCGCGGAGCCGGAGTTCACGGCCCTGCGGTACGAGTTCCGCCACGCCCTCGACGCCTACCTCGCCGCCAGCGCTCCCGGCGCCCCGGCCGGTCTCGCCGAGGTGATCGCCTTCAACGAGGCGCACGCGGCCGACGAGCTGCGCTGGTTCGGGCAGGAGATCTTCGAGGCCGCGGCGGCGGCCGGGACGCTGACCGACCCGGAGTATCTCGAGGCGAGGCGCACGGCCTCCGACCTCGCGCGCCGGGCCCTCGACTCGGCGCTGGCCGACCACCGGTTGGACGCGATCGTCACCGTCACCAACTCGCCCGCCTGGCCGACCGACCTCGTCAACGGCGACCGCGTCCAGGTCACGTCGTCGACGCCGGCCGCCGTCGCCGGCTACCCGGCCGTGTCCGTCCCCGCCGGACACGTCCACGGCCTGCCGGTGGGCCTCACCCTGATCGGGGCAGCGTGGAGCGAGGCCCGCCTGCTCGCGCTCGCCTACGCCTGGGAGCAGGCCACTTCGGCCCGTCGCCCGCCCCGGTACCTGCCGACGCTGGGCTGAGGCAGACCTCCTGCGGCGCCCCGGCGGCGGTGCAGGCACACTAGGGGCCTAGCTGGCCGACTGAGGAGGACGCGTAATCCATGGCACGTGATTTTCAGCAGGTCGGAGTCGTCGGACTCGGCACCATGGGCGCCGGGATCGTCGAGGTCTTCGCCCGCAGCGGACTGGCGGTCGTGGCGGTCGAGAAGGACGACGACTCGCTGCGGCGCGGCCGCGGCCACGTCGAGGGCTCGACGAAGCGTGCCGTCGACCGGGGCAAGCTCACCGACGCCGAGCAGCAGGCACTGCTGGAGCGGGTGCAGTTCGGCACCGATCTCGCCGCGCTGGCCGAGTGCGACCTGGTCGTCGAGGCCGTGCCGGAGCACCTGGAGCTGAAGCGGCAGATCTTCGGCGAGCTGGACCGCTGCTGCAAGCCGGAGACCATCCTGGCCAGCAACACCTCCTCGCTGTCGGTCACCGAGATCGCCGTGGCCACCGGCCGGCCCAGCAAGGTCGTCGGCATGCACTTCTTCAACCCCGCCCCGGTGATGAAGCTCGTCGAGGTCATCCGCTCGGTCGTCACCGAGCAGGACGTCGTCCACGACGTCGAGGCGCTCGTGCAGCGGCTCGGCAAGACCGACGTCACCGTCGGCGACCGCGCCGGTTTCATCGCCAACGCGCTGCTGTTCGGCTACCTCAACCACGCGGTCTCGCTGTTCGAGTCTCACTACGCCAGCCGTGAGGACATCGACGCCGCGATGAAGCTCGGCTGCGGGCTGCCGATGGGGCCGCTGGCGCTGCTCGACCTCATCGGCGTCGACACCGCCTACGAGATCCTCGACACCATGTACGCGCAGTCGCGCGACCGGCTGCACGCCCCGCAGCCGATCTTCAAGCAGATGATGACCGCCGGCCTGCTCGGCCGGAAGACCGGCAAGGGCTTCTACACCTACGAGGCGCCGGACTCGCCGAAGGTCGTCGCCGACTCGATCACCCCGCCCGCCACGCCGAACCTGGAGCACGCCCGCCCGGTCAGCAAGGTCGGCGTCGTGGGGTCGGGCACGATGGCCACCGGCATCATCGAGGTCTTCGCCAAGGCCGGCTACGACGTCACCTTCGTGACCCGCGCCGAGGCCAAGGGCGAGGCGGTCGTCGGCAAGATCACCAAGTCGCTGGACAAGGCCGTGGGCCGCGGCAAGCTGACCGAGGCCGACCGGGACGCCACCCTCGCCCGGGTGCACCCGTCCACCTCGCTCGACGACCTCGCCGGCGTGCAACTGGTGGTCGAGGCCGTAGTCGAGGACCTGGCGGTGAAGGAGACGCTGTTCGCCAACCTCGACGACATCACCGCGCCCGGGACCGTCCTGGCCACCACCACGTCCTCGCTGCCGGTGGTCAAGTGCGCCGCCGCCACCTCCCGCCCGGAGGACGTCATCGGCATGCACTTCTTCAACCCGGCCGCGGTGATGAAGCTGGTCGAGGTGGTCTCCACCGTCTCCACCAGCGACGAGGTCGAAGCCACCGTCCTCGACGTCACCGCCAAGCTCGGCAAGCACCCGGTGCGCTGCGCCGACCGCGCCGGGTTCATCGTCAACACCCTGCTGTTCCCGTACCTCAACGACGCCGTGAAGATGCTCGAGGGGCACTACGCCACCGCCGACGACATCGACGCCGCGATGAAGGTGGGCTGCGGCTACCCCATGGGGCCGTTCGAGCTGCTCGACGTCGTCGGCAACGACGTGTCGCTCGCGATCGAGCGGGAGCTGTTCCAGGAGTTCCGTGAGCCCGGCTTCGCCCCGGCGCCGCTGCTCGAGCACCTGGTGACCGCCGGCCGGCTGGGCCGGAAGGTGGGCAAGGGCTTCCGGGACTACTGATCCGCTGCGGTGGGCAGGCGGAACCGGCGGGCGCGGGAGGCCCCGCTCCGGCCGGGCGGCGGAGCACACCAGGAGACCGCCGAGTGGGGCGGTGAGACCTACACCGTGCGCAGTGTCAGCGGGCAGGCGGCGGTCAAGCCGTACCGCTGTCCCGGATGCGACCAGCTGATCGCGGCGGGCACGCCGCACGTGGTCGCCTGGCCCTACGGCGACCTCGGCGCGGCCGACCGTCGCCACTGGCACCGGACCTGCTGGGACGCGCGGGAGCGGCGGCGGCCCACCGGGCGGTGAGTCCGGGGTCTCAGCCGCCGGCGGCGGTCGCCCGGGCACCGGGCCGGGGTGCCGGCTGCGGGGGCCGCCCGCGAACCGCGGTGAGCACGCACTGGTAGGTCAGCCACCCGACGACGCTCCGCTCGGCGTCCAGGACGGGGAGCGCGTCGGCGTCGCCGCGGTCGAGGACCTCGAGCGCCTCCGAGAGCACCGTGGCGGCGGAGATGGCCCGGACGTTCTCGATCACCTCGGACACCTGCGTGGCGTCGTGGTTGCCGTCGGCGAGCACGTCGGCAATGCCGCGCGCGGTGGCCACCCCGACGAAGTGCCCGGCGGCGTCGACGACCGGCAGCGACGACCGGGGCGCGAGGGTGAGTGCCTTGGCGGCCTCGATCAGTGAGACCGAGGACGACAGCACCGAGCCGATCGGACGCATGACCTCGCCGGCGGTCGTGGTGGAGAGTGCCCCACCGCCGGCGCTCGGGGCGTCGAGGTCGATGCCCCGCCGCCGCAGCTTGAGGGTGTAGATGGTGTCGCGGGTCAGCAGCTGGCTCACGCCGGTGGCCAGCACGATCGCCGCCATCAGGGGCAGGATGATCGAGTACTCGTTGGTGAGTTCGAACAGGATCACCACCGCGGTGATCGGAGCCCGCGCGGAGCCGGCGAAGACCGCGCCCATGCCGATCAACCCGTAGGCGCCCACCGGGCCGCTCATGCCGGGGATGAGATCGTGCACCACGATGCCGAAGCTGGCGCCGAGCATCGCGCCGATGAACAGGCTGGGGGCGAAGACGCCGCCGGAGCCGCCGATGCCGATGGTGAGGCTGGTCGCGACCATCTTGCCGACCAGCAGCACCAGCAGGAACCCCAGCGCGTAGTGCCCCGCCACGCCGCGCCCGAGCACCGGGTAGCCGACGCCGTACATCTCCGGCAGCGCCAGCAGCAGCGCCCCGAGGAGCAGGCCGCCGACGGCGGGTCGGGCCCATTCCGGCCAGCGCCAGGCCCAGTCGCAGGCGTCCTCGATCCAGTACAGGACGCGGGTGAAGCCGACCCCGACCACGCCGGCGAGCAGACCCAGCAGCGCGAAGAGCAGGTACTCGATCGGGTGCTCGACGGTGAACGTGGGCAGGGACAGGAACGAGGTGTTGCCGAAGGCGCCGCGGCCGATGACGCTTGCGGTCACCGACGACAGGACCACCATGCCGAACGACTGGGCGGCGAAGTCGCGCAGGATCAGCTCCATGGCGAAGAACACGCCGGCCAGCGGGGCGTTGAACGTCGCGGCGATGCCACCGGCGGCGCCGCAGGCCACCAGTACCCGCATCCGGCCCTCGGGGACCTTGAGCGCCGAACCGAGCGTCGAGCCCAGGGCCGAGCCGATCTGCACGATCGGACCCTCGCGCCCCACCGAGCCGCCGCCGCCGATGCACAACGCCGACGCGAGCGACTTGACGACCGCGACCTGGGGTTTGATGCGGCCACCCTGCCGGGCGACGGCGAACATGACCTCCGGCACGCCGTGGCCGCGCGCCTCACGGGCGAAGAAGTGCACCAGCGGGCCGTAGAGCAGCCCCGCGACGACCGGCGCGAGCAGCAGGAACCACGGCCCGAGCCCGGGCACGTGGGGGTTGGCGACGCGGCCGTGCCCGGCGTAGTCGTTGTAGCCGGACAGCAGCTGGGTGAACAGCTTGATGAGGTAGCGGAAGAGCACCGCGCCGCCACCGGCTCCCGCCCCGACGAGCAACGCCAGCGCCAGCAGGCCGGTCTCCCCGCGTCGGAAAGCATCGGCCGGCGCGAAGCGCCGCGGGCGAAGCGGCGACGCGGGATTGTACATGGGTTGCATTATGCAACAGTGAGAACCGTCACCGGCCGTGGGGTGACTGTTCAGGAGTGGCTCACTCCGCGGTAGGCGACTCCGGGTACTGAGTCTGGCTCAGCGAGCGTTCCAGCGCCTCCCGGGTGGAGGCGTGCAGCTGCTCGAGCTGGGCGTGCACGGAGTCCCGCAGGTCGTGCAGCCGCCGGACCTCCTGGGTGGCGTCGGCGACCAGTTGTCGGGCCTGGTCGTGAGCCTCGGCGAGCGTGCGGCGGGCGTCCTCGTCGGCCTGCTGCCGGCGCTGCTGCTCCTGCTCCCGCGCAGCGCTGCGCCGGGCTCGCAGCGTGATCTCGAAGTCCTCGTTCGCGCGCGTCCGGGCCGTGGACGACTCGGTCTCGAGACGCTCCCGCTCGGTGGAGGACTCCGCGTCCAGCCGGGCTCGGGTCGATTCGGCCTCGGCGGACAGCCGCGCCTCCTCCTCCCGGGCGCGCCGCTCGGCCTCGGCCAGCGAGGCCTCGACCTGCTCCCGGTGGGCCTCGGCCTCGGCGATGCGGCGCTTGAAGGTTTCCTCGGCCGCGCGCATCCGCTCGGTGGCCTCGCCGGTGATCCGCTCGGCCTCCGCCTGCGCGGCGGCGCGGGTGCGCGCCGCCGCGTCGGCGGCGCCGTTGCGGATCTGCTCGGCCCGTGACTGGGCGTCGGCCCGGACCTTGGCCCCGTCGGCCGCGGCGCTCTGCAGGATCTGCGTCACCCGCTCGTCGACGTTGTCGGTGGTGACGGTGTCGGTCGCGGCCCGCAGCTGCCGGCGCAGTGACTCGATCTGGGCCTGGGCGCTCGCGAGCTGGGCGGCGAGATCGGCACTGCGGGCCGCGGCCGAGTCACGCTCGGCCGCGGCCGCGCGCAGCTCGTCGTCCAGCCGGGAGATCTCACGATCGACCTGCGTCCGGTCGTAGCCGCGCAGTGCCGTGTCGAAGCCCCGGCTCGAGTCGTAGAGCGGCAGCAGATCGGAGTTGGACTCGGCCATGACATCAGTTTCCCACCCCGCCGGAGGGCCTCCAAGGCCGAGCGGGGAAAGCTCAGCGGTTTCGGAACCGGTTGATCGCGTCCAGGTGCTTCGCCCGCATCTCCTGGTCGTGGACGCCGAGACCCTCCTCCGGGGCCAGGCAGAGGACCGCGACCTTGCCCTGGTGCAGGTTCTTGTGCACGTCCAGCGCGGCCTGCCCGGTCTCGGCCATCGGGTAGACCCGCGAGACCGTGGGGTGGATCGCGCCCTTGGCGATCAGCCGGTTGGCCTCCCAGGACTCCCGGTAGTTGGCGAAGTGCGAGCCGATGATGCGCTTCAGCGTCATCCAGAGGTAGCGGTTGTCGTACTCGTGCATGTAGCCCGAGGTCGAGGCGCAGGTGACGATGGTCCCGCCGCGCCTTGTGACGTAGACCGAGGCGCCGAACGTCTCGCGACCAGGGTGCTCGTAGACGATGTCGACGTCGTCGCCGCCGGTGAGCTCCCGGATCTTGGCGCCGAACCGCTTCCACTCGGCCGGCTGCTGCTCGCCGTCCTTCCAGAACTGGTAGCCCTCGGCGTTGCGGTCGATGATCAGCTTGGCGCCCATGGCGCGGCAGATCGCCGCCTTCTCCGGGGAGGAGACGACACAGACGGGGGTGGCGCCGCCGTTGAGCGCGTACTGCGTGGCGTAGCCGCCGAGGCCGCCCGAGGCGCCCCAGATCAGCACCGTGTCGCCCTGCTTCATCCCGGCCCCGTGGTGGCTGACCAGCTGCCGGTAGGCGGTGGAGTTGACCAATCCCGGGGACGCGGCCTCCTCCCAGGTCAGGTGCGCCGGCTTGGGCATCAGCTGGTTGGACTTCACCAGCGCCAGCTGCGCCAGCCCGCCGAAGTTGGTCTCGAAGCCCCAGATCCGCTGCTGCGGATCCATCATCGTGTCGTCGTGACCCTGCGGGTCCTCCAGCTCGACCGACAGGCAGTGCGCGACCACCTCGTCGCCGGCCTTCCACTTCGTCACGCCCGGGCCGACCCGCAGCACGACCCCGGCGAGGTCGGAGCCGACCACGTGGTAAGGCAGATCGTGCTTCTTGGCCAGATCCGAGGAACGGCCGTAGCGCTTGAGGAAGCTGAAGGTCGAGACCGGCTCGAAGATCGAGGTCCAGACGGTGTTGTAGTTGATCGCGCTGGCCATGACCGCGACGATCGCCTCGCCCGGACCGAGCTCGGGGGTGGCCACCTCCTGCACGTGGAGGCTCTTGCGCGGGTCCTTGTCGCGGCTGTCGAGGCCGGCGAACATCTCCGCCTCGTCGGCCCGGACCACGACGCCCTCGTAGCTGTCGGGGACCGGCAGGTCGGCGACGGCGGCGTAGTCGCCGCCCAGGATCGCGTTGCGGATGTCGTCCATGGCTGCGCTCACGGCACCTTCTGCGTCTCGGAGATCGGACAGGTGGATGTTACTGGACGGTAACCAGGCGGGCGTCAGTGCGCCGCGGCCGCCCGCTCGACGAGTTCGACGAGCACCCCGCGGGCGTCCTTGGGGTGGATGAAGTTGACCCGGCTGTCGGAGGTGCCGCGTCGCGGCGCGTCGTAGAGCAGCCGCATGCCGCGCTCCCGCAAGGTGGCACAGACGGCGTCGATGTCCTCGACGGTGTAGGCGACCTGCTGCACCCCGGGCCCGTTGCGGTCGAGGAACTTCGCGATCGTCGACTCCGACGACAGCGGCGCGAGCAGCTGGATCATGGTGCTGCCGTCGCCGACGGTCAGCATGGCCTCGCGCACACCCTGCTCCTCGTTGACCTCCTCGTGGCTGCTGACGATGCCGAAGGTCTCCTCGTAGAAGGCGAGGGCCTCGTCGAGGTCGGGGACGGCGATCCCCACGTGGTCGATCTTGGTGAACAGGCTGGTCATCGGGTCATCCTGGCAACCTGAACCGCTTTCGGGCGAGTCCGACGGCCCTTCCCGTGCCCAGCTTCACACGACGCCCCCGGCTGGGATCGTTAGAGTCCTGCGGGAGAGTGCAGGTACGGCATCGACGAGAGGACTACGACATGGCTGGATCGGTCATCGTCCACGGCGCACGGACCCCCATGGGCCGGCTGCAGGGATCGCTCAAGGACTTCTCCGGGGCCGACCTGGGCGGCGTCGCCATCCAGGCGGCGCTGGAGCGGGCGGGCGTGTCCCCCGAGCAGGTGCAGTACGTGATCATGGGTCAGGTCCTGCAGGCCGGCGCCGGGCAGATTCCCGCGCGTCAGGCCGCGGTCAAGGCCGGCATCCCGATGAGCGTCCCGGCGCTGACCGTGAACAAGGTCTGCCTCTCCGGTCTCGACGCGATCGCCCTGGCCGACCAGCTGATCCGCGCCGGCGAGTTCGACATCGTCGTGGCCGGAGGCCAGGAGTCGATGACCAACGCACCGCACCTGCTGCCCAAGTCGCGGGCCGGCTACAAGTACGGCTCGATCGAGGTCCTCGACGCCATGGCCTACGACGGCCTGGCCGACGTCTTCGACCACATGCCGATGGGCGAGATGACCGACAACGTCAACAAGAAGCTGGCCATCGGACGCGAGGAGCAGGACGAGTTCTCCGCCCGCTCGCACCAGCGCGCCGCCGAGGCCCAGAAGAACGGCCTGTTCGACGAGGAGATCGCCCCGGTGCTGATTCCGCAGCGCAAGGGCGACCCCATCGAATTCCGCGAGGACGAGGGCATCCGCGGCGACGCCACCGCCGCGAGCCTGGGCAAGCTGCGCCCGGCGTTCACCAAGGACGGCACCATCACGGCGGGGTCGGCCTCGCAGATCTCCGACGGCGCCTGCGCCGTCGTGGTCATGAGCAAGGCCAAGGCCGAGGAACTCGGGCTGACCTGGCTGGCCGAGATCGGCGCGCACGGCAACGTGGCCGGCCCGGACAACTCGCTGCAGTCGCAGCCGGCCAACGCCATCCAGCACGCGCTCGGCAAGGAGAAGCTGCAGGTCTCGGATCTCGCCCTGCTCGAGATCAACGAGGCGTTCGCGGCCGTCGGGGTCCAGTCGATGAAGGACCTCGGGATCAGCGAGGACGTCGTGAACGTCAACGGCGGCGCGATCGCGCTGGGGCACCCGATCGGCATGTCCGGTGCCCGCCTCGCCCTGACGCTCGCGCTGGAGCTCAAGCGTCGCGGCGGCGGCACCGGTGCGGCGGCGCTCTGCGGCGGCGGCGGCCAGGGCGACGCGCTGATCCTGCACGTCCCGGCCTGACCCGGCGAGCTGTGGCCAGGTCTCGCGCCAAGCCTGACGTCCAGGAACTGGTCGACCGTGCTCGGAACGGCGAACCACGCGCGGTCGCGCGCCTGATCTCGCTGGTGGAGAACGACTCGCCGACGCTGCGGGAGGTCGCGGCGGCGCTGGCGCCGCACGGCGGCCGCGCGCAGGTCGTCGGGCTGACCGGATCGCCGGGGGTCGGCAAGTCGACGTCCATGTCGGCCCTGGTCGGCACCCTCCGTGCGGCGGGTCGGCACGTCGGCGTGCTGGCGGTCGACCCGTCGTCCCCGTTCAGCGGCGGCGCGCTGCTCGGTGACCGCGTGCGGATGCAGGACCACGCCACCGACGACGGCGTCTTCATCCGCTCGATGGCCTCGCGCGGTCAGCTCGGCGGGCTGTCGGCGGCGGTGCCGCAGGCGCTGCGCGTGCTCGACGCCGCCGGCTGCGACGTCGTGCTCATCGAGACCGTCGGGGTGGGGCAGGCGGAGGTCGAGATCGCCTCGCTGGCCGACACCACGCTGCTGGTGCTCGCGCCCGGCTTCGGTGACGGCATCCAGGCGGCGAAGGCGGGCGTGCTCGAGGTCGCCGACGTCTTCGTCGTCAACAAGGCCGACCGGGACGGCGCCGACCAGGTGGTCCGCGACCTCAAGGGCATGCAGTCGCTCGGGGGCCGGCACTCCGAAGCCGGCTGGTGGCGCCCGCCGATCGTCCGGACGGTCGCCGCCCGCTCCGAGGGCATGGACGACGTGGTGGCCGCGGTCGAGAAGCACCGGGCCTGGATGACCGAGCAGGGTGAGCTGGAGCGGCGGCGGCAGGGCCGCGCCGCCACCGAGATCGAGGCGATCGCGCTCGGCACGCTGCGGCGGCGAATGGCAGGGGTACACGGCTCCGCCGCGCTGGACGAGGCGGCGGCGCGCGTCGTGGCGGGGAAGACCGACCCGTACACCGCGGCGGACGCGCTGATCGCCGAACTCTGACCCGCCCGTTTCCGGGGTGGTGGCCGGTCAGGCCGGTAGCTCGGCGACGAACTCGCGGGTGAGGCCCACCGTCCGTTCGCGGTACTCGAACTGCGGGACGTGGCCGCAGTCGGGCATGATCACCGACCCGGCGTCGGGCAGCGCCTCGGCCACGAACCGGGCGAAGCCGGCAGGCACGAGCACGTCACGGTCGCCCCAGACGAACAGCGCCGGGGGGCGCAGGCCGGGCAACCGCTCCCAGAAGCCCTCCTCGCCGAACGGCTCGTCGAGGTAGATGTGGCGCATCGCCGAGAAGATGGACAGCCGGTTGGAGCGCACCGAGAGCACCCGGACGAACTCGTCGATCGCCGACTCGAGCCACGTCTCGGGGATCCGCGACGGGTCGGCGAACAGGCCGCGGAGGCCCCGCATGGCCATCCGCCGCGGGATCCGTACTGGCAGCGCGGCGATCTCGTCGGGCACGACGCGCACGAACGGGACGAGCTGCCGCAGCTTGCGGAAGGCCACCGCCGGACACAGCAGCACCAGCCCCCGCACGACGTCCGGCGCGAGCAGCGCCGCCTCGAGCGAGGTGCGGCCGCCGAGGCTGTTTCCCACGAGCACGGCCGGTCCGGGGCAGGTCTCGCGCACGAAGGCGGCTAGCCACTCGCCCAGGTACGGGGCCGCATGGGGGGTGCTGTGGGCTTCGGTGCCGCCGTGCCCGGGCAGGTCCGGGGCCAGCACCCGGAAGTCCTTCGACAGCGCCGGGATCAGCGGCAGCATGGAGGCGTTGGTCGCGCTCAGCCCGTGCACGAGCACGATCGGCGGCGCGTCGACCGGGCCGGACTCCAGGTAGAAGGTGTCGATCCCGCCGGCCCGCACCGAGCGGGTGAGGGTGCGGCTGTCGTCGGCGGCGTCACCGGGGAACATGCCGTCCAGCTGCAGCGCGATCGCCAGGTTGCCCCGCACCGTGAGATCCCCGTCCAGGAAGGCCTGCACGCCGCTGCGCCCGCCGCTCACCACCGCCCGGAGTACCGGCAGGGCCGCCCGGACGGTGGTGGTGGGATGGGCGGGCGCGCCGCGGGAGGCACGGGCCCGGCCCCCCTCGACCTCGACCGTCCACTGGGCCAGCCCGCCGGCGGTGAACAGGATCGTGGCGCGGGTGTCGGCCAGCAGCGGGTGATACATCCCGAGCAGCCGCTGTTCGAGCAGCGGGAGCAGGTCGTTGTCGTCCACACGGCCCCTTCGTCCGGCCAACGCATCGTCGCCGCACCGGAGTCTGCCACGGGCCCCGGAGCCGGTCCGGGGCTGTCAGCGGAAGGCGCTGAGCCCGGTCAACTGCTGGCCGATGACCAGGGTGTGGACCTCGTGGGTGCCCTCGTAGGTGTAGACGGTCTCGAGGTTCACCGCGTGCCGTAGTACCGGGTACTCGGTGGTGATGCCGCTGCCGCCGAGGATGGACCGGGCCTCGCGGCAGATCTCGAGCGCACCCCGGACGTTGACGAACTTGCCCACGCTGATGTGGTGCGGCTCGACCCGACCGGCGTCCTTCAGGTACCCGACACGCTCGGCGGTGAGCCGCATCTGCTGCAGCTGCACCGCGAGTTCCGCGAACTTCTTCTGGGTGAGCTGGAAGCCGGCGATGGGCCGCTCGAACTGGGTGCGTTCGGCGGCGTAGTCGAGCGCGCTGGCGAGCGCCTCGCGGGCGGCGCCGGTGACGCCCCAGACGATCCCGAAGCGCGCCTCGCTCAGGGCGCCCAGGGGGGCACGCAGCCCCTCGCCGAGCGGCAGCCGGTTGGCCTCGGGGACGCGGACGTCGTCGAAGGCGAGCTCGCTGGTGACCGAGGCCCGCAGCGAGATCTTGTGGTGGACGTCCCGGGCGGTGAAGCCGGGCATGTCCTTCTCGACGAGGAAGCCTCGCACGCCGTCCTCGGTCCGGGCCCACACCACCGCCACGTCGGCGATAGAACCGTTCGTGATCCACATCTTGGCGCCGTTGAGGATCCAGTCGTCGCCGTCTCGCACGGCCCGGGTGCGCATCGAGCCGGGGTCGGAGCCGGAGTCCGCCTCGGTGAGACCGAAGCAGCCGAGCAGGTCGCCGGCGGCCATGCCGGGCAGCCAGCGCTGCTTCTGCTGCTCGCTGCCGTAGGCGTGGATGCAGAACATCGCCAGCGACCCCTGTACCGACACCAGCGAACGCAGCCCGGAGTCGACGGCCTCGATCTCGGCGCAGGCGATGCCGTACTGCGTCGCCGACGCCCCGGGGCAGCCGTAGCCCTCGAGGTGCATGCCGAGCACGCCGAGCGAACCGAATTCCTTGGCCAGCTCGCGGGCGGGGAGGGCGCCGGCCTCGAACCACTCGCGGATGTTCGGGCGCAGCCGGTCGTCGGCGAACGAGCGCACCGTGTCCCGGAGCAGGCGGTCCTCCCCGGCGAGCTCGTCGTCGAGGTCCAGCAGGTCGAGGCGGTCCAGCGTGTCGCTCATGACCTCAGACGCTACCGCCCGATCGCTAGAGTCTCGGGGGTGCCGGACCCGCTGGACTTCGACCCGATCGACCGTGCCGGTGCGCTGTGGGAGAAGCAGTGGCCGGACGAGCCGGCCGAGGTGTACGCGGCGATGCGGGCCGTCACCTCCGTGATGCGGGCCCACCAGATCCTCATCGCGGAGCTCGACACCGACCTGCGGCCCTTCGGCATCACCTTCAGCCGTTACGAGGCGCTGGTGCTGCTGTGCCACTCCCGGTCGGGCGCGCTGCCGCTGTCGAAGGTCGGCGAGCGCCTGCAGGTGCACGCCACGTCGGTCACCAACGTCATCGACCGGCTGGAGGCGGCGGGGCTCGTGCGGCGGGAGCCGAACCCGCGCGACGGCCGCGGCACGCTGGCGGTCATCACCCCGCACGGACGCGAGGTCGCCCGCCAGGCCACCGCGGTCGTCAACGCCTCCCGGTTCGGGTTGGACGCGGTGCCGACCGACGATCTGGGAACCCTGTTCGCCATCCTGCGGCGGCTCCGCGTCTCCGCCGGTGACTTCGTCGAGACGGATGTCGAGGAAGTGCGAGACAACTAGTAGGACGACCTAGTAAATTGGTGGCCATGGACGAGCAGGAGATCGCCGCGGGCCGCTCCCGCTGGCAGGAGCGTTACGACGCCGCGCGCAAGGCCGACCGCGACTACACGACCCTGTCCGGCGACGAGGTCGACCCGGTATACGGGCCGACCGAATCCGACGGCCGCATGGAGCGCATCGGGTGGCCGGGGGAGTACCCGTTCACGCGGGGCATCCACGCCACCGGCTATCGCGGCAAGCCCTGGACGATCCGGCAGTTCGCCGGCTTCGGCAGCGCCAAGCAGACCAACGAGCGCTACAAGATGATCCTCAAGGAGGGCGGCGGCGGGCTCTCGGTCGCCTTCGACATGCCGACCCTGATGGGCCGGGACTCCGACGACCCGCGCTCGGTCGGCGAGATCGGGCACTGCGGCGTCGCCATCGACTCCGCCGCGGACGTGGAGGTGCTGTTCGACGGCATCGACCTGGCTGCGACCACCACGTCGATGACGATCTCCGGCCCCGCCGTGCCGCTGTTCTGCATGTACGTCGTCGCGGCCGAGCGGCAGGGCGCGGACGCCTCATCACTGAACGGGACGCTGCAGACCGACATCTTCAAGGAGTACATCGCCCAGAAGGAGTGGATCTATCCACCCGAGCCGCACCTGAAGCTCATCGGCGACCTCATGGAGTACGTCGACGAGCACGTCCCGGCGTACAAGCCGCTGTCGGTCTCCGGCTACCACATCCGCGAGGCCGGCTCGACCGCCGCGCAGGAGCTCGCCTTCACCCTCGCCGACGGTTTCGGCTACGTCGAGCTCGGCCGGTCCCGCGGCCTGGACGTCGACCGGTTCGCGCCGGGCCTGTCGTTCTTCTTCGACGCCCACATCGATTTCTTCGAGGAGATCGCCAAGCTCCGCGCCGCCCGGCGCATCTGGGCGCGGTGGATGCGCGACGTCTACGGCGCCACCACCGAGCGGGCGCAGTGGCTGCGGTTCCACACCCAGACCGCGGGCGTCTCGCTCACCGCCCAGCAGCCGGACAACAACATCGTCCGGACCGCCGTCGAGGCGCTGGCCGCGGTCATGGGCGGGACCAACTCGCTGCACACCAACGCCCTCGACGAGGTGCTCGCGCTCCCGTCGGACAAGGCCGCCCAGATCGCGTTGCGGACCCAGCAGGTCATCCGCGACGAGACCGGGGTCCTGAACGTCGCCGACCCGCTCGGGGGGTCCTGGTACGTCGAGGCGCTCACCGACCGCCTCGAGGCCGAGGCGGAGGAGATCTTCCGACGCATCAAGGACCTCGGCGGCGACGGCACCATCACCACCGGCCTGCTCGCCGGTATCGAGAACGGCTGGTTCATCACCGAGATCGCCGACGCCTCCTTCGCCTACCAGGTGTCGCTGGAGAAGGGCGACAAGAAGGTGGTCGGCGTCAACACCCTGACCGGCGACCTCGGCGAGCCGCTGGAGATCCTGCGCGTCTCGCACGAGATCGAGGTGGAGCAGAAGGAACTGCTCGCCCGCCGCCGGGCGGAGCGCGACCAGGCCGCCGTCGACGCCGCCCTCACCCGCATGGTCGCCGACGCCGAGGCCGACCGGAACGTCGTGCCCGCGATGATCGACGCCGTCCGGGCCGAGGCCACGCTCGGCGAGATCTGCGAGGCGTTCAAGCCGCTCTGGGGGGAGTACCGGGAGCCGGCGAACTTCTAGCGCTCGGGTCAGGGGTCGGGCGGGGGCACGGGTCCACTCGTCGCAACCACCCTCGCTCCGCTCGGGGGCCAGGCCCATCCACGCTCCTCGTGGGCCCGTGCCCCGCCCGCCGGCTCCGCGGAGAAGGTCCGCGTCTCCAGGCGGATCTTGTTGCGCTCACTGCCGTGGGGCGCGGCGGGTGCGACAAGCTCTCCGGGAGACGGCCCTAGGTACCGGCGCCGTGGCGGCCTTCGCCGTCCGCGAAGCGGCGGGCGCCGGCGCGGGCGTCGTCGATGACGGCGCGGCCGTGCGCGAACTCGGTGGCGAGGGCGTCGAGCTCGGTGCGGCCGAACGCGTCGTAGACCGAGCGGCGGTCCGAGCGCAGGGTGGGCTGCGGGAGTGCGGCGAGCTCGGCCGCGAGCGCCTCGGCGGTGCGGCGGGCCTCGCCGGGGGCCACGACGCGGGTGGCGAAGCCGGCGGCGAGCGCCTCGTCGGCTCCGATGGCGCGGCCGGTGAGGATCCAGTCGAGCGCCCGGCCGAGCCCGATGATGCGGGGGAGCCGCACCGTGCCGCCGTCGATGAGCGGGACCCCCCAACGGCGGCAGAAGACGCCGACGACGGCGTCGGACTCCATCACGCGTAGGTCGCACCACGCGGCGAGTTCCAGGCCGCCGGCGACGGCGTGGCCGGTGATCGCGGCGATGACCGGCTTCGACAGCGCCATCCGGCTCGGCCCCATGGGGCCGTCGTTGGCCGGGTCCGGGTCGAGGTGGTTCGACATCGCCTTGAGGTCTGCACCGGCGCAGAACGTCCCGCCGGCGCCGGCGAGCACCGCGACCGCCGCGTTCGGATCTGCCTCGAAGTCGCGGAAGGCGGCGGCGAGGGCCACGGCCGTCTCGCCGTCGACGGCGTTGCGGGCCGCCGGGCGGTCGATCACCACGGTCCGGACGGCGCCGGCGGTCTCTATACGCACAGGCATCGCGCCACCGTAGCCACCCCGGCCGGGCGACCGGCGACGGCGGCGGGTCTGCAAAACTGGCGTCATGCGACCAGGTACACCCCAGGGCGGTGGTCAGCCCCAGTCAGTCCCGGCTGCGATGGCCGGTGCCGTCGACCTTGCGGCGCTGAAGGCCCGCAACGACGCGCAGGCGCGCGCGGCGCAGGCCCCCGCGCCCCCGGCGAGCCAGTACGTGTTCGACGTCACCGAGGCCGGTTTCCAGGCCGACGTGCTCGACCGATCCTTCCAGGTGCCGGTGCTGCTCGTGCTGCTCTCGGCACGCGCACCGTCCGGCGAAACGCTGGCGACGACGCTCGGCGACGTCGTCACCGAGCAGCGTGGCGCGGTCGTGCTCGGCAAGGTCGACGCCGACAACAACCAGCGCATCGCGCAGGCCCTGCAGGCCCAGGCCGTGCCGTCGGTCTTCGCGGTCATCGGCGGCCAGGTGGTGCCCGGGTTCCAGGGCGCGCTGGCCGAGGACCAGGTGCGGGAGTTCATGCAGGCGGTGCTGCAGGCGGGCCGGGAGGCGGGCCTGTCCGGGGCCCCGGCCGCGGGCACCGAGGAGCAGGCCGGTGCGGACGCGGAGCCGGCCGCCGAGCCGCAGCAGCCCGAGGACCCGCGTTTCACCGCGGCCGAGGAGGCGCTCGAGGCCGGCGACTACGACCTCGCCGCCCAGCGGTACCAGGCCGTCCTCGACCAGGAACCGGCGAACGCGGATGCGCAGCTGGCGCTGGGGCAGGTCCGGCTGCTGCAGCGGCTCGAGACGATCGACCGCGACGCCGCGGCGCGGGCCGACTCTGCGCCGGCGGACGTCGACGCCCAGCTGGCCGCCGCCGACCTCGCGGTCGCGAGCAACGACGTCCAGGGTGCCCTCGACCGGCTGCTGCGCACGGTGGCGCAGGTCGGCGGCGACGACCGGGACCGGGTGCGGCAGCGGCTGATCGAGTTCTTCGAGCTGCTCGGGCCGGACGACCCCCGGGTCGGGCCGGCGCGGCGTCAGCTCACCCGCGCGCTGTTCTAGACAGTTCTAGAACAGCAGTACGCCGGCTGCCATCGGGGGGTTGACAGCCGGCGTACCGCTTCCATCGGTGACCGCCGTCGCCCGGGGGAGGCGACGAGGACACCGAGGTCCTGCACGGGGAAGTGGTGCTGGCGAGAAGGCCGCCCGCGCGGTGGGACCGGGCCGACCGGTCGTCGCGGCCACCTGATCCCCACCATGGCGGCGCGCCGTACCGGCAGACCGATCCCACCGGGCGAACGAGCCCTCTTGCATCGCGGGGTCCCCACCCATATCACCCGCTGCTGCGGGCGATCACGATGTCTCCACGGTAGGACGATCGGGCCGACTTTTCCAGTCGAAAGGCCTCATCTCTGTCGAAATATGTCGGTTTTGCCGGGAACGAGCGACCCGAGTCACACCATACCCGAGGGAATGGTGAATCGGAGCCAGAGGGTGCCGAGCGGCGGAATTCGCAACTCGGCGGAGGCCGGCTGGCCGTGCCAGGTCTGCTCGCTGGCCTCGAGCTGCCCGAAGTTGCCCACGCCGGAGCCGAAGTAGATGTCGGCGTCGGTGTTGACGACCTCGTGCCAGGTGCCGGGGTACGGCAGCCCGAGCCGGTAGTTCCCGTGGGGCACCGAGGAGAAGTTCGCCACGCAGGCCACCACCGTGCCGTCGTCGCCGAAGCGCAGGAACGAGAAGGTGTTGCCGCCGGCGTCGTTGGCGTCGATCCAGTGGAAGCCGTCCTCGGTGGTGTCGCGAGACCACAGCGCGCCGGTCTCGCGGTAGGCGGCGTTGAGATCGGCGACGAGCCGGCCGAGGCCCCGGTGACCGGGGTCGTCCAGCAGCTCCCAGTCGAGTGACCGCGACTCGGACCATTCCTGGCCCTGCCCGAACTCCTGGCCCATGAACAGCAACTGCTTCCCGGGGTGGGCCCACATGAAGGCGTAGAGGGCCCGCAGCGTCGCCAGCTGCTGCCAGCGGTCGCCGGGGATCTTGTTCAGCAGCGACGACTTGCCGTGCACGACCTCGTCGTGGGACAGCGGGAGCACGAAGTTCTCGGAGTAGGCGTACATCATCGAGAACGTCATCTCGTTGTGGTGCCACTGCCGGTGGACCGGCTCGTGGGCCAGGTAGCTGAGCGTGTCGTGCATCCAGCCCATGTTCCATTTGAAGCCGAAGCCGAGCCCGCCCAGATGCGTGGGACGGGTGACGCCCGGCCAGGACGTCGACTCCTCGGCCATCGTCACCGCGCCGGGGACCCGCCGGTAGACGGTCGCGTTCATCTCCTGCAGGAAGGCGACCGCCTCCAGGTTCTCCCGCCCGCCGTGGACGTTGGGCTCCCAGCCGCCCTCCGGGCGGGAGTAGTCGAGGTAGAGCATCGAGGCCACGGCATCGACCCGCAGGCCGTCCACGTGGAACTCCTCGAGCCAGAACAGCGCGTTCGCGACCAGGAAGTTGCGGACCTCGCTCCGGCCGAAGTCGAAGACGTAGGTACCCCAGTCGAGCTGCTCGCCGCGGCGCGGGTCCGCGTGCTCGTAGAGGGCCGTGCCGTCGAAGCGGGCCAGCGCGAAGGCGTCCTTGGGGAAGTGCGCCGGGACCCAGTCGACGAGCACGCCGATGCCGGCGGCGTGCAGGGCGTCGACGAGGTGCCGGAACTCGTCGGGGTCGCCGAAGCGGGAGGACGGGGCGTAGTACGAGGTCACCTGGTAACCCCACGACCCGCCGAACGGGTGCTCGGCCACCGGCAGGAGCTCCACGTGGGTGAAGCCGTGCTCCCGGACGTAGTCGACGAGCTGCTCGGCGAGCTCGCGGTAGGACAGGCCGACTCGCCACGACCCGAGGTGGACCTCGTAGATCGACATCGGCGCCTTGTGCCACGCGGTCGACGCCCGCTTCGCCAACCACTCCGCGTCGCGCCACACGTGTCGCGGCGTGTGCACCACCGACGCGGTCGCCGGCGGGACCTCGGTGGCGAAGGCGAACGGGTCCGCCTTCTCGCGCCACTGGCCGTCCTTGCCCAGCACCTGGAACTTGTAGGAGGTGCCGTCGCCGATGCCCGGCACGAACAGCTCCCAGACGCCGGTCGACCCGAGAACCCGCATGGGGGTGGAGGTGCCGATCCAGTAGTTGAACCCGCCGATCACCCGGACGCCCAGCGCGTTCGGGGCCCAGACCGCGAACGAGGTCCCCGACACCGGGCCCCCGGGGGTGTCGAAGCTGCGGACGTGCGCGCCCAGGACCTCCCACAGGTTCTCGTGGCGTCCTTCGGCGATGAGGTGACGGTCGACCTCACCGAGCGTCGGCAGCCACCGGTAGGGGTCGTCGACGGTGAAGGTGCCGCTGTCGTAGGTGACCTCGACCCGGTAGTCGGTGGCGGGGCCGTCGAGGACCGCCTCGAATACGCCGACGTCGTGGATCTGCTTGGCCGGCACCCGCTCGGTGTCGACGACGAAGGCGACCGAGCGCGCGTCCGGACGCAGCGTCCGCAGGGCGGTGCGCTTTCCGGGCAGCGGGTGAGCGCCCAGGATGCTGTGCGGGTCGTGATGCGCGCCGCCGACGAGGCGGTCGAGGTCGTCGGGGGCGGGGGATGAGGTCATGGGGTGTCCTCACTGGTTGAGTGGACGAGCCTGGTCAGCGAGGCCAGCGGGATCGGAAGCCAGCCGGGACGGTTCCTGCTCTCGTAGACGGCCTCGTAAACCGCCTTCTCCGCCTCCAGCGCGTGCAGCAGCGTGGCGTGGGCGCGGGGATCGGCGCCGGCGGTCTCGGCGTAACCGGCGCAGAAGGCGTCCCGGTTGCGGCTCGACCACTCGTTGGCGCGGTAGAGCAGCTGCGGGTCGTGCCCGCTGTCGGCGAGTCGGTGGTGCCCGGAGTACTCGAACGAGCGGAGCATGCCGGCCACGTCGCGCAGCGGTGAGTCGAAGGCACGCCGCGCCTCGATGTCGGCCATCGGTTCGCCCTCGAAGTCGATCAGCACCCAGCGGTAGACGGTGCGCAGCGCCTGCCCCAGGTGCAGGTCGCCGTGGATGCGGTGCAGCAGCACGCCATGCGCCAGCCCGGCGACCGCGGCGAAGACCTCGTCCAGGCCGTCGGCGACCTCGGCGAGCTCGGGGACCACGTCGAGCGACCACCGCAGCCGCTCGCGCATGGCCTCGGAACGTTCGGCGAGTTCCTCCGGGCCGGCCTGCCGGGTGCCGAAGGCCTCGGCGAGGTCGGCGTGCGTCTGGGCGACGGCGGCGCCGAGCCGTTCCGCCTCCCCGGCGAAGTCCCCGCCGGCCTCGTCGGCGTGCAGGTCGGCCTCGGCCATGAGATCCCGCACGCTGGCCGTGGCGAGGATCCAGCCGTCGGTGGCACTGGTCAGGTACTCCTGCAGCATCGCCAGGGAGGTGGGCGTCCCGCCGATCACGGCGGCCGCGGAGCCGAGCAGGGCGGCGACGTTCTTGGCGCCCAGCCGGCTCAGCGCGCCCTGCACCTCGATGTCCGGGTTGATGCCCGGCTGCAGCCGGCGGAAGACCTTCAGGATCGCGGTGTCGCCGAACACCAGCGAGGTGTTGGACTGCTCGCCGGACATCACCAGGCTGGGCTCGTCGACCGGGACCCGGTCGGGGTCGACGTAGCGGCTGAACCGCACGACTCCCTCGCCCACGGGGGCCGCGTCGGCGCCCTCGTCGCTCGCGATGCCCTCGAGCCACACGCCGGTGGTCTCCTTGTCGTGCAGCGCGTCGTAGACGTAGCGGAGACCGGCCGGGGTGGTCACCGTGCCGAGGAACACGTGCTCGAGGGTCTCGACCGGTTCCGCGCGGGACACCAGCGGCAGCTGGTAGGTCTCGATGTCGCCGTCGGCGTAGGCGGCGTGCGCCAGCCAGATCGTCAGCTGGGGCGCCGGCGACAGCTCGGTCAGCCGCTCCACTGTGAGCGTGAACTCACGCCCCTTGCCGGGGAACCACCGCTGCGTGGGCAGCCACGCGGCCACGAGATCGCGGACCGCGTCGGGTACGGCGTTCACAGCCCGCCTTCTTCCATCGGCTCATCCTCCAGCGCGGCCGGCTCCTCGGTGGGGTGCGGTGCCAGCGGGATGCGCAACCAGTAGAAACCGTGACCCGCCAGCGTCAGCAGGTAGGGCAGCTCGCCGATCTCGGGGAAGAGGGTGCCGCCGGTCAGCTCGATCGGCTGCGCGCCCATCCACGGTCGCAGGTCCAGCTCCGCCGCCTGCGGGAAGCGCGACAGGTTGTTGACGCAGAGCACGACGTCGTCTCCGAACTCCCGCACGAAGCTGAGCACGCTGGGGTTGCTGCCGCCGATGTCGTGGAAGCTGCCCTGCCCGAAGGCGGGATTGGCCTTGCGCACCTGGATCATGCGGCGGGTCCAGTGCAGCAGCGACGAGGAGTTGCGGGTCTGCGCCTCGACGTTGGTCACCTGGTAGCCGTAGATCGAGTCCATGTTGGTCGGCAGGTAGAGCCGGCCGGGGTCGCAGGTGGAGAAGCCGGAGTTGCGGTCCGGGGTCCACTGCATCGGGGTGCGCACGCCGTCGCGGTCACCGAGCCAGATGTTGTCGCCCATGCCGATCTCGTCGCCGTAGTAGAGGACGGGCGAGCCGGGCAGTGACAGCAGCAGGGCGGTGAACAGCTGGATCTGGTCGAGGTCGTTGTCGAGCAGCGGGGCCAGGCGTCGCCGGATGCCGATGTTCGCCTTCATCCGCGGGTCCTTGGCGTACTCGGTCCACATGTAGTCGCGCTCGTCGTCGGTGACCATCTCCAGGGTCAGCTCGTCGTGGTTGCGCAGGAAGATGCCCCACTGGCAGTGCTCGGGGATCTCCGGCGTCTGCGACATGATCTCCGAGATCGGGTACCGGGACTCGCGCCGTACCGCCATGAAGATCCGGGGCATCACCGGGAAGTGGAAGGCCATGTGGCACTCGTCGCCACCGACGGCCGGGTCGCCGAAGTACTCGACGACGTCGGCCGGCCACTGGTTGGCCTCGCAGAGCAGGACGCGGTCGGGGTAGCCGGCGTCGATCTCCTTGCGCACCCGCCGGAGGAACTCGTGGGTCTCGGGGAGGTTCTCGCCGTTGGTGCCGTCGCGGACGTAGAGGTAGGGCACCGCATCGAGCCGGAAGCCGTCGATGCCGATGTCCAGCCAGAACCGCAGCGCGTCCAGGATGGCCTCCTGGACCGCCGGGGAGTCGAAGTTCAGATCCGGCTGGTGGCTGAAGAACCGGTGCCAGTAGTACTGCCGGCGTACCGGGTCGAAGGTCCAGTTGGACGGCTCGGTGTCGACGAAGATGATGCGGGCGTCCGGGTAGCGGGTGTCGTCGTCGCTCCAGACGTAGAAGTCCCCGTAGGGGCCGTCCGGGTCGGAGCGGCTGGCCTGGAACCACGGGTGCTGGTCGGAGGTGTGGTTCATGACGAAGTCCACGATCACCCGGATGCCGCGGGAGTGGGCCTCGTCCAGGAAGACCTTGAAGTCCTCGATGGTGCCGAACTCGGGGAGCACCGCCGTGTAGTCGCTGACGTCGTAGCCGCCGTCGCGGAGCGGCGACTGGTAGAACGGCGGTAGCCAGAGGCAGTCGACGCCGAGCCACTGGACGTAGTCCAGCTTGTCGGTCAGGCCGCGCAGGTCACCGGAACCGTCGCCGTTGGAGTCGGAGAAGCCTCGGACCAGCACCTCGTAGAAGACCGCCCGCTTGAACCAGTCGGGTTCGGAGCGTTCCGTGATCGTCACGGCGTCACCTCGAAGACGTGTGCCGCCCGGCTGTAGGGATCCAGCCGGACGTAGTTGTGCTCGCCCCAGCGGTACTCACTGCCGTCGAGCAGGTCGCGGACGGTGAAGCCGGTCTCCCAGTCGCGACCGAGCGCGGCGAGGTCGAGTGACACCGTGCCCTCCTGCCAGTCGTGGGGGTTCGTGGTGCAGCAGACGAGGACGGTGTCGCCCGAGGCGGCGTCCCGCTTGCTGAACACCAGCAGGTCCGGATTGTCCACGGCATGGAAGGTCACCGGCCGCAGCTGCTGCAGCGCGGGATGCTCGCGGCGGATGCGGTTCAGCGTCGTGATCAGGGGCGCCAGAGACCGGCCGTCCGCCTGGGCGGCGGCGAACTCGCGGGGCCGCAGCTGGTACTTCTCGGAGGCGAGGTACTCCTCGCTGCCCGGGCGCACGGGCAGATGCTCGTAGAGCTCGTAGCCGGAATACACGCCCCAGGTCGGTGAGAGCATCGCGGCCAGCACAGCGCGGATCGCGAAGGCGCCGGGGCCGCCGTGCTGCAGGAATGCGTGCAGGATGTCCGGCGTGTTCACGAAGAAGTTCGGCCGCATGTAGGGCGAGGCCTGTACCAGTTCCTCGACGTACTCGGCCAGCTCGTTCCGGCCGGTCCGCCAGGTGAAGTAGGTGTAGCTCTGGTGGAAGCCGATCTTGGCCAGCTCGTGCATCATCGCCGGCCGGGTGAAGGCCTCGGCCAGGAAGATCACGTCCGGGTCGGTCTTGCGGATCTCGGTGATCAGCCACTGCCAGAAGTTCAGCGGTTTGGTGTGCGGGTTGTCGACGCGGAAGATCCGCACCCCGGCGGCCATCCAGTGGCGCACGACCCGCAGGCACTCCGCGTAGAGCCCCTGCGGGTCGTTGTCGAAGTTGAGCGGGTAGATGTCCTGGTACTTCTTCGGCGGGTTCTCGGCGTAGGCGATGGTGCCGTCGGGCTTGGTCGTGAACCACTCGGGGTGCTCGGTCACCCAGGGGTGATCGGGTGCGCACTGCAGCGCGAAGTCGAGCGCCACCTCCATGCCCAGCTCCCGCGCCCGCGCGACGAAGGCGGTGAAGTCGGCCATCGTGCCGAGTTCGGGGTGCACGGCGTCGTGACCGCCGTCCTTGGAGCCGATCGCCCAGGGGGAGCCGACGTCCCAGGAGGAGGCCACGACCGTCCCGCCCGGGAAGGCCTCGGTGTTCGGCCCCTTCCGGTTGACCTCGCCGATGGGGTGGATCGGGGGCAGGTACACCACGTCGAAGCCCATCGAGGCGACGTAGTCGAGGTGTCCGGTGGCGTCGCGCAGGGTCCCGTGACGCGCGGGACGGGCCGGCGCCGACGGGTCACCGGCCAGCTCCGCCCCGATCGAGCGCGGGAAGAACTCGTACCAGGAGCCGTACAGCGCCCGCGGCCGGTCGATCCAGACCGGGTAGCGGGGCGAGGAGGTCACGAACTCGCGCACCGGGTGCTCGTACACCAGCTGCTGCAGGTAGCCGTCCAGGGCGGGCGCGACGCGGTGTTCGACGTCGAGCGAGGTGTCGCGCAGGGCGCGGGACGCGGCCGCGGCGCGGGGCCGCTCCGGCTTCGGAAGCGACCTGGCCACCTGGTCGAACAGCCGCGCCCCGTACTCGAAGTCGTTCGCGAGATCGTCGGCCCCCTGCCCCGCGTCGATCTTGACCGTGACCGCGTGGTGCCACGTCGCCATCGGGTCGCTCCACGCCTCGATCGCGAACGAGTACGCGCCCTGCTCGGCGAAGGTGACCTCCGCGTGCCATCGGTCGGTCCCGACCGCACCCGGCTGCATCCGGGTACGGGCGACCGTCCTGCCTCCGGCGTCACGGACGCACACGCTGGCGGCGACCGCATCGTGACCCTCGCGGAACACGCGCGCGGAGATGGGCAGCGGCTCACCGACGACGGATCGGGCCGGGAATTCGCCGGAGACGGTGGAGCCCACGACGGGCCTGACATCCGTGAGTCCTAAGCGTCCTACCACCTGCGTCACGCTACCCAGATCGACACCGGCGGCACCACGCCGCCACCCGGGGCGAGAGTTCGACGGCCCGCGACCGAAAGCCTTTCCGCGCTGCTAGCGTCGAGGCGGTGAAGGCCCTCCGTCGACTCACCGTCCGTGCCGCCTACCCCCCCGAGCTCTCCGGCCTCGGTGACCTGGTCGCGAACCTTCGCTGGTCCTGGCACCCCGAGACGATCGACCTGTTCGAGTCGGTGGACCCCGACCTCTGGCGCCGCTGCGACCGGGATCCGGGCCGGATGCTGGGCGAGGTGGCCCCCGAGCGGTTCGCGCAGCTGGCCGGCGACCGGAAGTTCCTGCGTCGGCTGGCTGACCTCACCGAGGATCTGAACGACTACCTCGAGCGGCCGCGCTGGTACCAGAAGCAGCAGCAGGCCGGGGAGCCGCTGCCGACCTCGATCGGCTACTTCTCGCCGGAGTTCGGCATCACCGAGGTGCTGCCGCAGTACTCCGGCGGGCTCGGCATCCTGGCCGGCGACCACCTCAAGGCGGCCAGCGACCTCGGCGTCCCGATCATCGGGGTGGGCCTGCTCTACGGCTCGGGATACTTCAAGCAGTCGCTGTCCCGCGACGGCTGGCAGCTGGAGCACTACCCGTCCCTCGACCCGCAGGGGCTGCCGATCACGGCGCTGCAGGACGCCGACGGCACGCCGGTGCGAGTGCAGATCGCACTGCCGGAGTCCCGCACCCTGCACGCCCAGGTCTGGGTGGCGCAGGTGGGGCGGGTGCCGCTGCTGCTGCTCGACAGCGACATCGAGGAGAACGACGCCGACGCCCGCCAGGTCACCGACCGGCTCTACGGCGGGGGCGCGGAGCACCGGTTGGAGCAGGAACTGCTGCTGGGCGTCGGGGGCGTCCGGGCGCTGCGCGCCTACTGCGCGGTCACCGGGGTCGCCGCCCCCGAGGTCTTCCACACCAACGAGGGCCACGCCGGCTTCCTGGGGGTGGAGCGCATCCGCGAACTCGTCGTCAGCGACGGCCTGGACTTCGACGCCGCGCTGCAGGCCGTCCGCGCCGGCACGGTCTTCACCACGCACACCCCGGTGGCCGCCGGCATCGACCGGTTCCCGCGGGAACTGGTCGCGCGGCACCTCGGCGGTCTGGTCACCGGCGCCCAGATCGCCGCCGAGCGCATCCTCGCGCTGGGCGCCGAGGAGGATCCGGCGATCTTCAACATGGCCCACATGGGCCTGCGCCTGGGCCAGCGGGCCAACGGGGTCTCGCTGCTGCACGGCGAGGTCAGCCGGCAGATGTTCGCCGGGCTCTGGCCGGGCTTCGACGCCGCCGACGTCCCGATCACCTCGGTGACCAACGGCGTCCACGCCCCCACCTGGATGTCTCGCGACATCCTCGACGTCGCCGAACGTGAGGTCGGGGCGGAGGCCATCGCCCACGGGGGCGGTTGGGAGGCCCTCGACCGCGTGGGTGACGCCGAGCTGTGGCGGGTCCGCAACCGGCTGCGCGCCCGGCTGGTCGAGGAGATCCGCCGGCGGCTGTACGCGTCGTGCCGGCAGCGGGGGATGAGCGAGGCCGAGCTCGGGTGGACCGGCGCCGCCTTCGATCCGGACGTGCTGACCATCGGTTTCGCCCGTCGGGTGCCGTCCTACAAGCGCCTGACGCTGATGCTGCGCCACCCCGACCGGCTCAAGGCGCTGCTGCTCGACCCGCAGCGGCCGGTGCAGATCGTCATCGCCGGCAAGAGCCACCCGGCCGACGACGGCGGCAAGCAGCTGATCGCCCAGATGGTGCGCTTCGCCGACGACCCGGAGGTCCGGCACCGCATCACCTTCCTGCCGGACTACGACATCGGCATGGCGCGCTACCTGTACTGGGGCGTCGACGTCTGGTTGAACAACCCGCTGCGCCCGCTCGAGGCGTGTGGCACGTCGGGGATGAAGGCGGCGCTGAACGGTGCGCTCAACCTCTCGATCCTGGACGGCTGGTGGGAGGAGTGGTTCGACGGCGAGAACGGCTGGGCGATCCCGTCCGCCGACGGCCTGACCGACCCCGAGCGGCGTGACGACCTCGAGGCCGAGGCGCTCTACGACCTGGTCGAGAAGCACGTCGCCACCCGCTTCTACGACCGCCCCGACGGCGAGACCCCGACGCGGTGGGTGCAGATGGTGCGGCACACCCTGAAGTCGCTGGGGCCGAAGGTGCTCGCGGTCCGCATGGTGGGGGAGTACGTCCGCCGCCTGTACGCCCCGGCCGCGGCCTCCTCGCGCCGGATGCACGCCGACGGCTTCGCCGCCGCGCGCGAGCTGGCGTGCTGGCGCAGCCGGGTGGTCGACTCGTGGCCGGCGGTATCCGTGCTGCACGTCGACTCGCAGCTGTCCGGGGCCGGTGACGCGCAGCTCGGGCAGTCGCTCGCCCTGCGGGCCGAGGTGACGCTCGGGGGCCTGTCGGACCGCGACGTCGCGGTCGAGGCGGTGTACGGCGCGGTCGACGGTGACGACCGGCTCGTCGACGTCGCCACCACGCCGCTGCGGGCCGTGGAGCAGACCGACGGCACGACCCGCTACGAGGGCGAGGTCCCGCTCGACCGCACCGGCGGCTTCGGTTACACCGTCCGGGTGCTGCCGGACAATGCGCTGCTTGCGTCGCCGGCGGAGCTCGGCGTCGTCGCGGGAGCCTGAGCGTCTCGCCCCGCGCCGGCGGTCGGTAGGTTTCGGGCATGACCGTCGAAGGCGAACTGCTCTGGGAGCCCGACACCGACCGGATCGCCCGCGCGCGGATCACCGAGTTCGGCCGGTGGCTCGCCGAGCACGGCGGGGTCACGGCGGCCACTTACGACGAGCTGTGGCAGTGGTCGATCGCCGATCTGGACGCCTTCTGGTCGGCCTTCACCCGGTGGTACGGGGTGCGGTGGCACGAGGAGCCGGCGGCAGCGCTCGGTGACCGCTCGATGCCGGGGGCGGAGTGGTTCCCCGGCGGGCGGCTCAACTACGCCGAGCACGCGCTCTTCCCGCCCTGCGAGGTCGCGGCCGACGACGTGGCCGTGGTGTTCGAGCGCGAGGACGGTCTGGCCCGCACGCTGACCTTCGAGCAGCTGCGCGATCAGGTGGCCTCGGTGCGCTCGCTGCTGGCGTCGCGCGGCGTTGCGGCCGGCGACCGGGTGGCCGCGCTGCTGCCGAACGCGCCCGAGGCCCTGGTGGCGATGCTGGCGACGGTCTCGCTGGGCGCGATCTGGTCGTCCTGCTCCCCGGATTTCGGGGCTCACGCCGTCGCCGACCGCTTCACCCAGATCGAGCCGGTCGTGCTACTGACCGTCGACGGCTACCGCTACGGCGGCAAGGCGTACGACATCCGCCCCACCGTCGAGGCGCTCCGGGCCGAGCTGCCGACCGTGCACACGACCATCGCGGTCCCGTACCTGGAACCGTCCGCCACGATCCCCGACGCGGTGTCGTGGCCCGAGGTGCTGGCCGCTCCCGGCGAACTCGGCTTCGAACCGATGCCGTTCGACGCCCCGATGTGGATTCTGTACTCGTCCGGTACGACAGGCCTGCCGAAGCCGATCATCCACGGTCAGGGCGGGATTCTCGTCGAGCACGCCAAGCAGCTGGCCCTGCACCTCGACCTCGGACCGGGCGACCGGTTCTTCTGGTTCAGCACCACCGGCTGGATGATGTGGAACCTGCTGGTGTCGGGGCTGGTGGTGGGGAGCGCGATCGTCCTCTACGACGGCAACCCCGCCTTCCCCCAGGCGGACTCGCTGTGGCGGTTGGCCGAGCGAGCCGGCGTCACCAGCTTCGGGGTCTCCGCGCCCTTCCTGCAGGCCTGCATGCGCGCCGACCTGCACCCGGGGCGGGACCTGGACCTCACCGCCCTCCGGTCGATCGGCTCCACCGGGGCGCCGCTGCCCCCCGAGGGTTTCGGCTGGGTGTACGACGAGGTCGCGCGCGACGTGCTGCTCGCCTCGGTGTCCGGCGGCACGGACGTCTGCACCGCGTTCGTGGGTGCCGCGCCGACACTGCCGGTGCGGGCCGGCGAGCTCTCCGCCCGGCTGCTCGGGTGCGCGGTCGAGGCGTACGACCCGCACGGCCGTTCGCTGATCGACGAGGTGGGTGAGCTCGTCATCACCGAGCCGATGCCGTCGATGCCCGTCGGCTTCTGGAACGACCCGGACGGCACCCGGCTGCGGGAGTCGTACTTCGACACCTTCCCCGGCGTGTGGCGGCACGGCGACTGGGTGAAGATCACGCCCTGGGGGGGCTGCGTCATCTATGGGCGCTCGGACTCCACGCTCAACCGCGGTGGTGTCCGCATGGGCACCGCCGAGTTCTACCGCGTCGTCGAGGAGGTGCCGGGCATCGAGGACTCGCTGGTCATCGACACCTCCGGGCCCGGCGGCGACGGCCGGCTGCTGCTGTTCGTCGTGCTCGCCGAGGGGACGAGCGTCGACGACGTGCGCGACCGGCTGCGGCAACAGATCCGCAGTGAGCTGTCACCGCGGCACGTGCCCGACGACGTCGTCGCGGTGGCCGAGGTACCCCGCACCCTGAACGGGAAGAAGTGCGAGGTGCCGGTCAAGCGCGTGCTGGCGGGCGTGCCGCTCGCCGAGGCGGTGAGCGTGGGCGCGTTGCAGAATCCGGAGGCGATGCAGGCTTTCGTCGCCGGCGCCCGGTGAGAACCGGCTCCGGACCCGATCGGCTGATCGGGCGGGCGCGGCTGCGCGCCTCGGGCTGGGACCGGCGACTGCTCGCAGCGGCGACGGCCGGGCGCGGGCCCGGACGCGACCAGCTGATGACTGCGGCGAGCACGGCCGCGAACCGGTCGGCGGTGTGGCTGGTGGCCGCCGCCGCCCTGGCCGCCACCGGCCGCCGGCAGCCGCGCAGCGCCGCGGCGGGCGGCCTGCTCGGCATCGGGGTCGCCGCCACCCTGGTCAACGGGCCCCTGAAGTTCGCCTGGCAGCGGGAACGACCGCCCGCCGGGGCGCCGCCGCTGCTGCGGCTGCCGCGCACCTTCTCGTTCCCGTCGGGACACGCCGCCTCGGCGTTCGCCTTCGCCACGGGGGTCAGCGCCGCAATGCCGGGCGCGGCGGCAGCGGCCTTACCCGCGGCGGCGACGGTCGCCTACTCGCGGGTGCACACCGGCGTCCACTACCCGAGCGACGTCGCCGTCGGCGCGGCGGTGGGGGTGGTCTCGGGCCTCCTGGCCGGACGCGTGGTGCGGGCGATGCGGCAGGCGGGAACGCACTCGCCCGGCGAGCCGATGCGCCCCTTCGAACGGCCGGCTCGCGCTGTGCTGCTCTCCAGCCCCGGCTCCGGTGCCGCCGACCGGCTCGACGCGGCCCGGGCGGCGCTGCAGGAGAACCAGATCGAGGTCGTCGCCGAGGTGGGCGTCGACGAACCGGATAGGCTCCGGGCCGTCCTGCGGGGGGCCGACGCGCCCCCGCTGCTGGTGGCGGCCGGTGGCGACGGCACGGTCAGCCTCGCCGCCGACGTCGCTGCCGGTACCGACACGGTGGTGCTCGCCCTGCCGCTCGGCACGTCGAACGACGTGGCCCGTTCGCTCGGCCTGCCGCCACACGCCGAGGAGGCGGTGGCCACCCTGCCGGAGCTGCGCGTCTGTGCCGCGGACGCCGCCCGGGTCACCGTCGACGGCTCCGACCACATGGTGGTCAACGCCGTCACCATCGGGCTCAACGTGGCCTTCGCCCGCGTCGCCACCAGCCGATCGATGCGCGACCGCTTCGGCGGGCTCACCTACCCGGTGGCGGCCGCCCGGGCGATCCGCGGGCACCGGTCGTTCCGCTGCGTCGTGGTGCGCGACGGCACGCGCGAGACCTTCGACGCCGTCCAGGTGTCGGTCAGCAACGCGCCGGTGTTCGGTGGGCTGCTCGGCTTCCGCGTCCCCGGCGCCGACATGACCGACGGGCTGCTGGACGTCATCGTCGTCGAGCGCCTGTCGCCGCTGCGACTCGCGTTCGCGGTCGCCGACGCCCTGGTCGGGCGGCACCGGCCGGTGCGGGGCGTCCACACCCGCCGGGCCCGCGTCGTCCACATCGACGCCGACGAACCGCAGGAGGTCGCCCTCGACGGCGAGCTGCTGGGCCGCCTGCCGATCACCTGCCGCGCCGAGCCGGCGACGCTGCACCTGCTGGCCGCGCCGCCCCCACCGCCGCCGCGCTCGGCGCTGCAACGCCTGGTCCGCACCCTGCGACGAAAGGTGACCCGATGACCCTCGTCGTCTTCGACGTCAACGAGACCCTGTCCGACATGGCGCCGCTGGCGCGCCGCTTCGCCGACATCGGCGCGCCGGAGCCGATGCTGGCGACCTGGTTCGCGGCCACGCTGCGGGACGGCGCCGCGCTCAGCACCACGGGGACACCCCGACCGTTCGCCGACGTGGCGCGGGCGGTGCTGCACTCGATGGCGGGGCAGCTGCCGGGGCTGTCCCGCCCGGTCGGCGCGGCCGCCGAGCACGTGCTGCAGGGCTTCGCCGAGCTCGAGCTGCACCCTGACGTCGCCCCGGGCGTCGGGGCGCTCGTCGCAGGCGGGCACCGGCTGGCGACGATGTCCAACGGGGCCGCGTCGGTGGCCGAGGGGCTGCTGGGCCGGGCCGGCGTGCGGGACTCGTTCGAGCAGGTCCTCAGCGTCGAGGACGTCGGCGCGTGGAAACCCGACCCGCGCGTGTACCGGCATGCCCTCGAGGTGTGCGGGGTCGAGCCGGCCGACGCCGTCATGGTCGCGGTGCACCCGTGGGATCTGCACGGCGCGCACCAGGTCGGCATGCGCACCGCCTACATCGACCGCACCGGGGCTCCCTGGCCGGAGGTGTTCGCCCGACCCGATATCACCGTGTCGGCGGTCTCCGAGCTGGCCGCCGCGCTGTAAATCGGCTGTAAATCGGCTGTAGGTCGCGGTAGATCGCGACAAATCTCCGCCGGACGCAACGAAACGGTCTCAGCAAACGTCTACCTAAATGGTGGACGGTTCTGGTGAACAGGCGGCTCGGAGGAACAGCGTGGCGTTGAAGTCGGTGGTGGCCGCGGTACTCGGGTGCGCTGCCGCGGTGGCGGTTGCGATCGTGGTGGCGGGCACGACCGTCGGCGGGGCCACCGCCGGCCCGCCGGCGTCGCTGCCGGCCGGGCACTCGAAGGTGTCGGCGTCCCGGACGGCTCCCGCCGCGGCGCACACGGCGCGGCGGACGATCCGGCCGGTCACCGCCGCCGGGGCGCCCGCCCCCGGGTACCGCGTCGTGTCGAGTCCGTGGCGTGTCAGCTGCGGTTCCGGTGCCGCGTTCGCCGCCGTCGATCCGGACATCCGACTGTGCGGCCCGACGGCGTACGACGCGCCGGCCTGCTGGAAGTCCACCGGCCATACCGTGCTCTGTCTGCGGAGTCCTCTCGGGCGCACGCTTTATCGCTTCCGGTACACGGGGGGCTTCGACCCGGTGGCGGCGCCGCACCACGTTCGGCCGCAGGCCTTGACGCTCGCGGCCGGGGGCGCCTGCCAGGTCCGGATCGGTGGTGCCTGGACCGTCCCGAGCGGAGCGCACCACACCTGGGTCGGCTTCTACTCGTGTTCGAAGGGCAGGGACGTCTACGGGCCGGCCTCCGGCGACGGCATCGACCGGTCCGGGCCGCGCTGGCGGGTCACGCTCTACACCCGGGCCGGGCTGCCGGGCCAGCGCTCGTCCACCTCGCCCGTCACGACCGCGTACTACGTCGGGACGGCTGCCTGACGGCGAGGCTGCGGCTCCCTCAGACCAGCTCCACCACGTCGGCGACCGACTCCACCACCCTCCCGGGGCGCCACGGGTAGCGCTCGAGATCGGCCCGGCTCGTCGAGCCGGTGAGCACGAGGATCGTGTCGAGCCCGGCTTCGATCCCGGCGACGATGTCGGTGTCCATCCGGTCGCCGATCATCACGGTGTTCTCCGAGTGCGCCTCGATCTGGTTCAGCGCGCTGCGCAGCATCATCGGGTTGGGCTTGCCGACGAAGTAGGGCTCGCGCCCGGTGGCGCGGGTGATCAGCGCCGCCACCGACCCGGTCGCCGGCAGCGGCCCCTCGTCCGACGGCCCCGTGACATCGGGGTTGGTGGCGATGAACCGGGCCCCGCGCTCGATCAGTCGGATCGCTCGGGTGATCGCCTCGAAGGAGTAGGTGCGCGTCTCGCCCAGGACGACGAAGTCCGGGTCGCGGTCGGTGAGCACGTAGCCGACGTCGTGCAGCGCGGTGGTCAGGCCCGCCTCGCCGACGACGTGCGCCGAGCCCGCCGGCTGCTGGTCGGCCAGGAACCGGGCCGTCGCCAGGGCCGAGGTCCAGATCGCCCGTTCCGGGACGTCGAGGCCGCTGCGACGCAGCCGGGCCGACAGGTCACGCGGGGTGTAGATCGAGTTGTTGGTGAGGACGAGGAAGCGTTGCTGCTTCTCGACGAGCCGTGCCAGGAACTCCGTCGCTCCGGGCACCGCCTTCTCCTCGCGGACAAGGACGCCGTCCATGTCGCTCAACCAGCACTGGGTAGGGGCGCGCATACCGCCAGTCTCGCAACTCCGCGCCCGAGTCAGCGCGCCGCGCGCCGCAGGATCCGCAGCACCGTGACCGAACGAGCGGTCAGCGGCAGCGGGGCGCCGGCGCGCACCACGCGCTGGCTCGGCGGCGCGCCCCCCGGGTGGGTGGTGTCGACCACCGGCTCGTAGGAGTCGGCCCACGGCGCCCGGGGCAGTGCGAAGGTGATCTCGGTGTCCGCGGCGTGCAGCAGCAGCAGGAAGGAGTCGTCCACGATCGGCTCGCCGCGCCGGTTGCGGTGGCGCAGCCGGCGGCCGTCGAGGTACATCCCCAGCGTCCGCAGCCCGGTGTCGAACCAGTCGGCGTCGGCCATCTCCCGGCCCGACGGGTGGAACCAGGCGAGGTCCTTCGTCGGGCCGCGGTCGCCGGCGAGGGTGCTCGCGTGCCCTTCGAAGAAGGCGCTCTGCCGCAGGACGGGATGGGCCCGTCGCAGCGCGAGCAGCCGCCGGGTGAGCTCCAGCAGGTCGGTGGCGACCGGCTCGTCGGGCTCGGTGAGCAGCGACCAGTCCAGCCAGGAGACGTCGTTGTCCTGCACGTAGGCGTTGTTGTTGCCGCCCTGGGTGCGCCACATCTCGTCGCCGGCCACGAGCATCGGCGCCCCGGTCGAGAGCAGCAGCGTGGTCAGCAGGTTGCGGGCCTGCCGCCGCCGCAGCCGGACGACCGCGTCGGGTGCGGGGTCCCCCTCGACGCCGCTGTTGGACGAGCGGTTGTCGTCGGTGCCGTCCCGGTTGTCCTCCCCGTTGGCCTCGTTGTGCTTGTGGTCGTAGGAGACGAGGTCGCGCAGCGTGAAGCCGTCGTGCGCGGTGACGAAGTTGATGGACGCGATCGGCAGCCGCCCGTCCTCGGCGTAGAGGTCCGACGAGCCCGACAGCCGCGACGCCAGGTCGCGGACGCCGTCGCCGCCGTGGGACCAGAACGTGCGGACGGTGTCGCGGTACATGCCGTTCCACTCCGTCCAGAGCGGCGGGAACTCACCGACCTGGTACCCGCCGGCGCCGACGTCCCACGGCTCGGCGATGAGCTTCACCTGCGAGATGACCGGGTCCTGGTGGATGACGTCGAAGAACGACGAGAGCTTGTCGACGTCGTGCAGCGAGCGGGCGAGCGCGGAGGCGAGATCGAACCGGAAGCCGTCGACGTGCATCTCGGTGATCCAGTAGCGCAGCGAGTCGGTGATCAGCTGCAGCGGGAACGAGCGGCGGGCGTTGAACGTGTTGCCGCAGCCGGTGTAGTCGACGTAGCGGCTCGGGTCGTCCTGGGCGAGGCGGTAGTAGGAGCCGTTGTCGATGCCGCGGAACGAGAGCAGCGGGCCGTCCGGGCCGCCCTCGGCGGTGTGGTTGTAGACGACGTCGAGGATCACCTCCAGGCCCGCCGCGTGCAGGGCACGGACCATCGCCTTGAACTCGCGGACCGCGTCGCCCGGGTCGCCGGGGCGGGAGGCGTACCCGGCGTGCGGGGCGAAGAAGCCGAGGGTGTTGTAGCCCCAGAAGTTCCGAAGGCTGCGGCGCTGCAGGTGCGGCTCGGAGACGAAGTGGTGGATCGGCAGCAGCTCGACCGCGGTGACGCCGAGCGCGGTCAGGTGCTTCAGGACCGCCGGGTGCGCGAGGCCGGCGTAGGTGCCGCGCAGGTCCTCGGGCACGTCGGGGTGCTGCATCGTGAACCCGCGCAGGTGCAGTTCGTAGATGACGGTGTCGTCCCACGGCGTGTTCGGGCGGTGGTCGTCACCCCACGGGAACGCGTCGTGCACGACCACCGAGCGCGGGACGTACGGGGCCGAGTCGGCGTCGGTGTCCGGATAGACCGACGGGTGCTCCCGGAAGTCGCCCTCGATACCGCGCGCGTACGGGTCGACCAGCAGCTTCTCCGGGTGGTGGAACAGGCCGTGCCCGGGGTCATTCGGGCCGTCGACGCGGAAGCCGTACCGCTGCCCCGGCCCGACCCCGGGGACGTAGCCGTGCCACACCTGGAAGGTGCGTTCGGCCAGCGGGACGCGGGTCTCGGTGCCGTCGGCGTCGAACAGGCAGACGGACACCGCGGTGGCAGTGGTCGACCACAGCGCGAAGTTGGTCCCCTCGCCGTCCCAGGCGGCGCCGAGCGGGAACGGTCGACCTGGCCAGGTCCGCTCGAGGTGCGCTGCCTGCGGGCGGGCAGGATGGTCAGGCAGCACCGGAGGGACGATAGTGGATGGTGGAGGCCGTCCCGCCGTCGGTTCATTCTCAGGTTTTTCCTGGCCGGTACTCAGTGATCGTCTGGTTGGGGAGGGTTGTCTTGTGTCCATGAGCGACGAGCACCCCTATCGCCCACAGCCGTACGCCCCGGACCACAACCCCTATCCGGACTACCGGCCCTATCCGGGGCCGAGCTACCCGGCGGGCGGCTGGCAGCAGCAGGGCTGGCCGCCGCCCTACGGCTGGACGCCCCCGCCACCCCCGCCGAAGCAGCGGAACCGCAGCCTGCTCGTCGGGATCGGCTCGGCCGTCGCGGCGGCCGCCGTCGTCCTGGGCGGCGTCGCCGTGGCCAACCACACGTCCCGCACGGTGTCGGGAGCGGGCTCGGTGATCGACCTCGGGCCGCAGCAGCCCGGCGGCCTGCAGCAACTGCCCGGCGGCTCGGGCTCGGGCTTCGGCTCGGGATCGGGGTCGGGCTCCGGTTCGGGGTCGCGCTCCGGCTCCGGATCGGGCTCGTCCGGCGGTAACACGACCGGCGCCGCGAACGCGAGCCAGCAGATCGGCGTCGTCACGGTCGTCTCGACGCTGAAGTACCAGAACGCGCAGAGCGCCGGCACCGGCATGATCCTCAGCCCGGACGGCACGGTCCTCACCAACAACCACGTCATCCGTGGCGCGACCAGCATCGTGGTCACCGTGGAGACCACCGACCGCTCGTACCACGCCAAGGTCGTCGGTACCGCGCCCGGCTCGGACGTCGCCGTGCTCCAACTGGTCGACGCCTCCGGCCTGAAGACGGCGAACCTCGCCGCCTCGGCCTCCGGGGTGTCCGTGGGCGACCAGGTCGTCGGCGTCGGCAACGCCGGCGGCACGGGGCGCCTCACCGCCGCCACCGGGCAGGTAACAGCGCTGAACAAGACGATCACCGCGTCGGACCAGAACGGGCAGGATGCCGAGAAGCTGCACGGCATGATCGAGACCAACGCCGGCATCATGTCCGGCGACTCGGGTGGCCCGCTGTACGCCGGCAACGGCCAGATCATCGGCATGGACACCGCCGCCTCCTCGCAGCGCTCGGCGGCCCACACCGGCTACGCGATCCCGGTGCAGAACGCGCTCGCCGTGGCGACGAAGATCGAGTCCGGTTCCGAGACGGCGGCCATCCACATCGGGCTGCCGGGCTTCCTCGGCATCGCGACGCAGAACGCCCACGGCCAGGGGGCCGGGGTCGCCGGCCTGCTGAACGGGGGGCCGGCGGCGTCGGCCGGTATCACCTCGGGCTCGGTGATCACCGGGGTGAACGGCAAGTCCATCACCTCGGCCGACCAGCTCAAGCAACTGCTGACGCTAAAGGGCCCGGGCGTGCGGGTGACCATCACCTGGACCGCTCCCAGCGGTTCCACGAAGCACGCCACCGTCACCCTGGCCACCGGCCCCGCCGACTGACCAGACGGGTGTTTTGATAGGCGCGTGGCCCCGTTCAACCCCGATGCCGTGCTCCAGCTCGACGGCGTCGCCGTCCGCCGCGGCGGCGCGACGCTGATCGACGCGATCGACTGGACCGTCGAGGAGGACGAGCGCTGGGCGGTGCTCGGGCCGAACGGGGCCGGCAAGACGACGCTGCTGCAGATCGCGGCGGCGGCGATGCACCCGTCCGCGGGGGTGGCCCACGTCCTCGGCGAGCAGCTCGGCCGGGTGGACGTGTTCGAACTGCGCCCGCGCATCGGGCTGGCGAGCGCCGCGCTGGCCGATCGCATTCCGGGTGGGGAGAGGGTCAGCGACGTCGTCGTCAGTGCCGGCTACTCGGTGATCGGCCGCTGGCGGGAGGACTACGCGGAGCCCGACGTCCGGCGTGCGGCGGCGCTGCTGGACCGCATGGGCGTGGGCGGTTTCGGGGAGCGGCGCTACGGCACCCTCAGCCAGGGCGAGAAGGCGCGCGTCCAGATCGCACGGGCCCTCATGACCGACCCGGAACTGCTGCTGCTCGACGAGCCGGCGGCCGGCATGGACCTCGGTGGCCGCGAGGATCTGCTGCGGCGGCTGACGTCGCTGGCCGACGACGCGGACGCGCCGGCGTCGGTGCTCGTGACCCACCACGTCGAGGAACTGCCACCCGGCATCACCCACGCGATGCTGCTGCGCGGCGGCCGGGTGGTCGCTTCCGGGCTGGCCCGCGACGTGCTCACGGCCGAGGCGCTGTCGGAGACCTTCGGCCTGCCGATCGACGTCGAACGTCGGGCCGGTCGGTGGTACGCGCGCGCCCGATAGGGCCCTACGGTTTCAGCACAGCCGGGCCGGCGTGGTCGTGTCCCCGGTCCAGAGGTAGAGCGCGAGCAGGCGCTCGTCGGCGGTGCGTACCGCATGCGGCTGCAGCGGCTCGTGGTGCAGTGGACGGCCCGGCTCGAGCGCCGTGAACGGTTCGTCCTGTCCGGAGCTCCACTGCGCGACGGTCAGCGGCAGGTAGACCTCGTCGGCGGGATGCCGGTGGTGGGGATAGACGTTGTCCGGCACGAGCAGCAGGACGCCGACGGCGGCGGTCTGCGACTCGTCGACGAGCAGCGCATCGGCGCTGCTGCCGAGCACCCTCGCGTGCGCGTACCGGTCGAGAAATCCCGCGTGCGGTGGCGACCGGACGTAGGCGGCTGTGTGCGTCCAGACGAGCCGCTCCGCGAGCGGAGCTAGGGTGCCTGCGAGCGGGTCGGCGCGTCCGGACCGGGCGGCGCGGAGGGCCGGGCGCCAGTGCGCCGCGGCAACCCGGGCCGGGCGCTCCCGCACCGCGGTGTCGGGCCCTCCCGGTGGGGCGACGGCGGCGCCCGTGACGGCCGCGAGCGCGGCGGCCTGGCCTGGGAGCCCCGAGTTCGCGAGCTCGGCCGCGAAGGCCTCGCAGAGCACGCGGGCGTCCCGTGAGGCTCGGTTCGTCGATGTGGTCATCGAGACCATTAAAGGAGCCGCCCGCGAGGCGGCGTACGTGACGCTGACCGAGGCCGGTGACCGGCGAGCGATCAGCACAGCCGGGCGCCGACAAATCGTTGGCCCCAGGCACGTTCGACTTGGGATGCTTCGCCGCGTGACGAGCAGCGAGGTGTGGGACGAGCGGACGGCTGCGACCTACGACCGGGACGCGGCAGAGGTGTTCCGTCCGGGCGTTCTCGACCCGACCGTGGACGTGCTCGCCCGCTTGGCCGAGGGCGGGCCGGCGCTGGAGTTCGCGATCGGCACCGGCCGGGTCGCCGTGCCCCTGCTCGCCCGCGGCGTCGCGGTGACCGGCATCGAGCTGTCCGGCCCGATGGTCGAGCAACTGCGCCGGAAGGTGGACGAGGCCACCCTGTCGGTGACCGTCGGTGACATGGCGACGACCCGGGTGGCGGGGGAGTACGCGCTGGTCTACCTGGTGTGGAACACCATCTCGAACCTGCGGACCCAGGAGGAGCAGGTTCGCTGCTTCCGCAACGCCGCGGACCACCTCCGGCCCGGCGGACGCTTCGTCCTCGAGTTGTGGGTCCCGCCAATCCGTCGGCTCCCGCCCGGCCAGCACGCGGCGCCCATGACCGTCGACCACGAGCACGTCGTCCTGGACACCTACGACCTCACGACCCAGCAGTGCACCTCGCACCACTACCGGCATCGGGAGGACGGCACGGTCGACTACGACCAGGGCAACTTCCGCTACATCTGGCCGGCCGAGTGCGACCTCATGGCGCAGCTGGCCGGGATGGAGCTGGAGTCGCGGCATGCCGACTGGACGGGCGCGCCGTTCACCTCCGACAGCGAGTCGCACGTCTCGGTCTGGCGTCGGCCCTGATCCGCCCGCGCCCGCCGGCGTCGAGACGTCGCCCGGCCGTTACCGGGCGCCGAAGTCGGGAATGGTGATCGCGCCGTCAGGACCGATCGGGAAGCCGGGGTTGCAGGCGACCTCCCACAGATGCCCGTCCGGGTCTGCGAAGTACCCCGCGTAGCCGCCGTAGAAGGTCTCGACAGGGTCTCGCGTCACCGAACCTCCCGCGGCCCGCGCCGCCGCGATGACGGCGTCGACCTCCTCCCGGGTGCGAACGTTGTGGGCGAGCGTGACGCCGCGAAAATCCGAGCTGGACGTCCGCTCTACCGCGGCATCGTCGGCGAGCTTGTCCTGGTCCCACAGCACGACGCCGATGCCGCCCGTCTGGAAGAACACGGTCTGCTCGACCTCCTGCCCGCGCCACCCGAGCCGCCGGTAGAAGTCGAACGCTCGGGAGATGTCCGAGACTCCCAGCGTGACGAGGCTGATGCGCTGCTCCATGGCGTCAGACTGTCAGGTCGCACTGACATCGCACCGCGACCGTCCACTCTGGATTGAACAATACGAACGTATTTGCTATTATTGGAGCATGTCGTCGGAAGTATCACTGAGCACCGGCGAGCTGCTGCGCCTGCGGGAGGCGTTGACCGCGAATGCGTCCGTCTCGCCGGCGACCGATGATGCTGACCGTATCGAGCGGGTCCGACTGTTCGAGGAGATCAAGGCCGCCGCGGCGGCGTCGCAGGCGGCCGAGGCGGTCGCCTGCGACGTCTCGCAGCGGGCCGGGCAGGCCGCCGCGGGGGGTGCCCGCCAAGCGGCAGGGTCGTGGGGTGGCCTCGCAGCTGGCGCTGGCCCGGCGGGTCTCGCCGCATCAGGGGCAGCGCTGGCTGGGCAACGCCCGGCTGCTGACTCGGGAGCTGCCCGGCACCTTCCGGCAGCTGGCGACCGGCACCACCTCGGAGCGGCGAGCGTTCCTCGTCGCCCGGGAGACGGTGTTCCTCTCGAAGGAAGATCGGCTGGAGGTGGACGCCGAACTCGCCGCGCACCTGGAGGGCTGGGGTGACCGGCGCACCGAGGCCGAGGCCCGCAAGGCCGCCTACCGAGCCGATCCGGCCGGGCTGGTGGAACGCCGCCGCCGCGCCGAGGCCGACCGGCACGTCAGCGTGCGCCCGGCGCCGGAGACGATGGTGCGACTGACCGCGCTGCTGCCGGTGGCCCAAGGTGTCGCCGTCTACGCCAGCCTCTCCCGCGCGGCCGATACGCATGCCAACCCCGAGCGGCTCGGCCGCGGGCAGCTGATGGCCGACCTGCTGATCGAACGCCTCACCGGCCGACAGAGCGCCACCGCGGTCCCGGTCGAGATCAACCTCGTGATGACCGACGCCAGCCTGCTCGGCCGATCGGGCGACGAAGGCTACGACGAACCGGCGCATGTCGACGGCTACGGCCCGGTCCCGGCCGCACTGGCCCGCGAGCTGGCTTACCGAAGCACCGGGCAGGCGCGGCGCTGGATCCGCCGCCTCTACACCAAGCCCGGTACCGGGCAGCTGGTGGCGATGGAGTCCCGGCGGCGGGTGTTTACGGCGAACCAGCAGCGGTTCCTGCGGCTGCGGGACCAGACCTGCCGCACTCCCTGGTGCGATGCCCCGATCCGGCATGCCGACCACGTCCATCCCTGGCACCAGCACGGCAAGACCGCGATCGCCAACGGTCAAGGCCTCTGCCAAGCCTGCAACCACGCCAAACAAGCCCCCGGCTGGCAAGCCAGACCCAGCCCCGAGGGCACCATCACCACCACGACCCCCACCGGCCACCGATACCGAAGCCGAGAACCCGCCCCGCCCGGAGCACCCGGACGCCACCCCTCACCCGAGTACGTCCACTCCCGGACCACGGTCGTGGTCGAGCTGGGCCGGCACGCCGCCTGATCGCCTTCCCGCCGTAGGCTCCGGTGGCGAGCGAGGAACCGAAACCCGCAGGGGAGGACGGCATGGCCGACGAACTGGTCCGCGTCGAGATCGGTGACGGATCGGAGGGGTCGCCTTCCGGGGTGGCGACGCTGCACCTGCAGCGTCCGCCGATGAACGCGCTCAACACCGAACTGCAGGAGCAGCTGCGGGCCGCCGCCGAGCGGGTGGGCTCCGATCCCGACGTCCGAGCCGTCGTGATCTACGGCGGCGAGAAGGTGTTCGCGGCCGGGGCCGACGTCAAGGAGTTCGCCGGCCAGGACCACGCCTACATGATGCGGGACGCCCACCGGCTCACCGCGGCCCTCGATGCGCTGGCGCGGATCCCGAAGCCGGTGATCGCGGCCGTCACCGGCTACGCGCTCGGCGGCGGCTGCGAACTCGCCCTCACCGCCGACTTCCGGGTCAGCGCCGACGACGCGCGGTGGGGGCAGCCGGAGATCCTGCTCGGCATCATTCCGGGTGCCGGGGGGACGCAACGCCTCCCGCGCCTGATCGGTCCGGCCAAGGCCAAAGACCTCATCTACACCGGCCGATTCGTGGCCGCCGACGAGGCGCTCGAGATCGGCCTGGTCGACGCCGTCGTGCCGAAGGCCGAGGTCTACCCGACCGCGCTCGCCATGGCGGCCAAGTTCGCCAAGGGCCCGGCGCTCGCGCTGGCCGCCGCCAAGCAGGCGATCGACGGCGGGATGGACGGTGACCTCGCCACCGGGCTGCGGCTGGAGTCGCACCTGTTCGCGTCCCTGTTCGCCACCGAGGACCGGCGGATCGGGATGGCGTCCTTCTTGGAGAGCGGCCCGGGCAAGGCCACCTTCAGGTGACCGACCCCGCCCTGCCGCGGGTCGTGCTGTTCGACCTCGACGGCACCATGTCGGACTCGAAGCCGGGCATCCTGGCCTCGCTTCGGGCCGCGTTCGCCGAACACGGCCTGGCGCCGCTCGAGGCCCGCATCGAGCAGGCACTGCTCGGTCCGCCGTTCTACGAGTCCCTGCCGCCGCTCATCGGGGACGCCGAGCTCGACGAGGTCATCGCGAGCTACCGGCGCCACTACGTCGACGGCGGCGCCATGTACGACACCGTCGCCTACGACGGCATCGCCGAGGTGCTGGCCGCGCTCGCGACCGCCGGAGTTCGCCTTGCCGTCGCCACCAGCAAGCCCGAGCCGTACGCCGCGCCGATCGTCGAGCGGCTGGGACTGGACCGCTGGTTCGAGACCGTGGGCGGCGACGAGAAGGACGGTTCGCTGCCCACCAAGGCCCTCGTCATCGAGAAGGTGCTGCGCCGGCTGGGAGACCCACGCCCGGACGAGGTGGTCATGGTGGGCGACCGCGAGCACGACGTGTTCGGCGCCGGCGTCCACGGCATCCGCTGCGTCGGGGCGGGCTGGGGCTACGGCCTGCCGGGGGAGCTGGCCTCGGCCGGCGCCGCCCCCGTGTGTGACCGCCCCCGTGACCTGGTGTCGGCGTTGCTCACCGGAGCCGGCGGCCCATGACCCACGCCTCGACCGCCGGCAGCAGCGCCCGGCTCGCACGCCGCGCCTTCGCCGCCGTGGTGCTGGCCGTGCTCGGCCTGGGGTTCGTCGTCCTCTACTTCCTCGGCATCGGCGGCGAGCGGCATTCCTGGGTGGCGGGGGCCGCGCCGCAGGGCGCGGTCGAGCTCACGGCCGGCCGCACCTACTCGCTCGGTATCCACGGCGGCGTCGCCGAGCTGGCTCGCCGCGGAGTTCAGCCGGCCGCCCTGACCTGCAGCTACACGCCGGCCGCCGGAGCGACGAGGCAGCTGCAGGTCACCCCACTGGACGCCTCGACCCGCGCCCTCGACGAGATCGCCACCTTCATCGCGCCGCTCACAGGGCCGGCCCGAGTGGCCTGCGACGGGGTGGGCAACGTGTACGTCGACAACGCCGGGAACGCCGGCGCCGACCGGGCGGGCTGGTTCCTGCTCGCGGGCACCGTGGCGCTCACGGTCGGGCTGCCGCTGCTGCTGTCGGTGCTGCGGCAGGGCGGCACGCGAGTCACACCAGCGGAGCCCCCCGCCGAGCTCGTCGACGCATGTCCCACAGCCACCCGCTGATCGGCAGCCGCCGCACCGGCCCTGGCAGGGCCCGGCTCACCAGCCCGATCCCGCGCATGACTGCGGCGAAACGTCGCTCGTCGGCGAGCGACCAGCTCCACCCGAGCATCCGGCGGAACTCGGCGGGCAGGAAGCCGGCCGTGATCCACGCCTGGGCCCGGGCGGCGCCGGGCGGTTTCCACGGCACGTGCCGCAGCTCGGCGAGGTCGAGCAGGTACCGGCGCACGGTCTCGTCGACGTCGAGATCGGAAAGCATGCCGCGCCAGTACGACTCGAACGCCTCGAGATCGGTCGGCCACGCCCCCTCGGGCACCTGCAGCGTGGTGCCGAAGCGGGCGCAGTGCCGCAGCAACGCCTCGGCGTCCTCGGCCGGGAGCGGGCCGCGCATGCGCTCATGGATGTCGCGAGTGCCGTAGTAGAGGCAGGCCGCGACCCACAGCTGCAGTCGCGGGTCGAACGCGTTGTAGCGTACGGCGCTGTCCGGTCCGGAGCGCACGGCGCGGTGCGAGGAGTTCACCGCCTGCCGGTAGCGGACCCGATCCATGTCGTCGCCGAGCAGCGCGACGGCGAGGTAGGTGAAGGTGGTGCGGGCCCGCTTGAACGGGTGGTCGGTCAGCCGGCCGCTCTCGACCGGGCTCTCGACCACCCCGTGACCGACGGCCGGCAATGCCAGCTGCATGACCACGTTGGCCGGCCCGGCGAGGACCGCGCCGATGCCGTCCAGGTACGGCCGCACATCGAAAGCGGTGCTGGTCCGAGCCTCCGTCCGCAGCGTCACAGCCACCCTCGCCGCTTGAACAGCGTGTACAGCAGCACCGAGGCCAGCACCATGAGCAGCAGCGCGAAGGGATAGCCGAGCAGCCATTGCGTCTCGGGCATGTGCTGGAAGTTCATGCCGTAGACCGAGGCCACCAGGGTCGGCGCGAACCCGATCGCCGCCCAGGCCGAGATCTTCTTGACCTCGTCGTTCTGCGCGTTGCTGGTGCGGCTGAGCGCCGTCATCTCCTCGTTCTGCTTCTGCGCCACCAGGATCGAGTTGACTTGCAGGATGTCGCGCAGCAGCACCCGCAGGCTGTCGATGCGCTCGTTGACCGCGGTGACGTGGTCGGCGACGTCGCGCAACGACCGCCGCAGCTCCTCGTCGACGCCGTGCGCGTCGTACCCCTGGGCCAGCGAGTCCAGCATGTCCAGCAGCGGGTGCGCGGCCCGCTGGAAGTCGACCACCTCACGGGACAGCTCGTAGATCCGGCGGGAGACCGCGGGATCCCCGTCGAAGACCTGCGTCTCGATCTCGTCGACGTCGTTCTCGAGCCCCGCGACGACCGGCAGGTAGCCGTCGACCACCGCGTCGAGAATGGCATAGAGCACCGCGTCGGTGCCCTTCATCAGCAGCTCGGGGTCGGACTCGAGGCGATGCCGCACGACCGAGAGATCCGGTGACTCCGAGTGCCGGACGGTGATGACGAAGTCGGGGCCGACAAAGACGTGCAGCTCGCCGAACTCGACCTCTTCGACGTCGTCGAGGTAGCGAGCGGCCCGCAGCACCACGAACAGCGTCTCGCCGTAGCGCTCCAGCTTCGGGCGTTGGTGGGCGTTGACGGCATCCTCGACCGCCAGCTCGTGCAGCGAGAACTCCTCGGCCAACGACTGCAGCTCGCCGGCCCCGGGGCGGTAGAGGCCGATCCAGGCCATGCCGTCGCGTCGCTCGCGCAGCGCCTGCAGGGTCGCGGACAGGGTGGCGGGGGAGCAGTCGCGTCGACCGTCCCGATAGACGGCGCTGTCGACCACACCGTTGCGGGGCGCCTGCTCCTCGGCGGTGGGCTCCGGGGGAGGGGCGGGGCGGTCTCGGCGCCGGCGGGCCAGGCTCACCCGTGGGTGCAGGCTGCGGCGCTCGGGCATACCGAGACCATATCGACGAGGCTGCCCCGTCGCCCGGCCCGGCACCGCCTGCGTGGCCGCGTCGCCGGGGGCTAGCGTCGACAGACGGAAACGATCGACCCCGAGAGGACGATGTCATGCAACTCGGACTGCACCTGGCCAACCTCACCTATCCGGCGGGCCCGGCCGGGCTGGCCGACGACCTCGCGACCGTGGCCAAGTCGGCCGAGGACGCCGGCTTCAGCAAACTCAGCGTCATGGACCACGTGTGGCAGATCGGGCCGGTGGGTCCGGTCGACACCGACATGCTCGAGGCGTACACCACGCTGGGCTTTCTGGCGGCCCACACCGAGCGCATCGACCTGCTCGCTTGGGTGACCGCCGTCGTGTACCGGGACCCGGGCCTATTGATCAAGACGGTCACGACCCTGGACGTGCTCTCACAGGGTCGGGCCTGGCTGGGGATCGGCGCGGCGTGGAACGAGGAGGAGTCCCGCGGGCTCGGGCTGTTCTTCCCGCCGACCAAGGAGCGGTTCGAGCGGCTGGAGGAGACGCTGCGGATCGCGCAGCAGATGTGGAGCGACAGCGAGGAGCCGTTCCGGGGCGAGCACTACACGCTCGAACGGACGCTCAACGTGCCGCAGCCGCTGCGCCGGCCGCACCTGCCGGTGCTGATCGGCGGGGGCGGCGAGCGCAAGACGTTGCGTCTCGTGGCGCAGTACGCCGACGCCTGCAACCTGTTCGGCGGCCCGCAGCTCGAGCACAAGCTGGAGGTGCTGCAGCAGCACTGCAAGGACATCGGCCGCGACTACGACACGATCGAGAAGACCGTGATGCAGCAGCTCGACCCCGGCGCCGACGGCGAGCACGTCGACGCCACGCTGGAGGAGCTGGAGCGTCTGGCCTCGCTCGGCGTGCAGCACGTGCACACCGGCATTCCGAACGTGACCGACGGCCGCCGGTTGGCGGTGTACGCGGAGCGCGTCATCCCCGCCGCCGCGGCGCTCTGAGCGGCACTGCGAGCAGCGCGGGAATGGCCGGCGAGAGAACGGTCATATTGCTACTCGTGAGTAACAAAGGCAGAGTGGTAGAAGCTCTAACAGTTGCAGTGTCATGACAGAACGATGTCGCGGCGGTCGAGAGCCGGCCGGCCGGGACGCTCCAGCGGCGAGCAGCCGCAGGATCCTTTCGAGGTGAGAGGTCAGCGAAACGCATGAACATCGTGGTGCTGGTCAAGCAGGTGCCCGACACCGAAGGTGACCGCAAGCTCAACCCGTCCGACAACACCGTCGACCGTGGCGCCGTGGACCCGGTGATCAACTACATCGACGAGTTCGCCATCGAGGAGGGACTGCTCCTCAAGGAGGCGCACGGCGGCGAGGTGACGATTCTCACCGTGGGTCCCGAGAAGGCGACCGAGTCGATCCGCAAGGCGCTCTCGATGGGCGCCGACAGGGCGGTTCACGTCTCCGACGAGGCCATCCACGGCTCCGACGCCGTGGCCACGGCCAAGGTGCTGGCCAAGGCGCTCGGCACGATGGAGTGGGACGTCGCCGTCGCCGGGTCCGAGGCGACCGACGCCCGCGGGGCCGTCGTCCCGGCGATGCTCGCCGAGGTCCTCGGTGCGCCGCAGCTCACGCAGGCCCGGAAGGTGACCGTCGACGGCTCCACCGTGATCATCGAGCGGGTCACCGAGAACGGCTACGAGAAGGTCGAGGCCGCCACTCCGGCGGTCATCAGCGTCGTCGAGAAGATCAACGACCCGCGCTACCCGTCCTTCAAGGGCATCATGGCCGCGAAGAACAAGCCGATCGACGTCAAGTCGCTGTCCGACATCGGCCTCGACGCCGGCGAGGTCGGGCTCGACAACGCCTGGTCGCAGGTCGTGTCCTTCGAGAACGCCCCGCCCCGCGAGGCCGGTCAGAGCGTCAAGGACGAGGGCGACGGTGGCGTCAAGATCGCCGACTACCTCGCCTCCAAGAAGCTCATCTGACCCGGTCCGACGAAGCACCGACGAACCCAAGGAGATATCACCATGGCTGAGGTTCTCGTCCTCGTCGACGCGGTCGACGGCAAGGTCAAGAAGGCCACACTCGAACTGCTCACCGCCGCTCGCCAGCTCGGCGAGCCCAGCGCCGTCGTCCTCGGCGCGCCCGGCACCGCCGGCGCCCTCAAGGACCAGCTGGCCGAGTTCGGCGCCGCCAAGGTCTACGTGGCCGAGAGCGACGAGCTCGCCGGCTCCGCGATCGCCGCCCGGGCGGAGGCGCTGGCGCAGGTGGCCGGTCAGGCCTCCCCGGCCGCCGTGCTCGCCTCGTCCACCGCCGACAACAAGGAGGTCGCCGCCCGGCTCGCGATCAAGCTGGAGAGCGGGCTGCTCTACGACGCCGTCGGCATCGACGGCGACGGCAACGTCACCCAGCAGATCTTCGGTGCCGCCATCGACGTCACCGCCAAGGTCAGCAAGGGCACGCCGATCATCACCGTGCGGCCGAACTCGTTCGCCCCGGAGCCCAGCAGCGGCGCGGCCGAAGAGGTCGCCGTGTCGGTCGAGTTCTCCGACGCCGCGAAGGCCGCGAAGATCGTCGACACCGTGGTCGAGGAGAAGGGCTCCCGCCCCCAGCTCTCGGACGCCTCGGTCGTCGTCTCCGGCGGTCGCGGCATCGGCAAGGCCGACAACTTCGAGATCATCGAGAAGCTCGCCGACTCCCTCGGCGCGGCCGTCGGCGCCTCCCGTGCCGTCGTCGACGCCGGCTGGGTGCCGCACTCGATGCAGGTCGGCCAGACCGGCGTCACCGTCTCGCCGCAGCTGTACCTGGCCGTCGGCATCTCCGGCGCGATCCAGCACCGGGCCGGCATGCAGACCTCGAAGACGATCGTGGCCATCAACAAGGACGCCGAGGCCCCGATCTTCGAACTGGCCGACTTCGGCGTCATCGGCGACCTGTTCGCCGTTGCCCCGCAGCTGACCGACGAGATCGCCAAGCGCAAGAGCTGATTCGAACCACCCGAGACGGGCCGCCCACGTTGCACGTGGGCGGCCCGTTTCAGCGTGCCAGGTTGCTGTCGGGTCCGGCCGGCTGAACCTAGCCTCTGAGCCATGACCATCACGTCGTCGCCGGCGCCGCCTCCGCCCGACGCCGTGCGGCGCGACCCGCTCATGCTGCGCGTCGGTCGGGTCAGCGCGCGGCACGGCTGGTGGGTGGTGCTGGTGTGGCTGGTGCTGCTCGTGGGCACGACCCTCGGTCACCGGGTGGCCGGCGGCGAGTACTCCGACCAGTTCCAGCTGCCGGGCTCGCCGGCCCAGCGCGGCGCGGCGCTGCTGGCGGCGCACGAGCCGCAGCTCGGCGGCCAGAGTGGCCAGCTGGTCTTCACCGTCGCCACCGGCACGCTCCAGCAGCACGCCGCGCAGCTGAACACCGTGCGCTCGCAGGTCGCGGCGCTGCCGCACGTGCTCGCGGTGAGCGACCCGCTGAGCGCCGCGACGACCTCCCGCGACGGTCGGACGGCCTACGCCACGGTGCAGTTCGACGTGAACCCGACCTCGCTCGGGTCCGGCTACGTCAGCTCCGTCGACACCGCCGTGCAGCCGGCCCGGGCGGCCGGCGTGCAGGTCGACTACGGCGGTGTCCTGGGCCAGGCAGCGCGCCCGAAGGCCAGCGACGCGTTGTCCGAGCTCATCGGTGTGGCGGTGGCGGTGACGGTGCTGCTGATCGGGTTCGGCAGCGTCTACGCCGCCGGGCTGCCCATCGTCACCGCCGGGGTCGGGGTCGCCACCGGGCTCGGCGTGCTGGGCATGGTGGCCGCGACGACCACCTTCGCCTCGGTGTCACCGACGCTCGGGGTCATGATCGGGCTCGGGGTCGGCATCGACTACGCCCTGTTCCTGACCACCCGCCACCGGCAGCTCGTCCTCGACGGGGTCGACCCGGCCGAGGCCGCCGCCCGGTCGGTCGCCTCCAGCGGCCGGGCCGTGCTCATCGCCGCCGTCACCGTCGTCATCGCGCTGCTCGGACTGTTCGCCTCGGGTATCCCGTTCGTGGGCAAGCTGGGGCTGGCCGCGTCCATCACCGTGGCGGTGGCGGCGCTGGCGGCGATCACCCTCGTGCCGGCGCTGCTGGCCCTCCTCGGCCGTCACATCGACCGTCGGCACCTGCGCGAGCCGGTCGCCGAGGGAGCCCGTGGGTCGGACGCGGCCGACGGCGGGGCCTGGCACCGCTACGCCGAGCGCATCGAGCGCCGCCCCTGGCAGTACCTCGGAGCCGGTGTCGCCGTGCTCGCCGTCCTGGCCGTTCCGACGCTGTCGATGACCCTCGGCCACATCGACGCGGGCGCCGACCCGACGTCGTTCACCGACAAGCGGGCCTACGACGCGATCTCCACGGCCTTCGGCCCCGGGGCCAACGGTCCGCTGACGGTCGTCGTTGCCCTCGACGGCGCGCAGGCGGAGTCCCTGACGCCGGCCCTGCAGACCGCGCTGTCGCAGACGCCGGGCGTCGCCTCGGTGAGCACCCCGCAGCCGTCCCCCGACGGCGCCCTGCTGGTGGCCACGGTGGTGCCGACCACCGGCCCGCAGGCGGCTGCCACCGACAGCCTGCTGTCGCACATCAGCGACACCGTGCTCCCCTCGGCCCTCGCCGGGACGTCCGCGCAGGGCTACGTCACCGGCACGCTCCCGGCCAACCTGAATTTCCGTGACCGGGTCGCCGCCCGGCTGCCGATCATCATCGGGGTGGTCATCGCCGCCGCCTTCTTGCTGCTGCTCATGAGCTTCCGGGCCCCCGTGCTGGCGCTGAAGGCCGCGGTGCTCAACCTGCTGTCGATCGGCGCGGCCTACGGCGTGGTGGTGGCCGTGTTCCAGTGGGGGTGGGGCGGGAGCCTCTTCGGTGTGTCGGAGAAGGTGCCGATCGAGTCCTACGTCCCCATGATGATGTTCGCGATCGTCTTCGGCCTCTCGATGGACTACGAGGTCTTCCTCCTCTCCCGGATCCGCGAGCGATGGTTCGCGACGAACGAGAACGGGCGCAGCGTCGCCGACGGCCTGTCGGCGACGGCGCGCGTGATCACCTGTGCCGCGCTGATCATGACCAGCGTGTTCCTGGCCTTCCTGCTGTCGAGCAACGTCGTGATCAAGATGCTCGCCCTCGGGCTGGGGGTGAGCGTCCTGATCGACGCCACGCTGATCCGGCTGCTCGTCGTGCCGGCCACCATGTTCCTGCTCGGCCGGCTCAACTGGTGGGAACCGCCCTGGCTCGACCGCGTGCTGCCACGGCTCGAGTCTGAGCCCGATTGACCTCGAGCGCGCTTCAGGTTGCATCCTGGTCGTCATGACCACCGACTCCGTCGACGACGGCGGGGCCACCAGCATCTTCTCCGCCTCCGTCCGGGCGACCAGCCTCGGCATCCTGGTGCTGATCACGCTGATCGCCTTCGAGGCGATGGCCGTCAACGCCGCCATGCCGACCGCGGCCCGCGAACTGCACGGGCTGCGCAGCTACGGCTGGGTGTTCACCGGCTTCCTCGTGGCCAACGTCGTCGGCATGGTCCTGTCGGGGCAGCTGTCCGATCGGCGCGGCGCCGGGCTGCCGCTGGTGGCGGGCCTCGCCGCCTTCACCACCGGCCTCGTGCTGGGCGGCACCGCCACCACCATGACGCAGCTGATCGCCGGCCGGCTCGTGCAGGGCCTGGGCGCCGGGCTCATCATCACCGCCGTCTACGTGATCATCGGGCAGGGCTACCGCGACGATCTCCGCCCGTCGCTGTTCGCCGCGATCTCCTCGGCCTGGGTGGTGCCGGGCCTCATCGGTCCGCCGCTGTCCGGCGCGCTGGCCGAACACCTCACCTGGCGATGGGTGTTCCTCGGCCTGGCGCCACTGGTGGTGCTCGGCGGGTTGCTGCTCACCCCCACGCTGCGGCGATTCATACATCGGGAGGAGGGCGTCGCCGCCGGTGCGGGCAAGGGGGTCGGGCAGCGCCGGTTGCTGCGCGCGCTCGCCGCCGCGGCCGGTATCGCCGTCATCGCCTCCGCCGGCCAGCACCCGGCGCTCGGGACGCTCGCCGCGGCCGCCGCCGGCGCGGCGGCGCTCGGGTGGGGGCTGCGGCGGCTCCTGCCGCCCGGCACGGCGACGGCGCGCCCGGGCGTCGCCGCGCCGGTGGCGCTGCGCGGCCTGTTCGCCGGTGCCTTCTTCGGCATGGAGGCGATCGTCCCGCTCTCACTGACGGTGCAGCACGGCTTCGGCCCCACCGCCGCCGGGCTGCCGCTCACGGTCACCGGCACGACCTGGTTCCTCGGGTCCTGGTGGCAGGGCCGCCGGGTCGGCGACGACGGGCCGGCGCGGCGGATCCGACTGATGCGCACCGGCTTCTCGCTGGTCGCCCTGGCCGCCGCCGGAATGGCTGTCGCGGTGCTGCCCGGGTCACCCGGCTGGCTGGCCTACCCCTTGTGGGGAGTCGGCGGCTTCGGCGCCGGCCTCACCATGGCCTCGGTCGGCATCCTGCTGCTGCGCTACACGACCGACGAGGACCGGGGCAACGACTCGGCGGCGCTGCAGCTGTCGGACAGCACCAGCAGCGCGCTGACGACCGCGATCGGCGGCATGCTGGTGGCCGCCGCGGCCCGTGACGCGATCAGCGACACGGCCGCGTTCGTCACCGTCTTCGCCCTCATGGGCGCCGTCGCCGCGCTCGGCGCCCTCGTCGCCGGCCGGGCCCGGCCCGCGCCGGTGGGGGCGCCCGGCCCGGGCCGGGCGGCGGATCCGGCGCCGGTTCCCGCGGGTCACTAGACTCGGGCGGCGATGCCGTACCTGGACCACGCCGCGACGACGCCGGTGCTCCCGGAGGCGGTCGCGGCCGTCACCGAGGCGCTCGGGCAGGTCGGCAACCCCTCCTCGCTGCACCGCGCCGGCCGCCGCGCGCGCCGCACCGTCGAGGAGTCCCGCGAGCAGCTGGCCGCCGCCCTCGGCGCCGGGCCCTCGGAGGTGCTGTTCACCGCCGGCGGCACCGAGGCCGACAACCTGGCTGTGAAGGGCCTCTACTGGGCCCGCCGGGACGCCGACCCGCGCCGGCGCCGGATCGTCGCCGGCAGCACCGACCATCACGCCGTCATCGACACCGTCGAGTGGCTCGCGGAGCACGAGGGCGCCGAGATCACCTGGCTGCCGGTCGACGCCGGCGGCCTCGCCACTCCCGACGCGCTGCGCGAGGCACTGGGCTCCGACCCCGACGACGTCGCACTCGTCACCGTGATGTGGGCCAACAACGAGGTCGGCACCGTCATGCCGATCCCGGAGCTCGCCGCCGTCGCCCACGAGCACGGCATCCCGGTGCACACCGACGCCGTGCAGGCCGTCCCGTCGCTGCCGGTCGACTTCGCCGCCAGCGGCGTCGACGCGCTCACCATGACCGGCCACAAGCTGGGCGGCCCGGTCGGCGCCGGGGCCCTGCTGCTGCGCCGCACCGTCGCCTGCACCCCGCTGCTGCATGGTGGCGGGCAGGAGCGCGAGGTCCGCTCCGGCACGGTCGACGTCGCCGGGACCGTCGGGCTGGCCGTGGCCACCGCGATCTGCGTCGAGCGGCGGCCCGAGACCACCGCCCGGGTGACGCAGCTGTGTGACGAGCTCGTCGCCGGCGTCCTGGCCGCCGTACCCGACGCCCGCCGCAACGGCCACCCCCGCGAACGGCTGCCCGGGATCGCCAACATCAGCTTTCCCGGCTGCGAGGGCGATGCCCTGCTGATGGTCCTCGACGGCCACGGCGTCGAGTGCTCCACCGGTTCGGCCTGCTCGGCCGGCGTGGCGCAGCCGTCCCACGTGCTGCTCGCCATGGGCGCGGACGCCGCCGGCGCGCGCGGCTCGCTGCGTTTCTCACTCGGCCACGACTCCACCGCCGACGACGTCCGGCAGGCGGTCGAGGCGATCGTGCCCGCGGTGGAACGGGCCCGACGTGCCGGCCTGACGTCGGTCGCGTCATGAGCGACGCTCGCGGAGCGAACGACGGCACGACCGCCCCGCGGATGCGGGTGCTGGCCGCGATGTCCGGCGGCGTCGACTCCGCGGTCGCCGCCGCCCGCGCCGTCGACGCCGGGCACGAGGTCACCGGCGTCCACCTGGCGCTGTCGCCCACCCCGGCCACGCTGCGGCACGGCGCCCGCGGCTGCTGCACCGTCGAGGACGCCCACGACGCCCGCCGCGCCGCCGACGTGCTCGGCATCCCGTTCTACGTCTGGGATCTCGCCGAGCGCTTCCGCGCCGACGTCATCGACGACTTCGTCGACGAGTACGCCGCCGGACGCACCCCCAACCCGTGCCTGCGCTGCAACGAGAAGATCAAGTTTGCGGCGGTGCTCGACCGGGCGCTCGCGCTCGGGTTCGACGCCGTGGTCACCGGCCACCACGCCCGGCTCGTCGACGGCCGGCTGCACCGCTCGGTCGACCCCGCCAAGGACCAGTCCTACGTCCTGGCCGTGTGCACCCGCGACCAGCTCGCGCACGCGATGTTCCCGCTGGGCGACACCACGAAGGCCGACGTGCGGGCCGAGGCCGCGCGCCGCGGGCTCGCGGTCGCGGACAAGCCGGACTCCCACGACATCTGCTTCATCGCCGACGGCGACACCCGCGGCTTCCTCACCCGCCGCCTCGGCGAGCAGGACGGGCCGATCGTCGACGCCGGCACCGGCGAGGAACTCGGCCGGCACTCCGGTTCCTTCGGCTTCACCGTCGGGCAGCGGCGCGGGCTGGACCTGCAGCGCCCCGCCCCGGACGGCGAGCCGCGCTACGTGCTGGCCGTCCGGCCGAAGGAGAACACCGTCGTCGTGGGGCCGCGGCGCCTGCTGGCGACCGGTCGCGTCGAGGCGACCCGCGCCGTGTGGACCTCCGGCCGCCCCCCGGCGGCGCCGTTCGGCTGCACCGTGCAGCTGCGGGCGCACGGCATGACCGGGCCTGCCCGGCTCGAGGTCGCCGGCGACGACGTCACCGCCCACCTGCACGAGCCGCAGACCGGCGTCGCCGCGGGGCAGGCGCTGGTGATGTACGACGGCGACGAGGTCATCGGCTCCGCCACCATCACCGCCGCCGCGCCGTGACCGGCACCGTCACCGCCCGGCCCTGGGAACCGGGGGCGGCGACCGGGATCGGCTCGCTCCCGGGCACCGACGCCGCGGAGGCGGTCGCCATCGTGTTCGGCGAGCTGCCCGCGCTGCCGCACCTTCCCGAACTGCCCGACCGCGGCCCGGGCGCCGAGCTGATCGGTCGGGGCGCCGCGCTGCTCACCGACTTGCCGGTCGAGATCGTCGCAACCGGCTGGCGGCTGAGCGCCCACCCCGGCCGTGACGTCCGGCGGGCGCGGGACCTGCTCGAACGTGACCTCGACGCCCTCGAGCAGCGGGCGGAGGGCTACACCGGCCCGCTGAAGCTGCAGGCCGCCGGACCCTGGACGCTGGCCGCGGGGCTGGAGCTGCCGCGCGGCCACCGCGTCGTGAGCGACCACGGCGCCACTCGTGACCTCGTCGCCTCACTCGCCGACGGCCTGGCCGCCCACCTGGACGCGGTCCGGCGGCGGGTGCCGGGGGCGCGGCTGGTGTTGCAGCTCGACGAGCCCTCGCTGCCGGCCGTCCTCGGTGGCCGGGTCCCGACCCCGTCGGGCTACGGCACGGTCCGGGCCGTCGACCGGATCGTGGCCGAGCAGCACCTGCGCGAGGTGCTGGCGGTCGCGCCGCCGGGCGGGCGCGTCGTGCACTGCTGCGCGCCCGATGTCCCTGTCGCCGTGCTGCAGGAGGCCGGGGCCGACGGCCTCGCCGTCGACCTCGCCGCGCTCGGCTCCGAGCGCTACGACGATCTGGCCGGCTTCGTGGACGCCGGCGGGAGCCTGTGGGCCGGGCTCGTCGCCACGACCGGCGACGAGGAGCGCTTCGACGCCGTGCGGGACAGGGTGCAGACGCTGTGGCGCGACCTCGGCTTCGGCCCGGGCACGCTGGCGGCCGGCGTCGTCCCCACGCCGGCCTGCGGGCTGGCCGGGGTGTCGGCGGAGCGGGCCCGCCGGACTCTCCGGACGGTGCGTGACGTGGGGCGCAGCCTCCTGGACGCACAGTAGCTCAGTAGGTTCAGCCGGCGTCCTCGGCCGTGCGGGCCGGCGTCACGGCTGCGCCCCTGGCGCCCTCGACTTCCTCCACCGCCGCCGGCCGCGGGATCGGCGTGTCGCTGCCGAGCGGCACATCGGTGCCGGCGAAGCCGACCACCACCGCGTCGTCCACGCAGCCGACCTCGGTGAACTCGAGTCCCGCCGGCAGGGTGAGCGGCAGGGCCACCGACGGCAGTCGGGAGGTCAGGCTCCCGAGCATCGGCAGCCCCTCGAGCTGGGTCGCCGAGACGAGCACCCGGTTGTCGTTGATCGACAGTCGGGTGAACGCCGTCAGCGGGAAGCGCCGCCCCATCAGCTCGATGCTGCCGGTGAGCTTGATCGTCCCGTCGCCAGCGTCGCTGAGCCCGATCTCCGGGCGCGCGATGCCGGAGACGCCGGCCAGCAGCTGGTTCAGGATCTCGGGTCGCGCGAACGCCGCGGCCAGGTCGGCCAGCGTCAGCCGAACCGCGCCGGTGACCTCGTCCGCCAGCTGCGGCTGCAGCCCGCCGCCGGACCGCGCGAAGCGGATGCCGTGCAGCGAGACGTCGACGTTGTCGACCCGCAGACCGTCCTTCGACATCAGGAATTCGATGATCACAAACCGCCCTCGACCGTCCTCTTGGCCCCTGACGCTAGCGTCCGCGGTCAGGGCGCAGCCATGTCGGTCCCGATCGCTAGATTCGACCCCGTGAGCGAGGGGACGGACGCCGGCGCCCGTGACGAGCACGCCCGGCTGTCGCTGCAGGTCGACGAGGCCGCGTACCGCTACTACGTGCTGGACCAGCCGACGGCCAGCGACGCCGACTACGACGGCTGGCTGCGGCGACTGGAACAGCTGGAGGCGGAGTTCCCGCAGTTGCGCACCCCGCAGTCACCCACCCAGCGGGTCGGCGGGACCTACTCCACGCTGTTCACCGCGATCGACCACCTCGAGCGCATGCTCAGCCTCGACAACGCCTTCACCGCCGAGGAGATGGCCTTGTGGGACGCCCGCGTCGAGCGCGAGGCCGGCATCGCGCCGTCCTACCTGTGCGAGCTGAAGGTCGACGGGCTGGCGGTCAACCTGCTCTACGAGAACGGCCGGCTCACCCGCGGGCTGACCCGGGGCGACGGCCGGACCGGTGAGGACGTCACCCCCAACATCCGCACCATCGGCAACGTCCCCGGGCAGCTCACCGCCGCCGCGGGCACCGACCTCGGCGACGTCGAGGTGCCGCGGGTGCTGGAGGTCCGCGGCGAGGTCTTCTTCCCGGTGACCCGGTTCGAGGAGCTCAACGCCGCGATGGTCGAGGCGGGCAAGCCGCCCTACGCCAACCCGCGCAACACCGCCGCGGGATCGCTGCGGCAGAAGGACCCGCGGATCACCGCGCAGCGGCAGCTGTCGCTCGTGGTGCACGGTGTGGGCCGCATCGAGGGCGGCCCGACGGTGACCGCGCAGTCGCAGTGGTACGAGCTGCTGGCGGGCTGGGGCCTGCCGATCTCCGACCGGGCGAAGGTCGTTCCCGGCATCACCGCGGTGCAGGAGTTCATCGCGTACTACGGCGAGCACCGCCACGACCCGTCGATCGGCCACGAGATCGACGGCGTGGTGGTGAAGGTCGACGACATCAGCCTGCAGCGGCGGCTCGGGGCGACCAGCCGCGCGCCGCGCTGGGCGATCGCCTACAAGTACCCGCCGGAGGAGGTCAACACCGAGCTGCTCGCGATCGAGGTCAACGTCGGGCGCACCGGGCGCGTCACCCCGTTCGGCGTCATGAGGCCGATCACGGTCGCCGGCTCCACCGTCGAGAACGCCACGCTGCACAACCAGTGGGAGGTCGCCCGCAAGGACGTCCGCGTCGGCGACACGGTCGTGCTGCGCAAGGCCGGTGACGTCATCCCCGAGATCGTCGCGCCGGTGCTGCCGTTACGGCCCGAGGGCGCGGTGCCCTGGACGATGCCGAGCGAGTGCCCGGCCTGCGGCACGACGCTGAAGCCCGAACGCGAGGGCGACAAGGACTGGCGCTGCCCCAACTCCCGCACCTGCCCGGCGCAGCTGCGCGAGCGGCTGTTCTCGCTGGCCAACCGCTCCGCCCTCGACATCGAGGCCCTGGGCTACGAGGGCGCGGTGGCCCTGCTCGAGGCCGGCGTCATCCACGACGAGGGCGACCTGTTCGACCTCGCCCCGGACGCCGACGGCGACGCCACCGCCGCGCGGGCGTTGCTGGCGCGGGTCCCGCTCTACACCCGCACCGCCCGCCGAACCGACGCGCCCGAGAGCGTCCGCGACGGGCGGGTGCTCTCGGCCAACGGCGAGAAGCTGATCGCCAACCTCGCCGAGGCCAGGCGGCAGCCGCTCTGGCGGGTCCTGGTCGCGCTCTCGATCCGGCACGTCGGCCCGACGGCCGCGCGGGCGCTGGCCACGCACTTCGGCAGCATCGACGCGATACGGGCCGCCTCCGCCGAGCAGATGGCCGAGATCGACGGCGTGGGGCAGGTGATCGCCGACGCCGTGGTGGAGTGGTTCGGCGTCGACTGGCACGAGGCCATCGTCGCCAAGTGGGCTGCCGCCGGCGTGCGGACCGCCGACGAGGCCGACGCCACGCCCAAGACGCTCTCGGGGCTGACCGTGGTCGTCACCGGGTCGCTGGCCGGGTTCTCCCGGGACGAGGCCAAGGAGGCGATCGTCAGTCGCGGCGGCCGGGCCTCCGGCTCGGTGTCGAAGAAGACCGACTACGTGGTGGTGGGGGACAACGCCGGCAGCAAGGCCGACAAGGCGGCGGAACTGGGCCTGCCCGTCCTCGACGAGGACGGCTTCCGGGCGCTGCTGGCCTCCGGACCGGACAATTCTGGCCACGAACCCTGAGTATCCGGTCCGTACGAGTGGGTATCCCCTCGGGTTTTGTGGAAAGAACGAACATGTGCAGCAGGGCCACGAGGCGGTGAACGCGCAGCGAACCCGGCCACGGGCGCCGCGGGTGAGCTGGCGCGTCTGGGCGCTGGGGGCGCTGCTGGCCGTGTACGCGCTCCTCACCGTCGCCGTGATCTACCGGTCCCCGCTGCTGCGCCTGGACTCCTGGTTCTACGACCTGCACCTCCAACGCCAGATCGCGCAGGGTTGGAAGCCGGTGATCCGCGACTACGTCATCTTCGGCCAGCGCGGCCCGTCCACCCTGGTCTTCCTGCCGTTCTTCTTCTGGGTCGCCTGGCGCACCCGGTCGTCCCGGCCGTTGGTCATGCTGGTGACGGCCCTGGTGCTGCTGAATCTCAGCGTCGGCGTGGTCAAGGTGGCGATCGGCCGGGTCGGGCCGTTCTTCCAGTCCGACGTCCACAAGATCTTCGCCGGCGGCAGTATCTACCCCTCCGGGCACGTCTCCAACACCGTCGTCCTCTACGGCCTGATCGCGATGGTCGCCCCGTGGCACAAGCGCTGGTTCGCCGCCGCGGCGGTGTGGCTCTCGCTGTCGGTGGGGGCGGGCACGATCTACCTGAAGACCCACTGGTTCAGCGACGTCGTCGGCGGCTGGGTCGCCGGGGGGCTGATCCTGCTGATCATGCCGTGGGTGATGCCCACCGTGCAGCGGTGGGCCGACTGGCTCGTGGCCCGGCTACGGGCCTGGCGGGCCCGCCGCCGCGGCGGGCCGCCGTCGCAACTCGGCGGCCCTCAGGACGGCTGCCCTCAGGACGCGGGCCAGAAGTCGACACCGGTCAGCCCGGTGGCGAGCTCCCACAACGACCGCGCCACCGATTCGTCCTTCGATGCCGAGGAGGAGTCCACGCGCCGCGGCGCCCCTCGCACCTCACCGACTCCGTCCGGCCCGTAGAACTCACCGTTCGCGGCGTCGGGCATGGTCGCCGCGTACAGCGTGGGCAGCGCGCCGGCGGCGGCACTCTGCGCGATCAGGCGGTTACCGATCGCCATGATCCGGTCCTGGAGCGTCTCGGTGTGCGACTGCAGCTCGGTGGCGGCGTAGCCGGGGTGAGCGGCGATCGAGCGTACGGCCGAACCGGACGCCGCCAGCCGGCGACCGAGCTCGTAGGCGAACATCAGGTCCGCCAGCTTGGACTGGCCGTACGCCGACCAGCGGCGGTAGCGGCGCGACTCCCAGTTCAGGTCGTCGAGCGAGATCCGGCCGATCCGGTGGGCGCCGCTGGACAGCGTCACCACTCGCTCGCCGATGTGGGGCAGCAGCAGCCCGGTGAGCGCGAAGTGGCCCAGGAAGTTCGTGCCGATCTGCATCTCGAAGCCGTCGGCGGTGCGGGAGCGCGGGACCGCCATGACGCCGGCGTTGTTGATCAGGACGTCCAGCGGGCCGGTCTCCTCGGCGAACTTGCGCACCGAGGTCAGGTCGGCGAGGTCCAACGGGCGGACCACGACGTCGCCGCTCATGGTCGCCGCGGCGCGCTCGCCCTTGTCGGTGTTGCGGCAGGCCAGCACCACGCTCGCGCCGCGCGAGGCCAGCGCGCGAGCGGTCTCGGCTCCGAGGCCGCTGTTGGCGCCGGTGACGGCGATCCGCCGGCCGGTCTGATCGGGGATGTCGGCGACGGTCCAGGAACTCATGCCCCGACCCTAGCTTCCGGAGCCGTCCCCGCCCGGCCGGCGCAGCCGGGCCGCGGCGGAGCCGACCGTCGCCGCGATCGCGGCCAGGTGCTGCAGGCGCACGAGCTCCGACGGGGCCCAGCGCAGCGCCGGCCGGCCGACCAGCAGCGCGCCTTCCCCCAGGGCCGTGACGGCGAGTTCGGTGTCCAGCCGACCCCACTCGGGTGGGGCCCAGAGGTCATCCGGCACCAGGCGGCGGGCCGGTGCGGCCGGCCACCACGGCGTCGGCAGCGAACCGAGCTCGGGGGCGGCGCCGCCGCGCGCCAGCACGCTCGACTGGCCGGACACCGGTGGCGCCAGCACCAGGGCCCAGCCGGCCCGGAAGACGCGGGTCACGCCGTCGGCCAGGGTCTCGAGCGTCGCCGCCTCGCGGCCCAGGCTGTCCAGCAGCTGCAGTTCCCGGTGCGGGTCCAGCAGCCCCGCGTAGGGCCGGATCGACTCGACGTGCACCCCTTCGACGGTGGCGGCCGCCGACACCAGGGTGTCGGCGAGCCGGTCGGGCGGCAGCTCCACGACGAAGTCGTCGGTGGCCTTCCCGTCGGAGCGTCCGATGACGTCGACGCCGAGGATGTCGCCGCCGACGGTGCCGAGTGCCGTCGCGACGGCGCCGAGCGCGCCGGGGCGATCGGGCAGGCGCAGCCGCAGCAGGTAGGACACGCGGCTCATGTTCCCGCACCGACGTGACGCGGCGATTACGGGCCCCGCCCCGCTCGTCGCCACGGCCCGCCGGCGGTCCGTAGACTCACCAGCCGTGTCCGATTCCAGCACCGACGAAGCCGCCGGCAGGATCAGCCGGGACGAGGTGGCCCACCTCGCGCACCTGGCCCGGCTGGCCGTCACCGAGAAGGAGCTGGACGTCTTCGCCGGTCAGCTCGACGTGATCCTGGGGGCGGTGGCCCGCGTCGCCGAGGTGACCGCCGGCGACATCCCGCCGACCTCCCACGCCGTCCCGATGACCAACGTGTACCGCCCCGACGAGGTCCGCCCGTCGCTGCCCCGTGACGCCGTCCTCGCCGGCGCCCCCGCCGTCGAGGACGACAAGTTCCGGGTGCCGCAGATCCTCTCGGACGAGGTGTGATGAGCGACTTCGTCGACCGCACGGCCGCCGAGCTCGCCGCCCTGGTCGCGGCGGGGGAGGCGAGCGCGGAGGAGGTCACCCAGGCCCACCTGGACCGCATCGCCGCCACCGACGGCGCCGTGCATGCCTTCCTGCACGTCGACTCCGACGGGGCGCTGGCCGCCGCCCGTGCGGTGGACCGCCGCCGCGCCGCCGGGGAGCCGCTGGGCCCGCTGGCCGGCGTGCCGCTGGCCATGAAGGACGTCGTGGTCACCGAGGGCGTGCCGAGCACTGCCGGGTCGAAGATCCTGGAGGGCTGGCGGCCGCCGTACGACGCGACGATCACCAGCCGGATCAAGGACGCCGGTGTCGTCATGCTCGGCAAGACCAACATGGACGAGTTCGCGATGGGCAGCTCGACCGAGAACTCCGCCTTCGGCCCCAGCCGCAACCCGTGGGACCTCGAGCGGATCCCCGGCGGCTCCTCCGGGGGCTCGTCCGCGGCCGTCGCCGCGCGGCAGGCACCGCTGGCGATCGGCACCGACACCGGCGGCTCCATCCGCCAGCCCGCGGCCGTCACCGGCATCGTCGGGCACAAGCCCACCTACGGCGCGGTGTCGCGGTACGGGCTCATCGCGTTCTCCTCCTCGCTCGATCAGGCCGGGCCGTTCGGGCGGACCGTGCTGGACACCGCCCTGCTGCACGAGGTGATCGCCGGCCACGACCCGCGGGACTCCACCTCCATCGCCGGGCCGGTCGCGCCGGTCGTGGCCGCGGCCAGGGAGGGGGCGGCCGCCGGCAGCCTGGCCGGCGTCCGCGTCGGGGTCGTGCGCGAGCTCGGCGGCGAGGGTTACCAGGCCGGCGTGCTGGCGTCGTTCGAGTCGGGCGTGGCCACGCTCCGCGACCTGGGCGCCGAGATCGTCGAGGTCAGCTGCCCCCACTTCGACTACGCGCTGGCGGCGTACTACCTCATCGCGCCGAGCGAGTGCTCGTCGAACCTCGCGCGCTTCGACTCGGTCCGCTACGGCCTGCGGGTCGGCGACGACGGCGTCAACTCGCTGGAGACGGTCATGTCGGCCACCCGGGAGGCCGGGTTCGGGCCCGAGGTGAAGCGCCGCATCATGATCGGGACCTACGCGCTGTCGTCCGGGTACTACGATGCCTACTACGGCCAGGCGCAGAAGGTGCGCACCCTGATCACGCAGGACTTCGCGGCGGCCTTCGCACAGGCCGACGTGCTGGTCTCGCCGAGCACTCCGGTGGCGGCCTTCGGCATCGGTGAGGTCGTCGACCCGCTGACGATGTACCGCAACGACCTCTGCACGCTGCCCGCGTCGCTGGCCGGCACCCCGGCGATCTCGGTCCCGGCGGGCCTCGCGGACGGCCTCCCGGTGGGGCTGCAGGTAATGGCACCGGCCCAGGCCGACGAGCGCTGCTACCGCGTGGCCGCCGCGTTCGAGGCGGCGGTGGGGACGTTCTCGGCCCCGGAGCTGGAGACGGTTCGATGAGTGACGTGGACGCCGTGGTGGCGCGGTACGAGCCGATGATCGGGCTCGAGACCCACGTCGAGCTGGGCACGGCCTCGAAGATGTTCTGCGGCTGCGCCACGGACTTCGGGGCGGAGCCGAACACGCAGACCTGCCCGGTGTGCCTCGGGCTGCCGGGCGCGCTGCCGGTCGCCAACGAGAAGGCGATCGAGTCGACGATCCGCATCGGGTTGGCGCTGAACTGCTCTATCGCGTACTGGTGCCGGTTCGCGCGGAAGAACTACTTCTACCCGGACATGCCGAAGAACTTCCAGACCTCGCAGTACGACGAGCCGCTGTGTGTCGACGGCTACCTGGACGTCACGGTCGGCGACACCGTCCACCGGGTCGGCATCGAGCGGGTGCACCTGGAGGAGGACACCGGCAAGAACACCCACGTCGGGACGTCCGGACGCATCCACGGCGCCGAGTACTCCCTGGTCGACTACAACCGCGCCGGCATCCCGCTGGTCGAGATCGTCACCAGGCCCGTGCCCGGCACCGGCGCGCTGGCCCCGGAGGTGGCCCGCGCCTACGTCACCGAACTGCGCGACATCCTGCGCACGCTGGGTGTCAGCGACGTGCGCATGGAGCAGGGCTCGCTGCGCTGCGACGTCAACGTCTCGCTTGCCCGGCGAGGCAGCGACACCATGGGCACCCGCACCGAGACGAAGAACGTCAACTCGCTGCGCAGTGTCGAGCGGGCGGTCCGCAGCGAGATGCTGCGGCAGGCCGAGGTGCTCGACGCCGGCGGGCGGATCGTGCAGGAGACCCGGCACTTCCAGGAGCAGACGGGCGACACCCGCACCGGGCGCAGCAAGGAGGAGGCGACCGACTACCGCTACTTCCCGGAGCCGGACCTCGTGCCGATGGCGCCGGACCCGGGCTGGGTGGAGCAGCTGCGCACGGAGCTGCCGGAGCTGCCGGCCGCGCGCCGGGTGCGGCTGCGCGACGAGCTCGGCCTCTCCGACGACGATCTCGCCAAGATGACCAACGCCGGCGTGGTGGACCTGGTCGGCGCCACCGCGGACGCCGGCGCCCCGGTGGCCGAGGCCCGCAACTGGTGGATGGGCTACCTGGCGCAGAAGGCGAACGAGCGCGACGCCGACGCCGCCGACCTGCCGATCACGCCGGCGCAGGTCGCGCGGGTCGTGGAGCTGGTGTCGTCCGGCGAGCTGTCGACCGGGCTGGCGCGACAGGCCGTCGACGGCGTGCTCGAGACCGGGGACGACGTCGACACGGTCGTGGCCGATGGGGGCCTGAAGGTCGTCTCCGACACCGGAGCGCTGGAGCAGGCGGCCGACGACGCCATCGCGGGCAACCCCGACGTCGCCGAGAAGGTGCGCGGTGGCAAGGTCGCCGCGGTCGGGGCGCTGGTCGGCGCGGTCATGAAGGCGACGCGCGGGCAGGCCGACGCCGCCGCGGTGAAGCAGATCCTGCTGGACCGACTGGGCGTCTCGGAGTAGGCCGTGGCCGACTCCGCCCCCTCCGCCCCCTCCGCCCCCTCCGCCCCCTCCGCGCCCTCCGCGGCCGACGGCGGGTCCGACTGGACCGGTCACGCCGGCACGCCGACGGCCGAGCGGTACCGCTCCATGGCCGAGCGGCAGCTGACCGGCATCTCGCCGACCTACGCGCGGCTGTGTCACGGCGTGGCTGACGACGCGCCCGTCCTCGCCCGGCTCGAGCGGCTGCCCGTCGCGAAGCGGCAGCCGAACCTGCTGCTCGGTACCGTCCGGTGGCTCGAGGGGCCGGTGGACGACTACGCCGGCTTTCGCGCGTTCGTGCTCGAACACTGGGACGAGTTGGCGACCACCATGCTCGCCCGGCGGACACAGACCAACGAGGCCGGGCGCTGCACCGCGCTGCTGCCCGTGCTCGCCGCACTGCGACAGCCGCTCGCATTGCTGGAGGTCGGCGCCTCGATGGGCCTCTGCCTGCAGCCCGACCGCTACGCCTACCGCTACGGCGACCGGCCGGTGCTGGGCGACTCGCCGGTGGTACTCGCCTGCGAGCCGCGGGGCCCGGTGCCGATTCCCGAGACCCTGCCCCGCGTGGTGTGGCGCCGCGGGCTCGACCTGAACCCGCTGGACGTCACCTCCGACGACGACGTGCGCTGGCTGGAGTCACTCATCTGGCCCGAGCAGGCCGACCGGGTGGCGACGCTGCGCGGTGCCGTCGAGCTCGCGCGCCGCGACCCTGTCGAGATCCGCCGCGGCGATCTCACCGCCGACCTCGGCGCCGCCGCGGCGGACGCGCCCCGCGACGCGGTCCTCGTGGTGCTGCACTCGGCCGTGCTGTCCTACCTGGACGACACCGGGCGGGCGGCGCTCCGGGCGGAGATCGAGGCGCTGCGCCGCGACCGCGAGGTCGTGTGGCTGTCGAACGAAGCCCCTGGCGTGGTGGCGGACGTCGCGACGTCGCCGGGCGAACCGGTGCCGTTCGTGCTGGCGCGCGACGCCGAGCCGTTGGCGCTGTCCGACCCGCACGGCCGGTCGCTGACATGGATCGGGTGACGCTGGTCCTGGTCGCCGCTGCCCTCGTCGCCGGGCCCGGATTCGCCGCCGCGGCGGCGCCGTCGCCACCCCGGCTGCAGGACCCCCGCCTCACCGAGGCCAGCGGGCTGGCACCGGGTCTCCGGTCGCCGGGCGTGCTCTGGATCCAGAACGACAGTGGCGACACCAACCGCGTCTTCGCCGTCGACGCCCGCTCCGGTGCCACCGCCGCGGTCGCCACCGTCCGCGGCGCGACCAACGTCGACTGGGAGGACCTCGCGGTCGCGCGGGACGCCGGCGGCGTCCCGTCGCTCTGGATCGCCGACACTGGTGACAACGGGGGGACGCGCCGGGTCGTGCAGCTGTACCGCGTCCCGGAGCCCCACGTGCGCCCGGCCGAGCGCGGCCGGGCGGTGACCACCCCGGCCGCGGCGGTGTGGCGGTTGCGCTACCCCGGCGGGCAGCGTCCGGACGTCGAGGCGCTCGCGGTGTTTCCCGGCGGCCGCGCCTATCTGGTGACCAAGTCGCTGCTGGGCGGGTCGCTCGTCTACCGGGTACCGAAACGCCCGGACGCGTCGCGGGTGCGCACGCTGACCCGCGTCGGCGAGATCCGGCTCGACCCGACCGGCACCCCCGGCGGTCCGAACCCGGTCGGCCAGCTCACCGTCACCGGGGCCGCGGTGCCGCGCGACGGTGGCCTGCTCGCCGTCCGGACCTACACCGACGCCTACTTCTGGCCGGTTCGGCACGGCGACGTGGCCGCCGCGCTGCGGTCCCGGCCGACGCGGGTGGCCCTCCCGACCGAGCCGCAGGGCGAGGGCGTGGCGATCGCCGGCGGCCGGCTCCTGCTCGACACCGAGGGCGTGCACACGGCGATCCGTTCCGTGCCACTGCCGACGGTGCCCCGGCTGCCGGCGCGGCCGGTCCCTGCGACGGGCACCGCGAGCGCCACCGCGCCGTCGGCGCCGCCCCCGGGGTCGGGCGCGTCGACCACCCCGAGCACCTCGGCCGAATCCGGCCACGGATCGGCCCGGCTCCCGGTGGTCGGCTATCTGGTCGGTGGGGTGCTCGTGGCTGCCGGGGGAGCGGCCGGCCTGCTTCTGGCCCGTCGCCGCGCTCGCCGCCGGCCTTGAGCGGGCAGGATGGCGGGATGCCCATCGCCCTGGAGGTCTCGCCGGCGGAGCTGACGCTCTGGATCCTCATCGGTCTGTTCGCGCTCGCGGTCGTGGCCGCGGTGATCGGCCGGATCATGTTCCGGCACGGCATGCAGCCCCCGGTCGTCGTGCGCCTGGTGAACCGCGTGTCCGACCGGGTGCTCGAGCAGGTGAAGCGTCCGATCACCATTGCGGTGCTCGACGAGGTGGCCGACGTGCTGCGGACCGGCCACTACACCCAGAACCTGGCCTCCGCCCTGCGGGAGAACCACGAGCACATCAAGGCGATGGTGGCCGAGAAGATCAAGGGGGATCCGTCCGCGGGCCGGATCAGCATGGTGCCCTTCCACGATCGGCTCATCGACGAGGTGACCGAGACGACGCTGCGCGTGATCCTCGAGGTGCTGATGGATCCGCGGACCGACGAGATCGTCGCCGACGTGCTTCGTGACAACATCAACCAGATCCGCACCGCGGTACGGGAGGACACGAAGCCGGTCGTCGTGCCGAGGACGACCCCCGGCGAGCCGCCGCAGTGGCGGCCCCGGGACTGACCGCCTCGACAGCCGGCGACCGATCAGACCGGCCTGCCGGCACTGCCACCGCTCGGGACGTAGCGGATGACCCGCTCGTCGACGGGCTTCGGGCTGCCGCCGTCCCGGTTCGCCGTGGTCAGCCAGATCGCGCCGTCGGGGGCGGCCACCGCGGTCAGCAGCCGGCCGTACCGCTGGGTCAGGACGGCGCGGAACGGGCCGATGCCGGGCGTCGCGGCCTTGCCGGTCAGCGACGCCCAGAGCAGGGACTGACCGTCGAGCGAACTGATCCAGATCCGGCCGTTGGAGACGGTGCAGTCGCCGACCGCCCCGTATCTCGCCGGCACCTCGGCCACCGGGCCGGAGGCCGCCACGTCGCCGTCGGCCTTGATGAGGTTGATCTCGCCGCGGCCTCCGGGGGTCGTCTGCACCTCCAGCTCGGTGGGGGTCCCGGGAATCCCGCAGATGCCGCCGAGCCCCTGGAGCCCGCGAGCGTAGACGGGCGACGACGGGTTCGGGTTGCGTGCGGCGGGCCGGCCGATGTCGTTGATGCGCAACACCTTGCCGGCCAGGCTGCGGCTGGCCTGGGTGAGCGCCGGCCGGCCGGCGTCGCCCGTGGCCACCCGGAGCCGGCCGGAGCGCTCGAACTCGATCCGTCCCGCGTTGCCGGATGCTCCCTTCGGGATGCCGGTGATCACGGGGGTCACCGGACCGTCCAGGGTGAAGGCCACCACCCGGTTGTCGGTCGGGGTGGTGACGTAGGCGTAGATCAGGCTGTCCTCGGAGTACGAGGGCGAGACCGCGAGGTCGAGTAGACCCCCGCCCCCGGAGGTGTCGAGTCCGTGCAGCGTCTTCACGACCGGGGTGGGCTTGTCGGGCCGGGGCTGCACGCGACGGATGCGTCCGGTGGTCCGTTCGCCGACCAGCGCTGTGCCGTCCGGCATGATCGTCACGGCGGTGGGCGTGGTCAGCCGGGTCGCGACGACGAACGGGTCGGTGGCCTTGTCCGACCCGCGGGACGGACCGGCGCCGCCGCTTCCCCCCGCGCCCTTGGTGCCCGGGCCGGGGGAGGGGACGGGCAGGATCGGCTCGATCCGGATGCCCGGGCTGTGCTCGATGACCGAGCCTCCGGGGCTCGCCCGGTAGTCCGGCACGGCGGACCCGCTGCTGGTACAGCCGGCAACCATCACGGCGGCCAGGCCCGTACCCGCGAGCAGCGGGACGGCGCGGCCGAGCCGCCACGGCCGCCGCAGCCGCCACGGCCGTCCGGCGAGGGGCGCGCGGCGTCGGTCCATGGTCACCAGTCTGCCTGCCGCACCTGAGCCCCTGCAGCCCCTGCAGCCCCTGCAGCCCCCGCGCGGGAGCGCGGGCCGACGGCGCCGGCCGGGCCACCTAGGCTCTACAAGGGTGACGACGATCAGCGTGCCCGACCCCTCCGGTCCCGAGCTGCTCTCAGGGTGGCCGGACGACGTCCCACCGGATGTCGAGGTGCTGGTGTGGGACGGTCACGACGAGCCGCCCGAGGGGGCGGAGCGGATCGAGCTGTTCGTCGGGCTGTACAATGCCCCGCCGCCACCGGCCCGGGTGCTGGCGCAGCTGCCGTCGCTGCGGGCGGTGCAGCTGCTGTCCGCCGGGGTCGAGCCGTGGCTGCCCGTCGTCCCGGACGGGGTGCAGCTGTGCAACGGGCGCGGCATCCACGGCGGCTCCACGGCCGAGCTCGCGGTCGCGGGCATGCTGGCCGTGCTGCGCGACCTGCCACGGTTCGTCCGGCAGCAGCAGGAGCACACCTGGAACCGGCCGCAGACCGCCGGCATCAGCGGCCGGCGGGTGCTGGTGCTCGGCACCGGCGACATCGGCGGTCGGGTCGCGGGGGTGGCGGAGCTGCTCGACGCCGAGGTGACCCTGGTCGCCCGACGGGCACGGGACGGCGTCCACGCCCTCGAGGACCTGCCCGCGCTGCTGCCGCGTCACGACGTCGTGGTGGTGGCCCTGCCGCTGACCGAGGAGACCCACCACGTCGTCGACCGGGCCGCGCTCGCCGCGATGCCCGACGGGGCGCTGCTGGTGAACATCGCGCGCGGTGGCCACGTCGACACCGAGGCGCTGCTCGCCGAACTGCGCACCGAGCGACTGGCGGCCCACCTCGACGTCGTCGACCCCGAGCCGTTGCCGGCCGACCACCCGCTATGGGACGCGCCGAACCTGCTGCTCACGCCGCACGTCGGCGGCGGTACGAAGGGGTGGGAGCGGCGGGCCTATCGACTCGTCGCGCAGCAGGTCGGCCGGCTACGCGCGGGCGAGCAGCTGGTCAATCGGGTGACCGGGAGCTACTGAGCGCCTCACCGGCGACGGCGCCGCGCGGGTGCCGGCTTGGCGACGGCGTCGGGCAGCGGCGGCAGTCTGCCGTCGCTGAGCCGGCTCAGCGGGCCGAGGTGGGCCAGCCGCACGCACGGCAGCCGCACCACGCCGTCGTCCTGCACCGCGTAGATCGACCGCCCCTGGACGGACAGGCCGCGCACGGAGTCCCACGGCATGCTGCGCGAGCCGAAGGCGGCCCGGACGCGCAGTCCGTCCTCGGTCACGATGGTGGCCGTGCGGGCGATGTAGATCGCGGCCAGCAGCGGCAGCAGGAGCACGAGCGCGGCCGGACCGACGTAGAAGCCGTTGGTCCCGTGCTGGGCCGCGGCGTCTGCGACCCCCGCGGAACCGGTCCCGCTGAAGGCGACCGGGATCGATCCGACGAGCAGGAACAGCACGATCAGGTACGCCGTCCTCGGCAGACGGATGACGACGGGCTGCCCGGACACGCCCCCGACGGTACTGCGTTACGTTGGCGCGGTGAGCAGCGAGACGACCTCCGGCAGCAGCGACCCGACCGCCCGCGTGCACCGCAAGCCGCACAGCAGCGTCGTCACCGACGGCCTGGAACGCGCCGCGGCCCGCGGCATGCTGCGGGCCGTCGGCATGGGCGACGACGACTGGCGCAAGCCGCAGATCGGGGTGGCGTCGTCCTGGAACGAGATCACCCCGTGCAACCTCTCGCTGGACCGGCTGGCGAAGCGGGCGAAGGACGGGGTGCACGCGGCCGACGGCTACCCGCTCGAGTTCGGCACGATCTCGGTCTCCGACGGCATCTCCATGGGCCACAGCGGCATGCACTACTCCCTTGTGTCGCGCGAGGTCATCGCCGACTCGGTCGAGACGGTCTTCCGCGCCGAGCAGCTCGACGGCGGGGTGCTGCTCGCGGGGTGCGACAAGTCGTTGCCCGGCATGCTGATGGCGGCGGCCCGGCTCGACGTGGCCGCGGTGTTCCTCTACGCCGGCTCGACGCTTCCCGGCCGCTACCGCGACCGCACGGTCACCATCATCGACGCCTTCGAGGCGGTCGGCGCGTGTTTGGCGGGCCGGATGTCGCGGGAGGAGGTCACCGAGATCGAGAAGGCGATCTGCCCTGGCGAGGGCGCCTGCGGCGGCATGTACACGGCCAACACCATGGCCTCGGCGGCCGAGGCGCTCGGGATGTCGCTGCCGGGCAGCGCCGCCCCGCCGGCCCCGGACTCCCGTCGCGACGTGTACGCCAGCCGCTCGGGCGAGGCCGCGGTCTCGCTCGTCGACGCCGGCATCACGGCCAGGCGGATCCTGACCCGGGAGGCGTTCGAGAACGCCATCACCGTGGTGATGGCCCTCGGCGGCTCGACCAACGCGGTGCTGCACCTGATGGCGATCGCCCATGAGGCGAAGGTGGACCTGACGCTCGAGGACTTCAACCGGGTGGGGGACCGCACCCCGCACCTGGCCGACGTGAAGCCCTTCGGGCAGTTCGTCATGACCGACGTCGACCGGATCGGTGGCGTTCCGGTGGTCATGAAGGCGCTGCTCGACGCCGGGCTGCTCCACGGCGACGCCCTCACCGTGACCGGCCGCACGCTCGCCGAGAACCTCGCCGAGATCGCCCCGCCCGACCCGGACGGAAAGATCATCCACGCGCTGTCCGACCCGATCCACCTCACCGGCGGCCTGACGATCCTGCACGGCTCGCTGGCTCCCGAGGGCGCGGTCGTCAAGAGCGCCGGGCTGGACTACGAGGTCTTCGAGGGCACGGCGAAGGTCTTCGACCGGGAGCAGGCGGCGATGGACGCGCTCGCGGCCGGGTCGCTGGGTGCCGGCGACGTCGTCGTCATCCGCAACGAGGGCCCCAAGGGCGGGCCGGGGATGCGGGAGATGCTGCAGATCACCGGCGCCATCAAGGGAGCCGGCCTCGGCAAGGAGGTCCTGCTGCTCACCGACGGCCGTTTCTCCGGCGGGACGACCGGGCCGTGCATCGGCCACGTCGCGCCCGAGGCGGCGGTGGGCGGGCCGATCGGTCTGGTGGCCGACGGCGACCGGATCCGGCTCGACATGGCCAGCCGGACGCTGGACCTGCTGGTCGACGAGGGCGAGCTCGAGCGGCGCCGCGGCCAGTGGAAGCCGATCGAGCCGCAGTTCGACTTCGGCGTGCTGCGCAAGTACGCGCGTCTCGTCGGGAGCGCGTCCACCGGGGCCGTCTGCGACTGACCCGCCGGCCGCGGCGTCCGGGTGGCAGAAAACGGGGCCGTCGACGGATCGCCGACGGCCCCGTTTCCCCCCACCCTGCGGCTCGGAACGGTCCGTGATTCCGAGCCGGGATTCGGCGGGCGCTTAGCGGAGCGGCCGGCCGAAGTCAGTGGTGAGCCACACCCGGTGGTGCCGGTAGTCCATGAGGACGTCGACCCCCACGTTGGTGTAGGCACCGTTGAGGATGTTCTGGCGGTGGCCGTCCTCCGGGGGGCGCTCGCGGTACATCATCCGTTGCAGGACGAGGACGCCGCCGCCGGTCATCTGCGAGTTCCAGCCGACGTTCTCGCCGGCCCAGGACCAGTTGTAGCCGGCCTGGGACATCCGCCGGGTGAAGACCGGCTCGCCCGGCAGCTGGTGGGACATCATGTCGGCCCGCATCATCCGCATGTTGTGCCGCCGGGCCGAGGTGCGCAGATCCCAGTTCATGTGGACCGGGCGCAGCCCGTGGGCCCGGCGCTGGGCGTTGATCAACCACAGCACGCGGCGGCTGATGGTCTGCTCCGCGTGGTTGCGCGGCCGGAAGCCGAGCTGCCAGCCCCACGGTCTCGCCTGGGCCGGCGTGACCGAGACGAACAGCGGAGCCAGGAGCGCCGCCACAAGGGTCAGGACGGCGATGCGCACGCGATGGGTGCGAGAACGGGTCGCGACACGGGACAGCGCGGTGGCGGCCATTCGGAATCAGCCTCTCGGGGTTCGGGGTCTGGCTCGGTGTTCCCCCGGCATTTCCCCCGCCGGCCCCCGGCGACTGTCCCCTGGACCGATACGGACCTTCCCCGGTCCGTTCCGATCACTGCCTGATCAGTACACCCGGTCGGGCGCTCGACGTCAAGTTCTTGTTAGGTGAAAGTTGATGAGCTTGAGGCGCGGGCCTGCGTGGTACTGTCGCGCTCGTGCAGCACCTCGTACTCGTTACCGGGCGCGTCGCCTAGGCCTCACCGCCAGACGACGCGCCAACCCTTCGTGCTTTCGGCACGGAGGGTTTTTTGTTGGTCCGGGACGGTGGTTCCCGCTTCGGTTCCGCTGCCGTACCGCCAGATGAGAAAGGCTCGAGTCCATGAGTTCCGACACGGCCCTGACCGGCGCCCAGTCGCTCGTCCGCTCGCTGGAGCGGATCGGGACCGACGTCGTCTTCGGTATCCCCGGGGGCGCGATCCTGCCGGCCTACGACCCGCTGTACGACTCCACCTCGGTCCGGCACATCCTGGTGCGGCACGAGCAGGGCGCCGGGCACGCCGCCGAGGGGTACGCACAGGCCTCCGGGCGCGTCGGCGTGTGCATGGCGACCTCCGGCCCCGGCGCGACCAACCTGGTCACCCCGATCGCCGACGCCTACATGGACTCGGTGCCGATCGTGGCGATCACCGGCCAGGTGGGCCGCGCGATGATCGGGACGGACGCCTTCCAGGAGGCCGACATCTCCGGGATCACGCTGCCGATCACCAAGCACAACTTCCTCGTCCAGGACCCCGACGACATCCCCCGCGCCATCGCCGAGGCGTTCCACCTGGCCGCCACCGGTCGTCCCGGGCCGGTGCTGGTCGACCTACCCAAGGACGTCCTGCAGGCGCAAACGAGCTTCGACTGGCCGCCGCGGCTCGACCTTCCCGGCTACCGGCCGATCACCCGGCCGCACGGCAAGCAGGTCCGTGAGGCCGCCCGGATGATCGCGGAGTCCAGGCGCCCGGTGCTCTACATCGGAGGCGGCGTCATCAAGGGCCGGGCCACCGCCGAGCTGCGCCGCCTGGCCGACCTCACTGGCATTCCGGTGGTCACCACGCTGATGGCGCGCGGCGCCTTCCCGGACAGCCACCCACAGCACCTCGGGATGCCCGGCATGCACGGGTCGGTCTCGGCGGTCACGGCGCTGCAGAAGGCCGACCTGCTCATCGCGCTCGGTACCCGCTTCGACGATCGGGTCACCGGCCGGCTGGAGACCTTCGCGCCGCACGCCTCGGTCATCCACGCCGACATCGACCCGGCCGAGATCGGCAAGAACCGGGTCGCGGACGTCCCCATCGTCGGCGACGTCCGGGAGGTCCTCACCGACCTCGTGCCTGCCCTCGAGGCGGAGTTCGACGCCGGCCGCCGGGCCGATCTCACCGGCTGGTGGCAGCAGCTGAACCAGTGGCGCGAGACCTATCCCCTGGGGTACGACGAGCCGGACGACGGCACGCTGGCCCCGCAGTACGTCATCGAGCGGCTGGGGGAGCTCGCCGGGCCGGAGGCCGTCTACGCCGCCGGGGTGGGCCAGCACCAGATGTGGGCCGCCCAGTTCATCGGATACGAGCACCCGCACACCTGGCTGAACTCCGGGGGCGCCGGAACGATGGGGTACTCGGTCCCGGCCGCCATGGGCGCCAAGGTCGCGTGCCCGGACAAGCTGGTGTGGGCCATCGACGGCGACGGCTGCTTCCAGATGACCAACCAGGAACTTGCCACCTGCGCCGTCGAGGGCATCCCGATCAAGGTCGCCGTCATCAACAACGGCAACCTCGGCATGGTCCGGCAGTGGCAGACGCTCTTCTACGACGAGCGGTACAGCCAGACCGATCTCGGGACGCACGCGCGATCCGGCGCCGAGGGCATGCGGCAGCGCATCCCGGATTTCGTGAAGCTCGCCGACGCGCTCGGCTGCGTGGGCCTGCGCTGTGAGGCGAAGGCCGACGTCGACGCCACGATCGAGAAGGCCATGGCGATAGACGACCAGCCGGTCGTCATCGACTTCACCGTCGGCAAGGACGCGATGGTCTGGCCGATGGTGGCGGCCGGCGCCAGCAACGACGAGATCCAGGCCGCGCGGGACATCCGCCCCACCTTCGACTCGGAGGGCTGAGGACATGACGATTCACACCCTGTCGGTGCTGGTCGAGAACAAGCCGGGCGTCCTGAGCCGGGTGGCCGGGCTGTTTGCGCGGCGCGGCTTCAACATCGAGTCACTCGCCGTCGGCCCCACCGAGCACCCCGAGATCTCACGGATCACGATCATCGTCAGCGTCGAGGGCGCGGCGCTGGAGCAGGTCACGAAGCAGCTGAACAAGCTGGTGAACGTGCTCAAGATCGTGGAGCTGGAGGAGAAGCAGGCGGTGCAGCGGCAGCTGCTGGTGGTGAAGGTCCGCGCCGACGACTCCAACCGCCGTGACGTGCTGCAGATCGTCGAACTGTTCCGGGCGAAGGTGGCCGACGTCGGACCGGAGGCACTGACCGTCGAGCTGACGGGGCGACCTGACAAGCTCAACGGCATGCTCGAGATGCTCGAACCGCACGGCATCCGCGAGATGGTCCAGTCCGGCGTCGTCGCGATCGGCCGCGGGCCGCGCTCGATGACGCAGGCGGCGTTGCGCACCGTCGAGCGCAGCGCCTGATTAGTGTGCCGGAGGACCGCGAGTGAGCATCGAGCGTAGCGAGGCGCGGAGCGAGCGGGCGATGAGCGCTCGCGCGAAGAACAAAGGAGAATGAAATAGTGTCAGCGGAGATCTTCTACGACGACGACGCCGACCTGGCGATCATCCAGGGCCGCAAGGTCGCGATGCTCGGCTACGGCAGCCAGGGCCACGCGCACGCGCTGTCGCTGCGCGACTCCGGCGTCGACGTGCGCGTCGGGCTGAAGGAGGGCTCGCGCAGCCGCGCCCGGGCCGAGGACGAAGGCCTGCGGGTCGTCACCCCGGATGTCGCCTGCGCCGAGGCCGACGTGATCATGGTCAACGTCCCGGACCCGGCGCAGCGGGGGCTGTACCGCGAGGCCATCGAACCGAACCTGAAGGACGGCGACGCGCTGTTCTTCAGCCACGGCTTCAACATCCGCTTCGGCTACATCAAGCCCCCGGCGACGGTGGACGTCTGCATGGTGGCCCCGAAGGGCCCCGGTCACCTGGTACGCCGGCAGTACGTCGACGGCAAGGGCGTGCCGGCGCTGGTCGCCGTGGAGCAGGACGCCACCGGCAACGCGCTCGCACTCGCGCTGTCCTACGCCAAGGGCATCGGCGGCACGCGCGCCGGCGTCATCAAGACCACCTTCACCGAGGAGACCGAGACCGACCTGTTCGGTGAGCAGGCGGTGCTCTGCGGCGGGGCCTCGCAGCTGATCATGTACGGCTTCGAGACGCTGACCGAGGCCGGCTACCAGCCCGAGGTCGCCTACTTCGAGTGCCTGCACGAGCTGAAGCTGATCGTCGACCTGATGTACGAGGGCGGCATCGCCAAGCAGCGCTGGTCCTGCTCCGACACCGCCGAGTACGGCGACTACGTCTCCGGCCCGCGAGTGATCGACCCGCACGTCAAGGAGAACATGCAGAACGTTCTGGCCGACATCACCAGCGGCGCCTTCGCCGAGCGCTTCATCGCCGACCAGGACGCCGGTGCCCCGGAGTTCAAGGCGCTGCGCCAGCGGGGGGAGCAGCACCCGATCGAGGCGGTCGGCAAGAAGCTGCGCGGCCTGATGTCGTGGGTCAACTCCGGCGACGACGACTACCAGGAGGGCACCGCCGCCCGCTGAGCCCCACCCGGCCCCGCTTTTGGCGGCTGGACTTGGATATTCAAGTCCAGCCGCCAAAAGTCTGTGAGGGTGTGGACAACCGCGGTATCGGCGGCGGCGTGCACGAGCCTGGGTCCCATGTCGTGGACGGACATCGCGCGCCGGCAGGGCGGGTTGATCGCCCGCGCGCAGCTGCGTGCGGAAGGCGTGGCCGCCGGGACCGTCGACGGCTGGCTCGCCACTGGCCGGCTGGACGCCACCGCGGCGAACGGCGTCTACCGCGTGTCGGGGGCGCCGGATTCGGCGGCCACGGCCGCATGGTTCGCGGCACTGGCCACGCGGTCGGTGGTCAGCTTCCGTTCCGCAGCGCGTTGGTGGGACATGCCCGTCGCCGACGACGGCCTGGCGCACATCACCCGCCCGGGTCGTCGCCGGCTGGACTGGCCGAGCGGGGTGCGGGTTCACCGCGTCGCGTTGGCCGGCAACGATGTCGTCCGGCGACGGGGGTTGTGGGTGACGACGCGGCCCGTCACCGCGCTCGACTGCATCGGTTCGCTCCCGCGCGGGCAGGCACTGACCTTTGCGCACCGCGCCTTCCAGCAGAACTGGCTGACCCGCGCGGACGTCGTGCGGCGCCTCGACGGGTCACCCGGGCGGTGGGGCAACCGGCAGATCGGTGCCCTCACCGCCGTCGTCGAGCGCGGTGCCGAGGCGGAGTCGGAGCGGCGACTGCACCGCCTGCTGCGAAGCGCCGGAGTGAGCGGGTGGGTGGCGCAGCACGCCGTCGCCACGCCCGCCGGACACTTTCGGGTCGACGTCGCCTTCCCGGCGATCCGGCTGGCGATCGAGGTGGACGGCTACGCCTACCACTCGCATGACGAGCGCTTCCAGCAGGACCGGACCAAGCAGAACGCGCTGCTGGCGGCGGGGTGGCGCGTCCTGCGCTTCACCTGGGCGGACCTCGTCGAACGGCCGCAGCACGTGCTCGCCCAGATCGCGTCCCTCTTGGCGGCGTGACTTCGATAGCGAAGTCACGCCGCCAAAAGGGGCCGATAGGGTAAGCCGCATGAAGCTGGCGGTCATCCCCGGGGACGGAATCGGCGTCGAGGTCACCGAGCAGGCGCTGCGGGTGCTTGACGCGGTACTGCCCGGCGTCGAGCGCACGCACTACGACCTCGGCGCCGCCCGCTGGCACAACACCGGCGAGGTGCTGCCCGACACGGTGCTGGAGGAGATCCGCGGGCATGACGCGATCCTGCTCGGGGCCGTGGGCGACCCTTCCGTGCCGTCGGGCGTGCTCGAGCGCGGCCTGCTGCTGAAGCTGCGCTTCGAGCTCGACCACCACGTCAACCTGCGGCCGGCCAAGCTCTACGCCGGGGTCTCCACGCCGCTGGCCGGCGACCCGGCGATCGACTTCGTGGTCGTCCGCGAGGGCACCGAGGGGCCGTACGCGGGCAACGGCGGGGTGCTGCGCAAGGGGACGCCGCAGGAGATCGCCACCGAGGTCAGCCTCAACACCGCTTTCGGGGTCGAGCGGGTCGTGCGTGACGCGTTCTCCCGCGCGCAGGCCCGTCCGCGCCGGCACCTCACCCTGGTGCACAAGAACAACGTGCTCACCAACGCCGGGGATCTCTGGTTCCGCACCGTGCAGCGCGTCGGTGAGGAGTTCCCCGACGTCGAGGTCGCCTACAACCACGTCGACGCCGCCACCATCTACCTCGTCACCGACCCGGGCCGCTACGACGTCGTCGTCACCGACAACCTCTTCGGCGACATCATCACCGACCTCGCCGCCGCCATCGCCGGGGGCATCGGCCTGGCGGCGAGCGGCAATCTCGACGTCAGCCACACCAACCCGTCGATGTTCGAGCCGGTGCACGGCTCCGCGCCGGACATCGCGGGCCAGGGCAAGGCCGACCCGACCGCCGCGGTGCTGTCGGTGTCGATGCTGCTCGCCCACGTCGGGGAGGCGGACGCCGCGGCGCGGGTCGAGGCCGCCGTCGCCGCCGACCTCGCCGCCCGCGACCCGAAGCAGCCCGGCGGCACCGGGGACATCGGCGAACGGCTGGCGAAGGCCGCCGCACTCTGACCATCGACCGCGCGGCGCCGCTGTGGCACACTCGTGGCGTGCAGTCCAGCATCATCATCGTCTAGCGCGTCGGTACCGGCTCCACACCGACGCGCTCACCCTTCGCCGCCAGGCGGAGGGTTTTTTGTTTGCTACGAACGGATTCTTCTCATGCAGAGCGACGAGTTCCACGTCTTCGACACGACGCTGCGCGACGGGGCCCAGCGCGAGGGGATCAGCTACTCGGTGGCCGACAAGCTCGCTGTCGCCCGATTGCTGGACCAGGTCGGCGTCGGGTTCGTCGAGGGCGGCTGGCCGGGCGCCATGCCGAAGGACACCGAGTTCTTCGCCCGCGCCGCCGACGGTGAGCTGAAGCTGGAGCACGCGGTGCTGGTCGCCTTCGGCGCCACCCGGAAGGCCGGGGTGCGGGTCGAGGACGACGCGCAGGTGCGGGCGCTGGTCGACTCGCGCGCCCCGGTGGTGACGGTGGTGGCCAAGTCCGACGTGCGGCACGTCGAGCGGGCGCTGCGGACCTCGCTGGAGGAGAACCTGGCGATGGTGCGCGACACCGTCGCCTTCCTGCGTCGGGAGGGGCGCCGGGTCTTCGTCGACTGCGAGCACTTCTTCGACGGCTACCGGAACGATCCCGACTACGGCGTCCGCCTGCTCGACGCCGCCGCCGCGGCCGGGGCCGACGTCGGCGTCCTCTGCGACACCAACGGCGGCATGCTGCCCATGGGGGTGCAGGAGGTGGTCTCGGACGTGGCGGCCCGCGCCGGCATCCGGCTGGGCATCCACACCCAGGACGACACGGGGTGCGCCGTCGCCAACACCCTGGCCGCCGTCGCCGCCGGTGCGACCCACGTGCAGGGCACCGCCAACGGCTACGGCGAGCGGGCGGGCAACGCCGACATCTTCGCGGTCATCGGCGGGCTGGTCACCAAGATGGGCCTCGACGTGCTGCCGCCGGACTGCCTGCCCGAGCTGCAGCGCGTCTCGCACGCGATCGCCGAGCTCGCCAACCTGGCTCCCGACACCCACGCGCCCTACGTCGGCGCCGCCGCGTTCGCGCACAAGGCCGGCCTGCATGCCTCGGCCATCAAGGTCGACCCGGAGCTGTACAACCACCTCGACCCCGCTGCGGTGGGCAACGCCCAACGGATCCTCGTCACCGAGATGGCCGGGCGGGCGTCGGTCGAGCTGAAGGCCGCGGAGCTCGGCGTCGACGTCAGCGACCGCCCCGACGTGGTCGCTGCCGTCGTCGAGACGGTCAAGGAGCGGGAGGCGGCGGGGTGGTCCTACGAGGCCGCGGACGCGTCGTTCGAACTGCTGCTGCGCGACCAGCTGGCCCCGGACGCACCGCCGCCGTTCGTGGTCGACTCCTACCGGGTCATCACCGAGGACGCGGGCGGCAGCATGGAAGGCCTGGCCGAGGCGCGGATCAAGCTCACCGTCGACGGCCGGCCGGTGATCGCGATCCGCGAGGGCAACGGTCCGGTCAACGCCCTCGACCGGGCGCTGCGGCGGGCGTTGCGCAAGGCGTACCCGTCACTGGCCGACCTGCGGCTCACCGACTACAAGGTGCGCATCATGGCCAGCCAGGGCGGCACCGACGCCGTCACCCGCGTGCTCATCACCACGTCCGACGGCGTGCGGGAGTGGACCACTGTCGGCGTGCACGCGAACGTCGTCGAGGCCTCGTGGCTCGCCCTGCACGACGCTGTGCGCTACGGACTGACGGCGCCGCCGCCGGCCGACTGAGAGTCAGCGCGGCGCGGGGGAGGGGCGCGGGTTCGGACCGGGGGACGGGCGCGAAGCGGCGCGTTGCATGGTCGCCAGGACGCAGGTCTCGCAGCTGTGCGTGCAGCCGGCGCCGTGGCCGTCGCGCTCGCAGGGATCGTCGGGGACGGTCAGCTCGCTCGGGTCGTGGTCGTGCCCGCACCCGGCGCCGCCGTGCTCCCGCACCGCCGCTTCGATGGCGGCGTCGAGCTCCCGCTCGGCCGCCCGGCCGGCCCGGGCCGACGCGGCGGCGCGGTCGAGTCGCAGCGAGTTCGCCACGCCCCACGCCAGCAGGGCCAGCAGCAGCGCGGCCACGAGGGCGACGGCTGCGAAGGCGGTCACGAGGGGGTCGCGGGTGTCGATCAGGGCGATCGCGCCGACCGCCACGAACAGCGCCGCGAACAGGCCGAGCGTCGCGGCCATCCGGCGGCGGGTGGCCGGCGGGACGCGGGTCAGCGGGGAGCTCACGGGCACCGAGGTTACCCCGGTAGCCTCGATGCTCGTGCGCATCACCCGCTTCGTCCATCCCGGCTCCTCCCGCGCGGAGGCCGGCGTCGCCTGGGGCACCGTCGAGGGCCCCGCCGAGGCCGGCCCCGACGAGTTGACCGTCGCCGCCATCGAAGGGCATCCGTTCGGCCCGATCACCTTCACCGGTGACCGCTGGGCGTTCGCCGACGTCCGGTTGCTGTCGCCGTTCCTGCCCAGCAAGGTTGTCGCCCTGGGCAAGAACTACGCCGACCACGCCCGGGAGATGGGCGGGGACGCCCCGTCCGCCCCGCTGATCTTCCTCAAGCCGTCGACCTCGGTCATCGGCGACGGCGACACGATTCGGCTCCCGGCGTCGTCGGACGAGGTGCACTACGAGGGCGAGCTCGCGGCCGTCATCGGCACCCCGGCCCGCAACGTCACGCCGGACGAGGCGCTGCGGCACGTGTTCGGCTACGCCTGCGCCAACGACGTCACCGCCCGCGACCAGCAGCGGGCCGACGGGCAGTTCACCCGGGCCAAGGGGCACGACTCGTTCTGCCCCCTCGGCCCGTGGGTCGAGACCGTGCTGGACCCGTCGGACCTGCGCCTCGTGACCCGGGTGAACGGCGAGGTCAAGCAGGACGGCCGCACCAGCCAGATGGTTCACGGCATCGCCGAGCAGCTCGCGTTCATCTCCGGGGTGATGACGCTGCTGCCCGGTGACGTCATCCTCACCGGCACGCCGGCCGGGGTCGGCCCGATCGTCGCCGGGGACGTGGTCTCGGTCGAGATCGAGGGGATCGGCACCCTCACCAACCAGGTGGCGGTGGCACGGTGAGCGCGATGAGCAACGAGCCCCGGGTCCGGGTCGCCCCGTCGCCCACCGGTGACCCGCACGTCGGCACCGCCTACATGTCGCTGTTCAACCTCGGCTTCGCCCGCCGGCACGGGGGGCGGTTCGTGCTGCGGATCGAGGACACCGACCGGGCCCGCTTCCAGGCCGGCAGCGAGCAGCAGATCTACGACACGCTGCACTGGCTGGGCCTGGACTGGGACGAGGGCCCCGACATCGGCGGCCCCTACGCGCCGTACCGGCAGTCGGAGCGGCTGAAGACCTACCAGCCGTTCGTCGACCAGCTGCTCGAGGCCGGACACGCCTACCGCTGCTGGTGCAGCCCGGAACGGCTGGCCGAGATGCGCGAGAAGCAGCGGGCCGAGAAGCGCCCCACCGGCTACGACCGGCTCTGCCTCGGCAAGAGCGAGGAGGAGCGCCAGGCGCTCGGCGGGACGGTCGAGACCCCCGTGGTCCGCATGCTCGTCCCCGACGACGTGCCGCTGACGTTCACCGACGTCATCCGCGGCGCGGTGTCGGCGCCGCGCCCTGACGACCAGGTGATCCTCAAGGCCGACGGCTTCCCGACCTACCACCTGGCGGTGGTGGTCGACGACCACCTGATGGGCATCACGCACGTCGTCCGCGGCGAGGAGTGGATCTCCTCCACCCCGAAGCACCTGCTGCTCTACTCGTGGCTCGGCTTCGACACCCCGGAGTTCGCGCACATGCCGTTGCTGCGCAACGCCGACAAGTCCAAGATCTCCAAGCGGAAGAACCCGGCCGCTCGGCTGACGTGGTTCGTCGAGCAGGGCTACCTGCCCGAGGCGTTGCTGAACTTTCTCGCCCTGCTCGGCTACGGCCAGCCCGACGGCGCCAGCGAGGTTTTCGAGTTCGCGCAGTTCAGCGCAGACTTCGAGTGGGCGCGCGTGAACACCGTCGGGCCGGTCTTCGACCTCACCAAGCTCGACTGGCTCAACGGCCACTACATCCGCGAGCTGTCCGGCGAGGAGTTCGCCGAGCGGCTGCAGGCCCACGCCCGGCGGGTCGGGGTCGACGCCGACGGCGCGGCCGAGGTGCTGCGCGCGGCGGCGCCACTGGTCCAGGAGCGCACCCAGACCCTCGCGCAGGGCCTCGACATGCTGCACTTCCTGCTCGTCCGGGAGGACGAGTTCGTCGTGGACGAGTCCGCCGCGACCAAGCACCTGGGGGAGAAGGGGGCACCGGTGCTCGCCGCCGCGCTGCCCGCGCTCGAGGCGCTGCCGGACTGGACCGACAGCGCGATCGAGCAGGCCCTGCGGGAAGCCCTGGTGGAGGGCCTGGGCCTCAAGCCACGCCACGCCTTCGGTCCGGTTCGCGTCGCCGTGACGGGCAGCGCGGTCTCGCCGCCGCTGTTCGAGTCGATGGCGCTGCTGGGCCGCGAGCGCAGCCTGGCCCGGCTGCGCGCCGCGACCTGACCGGGCGCCGGTGACGATCGAGTAACGCCGCGTGTAGAGGGGCCCGGCGCGGGGTATCGCATCGGTCATGACGCGTGTGACCGGGACCACGACCGCCCCGTCCGCAGCGGTGGCAGGCGTGCACTACGCGGTCACCGGCGAGCGCGAGAGCACGATCGTCCTGCTGCACGGCTTCGGTGACAACTCGGCCACCTGGTCGCGCGTCGTCCCCCGCCTGGCCGTCGACCATCGCGTCATCACCATCGATCTACCCGGCTTCGGCCGCAGCGAGCGGCCGTGGGCGACTCCGCTGCTCACCGGCTACGTCGAGACGGTCGCGGCCGTGCTGGCCGCCGAGGGGGTGCGGACGCCGGTCTCGTTCGTCGGAAATTCGATGGGCGCCGCGGTCAGTGCCCAGTTCGCCGCCCGGTTCCCCGACGCCACCGAGCGGGTGGTGCTGGTGGACATGCCCGGGCTCGGCACGGTGCCCGCGCTGTGGCGCCTGGCCATGTCGCGGCCGGCCGAGTTCGGCCTGCGGACGGCGCTGCGGGTCGTGCCTCACCAGATCGCGGCGCGTGGCCTGGACTGGACCTATGCGCACGTCGCAGCGGCGGATCCGCGGACGCTGGACCCGCTGGCGCGAGCCGGGTTCAGCGGTCCCTACGCCGGGCCTGGCCGCGTGCCCGACCTGCTTCCGATCGGCCGGGCGCTGGTCGACGAGCTCCGCCGCGCCGACCTGGCGCGGATCGTCGCGGCCGCCGCCACCCCGACGCTGCTGGTCTTCGGCTCGCGGGACCTGCTGACCCCGGCGCGGGTGCTGCGCCGGCTGCCCCAGGTGGACTCGGTCGTGCTGCCCGGCTGCGGGCACTGCCCGCAGCTCGACCAGCCGGGGGAGCTGCTGGCCGAGGTGCTGCCGTTCCTCGCTGCCGCGACGCCGGAGCCGATGGCGGCGACCGCGTAGCGTGCCGGCCGCGCGGCCCCGTCGCGTCCTGTCCCTCGAACCGTGACGGTAGTACTGTCACAGTCCTGGGAGACATCCAGCGACGAGAGGCCCACCGCATGAGCACTGCCCGTCCGGCCGTCCCGGTCTGGAGCGACGAGGACATCGAGGCGTTCCGCGACCTCGCGAACACCTTCATGACCAAGGAGTGCGCGCCCAACGAGGACCGGTGGGGGCAGCAGCAGCACGTCGATCGCGAGGTGTGGAACAAGGCCGGCGACCTCGGGCTGCTGTGCCCGTCGATCCCGGCGGAGTACGGCGGGGGCGGCGGCAGCTTCGCCCACGAGGCGGTGATGATGGAGGAGCAGTCGCGCACCCTCTCGCCCAGCCTCGGCACCTCGGTGCACAGCACGATCGTCGCCCACTACATCAGCGGCTACGGCACGGAGGAGCAGAAGCGGCGCTGGCTGCCGAAGATGGCCAGCGGTGAGCTGGTCGGCGCCGTCGCGATGACCGAGCCCGGCACCGGCTCGGATCTGCAGAGCATCAAGACCAGGGCGATCTGGCAGGGCGACGAGTACGTCCTCGACGGCTCGAAGACCTTCATCACCAACGGCTCCCAGGCCGACCTCATCATCGTCGTCGCCAAGACCGACCCCGAGGACCAGGCCAAGGGCATCTCCCTCATCGTGGTCGAGACGGACGGCCCCGACGGGCAAGGGTTGCCCGGCTTCAGCCGCGGCCGGGTCCTGCGCAAGATCGGCCAGCACGGTCAGGACACCTCGGAGCTGTTCTTCGACGGCGTGCGGGTGCCGGCGACCAACCTGCTCGGGACCGAGGAGGGGCAGGGTTTCGTGCAGCTGATGCAGCAGCTGCCGCAGGAGCGGCTCGCGATCGCCGTGGCCGCGGTCGCGGCCATCGAGGTCACGCTCGAACACACGCTCCGCTACACCAAGGAGCGCCACGCGTTCGGCAAGCCGGTCTTCAACTTCCAGAACACCAAGTTCTCCCTGGCCGAGGTGGCCACCACCGCCAAGATCGCCCGCGTCTTCATCGACGACTGCATCAGCAAGCACCTGAAGGGTGAGCTCGACATCCCGACGGCCTCGATGGCCAAGTGGTGGACGACGCAGATGCAGTGCGACGTGGCCGACGAGTGCCTGCAGTTCTTCGGCGGCTACGGCTACATGGAGGAGTACCCGATCTCGCGGATGTTCACCGGGGCCCGGATCCAGAAGATCTACGGCGGCACCAACGAGATCATGAAGGAGATCATCAGCCGGTTCCTCTGAGGAGCGGGTCTCGGGGCGGGCACGGCGACCCGTTTTGTGACCGGTCGCCGCCGTCGGGTAGAGTTTGACGTCGGCCCGCCGGAATCCGGCGTGCCGTGCCCATGGGGTATGGGGTAATTGGCAGCCCGGCTGATTCTGGTTCAGCTAGTCTAGGTTCGAGTCCTGGTACCCCAGCGCGATCGTTGGTCTGCAGGCCAGCGCGCACAAGTGAAGTTTCTGGGGCCCCGTCGTCTAGTGGCCCAGGACGCCGCCCTCTCAAGGCGGTAGCGCCGGTTCGAATCCGGTCGGGGCTACACTCACGAACCCCCCGTTTTACGGGGGTTCAGGCGCCTAAGGGGTCTTAGGATTCAAGATTGACACGGCGCTAGTCCGCAAAAAGTCCGCAGAAAGTCCGCGCGAGCTCTCCCAAGCAGCGGTCGCGGCGTCGTGCAGCCTGTCGCCCAGCTCGTCGAGCTGATCGGCATAAAGGTGCCCGTACATGTCGAGGGTCATCGTGGCGGACTTGTGACCGAGCATCTGCTGCACAACCTTGATCGTCGCCCCCGATGCGATCGCCAGGCTCGCCGCGGTGTGCCGCAGCTCGTGCGGATGCAGCCCGGTCAGGTCCAGCTGGTCAGCGGCGACGGCGAGGACCGAACGTTGGAAAACCTGGGCTCGCAACGCGCCGCCCTTCTCGCCAGTGAACACGAGATCGCCGCGCTCCTTGCCCGCGACGTGTGCAGCCAGCTCGCCGACGAGGAAGCGTGGGATCGGCACCTCGCGTCGCTCGTGGCCCTTCGGCGTTCCCCAGGTCTGCACGCCGCGTACCAGCGTGACGGACTCGGCAACTATGGCGCGGCGGCGCAGCAGGTCGAGACGCTCAACGCGTAGCGCCGCCATCTCACCGAAGCGCAGGCCGGTGTAGGCAAGGAACAAGACGACGAGCCGATGCGGCCCGCACGCATCTGCCACCATGCGTACCTGGTCGTGGGTCAGGTATCTCCGTTCGGCGCTCGCGACACGAGGCAGGTTGACACCATCAGCCGGATTCCGTCCGATCCGGCCGTCCTTCACCGCTGTTTTCAACATCAGGGAGAGCACGCGATGGATCTTCCGCACGGTCGCTGGTGACCTGATCGCGGCCAAGCGGGTGATCCAGGTCTGGACGTCAGAGTGTCTGACATCGGCAAGTTGCACTAACGACCATGTGGGCAGCACATGCTCGCGAAGGATCCCCGCGTAGCGCTCACGCGTGGACGGCTTCAGGTGGGCCTGACCGTCCAGCCACTCTGGCGCCCACTTACCGATGGTCAGGCGCCCTCGCCGAGGGTCCGAGTATGTGCCAGTGCGCACGGCTGTGGTGACGTCGTCCAACCAATGCTGGGCATCGATCTTCCGTGCGAAGTGCCGCGAATGTTCCCTTCCCAGGGCATCGCGATAACGAGCACGCCACCGCCCGTCGTCGCGTCTGGCAATGCTGGCCATACCGCCTCCGCCCACTGACCTGTCTGGCCTACCACGAGCTTGCGTCACTGGGGGGGGGGGGGGGGGCGACAAGTGTCGACGCCGCCTGGATACTGACCCCGGAGCGCCGCCAGCGAGTTCTAGGCATCGTCGCAACACCGATGATGTTCGGAGGTTGCGATGGTGCGTGGGCGACCGGGCGTGGGCCCGCAGACGGAGAGGCGTGAGCACTGGGCGCGGTTGATCGCGCGGGGTATCTCGAACTCGGAGGCGTGCCGGATCGTCGGGATCAACGTTCGAACGGGGGAAGCGTTGGCGACGCGGCCGGACGGTCACGACCTCGGACGGCCGCTCGCTGCACTATGCGCCTGTGATCACCAATCGGAATGGTCGTGATCTCGGATCGGTACCTGTCCGAGGAGGAGCGCGTGGCGGCTGCTGATCTTCGTCGCCAGGGTCCGTCGATGCGGGCGGTTGCCGAAAAGATCGGCCGCAGCCCGTCGACGGTCAGCCGGGAGCTACGACGCGCCCTCGACCCCGAGCGGTGTCAGTATCGGCCGTTCGCGGCGCAGAAGTTGGCGGTGGACCGGCGGACCCGACCGAACCGCGGCAGGATTGTGAACGACCCTGAGCTGCGCGAATTCGTCAGCGGCCTGTTGAAGAAGTGGTGGAGTCCTGAGCAGATCAGCCACGAGCTGGCCGTCGCCTTGCCGGACGAGCCGGCGCGGCAATTGGTGCACGAGACGATCTACCAGGCCGTCTACCGGCTCGAGCTCGGCGGGCTGCACCGCGAGCTGCCGAAGGCGCTGCGGACTGGTCGTCGACGCCGTAAGCCCCAATCGCCGCGGCGACGAACGCCGCGGCCGGCTGGTCGACATGACGATGATCGACCAGCGACCGGCCGAGGCTGACGACCGGAGCGTGCCAGGTCACTGGGAATCTCAACCTTCTGTCAAGCGGCCGGGGCCAGCGCTGGTCGGGACGGTTCCTGGTAGGTGGTGCGGTCGCGGAGCATGGCCCGAGCGTGGTGATCCCTCGCCGGGCGAGGGCGATGAGTGCTTGCTTGTGGGTTTTGCCTTCGGCGCGTTTGCGGTCGTAGTACGCCCTCGATGCGGGACTGTTCTTCAGGCTGGAGAGCGCGGCGAGGTAGCAGGTCCTGCGAACGTCCAAGATCACGTCGCGAACCAGTCACCACGCTTGATCGTGAAGCGCCCCGTTAACGGCGCCGGAAATTGACACCTGTAACCGGGTGAGTTCTCAAGCGGCGCCGACTACGGCGCCCGTCCGCCGTCTTTCCAGACGGGGCCGATCCCCGGACACGTCTGGCTTACGAGTACGAGGAGGCGCTCCGCGGAGCGGAACGGCTGTTGGGCTCGTCGCGGGCGAGAACGAGGCACAACATCTGCATATGCCAAAATATCCCGACGACGTCGACCTTGACATATGTCACGCATAGGTGTAAGCCAGATGCACTCGACGTCCTTGGCCAGGTAATGGCATCAAGAGGAGGGAGTGGCATGCCGGTCTTCCAGGCAGCGGCGTTTATAGTCGTCGCCGCGGCCTTCCTACTTCTGTCAGTGCTTGCCCTGCTAAGACTCGGGCTTCTGTATATCGAGACGACAGAAGGTCGAAGGCATGACGGTCCCCCAGTGGGGACGCGCCTGCCGTCAGTACCGGGCCTCGATATCGAAGGTAATGCCGTAGCAATACCCGCGGCCAACGCGGATTGGCATCTAGTTATCTTCGCGGACCATTCACTGTTGGCATTTCCTGATCTTGTAAAGGAAGTGCAGAAGTTGACCAAAAATCCGCGAATATGTGCAACGCTGCTATCGCAGGCATCGGGAGAGATTACACGTGGAATTTTCGGGAGCCTACCGACAAGCTCAATAACGGTTGCTTCTGTGGGTCGGGAATTCTATCAACGGAATGACTTCCGGACAATGCCCTTTGCGGTCATATTGGATCGACATGGCGTGATACAAGCTAAGGGTTTGGTCGGGCGGCCTGGACTGATCACGCATCTCCTCGAGGATCATGCCATGACCACGGGATGCGAAGCGCCTCAAATGCAGAGCCGAGTCACGAAATGACACACGTTCCACCGCTACTGGCCGATGTCGCACGAGCAATAATCGCTATTGTCCTGCTCGCGTCAGGCTCCGCAAAAATGGCGACGAGACGGTCGTTCGAGGAATCTTTGCGTTCGTACCTCCCTAACGGAAGCCTAGCCAGGACCACTTCCCAACTTGTTCCCCTGATCGAGACGTTAGTAGGCTTCGCCATCGTACTAGGCATTTCGCTGCGGATTGTGGATTACGTAGCATTTGCAATACTTGCCGCGTTCTTTATATTCAACATTTATGCGGTCATTGCAACAAATTAGTGCCCCATGTCGATGTTTTGGTGGGCTATCACATTCGCGATTCGGCGGCCAAATCCTCATTCGTGCAGGCCTGCTACTCCTAATCGGGGCCTTGCCGCTCGTCGTAAGTCAGTACCCGTCGGTGCCATGGACACCAACGCGAGCCGTTGAGACCTTACTGATCACGGCCCTCGCACTGTTCATTGGGCTAGCGTTTGGGGCTGCCGCACAGGTAGGGGACATAGTCGAGGAAGTTGTTAGTAGTCATGAACATGTAGGAGAAGAAGCATGATAACGCTGCCGGTGTGGATAGCCGTCATTCAGTGGGCTCTACTCGCAGGCGTCGGGCTACTGATATGGAACGTGTATCGGCAGTTCGGGGTAATTCTCAGGCGTCGGGTTGGGAACTCGTCAGAAGCATTGGCTCGGGCACTGCCCGTCGGTGCGACTGCCCCTCCCGTATATGGCACGGAACTTGCAAAATTCATCTCGGAACCGTCGGCCGCGTTAGCCGCGCCAATTACATTGATGCGCGCCCGCACGATCCTCACATTCACCGATCCTAGTTGTGGCGACTGCCAGCGCGCGATAGAGGCCTTACGGAATGTACGAGAGAATGAGAACCAGGCTGATCCGTCCGTACGTTACATAGTTGTGACGGACGCTTCGCGCGGGCTCGAAACAATGCTGGGTGAGGCCGGATCAGGCTTGGATGTATACAGGGTAGAGTCAAGCACATTTTCTGACTATGGCGTCAGCGCAACTCCCACGATGTTTTGCATAAACCATGAGAGCGTTATAACTGCGAGAGACATACCTAGATCCGAAAAAGACGTAGTTAGGCTCGCGGCGCAACTTGCGCAGTCGACCACCCCGGGAGGTGAGGATTCACTTCACTCCAACCGAGGTCTTGCAGGCCTTGATCAGCGGTACGGGTCGAAAGGAGTTTAGGGCATCATGGAGAATCCAAATGAACCTAGTGTACAAGGTACAGTAGCGGAGAAGCTTGCACGGAAAATTTCGCGCCGATCGGCACTCGCGCGTGCTGGTAAGGGTCTTGTAGGCACTTTGGCGGCGTTCACTATGGGCGAATTTGTCGCACCAAATACGGCGTACGCGAGCATATATTCTTGTTGCGACCCATACGGGTCATGCGGCACACAATACTGCCCAACAGCGTTGTCGTGTCCGTCGGGGTGGAGCATATGCAAGTCGCCCACCTGTGGGTGCGCATATTCGAGCGGCAAGTGGGTCTCGACAAATTGCTCACCCTGCGGACCTGGCCCAGCTAGCTACACTGTATGTATCGACTGTCACAAAAACGGATGTACGCTCTGTACCTGCGTCAGTCGTTGTCAATGCTCGCAGTGCTATACGCCACAGCAGGCGCAAAAGAGCCTTCAGGCCGTAATGGCTCAAAGCTGAGGCCCGAGAACTGTCATCATGACGCTTTCTGTCAGGTTACGGGTGGCGGCTGCCGAATTTTCTCGTCGCCGCGGTGCCACTGCTGCACTAACTGTAATATGTGGACTAATAGTTGGTGGCACTAACGTACTTTGGGTCGAGACTATCGGCACTGGCGTCGCTGCGATCGCGCTAGCGTCATTTATTGGCTACGCAAAGAGTGCGTCGCCTTGAGGTGCAAATTTCTTGGGTACGGTCGTACCTCCCACCGCGCTGAGAGAGTGGCTGATTTGGGCTTTCGTCGGTGTCGCCTCCTTTGGCGTCAGCGGCGCCCTGACATGGGCAGTGCTCGGCGCCTGCCTGTCCGTGCTGGGAGGCATAGTGCCCGGCGTTGCCTCCGTGATACTTATTGCATATCTATTATGGTACGGATGTGGAGAAGCGCTGCTGCGGAGGCGGCGGATACCCGGATCGCAATGGGGCGTACCGTCGAGCTGGATAGCGAGCCGCGGAAATATTGGACGCACGATCGTCTGGGGGTTGGCTCTAGGCCCGGGCGTTACTACCCGAAATCCACTGGCGGGGATGTGGGCCGTGGGTCTACTCTTGGCGACTGTTTCTCCGGTTTCGAGCGCGGTGGCGATCAGCGCCGCAGTAGGTGCTTCACACGGTATAGCGCGCCTCTTGACCGCTGTTCGGCCGGCCTCGTGCGGGGTGGCGACGATCGATAATCTCTTACTCAAGAAATTCCTGTGGCAGCGCGTTGACGGTTTAGGCATGCTGTTTGTCGGCGGCGCCGCGCTCGCGGTTATCGGGCTATGAGGTGCGTGTCGGAATGTGTTCGAGGCCAACGATGAAGTTGTTAAAATCGGTTATTCAACTCCTGGCCGTTCTTCTGGTGGGTGCATCCTGCACGACATCTCCCGGGCGCGTCGAACCGGCCACGAAGGTCGGAGAGGCAAATCGGACTGGTTCTGGTACGCCGGGCTCTCAGACATCCGGCGGACACGCCTCGGCCATACCTGGGATGGACTTCTACGACACGTGTAGCAAACGGCGCGAGACCACCGCGGCGTGTCGCAGTGGGGAACGTTTACTTGACTCGCTTGCAAGAAAGCAGCCGAACTGGCCAACGATTCGCAGGAAAGGAGAATGCCCTTCGTCCATCGCTGCCCCGTTTTCGACTCCAGACTTCAGCGGCATGGAGTTGACGTCCTCTGGATACAGTGCGGTTGCTCCTGTGGTCCTGCGTGCTGAGGTAAAAGGGCAAACGGGGGGCCATTCCCTCGCGAAAATTGCTGCCGGACCATCCCAGGTCGGCGCGGGTCTCTCGTTCAAGACATTGTGGTTCGCGGCGCCTCGGTACCAAGGCCCATTCTTGATCCGGGGTACGCGACTCGATCGTCCAGGTGTAGTTCGGTTTGGTGAGTCTGGGGCGGCATCGATGATTGCAGTGCGGGGGCCAACACTGAATGAGAGCAAGGGTTATAGAGAGGTGCCGGGTGGGACATTTGTGCCCGGGGCGGGGTGCTATGCATTTGAAGTTGATGGTCGCGGGTTTCACTACATGATCGTTTTCGAGGTCTTGCGGAATAGCGGTCTTTCGGGGAAAGGATAGTGTCCTTGCGTGAATCACGATGAGGTGGAGCACGTAGCCATCTCGCGGCAAGTGAAAGTGGCTTTCGGCGGTGCCGGGTGAGCGGTGCCGTTGGTGCGGTCCCTATCCCTTGCTGCCGTTGCCGGCTGAGCGTCGTTCTCAGGCGGTGTCGGGGAGCTTCCCGGCCAGCGCGTCGACGCGGCGCAGCACCGATCGGGGTGGCTGTGCGCCCCTCGCGGCGAGAAGCCACCTGCATGACATAGCCCAGCCCGAGACGCCGGTTCGTGGCGCGCAGTTGGCGGCGAAGACACACCAAGCTCGGGCCCGCGGCTGCCACTACCGACGACGGCAACAACGGTGATCGCGATCCACGGCTGCAGTACCAAGGCCGAATGACCCAGCTCGGGTTGCGTTGGTGATGTCAGCTGCTGGTGGAGCTTGGACTGGATCTTGCGGGGCTTAGGGCTTCCCGAGTTGCTGGCCGACGCGGTGTAGTAGTTCCGCGAGGTGCTACACCGGTGCGGCTACAGTGTAGCTATGGGTAGCTTGCCGCGGTCGATCCGCTTCGATGCGGAGGTCAATTCTCGTCTGTCGGCGTATGTGGCACGTCACCCGGGTTCGTCCGGGTCGTCGGCGGCGAACCGGTTCGTCGACGAGGCGCTGCGTATGGACGAGCATCCCGGGATCGTGTTCCGCGACGGGCGGACGGGGCGGCGGGCGGTGCTGGTTGGTGGCCCGGACGTGCGTGAGGTGATCCGTGCGGTGAAGTCCGCTCGCGCCGCGGAGTCCGACCTCGATGCGACCGGCGTCGTGGCCCTAGTCGAGTCGAACACGGGCGTGTCGGCGAGGCTGATCGACGTGGCGGTGCGTTACTGGTCGAGTTACCCGGACGAGGTCGACGCGTGGATTGCCGAGGCCGAAGCCTTCGAGGTCGAAGCGTTGGCTGCGTGGGAGCGGCAGCAGGAGCTGCTCGCGCCGTGAGCGACGCTCGCGGCGCGAACCAGGAGCGTCGGCTCCGTCGGCCGAGCGGAGCGAGGCCGTGACGGCGCTGCTGCTTGACGAGATGTTGAGCGGCGCGATCGCCGAGCAACTGCGCGCACAGGACGTCGACACTGTTGCCGTCGTCGAGCATCTCCAGCTGGTCGGAACGCCGGACGAGGAGCTGCTGGTTCACGCGGCCGGGCAGGGCCGGGTGCTTGTCACCGCGAACGTCGCCGACTTCGCCGCCATCGCGACCGACTGGCGCGCGGCCGGTCGCGAGCACGCCGGTCTGGTCTACGTGACCAGCCAGGCCTTCCGGCGGGATCGATCGTTCGTCGGCGCGATCGTGTCCTCACTCGTCACGTTGCACGACTCCGGCACCTTCCCTGGCCCAGGCACCGAGATCTTCCTGCGCCGAGCCTGACCCGAAATCACCGTGCGATAAACGCCATCAGCGAATTCCACCGTAGGTTCACCATATCCAAGCCTTTACCGAATAGCGGCACGAATGCTACCAATATTGGTAGGGACGTCACCCCGGACGGGGTGACGTTTCCGCATTCTTTGGACCTTTGTTGGCTGTTGTTGGCGGGTGTTGATTGCCGTGCACGGCGGGATGAAAACCTACCGGGGGTCACCCGCAGGTGCCCGCAACTACGTCGAGTCCGGACGCGCCCGGGCGGACGACTACTACCTGGTTGAGGACGGCGGTATCGCCGAGCATTTCGTCGTCTCGCCGGACGCCGGTACGCAGCGGTTGTCGCCGCTGAGCGGCGATGGGTACGAGGCGTGGGTGGCCGGCGTCGATCCCGCTACCGGCCAGCCGAAGGGCCGATTGCGCAATGACGCGAACGCCGTTCGCTTCGTCGAGGTGACGGTTAACGGCCCCAAGTCGTGGTCGCTGGCGTCGGAGTTGCATCCCGATATCGGCGCCGCCTACGACACCGCGCAGGACCGCGCCGCGACACAGGTCCTCGACTGGCTGGCTCACCACGCGACCACTCGGGTGGGTCCGCGCGGCGGTCAGGTGCAGGTTCCGGTGCAGCAGATCGAGGCCGTGACGGTGCGACACCGCACCTCGCGGGCGGGTGATCCGCACCGGCATCTGCACCTGCAGATCAGCGCTCGCGTCTTTGCCGATGGAGGGTGGCGGGGCCTGCACACCGTCGGCGTACGCGACTCGCTCGATGCGATCAACGGCATCGGGCACGCCGCCGTGGCTACCGATCCGCAGTTCCGAGTGGCACTCGCCGCGCACGGCTTCACCCTCGCTGCGGACGGCGAGATCGTCGAGTTGGCTCCGTTTGTGGGTGCGTTCAGCGCTCGCGCGGGGCAGATCGGACGCAACGTTGAGCGCTACGAGACCGCGTGGCGCGCCGCCAACCCAGGCCGCGAACCGGACGCGCAGCAGTGGCGAACGTGGGATGCGCGGGCCTGGGCCGACGGCCGTCCGGACAAGGTCGTGCCTCGCGACGGCGCCGAACTGACCCGCCGTTGGGTCACCGAACTACAGACGCTCGGCTACCGCGAGCAGACGTCGAGCGCCCCGCTCGAGGCACATAGGGTCGGCGCGCTCGACCGCGACGCGGCGGTCGCCGAGGTTCTCACCCGTCTTGCCGCGCGGCGTTCGGGATGGAACGCGGCCGACATCCGCGGCGAGGTCGAGCACCTTCTCGTTCGCGCACACGTGGTCACCGATAGCGCGATACGCACCGAGCTCGCCGAGGACCTCACCTCCCGAGCGGCCGCGGCCTGCGTCCCGCTCACCGCGCGCGTCGGCTCGCCCGAGCACATCCGCGCGCTCACCTCAGCGCGCGTGCTGGACGTCGAGGCCGAGCTCGTCACCAGGCTCGCCGGCCGCGGTGCCGCACCGGGCGGAGCGGCCAACGCGGTCGCCGCGAGCACGATGCCCGGTCTCGACGGCGCCCAGCACGACGTCGTCACCGCCCTCGCCGGCGATGCGCAGCTACTTGTCATCGAAGGGGCAGCCGGTGCCGGCAAGACCACAGCACTGGCCGCCACCCGCGCCGCAATCGAGCACCGCGGCGCCCGCCTGCGGGTGGTCACGCCGACGCTCAAGGCCGCCCGCGTCGCAGCCGACCAGGTCGGCTCCGACGCGTCCTCGGCCGCGTGGCTTGCCTACCAACACGGGCATCGATGGGACGCCCACGGCCGCTGGACCCGACTGCGACGCGGTTCGAAAGACGACCGCACCGGCACGATCTTCGACGGCCCGAACCCGGCCGCGGCCCTCCACGAGGGCGATCTGCTGCTCGTTGACGAGGCCGGGATGCTCGACCAGGACACCGCCCGGGCTCTCCTCACGATCGCCGACGAGCACGGTGCGCGGGTCGCCATGGTCGGCGACCGGCATCAACTTTCCGCCGTCGGACGCGGGGGAGTGCTGGATCTCGCCGCTCGCTGGGCCGGTGCCGACGCGTGTCTGACCCTGGACCGAGTGCACCGGTTCCTCCACACCGAGACGACCGCCGACGGGTCGGGGATCACCGTCCCCGACGAGGACTACGCCCGACTCAGCCTGGCCATGCGCGACGCGAGCGATCCCGCAGCCGTGTTCGACGAACTCGTTTATCGGGATCGGATCCGGGTGCACCCGAACGACCGCGAGCGCATCAACGCGCTCGCGCAGGCCGCCGTCGAGGCCCTCGGCAGCACCGGCGTGGGTGGTGCGACGGTGGTCGTCGCCGACACCAGGGAACATGTCGCGCAGCTCAACGCGGCAATCCGCGACCGCCTCGTCGCCGCCGGAACCGTCGACGACGGTGCCGCCATCAGCACCGACGTCGGTCAGCGGGTCGGGCGCGGGGACCGGATCGTCACGCGCCGGAACGACGCCGTGATCGGCGTCGCCAACCGCGAGGCCTGGGTGGTCACGGGCGTGGCGAGAGGGGGAGCGCTCACTGTCCGCGGCGACCTCGGCGAGCGGACCCTGCCCGCCGGCTACGCGCGCGAGCACGTCGAACTGGCCTACGCCAGCACCGTGCACGGCGTGCAAGGCCACACCGCCGCCGCAGCCCACGCCGCCATCGGCACCAGCAGCAGCGCCGCCTCGGCCTACGTCGCCATGACCCGCGGCCGCGAGCGCAACACGGCCCACCTCGTCGCCGACGATGTCGAGGATGCACGCGAGCAATGGGTCGCGGTCTTCGCCCGGGACCGGGCCGACCTTGGACCGGCCCACGCCGCAACCTTGGCCGCAGCCGAGGCAGACCAGTACGCTCGGTTGCGTCCGCTAAAGCAGGTGCTCGACGATCTGCATGCGGCGTGGACCGTGGAGGCCGCCGCCGAAGCCCGCCTCGAGGGCGCACGGCATCGTCGCGACCTGCTGCGCGAGATTGTCACTCTCACCGAGCAGCGTGACACCGACCTGCCGTCGTTGCGCCGCGCTCATGCCGACAGGCGTGCCGCCGCGCAGTCCACGACGGCCACGTTGGGCCATCTGGAGCGGGTCGTGACCGCGCGCTCAGACGAGCTGGCCGCGGCGCTTACCACCGCGTGGGACGCCCAACGCCAGCCCGCCCGCGACGCGGCCCGCGTCGTCGGCGACGGTGCCGGTCGGTTCGGACAGCGCCGCGCCGCAGTCCGAGGCGCGCGCGCCGAGCTGGACGCCTGGGCGGCCGAATGGCGCCCCTGGCTGCCCGCCATCCCAGAGGACGCCGATCGAGTCGTCGCCTTCGCCGGATGCTTCGATGACACATCCCGCCACCACGAGACGCTCCACGTCCACGCCCGCGCGGCCGCGGAGCAGTCCCAGCCCGACTACCTCGCGGCCCGCGACGCCGCACAACGCGCCGACCAGGCGAGGACTGCGGCGAGGTCCTTGCTGCGGCAGGCCGAGGAGCACTACTCGATCGCGTTGCAGCACTACGGCAGCCTCAGCCACATCGACAACCCGGCCGAGCGGCTGGCCGCCGCCGAGGCCGCGGTCGCGATCGACGAGTCGACCCTCACCGCCGCATGCGACCGGGTAAGCACGTTGCGGGCCGATCCCGCATTGCACACGCGACCTGGCGACGTCGTCGAGCTGGCTCGCGCCGACTGGCAGACCGATCGTGACGCTGCTGCGGCGTCGCGCGAGCTGCGGTGGGCCGCCCGGGCCGACCGCGAACGCGCCTCGATCGGTCCACGTGGTACTGGCAGGGGCGGAGAATTAGAAATTCAACGTGACGCCCCGGGGCGCGGCATCAGCCGCTGACTGAGCAGTGACGCCGATCGCAGACCAAGTCTCACGCGCGCGCCGTCCAACGTAGTCAACGACAACCAAAGCGGAAAGCCACGGCCAACGCGGCCGACCACGCCGATCCGGATCAAATCTCACGTTGGCTGTCGTGTTCCAGCGGGGCCCGCAGCACTTGACCGGCACGAGAGCACGACACATCCAACGATCTTCGAGCCGACCGCGGCAAAGGCCCGCGCTACAACCGAATCCAGTCCGAACGAGAGGAGCTTAGCCACCATGAACCGTCCCCGGTTCAGTGACTGGCGAGTTCTCCGACAAGGGGCCGATCAGCTACAAGATCGGCCGTCACCTCCGGTATCGCCGTCAGGATGTCCACGCCTGGCTGCGCGGGCAGAGGAAAAGCGGCAGTCCCGACGTGGCTTGACGCCACATCACCGGGGTGGCTCGGGGGCGAGCCGGCGGTCGTGCCGAGGTGGCGCGCTGAGGCCGGGCCGATGTGGTGGCTCCGTACGCTGTCTGCGTCCACGCCGGCGTGCGACCGCAGATCAGAGTTGATCGTGGTCAGTCCGCAGAAAGTCCGCAAGAATTCCAAAATGGTCCCTAGGTTGCCAATCACAGCCAGCGGCTTCGGATCGCGCGCAGGCCAGCGAACATCGGGACTGTACGCAGTTTTCAGCGATCTTCGGGTAGCGTCACACACTGGCCTGATGGCCCTCTCAAGGCGGTAGCGCCGGTTCGAATCCGGTCGGGGCTACTCATAATCCTTACTGCCGCCTGGTTCCATTTTGCGGCCAATCGGATCGACGTATGTGACCCCGCGCTCTCGCAGCCGCTGGCGCATGCCGTAGAGGTCCAGACCCAGTTCGCCGTCGGCCAGACGCCGGCGCTTCCCCGCCTCGGCGCTATCGCGCTCCCGGGCTCGCTCGGCGACTGTCTCGGCCTCGTGGCGCCGCACGATCACGACGCCGTCGTCGTCGCCGACTACTACGTCACCGGGATTCACGACTGCTCCTGCGCAGACGATCGGCGCCTGGACGTCGCCGGGCGTCTGTTTCACCGTGCCCTGCGCGTTCACCGACCTAGACCAGACCGGGAACGCCATCTCGGTCAGCTCGGCGATGTCCCGGACCCCGGCGTCAATGACGAGTCCGACGACGCCGTGGGCGCGCAGGCTCGTCGCGAGCAACTCGCCGAAGAAGCCGTCGTCGCACGGACTCGTCGGGCTGACGACCAGCACGTCGCCCGGCCGGGCCTGTTCGACGGCCAGGTGCAGTGACCAGTTGTCCCCGGGGTGGACCCGGCAGGTCAGGGCGGTACCGGTGACGTGTATCGGTCGGTAGAGCGGGCGTAGTCCGGGTGCCAGGAGCCCGGTGCGGTGCTGTGCCTCGTGGATCGTGGCGACCGAGAGGTCGTCGTACTGCCGGACGACCGGCGCCGGGGTGCGGGGCGCGTTGCGAACCACCGAGCTCATGCGTCCTCCGAAGACGTTCGTGTTTCGCCGGTGTGACCGACCTGTTGACCAGTCGGGAAAGTGTAGCTAATCTTCGCGCCAATATTGTTGACAATGTTGGCAACGATCTTCGAGAGGGTGACATGGCGTCGAGAGCGCGGTCCGCGGACGGGGTCGAGCGTGCTTACGAGGCGCTGCGCGCGGACATCGTGGCGGGCCGGTTGTCGGCGAACGAGCGCCTCGTCGAAGCCCAGTTGGTCGAGCGGCTCGAGGTGAGCCGCACGGCGATCCGGTCGGCACTGGCAAGGCTCGATCACGACGGCCTGATCGTCCGCGAGTACAACCACGGCGCCCACGTCCGGATGGTCAGCGAGGAGGAGGCCGTGGAGATCGTCCAGGCCCGCAGCGTGCTCGAGGCCCTGGCCGCGCGCCATGCCGCCCTCAACGCGACGGAAGACGACGTCGCGGAGATCCAGGCCATCCACGCGAAGATGCCGGTGCTGCTGGAGCAGGGTGATCTGCTCGGCTATTCCGACCAGAACTCACGCCTGCACGCGCGCGTCATCGCTGCCTCCCGGCACGCGATCGCCCAGCGCCTGATCGCCGACCTCAAGGCCCAAATGGTGCGCTTCCAGTACCGCACGATCCTGGTTCCGGGGCGGTCGAAGAACTCGTACGCCGAGCACACCGCCGTGGTGCAGGCGATCGTCGAACGCGACCCGGACGGTGCCGAGGCCGCGATGCGCCAGCACCTCGGCAACGTTGCCAACACGCTCTCGCAAGCCTCCCTGCAACGCCCCCAGCACGAACTCGACGAGCGCAACGCCCGGTGAGGAGACTCCATGACCACTGACCACCCGACCCCGAGTCGCCACGCCCGTGACCTCGTGGCGCACTCCTACGACCTGCACGTGCACGTCGCCCCCGACGTGATGCGCCGCAGTGTCACGGACAGTCAGTTGGCGGAGCGGTACGGCGATGTGGGCCTGAGCGGTTTCGTTCTGAAGTCGCACTACATGCCCACGGCGGAGCGGGCGGCGGTGGTCCGTCAAGCGACGCCGGGCATCGACGTCATCGGTGCCATCACCCTCAACGCCTCGGTCGGCGGTATCAACCCGGTGGCGGTCGAGATGGCGGCGCGCAGCGGTGCGCGGGTCGTGTGGATGCCGACGGTCGACGCCGAGAACCAGCGGAACACCCTGGCCGCCGACCCGCCGGGGGCGAAGCCGCCGATGTGGGCCCAGGTGCAGCAGGACCTGGCCGACCAGGGCATCGCGGCTTCCGCAGTGCGGGTCGTCGGTCAGGACGGCGAGGTGCTCCCGGAGGTGCACGACGTGCTACGCACGATCGCGCGGCACGACATGGTGCTCGCCACCGGACACCTCAGCCGCGACGAGATCGTGAAGGTGGTGGACGCGGCGGCTCACCACGGGGTCGAGCGGATCGTCGTCACCCACCCGGAGTTCACCTCGCAGCGGCTGTCCGCTGAAGACCAGGCCCTGCTCGCCGACCGCGGCGCCAAGCTCGAGCGGTGCTTCACGACGCCGTACACCGGCAAGGTGGAGTGGGCCGAGATGATCGCCAACATCAGGCGCGCCGGGTCCGAGAACTCCTTTCTCTCCAGCGATCTGGGCCAACCCTTCAACCCTCCGGTGGAGGACGGGCTGGCGCTCATGGCCGACCACCTACTGGCGGCCGGTTTCACCGACGACGAGGTGCACACGATGGCCGTCTGGAACCCGGCGCTTCTGATCGGCGAGGGGAGTCAGTCGTGACGCCGCGGCGGCTGCTGGTCGTCGGCGCGCACAGCGCCGACTTCGTGTGGCGCGCCTCCGGTGCTCTCGCGACGCACACGAGCTCCGGGGGCGACGCGATGGTGATCGCGTTGTCGTACGGCGAACGCGGTGAGTCGGGGGAGCTGTGGAAACAGCCGGACCAGACGGAGGCGGCGGTCAAGCAGATCCGACACGACGAGGCGACCAAGGCAGCGTCCGTGCTGGGCGCCGAGTTCGTCGGGTTCGACCTCGGGGACTACCCGCTCGAGGTCGGCGCCCCGGGCATCGAACGACTCGCCGAGCAGCTGCGTGACTTCGCGCCGGACGTCGTGGTGACCCACCCCGAACGTGATCCGTTCAACCCCGATCACCCGACGGCATACGCGGCTGTCGCGCGCGCCCGGCTGCTGACGGCGGGCGCCGGCGTTGCGAGCGCGTTCAAGACGGTCAAGCCCACCGAGTTCCTCGTCTTCGAGCCGCACCAGCCGGAACTGTGCGGCTTCTGCCCCACGACCTACGTCGACATCACCGAGGTCATGGACCTCAAGCGGCAGGCCATGGAGTGCATGGCCGCCCAGGGGTATCTGCGGGAGTACTACGAGCAGCGTGCCGCACAACGGGGGAACCACGCCCGCAAGGTGACCGGGGACGGCGAGATCCGGTACGCGGAGGCCTTCCAGCGCCTGCTGCCCAACGTGGTGCCCCGCCTCTGAGCGGACCTCGAAGGAGTCCACTGCTCCAGTTCCCCATCCCATCCCATCCCAGCCCGGCTTCGTGATTCGCGAAACGCCGTATCAGCTACGGAGGTTCGAATGGCGACGATGTTCGAGGCGACCGCTGTGTCCAAGTTCTTTCGCAAGGGCGACCGTGAGATCGTCGCTCTGCAGGACTTCGGCCTGACGGTCGACGGCGGATCGTTCGTCACGATTCTCGGCCGCAGCGGTTGCGGGAAGTCGACGCTGCTCAACATGCTGGCCGGTCTGACCCTGCCGTCGAGCGGATCGATCAACTACCGCGGTGACCGGGTGTGCAGACCGCGCGTGGAGGTCGGATACCTGACCCAGTCGGACACGCTCATGCCGTGGCGGGGCGTCCTACGCAACGTGGAGATGCCGCTCGAGCTGCAGGGCGTGGACCGCCGGACCAGACGCGAGCGTGCCGAGGCCCTCGTCGACACGGTCGGCCTGCGTGGCTTCGAGCATCACTACCCCCGCGAGCTCTCCGGCGGCATGCGGCGGCGCGTCAGCCTGGCGCGCATGCTCTGCGCCGACCCCGAGACGTTGCTCATGGACGAGCCGTTCGGTGCGCTGGACGCGCAGTTGCGGTCGGAGATGCAGCAGGAGCTGCTCCGGCTCTGGTCGGGAAGCGGGCGCACGGTCGTATTCATCACGCACGACATCGAAGAGGCGGCCCTGCTCGCCGATCGAGTGGTGGTCCTGGGGCCGGTCGGAACGATCGTGCTCGACACCGCGGTCGAGCTGCCTCGCCCGCGAGACCCTGATCGTTCCCGAACCGATCCCGAGTTCGTGTCGCTGTGCCGCCGCCTCGCCGACGCGCTCCATTCCGCCGCGGAGCCGGCCCGATGAGCGATACGGTGCGCCGCGCGTCCGCCTCGCGCCCGGTGGAAAGGGTCCGGGAACGGTCCTGGCGCGAGAAGCACGGCCGCTCGGCCCTCGTCGCCGCGTGCCGCGTCGGCCTTCTCGTCCTGGTACTCGTCGCCTGGCAGTTCCTCTCCGGCCCCGTGATCGACAGTCTGTTCATCAGCAAGCCGACCGCGATCTGGCAACAGCTTGTGGACTGGGCGGACACCGGGGTCCTGTGGACCAACAGTTGGATCACGATCAAGGAAATCGTGCTCGGCTACGTCATCGGCGCGGCCGCCGGCGTCATCGGCGGATTCGTCGTGGCGTCACAGCAGTTCGTCTACCGGGTTGTCGAGCCGTTCTTCATGAGCCTGTACTCGATACCGAAGGTTGCCCTCGCCCCGCTGTTCATCGTGTGGCTGGGCATCGGCATCGAGATGAAGATCGTGCTCGCGGCCGTCACGGTGTTCTTCCTGGTCTTCCTCAACACCGTCGCCGGGGTGCGCGAGATCGACCAGGGCCTCCTCGACGCCGCCCGGCTGATGAACGCCAAACGGCGCGACCTGGTGCTCAAGGTGATCCTTCCCGGCTCGATGAGCGGCGTGTTCACCGGGCTGCGCGTGTCGATCCCGTACGCGCTCATCGGCGCGGTCATCGGCGAGTTGGTCGCCTCCAATCGCGGCTTGGGCTACCTCATCAACAATTCGGCGTCGACGTTCAACACCGCGGGCGTGTTCGCGGCGTTGGTGGTGCTCACCGTCGTCGCCGCGCTGCTGAACGCGGGCGTGAACTTCCTCGATCGGTGGGCCAGCCGATGGAAACCGACCGACCAGGAGCTGTGAGCACCTGATGCAGCCGATCGTCTCGAAACTCCCCCAACCCCGCCCTCGACAAAGGAGCAGTCAGATGCGTCGCAGCCTTCGCACGTCCCGGATGGGGGTCGTCGCGGTTCTCACCACGGCGGTTCTGTCCATCGCCGCCTGCAGCTCGGGATCCGGCGACGGGGGCGGGTCGAGCGGCGGCAGCATGAGCATCAAGCTAGGACAGATCAGCAATTCGGTGGCGTTCTTCCCCATCTACGTCGCCCAGCAGAAGGGCTACTTCAAGGACCAGCACGTGTCGGTGAGCTCGCCCACCCTGCTCGGCACCGGGGCGAAGCTCGCGGCCGCGCTCGTCAGCGGGAGCATCGACATCGGGGGCGGGGTCATGACCGACGCGTTCAACCTGGCGAACACCCACAAGGGCGGCAAGGTCGTCTCGAACCTCGTCAACGACTTCTACGTCGACATGATCGTCGGGAAGGACTTCCAGCAGCCCGGCTCCGGGGCGAGCCTGATGCAGAAGGTCAAGGCCCTCAAGGGCAAGAAGATCGGGATCACCGGTCCCGGCAGTGGCACCGAGGCGCTGGTCAAGTACCTGTTCGCGAAAGCGGGCATGAACCCGGCCACGGACGCGACGCTGGTCAACCTGGGCGCGCAGGCCACGGCCGTGCTCGGAGCGTTGAAGACCGGGAAGGTAGACGCGCTGTCGTTCTTCCAGCCGATCGGCCAGGAGGTGGAGGCCCAGGGCCTCGGCTCGATCTACATCTCGCCGGCCCGGGGCGACGTCCCCAGCATGGAGCACCAGGTCCACGGGGTGGCGATCGCATCTGGTCAGGCGCTGAGCGAGAAGCCCGACGCGGTCTCGGCGTTCGTGCACGCGATCGGGCAGGCCGAGCAGTTCATCCACAGCAACACGGGCGCGGACAAGACGCTGTTGGCCAAGTACGAGTCCACCCTCGACAGCAAGACGGTGGCGTCCGTGGTGCCGGTTCTGCAGGAGGAGATCCCGACGTCTCCGGCGGTGAGCCGGAAGGGTTACCAGGTCGCGGTCAACTTCCACAAGACTGCGGGCCTCGTGACGCAGGCCCCGTCCTACAGCAGTCTGATCGCGTCGTCGCTGATCTCGAAGGCGACGCAGTGACAGCAGCTCCGACCGTCGCGGTGCTCGGGCTCGGCGAGGTTGGGCGGATCCTGGTCGAGGACCTTTCGCCGCGCGTCGCCCCCACCGTCCGCGCCTGGGACATCGCCTTCGCCGACGCCTCGAGCATCGCGGCCCGAAACGCCCACGAGCTGCGGGTGCTCCGCGCCCAGTCGTCGACCGCCTCCGTCGAGTCCGCCGACGTGGTCATCAGCGCGGTGACCGCCGCGAACACGGTTGCTGCCGCGCGGGATGCCGCCGACGGTCTGCGGAGCGGAAGTTGGTTCTTCGATCTGAACTCCGCATCACCGGAGCGGAAACGCGGGGCCGCCTCGATCGTCGCCGCTGCCGGGGGCCGGTACGTCGAATGCGCCGTGATGGCTCCGATCGAACTGAAGCGCTCGGCGGTGCCGATCCTGCTGGGCGGACCCGACGCCCGGGAGGCGGAGCCGATCGCGCGATCACTCGGCCTGTCCGGGGTACGTGTCTACTCCGAGCGGTTCGGAGTGGCGGCCGCGACGAAGCTGAGCCGCTCCATCGTGGTCAAAGGGCTCGAGGCACTGCTCGCCGAGTCGATGCTCACGGCATGCGCCTGGGGTGTCGAGGCGGACGTGCTGGGCTCACTGTCCAACCTCTTTCCGGTCGAGAACTGGCCCGAGCTGGCCCGCTACATGGTGTCTCGCGCCTTCGAGCACGGCACCCGGCGGGCGGAGGAGATGCGGGAGGCTGCTGCGACCGTCGCTGATCTCGGTGAGGAGCCGATCGTCGCTGCGGCCGTCGCCGAGCGACAGGCCTGGGCGGCGACGTTCGCGGACCTGGCCGGGCTCGACTCCGTCGGCGCCATGATGGGGGAGGTGAGCAAGCGCTCAGCGCGATGACGTCTCGGGTTGCACCGCGCGGGCCCGCTGCTCGGCGACATAGGAGCCGGCGGCGACGACCGCGGCCACCGGCCAGTCGATGACGCCGAGGGCGGCGACCGCGGCCAAGCCGCCCAGCCACAGCAGCCGGCCGGGCGTACTTCCGGAGCCGATCGCCGCCAGGCCCGGCACCCGCAGGTGCGGCACCCCGGCGTGGGGCACGTGCACCGGGGTGCTGGTCACGCTCAGATGCGGGACCGGCACGCGCAACCCGTGCCCGTCGGGTTTAGGCGAATGGTCGGCGACGGCCGCCGTCTCCGCGGCCCGTCCCGAGGTGCGGGCCCTGCTCTGCCCGCCGGATGAGGTGCGTCGGGTCTGCGTCCGGGTCGCCATCGGGCACCTCCGCATCGAACGTCGTCGGCCAGGCTTCGAGCCTGCGCCGACGCGGGGTGGCCTGTCAGGGGAGAACGGCCTGCCGCAGCCGAGCCCAAGGAAGCCCCGAACTCCAGGCGGACACGCGGCGCGTGAACGGGAACCGTCGCAGCGCGGGCGCCGCCACCGTTCCGGCCACCGACGAGCCCCCGGCGATCGTCCACCCGAGCGGGCCGAGCGGGCGACAGCCGAAGAACTGGGAGACCCCCGGTGTCTGCACGATGCCGGCGAGGGCGCCGAAGGACACCACGCCGGAGGCGAGCACCAGCGGGCTGTGTCCCCCGGCCGCCATGGTCTGCGCGAGTTGGGTGCCGACCAGCGCGACGAGCGAGACCGTGCCGGCGCGTCCGCGAGTGCCCGTCGAGCGGGCGAGGACCCAGGCGAGTGCGGCTGCGGACATGGTGGCCACGGCGCGGGCGGCGATGTCGTCGGCCAGTTGGGTGCCGAGAGACTTCTGCGGCCCCTCCTCCAGCAGCGTGTCGGGATCGCGATGGGCGGGCGGGCGGATCGCGAGAGCCATGGCCGGCAGCATGTCGGTGAGCAGATTGACCAGCAGCAGTTGCCGGGCGTTGAGCGCCGAACCGCGTGGTCCGAACAAGCCGCTGAGCAGGGTGAACCCGATCTCGCCGAGATTGCCTCCCACCAGCACGGCGATCGCGTCCCGTACCGCCCCCCACAGCGCGCGTCCCTCGATGAGCGCTGCCGTGATCGTCTCGAGCCGGTCGTCGGTGACGACGAGGTCGGCGGCCTCGCGGGCGGCGTTGGTGCCCCGCAGGCCCAGTGCGATGCCGACGTCGGCCAGCCGGATGGCCGCCGCGTCGTTGGCGCCGTCCCCGGTCACCGCCACGACCCGGCCCAGATGCCGCAGGGCCTGCACGATGCGGACCTTCTGGGTCGGGCTGACGCGGGCGAACACCGTCGTGGCCTGCAACGCGGTCTCGAGTTCGGCCGGCGACATGCGGTCCAGGTCGGTCCCGGTCACCACGGGGGAGCCGTTGTGCAGGCCGAGCTCGGCCGCGATCGCCTGGGCCGTGCTCGGGTGGTCGCCGGTGAGCATGACGACATCCACGCCGGCCCGCTGCAGGGCGCGCAGGGCGCCGGCGGCACTGGCCCGGATCGGGTCGGCGAGCACGAGCAGGCCGACCAGCTCGAGTCGGGCGACCCGGCTGTCCGACAGGTCCCGACGTCCGGACGCGGCCCGCTCGGCGGCGACGAGAACCCGGTAGCCGCGGGTGGCGAGCGCGGCCACGTGCTCGCGGATCCGGTTCTCCTCGGCCGCATCGAGCGGGCGGTGGCCGGCGGGGTCGCGCAGCGTCGTGCATCGGGGCAGTACCACCTCGGGTGCGCCCTTGACCGACAGCAGCCCGGCCTCACCGACCCGCCCCAGCGTGGCGTGATAGCCGCGGCTGGGTTCGAAGGGCCGCTCGGCGATCAGCCGCCAGCCGGGCAGCTCGTCGTCCCGGCCGATCCCGGCGACCGCGGCGCCGGCCAGCACGGCCCCGTCGGTGGGGTGGGCCGCGGAGTCGGGGTCGGCCTCGTGGGGCGTCGCGCGCAGCGCCGCCGCCAGGGCGGCCCGGTGGCCGGGGCCGAGTGCGTTCGGCGCGGCCTCGTCGTGCCCGTCGCTGACCGCGTGCAGGCGGATCCGCCCCTCGGTGAGGGTGCCGGTCTTGTCGAAGCACAACGCGTCCACCCGGCCGAGGGCTTCCAAGGTGGCCGAGCGCCGGACCAGCGCGCCGATTCTCGACAGCCGGCGCGCGGCCGCGAGCTGCGCCACGGTGGCCACCAGCGGCAGTCCCTCCGGCACCGCCGCCACGGCGAGCCCGACGCCCTCGGCGAGACCGGCGCGCAGCGACAGGCCGCGCAGCACGCCACCGCCGACGAGCACCGCCGAGGCGCCGAGAGCGACCGGCACCGTCACCCGGGTGAGTTGGTCCAACCGTCGCTCGACGCCGCTGATCCGGTGATCTCGGGCGGTGATCAGCGCACCGCGGCCGGCCTCGGTCAGGGAGCCGACCGCGACCACGACGGCCCGGGCCGTGCCGGCGGCGACCACGGTGCCGCGGTAGAGCATGCTGCGGCGGTCGGCCACGTGGGCCGCGACCACAGGCTCGCTCGTCTTGGTCACCAGCATCGATTCCCCGGTCACGCTGGACTCGTCCACCTCCAGACCGTCGGCCCGCAGAATTCGGCAGTCGGCGGGCACCGCGTCGCCGGCGCCGAGGTCGATGACATCGCCGAAGACCAGCGAGCCGGCGGGCACGAGCCGGGAGGTGTCGTCCCGGACGAGCCGGACCCGGATCTCGCTGCCCTTGATCAGACGCCGCAGCGCCCTGTCCGCCCCCACCTGCTGGGCCGAGCCGATCAGCACGTCGGCGCTCATAACCACGCCGATGAGTACCGCGTCGGTCATCGAACCCAGGTAGGCCGACAGGCCGGCGCCGGTGGCCAGCGGCGGGGTCAGGGGCGTGGCCAGCCCCTCGAGGGAGGCCCGCGCGAAGCTGCTCGTGGCGGTCGGGGTGGCCTCGGGCGCGGCGGCGGAGTTGTCCGGATGCTCGCGGGCGGCGCGGATGCGGGCGAGCACGGTGTCGGTGGTCAGGGCGTGCCACGGGGTGCTGTCGATCGGCGGGGGCGGTGGCCGGTCCTGCAGCCGGCGGGCCGTCCAGATCGCGTCGGCCAGCGACGCCATCGCCGCGCCGTCGACCGCGAGCGCGGCCCGGCGCACCGATCGCCGGGCCGGGCCGGTGAACGACAGCAGGGCCGCGGCGGCCGACCCGTAGGCCGAGAGCGCCACCGCCCGCCGCGCCAGGCGGCGGCCGGCCGTCATGGCCTCGAGCAGGGTGACGACGTCGGCCAGGCCGGGACGACAGAGCACATCGGCGCCCCACGGCGGCGGGACTCCGCGGCGCACGACCCCGATCCGCACGTCGGCCTCCGCCCACGGCGCGGAACGGCCGGAGACGACCGCCACCACGTGGCCCTGGCGCTGCAGGTCGCGCACCGTGGCCCTCGTGCGCCGGGCGTCGGCGACCGTGCGGCCGGCGCCGAGCCGCTCGCCCTGTTCCCGGGCGACGCCGACGAGCACGCTCGTGCCCACCCCGCCGGCTGCGGCGACGACAGCGGGGAGCAGCGGGTTCGTCGCCGGGGTGACGACCGCGGCCCCGACGACGGCCTCGCCGCGCAGCAGCACCAGAACCGTGCCCCCGGGCGGTGGCCGGCGGCGCAGCGCTTCCCGCGCCCGCGACGTGCGCGGCAGCACCACGTCGTCCGGCGGCGCGACGCGCCAGCCCTCGGCGGACGAGACCCGGGTCGGGTGCCGCGGATCGAGGAGCGCGGTGGCCCGCAGGTAGAGCTCGTCGGCGGTCACGTCGTCGGTGAGGGTCACCGTGTCGCTCACCTCGAACCGGCCGCTCAGCGCCGCGGTGCTGTCGATGACCACGGCGTCGACCTGGTCGAGCAGCCGCAGGGCGGCCGGGTCGACCGTCACCACGCCGCGGTCGGCCATCAGTCGCCCCAGTGAGCCGGCGAAGGCCTCGGGACCGAGGCGGGCTGCCTTGGCGGTGCCGGCGGTGAGCGCGCCGACGGCCCGGCGGGGGTTCGAGGTGCCGGCGAACGCGACCCCGGCGAGCGTGGCGCCCAGCGCGGCCGAGATGTCCCCGTAGCGGTGGTTCGGGTCGAGCGGTGCCCCCGTCCTGGCCGCGTGGGGCGGCGGCGCGACGACCGGGCCGGATGCGGCGTGCAGCTCCCGCTCCCGGCCGTGCCATGCGCGCAGTCGGGCGTCGGCCTCGCGGGTCAGGACCGTGCGCAGGGCCAGGTCGGTCGCGGGGCCGCTGATGCCCTGGGCCAGCCCGCGCAGGACCGCACCGGTCATCGCGAGCGCCACGTCGACCGGCACCTCCCCGAATGTCCGCACCAGCGGTTGCCGCAGCCGAGGTGCGGCCTCCACGAAGCCCAGGGCGGCCGGCGCCTCCATCGGCACCCGCGGCAGCCGCAGCAGCTGGCCCGCGGCCGAGACGCCGATCGCGGCCACGTCCGCGCCCAGCGCGATCAGCTGTCGCTGCAGCGGCACCGGGTCGGTGGGTAGCGGCGGGCCCGCTCGCCGCTCCAGGGAAGCGGCGTGCTGCTCCTCCACCGCCTCGACGACACCGACCAGCTCGCCGACATCGACGGAGTCCTCGTCGAAGGAGACGACGGCGCACTCGAGAGCGCTGTTGACCACCGCGTCGTCGACGCCGGCGGCCTCCGACAACGCCGCGTGCAGGGCGCGGGCGAAGGCCTCGCCGTCGGCCCGGCGCAGGCCGCGTACCTCGATGTGTGCCCGGCCGACTGCTCGGGCAACGTGGCGCCGCCGGGTGCCGGCGTGGCCGGGCGCGTGGTGCGGACGCACGCTGCGCTGCACTGTCTGCGCGGCCCCCGCCACCAGACCGGCCGGTGCGGCCACTGATCGCGTCGCCGCGCGGGTGAGGTTTCGCAGTTGCATCGCCGCCCCCACGGCGGCCGGTCGCCGCCCTGCCGAGCTTCGAGGTTATCCGGCCCGGGGGGAGGGGTCCCTGAGGCTTTCGACCCGGCGGAAGAAGGCGCTCCGGAGGCGCGGTCGAGGCGCGGTCGAGACTCAGTCGAACTTGAAGTCCGCCAGCTCGGAGTCGAGGTCGGAGCTGTCACTGTCGCTGTCCGAGTCGCTGTCCGAGTCGCTGTCCGAGTCGCTGTCCGAGTCGCTGTCCGAGTCGGACTCCGACTCGCTGTCCGAGTCGCTGTCGCTGATGCTGTCGAGGTCGAAGGAGAAGTCGCTGTCGGAGCTGTCACTGTCGAAGTCGAAGGAGAAGTCCGAGCTGGAGTCGTCGTCGGAGCCGAAGTCCAGTCCGCCGCCGAAGTCCAGGTCCCCGGCACTGTCGTCCTCGGCCGGCCGTTCCGAGATCACCTCGACGTGATCGTCCACGTGCACCGACAGCCAGTTGCCGGAGCCGTACAGCGCGATCAGCTGCGGCTTCGCGGAGATGATCGACAGGTCGCCGCTGTCGACGGTGAACTTGGCGCCCAGCTCGTACACCTCGCGGGTGGTCGGGGCTCCGATGTCATCGCGGGCGATCACCACGGTGATGGACATGGGCGGCATACTAGCGCCGCGTGATCGCGCTGCGACAAGCGAGAACGCCCGCGGACGTGACACGGCGTGGGCAAGATCGGTCCGTCGCCCCGGCGGAAAGGGTTTCGATGCCTCAGACAGCAGCTGTGCCCCGTCACGGCCGCTGCGCCCGCCTCGCGGCCGGCGCTCTCGCCCTCGTGGCCCTGTTCGGGCTCACCGCCTGCAGCGGCGGCAGCGGCCCGCAGTCGATCTCGGTCTTCCAGGTGCAGCCGGGCGACTGCTTCAGCGCCCCGACGGCGGTGAAGGTCCAGCTCAGCACGCTCAGCCGCGTCTCGTGCGACAAGCCCCACACCGAGGAGGCGTACGCGGTCGTGAAGTACAGCGCGGGCTCCGGCTCGAGTGCCGCCTCGGCGCCGTCCGCGTTGCCGTCGTTCGGATCCAGCTACCCCGGCAACGACGTGCTGACCACCTTTGCGCAGGGAGCCTGCGCCGAACGCTTCCGGTCCTACGTCGGCGTCGACTACCTGGACTCCTCGTTGTACTTCACCTACCTGCTGCCCTCCGCGCGCAGCTGGGAGCAGGCCGACGACCGCAACGTCATCTGCTTCATCACCACCACCGGCGGCACGCTCACCCAGTCGGTGAAGGGTTCCAAGCGTTGAGCGGTCCCGGGCGCGGGCGGGTTCGTATCGTTTCGTCCTCTGGACACGGAGGGTGAGAGCGTGTACCCACAGGGGTCATGCCGGTCAACGTCACGCAAACGGCGATGCTCATGTGCTCCTTCGGCATCGCCCCGTCGACACTGTCACCGCTCCCGACCTCGCGGGTGCTGATCGAGGGCAAGCCCGCCGCGACCATCACCGACTCCGCCCCGATGGTCAACATCCCGCCGTTCGGGATGTGCACGAGTCTTTCCAACCCCACCGTCGCGGCCGCCACGAGCGCGGCGTTGGGCGTCCTCACTCCCATGCCCTGCGTGCCCGTGACGACGCCATGGACGCCGGGGGCGCCGCGGACACTGCTCGGCGGCATGCCGGCACTGACGACCGGGTCCACCTGCAACTGCTCCTGGGGTGGCGTGATCCAGATCACGTTCCCGGGCGCGATGCGCACCCAGTCGAACTGACGCGACGAAGATCCGGTCGGCCCCAGAGGGCTTCGCCGGAAGGATTCGCATTGCCCGAATTCGAGGCGCTCGGGCGCGCAGAAAGATCGATAAATTTCGCGCCCGAGGTCTAACGCGAATGCAACGTCACGGTATACCCTCCGATCGACTTCGGCTAAACCTTCCCGGCTGCCCTGACGAATTGGAGCTCTTATGCCCACCTATGCCGCACCCGGTGTGTACGTCGAGGAGGTCCCCTCCTCGCAGAAAGTCCTCTCGGCGGCACCCACCGCGATCGCGGCCTTCGTCGGGTTCACAGAGCGGGCTCCCGTCGACGACCCCAACGACCCGCAGGGCGTGGCGCCCCGCCTGGTCACCAGCTGGTCCCAGTTCGAGGCGCTCTACGGCAGCTTCGCGCCCGGCTGCGTGCTTCCGCTGTCGGTGTACGGCTACTTCGCCAACGGCGGGGCGATCGCCTACATCTGCCGCATCCCGAACACCGACCCCTCCGGCGAGCCGTCGCGGCGTGAGCTGCCGGCCGCCGACCGCGCGCTCGGCTCCCCGCTGAAGGTCCAGAGCATCGAGCCCGACGCCAACCTGACGGTCGCGATCAGCACCGACGACCCCGCCGACGAGGACGCCGACGGCCCGGCCACCTTCACCCTGACGGTGCTCGAGAACGGCGAGCCGGTCGAGCAGCACTCCGGCCTCGGCTTCGGCGGCGACAACGACGTGAAGACCGTCAACAAGGCCTCCACCCGCATCAAGGTCGAGGTGGCGCTGGACAAGAACGCCGACGTCTCCAGCCAGCTCGAGCTGCTCAAGCCGGGGCAGTACCCGCTGCAGAAGGCCGAGCCCCGGAAGGTCCCGGTCAACGGCCGCAAGTTCGCCGGCTCCGAGTCGGCCCGCGCCGGCATCAACGGCCTCGCGATCGCCGAGGACGTCACCATGGTGATCGTCCCGGACCTGATCACGGCGGCGACGAAGGACGACGGGTCGATCGACCTGAACCTATGGAAGGCGGTGCAGACCGCGCTGATCTCCCACTGCGAGCAGAACGGCAACCGCATGGCCGTCCTGGACGCGCCTCCCGGGATGAACCCGCAGCAGATCAAGGAGTGGCGCTCGGACGTCGCCATGTACGACTCCGCCTATGCCTCGCTCTACTACCCGTGGATCAAGGTCGAGAACCCGATCGGCGTCAATGGTGACGCGGAGGTCTTCGTCCCGCCATCGGGCCACATCGCCGGCGTCTGGGCCCGCACCGACGAGAGCCGGGGCGTCTGGAAGGCGCCCGCGAACGACACCATCCGTGGGGTCCTGGACGTCGAGCGCTCGGTCACCCAGAACGAGCAGGCGCTGCTCAACCCGATCGGCATCAACTGCATCCGTCCCTTCGGCACCCGCGGTATCCGCATCTGGGGGGCCCGCACGATGTCCTCGGACAGCGACTGGCGCTACATCAACGTCCGCCGGCTGTTCAACATGGTCGAGACGACGATCTCCGAGGGCACCCAGTGGGCGGTCTTCGAGCCGAACGACATGGCGCTGTGGGAAGGCGTGAAGCGCACCCTCACCGGGTTCCTGCGCGGGCTCTGGTCCGCCGGCGCGCTCGCCGGGGCCACCCCCGACCAGGCGTTCTACGTCAAGTGCGACGCCGAGACCAACCCACCGCAGTCCGTCGACGAGGGCAAGCTCGTGGTCGAGGTCGGGATCTCTCCAGTGAAGCCGGCCGAGTTCGTCGTCTTCCGGATCAGCCAGCAGAAGCAGGTCGCGGCCTAGCCCGCGTCACCCCGAATCCCGCTCGTCAGACCTCTAAGGAGCTAGTCCCATGGTCAGCGACCTGATCAGCACCGACCCGATCGTCGCCCGCAACTTCTACCTCGAGATCGACGGGGAGAACCTCGTCCTGTCCGGGGTCTCCGGGCTCGAGATCGAACTCGACGTCGTCGAGATCCAGCAGAACGGCAAGGACGGCAAGCAGCAGCACATCAAGACGCTCGGCGGCGTGCTGAAGGCCCCGGAGATCACCATCGAGCGGATGGCCCCGGCCGACGCGAAGAACGACCCGCTGTGGAAGTGGTTCATGCAGATCCGGGACGGCGGCATGAAGATCACCAACCGGGGCCAGCACCGCAAGAACGGTTCGATCGTGCTCTACGACAGCGCCTACGACGAGGTCGGCCGGTTCAACTTCTACAACGGCTGGCCCAGCAAGATCGCGACCGATGCGCTCAGCACCGACTCGAACGAGGCCATGAAGGAATCGATCGTGCTCGTCGTGGAGCGCATCGAGCGGATCAAGTAAGGCCGGTCACCCCCCGCATGGCACTGAAGACGAGCTACGAGTTCACGCTCCCGCGCGGTTACATCGACGGCAACGGCACGGTGCACCGCACCGGCACGATGCGGTTGGCCACCGCGCGGGACGAGCTCGATCCGCTTCGCGACCCCACCGTCTCGGGCCCCGACGACCCGCGCCTCACCATCCTGGTGCTGGCGCGGGTCGTCGAGCGGCTCGGCGAGCGTGAACTGGTCACGGTCCACGAGATCGAGAATCTCTTCGCGGTCGACCTCGCCTTCCTGCAGGACTTCTACGGAGTGATCAACTTCGGCAGCCAGGAGGAGTACGACGAGCTGATGCGCACCCAGGCGGGGACGACCCTGCTCGGGGACTCGGCACCGGCGCGGCCTTCCGAGGCGGCGGATGTTCCCTCCGGCGACGAAGCTGAGCACGGCGAGGAGGCCGCACGCCCGGCCGTGCGGGCCGCGGTCGAGGAGGTCCGCCGCCAGTCGCAGTAGACCCGGCGGTCCGAGGAGGTGATGGGCAATGATGCGGTATCCGACCGATGCGATCTGGCAGGAGATCGCGTATCTCGCCTACCACCTGCACTGGCCGCTCGACGACCTGCTCGATCTCGAGCACACCGACCGGGTTCGGATGGTGCGGGCCGTCGTCTCCCTGAACGAGCGTGCATGGCAGGCGGTGCGTGAGTATGCCCAGTAACAACGTGCAGAGTGGTGGCGGCATGCCGTCGGCCAGCGCCCTGCTCGCCGGGGGCGACCCCGCGGTCGCCGGCAACTTCCTGCTCGAGATCGACGGGGTCGAGATCGGCATCTTCCGCGAGGTCAAAGGACTCGAGTTCAGCGTCAAGGTCGAGGAGATCCGGGAGGGTGGCCAGAACCAGTACGTCTACCAGGCTCCGGGCCGCCTGGAGTGGCCGCACATCGTCTTTCGCCGGGGGATGACGCACGGCGACTCGCTGTTCGACTGGATGTCCAAGAGTTCGGGCGTCGGCTACGCCGGCAACCACAACAAGCTCACCCGCTGCACCGGGGCGATCTCGGCCATCACGATGGCGGGGGAGCGGCTCCGGTCGTGGGAGATCGTGGACGTCTACCCGGTGAAGTGGCGCGGCCCCGATTTCGCCAGCGGATCGCTGGCCTCGCTCGAGGAAGAGCTGGAGATCGCCCACCACGGCTTCACGAGTACAACCCATTGAGCAGCGGCCCACCAATGAGCATCGACACCGGTGACCTGCCGGCCGAGCTGTGGCTCGGCCGCCAGCTGACGCACCGGATGCGGCTACCCGGTCCGGACGGCCACCGCTCGCGCCCGGCCCGCATCGGCAGCCTCGCCTCCTCCTCTCGCCGCTTTGCCGACTCGCTGACGCGCTCGGCGCCTGCTCGCCGCACGTTGCAGGGGCCGTCGCTCGCCCGGGTCCATACCTACCGGGACGCCGGCGCCGCGCCACCGCGCTGGTGGCACCCCTCGCTGCTTCCCGAGACGCGGGAGGCCGACCGCACAGCCGAGCGGCTGCCCACCCGCGGGCTGCCCCGGGCGGTACGCCGGGTGCCGAACGAGCATTCCTGGACCCCGGGCGGCATCCTCGGCTCGCTCACCTCGCAGGTCCTGCCGGTGCGCCGCAACCCGGCGGTCACGGCGGCCGGGCCCATGCTGATGCAGCGAGACACCCAGCAGCTGGTCGCGGCGTCTCATCGCCGGACCAGCCCGCCCGCCCCGCCGGCCGGTCCCGCGGCGCGCCCCGGCGGCACGCCGACCCGCCACGACAGCCGTGGCCGGCCCGACGCCACGCCGCCGCCCGCGCCGCGGGCGACGCCCGATGCGGGCCGGGGCGAGAGCAACCGACCGGGAGTTGCTCCCGGATCCGCCTCGAACCGCTCGGGGTCATCGGAGGGCGAGGTGACCACCGCCCGCCCGGACGCCGCCCCGCGCCCCCACGCATCGCGTCGCTGGCAACCGGAGCGGGTCTCCCGGCTGCGCTCGCTCCGCCCGGCGGCCGCCGGTGAGCTGCGGCCCGCGACGACGGTCGGGGCCACGGCGCTCACGGGCGTCGCCACATCACTGCTCGGCCCGGACAGCACGCCGTGGCACCACGCGGCTGCGCTGCGCTCCGCCCCGGGCCCGCTGCGGCGCATGGTCGGCCGACCGCACGGCCTCACGCCGGGGCTGCGCACGGCCGGTGCGCCGCTCGCACCCGATGCCGCCCCGGTGTTGCCGAGGCGCGCCGAGGGGACGGCCGCCTCCGGCGGACGCCACCACGCCCTACCCGGCGACCCGCCACGCACCGATCGTCGCTCCACACCGGGGTTCGCCGATGCCACCCGCGAACGCGCCGGCCGCCGGGCGGCCGAAGAGCAGCACCGGGCCGAGCGGAATCGCGCCGAGCAGGACCGCGCCGAGCAGAGTCGGTTCGAGCAGCGTCGCGCCGAGCAGGACCGCGCCGAGCAGAGTCGGTTCGAGCAGAGTCGCGCCGAGCAGCATCGGGCCGCGCAGCACACCGACGCCGAGCAGGGTCGGGCGGCGCCGCCTGCTCCGACGCTGCCCACCGCAGGGCGGCACCGGATGGCGGACGGCGCACCGGAGCGCTCGGGCGGGGAGGGCGCCCGGCCGACGGACCCGCGACCGAGTCGGGCGGAACCCTCGGCCCCGCGCGGCATCGGGCTGACGACGCCCCGCTCGCTGCGCCACCTCGGCCGGCCCCGCGACGGCGAGATCCGGCCCGCGCTGACGGTGACGCTCCTGCCCGCCCTCGCCGCCGCCGGCCACGCCTGGCTGCCGGGTGCGGCGGGCTCTCGTCGCCCGCGCCCGGACGCGCACGGGGCGACGCCGCTGCTCGGCGGCCACCGGGGGGCCGCTGCCCCCCCGCTCGAGGTTCGGCGCGCTGCTCACAATCCCGCCGCCGACCGTCCGCCGGCCGAGTACCGGCCGGGGCACGGCCCGGCCGGCCCCGGCCGGCGCGCCCGATCCCTGGCGATGACCGATCTGCTCGCGTCCGGCCGGCCGCTGGCTATCGAGGGAGCGCCCGCCCCCACCCGCATGGGCTCGGCCTTCGCCCCGGCCCACGAGATCGCCGTGCGCCGCTCCGGAGCGGCCGCGCCGGCGCCGCCGGCAGGCGCCGGCGGCGCCACCCCGGACGGGGACACGGCCCCGGCCGGCCCGCTCGCGGCGGCCCGCCGCCGCGCCGCGGAGACCGCCCAGCACCGGGCCGCCGCCACGGCGTCCCCCCGGGGCGAGACCGCCCGGTCCGCATCGCCCGAGACCGCCCGGTCCGCATCGCCCGAGACCGCCCGGCCCGACTCGCCCGAGGCGGCCGAACGCGCGCGCTCGCACCGGCGCCGAGCGACCGCCTTCGGCGCCGCCACCGCTACCGCTGCGACAGCGCTCGTTCCGGCACCCCCTCCGGTCAGCCTCACCACCGACGGCGCTCGCCGCGCCGCCGGCCCGGGCCGCGCCGCGCCGCCGGTGCCGGCGGCCGCGCGTGGCCTCGTCCCGAGCCATGACGGCACCCTTCGGCGGTCGCTGGTCGACGTCACGCGGGGCCTGCTCGGCGGAGGCTCGCCGGGCGACGCGTCCGGTGCGGTGGGCGGGGCCCCGTCCGACGGGCGCTCCGGCGGGACCACCGAGCGCGACGAAGGGAACGGCATGCCCGAGAACCACCATCTTCGGGTCGTCCGCCCGGAGGAGTCGCTGCCGGCGGCGCCGCCGCCGGCGGCCTCACTGCTCGACGATCCGGTGGCGATGGAGGAGCTGGTCGACGAGGTCGTGCAGCGCATCGAGGCCCGCGTGATCAACGAACTCGAGAGGCGCGGACGGCGCCACAACCCGGGGGTGTTCTGATGGCCGAACTCGAGAAGGCGTTCCTGCAGTTCGAGGGGCGCAACGGGGCGAAGCTTCCCTGCCTGTTCAACCCCGAGATGATCACCATCACCAAGGAGAACGACTGGTCCAAAGCCTCGGAGCGGGAGGGCAAGGGCGTCCCGACGCTGACCTTCAACGGGGCGCTGTCCGGGCTCATGAACTTCGAGCTGGTCTTCGACACCACCGCCACGGGCAAGCCGGTCACCGATCACACCAACGCGCTGCTGTCCCAAATGGAGATAACCGAGAGCATCCCGGGCACCTCGAAGCAGGCGGGCAACGAACGCCCGCCGACCGTCACGTTCCGCTGGGGGCAGCTGTTCTCCTTCCCCGCCGTGATCGAGAAGGCGCAGGTGACCTTCGAGTACTTCTCCTCGACCGGCGTTCCGCTGCGGGCCAAGGTGAAGCTGGACCTGAAGCAGTACGAGCCCTCCAAGGCCTTCACCAAGCAGAACCCGACCTCGGGCACTCCCTCGCCGCACCGGGTGCATCGGGTCCAGCGCGGTGAGACCCTCGATCGGATCAGCGCGCAGTACTACGGCGACTCCACCCGCTGGCGGCTGCTGGCCTCGGCCAACAGCATCGAGGACCCGCTCGGGTTGCTGCCGGGACAGCTGATCAGCGTGCCGCAGCTGGGCAGCGTATGACTCGCTCGACCGTCGACCTCGTCCCGGGCATCGAGGTGGACGGCTCGCCGCTGTCCGACGACTGGATGGCAGCCCTCACGTCGCTGCGCGTCGAGCGTGAGGTCGGCCTGATCGGGCGCGCCACGTTGCGGTTCCGGGACCTCGGCTACTCCCTGTCGGCAGGCGACGTCTTCGCGCTCGGCAAGGCCGTGACGATCAAGCAGCCGGACGCCGGCCCCCTGCTGGAGGGGACTGTCACCGGGGTCAGCCTCGACCTCGTCGCCCGCGGCGTGCCCGAGCTCCTCGTCACCGTCGACGACGCCGGCTACAAGCTGATGAACGCCACCCAGGTGACCACCTACCTCAACGGCACCTATACCGACGTGATCTCCCAGATCGCCCGGCGGCACGGCCTCACCCCGAAGGTGACGGCCGGCAGCCTCAGGATGGAGTACCTGCTGCAGGCCGGAACCGACCTGGAGTTCCTGAACTCGGTCTGCGAGCGGCTCGGCTACAGCTGGTGGATCGACGGGCGGACGCTGGTGGCCAAGAAGCTGGCGCTCGGCTCGCCGGTCACCACGCTGACCTTCGGCGAGGACCTGGGCGAGTTCTCGGTCCGAGCCTCGGGGCTGCGGCCGAGCGCGGTGAGTGTGCACGGCTGGAACCCCGACGACCAGCGCGAGGTCACCGAGAAGAACGGCTCCGCGACCGCGGCGGGTACCCCCGACTTCGTCAAGAACTACGTCGGCTCGAAGCCGGGGGCGAAGCTGACCCGCGCCGAGGCCGCCGTCGCCGACCGCCGTCCGCTGACCCGCGACGAGGCCAAGATGATGGCCGACGCCTACTTCGACGACTGGAGCTCGGCGGCCGTCGTCGCCAGGGGCGTCTGCGACGTCGACAGCGCCATCGAGCCAGGCGCGACGGTCCGCGTCAAGGACGCCGGCCCCGGTTCGGGCAGCTACCTGGTCACCTCGGTCGAACACGTCTGGGCCGGCCGCGAGTTCTCCACCCGGTTCGTCTGCGGCCCGCGCCGCCCGGCCGGCCTCGTCGACACGCTCGGGCGCGCGACCCCGGACCCCGGCTTCGTGGTCTCGACCATGGTGGTCGCCGTGGTGACCGACGCGAACGACCCGGACAACGCCGGACGGGTCAAGGTGCGCTACTCCGGCATCCACGGCGAGGTCGAGAGCCCGTGGGCGCGGGTGGTCAGCCTCGGCGCCGGTCAGCAGCGGGGGGCGGTCTTCTACCCCGAGGTGAACGACGAGGTGCTGGTCGGCTTCGAGAACAGCGACACCCGCCGGCCGGTGGTACTCGGAGGGCTGTACAGCAAGCGCAACACGCTGCCGAGGGGTTCGAAGTTCGTGGCCGACGGGAAGGTGCAGTACCGCCGCATCACCTCGCGCAACAACCACATGGTCGAGCTGGCCGACGGCACGCAGCCGGCGCAGCAGCACATCCTGCTGACGCTCGGCTCCGGCGGGCACAAGCTGCGGCTCGGCGCCGACCGCTTCGACATCGAGGTCGGCGAGAGCAAGCCTTTGACGATCAAGGCCGCCGGCGCGAAGTTCGACATCTCCGAGACCGGCGACGTGACGATTCAGGGCGCCAACGTGACCATCAAGGCCAGCGCCGCGCTCAAGCTCGAGGGCGGCACGACCGCCGAGCTGAAGGGCACGACCAGCACGAAGATCGAGGGTGTGCAGGTGCAGGTGAAGGGGTCGGCGCAGACCGACGTCGAGGGCAGCGGCCAGCTCTCGCTCAAGGGTGGAACGGTGATGATCAACTGATGAGCGAGCAGCTACCGATCCGCCCCGGCGACCCCAGCAGCGTCGAGTCCGCGTTCGTCGGCCGGGGCTTCAGCTGGCCGATGGGCGTCGACCACACCGGCTCCATCAGGCTGACCACGACAGCCGAGGACGTCGAGCGCTCGATGCGCATCGTGCTCATGACCGCACCCGGCGAGCGGCTGATGCGGCCGCGCTTCGGCTGCGAGATCTGGGACCTGCTGTTCGAGCCGGTCAGCCAGAACCTGTTCGGCATGATCGCCTCGGCGGTATTCGACGCGCTGGGACAGTGGGAGCCACGCGTCGAGGTGGACGAGGTGACTCCCGTCGCCGACGCCGAGGACAACGCCCTGATCAACATCCACGTCGCCTACCGCATGCGCGACACCAACAGCCCACGGAACCTGGTGTTCCCGTTCTACGTCATCCCGCACGAGCCGGAGTAGCCCCGCCATGCCATTGCCTGCACCGGAACTGGACGACCGTCGGTTCCAGGACATCGTCGACGAGGCCAAGCGGCTCATCCCGCGGTACTGCCCGGAGTGGACCAACCACAACGTCTCCGATCCCGGCGTCGCGCTCATCGAGCTGTTCGCCTGGATGAGCGAGATGGTGCTATACCGGGTCAACCAGGTGCCCGAGCGCCTCTACGTCCATTTCCTCAACATGATCGGCATCGAGCCGTTCCCGCCGTCGGTGGCGCGCGTCGACCTGACCTTCTGGCTCTCCGCCGTCCTCGACTCGTCGGTGGTGGTGCCCTCCGGTACCCAGGTGATGACGACGGCCGGGGCCAGCGGCGGCGCCGACGAGGCCGTTGTGTTCACGACCTCCCAGGACCTGGTGATCGCCCCGCCTCGGCTGGTCACCGCGTTCACCAGCGCCGCCGAGGGGGACCGGACGGTCGAGGTCTGGGACGACCTGCGCTTCGACCCGGACGGGGTGGCCTGCTTCGCCTCACCGACGCTGACGCCGGGCGACGCCTTTCTGCTGGGCTTCGGTGACAGCCTCGCCGGCACGGCGCTGCGGTTGACGATCAGCGCCGAGGCCGAGGGCATCGGGGTGGACCCCCGCAACCCGCCGGTGATCTGGGAGGTGTGGAACGGGGAGGCCTGGCTGGTCTGCCAGGTGACCGAGGACTCCACCGGTGGGCTGAATCGGGCCGGCGAGGTCGTGCTGCTCGTCCCCGTCGAGCACCAGATCCTGACCGTCGGCAACGTCGGCGCGTACTGGCTGCGGGTGCGGCTGCTGGCGGCGCAGCCCGGGCAGCCGACCTACCAGGTCTCGCCGCGCGTCCGTGCCGTCACCGCCGTCACGCTCGGCGGGACGGTCGCCGCCGAGCACTCGGAGAACATCGCGGGCGAGATGATCGGACGCAGCGACGGCCGCTCCGGGCAGTCGTTCCAGGTCAGCTACTGGCCGGTGCTGCCCCGGCACGCCAACGAGACCGTCACCGTCACCGACGCCGACGGCACGACGTGGTGGACCGAGGTGGACGACTTCACCCGCTCGCAGCGCGACGACCGGCACTACGTGTGGGACAGCGGCAGCGGTGCGGTCACCTTCGGGCCGCGCGTCCGCTACCCCGACGGCAGCGTCCGGCAGCACGGCCGCATCCCCACCGACGGCGCCCAGATCGCGGTGACCGGTTACCGCCACGGCGGCGGCGCCCGGGGCAACGTCGGTTCGCGCACGCTGACGGTGATGCGTTCGACGGTGCCGTTCGTGCGCGGTGCGGTGAACCTGGCCCCCGCGTCGGGCGGGGTGGACGCCGAGACCGTGGCCGAGGCCAGAACCCGCGCCCCGCTCACCCTGCGCACTGGCCAGCGGGCGGTCACCGCCGGCGACTACGAGCGCCTGGCGCTCGAGTCCTCGACCGAGGTTGCGCGCGCCCGGTGCCTGCCGGCCGACCGCGGCAACGGATCGGTGCGGCTGCTCGTGGTGCCGCGGGTGCGCGGTGACGCCGGCAGCCACGTCATCGACGACTACGCGATCCCGGCTCCGCTCATGCGGCGAATCGGCGAGCACCTGGACGCGCACCGGCTGGTGGGCACCGCCGTCGAGGTCGGCACGCCCTACTACCAGGGCGTCTCGGTGGTGGCGCTCGTCCACGCCGGCGCGGGGCGTCCGGCCGGCCTGGTGCGGCAGCGGGTCATCGACACGCTGACGCGTTACCTCAACCCGCTCACCGGCGGCTCGGACGGTACGGGGTGGCCGTTCGACTCCGACGTCAACGCCGCCGTGCTCTCGCAGCTGGTGGAGACGGTCGAGGGCGTCGAGCGCGTCGACGAGCTGCTGCTGTTCGAGTACGACCTGCGCAACCAGCAGCGGCTCGGGGTGGCGAAGGACGTCATCCGGCTCGACCAGCACTCGCTGTTCCTGTCCGCGCCGCACCAGGTGGTCGTGCGGTGAGCCAGCCCGTGCGCCGCGCGGCGGCGCTCGTCCCGACCCGCCGTCGCGGAGCCCGCAGCCCGCACTGGATGCTCGACCAGCTCCCGCTGGGCATGGTGGAGGACGACTTCTTCGTCCGGTTCGTGGGCATCTTCCAGGAGCTCGGCGCCTCGCTGCTCGACGACGCGGACAACATCGACCACATCCTCGACGTCACGGTCGCGCCGCCGGTCATGGTGCGGTGGCTGGCGTCGTGGATCGGCAGCGGAGCGATCGACTCGTCGCTGCCGGACGAGTTGCAGCGCCGCGTCGTGGCCAGCGCCGCCGAGACACTCACCTGGCGCGGCACCCGGCGCGGGCTGGCCCGGTACCTGGAGCTCGCCAGTGGCGGGTCGGTCACCGTCGAGGACGGCGGCGGCGTGTGGGTCGACGGCGACGCGCCTTCGGACACGGCTTGGGTGGCGATGTCGGTCGAGTCCACGGGCTGGATGCCCGAGGCCGATTTCATCAATTTGGTGCGTGACGAGGTTCCGGCGCACGTCCGGGCGGAGCTGTGGATCGCGGGCCGGTGCGCCTGGCGCTCCGACGAGACGACGGCGCCTGGCAGCGCCTCGAGTGAGGAGGGGCAGTGAGCGAGCAACGACCGTCTCCGGTCTGGGGTGCGGGCAACGGCGCGGATCGCAGCCCCGAGGAGCCAGGCACCCACCGGCTGGCGCTGCCGAGCGAGCCGGGCGCCGAGGAGGAGGCGACCACCAGCTACGGCGAGATGTTCGACTACCCGCCGTATGCCACCGAGGAGGCGCCGATGACCGTCGACGTCCCCTCGTCGCAGTCACCGTCCCCGAGCCCGAGACCGTCCGGCGAGCGGGCCCCGACCGATCCGTCGGCCCAGTCGGTGACCTGCCCCGAGTGCGGCGCCGTCCAACAGGTGCACCTCAACCGCCGCGAGGCGGTCGACTTCTGCCGCCGCTGTGACTTCCCGCTGTTCTGGGTGCCGGCCCGCGTCGATCGCGGCTGGCAGCCGGAGGCGTCGGGGGAGTCGCTGCGCCGGCTGCCCGGCACCGCGGGCGCCAACCGGCTCGCCTCGGCCGCGTGCCCGCACTGCGCCGAGCTGAACCTGGTCACCGCCGAGGTGTGCATCCGCTGCGGGCAGGCGATGCGCCTCGCGCCACCGCCGCCTCCGCCCCCCGCGCCGGTCGCGCCCCCACCTCCGCCGCCCGAGCCGGTGGCCGAGCCCGAGCGCGGCATCCCGTGGTGGGTGTGGTTGCTCGTCGGCATCGGTGTCGCGGCCGTGATCACGGTGGTGGTGCTGGTGGTCACCGGCGTCATCCACTGAGGGGCGACTCCCCGCGGCTCACTTCAGCGTGATCGTGACCGTCGCGGGGGTCTGGCTCTGGACGTCGAAGGACGCCGTGCCCGTCGCGGTCGTGCTCGTTCCACCCTTCGGGGTGTAGGTGGCCTTCGCGGTCGCGCTCCATCCCGTGCCGAACGGGATGTCGGTGAATGTCACCGTGTTTCCGGTGGCGGCGTCCTGCGCCGTCGGTGCGCTGATGTCGGTGCTCGGTGGTGTCAGCGTGACGGAGGCCTTGGTGCCAGTGGGGGCGTCGGACGGCAGGGTGATCTTGACCTTGATGGTGGCGCCGAGCTCGGTGAGCATGATCGTCTGCGATGGGTCCATCGGGGACACGGTCTCGTCCGAGGCCGTTAGGTTGTCGGGCAGCGCGCTGCCGTCGCTCATGGTGACCGACGAGTCGTAGGACGTGTCCGCGCGTCCCCAGAAGGTCTCGGCTGTACCCGGCTGGACGCTCGAGAACTGCGCGACCGCGGAACCGCCGGTCTCCATCGTGACGGTGACCGTGCCTGGATCGAACTTCGGGTCGGCTGGCTGCAGCGGTACCAGCTTGGTTTCGACCGTGGCCTGGTACTCGTCGAGCGCGTAGCCGAGTGTGGTGGGGTCTGTATCTTTCGCATCGCCCGAGACGGTGATGCTCGTCGTGCACACCACTTGGGAGTTGGGCTCGGACCCCAGGGGGCAGCTCAACGCGGTTCCGCTGTCGGTGAGCCGGCCGTAGTGGCCGACCGGGAGGGTCACGGCGAGCGTGTACGTGCCGAACGGGACGCCCGTGAACGACAGCGAGGTCTTCTTCCCGTTCGTGCTGGCCCCGCCGGACTGGATCGACGCCCAGCCCGGATGGGTCAGCTTCGCAGTGATACCGCTGTAGCTCGAGTCGGCGGCCGTCGCGGTGATGGTGACGTCGACGTTGCGCTCGACCCGCTCCAGTGTCAGCGAGCCGACGCTGGTGATGACTCCGCCCTTGACGGTGACGGGATTGCTCTGGAAGATCATCGGCCGGTAGCCGGAGACCGCGTCGGCGCCGGCGTTGACCTGCAGGACGTACGAGCCGTCCTTGACGTTGTCGAACTCGAAGAAGCCGTCCGTCGGACTGCTGTCCGTCGTCTGGGTGAGCCCGGCCTTGTCGTAGCCCGTCGCGACGGTGAACTTCGTCTGGCCGGCGGCGTCGGTCGTCACGGTGCCGAGCTGGACGGGGACGCCGGTGAGCCCCGCGTTGTTCGCCGGTAGTCCCACGGGGCCCTGAATCAGGCCGGTGACGGTGTTGCCGGCGAACTGCACCGGGACGTCGAAGCGAGTGACCGGGTCGGTGCCGAGCCCGAGTTGCAGGGTGTAGGGCGTCCGGGTCTCGCCCAGATGGGTGCCCGTCACGACGATGGTGTAAGGACGCGGGATCAGATCCGAGAAGATGAACCGGTTCGCGTCGAACTGGCTGGTGTCGTCGTCCGGCGCCGTCACGGACCGGTCGTAGGCGCCGTCGGTGGACAGCAGCTCGACGGTGCACCCGTCCTGGCAGTCGTACAGGCTCTTGTCGCTGAGCTGCAGACCGATCTTGAGGGTGACCGGGGTGACGTAGAGCGAGCGGTCCAGCGGGGTGTCGCCCGATTCGATCGTGATGTGCTCGGAGGTCGTCTGGTACCCGGTGCTGCTCACCGTCAGCGTGTAGCCACCGGGCGGCACGGTGTAGTCGGTGCTGCTGCTGGCGAAGGAGAAGAGGCCGGACGAGGAGGCGGTGGTGGTCAGCGTCGCGCCGCCGCCGTCGGGCGCGAGGGTGACCTTGGCCGGCAACCCCTCGGTCACGGTGCCGGTACCGGCATCAGCCGCACTGGGCGCGCGGTAGCCGGTGATGGTGCCGTGGACGTAGGCGTTCTGCCGCAGGGTGAGAGACCCGGGACTGGCCGTGCACTGTGCGGCGTCGAAGGCGCAGGTGATGGTGGTGCTGACGGAGGCGAATCCGGTGCCGCTCACGGTGACGGTGTAGGTGCCGGGGCTCAGCTTGTTGGCGTCGCTGATCGAGCCGTCCTGCACGGTGAGCGTCGAGGTGGTGGCGGACGGCGAGGCCACTCCGGCGTCCACCGATCCGGCGCCGGTGGCTTGGCCGTTGATCACCTGGTAGTCGAACTGCTTCAGCGTGCCGCCGCTCCCGGCCGAGAGCGAGACGGAGACGGACGGCACCGGGATCGGCCGGGCGGTGAGGTGCACGACCCCGGTCGCGGAGCCGCTGAAGGTGACGTCGTGGTCGTAGGCCAGATAGCCGTCACCCCCGCCATAGCTGAGGTGCACCACGCGGCTGGCCAAGGGCAGTTCCACGGTGCTGCTTCCGGGGACGTCGGCGCAGCTGCCGCTGCCGTGGATCGGCACGGACGTGTCCCGGGTGATCTCGAAACAGCCGTTGGCGTCGATCGTGACGGATGTGCTCCGGTGCACCGCAGTCGGGCCGTCGTAGTCGGCGAGGACGGTGACCGTGATCGTAATGCCGCCCGCTGCCTTGGAGGGGTACTCGTTGTGGGCGCTGACCAGTTGCCCGACGACTCCGGCGACCTTCTGGACGAGGTAGGCGGTCGCGGTGGTGTCGCTGTCGTTGGTGACGGTGAGGTTGCCGACGTGGCCGCTGACCGCGTTGTTGTTGTTGTCGTTGCCGGCCACGGTGCAGCCGACCGAGGTGCCGGCCTCGACGCCGTAGATCGTGACGACGCCCCCGGGCGTGTGGGACAGGTCGCCGGCCGACTCTCCGCCGCACGTGGCGGTGCCGGTGAGCCCGGAGGCCAGGGTGGTGTCATTGGTGTCGGGGTCGAGCGTCCGCAGCGTCAGCAGCACGTGCCCGAGGCTCGTGACATGGGGCGAGTAGGTCCCGACCTGCCCGTGGACCAGGGTCTGCGTGGCCACCGGGGTCGGGACGAACCACGGGCTCGTGGTGACCACGTAGAGCTGGTAGGTGCCGTCGCAGAGCCCGTCGATGCGGTAGCTGCCGTCACTTGCGAGCGCGGCGTAGCCGGTCTCGGGCTGCCCGGAGGTCTCGCAGGCCGAGGCCGTCGGCGGGGTGTAGCTGCAGTCGGCGGGCGGGGACTGTCCCTGGTTGACGGGGACCGCCCACACGCAGGTCTGGTACGTGGTCGCCGCGTCGGGGCCCTGGGTGAGGGGGTCCCGAGCGGTCACGGTGCCCTGGACGGAGTTGGTCGGGAAGAGTCCGACCTGTGAGGCGACCGCGACGGCGTTGGCCGGTACCTGGACGGCGACGGTCGAGGGCAGGTAGCCCTTGGCCCCGATCGTGATGCGGTACAGCCCGGGGGGCAGGCCGGCCTCGCTGGTCAGCGAGTAGCCGGTCGGCCCGCTCCCGGCCGGGCCGACGGTCGGGTGGTCCACGAACGATCCGGACGTGGCGGTCCGGGCGGCGATCACCGCCCCGCCGCTGTCACGCAGCGTCAGCGTGACGACGCAGTCGACCCCCGCCGTGGTGTCGTCCGGACAGGTGAGGGTGCCGTTCGGGTTGACCGCGCTGGCCACGTACCCGGTGATCGTGGAGTCGTCGACCACGGTGGACGCGCTGAGACGCAGGTCCGCGCCGGGCACGGTGGTGGTGCGCCCGGCGTAGGCGGTCACGGTGTCGAAGGCGGTCGTGAGCCCGGAATACTGCGCGCTCAGCACGTAGGTGCCGGGGGCGACGCCGGTCATCGAGAAGCTGCCGTCCGCCCGGGTGGTGATCTTGTACTGGTTCTTCGGCGAGTTGAGCAGGATGCCGGCACCGTTGATCGGGCCGATCGACGGCTGGCCGTCGGTCGTGACGACGTCGCCGTTGTCGTCGAACTGGACGCCCGTGACGGTGCCGGTGACGGTGCCGGTGGCCGAGAGCAGCGAGGTGGTGATGGTCCGGGTCGGCACGCCCTGGTGGATCTTCACCCGCTGGGTCTGGGTCAGGTAGCCGTTCGCCGTCGTCGTCACCGTGTAGGTGCCTGGCGGCAGCCCGGGCAGGCGGTAGCGGCCTACCAGGTTCCCGCTCGTGATCGTGGTCGAGGAGCGGGTGACGTCGCCGTCCTCCGCCGTCACCGACACGCCGCCCAGCGGCTGGTTCAGGCCGCTGCTCGTCGGCCCGGTGACGGTCCCGTTCAGCGTGGTGACGGCGGGGGAGAGCTTCAAGTCGACCCGACCGGACCCGCCCGCGGCGAGATTCACGACGCGGGACTCGGTGCTGAGCCCGTCCTTCGACGCGGTGACCAGGTAGGCCCCGGGCGTCGAGAGCCCTTGCACCGAGAAGGCGCCGACGTCACCGCGTGAGTTCGAGCTGGTGGTGACGGTGTTGGTGCCGTCGGTCAGGGTCAGCGTCGCCCCGCCGACGGGGCTGCCGCCGCTGGTGATCCGCCCTTGCAGCGCTCCCTGGCCGGGCTGCAGGTCCACCTTCAGCGGCTGCGCCGCGGCGGCGCTCGCGGCGTCGACCACGTACCGCTGGGTCTGATAGCCCGGTTTGGAGAAGGTGAGCAGGTAGTAGCCGGGGCTGTGGACCCGGGCGAACGCCCAGCTGCCGTCGGTCTGGGTCCGGGTGGAGCGCTGCCGCGCCTGTGCGGTCGGGGCGGCCAGCAGGGCACTGCCGGGGATCTTGCCCAGCATGGTGGCCGAGACGGTGTTGACGCCGATCCCGGTGGCCCCCTGAGCGGCCTGGTCGACGAGCGAGGTCGGACGCATGGCGACGTTCACGCCGCCGGGGGAGTTGCCGGTGACGGTGCCGCTGAACTGGACGGCATTCGCGGCCCGCCCGCTGCCGGAGCCGGAGTGACGGCCCGAACCGCCCCCGGAACCGCCGCTGCCGCCCCCGGAGCCGCCCCCGGAGCCGCCCCCGGAGCCGCCGGAGCCGCCGCTGCCGCCGCCGGACCCGCCCCCGGACCCACCGCCGGAGCCGCCGGACCCGCCGTCCGCCTTGTTCAGGGCCGAGCTGCCGGCCTGCTGGGCCGCGGAATTCGCGGCGGCCTGGTCGTTCTGGCCGGTGTGAACCAGGTCGGTGAGCTTCGGGATGAAGATGATGGCCGCGGCGATCCACAGGCCTACGACGGCGAGCAGCACGAAGAACTTCGGGCCGTTGTTGCCGAGGTAGGGCTTGGTGGTGATCGAGCCGTCCACCCGGCGGGCGGCGCCGGAGCCGCGCGCGGTGACGGTGTAGGTGAACACGTGCGGGCGGCCGAACATCCGCCGCCCGATCCGGACGCGGGCCGGCACCGTCACGGTCTCGCCGGGGGCGATCTCCAGCTCGTCGGCTCGGAGGCGGACCTCCGCGGTCTCCGGGCCGTTCACCTCGAGCCGGACCAGCTGGCGGGCCGGGCCGGCGTTGGTCAGCCCCACCCGGAAGTCCGTCCGCGACCGGCCGGTCACCGCGGCCGGGTCGACCCGCAGGTCGATGCGCCCCGGAGCGTCGACGATCAGCGTGGCGTCGGCGAGCGCGGCTCCGGAGGTTGCCTTGCCGGAAGCCGGGTCGATCGCCTGGACCGCGACCGCGAACGGGTAGTGCGCGGCGACGGTACCGACCGTGGGATGCAGCGCGTAGCTCATCTCGATCGTCTCGCCGGGCATGAGCACCCGGCTACGGCTGGGCGCGGGGAGCCACTGGGCGTCGACACCGTGGAAGCTGGCCGCCATGATCCGCGGCTCGGCGGCCCGGTTGGTGACCGTCGCGGTGCACTGCACCGCCGAGCCGGCGGCGGTCTGGGTCTCGGCGGCGACCTCGACCCCGGGGGGCGGCTCTGCGGCGCTGGGGACGGGGACGGTCATTGGCTCACCCGGATCGTGACGCCGGTGCGGCGCTGGCTCGGTTGGACGGTGACGGACTTGGTGGTCGTGGCGTTGGAGGGGTTGGACGTCGGGCCGACGGCCACCAGGTAGGAGCCGGCGTCGATGGCGGGGAAGGCGAAGCTGCCGTCGGACCCGGTCGTGGTGGTGCGGTAGACGGTGTCCGGGTAGTCCTGGCGCTGGTAGAGGAACACGCTCCATCCGCCGCGCGGGCCGGCGGTGGCGTCGCTGCCGGCGGTGCAGCAGCTCACCGTCCCGGCGAGCGACGCGGGCGTGCTCAACCGGATGTCGCGCGCGAGGTCGTCCCCGGCGCTCAGGGTGATCACCTGCGACTGCGGTGTCGTGCCGCTGGTCGCGGTCGCGGTGAGGGTGTAGGTGCCGGCGGGGATGTTCTCCAGCCGGAAGGCACCGCAGTGCGGGGCCACGCTGGCCGAGGTCACCGAGTAGCTGGTCGAACCGGAGCTGAGCGTGACGCTGGCCTCGCCGAGGGCGCCGGTCGCGGAGTCGCAGACGTTGGCGCCCTCGGGTTGGTAGACGGTGCCGGAGACCGAGGCCGTGGCCGGGGTCATGGTGACCTGGACGCCGCCGTTGACCAGCTGGGCGCCCACGGAATCCGGGGTGACGGCGCCGGTGGCGTCCAGTGAGATCGACACCACCTGGGTCTGCAGGTCCGCCCGGCTGAAGGTGGCGGTGTAGACGCCGGGCACCTTGAGGCCGCTGACCGACCAGGCCCCCACGTCATCGCTGCTCTGGGTGACGGTCTGGACAGTGGTCCGGCCGTTGGCCACCGCCACCGCGACCCCACCAACCGGGTTGCCGCTCGGGCGCAGCTGTACCCGGCCGGTGAGCACGGCCGACGAGCGCGCGAGCGTGATGGCGATGCCGGTGAGCTGCTGGCCGCTGGACAGGCTCACGGTGAGCGTCTGCGAGGCGTAACCGGACTTGCTGGCGACGACCGTGTAGGTGGCCGGCGTCGACAGCGAGCGCAGGGTGAACTGGCCGGCCTTGCTGCCGGTGAGCGACACGGTGCTCTGGCTGTTCTGCCCCGAGGTCGCGGTGAGATGCACGCTGCCCAGCGGGCCGGACGGGCCCCGGACAGACCCGGAGAGCACGCCGTCGCCGCGCACCAGCGTCAGCGCGACACCGGTACGGGCCTCGCCCGCGCCGACGTCGATCCGCTGGACGGAGGTGGCGTATCCCTGCTTGACCACGACCAGGTCGTAGACGCTGGGCGACGGGACGCTGTCGAGCGTGAAGGAACCGTCGGAGCCGATCGGGACCTGCTCGACGACGGCGCCGCCGTTGTCGGGCGGGCCCGTGGGCGTCGGAGCCTGCAGGGGCGACGCTTGCGGCAGCGAGGCCGTCGCCACGCCGTTGGGCAGGGTCTCCAGAAAGAGCGTGGCCGCGCTGACGTCGTCGCCGTTCACGGTGCCGGTGATGCTGGCCGGCACCCCGCCGAGACTGACGTCGAGCCCGTCCTTGAGCTGCTTGTTCTGCAGTTGGACGGAGGTGGCGTTCGACGCGTCGGCGGCGGCGGGGTACCAGACCTGCTCGAAGCCCGCGCCGCGATAGCTGATCTTGTACGAACCGGCGGCCAGGTTGCCGACCTGGTAGTGGCCCTTCGTGTCGGTGGCCGTGGTGGCGACGGCGGTCGAGGTGTCCGAGTCGTCGAACACGCTCACGGCGACGCCGGGCACGGGGTCGCCGGTGGTGAGCTGCCGGACCGTGCCGCCGAGCCCGGACGAGCCGGCGGTCGACGAGGAGTTCTGCGCGGCGGCCACCTGGAGTGCCAGGTTGCGGTCGGCGGTGCTCTGGGCCACCAGTCGGGACAGCGCGAGCGTGATGACGATCGCGAACACGGTCGCGGCGGCGAGCAGTCCCAGCAGCGAGAGGGCCCCGCGGGCCATGACCGACTTCTGGATGAACGTGGCGCCGGCGGCCTGTTCGCGTTCCTCCCGCGGGGTCTCCGGGCCGGTGAAGAACTCGTCGGGTCGGGCCGGGTCCAGGTAGACCGACAGCGTGCGCACCGTCGGCGTGCCGAAGAACGCCCGTTTGGCCGACGCCCGCATCTCGACGACGTGGTGTTCGCCGGGGCCGAGGACGACGGCATCGGGCGTGAAGCCGAAGCGGACCTGGTTCTCCGGGTCGTCGCCGGCGAGGTAGCCGCGTAGCTCGGTGTTGCCGACGTTCTCGACCAGGATGCTGTAGGTCGCCCGCTTGCCTGCGGTGACCACCATCGGGTCGACCCGCACCTGCGTCATGGGCATCGGTGGCACGACGAGGTCGATCTCGGAGATCACCGTGCGGTGCGGCGGGGTGAGCTCGCGCACCTGGACCGCCAGCCGGCGACTGCCAGCCGGCAGCCCCTTGGGCGGGTTGATGACCACCGGAACCGTGCGGGTCTCGTCGGGGAAGAGCGAGAGCTGCTCGCCCGGGAACTCGACCCAGCTCGGGTCCGCACCGAGGATGCGCACGGCGAACCCGGCGATGATCGTCTCGGTGTTGACGATGGTGATCGCCACCGTCTGGGCTGAGCCCGGGGTCAGGTCGATCTGCCGGGGGCTGACGTCGACGCGCATCAGCCCTGCACCTGCACGTTCTGCTCGGTGGTCCGGCCGGTCTGCACGGTCACCAGCGCGGTGCGCTGGTGCAGGCCCGGGGCACTGACGGTCAGGCTGTAGCTGCCGGGGGAGAGCCCGGTCAGCCGGTAACCGCCGGTCGAGGAGTTCGACGTCGTCGAGACCGAATCGGTGCCGTTGGCGGCAGTGACGGTGGCCCCGGCGTACGGGCTGCCCCCGGAGGTGATCATTCCGCGGATGGCTCCGGCGAGGCTCTTGAGCGTGATCCGCTGCGACGGGGCCGCGCCGCTGCTGATCGTGATCGGCCGGCTGGCGCTCTGGTAGCCCTGCTTCGTCACCGAGAGCGTGTAGTTGCCGTTGCGCAGCCCGCCGACGGTGAAGCTGCCGGTGTCTCCGGCGGTCAGCGTGGTGGTGGTCACCGAGCCGCTGCCGCCGGCGGCTCCGCCGATGGTGACGGTCGCGCCGCCGAGGCCGGCGCCGCCGGGGCCGACGACCTTGCCGGTGACGAGCCCGCCCTGGCCGCCGAGCGCGAAGTCCAGCCCGGCCCGACTCTGCCCCGCCGCGAGGTCGAGGATCTGGGTGCTGGACCCCCGCCCCGGGCTGCTGGCGGTGACGACGTAGGTGGCCGGGGTCGCCAGGTGCCCCAGCACGTAGGTGCCGACCTGACCGGTGGTCGGCGTCCCGACGCTGACCGTGTGCCCGTCGACGGTGGTGCTGACGGTGACGCCGCCGATCGGCTGGCCGTTGCTCGTCACCGTCCCGCTGATCTGGCCGTTCCCGGCGCCGAGCTGCACCGTCGGTTCGAAGCGCTTGTCCCCGCCGGACACGGTGTCGATCAGCGTGCTCGCCTCGTAGCCGGGCGTGGAGAAGGTCAGCTCGTAGGTGGCCGGAGCAGGCAGGCCGCCGATGGTGTACGAGCCGTCGGCGCGGGTCCGGGCGCGGCCGAGGGTCTCCCCGGTCCGGGGGCCGAGGGTCGGACGCGCGGTGACCACCGTGGTCGGCGGGTGCTGGGTGTCCCCGGCGTCGACGCTGCCCGAGACCACGGCCGGCTTGCCGGCGACGGCGGTGTTGATGCCGTCGGTCGTGCCCTGGGCGACGGCGGTGACCGGGCGCGCGCCGGCGCGGGAGGGCGCATCGGGGTACCACTCCGTCCGGAACCCGCTGCGGCTGAACCGGACCAGGTAGGTGGTGGGGTACAGGCCCGCGAGCGTGTAGGTGCCGTCGGACTGGGTCGCGGCCGAGCTCATCTGCTTCAGCCCGTGGGGGGAGCGGCGGAACGCGGTGACGAGGATGCGCCCCACCGGCTGGCTGTCGGTCTTCGACAGCACGGTGCCGGTGATCTCCCCGCCGAGCCCGGGCGGTACCTGGCCGCTCTTGCTCAACGCGCCGGCCGGTGCGGCCGAATCGGCGCCGTCCGCCCCGCCGGACCCGCTCGAGCCGCCCGAACCCGGGCCGCCGGAGCCGGTCTGCCCGGAGCCGGTGCCGTTCTGCCCCGAGCCGCCCTGCCCGGCGGCGCCCGAACCGTGGTGCAGGCTCGCGAAGAACGAGGCGGGAGCCTGCTTGGTCATGGGGTCGTTCGCGAACACCTTCGCCAGGCCGAACAGGAAGATCGCGGCCCACACCGCGACGATCGCGGCCAGGATGAGCACGGTGAGCAGGCCACGGCTGATGAACGGCTTCTGTCGCAGCCGCACGGAGGTGTCGCGGACCAGGGCGAAGTCGCCGATCAGCTCGTCGTCGGGCTGCAGGGTGGGGGGAGCGATGGTCCCGAGTCCGGGGCCGGGTGCGAGCCCGTCCGGCCCGACCGTGGCGAATTCCTGGGTGGGGGCCTCGACATCCATCGGGGCGGGCGGGCTCGCCGGCGCGGTGCGGACCGGGCGTGCCGTCGCCTCGACGACGACGGTGCGGTCGACCTCGGCGCCGGTGAACATCCTCGGCCCGCGCAAGGTCAGCATGACCGGAGCCGTGCCGCCCGGCTCCACCCGCCGCACGGGTGGGTTGAAGGTGACCTCGGTCTGCCGGTCCGGGTCGGAGGCCGCGAGGCTGACGTCGAGCGCGACGTTGCCGGTGTTCAGCAGTTCGAGCATGAAGCGGCCCGACCGGCGGGCGCGCACGACGCGCGGGCGCGCCGTGACCCGCAGGCCGGGACGGGCCGCCACCTGCAGGTCGATGTCCACATAGTCCGGCGGGGCCGACGTGCCGTGGGAGATGACCTCGAGCGTCAGCGAATGGCGCCCGGCCGGATGCGCGGGTGGCACGCGCACGCCCATGGTCACCCGGCCCGAGGAGTCGGGGAACAGCGGGAGCATCGCCGGCTCGCAGGAGACGCACTCGGTCGCGATGCCGAGCAGGCTGGTGCTGATGCCCGCGATGACGTCGTCGGTGTTGACGACCTCGACGGTGAAGGCGGTCGAGGTTCCGGGTTCGACGGACAGGACGGAGGTGTCGGCGGCGACGCGCACGGCTCAGGTCCCCGTGCCGACGCGCCGGCGCCCGCTCGTCATGCCGAACCTCCGCCTAAGCCCTCACATGCGGCACGCTGCTCACGTGCCAGGGCCCACCGGCCGGACCGATGAACGCGGCGGGTACCCAAATGTTAGATCAACCTAACGCGCAGCGTCACGCGAATGTGAAGGATCGCCGGACCGGGGGAGGGCAATAGCGCGAATAGGAGGAAATGTCCGCCCGCGGTTACCTACTCCGTCGCCGGCGCGGCGGTGGCGTCGCGCGGAGTGGTCCCCTCGATCGAGGTGATGCGGGTCGGCTCCGGCGCCCAGCCGAAGGTGTCGGCCGGGACGGTGCAGTGCATCGAGAAGCCCGCCTGCAGCGCGTTCCCGGCGCCGTTCCAGATCTCTCGCGCCCGGTGCCGGTCGTCCTCGACGAAGGACAGGACGATCGAGCCGTCGAGCTGCTCGGGGACGAACCGGTCCGGGATCTGGTCGAGGCCGGCGACCCGGCTGATGACCTCGCCCAGCAGCTGGTGGCCGCCGAGGGTGTCGCCGGGGACCCAGGCGCTGACGAGGTAGTTGAGCTCGATCATGGGCTGGGGGGCGCGGCGCTGGCCCTTGCCGTTCGCATCGACGCGATGCATCGCGGCCCGGTTGGGCTGGCCGCTGCGGCTGATGTCGAACAGGAACAGGTTGACGGTCGGGCGGCGGAGCGCCTTGGACCATGACGAGCTCGGCACCTCGAAGCTGATGTCGCCGGCCTCGGCGGGCAGCGGCAGCTGGGTGCGCAGCATCGTCTCGAGGCTGCCGTCCACGAGGCGGATGAACACGCGGGGCAGCGTAGCCCTCGCCGCGTTCGGTGGGGAAGCGGTCGAGCGGGTCAGAGCGGCCCGGGGCGGGCGTCCTCGGCGCGGATCACGACCGCCCACGAGCCGACGCCCACCAGCCGTTCGCCCGGGACGAGCCCGTTCGCCAGCACCAACCCGGTGATCTCCGCGGTCGCAGGATCGAATTCGACGTCGGCGAGCTTCCCGTGCTCGTCGCCGAGGGTGTCGAGCACACGCCTGCCGAGCAGGTGGTGGTTCTTGCCCAACAGTGCCACCACAGCCTCGTCCGGATCGACCAGCCGCTCGACACCGGTGACGGTGACGGCATCCTCACCGAAGGCGGCGATGTCGCTCCAGCGCAGCGACTTGCCCGCGGCCGACTTCTTCACCTGCACCGCCACGATCCGCCGCTGCCCCGGGTCGACGACGAACTCGGCCACCCTGCCGACGGTCTCGGCGGTGGAGGTGCTCACCACCTTGCGCCCGACGGCGTCGGTGAAGCGCATCATGTCGCCGGCCCCTCGAGCTGCGCGCGGAATGCGTCGACGGCGGCGCCGAAGCCGGCGAGGTCCTGCTGCACGAAGTCGCGGGCGGCGGCCGGCACCATGAGATGCTCCCCGGAGACTGCGATGGTGTCGGGCAGCGGGATCAGCATCCGGGTGCCCCCCTTGCGCTCACCCCCGCCGGAACCGGACGTCAAGGCTGCGGAGGCTTCGACCTCGTAGCCGACGACGTCGCACTTGGCCGCGCCGCCCTGGGCCTCGTCGATCTCGATGACGACATCGACCACGGCGCCCAGATCGGTGCCGGCGTCGGTGAGGACGCGGGAGCCGAGGACGTTGCCGCCCGACCCGCCGGAGGCGGCGGACGCGTCCAGCACGGCCTCCGGGGGCTCCAGAGCGGACTCGTCCTCGATCATGACGGCGTCCGCGCCGAGCGCGCTCACGCGCGGCCAGGCCAGGCTGCGCTTCATCGGGCCGGCGAACAGCCCGCGACCGGCGAGGGTGAAGCCCCCCACCTCGCCGCCGCCGGCCGCGTAGACGACGTCCTTCAGCTGCGCGACGTCGTCGCCGGCCATGGTCACCACCGGCCGCTTCACCAGCTCCGAGGTGCGCATGAGGCGGCTCACGGCCGGCCCCGGCGGCGCCGGGTGCGGGCGCCGCGGGTCGGGTCCACGATGACCCCGCCGCGGCGGCGCCGCGCCTGGATCACCGCGGCGGCGACGATCAGCAGCACGACCACCACCACCACGACGATCAACCACGCCCACCACTGCATGCGTCCTCCACCCGTGCGTCGCCGCGCGACCTAGACGGTGATGATGTCCGACTCGCGGCGCCCTCAAACACCGGCCGGTCGCTGCTGCGACGGCTCGAGCGACTCCCGCAGCATGTGCATAGCGATGGTGACGGTGCGGGCCCGGATCTCGGCGCGATCGCCGGGCAGCACCACCCGCCGGGCCCGGCGCAGCTCCGGCGCCGGCCCGGCGGTGACGCACAGGTGGACGAGGCCGACGGGCTTGTCCGCGGTGCCGCCGCCGGGGCCGGCGATGCCGGTGATCCCGACGCCGAGGTCGGCGCCGAGTCGGGCCCGCGCCCCATCGGCGAGCGCCTCGGCGACCTCGGCGCTCACCGCGCCGACGGAGGCGAGCAGCCCGGCCGGCACGCCGGCGAGCGCCTGCTTGGCCGCGTCGGAGTACACGACCAGGCCGCCGCGGACGTAGTCGGAGGAGCCGGCGAGCTCCGTGAGCCGCCCGGCCAGCAGCCCGGCAGTGCACGATTCGGCGGTGGCCACGGTGCGCCCGCCGGCGCGCAGCCGAGCGGCCACGAGCTCGTCGACGGTGGCGCCGTCGGGGGAGAAGAGCGAGTCGGGGAAGGCGGCGGCGAGGGCCGCGCCCAGGCGACCCTGCGCCGCTTCGGCCTCCGGACCGTAGCGGCTGACGATCTCCAGTTCTCCGCTGCGCAGGCAGGTGGTGATCTCCAGGCCGTCGAGTTCGGCGGCGTGCTCGCGCAGGACGCGCGCCAGCTCGGACTCCGGCGTGCCCCACAGCCGCACCGTGGCCTGGCGCAGCTCGCGGCGCCCGGCGAGCGCGGCCCGCACCGCCGGGTGCTCGAGGGCGGCGGGCCACATCGGCTGCAGCTCCCGCGGCGGCCCGGGCAGGACGACGACAGGCGGGCCGGACCGGTCGTCGGCCACCGGTACGACGAGCCCCGGCGCCGTGCCCACCGGTTCCAGCACACCGGCGCCTGCCGGGATCCGGGCCTGTTTGCGCACGGCCGCGGCCGTCGCCGCCGGGTCCGTGCGCCACCCGCGGCCCCGGCTGAGCCGCTCGACGATGCCGGCGATGCGCTGCTCGAGCGCGGCGTCCACCACGCTGGGGCGCCCTTGGAACTGCGCCACCAGCTCGGTGGTGAGGTCGTCGGCCGTGGGGCCGAGGCCGCCGCTGGTGACCAGCAGATCCACCCCGGAGCCGGCGAGGAAGGTCAGGCAGGCCGTCAGGTCGTCCGGGCGGTCGCCGACGACGATCACCTCGGCCACGTCGACGCCCAGCAGGCGCAACTGTTCGGCGAGCCACGGGCCGTTGCGGTCGCTGACCCGACCGGTCAGGACCTCGGTGCCGGTGACCACGATCCCCGCGCGTACTGCCACACCATGATCCTAGGCAAATTGCAACGCTGTAGTTTCTTTACGGCAACTTCACACGATGGTTACGCTACGTCCAGAGCCATCCGCCCTGCCCCCGACGAAGGCGCTCACATGCGTACCACCTCCACCACTCGACCCATGCGTGCCCGGCTGACCGTGGTCCTCGCCGTGCTGTTGTCACTCTGCGCGACAATGCTCGCCGTCCTGCCGCAGCAGGCGGACGCCGCCGGTCCCGCCTCGGCCCACGACTCGATCGGCGGCATCTTCAGCGTCTCGCCGTCGGACACGGGCATCACCGTCGTGGGCTGGGCTGCCGACCCGGACAGCCTGGACGCCCCGGTGACGGCGTACGCCCTGCTGGACGGCCGGCGGGTGCTGACGAAGGCCATCACCGACGAGGCGCGCCCGGTGATCGCAAAGCGGCACGGCACCGGGCCCACGCCCGGCTTCACGCTCGAGGTGCCGGTCCCCGCGGGCCGGCACATGGTCTGCATCGCGGTCCGGAACCTGGGTGCGGGTATGGACGGCGTCCTGCGCTGCATCTCCACCCCGCTGGGTCGCGCACTGCCCGCCAACGCGACGACGTGGCACGACCCCCACGGCAAGATCACGAACGCGTGGAGCGGGCCGCGCCGGATCCAGTTCACCGGGTCCGCCTGGGACCCCGACCTCCGCTGGCGGCGCACGCTGGTCGTCCTGTACGTCGACGGTTCGCCGGTCGCCACCGTGCCGACCCACCACACCGCGACTCCGCTCGTGGCGCACGCCGGTTACCGTTCGAGCTACCAGATCACGGTGCCGACCCTCACGCCCGGCACACACACCGGCTGCATCTGGGTGGTGAACGTCGGCTGGGGCTCGAACGACTTCCAGGGGTGCCGGACCGTCGACAGCTACCGCACCAGTGGCCACCTCCCCTACACCCAGCCGACGGCGGCCAACGCGAAGGTGGTGGCCTTCGCCAAGAAGCAGCTCGGCAAGCCCTACGTCTGGGGCGCGACCGGCATGAAGGCCTTCGACTGCTCCGGGCTCGTCCAGCGGGCGTACGCGAGCGCGGGCGTCACGACGCCGCGCGTGTCGGAGGACCAGCGTGTGGCGGCCCGGGTCATTCCGGCATCGCATGCCCGGCCGGGGGACCTCGTCTTCTACCACGACAGCCTCGGCGACACCTACCACGTCGGGATCTACCTCAGTCCGGGCGTCAGCCTTGCCGCCATCGATCCGGCGGAGGGTGTCGACTACCAGAACATCTGGGACCCCGACGCCACCTACGGGTCGTTCACCCACACCTGAGCCACCGCCTTCGCCAGCCCTCGCCAGCCCTCGCCAGCGGCGTCCGCGCCGATCACCGTCACCGCCCGCCGCGCCCCCGGGACGCGGCGGGCGGTGTCGTCTCCGGGACTGCTACGCTAATGAACATTGTTTTCATTATCGGTTGCAGTCGGAGCGGGGAAGGCACGGAGATGGGTGTGCGGGGAGGCGCGTGGGCCGGGGCCGCGGTGGCGACGGTGGTCCTGCTGGCCGGGTGCGGCAGCAGCAGCAGCGAGACCGGGGGGCGCCCCGGCACCCTGTCGATCGTGGCCACCACCAGCGTCTACGGCGACATCGCCGCGACGATCGGCGGTAAGCGGGTCAGCGTGCAGTCGATCATCGCCGACCCCTCGCAGGATCCGCACTCGTACGAGCCGAGCGCCCGGACCCAACTCGCGCTGTCCCGCGCCGACATCGTCATCGAGAACGGCGGGGGGTACGACGACTTCGCCGACCGGATGCTCGCGTCGGTCGACCACAGGCCGACGGTGCTCAACGCCGTGCGTATCAGCGGCCACACCGCCCCGCCGGGCGGCGACCTCAACGAGCACGTCTGGTACGACGCCACCTCGATGCGGCGGCTGGCCGCCCGACTGGTCAGCGTCCTCGGCGCGGCCGACCCGGCGGGCAAGGCGGAGTTCCGCTCCCACGCGGCCGCCTTCGACCGCGGGCTGGCGGGGCTGGTCCGGACCGAGACGGCGATCAAGGGGGCCCGCGCGGGCGAGGGCGTGGCGATCACCGAACCGGTCCCGCTCTACATGCTGCAGGCCTGCGGGCTCGTCAACCGCACCCCGCCCGCCTTCTCCCAGGCCGTCGAGGCCGGGCAGGACGTGTCCGTGCGTGTGCTGAACGAGACGACGTCGTTGTTCGCGCAGCACCGAGTGGTGCTGCTCGCCTACAACGAGCAGACCAGCGGCGCCGAGACGCAGCGGGTGCTCGCGGCCGCGCACGCCGCCGACGTCCCGGTCGTCGGGGTCACCGAGACGCTGCCGACCGGGGAGCACTACCTCGGCTGGATGGCCGGTTACCTCCACCGGATCAAGGCCGACCTTGCCTGACCACGGGCGGCCCGACGGCCCGCCCGTGCTGCGGTTGCGGGACGCCTCGCTGCGCTTCGGCTCGCGCGAGCTGTGGTCGGGGCTGGACGTCGGCGTCGCCCCCGGCGAGTTCGTGGCCGTCCTGGGCGCCAACGGGTCGGGAAAGACCACCCTGCTGCAGGCCATCCTCGGGCTGCAGCCGCTGACCGGCGGCCGGATCGTCGTCAACGGACGTCCGGCCAGTCGCGGCGGTCGCGACATCGGCTACGTGCAGCAGCAGCGCCGGCTCGAACCGCTCATGCCACTGCGCGGGCGCGACGTGGTCCGCCAGGGCCTCGACGGCCACCGCTGGGGTCTCGGCCGGCCGAACCCGGCCGCCGCTGCCCGCGTCGACGCGGCACTGGCCGAGGTCGACGCCCTCGACTACGCCGACATGCCCGTCGGCCTGCTGTCCGGCGGGGAGCAGCAGCGGCTGCGGATCGCCCAGGCACTGGTCGCCGACCCGGCGCTGCTGCTGTGCGACGAGCCGCTGCTCTCGCTCGACCCCGGCAGCCAGCGAACCATCACCGCCCTGGTCGACCGGCGACGCCGCGACCGCGGGACCGCGGTGCTGTTCGTGACCCACGAGATCAACCCGGTCCTGCCGTACGTCGACCGCGTGCTCTACCTCGCCGGTGGGGGCTTCCGGATCGGCCCCGTCGAGGAGGTGCTCACCTCGCAGACGCTGAGCGAGCTGTACGGCAGCCCGGTCGAGGTGGTGCGCGCGGCCGGCCAGGTCATCCTCGCCGGACTGCCCGAGGCACCGCAGAACCACCACGCCGGGAGCAGCTGATGTCCTGGATCACCCAGATCGTCAATTTCAGCGACTACGGGGCGCTGCTGCAGATCGCGCAGAACAGCCTGATCGCCGGCGCGGTGCTCGGGGTCGTCGGCGGGCTGATCAGCATCTTCGTCGTCATGCGGGACCTTCCCTTCGCCGTCCACGGCGTCAGCGAGCTCTCCTTCGCCGGGGCATCGGCTGCGCTGCTGGCCGGGGTGAGCGTGGTCGGCGGCTCGATCGCCGGGTCGATGGTGGCGGCGCTCGTGATCGGGACGTTCGGCAGCCGGGCCCGCGAACGCAACTCGGTCATCGGCGTGATCATGCCGTTCGGGCTCGGGCTGGGGGTGCTGTTCCTGTCGCTGTACCACGGCCGCTCGGCCAACAAGTTCGGCCTGCTGATCGGTCAGATCGTCGGCGTGGACTCGTCTCAGCTGACGGTGCTGTCGGTGACGGCGGCGGTCGTGGTGCTCGGCCTGCTGGTCGTATGGCGGCCGTTGACCTTCGCCAGTACCGACCCCGACCTGGCGGCGGCGCGGGGGGTCCCGGTGCGGCTGCTGTCGGCAGTGTTCATGGTCCTGCTCGGGCTGACCGTCGCGATGGCGGTGCAGATCGTCGGCGCGCTGCTGGTGCTCAGCATCGTGGTGACCCCGGGCGCGGCCGCGGTCCGGGTCACCGCGTCCCCCCGCGTCGCCGCCCTGCTGAGCATCGCGTTCGCCGTGCTCGCCACGGTCGGCGGCATCCTGCTGGCGGTCGGGGCGGCCGTGCCGATCAGCCCCTACGTCACCACCGTCTCGTTCGCGATCTATCTGGCGTGCCGGGTGATCGGCCGGCGGCGTTCCCGCCACGGCTGGCGACCGAGGGGCGAGCTGCCGGGACAGGTCACCGCGTCGGCGTGAGCACGGCGCGGTTTCGCCGCGCCCGCTCGCCGAGTGCGGCGAGCACGGCCTGGTCGTAGTCCTTCGGCGCGAACGGCACCGCGCGGCGGATGGCGTCGTCGCGCACGATCACCTCGGTGTTCATCGACATCAGCAGCGTGCGGATCGTGCGCGAATCGACCCCGGTGAGCAGTGGCAGCGCCTGGGAGGCCACCAGCACGGCCAGGCGCTTGGCCGGGACGGGCACCGGGACCACCACCCCCGGACGCCCCTCCAGCGCGCTGACCCTGGTCAGGACGTCGACGTAGCGCAGGATCTCCGCGCCGCCGATCTCGAAGACGACCGAGTCGTCGAGCGGGATCGAGAGCACGCCCACGAGGTAGCTGACGACGTCCTCCAGCGCGATCGGCTGGGTGCGCGTCAGCGCCCACCGCGGGACGGCGAGGGCCGGAACCTTCTCGACCATCGAGCGGATGATCTCCCACGAGGCCCCGCCGTGACCGATGACGATGCCGGCTCGCAGGGTCACGACCGGCACGCCCGCGGCGCCCAGCAGGCCCTCGACCTCCTGCCGGCTGCGCAGGTGGGGCGACAGGGTGCCGTCGTCGACGCCGAGCCCGCCGAGGTAGACGATCCGCTCCACCCCGGCCGCGGCGGCGGCGGCGCCGAACGTGCGCGCTCCCTCGGCGTCCCGCCGGCGGAAGTCGTGCCGGTCGAGGGAGTGGACGAGGTAGTAGGCGATCTCGCAGCCGTCGAGCGCGATGTCGAGCGACTCCCGGTCACTGAGGTCGCCCTGAACCGGGTTGGCCTCGCCGGAGTACCGCTCGGGGCTTCGGGTGAGCGCCCGGACGTCATGGCCGGCCGCGAACAGCGCGGCGACCAGTGCGCTGCCGACGAAACCCGACGCGCCGGCCACGAGCACCCGGCGCGGCGGGGGGGCGCCGCCGTTCTCCTCGGCGTCACGGCCGGCGTGCTCGTCCTGGTCGGCGACGGTCATGCCACCGGACTACCCGCCCGGCCCGGCCCCCGTACCACCGAGTGAGCATGGCGACGGTTCACGCCCGCTCGGCGTGGGTATCGGGTGACGGGAGGGCGCGACAGCCGGTCGTCGGCCCGCACCTGCACACCAGAGCACACCAGAGCACATTCGAGGAGACATCAGGCATGGCCGACATCATCGAGCTGATCTACGCCGACCACGACTGGCTGCGGCGGCAGTTCTTCGCCCTGGACGAGGCGAAGACCGACGACGAGCTCGCCGCGGTGTGGGAACCACTCGGCACCCGCCTCGACCTGCACGCCGAGGCCGAGGAGGTCGTCTTCTACCCCTCGCTGCTGAAGAAGGGCGACGCCGGCGACCCGGAGGACGAGACCGAGGACGCCATCACCGACCACAACTCGATCCGCGACGCCGTCCGCGATGCCAGGGACCGCGAGCTCGGCAGCGACGATTGGTACGAGGCCGTCAACCGCGCCCGGAAGGAGAACGGCGAGCACCTCGAGGAGGAGGAGCGCGAGGCCATGCCCGACTTCATCAAGAGTGCCTCGGTCGAGCTGCGCCACGAGCTGGCGCTCAAGTGGCAGGAGTTCTACGCCGACCACCCCGCGGGCAAGGGCATCACGGGCCAGGACAAGGACGCCGAAAGCTACATCGACAAGAACTCCTGAGCCGTCGTCGACGGCTCCCGGGCGGCCGCGCGGTGGGGAGCGCTCAGGCGTCGCGCGCCTGCTCCTCACCGGCGGCGACGAGCCCCGGGTCTTCGCCGGTCGAGTCGGGCGAGTCGGTCGGGAGCTCGGCGGAGAGCAACCCCGGAATCGTGAGCGCGGAGTCGTGCACCTCGTCCTGGAGCCGCTCGGGGTTCCGGCGTCGTTCGACCAGCAAAGCCCCGAACAGCACGCCGCCGAGGATCAGCACGCTGAGCACCATCAGCCACACCGACAGCACGAAGACCGCTCCCAGCAGGCCGTACGCCTCGACCTGCCAGGAGATCTGGCCGTCCATGATCAGCCGCGAGATGCGCACCGCGGCGATCGTCAGCACCGCGACGGCGAGCGAGCCCGGCAGCAGCGCGCGCCAGCGCACCCGCCCGCGCAGCAGCCAGTGCTGGGTCCACCAGTAGAAGCCCAAGGTGGTCAGGGCCTGCAGCAAGGCCGTGGCCCAGGCGCCGACGCCCATCACCTGCTGGTCGAGGAAGCCGCCGAGTCGGTTCGCGCCGAGCAGCACCACGACGAAGCCGGCCAGGGCGGGGGTCCACATCAGCTGGCGCACGTACGACCGGATGCCGGTGATGCGGGGGAGCGTCCAGATCATCTCGAAGCCGCGCTGCTGGACCGCCGCCACGCTGGTGGTGAGCGCGACGGCCGTGACCAGGCCGATCACGAGCGCCGGCGTACTGATGCGGTCCGAGGTCCGGCCGAACAGCCGCACGATGTCGTGCCCGGCCTCGGTGTGCAATCCGAAGAACCGGGCCACGTAGCCGCTCATGTTGCGGCCGGTGAACCGCTGCAGCACCGCCGACATCGCGACCATCAGCGGCGCGGTGCAGAGCACCTGCTGCGCGCACAGCGCCAGCGCGTGCGTGTCGAGGTCGAGTTCGCGCACGCGGGTGTAGCCCCGGCCGCCGAGGCTCCGGTGCCACCACTGTCGCCCGCTGCGGATCAGCCGCGCGGTCTGAGGCCTCACCCGCTCATTGTGCCCGGTCGACCCGGATGCGGCTGCCGCCGACTCAGCCGAACCGGATGGCGGCCAGCTGCACGGCGTGGGCGACCACCCGGCCGGTGCGGTCCCACACCCAGCAGGCCTCGTCCACCCGTCCGCCGTCGACCAGGTGGGCCCGCTGCAGGATCTGCAGCGGCCCCGGCGCGGGCAGCGCCCGCACGTACGCGGTCAGGTTGAGGGTCGGCACCCACCCGGTGAGTTCGATCTCGAAGGTGGCCGGAGGGAAGGCGTCGACGGCGTAGAGCAGCGACAGCGGGTCGAAGTGCTCCCCGTCGAGCAGCCCCAGCCAGCCTCGGAGTTCGCCGCGCCCGGAGGGCCGGCCGTCGGCGAACGACAGCGAGTCGCGGTCGAGCCGCAGGTCGACCTCGCCCATGATCGGCACCGGGACGTCGGCGGGGTTGGTGGGCGGGAGCCGGATGGCGTTGTTCCGGTCGGTCGCCGGGGGCGTGGGTGCCCCGGCGGCCCAGTAGGGGTCGGCGTCGGCGTCGAGCCGACCGGTGATCACGAGCACCTCGACGCAGGGGCTGCCGCCCTGCGACATGCGTACCCGCACCTGGGCCGCCGACCGGCCGGCGCGCAGCACGTCGGCCTGGAGCTCGACCGGACCCGGCTCCGGGGCGAGCACGTAGACCGCGCTCGCGCTCAGGACGTGCTCGTGCGGCCCGGCCTGCACGGCGGCGCGCCCGGCGATCGCCAGCAGATAGCCCCCGTTCGGGCGACCGCCGATGGTCCAGCGGTCGTCGAGGGCGGCCGTGTACCGGCCGGGGTCGGTCTCGCTGATCGCGGTGACGGCGGCGAAGGTCGTCGAAGGCATGCCCTGCATCCAACACGGCCGGTGGCGCGGCGACGCCGGGCAGGTTGCCCCGTCCGCCCGCGAGCCCGGCGTCACTCCTCCCGCAGCAGCGTCTCCAACCGGCGGAGATCGTCCCGGAGGGCGTCGGTGTCGATGCCCTGCAGCCGCCCTCGAATCTGGCGGGGCACCTCGTCGGCGCGCTCCCGCAGGCCCCGGCCGCGCTCGGTCGGGTCGATCACCACCGAGCGCTCGTCGTCCGCCCGGCGCGAGCGCGTCACGAGACCGTGTTTCTCGAGCCGCCGGAGCAGGGGAGACAGGGTGCCGGAGTCGAGGCGCAGCCGCTCGCCGAGGTGGCTGACCGTCGACGGACCCTCGTCCCAGAGCACGAGCATCACCAGGTACTGCGGGTAGGTCAGGTCGAGCCTGTCCAGCAGCGGGCGATAGCAGGCCGTCATGGCCCGCGACGCGGCATAGAGGGCGAAGCAGAGCTGGTCGTCCAGCGTGAGTTCGGGATCGACCTCTGCCATGGCCGAGCAGCCTAGACCAACTTTCGCGGGTGACGTCCGACGGACAGAAGCTCGCCCGGATTGGGCACAACTCGAGGCGAAGGGGCGATGTCGTCCCGACGCGAAACGACCCGATCCAGGAGGACGCTGCATGGCCACCGAGCTGCCCAACCACACCTCGGGAACGTTCGAGATCGCCGGCAAGACCGTGCACCGCCTCGGCTTCGGAGCGATGCGGTTGACGGGCAAGGGCATCTGGGGGCCGCCGGTCGACCGCGGGGAGTGCGTGAAGGTGGTGCAGCGCGCGGTCGAGCTGGGCGTGGACTTCATCGACACCGCCGACTCCTACGGCCCCTACGTGAGCGAGGAGATCCTGCACGAGGCGCTCGACCCGGTCCCGGAGCACGTGCTCATCGCGACCAAGGCCGGCCTGGTGCGTCACGGCCCCGACATCTGGCTTCCGGTCGGCCGGCCGGAGTACCTGCGGCAGGAGTGCGAGATGAGCCTGCGCCGGCTCGGTGTCGACCGCATCGACCTCTACCAGCTGCACCGCATCGACCCCCAGGTCCCGCTCGAGGATCAGGTGGGCGAGCTGAAGGCGCTGCAGGACGAGGGCAAGATCGGCGCCGTCGGGCTGTCCGAGGTCTCCTGCGAGCAGATCGACGCCGCCCGCGAGATCGTCGAGGTCGTCACCGTCCAGAACATGTACAACCTCTCCAACCGCAAGTCCGAGGACGTCCTGGACTACTGCACGCGGGACGGCATCGGATTCATTCCGTGGTTCCCGATCGACGCCGGCAACCTGGCCCGCTCCGGCGGCCCGGTCGACGAGATCGCTGCCGACACCGGTGCCACCTACGCCCAGGTCGCGCTCGCCTGGCTGCTGTCCCGGGCGCAGAACGTGCTGCCCATCCCGGGCACCTCCTCGATCGCGCACCTGGAGGAGAACGTGGGCGCCGCCTCGGTCCACCTGTCGAACGAGCAGGTGCACCAGCTCACCGACGCCGTGGAGCAGTGACGGCGGCGGTGAGCTGGCGCGGTGTCGCGCTCGCGGCCACCGCCTTCTGGGTCACCATGCTCGGCACCACCCTGCCGACGCCGCTGTATCCCGCGTACGCCGCGGAGTTCGGTTTCGGCGAGCTGGTCACCACCGTCGTCTTCGCGACCTACGCCGTCGGGGTGACGCTGGGCCTGGTGCTGTTCGGCCACTGGTCGGACCACCTGGGCCGGCGGCCGATGCTGCTGGCGGGGCTGCTGGTATCGGCGGCCTCGGCCGTCGCGTTCCTGCTTCCCGGGGCGCTGGGCTGGCTGTTCGCCGGCCGTCTGCTCTCCGGCTTCTCGGCCGGCATCTTCACCGGTACCGCGACGGCCACCATCGTCGACCTCGCCCCCGAGGGGCGGCGCGCCCGAGCCGGGCTGGTCGCCGCCGGGGTCAACATGGCCGGGCTCGGCAGCGGCCCGGTTCTGGCGGGAGTCCTCACGCAGTACGCCCCGCTGCCGCTGCGGCTGTGCTTCGTGGTGGACCTGGCGCTGGTGGCGCTCGGCTTCGGCTGCGTGCTGGCCATGCCCGAGGCGGTCGGCCGGTCCGGCACAACGCGGCTCCGGCCGCAGCGGCTCCATGTCCCCGCCGAGCTGCGCGGCCCGTTCACCCGCGCGGCCATCGCGGGTTTCGCCGGCTTCGCCGTGCTGGGTCTGTTCACCGCGGTCTCGCCGGCGTTCCTCGGCACCGTGCTGAACGACCACAACGGAGCGTTGGTGGGGCTGGTCGTCGCCTGCGTGTTCGCGGCCTCGGTGGTGGGGCAGACGCAGTCGGGCCGGTTGGGCCTCGACCGGGCGCTGCCCACCGGCTGCGCGGGTCTCATCGTCGGCATGGTGCTGGTGGGGCTGGCGCTCCAGCTTTCGTCGCTGCCCCTGCTGGTCGCCGGCGCGCTGGTCGCCGGCTACGGCCAGGGACTCAGCTTCCGCGCGGGCCTCGGGTCGGTCTCGGCGGCGAGCCCGGTGGAGACGCGGGGGCAGGCCACCTCGACGTTCTTCGTCGCCCTGTACGTGGGCATCTCGATCCCGGTGATCGGCGAGGGGGCGCTGGCCGCCGCCACCGGTCTGGTTACCGCCGGACTCGTGTTCGCCGGGTTGGTCGCGGCGCTGGCCGCGACGGCGCTGGTCCTGCTGCGGCGCTCGGCCTCCCGAGAGCCCGCGCCAGCCTGATCGACGCTACTCGGGCCTGCTCCAGCTGTCGGCGCCGGCGGCCTCCTCGCCGATGGTGGTGTCGGGTCCGTGGCCGGTGTGCACCACCGTCTCCGGCGGCAGTGTCAGCAGCCGTGACCGGATGGAGGCCACGATGGTGTCGAAGTCCGAGTACGAGCGCCCGGTGGCCCCCGGGCCGCCCTGGAACAGGGTGTCGCCGGTGAAGACGGCACCGAGCTCCGGGGCGTAGAAGCACACGGCTCCGGGCGCGTGCCCCGGAGTGTGCAGCACCTCCAACTCGATGTGGCCCACCGGGAAGGTCTGTCCGTCGGCGAGCCGGAAGAACTCCGACTCCGGGTGGGTCATGACCCACAGCACCTCGTCGTCGGGATGCAGATACACCGGCGCGGCGAAGCGGTCGGCCAGCTCGTCGGTCACGGTGACGTGATCGTCGTGCGCGTGCGTGCACAGGATCGCCAGCACCGTCCGGTCGCCGATCAGCTCGGCGATCGGCTCGGCCTGGTGCGGGGCGTCGATCACCACGCACTGCCCGTCGTCGCCGATCACCCAGACGTTGTTCTCGACCTCCCAGGTGCCGCCGTCCAGGCTGAAGGTGCCGCTGGTGGTGGTGTGGTCGATGCGGACGTGTGTCACGGCATCACCACCACCGAACGCAGCACCTCGCCGCGGTCCATCTTCGTGAACGCGGCCTCGACGTCCTCGATGCCGATCGTCTCGCTGACGAACTTGTCCAGCGGGAACCGGCCCTGCTGGAACAGGTCGGTGAGCGCCGGGAAGTCCCGCGAAGGCAGGCAGTCGCCGTACCAGGACGACTTCAGCGCCCCGCCGCGACCGAACACGTCGATCAGTGGCAGTTCGAGTGTCAGGTCCGGTGTCGGCACGCCGACGAGGACGACCGTGCCGGCGAGGTCGCGGGCGTAGAACGCCTGCTTGTAGGTCTCGGGCCGGCCCACCGCCTCGATCACGACGTCCGCCCCGTGACCGCCGGTCAGTTCCTGGACGGCGGCGACCACCGCGTCCTGGCCCATGTCCTTGGTGTTGACGGTGTGGGTGGCGCCGAACTGCTCGGCCCACGCCAGCTTCCGGTCGTCGATGTCGAGGGCGATGATCCGCCCGGCCCCGACGAGCCGGGAGGCGGCGACGGCCGCCGCGCCGACGCCACCGCAGCCGATGACGGCGACGCTCTGGCCGCGCTTCACCTGACCGGTGTTGATGGCGGCGCCCGCGCCGGCCATCACCCCGCAGCCGAGCAGGCCGACCGCGGTGGCCGGTGCCGACGCGTCCACCTTGGTGCACTGCCCGGCGGCGACGAGCGTCTTCTCGGCGAACGCGCCGATGCCCAGCGCGGGCGAGAGCCCGGTGCCGTCGTCGAGTGTCATCTTCTGCCGCGCGTTGTGGGTGGCGAAGCAGAGATGGGGCTCACCGCGCTTGCAGGCCCGGCACTGCCCGCAGACGGCCCGCCAGTTCAGCACGACGAAGTCACCGGGGGCGACGTCGGTGACGCCCTCGCCGACCGCCTCCACGGTGCCGGCCGCCTCATGGCCGAGCAGGAACGGGAACTCGTCGTTGATCCCGCCCTCGCGGTAGTGCAGGTCGGTGTGGCATACACCGCAGGCGTCGATGTTGACGACCGCCTCGCCCGGGCCGGGATCCGGGACGGTGATGGTGACGACCTCGACGGGCTGCTTCGCGGCCCGGGCGATGACCCCACGAACCTGCTGGCTCATGCCGCCTCCTCGTAGGTCGGGACCATGACGGCGCGGCCGAGGGAGTGGAAGAACAGGTTGAAGCCGAGGAAGGCGGGCGTGCCCTCCGCGGGGATGTCGAGCGACTCGACGTCCACGGCGTGGACCACCACCCAGTAGTGGTGCGGCCCGTGCCCTGCGGGCGGGGCGGCGCCGACGTAGCCCGGCCCGCCGCCGTCGTGGCGCAGCTCGACCGCGCCGGCCGGCATGGCCGAGCCGCTGGCGCCGGAGGGCAGTTCGGTGACGTCCGCCGGAATGTTGAAGGCGGCCCAGTGCCAGAACCCGCTGGCGGTCGGGGCGTCGGGGTCGTAGACGGTCACGGCGTAGCTCTTGGTGCCCTCGGGGGCACCCGACCAGGACAGCTGCGGTGAGACGTCCTGCCCGCCGGCACCCATGATCCCGGACACCTGCGGAGTGGCCAGTGGTCGGCCGTCGGCCACGTCGGTGCTGGTCACCGTGAAGCTCGCGACGTCCGGAAGGTCGGCGTAGGGGTTTCTACTCACTCGTGGCTCCTTGGTTCGGCTCGTTGTCCTTGCCGTTGTTGTCTTACCGCACCGAGTTGTGGTCCACACACCACGGCGACGGGGGATCACGGGGTGGGTAGAGCAGCGTGATGACGCGAACCACGTCCGACAGTGCGGCGGGGGACACCCCGGAGCCAGAGGTCCAGGACGCCTTCGAGCGGCTCGTCGACGAAGGCGACACCCGGATGCGGCGGCCGCTGCGCGGACTGATCTCCACCGGCACGCTCGGGGGCATCGACCTCGGCACCGGGGTGCTGGCCTACCTGCTGGTCGAGAAGGAGACCGGCTCGCCTGTGCTGGGCGGGCTGGCGTTCTCCATCGCGTTCGTCGCCCTGCTGCTGGCCCGCAGCGAACTGTTCACCGAGAACTTCCTCGTCCCGGTGGTCGCGCTGGCGGCGGGGAAGGGCTCGTCGGCGGCGCTCGCCCGGCTGTGGGGCGTCACGATCGTCACCAACCTCGCCGGCGGCTGGCTGATCTCGTGGCTGATCGTCGTCGGTCTGCCCGAGATCCGCCCCACGGTGATCCGGACCGGCACCCACTACGCCGAGCTGGGGTTCACGGCGCGGGCGTTCGCTCTCGCGGTTCTGGCCGGGGCGGTCATCACGCTCATGACGCGGATGCAGCACGCCACCGAGAGCCTCGGGGTGCAGGTGGTCCCGGCGGTGCTGTTCGGCGCGCTGCTGGCCGGGGGGCAGCTGTTCCACTGCATCCTGGACTCGCTGTACATGTTCGCCGCGCTCATCGCCGGCGCCCCGTTCGGGTACCTGGACTGGCTGCAGGCCTTCGGCTGGTCCGCGCTGGGCAACCTGGTCGGGGGCATCGGCCTGGTGACCGCGCTACGGCTGCTGCGGGTGTCGTCCCGCGCGAGCGAGGAACGACGCCGGACCCGCGCCCGGCAGGCCTGAGCGCTCAGGCGCTGCGGCGGCGTCCTCGAGCCCAGGACCCGCGGCGGACCCGCCCGGCGGAGTGATCGGCGGCGGCGGACGAGCCGGCCCCGTCCGCGCCCGCCAGCCAGCTGCGCACCTTCTCGTAGACGGTGGCGTCGGCCAGCAGGTCGAAGTGGTGCTTGCCGCCGCCGATGTGGTGGGTGCGATCCGGCTCGAACGGGATCGAGCGGACCGGGCCGATGCCGTGGGCGCTGCCGTGCTGCACGAGCAGGTCGGTGGCCAGCAGCCCGGACGGCGTGGGCGCCAGGGTGGCCGAGGCCATCGAGTAGGCGACCCCCGGGATCAGCATGGCCGGGGTGACGTGGTCGGCCAGGTCGTCCGGGTCGTGCCCCAGCCAGTCGGCCTCCACCACCGAGCCGTACCGCAGGTCCTTGATACCCACGCTGCGCTGGTTGATGAGCCGAGCCAGCGGAGCCGTCTCCGGCAGCCGGGCGAGTCGGTGGGTGGCGCGGGCGGCGAGCCGTTCGAGCGGTGCTCCGAGGTGCGGGGTGCCGAGCCCGACGACGTGCCGCAGCGAGCGAACCCACTGCTGGTCCCGCTCGTCCGCGCGATGGACCGCGCTGCGGGCGACCAGTCCACCGAGCGAGTGGCCGACCAGGGCGATCTCGGTCACCCGCACCGGCCAGTCGCGCACGACCTCCTCGAGCAGCTCGGCCATCTCGGCGCCGTTGGCCGAGATGTGCAGGCCGGTGTTGAAGTTGAGGTAGAGCGGGGTCCAGCCGTCGTCCTCGGCGAGCTTCGAACCGTAGGTCGCGGTGCGGTCGCCCCAGCGCTTCTCGGCGGCGTAGGACCAGCAGAGGTCGGTCTCGCAGAGCCCGTGCGCGAACACGACGAGGCGACCGGTCACGGCGCCGTCCGCCGCGGCGTCGGCGACGAGGTTCGCGGGCAGCCGGCGCAGCGGTCCACGGCCCAGCCGCAGTCGCATCTGCGGGGCGACGGCACCCCCCTCCTCGGCCATCCGGTCGCCGACGACGCCGCTGACCGCGCCGAAGGTGAACCTTCCCTTCGGGACGTCGTGGATCGAGGGCGCGGTCGGGTCCTGGAAGGCTCCGGCAGCGAGCCCGACCATCGGGGGCAGGTGCTTCACACCGAGTCGGGTGCCGCCGTAGGCGAGAGCGGCGATGCCGTCGTGCGCCAGCTTCACGGCCGCCCCGGGCCGCCCCGCCAGGCCGAACAACCGGGCGGCGATGGCCCGGTGCATGTCCCGGGCCGTCGTCGTGATCTCGTCGAAGGTCGTCCCGGCGAGAACGCCGGTGTCACGCATCTCGTCAGCCCGCATCGCGGCCTCCCTCTCCACCTCGCCTCATTAGTGCACGCATGTGCACTGACGCGCAAGCGGACGCGGCGGCACCACTCGGTTTCGTCGCCGCGGGCCGCCGGGAAACACCCGCAGAGAGGCGGACGCCGGTGGGCGCCTGTCGGAGCGCGCGAAAGGCGAGGCCATGACTCTTCCGTCCGATGTCCCTACCCAGCTGTTCATCGCAGGCCGGTGGCGTGACGGCTCGCAGGGACGGTTCGCCGTGACCGACCCGTCCAGCGGGGCGGTGGTGGGCGAGGTGGCCCGGGCGGACACCGCCGACGTGGACGCCGCCGTCGACGCGGCCGCCACGGCGCAGCCCGGCTGGGCGGCGGCTGCTCCGCGGGAACGCAGCGAGGTGCTGCGCCGCGCGTTCGAGCTGATGATCGAGCGACGCGAGCAGATCGCCTACGTGATGTCGCTCGAGATGGGCAAGTCGCTCACCGACTCCCGCGGGGAGGTCACCTACGCCGCGGAGTTCTTCCGCTGGTACGCCGAAGAGGCGGTCCGCGTCGGCGGCGAGGTCCGCATGTCGCCGTCCGGTGCCAACCGGATCGTCACCTTCAAGAAGCCGTTCGGCGTGGCGCTGCTGCTCACGCCGTGGAATTTCCCGGCCGCGATGGCCACCCGCAAGCTCGGCCCGGCGCTGGCCGCCGGGTGCGCTACCGTGCTCAAACCAGCGGAGGACACCCCGTTGACCGCCCTGCTGCTGGCGGGCCTGCTCAGCGAGGCCGGCGTGCCCGACGGCGTGGTCAACGTCGTCACCACCGACGACCCGGGGCCGCTGGTGCAGCACGCACTGGCCGACGACCGGGTCCGGAAGTTGTCGTTCACCGGCTCGACCGGCGTCGGCGGCCGGTTGCTGGAGCAGGCGGCCGAACGCATCGTCGACTCGTCCATGGAGCTGGGCGGCAACGCCCCGTTCCTCGTCCTCGACGACGCCGACCTGGACGCGGCGGTCGAGGGCGCGATGCTGGCCAAGATGCGCAACGGCGGGCAGGCCTGCACCGCCGCCAACCGGTTCCTCGTCGCCGAGTCCGTGGTCGAGGAGTTCGCGGCGAAGCTGGCGGCGCGGATGGGTGAGCTGCGCATGGGGCCAGGCACCGACGAGCAGACCCAGCTCGGGCCGATGATCAACGCCAAGCAGCGGGACGGTGTCGCCGACAAGGTCGAGCGCTCGGTGTCCTCGGGCGCCAAGCTCGTCCTCGGCGGGTCGGCGCCCGACCGCGACGGCTGGTTCTACGAGGCGACGGTCCTCACCGGAGTTCCCCGTGACGCGGCGGTCGCGACCGAGGAGGTCTTCGGTCCCGTCGCACCGATCATCACCGTGACCGATGACGAGGACGCGATCACCGCGGCCAACGCCACCGACATGGGCCTCACCGGCTACGTCTACACGCGCGATCTGGCCCGGGGCCTGCGGATCGCCGAGCGGCTCGAGGTGGGCATGGTCGGGCTCAACCGGGGCCTCGTCTCGGACCCCGCGGCTCCGTTCGGCGGGGTCAAGGAGTCCGGCCTCGGCCGCGAGGGCGGCTTCGAGGGCATCGAGGAGTACCTGGAGACCACCTACGTCGCCACCAGCTGGTAGCCACCCCCCTCCCACCCCTCACCCCCCCACGCGTCCCCCCGCGTCGAGTGGTCGTTCCGGCGGCGAGTGGTCACGAGAATCGTGACCACTCGCCGCCGGAACGACCACTCGACGGGGCGGAGCGGCGGGGCAGCCGGGGGCGGGGCGTGACGGGGCTGTGGAAATCCGGAGCGCTGTCCACACCCGGGTGACGTGACGCCTGCGGGCGCCGGAGCCGCGGCAGGCTCGTCCCCGTGCTTCAGGACGGAAGCGACGAGGCGTCGACGGTGCGTCTGCCCGAGCGCTGCGCGGCAGTGCTGAACTCGTGCTCCGACGACACCGTCGTGTGCGGCACGACCGCGGCTCGGCTGCACGGCATGTGGCTGCCCGCCCTGGGCGAGGCCATTCACGTGGCGGCGGTCGAGCCGGGGCGATGCGCGCGCAGCATGATTCGCAGCCGTCGGCGGGAGGTCGTGGCGCACCGCCGGGAACTGCCCGCGGCGGACCTCACGATGCTCGGCGGGGTCGCGGTGACGACGCCGGCACGTACCTGGGTCGACCTCGCCGGCCGGCTGGGCCTGCCGGCGCTGGTCGCCGCTGGTGACAGCGTGCTGCGCGCGGGAACGACGGAGGTTGAGCTCGAGCATGTCGTGTCGCGGAATGCGGCGCGTCGCGGCGTGCGAAGGGCACGGGCGGCGTTGCCGCTGCTCGATGCGCGCTCCCGCTCCCGTCCGGAGAGTCACCTGCGCGTCGCGATATCCGCGCCGGACCTGCCGTCGTTCCAGGTGAACGAGGCCGTGTACCGGCGGGAGGGCGGCTGGCTGGCAGAGCCGGACCTGTCGTTGGGGGACGCCCGGCTTGCACTCGAGTACCAGGGCCGCGACCACGCCGAACCCGATCGCATGCGGAAGGACATCACCCGCGCGGTCGATCTCCGCCGCGAGGGATGGACGTGTCTCTACTTCGGCCCGGCCGAGGTGTTCGGCCGTCCGTGGCAGATCGCGCCCGAGGTGCGCGCGATCCTGCGTCGGAACTGTCCCGGGCTGCTCCGAGGCCCGCGCTCGCGCCGACGAGTGGTCGATTAGCGCCCGAGTGGTCGCGGAAGCCGAGACCACTCGGGGCGAGATCGACCACTCGCGCGGCCGGGGAGGTGCGCACGCCCGCGCGCAGGTCAGCCGGTCGCAGCGGCGATGCGGCCGGCGGCGGCGACCAGCAGCGGACCGAGCCGGGTGCCGGGGGAGCGGCCCAGGCGTTCGATCGGCCCTGAGACCGAGACGGCCGCCAGCAGTGTGCCGGCCGCGTCGAGCACCGGGGCGGAGACCGAGGCGACGCCGGCTTCGCGCTGACCCGCCGAGTGGGCCCACCCGCGGCGCCGGACCTCGGCCAGGGCGCGGTGGGTGAAACCTGGGTCGGCGGGCAGCTCGGCGGCATCCGACCAGGCGCAGATGACCTGTGCCCCGGAGCCCGCCGTGAGGGGGAGCCGGGTGCCGATCGGCACCGTGGTGCGCAGCCCGCTGAGCCGCTCGGCGGCGGCCACGCACACGCGTTCCGACCCGTCGCGGCGATAGAGCTGGGCGCTCTCGCCGGACTCTTCCCGCAGCCAGAGCAGGATCGGCGTGGCGGCGGTGACGAGCGGGTCGGGGAGGGCGGCCGCCAGCTCCCCGACGCGGGGGCCGAGGACGAAGCGGCCCTCGGAGTCGCGGGCCAGGAGGCGATGTGTCTCCAGGGCGACCGCGAGGCGGTGGGCCGTCGCCCGCGGCATGCCGGTGTCCTCGACCAGCTCCGACAGGGAGCGAGGCGCCCCGGCAGCGGCGTCGAGGAGTGCCGCCGACTTGTCCACCACGCCGATACCGCTGGCACCGCCGGTGCTGCTAGGCTTTCCCACAAGTCGATACTAGTTTCTCAGATATTGAGAAGCAAAATCGAGAGGCAGGGGATCATGGGCAAGACGCTGGCCGAGAAGCTCTGGGAGAGCCACGTCGTGAGGTCCGCTCACGGGGAGCCGGACCTGCTGTACATCGACATGCACCTGGTGCACGAGGTGACGAGCCCGCAGGCTTTCGACGGGCTGCGCCTCGAGGGGCGTCCGGTGCGTCGGCCCGACCTCACCCTCGCCACCGAGGACCACAACACCCCGACCGATTACACCCTCCCGCTGGTCGGCACCGAGTCGATCAAGGACGAGGTGAGCCGCACCCAGCTCGAGACGCTGCGGCGCAACTGCGACGAGTTCGGCATCCGGATCTACCCGATGGGCGACGCCGAGCAGGGCATCGTCCACGTGATCGGCCCGCAGTTGGGCATCACCCAGCCGGGCATGACGATCGTCTGCGGTGACTCCCACACCTCGACCCACGGCGCGTTCGGCTCGATCGCTTTCGGGATCGGCACCAGCCAGGTCGAACACGTGCTGGCGACCCAGACCCTGCCGATGGACCGTCCCAAGACGATGGCGGTCACCGTGGACGGCGAGCTGGCCGCGGGCGTGACCCCGAAGGACGTCGTGCTCGCGCTCATCGCCCGCACGGGGACCGGTGGCGGTGCGGGCTACATGGTCGAGTACCGCGGCAGCGTCTTCGAGACGATGTCGATGGAAGGCCGGATGACGGTCTGCAACATGAGCATCGAGTGGGGCGCGCGGTGCGGCATGGTCGCCCCGGACGAGACCACCTTCGCCTACGTGAAGGACCGTGACCATGCCCCCAAGGGGGACGAGTGGGACGCGGCCGTCGACCACTGGCGCAGCCTGCGGACCGACGACGACGCCGAGTTCGACGCCGAGATCACGATGGACGCTGCCGAGATCACGCCGTTCGTCACCTGGGGCACCAACCCCGGCCAGGGCGCCCCGCTCGCGTCGACGGTGCCCGACCCGGCGAGCTTCGAGGACGCCGGCGACCGCACCGCGGCCGAGCAGGCGCTGAGCTACATGGGTCTCGAGGCCGGGACGCCGCTGCGTGACATCCGGATCGACACCGTCTTCATGGGCTCCTGCACCAACGGCCGCATCGAGGACCTCCGTGCCGCCGCGTCGGTGCTCGACGGCCACACCGTCGCCGACGGCGTCCGGCTCCTGGTGGTCCCCGGGTCGGTGCGCGTCCGCCGGCAGGCTGAGGAGGAGGGCCTCGACCGGATCTTCCTGGCCGCGGGCGGCGAGTGGCGGCAGGCGGGCTGTTCGATGTGCCTGGGTATGAATCCCGACCAGCTCTCGCCCGGTGAGCGCAGCGCGTCGACGTCGAATCGCAACTTCGAGGGGCGCCAGGGACGCGGTGGACGCACCCACCTCGTCTCGCCGCTCGTGGCGGCCGCGACGGCCGTCGCCGGTCACCTCGCCGCCCCCGCTGACCTGTAGCGAAGGAGCCGTACCGATGGACAAGTTCACCGTTCACACCGGCACCGCGGTGCCGCTGCGCCGCAGCAACGTCGACACCGACCAGATCATCCCGGCCGTCTACCTCAAGCGCGTCACGCGTACCGGGTTCGAGGACGGGCTGTTCCAGTCCTGGCGCGCCAACGAGCCGGACTTCGTGCTGAACCAGTCGCGGTACGACGGCGCGACCATCCTGGTCGCCGGCCCGGACTTCGGTACCGGCAGTTCGCGCGAGCACGCGGTGTGGGCGCTGACCGACTACGGCTTCAAGGTCATCATCTCGCCGCGCTTCGGTGACATTTTTCGCGGAAATTCGCTCAAAGCGGGCCTCCTGACGGTGCAGCTGGACGCCAAGGCGGTCCAACGGCTGTGGGACGACATCGAGAGTGACCCCGCGCTCGAGGTCACCGTCGATCTCGTGGAGCGCCAGGTGCGGTGGGCGGGGGAGACCTTCACCTTCGAGCTCGACGACTACTCGCGGTGGCGGCTGCTCGAGGGTCTCGACGACATCGGCCTGACGCTGCGCCACACCGACTCCGTCGACGCCTACGAGTCCGGTCGCAAGCCCTGGCTGCCGGTCGCCACGGGCTGACTTCCGTCCCTTTGCGCCCCCGTCGGCACTCGGATCGCCTGCGGCACAACGGAATCCGCCGGCGACACGGCGGGGTTCTGCGTTGTTCGTGGTGGCGAAAACCCCTAGCGTGGCCTACAAACCGGCCGACCGAACGGCCGGACCGGCCGTTCCGGGAGGACGTGTGCCAAACAAGGCCCAGTTCGTCGATTCGCTCGCCGAGCGGCTCGACGGAGACCGCAAGCGAGCCGCGGCAACGCTCGACGCCGTGATCGACACCGTCTACGCCGCCATCGCGCGCGGCGAGAAGGTGGCGATCACCGGCTTCGGCGTCTTCGAGCGCCGCGACCGCGCAGCCCGCACCGCGCGCAACCCCGCCACGGGTGCCACGGTGAATGTCAGTGCCAGCCGGGTGCCGGCGTTCCGCCCTGGCAGCGAGTTCCGCCAGATCGCCGGAGGCGCCACGGAGGTGCTGCGGGCGCGCTCCGAGCGCACGCAGGCGGCGGTCGCGCGGGCGCGCGACTCGGCCCGTGACTCGGCGCGCGATGCGCAGGGCCGCGCCGCCGCCGCCGTCAAGGACGCGCAGTCCGCGGTGCAGGACGCGGTCGGTGCGGTGCGAGAGGCGCCGGGGTCGATCGCCTCCGCGGTGTCGAAGTCGCCGGCGGGCAAGGTGGCCAAGCGCGCCACGTCCCGCGGCCGGGCCGCGACGAGCAGCACTCAGGCCGGCAAGAAGCTGGCGTCCGACAACTCGACGCAGGGCACCAAGAAGGTGGCGGCGAGCAAGCTCGGCTCCTCGGGCTCCGCCTCCTCGACGGCCAAGGCCGCCTCCAAGGCAGCCTCGAAGCGGACGGCGACGAAGAAGGCCGCGAGCGAGAAGGCGGCCAAGAAGTCGGCGGCCAAGAAGTCGACGGCGAAGAAGTCGACGGCGAAGAAGGCACCGTCGAAGAAGTCGACCGCGAAGAAGTCGACCGCGAAGAAGTCGACGGCGAAGAAGTCGACGGCGAAGAAGGCACCGTCGAAGAACGCGACCGCGACGAAGTCGACCGCGACGAAGTCGACGGCCAAGTCGGCTCCGGCGAAGAAGTCGTCGGCCAAGTCGGCTCCGGCGACGAAGTCGTCGGCCAAGTCGGCTCCGGCCAAGAAGTCGTCGGCGAAGAAGTCGTCGAGCAAGAAGGCTTCGTCGAAGAAGTCGTCGGCGAAGAAGTCCGGCAAGAAGTAGTTCCTGGCGACGGGCGCTCCATCACCGGTGGGGCGCCCGTCGCTGTGTCCGGGGCCGCGAGCGCCGGTCGGGTCAGCGCGCCGCGTCGGGGTAGTAATCGGCGGCGAGCACCTCGCCGCGGGAGAACGAGAGCACCCAGGCGGCGCCCTTCTTCGTCCGGGTGTCCTCGACACCCGGTGCCACGGCCTGCAGCAGCCCGGGGATGGTGACGCCTTGGCTGCAGATCACGCTGCCGCCGCCGGGCCGGCCGAGCGCGTACAGGGCCGCCCGGGCCTCGTGGGGGACGATTTCGTAGTGGGCGTCGGAGAACACCGGCTCCACCGTCACCCCCACGCCGAGGTCGGCGGCGAAGGGTTCGACCGTCTGCACGCAGCGAGCCGGCGCGCCGGCCAGCACCTGTTTCGGGGCGAAGCGGTGCAGGAAGCCGACGAGGGCCTGCGCCTGTTGCCGTCCCGCGCTGTCGAGCGGCCGCTGCGCGTCCGGCCCGGCCCACTCGGACCGCTTCCCGGCTTTGGCGTGCCGCACCAGCACGACACTCGCGTCCGCCGCCGGCCAGCTGCGGAACTGCTCCAGCGCCTGGCGCTCGACGTCGTAACTCAACCGGCCCAGGGCGTCGGACGGCGGGAGCCAGGCCACCTCGTCGACCTCGGCGTTCGGCACGAACCCGCCGCCGGCGTAGCGCATGGCCCAGAGCGCGACCGTCTTGGGCGTGCCGGGTCCGAAGCGGTACTCGATCGGGTCCAGTCGCCGCCCGACGACCACCCGGGCGCCGATCTCCTCGCCGACCTCGCGCACGGCGGCGTCGAGCTCGGTCTCGCCGGCGTCCAACTTGCCTTTGGGCAGCGACCAGTCGTCGTAACGGGGGCGGTGGACGAGGGCGATCTCGGTGCGTCCGTCCCGGGCGCGGCTGACCACTCCACCGGCAGCCCGCACGGTGTCCTCGGTGGGGGGCGTCCCGTCGGTTCTCACTCGGCGCGCTCGGCCAGCCGTCGCATGAGCAGTTCCTGCAGGTCGTGTCCCCGCGCGCCGGACTGTCTCCACTCCCCGTCCGGCTGCAGGTCCCAGGCGATGGTCGACTCGTCGAAGACCGCGTCGAGGTAGCCGTCCAGGTGGGCGCGGCCGTGGTGGTCCGTGACCGGGCAGAGCACCTCGACGCGGCGGTCCAGGTTGCGGTGCATGAGATCGGCCGATCCGATCCAGTACTCGGGCCGGCCGTCACCGCCGAAGTAGTAGACCCGGGAGTGCTCCAGGAACCGGCCGAGCACCGAGCGCGTCCGGATGTTCTCCGACAGCCCCGGCACCCCGGAGCGGATGGTGCAGAACGTGCGCACCATCAGCTCGACGCGGACGCCGGCGCGGGAGGCACGGTAGAGGGCGTCGATCGTCAGCTCGTCGACGAGGTGGTTGGTCTTGAAGCGGATGTGGGCGTCGCGGCCCTCGCGGGCAAGCCCGATCTCGCGCTCGATGCGGTCGATGAGACCCTGCCGGATGCCCTGCGGGGCGACCAGCAGCGACCGGTAGTCCGTCTGCCGGGAGTAGCCGGTGAGCACGTTGAACAGGTCGGTGAGGTCGGCGCAGATGTCCTCGTCGACGGTGAACAGTCCGAGGTCCTCGTACATGCGCGCGGTCTTGGGGTTGTAGTTGCCGGTCCCGACGTGGGCGTAGCGCTTGATCTGGTGGCCCTCCTGCCGCACCACCAGCGCGATCTTGCAGTGGGTCTTGAGGCCGACGAAGCCGTACACGACGTGGCAGCCCGCGCGCTCCAGGGCGCGGGCCCACTTGATGTTGGCCTGCTCGTCGAAGCGGGCCTTGATCTCGACGAGCGCCACCACCTGTTTGCCGGCCTGGGCCGCATCGATGAGCGCATCGACGATCGGGGAGTCGCCGGACGTGCGGTAGAGCGTCTGCTTGATGGCCAGCACCCGCGGGTCGGCCGCGGCCGCCTCGATGAAACGCTGCGTGCTCGTGGCGAACGACTCGTACGGGTGGTGGACGAGCACGTCGCCGTCACGCATCATGCCGAACACCGATTTCGGTGTCTCGCCCTCGGCGAAGCGCGGATTCGTGATCGGGACGAACGGGCGCTCCTTGAGCGCCGGCCGGTCGATGTCGTAGATCTGGTGCACCGAGCTGAGGTCGAGCAGACCCGGCACCCGCATGATGTCGTCGTCCGCGATGTCGATCTCGCTGGCCAGCAGCGCGAGGGTCTTCTCGTCGATGTCGTCGTTGACCTCGAGGCGGACGGCCGGCCCGAACCGGCGTCGCATGAGCTCGCGTTCGAGGGCCTGCAGCAGATCCTCGTCGCGGTCCTCCTCGACCTCGAAGTCGGCGTTGCGGGTGACGCGGAAGACGTGGTGCTCGACCACGTCCATGCCCGGGAACAGCATCGGCAGGTGTGCGGCGATGAGGTCCTCGAGCGGCAGGTACTCCGCCTCCTGGTCGCTCTGCGAGACCACTACGAACCGGGGCACGTTGTTGGGCACCTTGACCCGGGCGAACCGCTGGACGTTCTCGTCGACGTCGCGGACGAGCACCGCGAGATTGAGCGAGAGTCCCGAGATGTACGGGAACGGGTGCGACGGGTCGACCGCGAGCGGCGTGAGCACCGGGAAGACCTTGTCCTCGAAGTACTCGGCGAGCCGGGTCTGCTCCTCCTCGTCCAGGTCGTCCCAGCGGCGGATGTGGATGCCCTCGGCCTGCAGCTTGGGCATGACGTCGTCGCCGAAGCAGCGCGAGTGCCGGTCGAGCAGCTCCCGGGTGCGCTCGGCCAGTTGGGCCAGCACGATCCGCGGCGACAGGCCGTCGGCCGACTGCACCTGCAGCCCCATGTCGGCGCGGCGCTTCAGCCCGGCAACGCGAACCATGTAGAACTCGTCGAGGTTGCTGGCGAAGATGGCCAGGAACTTCAACCGCTCCAAGAGCGGTTGCTGCTGGTCCTCGGCGAGAGCGAGGACGCGGGCGTTGAAGGCGAGCCAGGACAGCTCCCGGTTGCTGAACCGGTCGTCGGGAAGCCCCTCGACGTGCCCGACCGTGGCGTCCAGGTCACCCTCCGGCACCGCGTCGGTCGGGTCGATCGTCACGGTCTCGGAAGCGTGGGACTGGTCGGTGGTCACAGCGCGATACTCCCAAACTCGGGTAACCGGGTGGTGACGCCGAGTTCGCCGAGGACCGACGTGGTGGCGGGCCCGAGGCCGAGCGCGTCCGCCGCGGACTGCAGGTCGGCAGTGGTGTCGACGTCCAGCCGCAGGCCCGGCCCGGCGGGCAGCGGGCCCGCGTGCGCGGCGTGGCGGGCGGCGGAGCCGGGTCCGAACTCCGGCCGCGCCGCGTGGCCCGGTGTCGCGGTCAGGAGGGTGGTACCCCGCCCGCTCGCATCGACGACGAATCCCGTGGCCAGGTCGGCGGCGGCGGTCAGGGCCGCGTCGAGTTCCGCTGCGCGCAGGGCGGGAAGGTCTCCGACCAGGGCGGCGACACCGTCACCGGGCCAGAACCGCACGGCGTGAGCCGCGCCGGAGCGCACCGCGTCGTTGAGCCCGGTCCCCGACTGCACGACGCGCCCGGCCGCTGCCGGCTCGGTGTCCGTGACCAGCACCACGCGTGCCACTCCGGCGGCCGCCTCGGCCGCGGCGACGGTGTCGGCGCGGATGGCCTCGACGAGGCGGGCATGGCTTTCGGCGTCGGCGCTCGCGGGAGCCAGTCGCGACTTGGCATGCGGTAGCGACTTGATCGGAATGAGCACCGTCCACCGCATGTCCCCGAGCATACGAAGCGCGGTTGGCTGGTCGGAGCGGCCATGCGGCAGACTTCGGGGGCCGGAGGGGACGAGACAACAGGAGGCGGATGGCGTGGCGAGGGTGCAGAAGCTTCGCAGGCCCGGGCGCGGGGAGAAGATGGGCGCGGGCTGGCGTTTCGTCTGGCTGGTCCTGTACTACCCGGTCTCGGGCCTGTTCCGGCTGCACTACCACCACATGCACCGCCTGCCGCAGGACGGGCCGATGATCGTGGTCACGAACCACGTCTCGCACATCGACCCGTTCCTGGTGTCGAAGTTCGTGCTCGACGCGGCCCGGACCCCGCGCTTCCTGGCCAAGGACTCGATCTTCGACGTCCCGGTCGTGGGCTGGGGGATGCGCATCATGGGCCACATCCCGGTGCGCCGCGGCTCCTCGGAGGCCGCGCGCTCCCTCGCCGCCGCCACCGAGGCGCTGCGGGAGGGCAAGGTGATCGTGCTGCACCCCGAGGGCACCGTCACGCGTGACCCGTGCGGCTGGCCGATGTCGGGCAAGACCGGCGCGGCGCGGCTGGCCATGCTCGCGCCGGACGTCCCCGTCATCCCGCTGGCCCAGTGGGGGGTGCAGCGCCAGGTCGACCTCTACCGCAAGCGCGTCAAGCTGATCCCGCGACCACAGCACGAGATCTCGGTCGGCGCCCCGATCGACCTCAACCGCTACCGGGGCCGGCCGGTCGACAGCGCGCTGCTGCAGGAGGTCACCGAGGTGATGCTGCGGCGGCTGCGGCACGACGTCGCCGAACTCCGCGGCGAACCCGAGCCGACCGGTCCGCTGTTCCACTGGCGGCGACCGGGGGAGTCACCGAGCGGCGGGCAGGACCGGCAGGGGGATGCCGCGTGACGCGACGCGCCGCGGTGCTGGGCGCGGGCTCCTGGGGGACGACGTTCGCGAAGGTCCTCGTCGACGCCGGGAACGACGTCACGCTGTGGGCCCGACGGACCGACCTCGCGCAGCGCATCACCGAGACCCACCGCAACGAGGACTACCTGCCGGGCGTGGAGCTGCCCGAGACGCTGCAGGCGACGCACGACGCCGCCGCCGCCCTGCGCGACGCCGACCTCGTCGCGGTGGCCATCCCGTCGCAGACGCTGCGGGAGAACCTGCGGGCCTGGGCACCCGACCTGCCACCGCAGGCCACGGTCGTCAGCCTGATGAAGGGCGTCGAGCTCGGGACCGGCAAGCGGATGAGCGAGGTGATCGCCGAGGTCGCCGGCACCGCCCCCGAGCGGATCGCGGTGCTCAGCGGCCCCAACCTCGCGCGGGAGATCGCGGCCGGGCAGCCCACCGCGACGGTCATCGCCTGCACCGAGAAGGCCACCGCCGTCGCGGTCCAGGCCCGGGTCAGCGCGCCGTACTTCCGCCCCTACACCAACACCGACGTCGTGGGCTGCGAGCTCGGCGGGGCGGTGAAGAACGTGATCGCGCTGGCGTGCGGCATCGGCTACGGGATGGGCTTCGGTGACAACTCGCTGGCCTCGATCATCACACGGGGGCTGGCCGAGACGGCACGGCTCGGCGATCGCCTCGGCGCCGATCCGCTGACCTTCGCGGGCCTCGCCGGCCTGGGCGACCTGGTCGCGACCTGCAACTCGCCGCTGTCGCGCAACCGGAGCTTCGGCGAACGACTCGGGCGCGGCGAGAGCCTGGAGCAGGCGCGGGCGGCCACGCACGGCCAGGTCGCCGAGGGTGTCCTGTCCTGCCGGTCGGTGCTCGAGCTCGCCGGCCGGCACGGCGTCGACGTCCCGATCACGTCGGCCGTCGACGCCGTCTGCTCGGGCACGATGAGCCCGCGGCGGATGGTCGAGCTGCTGATGTCGCGGTCGGTCAAGTCGGAGAGCTGACCTCGACGAGCCTGCGGCCGGGAAATGGCCGGAGGTCGGCCCCGCGCGCCGGTAGGGTCGTCAGCAATGTCCCAGCGAATCCGGGTGGCCGTCGTCTACGGCGGGCGCAGCAGCGAGCACGGTGTCTCCGTCGTCTCGGCAGGCAGCGTCCTGCGGGCCCTCGATCCCGAGCGCTACGACGTCGTCCCGGTCGGCATCACACCGACCGGGCAGTGGGTGCTGACCGAGGCCACCCCGGATCAGCTGGCCATCACCGACCGGCGGCTCCCGGAGGTCGACAAGGGGACGGCGGTGGTGCTGACACCCGGCTCCGCCGACCCGCAGCTGGTGCCGCTGGAGTCGGGCAGCGCCGTCGAGACGCTGCAATCGGTGGACGTCGTGTTCCCCGTCCTGCACGGTCGCTACGGCGAGGACGGCACGCTGCAGGGGTTGCTCGAGATGGCCGGCGTCCCGTACATCGGTCCCGGCGTGTTCGCCAGCGCCGCCGCCATGGACAAGCAGTTCACCAAGGTGCTGCTGCGCGCCGCCGGCCTCGAGGTCGGCGACTACCTGGTGGCCCGCCGCGGCGAGCGGCTCTCCGCCGTCGAGGTCGAGCAGCTCGGGCTGCCGGTGTTCGTCAAACCCGCCCGCGGGGGCTCGAGCCTGGGCATCACCCGCGTCACCGACCTCGGGCAGCTGGACGACGCGCTGCAGCTGGCCTTCGAGCACGACGCCAAGGCGCTGGTCGAGGCGGCCGTCGCCGGTCGCGAGGTCGAGTGCGGCGTGCTCGAGGACGCCGAGGGCCGGCCCGAGGCGAGCGTGCCGGCGGAGATCCGGCTGCGCTCCGGGCACGACTGGTACGACTTCGAGGCGAAGTACCTCGACGACGCCTGCGACTTCGACGTGCCGGCGAGGCTCGGCGAGCAGCTCACCGCCCGGGTGCAGGACGCCGCCTGCCGGGCGTTCACCGCGCTCGACTGCGCCGGGCTGTCCCGTATCGACTTCTTCCTCACCCCGGAGGACCGGGTGATCGTCAACGAGGTCAACACCCTGCCGGGGTTCACGCCGATCTCGATGTTCCCGCGGATGTGGGCGGCGAGCGGGGTCGAGTACCCCGAGCTGGTGGATCGTCTGATCGCCGCCGCGCTGCGCCGGGCCGGCTGACCGCAGCTCAGTGACCGACGAAGGCCCGGACGTCGGCCTCGCGCGAGACGAGGCGGCCGGCCTCCTCACCGCCGTCGCAGCGGCGCAGCGAGATCGTCAGGCGGTCGCCGTCCTCGGCGATCACCCTCCAGGTGCCGCCGAAATCCTCCCAGCGCCGTAGCTGCGCGAGCGCCGCCGACGGTGGCGTCACGTCCGGTGGCTCGGCAGGTGTGCGCACAGGCCCCATCATCCGCCTGTCGGCTACTCCGGCGCCGCGGGCGGCAGCGCCCGGGAGCGGAAGGTGGGTAGCCGCAGGACCCGTTCGGACTCGCGCGCCTCGCGCAGGTCGCGGAGGCGGGCGGCCAGCAGCATCGTCAACGAGATCAGCCCGACCAGCCGGGTGGGGTCGTGGCGGTCGACGACGGGCAGGCGGTCGACGGCCCGGTCGGCCATGGCGCTCGCGACCTCGCGCAGGGTCTCGTCCGGGTGGACGACAACCGGGTCGGCCAGCGCGAACCCGGCGACGGGGCTGTCGCCGGATCCGGCGTGGACGGCGGTCTCGAGCTGGGTGCGCGTCACGACGGCCAGCAGCCGCTCGTCGTCGTTCACGACGGGGTAGAGCATCTGGCGGCGGGCCGGCAGCCCGGCAGGGGTCATGTCCGAGATGGCCGCGAGGGCCGCGGCGGCGGTGACCTCCTGACCGAAGGTGAGGATCTGCGTCTGCATGACCTCGCCGGTGAACAGGATCTCCAGCGGGTCGACGTCGTACTCCCGGGAGAGGTGGAAGCCGCGGCGCGCGATCTTCTCGGTCAGCACCGATCGGCGCAGTACGAGGACCGAGACGGCGTAGGCGGTCGAGGCGCCGATGAGCAGCGGCAGCACGGCGTCGAAGCGATGGGTGAGTTCGAGGGCGAAGACCACCCCGGTGAACGGCGATCGCATCACGCCGCCGAGGACCCCGGCCAGCCCGATCAGCGCCCAGAATCCCGGTCCGACGCCCGGGAAGACCTGGGCCTCGAGGGTGCCGAGGGCGCCGCCGATCATGAACATCGGGGCCAGCACCCCGCCGGAGGTCCCCGAGCCGAGTGACAGCGACCAGATCAGGGTCTTGACGACGAGGATGCCGAGCACGAGCCCCAACGCGATCGACCCGTCCAGCTCCGCGCCGATGACGTCGTAGCCGACGCCGAGCGCCTGCGGCACGACGAGCCCGCCGAGTCCGATGATCAGCCCGCCGAGGGCCGGCCACCACATCCAGTGCACGGGCAGACGGCGGAACGCGTCCTCCGCGGCGTAGACCAACGCGGTCGCCGCGAGCGCGAGCAGCCCGGCCGCGACCCCCGAGACCACGCACAGCCCGTAGGTCGCATCCGTGATGTGCAGCGCCCCGGCCGCGGGGAAGAGCGCGCCGCCGCCGAGCAGCGGGTGTCGCAGCACGGTGGCCACGCTGACGGCCGCCGCGACCGGGACGTAGCTGCGGGGGCGCCACTCGAACAGCAGCAGCTCGACGGCGAGCATCACCGACGCGAACGGGGCGTTGAAGGTCGCAGCCATCCCCGCCGCGGCGCCGGCCACCAGCAGGGTCTTGCGCTCGTCGGCCGTCAGGCGCAGGAACTGCGCGAACAGCGAGCCCACCGCGCCACCGGTCATGATGATCGGCCCCTCGGCGCCGAAGGGCCCGCCGGTGCCGATGGCGATGGCGGCGGAGACGGGTTTGAGGGCCGCGACGCGCGGCTGGACCTTGCTGCCGTTGAGCAGGATCGCCTCGATGGCCTCGGGCATCCCGTGCCCGCGGATCTTCTCCGAGCCGTAGCGCGCCATCAGCCCGACGACCAGCCCGCCGGCGACCGGGACCAGGAGCACGAGCAGCGGGTTGTGGTGCGCCGAGCCGGGTGCGACCAGCCCGGTGCCGACGCGCTGGTAGAAGACCGCGTTGGTGATCAGCCCGATGAGCCGCAGCAGGGCCCAGGCCACGCAGGCGCTGACGGCACCGACCGGCAGGGCGAGCGCGGCGACCACCAGCATCCGGGGAGTGGCGGTGTAGTCGCCGAGGTGGCTCACGTCGCGCCGCCGCTCGGCGGGCCCGACACTCACCGGCCGACACCCGATTTGTATCGTGACACGATGTAAGACGGTAGACCCCGTCCGCTCCCGGTCGTGCAGGAGGTCCTCGGTGCCCGCTGGCCCGCCGATTCGCGACGTCGACTACACCCGTCTGCTCACGGTGCGGACACGGCTTCGCACCTTCGAACGCTGGAGCGCCGAGCAGGCGGAGGCGCACGGCCTGACCGGCAGCCAGCACCAGCTTCTGCTGGCGGTGCGCGGTCACGCGGAGGAGCAGGGCCCGACGATCGGTGACGTGGCCGAGTACCTGCTGATCAAGCACAATTCGGCGGTCGAGATCGTCGACCGCACGCAGCGGGCCGGGCTGATCACCCGGGTCCGTGACACCGACGATCACCGGGCGGTGCGACTACGCCTGACCGCCGCCGGCGTCCGCGCCCTCGAGGCCCTGACCGAGGTGCACGTGGGCGAATTGAGCCGGCTCGCCGCCCTGGTCGACTCGATGATCAGCGAGCTCGGCCGCGACTGACGACGGCCGGGGCGATCAGGCGATGACGCCCGCCCCGCGCAGCTCGTCGAGCTCGTCCGCGCGGTAGCCGAGCTCACCCAGGACGGTGGCGGTGTCCCCGCCGATCTCGGCAACCTCGCCGGCCGCGCCCGGCGTGCGCGAGAACCGCGGCGCGGGGCCCGGCACCGCGGCCCCGGCGACCTGCGTGTAGGTGCCGCGCTGGACGTTGTGGGGGTGGTCGAGCGCCTCGGCCAGGGTCAGCACCGGCGCCACGCAGGCGTCGAGCGGCGCGAACAGCTCCGCCCATTCATCGCGGGTGCGGGTGACCAGCCGGCCGGCCAGCCAGTCCCGGCAGGCGTCGTGCTGCTGCGGATCGTACGGCGACGGCGTCGACTCGACGTCGGCGCCCAGCGCCTCGACCAGCGCCTTCCAGAACTGCGGCTCCAGCGCCCCGACCGCGAGCCACTTGCCGTCGGAGGTCTCGTAGCAGCGGTAGTTGGGGGAGCCGCCGTCGAGCAGGTTCGCCTCTCGCTCGTCCTGCCACATGCCGAGGCCGGCGAAGGTCCGGGTCATGGTGCCGAGGTACGCCGCCCCCTCGGTCATCGCGGTGTCGACGACCTGCCCCTCCCCGGTCTCCCGGGCGTGCAGCAGCGCCGCCAGGACCCCGGAGACGAGGAACATGGTGCCGCCGCCGAAGTCGGCGACATAGTTGATCGGGGGCACCGGAGGACCGGCGGCCGGGCCGATGCCGTGCAGCAGGCCGGTGATCGCCAGGTAGGTGAGGTCGTGCCCGGCGGTGGCAGCCAGTGGCCCATGCTGGCCCCATCCGGTCATCCGGCCGTAGACGAGCTTCGGGTTACGGGCGAGCACCTCGTCCGGCCCGACACCGAGCCGCTCCGCGACGCCGGGCCGGAAGCCCTCGATGAGCGCGTCGCAGCGCTCGGCCAGCCGCAGCGCCACCTCGGCCCCGCCCGGCCGGCGGACGTCCAGGCCGATCGAGCGGCGCCCTCGGCCGAGCGCGGTCTTCGTGCTGATGTCGTTCAGGCCGCCGCCGCTGCCGAGCCGGTCGATGCGGATCACCTCGGCCCCGAGATCGGCCAGCATCATCCCGGCCAGTGGCACCGGCCCGATCGCCGGCATCTCGATGACCCGCAGCCCCGCGAGGGGTCCAGCCATGCGGCCCGCTCCTTCCCACCCGGCCCACCCCCGCACACGGGGAGTGGCGCGTTCCGCGTCGAGTGGTGCGTTGCAACGCACCACTGACGCGGAACTGCGCCACTCACCGGGGCAGAGGGGGGCGGCGTCCTAGAACTTCTCGCTGTTCTCGGCCTTCTTGCGCAGCAGCGGGTTCGGCTCGAAGCGCGGGCCGAAGCGCTGCTGGAACTCCTCGGCCTGGGCGACGAACGCCTTGACGCCGCCGGGGTAGCCGTTGATGTACTGCAGCACGCCACCGGTCCAGGGCGGGAAGCCGATGCCCATGATGGAGCCGATGTTGGCGTCCGCGGTCGTGATGAGCACCCCTTCCTCGACGCAGTGGGCGGTCTCGACGGCCTCGATGACGAGCATCCGGCGCCCGAGCTCGGCGAGGTCGACCTGCGACGGGTCGCCCTGCATCGGGAAGTGCTCTGCGAGGCCCGGCCAGAGGCCGGTGCGCTTGCCGGACTCGTCGTAGTCGAAGAAGCCCTTGCCGGCCAGCTTGCCGGGGCGGCCCAGCTCGACCATCTTCTCCACGACGTCCTCGGCGGGGTGCCGCACGTAGGCGTCACCCATCGCCTCCCGGGTCTCGTTGCGGATCTTCAGGAACAGCTCGAGGTTGAGCTCGTCGGCCAGCTGCAGAGCGCCGACCGGGTAGCCGGCCTGCGTGGTCGCCTGCTCGATCGTCGACGGCGCGACGCCCTCACCGAGCATGGCCAGCGCCTCGTTCACGAACGTGCCGATGACCCGCGAGGTGAAGAAACCACGGCTGTCGTTGACCACGATCGGCGTCTTCTTGATGGCCTGCGCGTAGTCCAGCGCCCGGGCCAACGCCTCGTCGGAGGTCTGCTCACCCCGGATGATCTCCAGCAGCGGCATCTTGTCGACCGGCGAGAAGAAGTGCAGGCCGATGAAGTCCTGCTTGCGCTGCACGCCGTCGGCCAGGCTGGTGATCGGCAGCGTCGAGGTGTTCGACCCGAGCAGGGCGTCGCCGGTGACGACCTTCTCGGTCTCGCCGAAGACGTCGTGCTTGAGCGAGACCTTCTCGAAGACGGCCTCGACGACGAGGTCGCAACCCTCGAGCTCGGCGTAGTCGTCGCTGGGCGTGATGCGCGAGAGGACCTCGTCGGCCTTCTCCTGCGTCATCTTGCCGCGGGAGACCGCCTTGTCGAGCAGCTTCTTCGAGTAGCCCTTGCCGCGCTCGGCCGCCTCCAGCGAGACGTCCTTGAGCACGACGGGCATGCCGTTGCGGGCGGTGACGTACGCGATGCCCGCGCCCATCATCCCCGCGCCGAGCACGGCCACCTTGGTCGGCAGCCGCTTCTCGTGGCCGTCCGGGCGGGAGCCGCCGGCGTTGATCGAGTTCAGGTCGAACCAGAACGCCTGGATCATGTTCTTGGCGACCTGGCCGGTGACGAGGTTCAGGAAGTACTGCCCCTCGATCTTCAACGCGGTGTCGAAGTCGACGGTCGCCCCCTCGACGGCCGCGCACATGATGTGGTGCGGTGCCGGCATCGGGGCGCCCTTGAGCTGCTTCTTCAGGTTGCCGGGGAAGGCCGGCAGCATGCCTGCCAGCTTGGGGCTCGACGGCGCGCCGCCGGGCATCCGGTAGCCCTTGGCGTCCCAGGGCTGCTGGGTCTCGGGGTTGGCCTTGATCCACTCCCGGGCCTTGGCCAGCATCTCGTCGGGGGAGGCGGCGATCTCGTCGACCAGCCCGAGCTCCTTCGCCTCGCCGACCTTGTAACGCTGGCCCTGCAGCAGCACCTTCATCAGGCCGTCGGACAGGCCGAGCAGCCGGGTGATGCGGGTGACGCCGCCGGCGCCGGGCAGCAGGCCGAGGGTGACCTCGGGCAGCCCGAACTGCGACTTCGGGTTGTCCAGGGCGATGCGGCGGTTGCAGGACAGCGCGATCTCGAGCCCGCCGCCGAGCGCGGCGCCGTTGAGGGCGGCGACGGTGGGCTTGCCCAGCTTCTCGAGCCGGCGCAGGTCCGCCTTCATGCGGGTGACGCCCTGGTCGAACTCGTCCTTGTTCTCGTCGGTGACCTGGATCAGCAGGTTCAGGTCGCCGCCGGCGAAGAAGGTGTCCTTGGCGGAGGTGACGATGACGCCGGTGATCGAGTCGAGCTCCTTCTCGAGCCGCTCGACGCTGCCCGACATCGACGACCGGAAGTCGTCGTTCATGGTGTTGGCCCGCTGGTTCGGGTCGTCGAGGGTCAGTGTGACGACCCCGTCGGCGTCCTTGTCCCAGCGGATTGTGGTGGACTCGCTCATCGGCTCTCCTCCCGGCCGCTCGCTGCGCTCGGGCCCGTCATCGAGCCGATACGCTCCTTCGTCGCGAGCGTTGTCTCCTGGTTCTTCGCGCGAGCGCTCATCACGCAACACGCTCCACGATCGTCGCGACGCCCATACCGCCGCCGACGCACAGGGTGGCGAGGCCGTAACGCAGGTCGCGGGCCTCCAGCTCGTCGATCAGGGTGCCGAGGATCATGGCGCCGGTGGCGCCGAGCGGGTGTCCCAGCGCGATCGCGCCGCCGTTGACGTTGACCTTCTCGTGCGGCACGTCCAGGTCCCGCATGAACTTCATGACGACGGCGCCGAACGCCTCGTTGACCTCGAACAGGTCGATGTCCTCGACGCTCAGGCCGGCCTTGTCCAGCGCCTTGCGCGCCGACGGGGCCGGGCCGGTGAGCATGATCGTCGGCTCGGTGCCCACGACGCCGACCGACACGATGCGGGCGCGGGGCTTGAGGCCGTTGGCCTCGCCGGCCTTCTCGTTGCCGATCACCATCAGGGCGGCGCCGTCGACGATGCCCGACGAGTTTCCCGGGGTGTGGACGTGGTTGATCTTCTCGACCCAGTGGTACTTCTGCAGCGCGACGGAGCCGAAGCCGCCCATGTCGGCCAGGTCGGCGAACGACGGCTTGAGGCCGGCGAGGCTCTCGACGGTGGTGCCGGCGCGCGGGAACTCGTCGACGTCGAGCACGACGTTGCCGTTGCGGTCGACCACCGGGATGACCGAGCGGGCGAAGTTGCCGTTGGCGATCGCCTTCGCGGCGCGCTCCTGCGACTCGGCGGCGTAGCCGTCGACGTCGGTGCGGCTGAAGCCCTCGAGGGTGGCGATCAGGTCGGCGCCGATGCCCTGCGGGACGAAGCCGGTGTCGTACGCGGTCTCCGGGTCCATCGCCCAGGCGCCGCCGTCGGAGGCCATCGGCACGCGCGACATCGACTCGACGCCGCCGGTGAAGATGAGGTCCTCCCAGCCGGAGCGCACCTTCTGCGCACCGATGTTCACGGCCTCGAGGCCGGAGGCGCAGAAGCGGTTGAGCTGGAAGCCGGGCCCGGACGTCTCGAATCCGGCGGCGAGAGCCGCGGTGCGGGCGATGTCGGCGCCCTGCTCGCCGACCGGCGAGACGCAGCCGAGGATGACGTCCTCGACGGCGGCCGGGTCGAGCTGCGGGTTGCGCTTGCGCACCTCTTCCATCAGACCCGTGACGAGCGTGATCGGCTTGGTCCCGTGCAGCGAACCGGTGGCCTTGCCGCGTCCCCTCGGTGTTCGTATCGCGTCATAGACGAATGCTTCGGTCATTGCGTGCCGTCCTTACTGCTCTCGCCGATCGGGCGCCGGTGAGTGGTCACCGGAACGTGTCAGTTCTACTGTCAGAGTAATGCAGAGCCAAGCGAGTGTGGCGAACCAGACGGACGCGTGGTCGCCCGGTTACGGTCTTCGACCATGACCGGCGCGGAGGTGACGGTGCCCGGCGGGACAGTGGACGGCGTGAGCGAGGACGCACCCGGGCTCACCGTCGACGAGTTGGCCACTCGCACCGGCATGACGGTACGCACGGTCCGGTTCTACGCAAGTGAGGGGCTGCTGCCGCCGCCCGAGCGGCGCGGCCGGGTGGCCTACTACGACTCCCGGCACCGGATGCGGCTGGAGCTGATCCGCACGCTGCAGGAGCACGGGTACACGCTGGCCGCGATCGAGCGGGTGCTCGCGCGCATCGCCCACGACGCCGCGCCGGCCGAGTACGCCGTTCAGGCCGCGGTGCTGGCGCCGTGGCTGCCGGGACAGACCGAGGTGCTCGACCGCGCCGAGCTCGAACGCCGCGTCGGGCGGGGTCTCGACGAGCACCAGATCGAGTTCCTCGCCTCGGTGGGCGCGCTGGACGACCTGGGAGACGGCACCTACCGCGCCGCCCCGTCGCTGCTCGGGCATGCGGTCGAGTTGCTGGAGCTGCCGGTGCCGCCGTCGGTACTCGCAGAGTCGTCGGCGCTGATCGGCGAGCATGCGACCCAGGTGGCCGAGGGGCTCACCGAACTGTTCGCGCGGGGCATCTGGGGCCCGTACCAGCAGGGCGAACTCAGCCACGAGCAGGTGGTGGCGATCCTCCAGCGGATGCGGCCGCTGGCACTGCAGGGGTTGGTGGGGGCGTTCACGCAGGCTGCCGACGCCGCGGCCCGCCGCCGCGTCGAGGACCACTGACCGCCCCGCGAGGGGACCGACCGCCCCCGCTACTTGCGGCGGGTGCAGAGCTTCGAGATGTCCTTCACCTGGTTGTTCGTGGTGCAGACCGGCGGCAGCGCGGCGGCGATGTCGGTCGACAGGGCGGGCAGCGGGCCGGACTTGTACTTCGCCGGGATCTCGATGCTGATGTACACCGACCGGTCGACGGTGGTGTAGACCGTGGAGTGCTTCGGTCCGTCCGTCGCAATGTAGTAGGGGCCGCTCGTGCCGGTCGCGGAGAACACGTTCACCGATGAACCCGGGTGCAGCGCCTTCGGCCGGTCCACGCCGCACCGGAAGATCACGGCCGGGTCGCCCCACGCCACGACCGAGGTCGTGTCCGGGTGGGGGTGGACGACACGTCCGTGCAACCGTCCGAGTGTGACCGGCAGCTTCGCCAACACCTTGTCGCAGGCGGGGTTCGAGGCGTGCGGCGGAGCCTCGAGCGTCAGCGCGGGTGGTGGGCCGCTCGGTGCCGGCGTCGGGGTTCCCGCGCCGGTGAGGTTGCCGATCAGCAGGGCGGCGACGATGACGATCGGGATCGTGACAGCGGTCGCGATGAGGGCCGCGCGGCGGTGCAGAGCGTCGATCGTGAGCTTCCTAGAAGTGGACGATGGGGCAGGTCAGGCTTCGGGTGATGCCGGCGACCGACTGCACCCGACTCACCACCAGTTTGCCCATCTCGTCGACGTCGGTGGCCTCGGCCCGGACGATGACGTCGTACGGTCCGGTCACGGTCTCGGCGGTCGTGACGCCGTCGATCCCGGCGATCTCGGTCGCGACGTCGGCCGCCTTGCCGACCTCGGTCTGGATGAGGACGTACGCCTTGACATTCACGGTGAGCTCCTTCTCGTCCGATAGCGGTGCTCGCGTCTCGGTGTGACACGCTGGGCGCCACGGTCGCGGCGGGCCGACTCCCCAGAACGCTCCGCGACCAGTAGAACCTATCCGAGCAGGCCGGGCGGATGCCGCCTGCGTCCGTTCTCGACGACGAAGGAGTCGATGGCCCGTGGCCGGCAGCGAGACGCGCACCATTGCCGACGCCGGCGAGTTCGGCGTCGTCGCGCGCGTGACCGCGGGTTTCGCGCCGGTCGCCTCCACCGTCGTGGGGCCCGGCGACGACGCCGCGATCGTCACGGCGGCGGACGGCCGGGTGGTCGTCTCCACCGACATGCTGATCGAGAACCGGCACTTCCGGCGGGACTGGTCGACCGCGGAGGACGTCGGTCACAAGGCGGCGGCGCGGGCGTTCTCCGACATCGCCGCGATGGGGGCGTCCCCGACCGCCCTGCTCGTCGCGTTCGGTGCGCCGAAGGATCTGGCGCTGGACTGGGTGGACGGGCTCACCACCGGCCTGCGGGCGGAGTGCGCCCAGGTGGATGCCGCCATCGTGGGTGGGGACGTGACCGAGTCCGGCGTCGTCACCCTCGGGCTGACCGCGCTCGGCGACCTGGGGGGCGCCGCCCCGGTGCGCCTCGACGGGGCCCGGGTGGGCGATCTCGTCGCCGTCTGTGGCCGGCTGGGCTGGGCGGCCGCCGGGTTCGCGGTGCTGGGGCGCGGCTTCCGCTCGCCGCTGCAGGTGGTTACCGCCCATCGACGCCCCGAACCGCCCTACTTCGAGGGGCCCCGGGCGGTCGCGCTCGGGGCGACCGCCATGACTGACGTCAGTGACGGGCTGGTGGCCGATCTCGGCCACCTGGCGGCGGCGAGCGGAGTCCGGATCGACGTGCGCGCCCAGGCCGTGGGGATCCCGGCGAAGCTGGCCGAGGTCGGGGCGGCCCTCAACGTCGATCCCAGCATCTGGGTGCTGACCGGCGGCGACGACTACGCCTTGGCCGCGACGTTCCCGCACGGCACCGACCTGCCCGATCCCTGGCGCGTCATCGGCACGGTCGCCGAGGGCGAGGGGGTACGGGTCGACGGCCGGCGCTGGCCGGTGGGTGGCCACGAGCACTTCCGCTGAGCCCCACCCCGGCTTGCCCGACGCCCTGGCGTGACGGCGCCTTACCGTGAAGGCGTGAAGGACTTCATGATCGAGCGCCGGTCCTACGACGACGGCGACGTGACCCGTCTCGTCGCCGAGGTGCAGCAGGAGTACGTCGGCATGTACGGCGGGCCGGACGAGGCCGCCATCGACGTGTCCGAGTTCGCCCCGCCGGCGGGCGTCATGCTGGTGGGAGTGCTCGAGGGCGTCGCGGTCGCGACCGGTGGCTGGCGGCTGCTGCAACCGGGTGTCGCCGAGGTCAAGCGGATGTACGTGGTCCCGGCAGCCCGGCGCCGCGGGCTGGCCCGCCGGATGCTGCACGCGCTGGAGGCCGACGCGGCCTCGGCCGGGGTCGTCGACCTGGTGCTCAACACCGGGCCGGTGCAGACGGCAGCGATCGCGCTCTACCGCGACGAGGGATACGAGCCGCGCCCGCCGTTCGGTCACTACGCCGCCTACGGCGAGGCGGTGTTCCTGGGACGGCCGCTGGCGGCCGGGGTGCGGGCCGACGAGCCCCGGGACGCGACACGAGCCCGCCCCGCCTGAGGCGAGAACGGGCTCGGGTGCTGCCGGAGCAGGCGCCGCGGCGGGCTCAGCCGCGGGTGACCTTGCCGGCCTTCAGGCAGGAGGTGCAGACCGAGATGCGGCGGCGGGTGCCGGGAGCGACGAGCGCGCGCACCGTCTGCACGTTGGGATTCCAGCGGCGGGGGGTACGGCGGTGCGAGTGGGACACGGCCATGCCGAATCCAGGACCCTTGCCGCAGACGTCGCAGACGCTGGCCACGTGGAACTCCTCTGACGCGAAACAGTGGTGGTTTCGCGGTCGCGGCCGGTGGCCGCATACCGCGGCCCGACGCCGATCGACGCCGGGCAACCCCACGAGTCTAACGACACGCCCTCGACGGGGCCAAACCGCGGTCGGAACCGGGGGGACCCGGCCAGTATGGTGCGGCCGACAGCCGCGCACAGGGACGGGGGTGGGGTAGTGCTCGACGTCATGGACGCGCACGCCGTCCGGTCCTGGGCCGGGGTGGCCGTCGCGCAGCTCGACTCCCACCGGGCCGAGATCAACGACATCAACGTCTTCCCGGTCGCCGACGGTGACACCGGCAGCAACATGCTGCAGACGCTGCGCGCCGCCGTCGAGGGCCTCGGTGCCCCGCCCGCCACCGTCTCGGACGACACCGAAGTCCTGGCCCTGCTCGCTGCCGGCGCGGCCCGCGGGGCGGTCGGCAACTCCGGCTTCATCGCCTCGCAGGTGCTCCGCGGGCTGGCCGAGGCGGCGTCCGACGGGCGAGCACTGGACGGATCCTGGCTGGTGGCGGGGCTCGCGGCGGGCGCGGCGCTGGCGCGCGAGGCCGTCGTCGCCCCCGTCGACGGCACGATCCTGTCGGTGGCGGACGCCGCCGCCCGCGCCGCGGAGCGGGTCTCGGACTCCGCCTGCCCGCCGCCGCTGCCGGATGTCATCCGCGCCGCGCGCGACGCCGCCCTCGATGCGCTGGAGCGCACGACCTCCCAGCTGCCGGAACTCGCCGCCGCCGGCGTGGTCGACGCCGGCGGTCGCGGCCTCGTGCTGCTGCTCGCCGCCCTCGCCGAGGTCGTCGACGGCGCCCCGGTCGCCGTCGCGCCGCTCGCCGCGCGGCCGGGCCACAGCGCCACGACCCCCAACGGCACCGCACGCACAGCCACCCCCGGCGCACCGATGTTCGAGGTGCAGTACCTGCTCGAGGGCAGCGGCGACGCGGCGGTGCCCTCGCTGCGCCGACGGCTCGCCGAGCTCGGCGACTCCGTGGTCGTCGTGGGCGTGAGCGCCGGGAGCTGGAAGGTCCACGTCCACACCACCGAGGCTGGAGCCGCCGTCGAGGCCGGCATCGCCGCCGCGGGCGGGGGACGGGTTCACGGCATCACCGTCGAGGTGCTCGAGGCCGCGCCGGCCCGCGCCGCCGCGCCGCGCTGGCCGGATGCGGCGACGGCCGGCCCCGCCGCCTCCGAGGCAGGCACGGGGGAGACGGCCGCAGGTGTCGCGGTCGTGGCCGTCGCGCCGGGGGCGGGCCTGGCCCACCTGTTCCAGGCCGAAGGCGTGGCCGTGGTCGACGGCGGCGACGGCGCCGCGCCCACCGCCGACGACGTGCTGGCCGCGGTCCGTCGGGCCCGGGCCCACGACGTGGTGTTGCTGCCCAACGCCTCGGTGGTCACCGGCGTCGCCGAGAGCGCGGCCGCGGCGGCGCGCCGCGACGGCCTGCGGGTCACGGTGGTCCCGACCCGCTCGCCGGTCCAGGGGCTCGCGGCCGTCGCCGTCCACGACCCGACGCGCTACGTCGACGACGACGTCGTCGCCATGGCCGAGGCCGCGGCCGCCACCCGCTTCGCCGAGCTCACCGTCGCCACGGGGCCGGCGCTGACCGCGGCCGGACCGTGCCAGGCCGGCGACGTCCTCGGGCTGATCGACGGCGAGGTCGTCGAGGTCGGCCGCAGCCTGTTCGCCGTCGCCTACGGCCTCGTCGACCGGCTGGCCGCCGTCGGGGCCGAGCTCATGACGATCCTGGTCGGCCGCACCGCCCCGCCCCGCCTCGGCGAACTCGTCGCCGCCCACGTCCACGACCGCTCGCCGCTCACCGACGTCACCGTCTACGAGGGCGGGCAGGCCGACCATCCGGTGATCATCGGGGTGGAGTAGGTGGCCTCGCTCGACAGCCCGCTCGCCGAGGTCGTCGGCGGCCGCACCGCCACGGCACTGACCAAGGCGTTCGACATGGCCACCGTCGGCGACCTGCTCGCGCACTACCCCCGCAGGCTGGCCGAGCGGGGAGAGCTCACCGACATCGCCTCGCTGCGGGTCGACGACGAGGTCACCGTGGTGGCCGAGGTGCGCGGCAACCGGACGATCCCGATGCGGCGCGGCGGCAGCCGCGGCCAGACCCGCACCGAGGTCACCGTCGGCGACGGCAAGGCCACGCTGCAGCTGGTCTTCTTCGGCCGCGGCCAGTGGCGCGCCAAGGACCTCACCCCGGGGCGCCGCGGCCTGTTCAGCGGCAAGGTCGGCGAGTTCCGCGGCACCCGCCAGCTCGTCCACCCCGACTACCAGGTGTTGCCCGGCGACGAGCTGGACGAGGCCCGCGCCGGCATTTACGCGAACACACTCATTCCCGTCTACCCCGCGACCGGCACTGTGCGGACGTGGCAGATCGCCAACGCGGTGCAGCAGGCGCTGCGGGTCCTCGACGAGGTGCCCGACCCGCTCGACGAGGACCTGCGCCGCCGCCACGGTCTGCTGGCACTCGATCAGGCGCTGCGCGCCGTCCATGAACCGGACGACCGGGCCCAGTGGCAGCGGGCCAAGCATCGGCTGGCCTGGGACGAGGCGCTCGCGGTGCAGCTCGCGCTGGCTCAGCGGCGCCGCGCCGCGCTCGCGGAGCCGACGACGCCGCGGCCCCCTACCTACGACGGTCTGCTCGACGACTTCGACGCCCAACTGCCGTTCGAGCTCACCGAGGGCCAGCGGGAGATCGGCGAGGTGCTGGCCGTCGAACTGTCCACCGACCGACCGATGCACCGGCTGCTGCAGGGAGAGGTCGGTTCCGGCAAGACCGTCGTCGCCCTGCGGGCGATGCTGCAGACCGTCGACGCCGGCGGACAGGCGGCGCTGCTCGCCCCCACCGAGGTGCTGGCCGCCCAGCACGCCCGCACGCTCGAGGCGATGCTCGGCCCGCTGGCGCACGCCGGCCAGCTCGGCGGCGCCGAGCACGCCACCCGGGTCACGCTGCTCACCGGATCGCTGGGCGCCGCCGCCCGCCGGAGTGCGCTGCTGGACGCCGCCTCCGGTGCCGCCGGCATCGTGGTCGGCACCCACGCGCTGATCCAGGAACACGTGCAGTTCGCCGATCTCGGGCTCGTCGTGGTCGACGAACAGCACCGCTTCGGCGTCGAGCAGCGGGACGCGCTGCGGGGCAAGGCCGACCGCCCACCCCACGTCCTGGTCATGACCGCCACCCCCATCCCGCGCACCGTCGCCATGACCGTCTTCGGCGATCTCGAGACCTCGACGCTGTCCGAGCTGCCCTCCGGCCGGGCCCCGATCGTCACCAGCGTGGTACCGGCCGCCGAGAAGCCCGGCTGGCTGGAGCGAGCCTGGCAGCGGATCCGCGAGGAGGTGGCCGCTGGGCGGCAGGCGTACGTGGTGTGCCCCCGCATCGGCGAGGACATGGCCGAGTTCGAGGACGACCTCGAGCCGGTCGAGGAGGCGGACGAGGCCGCGACCCGGAGCCGCCGGCCGCCGCTGGCGGTCAGCGACATCGCCCCGATGCTCGCCGACGGCCCGCTGCACGGGCTGCGCCTGGGCGTGCTGCACGGCCGGCTGGACCCGGAGGCCAAGGATCGGGTCATGACCGCCTTCGCCGCCGGCGAGCTGGACGTGCTCGTCGCCACCACGGTGATCGAGGTCGGCGTCGACGTGCCGAACGCGACCGTGATGACGATCCTGGACGCCGACCGCTTCGGCATCTCGCAGCTGCACCAGCTGCGGGGCCGGGTGGGCCGCGGCGGTCACGGCGGGCTCTGCCTGCTCGTGACCGACGCCCCCGCCGACAGCCCCTCCCGCGAGCGGCTCGACGCCGTGGCGGCGACGTCCGACGGCTTCGAACTGGCCCGGCTCGACGTCGAGCAGCGCAGCGAGGGCGACGTGCTCGGCGCGGCCCAGTCCGGCCGGCGGCGCCACCTGCGGCTGCTGTCGCTGCGCCGGGACGAGACGCTCATCGCCGAGGCGCGGGTCGAGGCGCAGCGACTCGTGGCCGAGGACCCCCGGCTGGCCGACCACCCGCAGCTCGCCGCGCAGGTCGCCGCCCTGGTCGACGCCGAACAGGCCGAGTTCCTGGACAAGACGTGAGGGACGAGACGTGAGAATCGTCGCCGGCCGGGCGAAGGGCCGCCGGCTGGCCCCGCCCGCGGGGGCGACCCGCCCGACCTCCGACCGGGTCCGCGAGGCGCTGTTCAGCAGCGTCGGGGCGGCCCTGCCGCTCGAGGGCGCGCGGGTGCTCGACCTGTTCGCGGGCACCGGGGCGGTCGGTCTCGAGGCCGCCTCCCGCGGGGCGGCACGCGTCGTGCTGGTGGAGTCCGACCGCCGGGCGCTGGCGGTCGTCCGGCGCAACGTCGCCACCGTCGCCCTGCCCGGGGTCGAGGTGGTCGCCTCGCCGGTGACCCGTTTCCTCGACCGACAGCAGGCCGAACCGTTCGACGTCGTCTTCGCCGACCCGCCCTACGCGCTCGGCGATGCCGGGCTGACCGGCGTGCTCGACGCGGTACTCACCGGGGGTTGGTTGGCGCCCGGCGGCTTCCTGCTGGTCGAGCGCTCCAGCCGGGCGCCGGCACCGTCCGCCACGGTGGCCGACGACCTCGACGGGTTCACGGCACGCAGCTACGGCGAGACCGTGCTTTGGTACGGTCGCCGGCGATGAAACCACGAGCATCCGGGGGTTCCGGGCGGGTGCGGCGCGCCCTGTGCCCGGGCTCGTTCGACCCGGTCACCAACGGCCACATCGACATCATCGGTCGGGCGGCATCGCTCTACGACGAGGTCGTCGTGGCGGTGTTCGTCAACCAGTCGAAGTCCGGACTCTTCTCCGTCGACGAGCGGCGCGACATGCTGGGCGAGGTCACCGCCGAATACCCGAACGTCAGCGTCGACACCTTCGAGGGGCTGGTCGTCGACTACTGCCGCGCCCACGACGTCCCGGTCATCGTGAAGGGCCTGCGGGCGGTCAGCGACTTCGACTACGAGCTGCAGATGGCCCAGATGAACCGTGGCCTGGCCGGGGTCGACACGCTGTTCATGCCGACAAACCCGGAATACAGCTTCCTTGCCTCTAGCCTGGTCAAAGAGATAGCGAAATGGGGTGGCGACGTCTCGTCGCTGGTCCCCAGCACTGTCCTCAAGAGGCTGATGGAGCGCAGCCGCTCCGGGGGATGAATCGGGTGGTGAGCAGGCCATGACGGACGAGGCGCTCCGCCGCACCGACGCCCTGCTGACCGAACTGATCGAGACCGTCGAGACGGCCCGGTCGCTGCCGATGTCCAGCTCCTGCGTGCTCCCACGGGAGCGCCTGCTGGACCTGCTGGACGAACTGCGCGAGGTCATGCCTCCGGAGATGAGCGAGGCCCGCCGCGTCATCGCCCACCGCGAGACCGTGCTGCGGGAGGCCCAGGAGGCCGCCGCCGCCACCCGGCAGCAGGCGGTCAACGAGGCCGACACGGTCATGGCCGACGTCGAGCACCGCGCCGGCCAGGCGCGCGCCGAGGCCGACCAGTACGCCGCCGAGACCCTGGAGGCGGCCCGGACCGAGCACGCCCGGCTCGTCTCGAGCACCGCCGTGCACCAGGCCGCCGCCCAGGCCGCGAGCGCGCTGCGCGAGGACGCCGAGCGCTACCAGCGTCAGGTGGCCGCCGACGCCGACCAGTACCAGACGAAGCTGCGGGCCGACGCCGACCGCTACGCCCAAGAGGCCCGCAGCGAGGCCGAGCGGTACGCCACCAAGCTCACCGCCGACGCCGAGGACTACGCCGAGCGCACGCTCGACGACCTCGCCGCCATCCTCACCCGCGCCGCCCAGACCGCCGAGCAGGGTCGGGCCGCGCTGGCCCACCGTCGCGCCGGTGCCTTCGCCGCGGGCCACGATGCCCACGGCCCCCACGATGCCCCCACCGCGCCCGACGCCGACGCGCCCGACCCGGGGCGGAATCGGGGCGGGAGCGCGGGCGGCGGGCCGGCCGAGGCCACGGCGATTTCGGCCTGAGGCCGTTCCTCGGCTAGTCTGGACAACGGCCTCTTCCCGGACAGGCCGACTGTCGTATGCCTGAGAACACCACACCGAACCAGCCGCCCGCCGACTCGTCTCTTCGTATCGAGCCGGCGGACCCGCGCAGTCCGTTCGTCTTCGACCTGCGCGAGCTGGGCCGTCGGCCCGGCAACCAGCGGACCTATCGGCGTCGTGTTCCCTCGCCTGCGGTTTTCGGCCTGGACGTCATCGGTGTACCGGAAGGTGCTCCGCTCGACCTGGACCTCCGGCTGGAGTCGGTGACCGAGGGCGTGCTCGTCACGGGCACGGTCGCGGCGCCGCTTCGCGGCCAGTGCGCGCGGTGCCTCGACCCGGTCAGCGAGGAGCTCGACGTCGAGGTGTGCGAGCTGTTCGCCTATGCGGACTCCGCCACCGACGAGACGACCGAGCAGGACGAGGTCTACCGGGTCGACGGCGAGCGGATCGACGTCGAGCCGGTCGTGCGTGACGCCGTGGTGCTCGCCTGTCCGTGGGCACCGCTGTGCCGGCCGGATTGCCCGGGCTCTGCCCCGACTGCGGCGAGCGGCTGGACGACCTGCCCGCAGGTCACGCGCACGAGACGATCGACCCGCGCTGGGCGGCTCTGGCGGCGTTCGCCGAGCCTGCTCCGGAGCAGGACGAGGCCAGCACCACCGACGATGACAAGACCTGAGCACTCAACGCCTGACCTGAAGGAGATACGGACGTGGCCGTTCCCAAGCGGAAGATGTCCCGCAGCAACACCCGGTCCCGCCGGTCGCAGTGGAAGGCGGCTCGCCCGACGCTGGTCCGTTGCCCCAACCGGGCCTGCGGTGAACTGACCCTGCCGCACACCGCGTGCGCGAACTGCGGCCAGTACGCGGGCAAGCAGGTGCTCTCGGTCTGAGAGCACCGGCGGCCGACCCGGCCCTTTCCCGGCCGGGAACGCCCCCCGTGATCCGCCCACCCGTGGACCCCAACGACGACACCCCTGCCGACCAGGCTGAACTCGCGGGCGCGCTCGGCGTCGAGCTCGACGACGAGTTGCTGCGGCGCGCCCTGACGCACCGCTCGTACGCCTACGAGCACGGCGGGCTGCCGCACAACGAGCGGCTGGAGTTCCTCGGCGACGCCGTCCTGGGCATCGTGGTCACCGACTCCCTGTACCGCACCCACCCGGACCTGCCCGAAGGACGGCTGGCCAAGCTGCGCGCCTCGGTGGTCAACATGCGCGCGCTGGCCACGGTCGCGCGGCGCATCGGCCCCGGCGGGCTCGGCCGGTACGTCCTGCTCGGCCGGGGCGAGGAGCAGCACCGGCGGGCGTGACAAGCCGAGCATCCTGGCCGACACCCTCGAGGCGCTGTTCGGGGCCGTCTACGTCGATCTCGGACTGGAGGTCGCCGATCGTGTGATCCACGCGCTGTTCGACGGCCCGCTGTCCGACGCCGTCGAGGTGGGCGCCGGCCTGGACTGGAAGACCAGCCTGCAGGAGCTCACCGCCGAGCACGGCATGGGCGTCCCCGAGTACGTGATGTCGTCCTCCGGACCCGATCACGACAAGACCTTCACCGCCCGGGCGCAGGTCGCAGGCGAGCTGTTCGAGGCCTCCACCGGCCGGAGCAAGAAGGAGGCCGAGCAGCTGGCCGCCGAGTCGGCGTGGCGCGCGCTGTCGTCGCGCCCTCCCCGCCGCCCCGCCTGACGGTTCCGGTGCCCGAGCTCCCCGAGGTCGAGACCGTCCGTGACGGCCTGCAGCGTTGGGTCACCGGCCGGGTCGTCGCCGAGGTCGAGGTTCGCCATCCTCGCGCCGTGCGCCGGCACCTACCCGGCGCCGAGCACCTGGCCGCCCGGCTGCGCGGCGCCCGGATCGTCGCCGCCTCCCGCCGCGGGAAGTTCCTGTGGCTGCCGCTCGCAGCGCCCGACGGGGCGCGGGACGAGGCGCTGGTGGCGCACCTGGGCATGAGCGGCCAGCTGCTGCTGCAGCCGGCCGAGGCGCCGGACGAGAAGCACCTGCACGTGCGGCTGCGCTTCGCCGACGGCGACCCCGAGCTGCGCTTCGTCGACCAACGGACCTTCGGGGGAGTGCTGGTCGACACCCTCGTGCCGACCGCCGACCGGCCGGGGGACTCGGTGCCCGCCTCGGTCGCGCACATCGCCCGCGACCCGCTGGACCCGGCCTTCGACGAACCCGCGTTCCGCGCGCGGCTGCGAGCCCGGCGCTCGGGGGTGAAGCGCGCGCTGCTCGACCAGACGCTGATCTCCGGCGTCGGCAACATCTACGCCGACGAGTCGCTCTGGCGCGCCCGGCTGCACGGCGAGCGGCGCAGCGACCTCCTGCGGCGGCCGGCGGTGACGGCCCTGCTCGGGCACGTCCGCGAGGTCTTGCGCGACGCGATCCGCGCCGGCGGCACGTCGTTCGACGCCCTCTACGTCAACGTCAACGGCGCCAGCGGCTACTTCGACCGCTCCCTCGCGGTCTACGGCCGGCAGGGGCGCCCCTGCCCCCGGTGCGGCACCCCGGTGCGACGGGCCGCCTTCACGAACCGGTCGAGCTTCTTCTGCCCCCGGTGTCAGCGCCCGCCTCGCGTCACGGCGGCGGCCGGCCGGTCGCGGTGACGCGGTGTGCGGGAAATTCGGTGTGAGCGAGGCAACCATTGAGCGCCGGGCCGGGCTGTTGACCCCGCGTGACCACGGTGAGACCATCAATTGACAACACGGAGGCGTGGACCGCGGCTGCCCGGTAGTGGCGCGGCGCCCAAGCGCTCGAGTTCGCTGTGCATCGCGAAACGCTCCTTCGCGCCGGTCCACTCCATCTGGCAATCGTCCGATCCACGGATGCCGGTCCGCTGGCGACACCAGCCGCGACGTCCGTGTGCAGACGCAGAAGCGAAAGGTCGCCGCATGGCACGCGCCCTCATGGGACACGTCGGGACGTCCACGGACCACCTGCTCGCCTACGAGGTCGCGCGGCTGCGACGCCGCGTCGCCGAGCTGGAGTCCGAGGTCGCCGAGCTGCGCGAGCACCGCGCCGAGAACCTCGAGGTGGAGCTGCACCGGCTGGCTGACGCCTCCGAGCCCGCCCTGGCCTGACCGGTACGCCTCGACACCCGACCGCCTGCCGCGCTCCTCACCCGGTCGGAGGTAGGTTCGTCCCGTCCTGTCGTCGTCCGGGCGGGATGCCCGCCCCGGACGCGATCCGCCGCCGGAGACGTTCCCCGGGAGTTCCGTGCATCTCAAGTCGCTGACGCTGCGGGGCTTCAAGTCCTTCGCCTCGGCCACGACGCTGCGTTTCGAGCCCGGGATCACCGCCGTCGTCGGCCCGAACGGCTCGGGCAAGAGCAACGTCGTCGACGCCATCGCCTGGGTCCTGGGCGAGCAGGGCGCCAAGGCACTGCGCGGCGGCAAGATGGAGGACGTCATCTTCGCCGGCACGTCGGGGCGCCCGCCGCTCGGGCGCGCCGAGGTCACCCTCACCATCGACAACCACGACGGCGCGCTGCCGATCGAGTACAGCGAGGTCTCGATCACCCGGCGGATGTTCCGCGAGGGCAGCAGCGAGTACGAGATCAACGGCGAGTCCGCCCGGCTGCTGGACATCCAGGAGCTGCTGTCCGACTCCGGCATCGGCCGGGAGATGCACGTCATCGTCGGGCAGGGACAGCTCGACGCCGTGCTGCAGGCCCGCCCCGAGGACCGCCGCGGCTTCATCGAGGAGGCCGCCGGCGTCCTCAAGCACCGCAAGCGCAAGGAGAAGGCGCTGCGGAAGCTGGACGCGATGCAGGCCAACCTCACCCGCATCACCGACCTCACCGCCGAGCTGCGCCGCCAGCTCAAACCGCTCGGCCGGCAGGCCGAGGTCGCCCGCCGGGCGCAGGGCGTCCAGTCCGAGCTCCGGGACGCACGGCTGCGGCTGCTCGCCGACGATCTCGTGACGCTGCGCGGCGAGCTGCAGCGCGAGGTCGCCGACGAGGAGGCGGTCCGCGCCCGCCGCACGGAGGTCGAGGCGGCCCTGGCCGCGGCGCGGGAACGGGAGGCCGAGCTCGACGCCGCCGTCGCGGCCGGCGCCCCACAGGTGGCCCGGGCGCAGGACACCTGGTACCGGCTGAGCACGCTCGAGGAGCGGCTGCGCAGCACCGCGTCGCTCGCCGCCGAGCGGGCCCGCCACCTGGCCGACGAACCCGAGGACGCCCCGGCCGGCCGCGACCCCGAGGCCATGGAGGCCGAGGCGGCGCAGGTCCGCGAGCAGGAGGCGGAGCTCCAGGCCACCCTGGACACCGCCCACGCCGAGCTGGCCGAGGTGGTGTCGCACCGCCAGGACCTGGAGCGGCGGCTGGCCGAGGCCGAGCGGCAGCTGGTGACCGCGGCCCGGGCCGTCGCCGATCGGCGCGAGGGGCTGGCCAAGCTGCGGGGGCAGGTCGACGCGCTGCGCGCCCGCGTCGCCGCCGGCGAGGACGAGAGCCAGCGGCTCGCCGCCGCGGCCGCCGACGCCCGCGAACGGGCCACCGAGGCCGAGGGCGAGCTCGCCCGGGTGCAGGAAGAGGTCGGCGCGCTCGACGACGGCGAGCTGGGGTTGGACACCCGGCACGAGAACGCGGTGGCGGCCTTCGAGGCCGCGGAGGCCCGCGTGAAGGAGCTGGCCGGTGCCGAGCGGGAGGCCGAGCGGGAACGCTCCACCTGGAGTGCCCGGGCCGACGCGCTCGTCGTCGGCCTGACCCGCAAGGACGGCACCGCGGCCCTGCTGGAGGCCGGGGAGCGGCTGCCGGGTGTGCGGGGCTCGATCGCCGATCTGCTGACCGTGACGCCGGGCTACGAGGCCGCTGTCGCAACCGCGCTGGGCTCGGCGGCCGACGCGGTCGCCGTCGGTTCCCTCGAGGACGCCCTGACCGGGCTGGCCCACCTCAAGGGCGAGGACGCCGGGCGGGCCGGGTTCGTCCGCGCCGACGCCGTCCGCCCCGACCGGCCGGTCGTCGAGCTGCCCGAGGGGGCGGTGTGGGCCCACACCCTCGTCGAGGCCCCCGAGGACTACCGCGCCGCCGTGGCGCAGCTGCTGGGCCGCACCGTCGTCGCCGAGGACGTGGCCTCGGTGACGTGGACGCTGCAGGACGGGGTGGCCGAGCGGGTCGTCAGCCTGGAGGGCGACGCGTTCAGCGCCGCGTTCGTCTTCGGCGGGTCGACGTCGAACCCGTCGGTGATCGAGATCAGCGCCGCCATCGACGAGGCGCGGCAGAAGGCCGACGAGGCCGCGGCCCGCCACGACCGGCTCCACGGCGAGCTGACCGAGGCCCGCACCGAGCTCGAGTCCCGCCGCGCCGAGGTCGACGCCGCGCTGGACGCCCTCCACGAGTCCGACGCCAAGCTCTCGGCCGTCGCCGAGCGGCTGGCGGAGCTGGGGCAGGTCGCCCGCTCGGCCGCCGCCGAGGCGACCCGCACCGACGAGGCCCGGGTGCGCATCGACGAGAAGCGGGAGCGCGACCGGGCCGGGTTGGCGGAGCTGGAGGAGCGGCTGGAGCTGGCCGAGTCCGGCTCCGACGAGCCGCAGGAGCCCGACACCGCCGAGCGGGACAGCCTGCAGGGCGAGGTCACGACCGCCCGGCAGGGTGAGATGGAGGCCCGGCTGGCGGTCCGGACCGGCGAGGAACGCGTCCGCGCGGTCGGCGGCCGCGCCGACCAGCTGCTGCGAGCGGCGGAGGTCGAGCGGACCGCCCGCCGCCGGCGGCAGGAGGCCCGGGAACGACGCGCCCGCGGCGCGGTGGTGGCGCGGGAGGTGCGCGACGTCGCCCAGCGGGCCCTGGAGCGGATCGCGGAGTCGGTGGCCGCGGCCGCGGCCGATCGCGACGCCGCCGAGCAGGCCCGTTCGGCCCGGGAGCAGGAGCTCGCCGAGATCCGCTCGCGGGTGCGCGAGCTCGCCGAGGAGGCCGGCCGGCTCACCGACACGGTGCACCGTGACGAGGTGCAGCGCGCGGAGCAGCGGCTGCGCATCGAGCAGCTCGAACAGCGGGCGGTGGACGAGTACGGCATCGAGGTCGACTCCCTGCTCGCCGACTACGGCCCGGACCAGCCCTGCCCGCCGAGTTCCGTCGAGGTCGCCGAGTACGAGCAGGCCAAGGAGCGTGGCGAGCAGGTCGCCGCACCGCCGCCCGGCCCGTTCGACCGCGCCACGCAGGAGAAGCGGGCCGCGCGGGCCGAACGCGACCTCGCCATGCTCGGGAAGGTCAACCCGCTGGCGCTGGAGGAGTTCGCGGCGCTGGAGGAGCGGCACCAGTTCCTGTCCACCCAGCTGGAGGACCTCAAGGCCACGCGCCGGGACCTGCTCGCCGTCGTCAAGGACGTCGACGAGCGGATCCTGGAGGTCTTCACCAGCGCCTACACCGACGTCGCCCGCGAGTTCGAGATCGTGTTCGCGGCGCTGTTCCCGGGCGGTGAGGGCAGGCTCGTGCTCACCGAGCCCGACGACATGCTGCTGACCGGGATCGACGTCGAGGCCCGGCCGCCGGGCAAGAAGGTCAAGCGGCTGTCGCTGCTGTCCGGTGGGGAGCGCTCGCTGGTGGCCGTCGCCCTGCTCGTCGCGATCTTCCGGGCCCGTCCCAGCCCGTTCTACATCATGGACGAGATCGAGGCGGCGCTGGACGACACCAACCTCGGCCGGCTGCTCGATCTCGTGCAGCAGCTGCGGGCGAGCAGCCAGATCATCCAGATCACCCACCAGAAGCGGACGATGGAGATCGCCGACGCGCTCTACGGCGTCACCATGCGGGGCGACGGTGTGACGCAGGTCATCAGCCAGCGGCTCCGGGAGGCGGGCTGAGCGGGTGGGAGCCTACGTCGCGTAGCCGGGGAAAAGGTTGCGTTGCTGTGAAATGAACGCCGCACGTTCGTCCGCATCGACGGCGTCACCTACGGTGGTCGTCGTGCTGAAGTCGAATCGTCTGCGTCCGACCGCTGCCGTGGCGCTGCTCGTGGCCGTGCTCGGTCTCGTGCTGAGCGCTTGCTCGTCGAACCAGCCGGGCCCGGAGGTCACGGTCACCAAGACCGCCCCGACCCCCGACCAGGCCGGCGGATCGAGCTCGAGCAGCCCCGCGCCCTCGCCGACGACCACGCCGCCGAGCCCGGTGCACATCAAGACGCTGAACAGCGACGGCTCCACCTACGGCGTCGGCATGCCGGTCATCGCCTACTTCTCCAAGAAGATCAGCGACGGCGCGGCGCTGCAGAAGGCCACGACGGTGACCGTCAACGGCAAGCCGGTCGACGCGCGCTGGTACTTCGAGTACTCGTCGGCCAACAAGGGCTACCCGGTCGAGGGGCACCTGCGGCCGCAGAACTACTGGCACGCCCACTCCCGCGTGCACGTCGACATCGCCGCCAAGGGCGTCTCGGCCGGCGAGGGCCAGGCCTTCGACGACTCTCTCACGCTCGACTTCCGGGTCGGCGCGCGGCACATCGTCACCGTGGACAACTCCAGCCACAAGGTCACGGTGGTCAGCGACGGCAAGAAGTACGGCACCTTCCCGACGGCCCTGGGCGCCCCGAAGACGCGCACCAAGAAGGGCATCAAGGTGATCATGGAGCAGCTGCCGACCGTCTGCATGACCAACATCCAGCACACCTACCACGAGTGCGGGATCAAGTGGGACTCCCGGTTGACCTACGACGGCGAGTACCTGCACTCGGCGCCGTGGAACATCTACAACATCAAGCACGGCATCAACTCGTCCAACGGCTGCACCAACCTGCTGCCCAAGGACGCCAAGCAGCTGTACCACTACCTGCGGGTGGGCGACGTCGTCACCTACCCGAACGCCGACGGCCCGCAGATGCAGCTCGGGCAGGGGTACGGCGACTGGAACCTCTCCTGGGGCCAGTGGCAGAGCGGCGGGCTGGTCTCGACCACCTGAGCGTGCCGCGATGACGCCGGCACATTCGGGCCGGGCACAGCCACCACCCGTCGCCTGACAGGATGGATTTCGTGCTCTACGCCTACATCGCCATCGCCGTGGTGGTTGTCGCCCTGCTGCTGACGATCGCCTTCGTCGTGCCGCGGCAGCGCGCGCGCCGATCCGACCGGAGTGCCCCGCCGCCGCCCGCCGGCAGCACCGTCGAGCGCCCACCGGACACCGACACCGTCCAGGGCACCACTACCGTCCCCCCGCCGGCCGCGACCGTCGACACCGCCGGCCCCCCGGCTCCCCCCACCGCCGGGCCGGAGACCGCCCCCGAACCGGTCGAGGACGTCTCGAGCGCCCCGCCGGTCGAGACCCCGGAGCCCACCGCCGGCCGGCTGACGCGGCTGCGGGCCCGGCTGGCCCGCTCCCAGACCACGCTCGGGCGTGGGCTGCTGTCGGTGCTCTCGCGTGAGAACCTCGACGAGGATGCGTGGGAGGAGGTCGAGGAGTCGCTGCTGACCGCCGACGTCGGCGTCGCCGCCACGGCCGAGATCGTCGAACGGCTCCGGACCCGGACCAAGGTGCTCAACACCCGCTCCCAGGGGGAGTTGCGGGCGCTGCTGGCCGAGGAGCTCGTCACCGCACTGCAGCCGGACATGGACCGGTCCCTGCGCTCCACGCCGACCGGCGACCGCCCCGCGGTCGTGATGGTCGTCGGGGTCAACGGCACCGGAAAGACCACCACCTGCGGCAAGCTGGCCCGTGTCCTCGTCGCCGACGGCCGGACGGTCCTGCTCGGCGCAGCCGACACCTTCCGCGCCGCCGCCGCCGACCAACTCCAGACCTGGGGCTCGCGCGTCGGCGCCGAGACCGTCCGCGGGCCCGAGGGCGGCGACCCGGCCAGCGTGGCCTTCGACACCGTCAAACGCGGCACCGAGACCCGGGTCGACACCGTCCTGATCGACACCGCCGGGCGGTTGCACACCAAGGTCGGGCTGATGGACGAGCTGGGCAAGGTGAAGCGGGTCGTCGAGAAGCAGGGACCGGTGGACGAGACGCTGCTCGTGCTCGACGCCACCACCGGGCAGAACGGGTTGGCCCAGGCCCGGGTCTTCACCGAGGTCGTCGACATCTCCGGCATCGTGCTGACCAAGCTCGACGGCACCGCGAAGGGCGGCATCGTCGTCAGCGTGCAGCGCGAGCTCGGCGTCCCGGTGAAGCTGATCGGGCTGGGCGAGGGCGCCGACGACCTGGCTCCGTTCGAGCCCGAGCAGTTCGTGGACGCGCTGCTGGGTGAGGGGTGACCAACCACCCATGAAGGCCCTGTTCAAACCGGCGGCGTCGCCGGGACTTGAACTCGTCGACCGCCCGGAACCGGCCATCGGTCCTTCCGACGTGCTGATCCGCGTGCTGCGCACCGGCATCTGCGGCACCGACCTGCACATCGAGGCGTGGGACGCCTGGGCCGCCGGGGCCGTCACCGCGCCGCTGGTCCCGGGCCACGAATTCTGCGGCGAGGTCGTCGAGGTCGGAGCCGACGTCCAGGACGTCGCCGTGGGCGACCGCGTCAGCGGCGAGGGGCACGTCGTGTGCGGCACCTGCCGCAACTGCCGCGCCGGCCGGCGTCACCTCTGCATCCGTACCTCCTCCATCGGTGTCGATCGCGACGGCGCCTTCGCCGAGTACGTCGCGGTGCCGGAGTCCAACGTCTGGGTACACCCGGCCGGCCCGCACGGCGAACCGGTCGACCCCGATCTGGGAGCGATCTTCGACCCGTTCGGCAACGCCGTGCACACCGCGCTGTCCTTCCCGCTCGTCGGCGAGGACGTGCTGATCACCGGCGCCGGGCCGATCGGGCTGATGGCGGCCGCCGTGTGCCGGCACGTCGGCGCGCGCTTCGTGGTCGTCACCGACGTCGCGGACTACCGGCTCGACCTCGCCCGCCGCCTGGGGGTCGACCTGGCGCTGGACGTGTCCAGCGAGTCGATCGAGGACTCCCAGCACCGGCTCGGCATGCGCGAGGGCTTCGACGTCGGCCTGGAGATGAGCGGTCACCCCGACGCGCTGCCGGACGTCATCGCCAACCTCAACCACGGCGGCCGGATCGCGATGCTCGGGCTGCCCACGAGGCCCATCGAGGTCGACTGGTCACGCGTCGTCACCCACATGATCACCATCAAGGGCATCTACGGCCGCGAGATGTTCGAGACCTGGTACGCCATGAGCGCCATGCTGCGCTCCGGCCTGGACATCAGCGGCGTCATCACCCATCGGTTGCCGGCCCAGGAGTGGGCCGACGCGTTCGCTACCGCTCGCGGCGCCCGCTGCGGCAAGGTCGTGCTCGACTGGACGGAGGTCTGAGACGTGTACGGAGCAGTTCGCGCTCAACTGCGCGAAACCCTGGACGGAATCCGCGAGGCCGGCCTCTACAAGCAGGAGCGCGAGCTGGCGTCCCCGCAGTCGGCGCACATCCTGTCCGGAGACGCCGAGGTGGTGAACTTCTGCGCGAACAACTACCTCGGCCTCGCCGACCACCCCGACGTCGTGTCCGCCGCCAAACGCGCACTGGACGAGTGGGGCTTCGGGATGGCCAGCGTCCGGTTCATCTGCGGTACGCAGACCCAGCACACCGAGCTGGAGCGGCGGCTGTCGGGCTTCCTCGGCACCGAGGCGACGATCCTGTTCTCGTCCTGCTTCGACGCCAACGGCGGAGTGTTCGAGACGCTGCTGGACGAGCAGGACGCCGTCATCTCCGACGAGCTCAACCATGCCTCGATCATCGACGGCATCCGGCTGTCGAAGGCGCGGCGGCTGCGGTACCGCAACCGCGACATGGCCGACCTCGAGGAGCAGTTGCGCGCCGCCCAGGACGCCCGCCGGAGGCTGGTGGTCACCGACGGCGTGTTCTCCATGGACGGCTACCTCGCCCCGCTCGACCGGATCTGCGATCTCGCGGAGAAGTACCAGGCGATGGTGATGGTCGACGACTCGCACGCCGTCGGCTTCGTCGGCCCCGGCGGCGGTGGCACGCCCGACCTGTTCGGCGTGCAGGACCGCGTCGACGTCAACACCGGGACGCTCGGCAAGGCACTCGGCGGCGCGTCCGGCGGGTACGTCAGCGGCCGGGCCGAGATCGTGCAACTGCTGCGGCAGCGGGCCCGGCCCTACCTGTTCTCCAACGCCCTCGCCCCGTCGGTCGTCGCCGGCTCGCTCGCCGCCCTCGACCTCGTCACCGGCGGGGGAGGGCCGCGCGAGCAGCTGCAGGCGAACGCGGCCCAGTTCCGCGCGTTGATGACCGAGGCCGGCTTCGACCTGCTGCCCGGCGAGCACCCGATCGTGCCGGTGATGTTCGGCGACGCCGTGGTCGCCGGCCGCATCGCCGACGCCATGCTCGCCCACGGCGTCTACGTCATCGCCTTCAGCTACCCCGTCGTGCCGAAGGACAAGGCGCGCATCCGGGTACAGCTCTCGGCCGCCCACACGAGCGACGACGTCCGCCGCTGCGTCGCGGCCTTCACCGCCGCCCGCGACGAGGTCACCCGCGGCTGACCCCCCGCCCGCCCCCTCTCGTTGAGTGGGGCGTTGCGCGTTCAGTGGTGCGTTGTAGCGCACCAATGACGCGACAACGCACCGCTCACCAAAGGGTGGTGGGGCGGGGCAGCCGGTTCGGACATTCCCGGGCATACCTGTGCCGATTTCGCCCGCTCCACCACATCCCCGCCCTGGTAACAGGGCCGAAACACGTTCGCGAGGACGGGGAAACGTCCGCCGCCGAGAGTCCAAGGCGATAACAGCGGCGCCGGATCCCTCCGGCTGGGCTCCATCGGCGCCGCTCCTGGACCAAGCACAGGAGGTTTTGTGGACGGCTACTACGCCTTCATGCTCGTCGCCACGCTGTTGGTACTCATGATGACCGTGCCGGGCCTGGCGTTCTTCTACGGCGGCATGTCGCGGTCGAAGTCCGTACTGAACATGATGATGATGTCCTTCGCGGCCATGGCCGTCGTCGGGATCATCTGGGTGTTGTGGGGATGGTCGGAGTCGTTCGGCAACGACGGGATCTTCTTCTCGAACCCGTTCACGCTGTTCGGCATGCATGACGTCGCCACGAGCGACTACATCTACGTGATGTTCCAGCTGACCTTCGCCGCCATCACGGCGGCGCTGATCAGCGGCGCGGTCGCCGACCGGGTGAAGTTCTCGTCCTGGCTGGTGTTCCTGCCGCTCTGGGCGACGATCGTCTACTTCCCCATGGCGCACATGGTCTTCGGCTGCCAGCCGTCGGCCCTGATCTGCAGCAAGATCGGCGCGCAGGACTACGCCGGTGGCACCGCGGTGCACATCAACGCCGGGATGGCGGGCCTGGTGCTGGCGCTGCTCATCGGCAAGCGGGCCGGCTGGCCGCGCGATCCCATGCGCCCGCACAACCTCACCCTCACCATGCTCGGTTCGGGGCTGCTGTGGGTGGGCTGGTACGGCTTCAACGTCGGCTCGATCGTGTTCCCCGGCGGCCAGAACGCGAACCAGTTCTTCGCCCAGTTCACCAGCGAGACGGGGCGGACCTTCTTCAACACCACCATCGCCACCATGGCCGCGATGCTGGGCTGGCTGCTGATCGAACGGATCCTGCACAAGAAGGCGTCCGCACTGGGTGCCGCCTCGGGCATCGTGGCCGGGCTGGTCGCGATCACTCCCGCCTGCGGCGCGGTGAACATCGTCGGCGCGCTCTGCATCGGCGCCATCGCGGGGATGCTCTGCGCCTGGGCGGTCGGCTGGAAGTTCAAGATGAACCTGGACGACTCCTTCGACGTCGTGGGGGTCCACCTCGTCGGTGGCATCGTCGGTACGGTGTTGATCGGCCTGTTCTCGGTCAAGGCGGGCGCCGGCGGCATCGACGGTCTGTTCTACGGCGGCGGCCTCACGTCGCTGGGGGATCAGATCCTCGGGGTGCTGGTCGCGATGGCTTGGTCCGGCGGCTTCACGGCGATCATCGGTCTCGCCATCAAGTACACGATGGGGTGGCGGATCTCCGCGGAGGCCGAGGTCGAGGGTATCGACGTCACCGAACACGGTGAGAGCTCCTACGATCTGGACGGTCGTTCGAGTGGCGGGCTGCTGGCGTCGCCGGCGGCCGCCGCGACCGCGACCAAGGAAGGAACCCTGGCATGAAGCAGATCACGGCGGTGGTCAAGCCGTTCAAGCTCGACGACGTCAAGGCCGCGCTCGAGGTGCTCGGCGTGCAGGGGCTGACGGTGTCCGAGGTGCAGGGTTTCGGCCGGCAGCGCGGCCACACCGAGGTCTACCGCGGTGCGGAGTACACCGTCGACTTCGTGCCGAAGGTCAAGATCGAGGTCGTCGTGGGTGAGGACGACGCCGAGAAGGTCGTCGGCGCGATCGTCGAGGCGGCGCGCACCGGCAAGATCGGCGACGGCAAGGTGTGGGTCACCCCGGTCGAGGCGCTCGTCCGGGTCCGGACGGGAGAACGTGACGCCGACGCGATCTGAGTCGCTACGCGAGGTCCGGGCCGGCGTGCTGCGCCGGCCCGGACTTGTCGGCGCCCCGCTGCGGCAGGAACTCTCCGATGCCCTCGACGCCTGGCTGCGCCCCTTGCTCGGCGCCCCCGACGGCGTGGCCCTCGTCGCGGTCGGCGGGGTGGGCCGCCGCGAGCCGGCACCCTTCGGCGACCTCGACCTCGTGCTGCTGCACGAGGGAAAAGTCGAGGGCCTGGCCGGCATCGCCGACGCGATCTGGTACCCGGTCTGGGACAGCGGCATCGGCCTGGACCACAGCGTGCGGACGCCGGACCAGGCCGTGCGGGTCGCCAAGGACGACCTGAAGGCGCTGCTCGGGCTGCTCGACATCCGGCACGTCGCCGGGGACGCCGGGCTGACCGGACGCGTCCGCAGCGCGGTTCTGGACGCGTGGCGCGCGAGCGCGGCCAAGCGGCTGCCGGAGCTGCAGGAGCTGTCCCGGGAGCGGTGGAAGGTCGCCGGTGACGGCGCATTTCTGCTCGAACCCAATCTCAAGGACTCCCGCGGCGGGCTGCGCGATGGCCAGGCGCTGCGCGCCCTCGCCGTGGCTCAGCTCGTGGACTACCCCGTGTGGGTCCGCGAGGCCTACCCCGTCCTGCTCGACGTGCGCGGCGAGCTGCACCGGGTGGTGGGGCGCGCCGAGGACGTGCTGCGCCAGCAGGAACAGGACGGCGTCGCGGACGCGCTCGGCTTCACCGACGAGGGCAACGGGAGCGCGATGCAGGCGCGTGACCTGCTGCTGCGGCGGGTCAACGAGGCGGCCCGTTCGGTGTCGCAGAGCCTCGATGCCGCCTTCCGGCGTATCGGCGGCGCCCGTTCCTCGGGGCGCCGGGGCCTGTTCGGGCAGCGCTCCGGACCGGACCGGGTGGGCATCGCCCGCGACGTCGTCGCCCAGGACGGCGAGGTCGTGCTGGCCCGGGACGCCGACCCGTGGGCCGACCCCGGCCTGGTGCTGCGCGTCGGGCGGGCCGCCGCCGAGCATGACCTGCCGATCGCGCCGTTCACCCTCGAACGTCTCGCCTCGGAGTCGGCGCCGCTGCCCACCCCGTGGCCTCGCTCCGCGCTGGACGACCTGCTAGCGCTGTTGGGCGCCGGTTCGCCGGCCATCGGGGTCTTCGAGGCGTTCGACCAGGCGGGGCTGCTCGTGGAACTCATCCCCGAGTGGAACGACGTCCGCTGCCGGGCCCAGCACAACCCGGTGCACCGCTACACCGTCGACCGCCACCTGCTCGAGACCGCCGCCGCGGCGGCGGAGCTGGGCGCCGAGGTGGACCGCCGCGACCTGCTGCTGCTCGGAGCCCTGCTGCACGACATCGGCAAGACCGGGTCGGGTGACGACCACTCCGTCCTCGGCGCCGAGCTGGCCGCCACGATCGGCGCGCGGATGGGGCTCGAGGGCGACGACCTGGCGACGGTGGTGGGACTCGTCCGCCACCACCTGCTGCTGCCGAACACCGCCACCCGGCGCGATCCCGACGACCCGATGACGATCACCATCGTCCGCGACTCCGTCGACGGCAACGCCGACCTGCTGGCGCTGCTGCAGGTGCTGGCCCACGCCGATGCGCTCGCCACGGGCCCGGCCGCCTGGAGCGACTGGAAGCAGCGACTGGTCGCGGTGCTGGTGCAGCGCACCCGCTCGGCCATCGGCGGCTCCCGGCCCCCGGCCGCGATGCCGCTCGACGACGAGCGGCGCGAACTGGCCGAGGCCGGCGAACTGGCCGTGCGCGTCGACGGCGAGCAGGTGCTGGTCGCGATCCCGGACGTCGTGGGAGGGCTGTACCGGGTGGCCGGCGTACTGGCGATGCACAACCTCGACATCCGCGAGGCCTCGATCCGGATCCACGCCGGCATGGCGGTGAACCGCTTCGTCGTCCACCCCCGGTTCGGTCAGATGCCGGACGCGACGCTCGTGCGCAGCGACCTCGCCCGGGCGCTGGCCGGCAGCCTCGGGCTGGCCGAGAAGCTGCGGCAGAAGCGCGAGACCTACTCGCGTCACCCCGCCGGGACCCCGCGCCGCCGCCCGTCGGTGCACTGGTTCGACGACTCCGCCGAGGCGACCGTGGTGGAGTTCCGGGGGGAGGACGAGATCGGGCTGCTCAGCCGCATCACCGCGGTCATCGAGGCCTCCGGGCTCGACGTCCGGGGGGCCCGGGTCTCGTCAGTGGCAGGCCAGGTCGTCGACGCCTTCTACGTCACCGGCCGGGGCGGCAAACAGATCCCCGAGCAGGACCGCCCGGGGCTCGCGGAGGCCTTCCGCGGCGCCTGGCCGGAGTGATCTCCGCCGCGGGACGCGCCGGGTGGCCCCGGGCGGGGCGCCGGGTGGAAACCTGCCGGTAACCTGGACGCGCACCATCGGGCCGATGCCGTCCCGTCACCCTGGTTCCGGGGCAGCACGGCTGCCGCCCGGTGCCGGACACTGGTCCCCATCGACCACTCGGGAGTGTTCCGTGCGTCGTCTCTTCTCTGCCGTACCCGAGTCCCAGGGCCTCTACGACCCCGACTTCGAGCACGACGCGTGCGGCGTGGCCTTCGTCGCCGACCTGACGGGACGGGCGACCCACCGCATCGTCGAGCAGGCGCTCACCGCGCTGCACAACCTCGACCACCGCGGCGCCGCCGGCGCCGAGCCCTCCTCCGGGGACGGGGCCGGCATCACCGTCCAGGTCCCCGACGAGTTCCTGCGGGCCGTGTGCGAGTTCGACCTGCCGGCGGTGGGCGCCTACGCGGTCGGAAACGCCTTCCTGCCCGTCGACGAAGACGAGGCGCGGCAGGTGCTCGAGCTGGTCGACGCGGTCGCCGCCAGTGAGGGGCTGACCGTGCTGGGCTGGCGCGACCTGCCCACCGTCACCGACGACCTCGGCCCCACCGCCCGCAGCGTCGTGCCGCGGTTCAAGCAGCTGTTCGTCCGCGCCGCCGACGGCGCCCGGGGCATGGAGCTCGAACGGCGCGCGTTCGCGCTGCGCAAGGTCGCCGAGCGGCGGGCCCGGGAGTCGCAGCAGGAGCTGTACTTCCCGTCGCTGTCGACCCGCACGCTGGTCTACAAGGGCATGCTGACCCCGCTGCAGCTCACCACCGTCTACCCCGACCTCGCCGACCCCCGCTTCACCAGCGCGATCGGGCTGGTGCACAGCCGGTTCTCGACGAACACCTTCCCGTCCTGGCCGCTGGCCCACCCGTTCCGCTACATCGCGCACAACGGCGAGATCAACACGATCCGCGGCAACCGCAACTGGATGCGCACCCGCGAGGCACTGCTGAAGTCCGACCTCATCCCCGGCCAGCTGAAGCGGCTGTTCCCGATCTGCACCGCCGACGCCAGCGACTCGGCCACCTTCGACGAGGTGCTCGAACTGCTGCACCTGGGCGGGCGCAGCCTGCCGCACGCGGTGCTGATGATGATCCCGGAGGCGTGGGAGAACAACCCGGACATGGACGCCGACCGCCGGGCGTTCTACGAGTTCCACTCCTGCGTGATGGAGGCGTGGGACGGGCCGGCCTGCGTCAACTTCACCGACGGCACGGTCATCGGCGCGGTGCTCGACCGCAACGGGCTGCGCCCCGGCCGGTGGTGGCAGACCTCCGACGGCCTGGTCGTGCTGGGCAGCGAGGCCGGCGTCCTCGACATCGACCCGTCGACGGTGGTGGCCAAGGGTCGCCTGCAGCCCGGCCGCATGTTCCTCGTCGACACCGAGCGCGGCTGCATCCGCGACGACGACGCGGTGAAGGCCGAGCTCGCCGCTGAGCACCCGTACGGCGAGTGGCTGCACGCCGGGCTGATCAGCCTGGACGAGCTGCCCGAGCGGCAGCGGACCGTCTTCTCGCACGACTCGGTCCTGCGTCGGCAGCAGACCTTCGGCTACACCGAGGAGGAGCTGCGGCTGCTCATCTCGCCGATGGCGACCACGGCGGCCGAGCCGATCGGCTCCATGGGGTCGGACACGCCGCAGGCGGTGCTCTCGAAGCGGCCGCGGCTGCTGTTCGACTACTTCACCGAGATGTTCGCCCAGGTCACCAACCCGCCGCTCGACGCGATCCGCGAGGAGCTCGTCACCTCGCTGGCCGCCGGCATCGGGCCGGAGCAGAACCTGCTCGACCCGGGGCCCGCGTCCTGCCGGCAGGTGATCCTGCCGCGGCCGGTGATCGACAACGAGGAACTGGCCAAGGTCTGGCACATCAACGCCGACGGTGACATGCCCGGCTTCCGCTGCCAGCTCATCGACGGCCGCTACCGCGTGCACGGCGGCGGGGAGGCGCTCGCCGCCGCGTTGGAGCGAGTACGGCGAGAATGCTCGGACGCGGTCGATGCCGGGGTCCGGATCCTCATCCTCTCCGACCGTGACTGCGACCCGGACCACGCGCCGATCCCGTCGCTGCTGCTGACCTCGGCCGTCCACCAGCACCTGGTCCGCACGGGGCAACGCACCCAGGCGGGCCTGATCGTCGAGACCGGCGAGGCCCGCGAGGTCCACCACATCGCGCTGCTGATCGGGTACGGCGCGGCCGCGGTCAACCCCTACCTCGCCTTCGAGACCATCGACGACCTCGTCAACGAGGGGCTGATCGAGGACCTCACCGCCGACAAGGCGATCGCCAACTACGTCAAGGCGCTGTCCAAGGGCGTGCTGAAGGTGATGTCCAAGATGGGCATCTCGACGATCCAGTCCTACACCGGCGCGCAGGTGTTCGAGGCCTTCGGCCTGGCGCAGTCGCTCGTCGACGAGTACTTCGGCGCCACCCCGTCCCGGCTCGGCGGCGTCGGGCTGACCGAGCTGGCCGCGGAGGTCGCCAAGCGGCACGAGTCGGCCTACCCGCTGGTCGAGACCTCCCGGGCGCACCGCCGGCTCGAGGTCGGTGGCGAATACCAGTGGCGCCGCGAGGGCGAGACGCACCTGTTCAACCCCGAGACGGTCTTCCTGCTGCAGCACTCGACCCGCTCGCGGCAGTACGAACTGTTCGCCAAGTACACCGACAAGATCGACGAGCTGAACCGGGAGGGCGGGACGCTGCGCGGGCTGTTCGCCTTCAAGCAGGGCGAGCGCCCGCCGGTGCCGCTGGACGAGGTCGAGCCGGTGTCGGAGATCGTCACGCGCTTCGCCACCGGGGCCATGTCCTACGGCTCGATCTCGGCCGAGGCCCACGAGACGCTCGCGATCGCGATGAACCGGATGGGCGCCCGCTCCAACAGCGGTGAGGGCGGCGAGGACGCGAACCGGTTCACCCCCGACGAGAACGGCGACCTGCGCCGCTCGGCGATCAAGCAGGTGGCCTCGGGCCGGTTCGGCGTCACCAGCCACTACCTCGTCAACGCCGACGACCTGCAGATCAAGATCTCGCAGGGGGCCAAGCCCGGCGAGGGCGGCCAGCTGCCCGGCTACAAGGTCTACCCGTGGATCGCGCGGACCCGGCACTCGACGCCGGGGGTCGGGCTGATCTCGCCGCCGCCGCACCACGACATCTACTCCATCGAGGACATCGCGCAGCTGATCCACGACCTGAAGAACGGCAATCCGCAGGCGCGGGTGCACGTGAAGCTGGTCTCCGAGGCGGGCGTGGGCACCGTGGCCGCGGGCGTGTCGAAGGCGCACGCCGACGTCGTGCTGATCTCCGGGCACGACGGCGGCACCGGCGCCGCCCCGCTGACCTCGCTCAAGCACGCCGGGCTGCCGTGGGAGCTCGGGCTGGCCGACACCCAGCAGACCCTGCTGCTCAACGGGCTGCGGGACCGGATCGTCGTCCAGGTCGACGGCGCCATGAAGACCGGCCGCGACGTGGTCGTCGCCGCCCTGCTCGGCGCCGAGGAGTACGGCTTCGCGACCTCGCCGCTGATCGTCTCCGGCTGCATCATGATGCGCGTCTGCCACCTGGACACCTGTCCGGTCGGCATCGCCACCCAGAACCCGCTGCTGCGCGAACGCTTCACCGGCAAGCCGGAGTTCGTCGTGACGTTCTTCGAGTTCATCGCCGAGCAGGTGCGCGAAATCCTGGCCTCGCTCGGGTTCCGGTCGCTGGAGGAGGCGATCGGGCACGTCGAGGTCCTGGACGTGGCGAAGGCGGTGGAGCACTGGAAGGCCGACGGGCTCGACCTCGCCCCGATCCTCGGCGTCCCGGCCAACCCCTACCGGCAGACGCTGCACCACGACCGCGAGCAGGACCACGGACTGGACGATGCGCTGGACAACACGCTGATCCAGCTGTGCGAGGGCGCCCTGTTCGATGCCTCGCCGGTGTCGCTCGAGATGCCGGTCCGCAACGTCAACCGGACGGTCGGGACGATGCTGGGCTCGCTGGTGTCGCGGCGTTACGGCGCCGAAGGGCTGCCGCCCGGGACGATCGACATCACCTTCCGCGGCTCCGGGGGTCAGTCGTTCGGCGCGTTCGTGCCGCGCGGGATCACCCTGCGCGTGTTCGGCGACACCAACGATTACGCCGGCAAGGGGCTGTCCGGTGGTGTGCTCGCGGTGCGTCCCGACGAGTCAGCCCGGTTCGTGGCTGAGCAGAACGTCGTCGCCGGCAACGTCATCGCCTACGGCGCCACGTCGGGCGAGATCTACCTGCGTGGCGTGGTGGGGGAGCGGTTCTGCGTCCGCAACTCCGGCGCCACCGTGGTCGCGGAGGGGGTCGGCGACCACGCGCTCGAGTACATGACCGGCGGCACGGCCGTCGTGCTCGGCGGCACCGGACGCAACCTGGGCGCCGGCATGTCGGGTGGCTGGGCCTACGTCCTGGACCTCGACTCGTCGCTGGTCAACCGGGAGCTCGTCGACCTCACATCGGTGCCGGAGCAGGAGCGGGAGCGGCTGCGCAGCATCGTGGAGTCGCACGTCGCCTACACCGACTCGACCGTGGGCAAGGAGCTGCTCGCCGACTGGTCCACCAGCGTCGAGCGCTTCACCGCCGTCGTTCCCCGGGACTTCCAGAAGGTCATCGAGGCGACCAAGCGGGCCGAGGAACTGGGCGAGGACGTCGACGAGGCGGTCATGGCGGCCGCCCGCGGCTGATCCTGCGGGTCGCGGGCCGACCTTGTTGCGCTGGCTGCTGCCGGCGGCGGTGGGCGCAACAAGATCGCTGGGTCCGGCCGGATCTTGTTGCGCTGGCTGCTGCCGGCGGCGGTGGGCGCAACAAGATCGCGAAGACTGAGTCCCTAGCAGACCTTTGTCGGACCCATCGCCGGCTCTCCACAGCGGGTCGCGTCGTCCACCGATGCCGCTGACGTGTCGCGTGCGGAATCGGCTCGGCCCAGGCTGGCCGGGTGTTCACCGCGCCGGCCCTTCGTTCGGTCCCCGACGGTTGGACCGTCAGATCCGTCGCCCAGCTCCGAAGGGGCGGTTGGACGGACAGTGGTATCCGGGCTCAGCTGCGGGCACGGCGTTGGCAGCGCGCCGGTCGCGCCGTCGTCCTGCACAACGCGGTGCTCGATGCCGACGAGCGGCGCCAGGTGGCCCTGCTCAATGCCGGCCCGCGAGCGGCGCTAACGTCGTTCACGGCACTCGAGGCGTGGGGGCTGACGAACTGGTCCCGCGAGGCGGTCCACGTGCTGGTGCCGGGTGGAGCGCGCATCACCCGCCCTCCCGGAGTGCCGATGCGGGTCCACTGGACGGGCGACTGGCCGTCGCGAGACGTGAACCCGCGGCGACAGCTCCACAAGCCGGCCGAAGCCGCCGTGCTGGCGGCAGCCTCCGCGTCCGGGCCCCGTCCGGCATGCGGCGTCCTCGCTGCGGTGGTGCAACAGCGCCTCGTCGAACCCGAGCGACTGTTGCGCGCGCTGGTGGGTGCGCCGCGCTGCCGACACCGGGCGGTACTGCTCGCGGCCGCCAGGGACATCGCCCAGGGAGCCGAGGCACTGAGCGAGATCGACTTCGCCGTTCTGTGCCGCCGTGGCGGGCTTCCTGAGCCGACGCGGCAGGCGGTGCGAAGCGAGCCGTCCGGGCGACGCCGGTATCTGGACGTCGAGTGGGAGCGCGAGCGTGGTCGACGGCTCGTCGTTGAGATCGACGGCGCCTTGCACCTGGCGGCGACTCGATGGTGGAACGACCAACTCCGCCAGAACGAACTCGTCCTCGCGGGCGACCGCGTGTTGCGCTTTCCGAGCGTCGTGGTGCGGTGCGAGCCGCACCTCGTCCTCGACCAACTTCGGCGCGCACTCGCGGGTTGAGGCCGTCACCGAGCAGTGATGATCTTGTTGCCCTGACCGGCGTCGGGAGATCTTGTTGCACTGTGGGCTGTGGGGCGCGTGTGGTGCAACAAGGTCGGGGGGGCGGGGCTGGATCTTGTTGCGCTGTGCGCTGTGCGCTGTGGGCTGTGGGGCGCGGGTCGTGCAACAAGACCCCGGGGGAGTTGTCGATCTTGTTGCGGCACGGCGCCACCGGCGGAACTGGGCCCGCTCTACGCGCCGGGCCCCGCCGCGTCCGCCGCGCCAGATGTGCCAGACGTGCCCACCGTCGAATCCTGACGGAACCTGACGGAACCCCGACGGGAGGGGTACTGAGTCAGGGGCCGGAAGCGTTGTCTGTCCGTCGCTGCCGGGACGCCCTAGGCTGGAGGCTGTGATCCGGCACGCCAAGATCGTCTGCACGCTCGGCCCTGCGACCGACTCGCCCGAACGGGCTCGCGCACTGGTCGAGGCCGGCATGGACGTCGCGCGCCTGAATTTCAGCCACGGCGTCCACGCCGACCACGGCCGGCGCTTCCACGAGGTGCGCGAGGCCGCCCGCCTCGCCGGGCGCAATCTCGCCGTCCTGGCCGACCTGCAGGGCCCGAAGATCCGGCTGGGCACCTTCGCCGAGGGGAAGGTCGAGTGGGCCACCGGCGAGCGGATCCGGATCACCGTCGAGGACTGCGAGGGCAGCCACGACCGCGTCTCGACCACGTACGGCAACCTGGCCGACGACGTCCGCCCGGGCGACCGACTGCTCGTCGACGACGGGAACGTGGCGCTGATCGCGGTCGACGTCGAGGACGGCACCGACGTCGTCTGCGACGTCGCCGAGGGCGGCGTCGTCAGCGACCACAAGGGCCTCTCGCTGCCCGGCGTGTCGGTGAGCGTGCCGGCGATGTCCGACAAGGACGCCGCCGACCTGGAGTTCGCGCTGCGGCTGGGCGTCGACTTCGTCGCGCTGTCGTTCGTCCGCAACCCCGAGGACGTGAAGCTGGTCCACCACGTGATGGACGAGGTCGGCATCCGGGTTCCGGTGATCGCCAAGCTGGAGAAGCCGGAGGCCGTCGACCGGCTGGAGGAGATCGTGCTGGCCTTCGACGGGATGATGGTCGCCCGTGGCGACCTCGGCGTCGAGATGCCGCTCGAGCAGGTGCCGGTCGTCCAGAAGCGGGCCGTGCAGATCTGCCGCGACAACGCCAAGCCGGTCATCGTCGCCACCCAGATGCTCGATTCGATGATCACGCACTCCCGCCCGACCCGCGCCGAGGCCTCGGACGTGGCCAACGCCGTGCTCGACGGCGCCGACGCGGTGATGCTGTCCGGCGAGACGAGCGTCGGGAAGTACCCCGTGCAGGCGGTCGCGACGATGGGCCGGATCATCTTGTCGGTCGAGGCCTCGGGGCGGCGGCCGAGCGAGCTGCAGCACCGTCCCCGCACCCCCGGCGGCGCGCTGGTGAAGTCCGCCATGGACATCGGCGACACCCTGGGGGCGGTGGCGCTGGTCGCGTTCACGCAGACCGGAGACACCGCCCGGCGGCTCTCGCGGCTGCAGCCGTCCCAGCGGCTGCTGGTGTTCACCCCCCTGGAGTCGGTGCAGCGGCAGATGGCGTTGCTCTGGGGCGCCGAGGCCCACCTGGTGTGGACGGTGAAGAACACCGACGACATGGTCCGGCAGGTCGACTCCGCGCTGGTCAGCCGGGGCGTCTGCCACCCGCAGGACCTGGTGGTGGTCGTCGCCGGCACGCCGCCGTCGACCCCGGGTGCCACCAACACCATCCGCGTGCACCACATCGGCGATGTCCTCCGGCACGGCTGAGGACGAGGCCGCGGCGGGCGCGGCGGCGGGGGAGGGCCTGACCGGCCAGGCGGCCGTCGACGGTCTCGTCCGGTTGCTCGACATCGAGCCGATCGACCGTGACCTGTTCCGCGGCCAGAGCCTGCGCACCCGCTGGCAGCGCGTCTTCGGCGGGCAGGTCGCCGGCCAGGCGCTGGTGGCGGCCGGCCGCACCGTCGATCCCGAGCGGCGCGTCCACTCGCTGCACTCGTACTTCATCCGCGCCGGCGACCCGACGCTCCCGATCGTCTACGAGGTCGACCGGGTGCGCGACGGCCGCTCGTTCTCGACCCGGCGGGTGATCGCGGTCCAGAACGGGGCGACGATCTTCTCGCTGTCGGCGTCGTTCCAGCTCGACCAGAGCGGCATCGACCATCAGTCGGAGATGCCCGACGCCCCCGAGCCCGAGTCGTTGCCGTCCGACCTGAACCGCTGGGGCGACAGCCCGGACGCCGTCGAGGCCTACCGTCACACCGCCAAGCCGATCGACCTGCGCTGGCCGGACCCGCCGGCGTGGCTGCAGCGCGAGCAGGGGCCGCGGCTCGGACCGAGCCGGGTCTGGCTGCGCGCGGACGGGACGCTGCCGGACGACCCCTTGCTCCACGTCTGTGTGCTCACGTTCGCCTCGGACATGACGCTGCTGGACACGGTGCTGGCCCGGCACGGGCTGGCCGTCGCGGCCGACAGTGTCGCGATGGCCTCGCTCGATCACGCGATGTGGTTCGAGCGGCCGTTCCGGGCCGACGACTGGCTGCTCTACGTCGCCGGCTCCCCCTCGGCCTCCGGTGGACGGGGGCTGGCCTCCGGCCGGTTCTTCACCCGCTCCGGGGTGCAGGTCGCGAGTGTGGTGCAGGAGGGGATGATCCGCGTCCGCGGTCGCTGACGCCGCCCGGCCCTTGGTCGTCCGACGCGACCGCCCCGGTGGGGGGCGGCGACGCGGAGCCGGTGTCGACAATGGCGCGCAGCGCCGCGACATGCATCTCGTAGGCGGTACGCCCGTCGCGCGTGAGCCGGAGCCAGACCCGCTGCCGCCCGTCCCGGACGGCGCGGCACCGGGCGAGGTAACCCGCGTCGAGCAGGGCCCCGGTGTGTTTGCTCAAAGCGGACTTGGTGACCTCGAGGACGTCGAGCAGCCACCCGAACTCCGCCTCGTCCGTTCCGGACAGCGCCGCGCAGATCCGTAGCCGGACCGGGGAATGGATGAGCGGGTCGAGACCCGGCGGCTCCGGAGCGGTCACCTGCCGGTGGTCCCCGCAGCCGGTTGTCATCGCGGTGCCACCCCGGTCCGGCCGGTGACGACGCCGGTGAGCAGCCAGACGGCCGCGGCAACCAGGCCCGCGGTGACCGAGACCGGCCAGGCGTCGGCCGCTCCGGCGACGACGACCGCCGCGAACACGGTCACCACCGCCGGTGCCACGACGGCACACTCGCGCCACAACTCGCCCGAGCCGAGCGTCAGACACCGGTCGTGGACCCGGCCGGAGCGGGCGACCGCGAGGCTCGACACGAAGATCACCGCCGCCGCGGCCAACGCGATCCACAGCGCGGCGTCGCCTGCGGAGATGCTCGCCGGGATCGCGGCGACTCCCAGCGCGCTCAGCAGCCAGAACCACAGCGGGTAGGCGCTGAACCGGGCGGCGCGGCGTTTCACGGCCGCCACCTCGTCGAGGGCCGCGGACGCCTGGTCACGTTCGTGCATCCGTCGCGAAGCATCTGTTTCCATGATGGAAACTGTAGAGTTGCCACTCTGGAAACATAAATGGGTTCAGCCGTCCGTCGGGCCCGCCAGGTCCGTCAGCTGCTCCCACAGCGCCTCGACGTGCCGCAGTTGCGTGGCGGGTGAGCCGATCGCGACCCGCACTGCGGTCGCCCCGTCGACGACCGTGTGGGTGAGGTACGCCCGCCCCGAGGCGTTCACGTCGCGCATCAGCCGCAACGTGGCCTCGTCCCCGGCCCGCAGTCGAAGGGTCACGAGCGCCAGCGACGGCGGCGCGGCCAGCTCGAACCGCGGGTCGGCCTCCACCCACGCGGCGAACCGGTTCGCGAGTTCGACGTGCCCGCGGATGTGCGCCCGCAGCCCCTCCGCGCCGTACCACCGGATCACCGCCCAGAGCTTCAGCGCCCGGAACCGCCGCCCCAACGGCACCTGCCAGTCGCGGTAGTCGATGACCGCGCCGGATTCGGACGCGGCGTTGCGCAGGTACTCCGGCAGGATCGACAGCGCCCCCAGCAGGGCTGCCCGGTCGGCGACCCAGAACGCGTCGCAGTCGAAGTTCGTCAGCAGCCACTTGTGCGGGTTCGTCGCGTAGGAGTCGGCGGCGTCCAGGCCCTCGTTGAGCCACCGGAACTCCGGCGCCACCGCGGCGACGCCCGCCCATGCGCCGTCGACGTGCAGCCAGGCCCCGACCTCTCGGGTGACGGCCGCCAGCTCGGCCACCGGATCGACCGCGCCGACGCCGGTCGTGCCGACGGTGGCCACCACCAGCGTCGGGGTGATGCCCGCGGCGACGTCGGCGGCGATCAGCTGTCGCAGGTGCTCGGGCCGCGCGCGCGACGTGGCCGGATCGGTGTCGATCAGGCGTAGCCGCTCGGAGCCGAGACCGGCGATCCGGCAGGCCTTCTCGACCGACGAGTGACTCTGCCCGGAGGTGTAGACCGCCACCGTGTCCGGCCGGATCCCGGTGCGGGCGGTGGTGCCGTCCCCCGCGTGGTGCAGGGCCGCGAGCAGGGCGACAAGCGTCGCGTCCGACGCACTGTGCTGGATCACCCCGCCGCCCGCGCCGGACGAGCGGAACCGCTCCGGCAGCCCGAGCAGCTCGGCCAACCAGTCCAGGACGTGGGTCTCGAGCTCGGTCGCGGCGGGTGAGGTGGCCCAGAGCATGCCCTGGACGCCCAGCCCGGAGGCGAGCAGGTCGCCGAGGATCGCCGGGCCGCTGGCGTTGGCGGGGAAGAACGCGAAGAACGACGGGTGCTGCCAGTGGGTGATGCCGGGCAGCACGACGCGCTCGAGGTCGGCGAGCAGGTCGGCGAACGGTTCGCCCGTAGCGGGCGGCGCCTCCGGCAGTCCCGCCCGGACGTCGCCGGGAGCGACCTGGGACAGCACGGGGAACGACTCCAGGCGCGCCTGGTAGTCGGCGATCCAGTCGATGACCTCGTGGCCGTGGCGGCGGAACTGCTCCGCCGTCATGTGCGCGGCACCGTCGAGACCGTCGTCCGGCTCGTCCGGCGACGGCGGGTTTGGCGACGACGGCGGGTCCGCCGGCGGCGGCTGGGGCGGGGGCGTCGGATCGGCCACGGCGGCGACTGTAGCCGTTGCCTGGCTCGCCCGGCCGGGCCCTCGCGCTCGGTACGCTCGTGCCGATGCAGATCGGGGAGCCGCCGGCGGGCCCGGATCGCCGCCGGCCCCCGATCGGTGCCGCGGCCCGGGCCGGCAAGGCCGTGCTCGGCGCGCTCCTGGCGGCGGTGCTCGGCGCGCTGGTCGGCCTCGCGGTGGGCGTGGCCACCCCGGCGCACGTGGAACTCGCCGGCAGCGACGCCCGGGTGTGGCTGGAGCCGGGCAGCACGGTCGACCAGGTCGGCGTCACGGGCGCCGTCACCCTGAAACGACGCACCGACCGCAGCCTGCTGGGTCAACCCGTCGCGGTCCGCGCGCTCGTCGACCTCGACATCTCGCAGTTGGTCCACGACGGAGCCATCAACACCGACGTTATCCCCGCCTACGTGCAGGCCTACAGCGACCCGATGCAGATCGTGGCCGTGGTCCGCCACCAGATCATCTGGCACCTGGCCCGCTTCGTGATCGCCGGCGCGGTGACGGCACTGCTGCTCGCCGCCGCCACGACGCGCTACCGGCGGTGGCGGCGGGCCTGGGTGCAGCGCCACTATCCCGATCCGGACAGCCGGGCGGCGGCGCGGTACTTCCGGGTCCGGGAGCGGGTGTGGGCGGCTCGCGGCGCCGCCTTCGCCGTGGCCGTCCTCGCGGTGGCCGCCGTGCCGTCCGCCCACTTCCACCCGCCGCAGCGGGAGCGGGTCGTGGGCAACCCGGTGCTGGCCGACACCCCGCTGGCCGGAGTCGAGGTCGACGGCCTGCTCGCGCCGGCCCTGGTCGCCGCGCGCAACTACATCCAGACCTACGCCGGCCAGACCGACGCCTACTACACCCGCCTCGAGCAGCGGCTGCAGGACTTCCTGGCCGGCCAACAGATCGACCTGGCGGGCGGGCGCGATGGCGAGGACATCGTCCACCTCGGTTACGTCACCGACCGGCACTGCAACACCGGCATGGACCGGATCGCGATCGCGCTGCTGCGTCACTTCGGCGCGCACCTGCTGGTCAGCGGGGGCGACGACGCGTTCAGCGGCACGTTCTCCTTCGAAGCGGCCTGCACCCGCAACCTCGCCCAGCTCTCGCACGCCGCGGGGGTCGCCGACGTCTTCGTCGGCGGGAACCACGACTCGCCGATGACGCTGCACGACGAGCGCGGGCAGGGCATCACCGTGCTGGACGGGTCGGTGGTGACGGTCGACGGGCTGCGCTTCGTCGGGCTGCCCGACCCGCGGACCAGCCGCTACGGCCAGGGCATCCGGCCCCGCTCGGAGACCGCGCAGGCGCGGGTGGTGGCCCAGCAGGCGGCGAAGATCGCGCAGGCCGCCTGCGGCTCCACCGCGCCGATCATCGCGGTGGCGCACGATCCGCGGGCGGGCACCCGGACGCTGCAGCAGGGCTGCAGCAACGTCACGCTCGCGCTCGACGGGCACACCCACCGGCAGTCCGGGCCACACGACGTTCTGCTGCAGGACGGGTCCACCGGGGAGCAGTTCACCGGCGGCTCCAGCGGCGGCGCCCCGTCGGATCACACCCTCGTGCGGACCTTCGCGTCCCGGCTGACGGTGGGGCCGTTGAATCACGACGCGTACGTCTACCTCGTCAGCGTCGCGCGCACCTCGGGACGGCTGGCCGGAATCACGACCTTCCGGTTCACCCCGGACGGGACGGTCACCGTGAGCCAGATGTCACGGCCGTGAGGTGCAGCGGTGCTGCGCGGTACCCCCGGTGGGATTCGAACCCACACTGTATGGATTTTGAATCCACTGTCTCTGCCGTTGGACTACAGGGGCGAAACGGGCACGAACCGGCCATCGGTCCGAGACACCGACCACGATCCGTTCGGGTCGTGAGCCACCCGTCATGATAATCCCGATAGCCTGGGGACGTCGCCAGTGTTGTCGGCCTGATGGGAGCCCGAGCTGTGACCGCCGACCCCGCCCAGTCCGAGGCCACCGCGTCCCTGCGGGTCGTCCTCGCCGAGGACGAGGCGCTGATCCGCCTGGACCTCCGCGAGATGTTGGAGGAGGAGGGTCTCGAGGTCGTGGGCGAGGCCGCCGACGGCGAGCAGGCCGTCGCCCTGGCCCGGGAACTGACCCCGGACCTGGTCATCTGCGACATCAAGATGCCCAAGATGGACGGCATCGCCGCCGCGGCTCAGATCACCGGCGACCGCATCGCCCCGGTGGTGATGCTCACCGCGTTCAGCCAACGCGACCTGATCGAACGCGCGCGGGACGCCGGCGCCATGGCCTACCTGGTCAAGCCGTTCCAGAAGCGGGACCTGCTCCCGGCCATCGAGATGGCCACCTCGCGGTTCGCGGAGATCAAGGCGCTCGAATCCGAGGTCACCGGCCTGCGGGACCGGCTGGAGGCCCGCAAGCTCATCGAGCGCGCCAAGGGCGCGCTCATGACCGAGCACGGGCTCTCCGAGCCCGAGGCGTTCCGCTGGATCCAGCGCGCCGCGATGGACAACCGGCGCTCGATGCGGTCGGTCGCCGAGCTGGTGCTCAGCGGGGACACCACCCAGGAGCCCGCCGACGGCCCACCGGCCGACAGCACGCAGACCGAGGGCACTGCCACCGGCAACTCCGCGAGCGGCGAGACCCCGACCGGCGAGACCCGGGGCGACGCCACGGCCTCCTGACGGGCACCGCGGGCCGAAGATCGTAAGGGTAACTGCCCCCCTCGGCCAAGGATGAGGACAGCTACCTGCCACCCGCCCACCCTGGCCTGTCCGGGTCGCAGTGGGGGCCCTATGGTTCTCCCAGGCCGAACCCGGCCGGCCGACAGCAGCGAGGAGGCTCGCCCCGATGACGCGAAGCGCCGTGCGCGTTCGGCCCGCCACCGGGGACGACGCGGCGCAGCTCGCGGCACTGGTCGAGGCCGCCGATCCGATCAGCGGGACCACCGGTCGCGCTCGGGCCGAGGACCGGACCGACCACCTCACGCGCCGGTTCGCCTCGATCCTCTGCGACCGCAGCAGGGACGCCCTCGTGGCCACGGACGACGCCGGCGGAGTCGTCGGACTGCTGGCCACCCGCCTGGACGAGATCGGCACCGTCGACTTCACGCCGGTGCTGCACGTCACCCACCTGTTGGTGCACCCGAAGTACCGGCGGCGGGGCGTCGCGCGGGCGCTGCTGGCCGGCGCGGTCGAGCTCGCCGAGGAGGCCGAGATCGACACCGTCCTGGCCACCGCCGCCGCGGGCTCGCGCGAGGGCAACCGCTACCTCGCCCGGATCGGGTTCGCGCCGCTGGTCGTGCACCGGGTGGCCTCGACCGCCGTGCTGCGGCGCACCCTCGGCATGACCGACGCCGCCGGCCGGGTCGCGGCGCTGCGCCGCGCCGCGCGCCTGTCGCGGGCGCGCCGAGCCGGGCTCGCCCCCCGCGCGGTCAGTCGCGGCGCCTGACCACCGCCCCGCACCCTGCGCCGCTGTCGGGGCGTCGCCATAGAGTGGGCCCGTGACCGCGACGAAGACCGCCACGCTGCTGTTGCTGGACGGGCATTCGCTGGCCTACCGCGCGTTCTACGCGCTGCGCGAGGTCGAGATGTCGACGACCACCGGGCAGCCCACCAACGCGGTGTTCGGCTTCACCTCGATGCTCATCAACCTGATGCGCGACGAGCAGCCGACCCACATCGGCGTGGCGTTCGACGTCTCCCGCCAGACGTTCCGGGCCGAGGCGTACGCCGACTACAAGGCCGGGCGCAGCGAGACCCCGGAGGACTTCCGCGGCCAGGTCACGCTGATCCGCGAGGTCCTCGAGGCGTTGCAGATCCCGGTCATGGCCGTCGAGGGCTACGAGGCCGACGACGTCATCGCCACCGTCACCACGCAGGCCACCGCCGCCGGCCTCGACGTGCTGATCTGCACCGGCGACCGCGACGCCCTGCAGCTGGTCAACGAGCACGTCACCGTCCTCTACCCCAAGCGCGGGGTCAGCGAGATGACCCGCTTCACCCCGGACGAGGTCGAGGCCAAGTACGGGTTGGCTCCGGCGCAGTACCCGGACTACGCCGCGCTACGCGGCGACCCCAGCGACAACCTGCCCGGCATCCCCGGCGTCGGGGAGAAGACCGCCTCCAAGTGGATCCGGGAGTACGGCTCGCTGCACGAGCTCATCGAGCGCATCGACACCGTCAAGGGCAAGGTCGGCGACGCCCTGCGCGAGAACGTCGCGAGCGTGCAGCTCAACCGGCAGCTCACCGAGCTGGTCCGCGACGTGCAGCTCGACGTCGCCGTCGACGAGCTGCACCGCCGGCAGTGGGACCGCGACGAGGTGCACCGGCTGTTCGACGAGCTCCAGTTCCGGGTGCTGCGGGAGCGGCTGTTCGACAGCGTCGCCGCGGCCCAGCCCGAGGCCGACGAGGGATTCGACGTCGCCTTCACCCGCCCCGGCCCGGACGAGACCGCGGCCTGGCTGATCGAGCACGCCCGCGACGGGGCGCGGGTCGGCCTCGCCTTCCGCGGCACGTGGGGCCGGGGCGTCGGCACGCTCACCGGCATCGCACTGGCCGCCGGTGACGGCGCAGCGGCGTACCTCTCCCCAGAGCTGCTGACCCCCGAGGACGAGAAGGCACTGGGCGACTGGCTGGCCGACCCGGCGGCACCCAAGGCGGTGCACGACGTCAAGGGCCCGCTGCTGGCGCTGCGGCAGCACGGCTGGGCGTTGGCCGGCGTCACCAGCGACACGCAGCTGGCGGCCTACCTGCTGCGCCCCGACACCCGGGCCTTCGACCTGGCCGACCTCGCCCTGCGTTACCTGCACCGCGAGCTGCGCAGCAACGTCGAGGACTCCGGGCAGCTGACCCTCGACGGCGGCGCCGAGGAGTCGGACGACGCGCTGGCCGAGGTCGAGACCGTGCGGGCCACCGCCGTCCGCGACCTGGCCGACACCTTCGACGGCCGGCTCGACGAGGCCGGGCGCGCTCCCGCGCTGCTCGTCGAGATGGAGCTGCCGCTGGCCTACGTCCTGGCCGAGATGGAGGCCGTCGGCATCGCCGCCGACACCGGCGCCCTCGTCGACCTGCAGCTGGAACTGGGCGAGAGCGTGAAGTCGGTCGAGGCCGATGCCCACCAGCTGGTCGGGCGCGAGTTCAACCTCGGCTCGCCCAAGCAGCTGCAGGAGATCCTCTTCGAGCAGTTCGCGCTGCCGAAGACGAAGCGGAACAAGACCGGCTACACCACCGACGCCGACGCGTTGCAGGACCTCTACGCCAAGACCGAGCACCCGGTGCTGGAGCTGCTGTTGAAGCACCGCGAGGTCGCGCGGCTCAAGTCGGTCGTCGACGGGCTGATCCCGCTCATCGACGACCACGGCCGCATCCACACCACCTTCAACCAGACGATCGCGGCGACCGGCCGGCTCTCGTCCACCGACCCCAACCTGCAGAACATCCCGGTCCGCACCGCCGAGGGTCGCCGCATCCGCGAGACCTTCGTGGTCGGCGACGGCTTCGAGTCGCTCATGACCGCCGACTACAGCCAGATCGAGATGCGGATCATGGCGCACCTGTCCCACGATGCGGGCCTGATCGAGGCGTTCACCACCGGCGAGGACCTCCACACCTTCGTCGCCTCCCGCGCCTTCGACCTGCCGGTGGAGCAGATCGACCCGGAGCTGCGTCGCCGGGTCAAGGCCATGAGCTACGGGCTGGCCTACGGGCTGTCGGCCTTCGGGCTGGCCCGTCAGCTGCGCATCTCCACCGACGAGGCGAAGGAGCAGATGGAGGCCTACTTCACCCGCTTCGGCGGCGTCCGGGACTACCTGCACTCCGTGGTCGACGAGGCGCGGCGCAGCGGCTACACCGAGACGATCATGGGCCGGCGCCGCTACCTGTCCAACCTCAGCAGCACCAACCGGAACCTGCGCGAGATGGCCGAACGCGCCGCGCTCAACGCCCCGATCCAGGGCAGCGCCGCCGACATCATCAAGATCGCGATGCTGGACGTGCACCGCGGGCTGGCCGAGGGCGGGTTCCGGTCCCGGCTGCTGCTGCAGGTCCACGACGAGCTCGTGCTGGAGATCGCGCCGGGGGAGCAGGAGGCGGTGGAGCAGCTGGTGCGCGAGCGGATGACCGACGCCGTCGACCTGGGCAGCGTCCGGATGGACGTCTCGATCGGCGTGGGCCGCACCTGGCACGAGGCGGCGCACTGACCACCCCGGCGCCCGCCCCGGGCGCCGCATCCCGCCCGGATCGCTAGTCGCGCACGAACGACCGGTACTCGCGGTCCACCTTGAGCCCGATCGACTCGTAGAGACCGAGCGCGCGAGGATTGTCCGCCTGTACCGCGAGCCCGAGCTTGGTGGCGCCGGCGGCCCGCCGGCGGGTGAACGCCTCCAGCAGCAGCGCCCGCCCCAGCCCCGAACCGCGCTCGGCGACATCGACGGCCAGCTGGGCCACCCAGCCCATGCCATCGGAGAACGACCGGGACAGCGCCACGCCGACCGGCCGCCCGCCGCGCCGGGCGACGACCTGCTCGCCCGGGGGGACGTCGCCCTTGAGGAACAGCGCCTCCCACTCCTCGAGGGTGCGCGCAACGTGGCCGGGGACGTCGGTCCATGCGGCCCGGCGGTAGACCAGGTCGTGGATCGTCGCCGCCTCGTCGGCGTCGAAGCCGGTGACCTCGACGTCGTCGGGCCAGGCCGGTTCGGGCAGCGTCCAGTCCGGTGCGACGGCGCGGACGAGGTCGAACGCGGAGTGCTCGTAGCGCCAGCCCCGGGCGGTGAGCGCCTCGACCAGCTCGGTGTCCCGGTCGAGCGCGAAGGCGTCGCGGCGATCCGCCGCCTCCCCGGCGTCGAGCAGCAACCGGATCACCTCGGTGCGCTCGGCGACCGGGGCGGCCAGCACGACGGTGTGCTGTCCCCACCACCACGCGGCGCCGACCAGCTCCTCCTCGTCGTGGACCAGCAGGGTCTGCTCCTCCAGCGACGACAGCGGCGCGAGGTCCTCCCGCAGCTCGCTCTCGTCGTGCTCCGGGGCCCCGAACCAGTGCGTGTCCCACCGCCGCCACAGCTCGGTGAGGGCGGGGACGTCGGCGGGGGAGGCGGGGCGGGTCTGCATGCCTTGGGAACCTAGAGGTCGCGGCCGCGGGGCGCACAGCTCGGGCCGACGCGAGGGCGACGGGTCACACGCGCGCCGGTCAGGAGCGCTCACAGACGTAGATCGCGGTGCCGGGCAGGATCGCACCGCGCAGCGGCGACCACTGGCCCCATACTTCGGCGTGGCCGGGTGGCCACTCCGGCTCGACGAGGTCGACGAGGCGCAACCCGGCCGCGGCGATCTCGCGGACGCGGTCGCCGAGCGTGCGGTGGTGCTCCACGTAGGACACCGCCCCTGTCTCGTCGAACTCGACGTACGGGGTCCGATCCCAGTAGGGCATCGTCGCGGTCAGCCCACCGGGGCCCGGATCGTCCGGGAACGACCAGCGCATCGGGTGGGTGGTGGCGAAGACCCACCGGCCGCCGGGGCCCAGGACCCGCGCCACCTCGGCCATGATCCGGCCGGTGTCGGCGGCGAACTGGATCGCGCCGAAGGCGGTGAAGACGATGTCGAAGCCGGCGTCGCGGAAGGGTAGGTGCTGGGCGTCCGCCTGCACCAGGGGCACGTCGACGCCGGTGCGGGTCGCGCCGGCGCGGGCGTGCCGGAGCATGCCGGCCGACAGGTCGAAGGCGACCGGTCGTGCACCGGCTCCGGCCAGCCAGCGCGAACACATCGCGGCGCCGCAGCCGAGTTCGAGCACCCGAGCGTCGGTGACATCGCCGAGCAGGTGCGCGTCCGCCTCACGCAGCCGTTCGGGACACCAGACGAAGTCCGCCTCGCCCAGGAACGCGCCGTGCTCGGCATGGTAGGCGTCGGCGTCGCCGTCCCACCAGGACCGGCTGGCCCGGGTCGAGGTCACGGCGTCCACACTCGTGCGGCCGATACCGGCGGCCGGTGGCTGCGAAGACATGCATCTGACGGTAACGGCGGCTAGGTTCGCCACTTATGGCGATTCCGTTCAAGACCTCGGCGTTCTGGGCGCTCTACCGTCGGATCGAACGACGGCCGGTGATGCAGCAGCCGGCCGACCGCGTCCGCGCCGCCAGCGACCTGCGCAAGCGGATGCTGGGGCTACCCGGCATGACGGTCATCGCGGGGCGGCCCGATCCGTCGGTGGAGATCACCGAGCGGTCGGGCACGGCACTCGACGGCACGAGCATCCCGCTGCGGCTGTACCGCCCGCGGCAGGCCGGCGTCGGCGCCCTGCCGATCGTGATGAACTACCACGGCGGCGGGTGGGTGTCGGGCGATCCCAGGCAGTCCGAGTGGTGGTGCGCGGGCATCGCGGCCGCGGTGGGGGCGCTGGTGGTCTCGGTCGACTACCGGCTCGCCCCGGAGCACCCCTTCCCGACGCCGGTCGAGGACTGCTACGCCGCCACCGCCTGGGTGGCGGAACACGCCGCCGAACTCGACGCCGACGGCTCCCGGCTGGCGGTGATGGGCGACAGCGCCGGCGGGAACATCGCCGCCGTGGTGCCGATGATGGCCCGGGACCGGGGCGGGCCGGCCATCGCGCTGCAGGTGCTGCTCTACCCGTCGGTCGACCTCGGGGCGGACTACCCCTCGAAGGCGGAGAACGCGAACGCACCGATCCTCACCCGGCAGGACCTCGACAACGCCCCCGGCCTCTACGTCGGCGACGGTGACCCGAAGGATCCGTACGCGTCCCCGCTGTTCGGCCAGCACCACGACCTGCCGCCGGCCCTCATCCAGACGGCCCAGCACGACCCGCTGCGCGATCAAGGGCCGGTGTACGCCGACGCCCTACGCGCCGCCGGCGTCGCGGTGCGGCTGACCAACTACGCCGACGCCGTGCACGGCTACGCCTCGCTGCCCGGGGTTGTGGCCGGCGCGCGGCAGGCGATGGCGGAGGCGGCCGCGGAGCTGCGCCGCGCCCTCACCTGACCGGTCCCGCGCGGCCGGGATTTCCCGTCCAGGGGATGCCCGGAGTACGGTGTGAGTGGACAGGTCTGCGGCCTCGACAGGGAGCAGGCCGCTCGTCGCCGCCACGATCGTCCGCGGCCCGGCAGGCTTCACCGTTCGGGCCCGTTTTCCGGTCGCGTCGGTGTCGAACCGGGCCGTGTCCGACACACACCTCACAGCTGTCAGGAATTCACCCACTCAATGACGTCCACCGTAGAAGCTCCGACCTCGACCACACCGCAGGTAGCGGTCAACGACATCGGCACCGCCGACGACTTCCTCGCCGCGATCGACAAGACGATCAAGTACTTCGGCGACGGCGACATAGTCGAGGGCACGATCGTCAAGGTCGACCGGGACGAGGTCCTGCTCGACATCGGCTACAAGACCGAGGGGGTCATCCCCTCCCGCGAACTGTCCATCAAGCACGACGTCGACCCGAACGAGGTCGTCGCCGTCGGTGACGAGGTCGAGGCCCTGGTTCTCCAGAAGGAGGACAAGGAAGGCCGCCTCATCCTGTCCAAGAAGCGGGCGCAGTACGAGCGCGCCTGGGGCACGATCGAGGAGAAGAAGGACAACGACGAGGTCGTCGAGGGCACCGTCATCGAGGTCGTCAAGGGCGGCCTGATCCTCGACATCGGCCTGCGCGGCTTCCTGCCGGCGTCGCTGGTCGAGATGCGCCGCGTCCGCGATCTGCAGCCCTACGTCGGCAAGACGCTCGAGGCGAAGATCATCGAGCTGGACAAGAACCGCAACAACGTCGTGCTCTCGCGCCGCGCGTGGCTGGAGCAGACGCAGTCGGAGGTCCGCAGCGAGTTCCTCAACAAGCTCGCCAAGGGCCAGGTCCGCAGCGGCGTCGTGTCCTCGATCGTGAACTTCGGTGCCTTCGTGGACCTCGGCGGCGTCGACGGTCTGGTGCACGTCTCGGAGCTGTCCTGGAAGCACATCGACCACCCGTCCGAGGTCGTCGAGGTCGGCCAGGAGGTCACCGTCGAGGTGCTCGACATCGACCTCGACCGCGAGCGGGTCTCGCTGTCGCTCAAGGCGACGCAGGAGGACCCCTGGCGCCAGTTCGCCCGTACCCACCAGATCGGGCAGGTCGTGCCGGGCAAGGTCACCAAGCTGGTGCCCTTCGGTGCGTTCGTCCGCGTCCAGGACGGCATCGAGGGCCTGGTCCACATCTCGGAGCTGGCCGAGCGTCACGTCGAGATCCCGGAGCAGATCGTCAACGTCGGCAGCGACCTCCTGGTCAAGGTCATCGACATCGACCTCGACCGGCGTCGTATCTCGCTCAGCCTGAAGCAGGCGAACGAGGGCGCGCTGTCGGACGAGCAGTTCGACCCGGCCCAGTACGGCATGGACGCCCAGTACGACGAGCAGGGCAACTACATCTACCCCGAGGGCTTCGACCCGGAGACCAACGAGTGGCTCGAAGGCTACGAGCAGCAGCGGGAGGAGTGGGAGAAGCGCTACGCGGCCGCCCGCGAGCGTTTCGAGGCCCACAAGCGGCAGCTCGAGGACGCCCAGAAGGCCGACGCCGACGCCGCCTCTGACACGGGCGAGTCGACCTCGTACAGCTCGGACGCCCCGGCCGAGGGCGCCGCGACCACGGACTCCGGTTCGCTGGCCTCGGACGAGGCGCTCAACGCCCTGCGGGAGAAGCTCGCCGGTCGCTGAGCCACGACGCACCTCGCCCGAGGGCCCCGCAGGCACCCGCCTGCGGGGCCCTCGGTCTGTTGCGGGGTCCCTTGCGGAGCCGGCCGAACTTGTCGACTTGTTGAGTGGTGCGTTTCGAGTTCGGTGGTGCGTTATAGCGCGCCACTGACCCCGGAGCGCACCACTCACCTCAGTCGGTGGGGTGTCGTCGGCTAGCGTCGGGGTCATGCGGGTGGGGTTGACCGGGGGTGTCGGGTCGGGCAAGAGCACCGTGGCCCGGATGCTCGGCGAGCGTGGTGCGGTGGTGGTGGACGCCGACGCGATCGCCCGGGAGGTGGTCGAGCCGGGGACTCCCGGGTTCGACGCCGTGGTGGCACGCTTCGGGGCGGACGTCGTCGGCCCGGACGGCTCGCTGGACCGCCCCGCCCTGGCCCGCATCGTCTTCGCCGACGAGCAGGCCCGCACGGCTCTCAACGGGATCGTGCATCCCCGGGTGGGGGAGCGGGTGGCCGAGCTCGAGGCGGCGGCCCCGGTGGGCGCTGCGATTGTGTACGACGTCCCGTTGCTGGTCGAGAACGACATGGCCGCCGGCTTCGATCTGGTGGTGGTGGTCACCGCAGCTCCGGAACTGCGGGTGGCGCGGCTGGCGGGCCGGGGCATGTCTGAGGCCGATGCCCGGAGCCGGATGGCGGCCCAGGCGAGCGACGAGCAGCGGCGCGCGGTGGCCGACGAGGTGATCGAGAACGACGGCGACCTGACCGCCCTCTCGGCCGCCGTGGAGCGTGTCTGGGCTCGGATCTCCCCGGCCGGCGACGAGCAGCGGTAGGCGGTTTGAAGGGCTGCCGAGCCAGCGGGTAGAGTCGTCCTTCGGCACCAGGGCAGCACGAATTGGCCCGATGGTCATGCGGACGTAGCGCAGTTGGTAGCGCATCACCTTGCCAAGGTGAGGGTCGCGGGTTCGAGTCCCGTCGTCCGCTCGGAAGGCGCCGGCACGGTCGGCAGCCGTCTACGGTGGCGTGGCCGAGAGGCGAGGCAACGGCCTGCAAAGCCGTGTACACGGGTTCAAATCCCGTCGCCACCTCGCACACAACCATCGCACCGCGCGATGCACATACGGGCGATTAGCTCAGTGGGAGAGCACTACCTTGACACGGTAGGGGTCACTGGTTCAATCCCAGTATCGCCCACCCTTGAAGGCCCCGGATTCCGGGGCCTTCGTCGTTTGATGAGTTGCTGGTCCAAGATCATTTGTCGCTCATTTGTCCGTCGCACGTGCAAGCACGAGACAGCTCAAGCTGGCGACGGGTGACATGCGCCGAACCCAAACGTATCGATCAGGCGGCGTCGTTTGTTGATCGTTTGGCAATCCACGAGCAACGAGTTCTGTCCTGGGGCTCGTTGCCTGCAGGCGTTCAGAGGCCCGCTCACCGATGGGGGCGTTACCAAACCGTTACTACGCACGTGATAGCTGATGGCACCCGATTGCACCTGTTCGTGTGGAAGCCCTACCGAAGGAGCGAGATCATGACCAAACACGTGCAGGCCGATGCTGAGCGATCATCAGAGTCCGTTCTGCTCACCGTGGTGGAGGCAGCAGAAGTGCTCGGCATCGGACGCACCACCGCCTATGCGCTCATCCGTGAGGGAGGTTGGCCCACTCCGGTGGTCCGCTTGGGGAAGCTCATCAAGATTCCGGCGTCGCCCCTTCATCACTTCGTCGAGACTGGCAGCGCTCAGGCACCTAATGTCGCCTAGCTTGCGTTGCAGCACGCCCTATGGATGCCGCGTCGCTCCCTCCTGTCGCCCGAAGCGCGTAGGGGAGGGCGGACTGGTGCCGGTAGGGGCATCAATCTGGTCGGCATGCACCGCCATCCGAGCGGTCGAGATGGCCCCGGTGCGGACGCGCGTCACGGGTTACGCCACGTGGTGATGCCTAGGCGGAGTTTTGGACTTATGCCCCGAAGCGGGGCGAAAGGTCTTGACGCTCTGTGAACCGAGGATCACCGTTGATTCACATTCCGGGCGTCACCCCCGGCAACGGTGGGCGTCACCCCATGAGCGACGAGGTGATCAGTGCAGAGGTTTCGGTTCGCCACATCCCTGTTGGCTGCGCTGCTGGTGACAGCTATCGCAGGGTGCAGTGGCAGCGAATCACCGAACCCGGACACAACACATCTGACAGCGCAGCGACCTCGCGGGAAGGCTCGCAGGCGTCAGGCCCGACATCGACGTTGCCTTCAGACACCCAATCAACTTCACCGAGTTCGAGCGCTTCGACACCTGCGGATCCGCGCGTCGCAGCCGCTCTGAAGGCGTACGTCAGCTTCACCAAGTCGGTTGCATACGCCTACATGCACCCGCCGAAGAAGATCAGTGATCCGCTGCCAGCCAGAGGCAACTTCCGGCGGTTCTCGTTCGACCCCGCGCAAGCCCAGCTGCTGAACGACGTTTTCTCCCTGACCCAACTCAGGTGGCGTATCGCGGGAGACCGGCGGTCGCTCGGCCGACCGTGGCAAACGTCGATCTGACCGCCAAGCCCTACCCCACGGTGACCTTGACGGACTGCCCCGTTCCCGCGAGCTGGAAGGTGGTTGCGACAACTCCTGGGCCGCCGCCCACGATCAAGTCGAGTCCATCGGGAGCGCCGGCGCCGAACCTCACCACAGCGAAGGTCATCTTCTACGAGAAGCGATGGGGCGTATCCACGGTCACGACGGACACATCGAAAACTTGCGCGCCATGAATAGCTCTCGATGCCTCGCCGCTGTCGTCGTCGTGAGCTCGCTGACCGTGCTCGGTGGCTTCCTTGTTATCGGCCCGAGCGCGTTTGCCGGTAGTCACCAGGAGTGCCGCAAGGTGGGCCAGATCGTCATCTGCCGCGTGGTAAGCGATCCACCGCCTGGCAAGGGTGGCGGCGGTGGCAAGGGCGGCGGTTCCGGCAAGTGCACGAAGGACGGGACGACCATCCCGTGCTACATCCCGGGCGACGGGACATGGGATGCGGCGCACTCGTGCTACGCGACAGCCATGGACCCGCCGCCGCCGCTGGGCGACCCGCTCTGGCAGGGACACACGACGGGCGCGGTTATCGCTGCACCGGCGGCCAAGGTGCGGGCTTCTTCTGGTCGCCGAAGGTGGCGCCGCGCCGCCGCCGGCGGCGGTGCTCGCTCAGCGTGCAGAGACGATGCTGCAACTCCGACATTGCAGCGTCGTCGAACGCGGGCCCGGGCCGTAGGCGACGACCTACGTCGGTATCCCGACGTGGCTGTGGTTCCCCTCTGGCCAGTGGCGTTCGTTGACGTCGCCGCCGGCAGCGGCGGCTGGTCGATCGGTGACGGCGACCGCGACGCCGGTGTCGGTGTCGTGGTCGATGGGTGACGGCGACTCGACCTCGTGTGATGGTCCGGGTGCGCCGTTCAGTTCGTCTGACCCGTATCATCCGCCGTGCGGATACACCTACCGGGTCGACTCGTCGCAGCAGCCGCAGACCGGCCCGTCGGCGAACGACCGGTACTTCACGGTGCGCGGCACGGTGACGTGGGAGATCACCTGGCCCTGCACCGGCACTGCCTGTGATGAGAACGGCGGCGACCTGCCCGAGCTGAAGCGCCAGACGACGCCGATGCCGTTGCGCGTGTTCCAGGTCGAGACCGTCATGACCGGCGGCCACTAGCTCCACACGATTTGGCGATCACCTTTGGGAGGGGACCTTCTGGTGGCGTAAGGACAAAGCCGGAGACACGACCCAGTCGTTGTCGGTGAACGGGAACGGGCATCGCGCGGTGACGCCGCCGGCGGGCCCGCGCCTGCGGAAGCGGGAGCGGGCGCAGCGCGGCCTGATCGCGCGGGCGGTGGTGCTGGTGCTGGCGGGCGGGCTGGGTGCGGGTCTGCTGTTGCGAGCACCGGGCGGGAAGGTATCGGTGATCATGGTCGCCAGGCGGTGCCGGCCGGGCACACGATCGAGGCCAGCGACCTGACCACGGCGCAGATGGCGGGCAATGACATCCCGGCCTACGCGGGCAACCACATGGACGAGGTGATCGGCAAGATCGCCGCGGTCGGCCTGGTGAAGGGCGAGATACTGAACCAGGCCATGGTGAGCACCAGCGCGGCGACTCCGACTGGGTACGTGGTGGCCGGGGTGTTGCTCAAGCCCGGCCAGCTGCCGGCCGGCGGCGTCTCGGCGGGCGACAAGGTCATGGTCATCTTGCTGACCGGCAGTCGGCTGGCAGCTCGTCGTCGGGGTCGGGTCGCGTGCGACGGTGCTGGAGAACTCGGTACGGGTGTCCGCGTCGGTCGCGTCGTCGGACGGGACGAGCACCGTGGTGTCGCTGCTGATCCCGAAGGGTGACGTGCCGCAGTTGGCGCAGGCGAACAGCGCGGGTCTGGTGGCGTTGCCGAGGTGCCGTCGTCGTGATCAGCATCTGCGGGATGAAGGGCTCGCCGGGCGCGTCGACGGTGGCGTTGCTGGCGGCGGCGCCGCTGGCCGCCTCGCGCGGTGCTGGTGGAGGCCGATCCGGTCGGCGGCGAGTGGGCGCTGACGCTGGCGGGGCCGCAGGGACAGGTGTTGCCGGCCAAGCCGAGCATCGCGGAGCTGGCGCTGTCGGCGGTGAAGCGGGTGCCGTCGACGGAACAGGTGTGGGCGAGCGCGATGCAGACCACGGCCGGTGCTGTCGTGTGCGGGATGCCGGCGGCGCAGCCGATGACGCAGGTGCTGCGCGAGTATGGCCGGCACTTCGCGACGATGCTGGCGGGCGAGCCGAATGTGGTGATCGACGCGGGCCGGCTCTCCCCGGACACCCCTCCCTGCCGCTGCTGGCGGCATCGACCGTGGTCGCGGTCGTGCTTCCGGATCGGCACGAGGCGTTATTCCGGCTGACCGATCTGCTGCCTGGCTTGGCCAGCGTGCTGCGGGTAGAGGACGGGTCCGGTCGGTGGTCGTGCCGGTCGTGGTCGCCACGCCACGCCGCGGGCGGCCGCCGCTCACGAGGTCGACGAACTGCTCGCGGAGCACCACATCCCGCGAGCACTGCCCGCGGATTGGGTGGGACCCGAAAGCCGCTGACGCGGTGCGCGGCGGCGCGGGCCGGGGGCAGCGTTCGGTGCTGCTGCGGACCGCACGGAGCGTTGTCGAGGAGCTGGTGGGAGAACAGTACGCGGTCACCGAGCAGCGGGCCGCCCGTGCCCGGCTGTCCACCGAGCAGTTCCGACGCGGCGGCACAGTGGCGGGGAATGGGCGTGTGCCGGCCCGGGGCTAGGCCCGCCGGCAGGGCCTGCGTAACCAGACGCGCAGCGGGGCTGGTCCGCCGGGCCGTCGACCATCGAGGATCTGCTCGGGGATCTTCGAGCCGCCAACGGCCGTGGACGAGGGCCAGGGCGACGGTCTGGCTGGCCCTTCGGCAGCGCCCGGCGGAGTCGACCGCGGCGTGGATTACGAGCTGGTGCGGCGGCTGCGCCGCCAGGTCGGCGGCAAGCTGACCGAACAGCGGCGCCGCTTCGCGAACGCGGGCACGCCACTGGCCGGTGATGACGAGCGACAGCTGGTCCGGTCGCTGATCGACGAAACGATCCGAGACTACGCGCGCGGCTGAGAGCGGATCCCGGTTACCGCCCGGGGACGTGGAGGCGCTGGGTCGCGCGGTGTGGGCATCGATGTACGAGGCGGACGGCTTGCAGGCGTTGCTGAACGACGACTCGGTCGAGACGATCAACATCATCGGCTGCGACAAGACGTTCATCAAGTACGCCGACGAGCGCGGCCGTCAGCGGGGCCCGGACGTGGCGGCAGCGACGAGCAGTTGATCGAGCTGATCCGTCGTTTGGCGTCGTGGGTCGGCCTGGCCTCGCGGCCGTGGGACATGACCAACCCGTTCCTGCGGCTGCGACTTCCGGACGGGTCCCGGCTGGCGGCGATTGGCTGGGTCTGCGAACGGCCCACGGTGAGCATCCGCCGCAACCGGTATCCCCGGATCACTCTGGACGACCTGATCGAGAACCGCACATGCAGCCGCGAGGTCGCGGACTTCCTGCGCGCCGCGATCACGGCCCGGCTGACCACTTCATCGCGGCGACCAGGACGTCGGAAAGACGACGTTGCTGCGGGCCATGGCGGCGGAGGTCGACCCGGCCGAGCGGATCTTCACTATCGAGGAGTCCCTCGAACTCGATCTTGCCGCGCTGGGAAGCACGACGACATCGTCGCGTTGGAAGGACGCAAGGCCTACGGCGACTCGGCCGGCGAGGTGACGCTCACCGACCTGGTGCGCGAAACGCTGACCCAGGCCGCGGACCGCACCATCGTCGGCGAGTGCAAGGGACCCGAGGTGATCGCGCTGATCAACGCCACGCTCGGCGGGTCCGGCGGGTCGCTATCCACGATCCACTGCAAGGACGCCAAGCGCGTGTTCAACCGGATCGCCAGCCTTGCCGTGCAGAGCAAGGAGGCCGGGCTGACCAGCGAAGTCGCCCACATGCTCATCGCCGAGGCGCTGGACTGTGCGTGTTCTTGAGGATGGTGCCCGACCGGTCCGGCCCGGCCGGCGACGCCGGGTAGTGCACGAGATCATCCAGGTCGACAGCTTCAACGGCGACATCGTCGCGTCCTCCAGCCTGTTCAAGTTCAACAAGGCGACCGGTTACGCCGAGCGCACGGCGGCCCAGTGCCGCTTCGCAGAGAACTAGTCGAAGCCGGCTGGCTTCGACTGGCACCGCGGCGACCGGCGACGGCGGGTGGCGGGTCTGATGAGTATCACGCTGCTCGCGGTCGTGCTGATCGTGCTCGCCGCTGGTGCCGGCGCTGCTGGTGATCGTGTCCGCGGTGCGCTCCGACGTCCGACTCGCCGCTGGCGCCGCCGAGTCTGCTCTCCCGGCTGCGAGCCTCGGTGGCCGGTCCGCTGCTCGGGCTGCGGCTGATCGGCGGCCTGGTCACCGGCGTCGGCGTGCTGGCGCTGACGCGCTGGCCGGTCGCCGCGCTGGCGGTCGCGGCGCTGGTGATCTTCTGGCCGGCGCTGTTCGGTGCGGTCGGCGCTCGCGGGACCGGGTGGCGCAGCTGGAGGCGCTGGCCATGTGGACCGAGTCGTTGAAGGACTTGGTCTCCGGCGCAACCGGCCTGTACGAAGCAATTCCGGCTTCGGTCGCCACGGCGCCGCCCGTACTGCTGCGCCCGTTGAGCCGGCTGTCCGGGCTGATCGGCGCACGCGAGCCGATGCCGGCAGCGCTGCGGCAACTCGCCGAGGACCTGGCCGACCCCAGCGCCGACCTGGTCATCGCCGCGTTGATCATGAACGCGGAGACTCGCGGACCAGGACTGGCGGCGAGCCTGGACCGGCTCGCCGGTTCCATCCGCGAAGAACTCGAACTGCGCCGAAGTATCGAGGCTTCCCGGCGCGGCGGCCGCCGCGGCGTGCAGATCATGAGCGTCGCGGTGGTCGTGATGGCCTGCCTGATGGCGTTCGTGTTCCCGCCGCAATTCAGCGCCCCGTACCGCACCCCGACTGGCCAGGGGGTGCTGCTGGTGGTGTTCGCGATCTTTGCCGCCTGCTTCGCGTGCTCCGGCGATGCCGACCCGGACATCCCCGAGACGTTTTTGACCGAACCGGCGGTCCCGGTGATTACCGCGATCCTCGCCGGCATCGCTGTCGGCCTGAGCTTGTGCTTCCTGGCC